>NZ_CP072453.1:2400000-3600000 GCF_019343475.1 Providencia sp. R33 | reverse complement strand
TCAGATAGTTGAATCACCACAATTATTTATTGCAGATGCTAAAGAATCTTTTGATGGTAACAACAACGAATGGTCATATTACTATTCAAGGAATATGTTTAATATTCTTAAATTTGCTCTGCCTTATATTGAGAAACCCGCACCATTAGAACTAGCTAGTTTGTTTTTTTATTTAAATCGTCATTGTTATAACGGACTTTGTCGTTATAACTCTAAAGGTGATTTCAATGTACCTTTTGGTAAATATAAGAAACCTTATTTTCCAGAAAGAGAAATTATCGCTTTCGGCAAAAAGGCGACAAATGCTGTTATCGCAAAACTAGAGTGGCAGGACACACTTTCATTAGTTGAAGGTAATGACGGTATCTATTGTGATCCGCCATACATGGGCGGGCGCGATAGCTTCACTCAATATCATACTGCCGGCTTTACCAATGCTGACCATGAAGCGTTAGCGATTGCATTAAAAGATATTAATGATAGCCAAGGCAATCCGATCACTGTTTCTAATTCTGTGCTTGCAAAATCGCTTTACGCTGACCTTGGTTTCACTATTCATGAAATAGAAGCGCCGCGCACAATCGCGGCAAATGGCAATCGTAAAGCAGCAAAAGAAATTATCGCTGTTTTAGAGGGGGTTAAGTAATGATGCTTGATCCCATTAATGGCGTTTATATTAGCGGCACACGCTTTGCTATTCAGCGACATGTTGATACTGAAAACAATAAAATTATCTGGCGGTTGTTGTCATATAACCGTCGTACTCGTTGTTATAGCCTCGTTTGCTGTCATTCCGATCCGTGGATGCTGGCAATTGATTTAGTTTCTTATCATGTTCAAAACGTTAAAGGGCGAGGCATTAAAACACTAGATGTTTATCGTGAGGCGGTAGATGTCATTTCTCGTCGGTGTGAAACTGCGATTAATCTTTTAAGACCTGAAACATTAGGCGGGGCGCTTAATGTCTAAGGTATTAGATTTCACCACGTTACCGCTGACTTATACCACGGATATGGTATTTCCTTATCCGTGGAATAAGCCAAAAGATAATGATTACTATAAATCCGATATAGAAAGACCGCTTACCCGTGAGCAAATTGTTCAGGGGCAAGCGATTTTAAGTGATATTCAAACCTTGCCGCGCGTTCTGCGCTATCGCTATCAAAAACACTATGACAACTTATTAAAAGAAAATGGGCTACGTAAAGCCTACGACTTTTTATATTACCGTTTTCATGAGCAGATATGGCAAAGATTGCTTGTTATCAATGCACGTTATGAAATTGAAACAAAAGCATTATTAACAATATCAACTCGTTTATCACCTGATGTTAGCCAATATAACCGGTTGTTTGATTTGAATGATAAATCGGTGAAAAAGTTGGCTGAAATTATTGCTGTCGGCTTCTCTAATTTGTATGAAGTCTATTGCGATAAGTTTACAGAACAGAATAACGGTGATCGTGAAGTTATCTATCAAGATTCAGTACAAACAGAAATTTACGGGCGTTTGGCAGAGTTGGTGAAAGGGTTACATATTGCACCGCTTCATTATAAAGCCTACTGCCGAGTTTTGAAAAATCGCAAAAAAGGCAAAGGTAAACAAAATCTAGAAATTCGAAAAGTGATAGCGGCTGTACAGCGCTTGGTTAATGCAGACTTTTGGTGCCGAAAGTTAAAAGCCCACCGTACTCAATGGCTAGAAGCCTTAATGATTGCCAATATGGATGTTTGCCAAAATCGCAATCCATATGCGAGTAAACAAGCTATTCGCGCAGTGCAAGCGCAGCGTTTATCTAATATGCAATACTTGCAAGGCATGGATATTCAGGATGTTGAAACCGGAGAACGTTTTGATCTGTTCGATAAGGTCATGGCAAGTGTTTCAAACCCTGAAATTCGCCGCATGGAGCTTATGGCTCAAATGGCGGGGATTGAACGCGTAGCGAAAGAACGTGGTGATATTGGTATGTTTATTACCATGACTTGCCCGTCAAAATACCACCCAACAAAGCTACGTAAACGCAAAAAAGACGTGATCGCAGTACTTAACAGCAAATGGAAAAATGAGGCCTATACACCAAAGGACGGGCAACAGTACTTAGTCAAAGTTTGGTCGCGTATTCGTTCGGCATTTAATGACAATAACATTAATGTTTATGGTGTTCGGGTTGTCGAGCCGCATCATGACGGAACACCGCATTGGCACATGTTGTTATTTGTTGATAAAGCAAGTCGGGCAAAAGCCATTGAGATCATGCGCAAACGCGCATTAAAAGAAGATGGTGACGAGGCCGGCGCGCATAAATACCGTTTTGAATGTAAACACATGAATCGCGGTGGTGCAGTAGGCTATATCGCAAAATATATTGCTAAAAACATTGATGGTTACGCGCTTGATGGTGAGATAGACCACGAAACCGGCAAAGATTTAAAAAGCATGGCGGCGGCAGTTACCGCGTGGGCTTCAACTTGGCGTATACCACAATTTCATTTCTATAAACTCCCATCAAAAGGCGCTTATCGAGAGTGTCGCCGTTCTTGTTTGCGTGGTGTTTCTATTGCTGATCAGCTTGGTGAAGTTGCAGAGCGCGTACGTGCGGCAGCAGATAGCGGTGATTTCTTTGAATATGTTATGTCACAAGGTGGCCCATGTATTCGCCGGCGTGAAGAAACAATACGTGTTGCCCGTGAAGTCAGTGACGTAAATGTTTACGGTGAAGATGTTCAGAAAGTTGTTGGTATCTACAACCAATTAAAAGCCGGCGCCCCAGTCATTAAAACGCGCGACAGAAAGTATCAAATCGTCAAGAAAAGCGCCGTTGACGTTGACCTTAATCTTTTAAGAAGCGACAGCGGAGCGCCTCGGAGTCCTGTCAATAACTGTAGATCGCGGATCACATCCAATCTGTCAGATGTGCAATTTTACGAGCCTGAACAGGGTTCAGGTGAAGTATGCAACATTAAGGAATACGGTTTCGCATTTATAGAAACAGACGCTAATAACGCCGTAGGCAGCGAAATATCACAGGGTAATCAGCAAAGGGAGATATCAAAAATTGAATTAAGCGAGAGTGATAAAGAAATTCAGTCCGAAATAGTCACTTTTGCCAATGAGGTCGGTATTGATTTCGATATTCCCCACGTTGAAACCATGTTTGCTAAAGGCATGGGAGTTAGCGACGGTAACTATTATCTGAAATTAGACGGGGAACGGCTGAGGTTAGAATTAACAGAAGATGGAAAAGAACAAAGAAAACAAGAAATAGCAGCCCAAAATGAGGCTAGGATTCGGAAGTATAAACAACGGTGCGCTGATACATTGGCGCGAATCACAAAATTGATAGGGGGTAATTAATTATTATCTGTCATTTATGGGTGATATTAGCTCGAAGACACAATATATTGTGATCCGGAGAAAAAAAGCGCAATAATAAGGTGAAAATATTGGAGTTTGTGAAGATTGTGGTGTAAAAATAAGCCATAAAGGTTATAATATTAATAACAACATAATAAAAATAATGTAAATAGCTGAGCAACTTTAATCAAGTAACTCAGCTATTTTGTTTACTGAATATTCGAAACTGGATTTTAGTACCGATATGGAACTAACGAGGAGGCTCTTATGACAACTAAGCCAATGAGTCACTTATATGAAAAGGTTAAAAGCGCAGGATTTACGCTTCCGTACATAAAAAAAATGTTACCGGATTGGTGGGATGAGGCACTAGCTGATTCACCTTCGGGTAGACAGTTCGCCAGTCTGTTTTTGTCTAAAAGATTCAGCATTTGTCACGATAGTTTTAAGGATGATTCATCTCAAGCTGTATTTAATTTAGGCGGTAATCATCGTTTTAAACATAGAATTAATGTTGGTGAGGATGATTTAAACGTAGCAACAGCGATTGCGTATTCAGCCGCTAGAATTGCCGCTGAAAATTTTAAAACTCCTTACGACGAGTCGGTTAATTTAGACTGGCCTGTTATTAGAGATCAGATTCTTAAAAATCATCCGTGGGTATCTCTCTCTGTATTAGTTGAGTATTGTCACTCAGTAGGTATTCCTGTTGTTTTTTTGAAGAATTTTCCGCCAAAATGCACAAAGATGGCTGGTATTGCTCTGAGGGTGTTAAATCGACCTGTTATTGTTCTTACTCAGGTTAGAAAACATGGATATATGTTGTTTGATTTAGCCCATGAGTTAGGCCATATCGCAATGGGTCATGTGAATGATAATAATGGCGGCGTGTTCGTAGATAGAAAAATTGACTCACTAGCAACAAATGTTCTTGAGGCAGAGGCTAACGCTTACGCATTTGGTATATTGAGTGGAAAAGAAAACCTGCAAATGGGTTCTCGTTTTAATCTGAATGCTAGGGAATTAGCTGTAGCAGCTAAGGAATATGGGCATAGTAACCAAACCGACCCTACTCATATCATCCTTAATTATGGTTATATGAAAAATCTTTGGCCTGTTGCGACAAACGCACTAAAAATCGTTTGTAAGAACGAACCAACTGATCAGGATGTAGTCAGAAAATCATTTATGGAATCAATTGATTACGATGTAATTAATGATGATGATTTAGAGCTCATAGAAAAACTATGTGGGGAATAGGTGAGTGATTGTTCTTTCAGATAATGATGTTATTCTAAAGCTAGCTCAGTGCGATTTGCTTAAATATCTACCTGATATTCTTAATGAAAATTCAAACGATATTTTTGTTAGCCCTACTGCAAAGTTTCAATTGCTTCCTAAAAGTCCAGAAAAAGCTATACGAAAGTGCGGAACAATAGAAATTTATGAAAGAGTTGAGCGTTTTCTAAATGATGTTCGTATTATTGATGAAATTAAGAACGAACAGTTACTCAGAGAACTGGAAGAAATACCTCATATCGATATAGGCGAGCAACAATTGTTAGCGTCGTGCGTCGAAAAGCCAGAGTCGCTTTTTATGACTGGTGATAAACGGTGCTTGAAAGCTGTAATGCAACATCAAAATATAGTGGCAACAGTACATGCAAGGTTAATTAATTCTGTTGTTACTTTTGAGAGTGCGTTGCTTTTGTCCGTTGAACTACTCGGCTTTTCTAATTTTCTCACACAAATAAAACATCACCCTAAAATGGATGGAATGCTTAATTTAGCAATGCGATCCACAGAACATGAGCAAGTGTGTGAATGCTTATTTTCCTATACTAGGGATTTTTATGATTACCTTGCTTTTAAAGAGCGTTTACCAGCTCAAGATGCCTATAGATTAATGTAAATTTATTGCTAGTTATTTCTTGGCATAGGCATAAATACCTAACCGCTTTTTAGCGGTTTTTTATTGCCTAAAATAACCTCACAATTTCGTATCAAATTGCACAAATTTAACGTTAACCGATTTGCTATTCGGTGCCTGTACTGGTGCGGGTTTTGGTGATCGGCACAACTGCACAAAAAAGCACACCTTTTGTGTGCGGGCGAGGCGGGGGAGCAAGCGCGCGCAAAGGGGGTAATGGTGACTGCGCTGGGAAATGTGAAATTAGTCACGAGAGGTCGGTAATTTGAGGGTGCTGGGGCTGTACGCACGAGATAAAAAGAAAAACAAAGCGAGGGTTGTTTGTAATCTAGAACGGCGTGTAAGCCGTCCTAGTTCGTTTGGTGAGATAGGTTACTTGTAATTGGGTTCTTTGCTCTTGGCTTGGGTTAAAAAATCCAGCAATGCATATTGTTTAAAGCGGATCACTTCAACACCTAGCATGTCGTTAATTGATTTCATGCTTTCCATCAACGGTAATAACTCATTGAACCAGAACACCATTGCGGCCTTTTCAACATCACCAAGACTGCCCGAGCCTTGCGGAATGATCCCCATCAGTTGTGGTGGTATGCGGTGCATGGCCAACAAATCATCGCGGGTGGTGTCCTTGATGCCGACAAACTCATCTTTGGCACTGATTTGTGAAAATGGCAGTATTTGAATCCCATCCTTGCCACCGTTGGCGGCATACACAAAGATATTTTTAAACGCCTTACCTTTGCGCGCTTCGGTGAGTGATTTTTTTAATGACTCGACGGCCTTGTCGTCAGCCAATGCCGCGGAAAGATACACCATGACACCAGCGTGACTCCCATTCTCATAATAGTTTGTTCGAAACAAGGTAGCTGAATGATTCAAGTTAGCGGAAATAAGCCCCGCCAAATAATCGGGAACGCCGTATATCTCTTGGTGAATACACGGATTCTTCAAATGAATAATACTATTTTTGCGGAATTCGTAGGCATCTTGGTAATTCTTCACTTGCCAGTATTGCCCCTCATTTACACCGGCGCGGGTGTACTTAGCCAAGGAGGGTTTTAATGTCAGCATATCGCCGAGCCGGTTAATGCGCTTTTCAAGGTAGCCATTACCAAAAACTACAAAATCCTGCGCTAAGGTGGTGAAGTCAGGGCGTGATAAATACGGCGTTGGTTCAAAACAACTGGTGATCACATTACGTTTAAACACTAACGGTGATTGATGGTAGGCAGCTGACGAGGTAAACGAACGAGCAATACCAGTAAAATCAATCGGGGTTTCATACCAGCGGCCATTGTGGTTACACTCCATGCAATCCAGCAAATCACCAATGCCAGAGACAATTGATGGCGGGTCAAACGTAAATGAACAAAATTCAGGGCTTTGTGTTTGTTCTTCGGTTGCTGCTAATTCTGTTGCTTGTTCCATTGTTAAAACTCCATAACTTGTGCGCCAGCGCCGCCAGTTTCACTGGATATAGCTTCGTTAGAGAAAATATTCATTGCAGCCCATGCGAGGTCGCCGTGGTCTATGCCGCGAACTCGGCTAGATTCATAGGTGATAATCCCACTTGGGGCTTGCACTTTCTTGATGGTCATAAATGAGGTAATCAGTGGTTTATGTAACCCTGCATCGTATTCAAAGCGGCCATTGCGAATAAGCATGAGCATTTTCATGATCATCATGCGTTTTAAAGGGGCCGAATAGTTGAGTAAATTGGCAGCAGGGAAGAATTTAACGACCAGCTCGTGTACGGCGGCACCGGTACCACCGGTACCATCAATGGTGATGGATTGCACATTATAACGCTGAGTAATGCGTTTGATTTCTTCGGCTTGTTTTTCAAAGGCCATCCCGCGCAACTGGATAGTTTCAATAATGCGGAATTTCCCGCCAGTGACTGCCGGTGGTGAGGCAATCACTAGCCCCAAACCATCGCCATTATCACCGGTGCCGGTTGGGTCTGCACCTACCCAAACAGGGCGATTACCCAGCGGGCGCGGGGCGTAAGGTTTCCAGTCTGGCCATACATCACTGTTATAGCCATCCACGCCACAATTGATTAAGGCATCATAACTGAATGCACGTTCACCATTTTTAACAAATTCACACTCGTATAAATTACGGAAATCGTCGGGCGGGTTTTCTTCTTTGATTTCATCCAAATTAACACGGTTAAGGCCGCGCGCGATGGCATCATGGATATTCACGATTTGCCGCCACATACTATCCCCGCAGTAATGGCCGAGTTTTAATATTTTATGGGATAGCTCAATGATTTTACGTTCTTTCTCGGGCTTGCCTTTGTTATAAAAATCCCCTGTCCAAAATTCATAG
Organism: Providencia sp. R33; assembly: GCF_019343475.1. Taxonomy (NCBI): domain Bacteria; kingdom Pseudomonadati; phylum Pseudomonadota; class Gammaproteobacteria; order Enterobacterales; family Morganellaceae; genus Providencia; species Providencia sp. R33. Next base: position 3,592,375 of record NZ_CP072453.1, on the reverse strand, counting down.
GCTTCGTGATCTTCACTGGATGGCGTGGAAAAGTAGGTGCGGCGTAATCCCGTTTGTGTGGCCATCGCTGAGGCCACTTTTCGTAGTTCCAAGAAACGTGATACCCAGAACACCTCATCAAAGTAGAGGTCACCCGTGTATGACTGGGCTGTCGCCGCAGCGGTACCCAGAAAAAACAGTATCGCGCCATTCGATAAAATAATTTCATCGCCGCCTTTGAGCTCAACACCCACTTGACGTGCCAACAATTGAATAAAACGTTTGAACTGAAAGGCTTGTGCGCGGCTGGCTGATAGAAAGATCTGGTTATTGCCAGTTTCTAATGCGGTCAATAGGGCTTCGCGGGCAAAATACCATGTCGCCCCGATTTGCCGTGACTTAAGGATAAAGCGGTTTCGTTGCGTACGTTCTTCCCACCATTGGCGCTGATACTCAAATAAGCTGTCCAGTACCAAGGTTTTCAGTTTTTCGATTTGCTCAGGGGTAAAGTGGTTTTTAGGGGCTTTTGTTTTGGTGTTGACCGCCATTTGTTTTTTAAGTTCTAGACGTTCAATGCGGTCTAACTGGCGGTTAAAAAAATCCACAGTTTTAAAGTCATGGGCGGTCATGGTCTCTTTGGCCATGAGGCGCAATACTTTTACGTGAATTTGGTCAGCGACACGATGAATCGGGGAAACTTCATCCCATTTATCGCGCCGGCGCCATGAATAAATGGTGTGAATGCTTAAGCCCAGCCGTTTTGCAATCTGCGAAACACTGTAAGCCTGCCAATAAAGGTCTTTGGCCTCTTGCCGTGGGTCAATGTCTGTTTTCATCATGCTGTCACTTTGTCACGCCCGCGCGTAACCCTCTATGAATATGGGTTCTCATAGCCGTATGAGAACCGTAACTCTTTGAGCAAAAAGAAGATGATTGAGATAGTGGCGTTATCGAAATGACAGTTATGTCAGAAATGGAGATTGATTTATGTCGCAAGGTAAAAAAACGCGCCAGATAAAGCTGATTGCTTGTGCTGAGGGGATGACACTCAATGGTTTTCCCGTTGAGCGTGAACATATCGAACAGATGGCACAGGATTACGATCCTAAATTCTACTGTGGCCGCGTGAATTTAGACCACATTAAAAGTTTGTTTCCTGATAGCCAATTTCGTAGCTATAGCCTGATTTCAGCAGTCAATACCGTTGAGCTGACCGAGGGTGAATTAGCCGGTAAGTTGGGTTTAGAAGTGACCATCGATATTGATGATTTAAAAGATGAATACATCGTTAATTTGAATAAATCCGGTCAAAAGATTTTTTCCAGCATTGAGTATTTTCCCTCGTTCCCACAAACCAAACGCGCTTATTTAACCGGCGTGGCATTGACTGATTACCCCGCGGCCATTGGCTCTCGACCTATTGAATTGAGCGCGGTCTCTCGTGGCTTACCTGATAGCGGTAATTTCTTTACGGCATCATTAGAAACACAGTGCCAGTTACTAAGCGAGCAACAGGCAGAGCACCAAGAAGAAAAAGAAACGGGTAAGAAATTCTTATCAACGGTGATGCAGTGGTTAGGGGTAGAGCGTAAGCACAATTCCGTAGAAACAGGAAATTTGCAAAAAGCCATTGAGCTTACCGCAAAGCAATGCGGCACGTTATTAACAGACCAAGAAGCGCATAAGCAAGAGTTAACAAAGCTGGCTAATGACTTTAGCGAATTAAAGCAAAAGTTAGAACTCACGGATGGTTCGGGGGAAAGCCGCCCTCCCGTGACGGGTGGCTCGGTAAAGCTGGCCGACTACTAATAAGCCTGAATTAGCGTTCTTACGCATTCTTAAATTTCAATAAATAAAAGGTTTTTACTATGGGTATCAGTAATGAATCAATGGGAAGTTATCTCTCATGGCTTGATCAGCAAGCCCGATTAAGTGGGGTACGCCGCGAGGGTTCATCATTAAATTTTAGTGTTGATCCCGCCGTTCAGCAGCGTTTAGAAAAGGCGAAAATGGAAAGTAGCCCATTCCTAAAAGAGGTCAATTCATTTGGGGTGACCGACCAGGAGGGGCAAAAAGTGTTTGGCTCAGTGAGTAAGCCCATTGCAAGTACGAACACCTCGACCACTGACCGTCGTAACCCAGAACAAGTGCATGATGAAAGCAGTGATGATTACCGCTGCGATCAAACCAACTGGGATACGTTCATACCGTATTCATGGTTAGATGCATGGGCGGGAAATCCAGAGTTCCAGCCCATGATTAGTCAATTGATTGCACAGCAAGAAGCTAATGACCGCTTAATGATTGGTTTTAACGGTGTGAAGCGGGTGAAAAAATCCAATAAAACTGATAATCCGCTGTTACAGGACGTCAATATCGGTTGGCTGCAAAAAATCCGTGATGCCGCACCACAGCGAGTGATGAAAGATGTCACGTTAACCAGCCGTGATGAAAGCGGGAAGATCATTGCAAGAGGGATGTATGCCAACTCCGATGCGATGGTATTCGATGCGGTGAATTCTCTGTTAGATCCATGGCATCGCCGTGCGCAGGGATTAGTGGCTATCACGGGCTATCAGCTTTATACCGAGAAAAATTTCAAAATTATGAACCAGCACAGTGAGCAAAATCCGAACATGGAAATGCTCGCGGGTAATGAGTTATTGAAGTTGAGCTCATTAGGTAACTTGCCAACTATCCAAGTGCCGTTCTTCCCTGATGGTGCCACGTTGATCACTACGTTTAAAAACCTGTCGGTGTACTGGCAAAAAGGTAAATACCGCCGTGTGATCAAAGATGAACCGGAATATAACCGCGTGGCGACTTACTCATCGGGTAATGAGGGCTATGTGATTGAAGATTACGGCCTGTCTTGCTTGATTGAAGGCATTAATTACGCGCAGTAATCACTAAATCAGCGCTGCAATTCGTTGCAGCGCTGTATTGACCAACTAACGCGGGGAAACGCAATGGAACATTTAACACCAGCCCAGCAACACTGGCAAAAAACCATGGCAGAGCGCCGAGGTGATTTAGATGGCGAGCTGTCACGCGCAGATATGACAGCGTATGAAAATATTTTGCATCGCTTACGTGCTGACCAAGCGCAGTTAAGCAGTATTCGCGGCAATGACCGTAAGGCCGATTATAAGCGGGAAGTCCTCCCCAATTACCGCAGCTGGATTGATGGCGTGCTGGAAAGCCAAAGCGGTGTGGCTGATGAAGTTTTCACACGCACTTTGATTTGGCATATCGATGCCGGTTTATATGCCGAGGCGTTAAAGATGGCCGAGTATGCCATTCAGTTTAATTTACCGCTACCAGACAGTTATAACCGAAATTTAGCAACGGCTTTAGTGGATGAAATCTGCGACTGGTCACTCGCCGTTAAAGCGAGTGGTAAAGAGGATGAATTGGTTGCGTCATTGGATGAATTATTTGAATTAGAACGCATTACCAGCCAAGCCGATATGCCCGATGGGGCACGCGCCAAACTGTATAAAGTCATTGGTTTAACGTTAAAAACCGATGAAAAACAGCAAGAAAAGTCACTTGAATACCTGCAAAAAGCCATTTTAGCCGACAAAGAAATCGGCGTGAAAAAAGACATTGAGCAGTTATTACGGGCAGTCAATAAAAAGGCTGAAGCCGAAAAAGAGCCTGCCAGTTCTGATAATGATGGCGAGGTTGAGCCACCAAAAGCTAAAAAAACACAAAAGAAATCAACGACTACTAAGAAAAAATAATTAGTCGTGTTAACCGAGTTGCACCCGCGTGCCACGGAGGCACAGCAATAATAAAGGGCTAACCCTCTGTATTGTCGCTGTCCACCTCCGTTTTTTCAAAGGGGTAATCATGGGCTTAGTGGCATCAAAACAAATTCATAGCGTGCAAGACGAAAGCATCAGTGATGGTGATGAAAAAATCACTTCGGGTGAATTTTGGCCAGACATTGGTTTAGACCAGTTACGCCAATCCATGCGTTTGACGGGTAATGTCACCACAAGCCGTTTAAAGCATATGGCCACAGAAGCGGTGCTGTATGTCAATCAGCTATTGGATGAATGGCGGCAAGAACAGAACGCCAAGGGTTTTGCTCAATTATCTGCGGTGCCATCACCGGAAATTAACGACACCACGGCCGTTGTATTTCGTTATCACCATGCGGTGTATAGCTTTACTAAAGCGTTATTGATTGAAAACTACCGCGATATTGACACCACGCGCGAGGGTGAAAAGCACGCCCAAGCCTTGAGTACACAAGTTGATGACTTACGGCGCGATGGCCAAAACGCTGTGCGGGATATTCTCGGCAAGTTACGCATGTTTGCGGAGATCGTCTAATGAAAGTACAGGCGCTGCAAGGTGACACCGTTGACCTGTTGTGTTGGCGCCATTATGGGCGTACTCAGGGCATCGTTGAGCAAGTATTACAGGCCAATCCGAATTTGGTTGAGGGCGGCATACAGCTAGCCGCGGGGCAATGGGTGGAATTACCCGAACTCGCACCAGCGGCAAAACAAGACATGATCCAACTTTGGGATTAACAAAACGGGATTAATAGTATGAATGATTGGTGGAGCCGCTTAACTTACGCACTTTCTGGATTTGGCGGTTTGTTCAGTGGGTCGGGCATTTTAGGATTTTTTGGTGATTTCTCCGTGTATGAGTGGGGTTTTTTAACAGGGTTGATTGCCAGTGTTTCATTGGGCGTAATGACCTACCGGTTAAACCGCCGTGAGCAAATGAAACGCACACGCATATTAGAACGTTATTTCTCTCGTCACCCCATCAGTGAGCGCGATATTGAAAACATTGTAAAAGTCACTGAGCAATCACCAAAGGATTTATGAAATGAACACCAAATCACGATTAAGTCAGGCTGTTATTGCGTTGATTATTTCTGGCGCCAGTGGCGGTGCGATCCTCTCCGGTTTTTTGAATGAGAAAGAGGGAAATTCGCTCAAGGCATATCGTGACGGGGGTGGTGTGGTCACTATTTGTCGTGGTGTAACACGCATTGACGGTAAATCGGTAAAAATGGGTACTCAATTATCCCCAGCGGAATGTGACCGGCTAAATCAGATTGAAGCTGACAAAGCGATTGCATGGGTTAAACGCCATGTTCACGTACCACTGACTGAGCCGCAAATCGCCGGTATTGCGTCATTTTGCCCTTACAACATCGGGCCATCTAAATGTTTCTCATCCACGTTTTACCGAAAGCTGAATGCGGGAGATATGAAAGGCGCCTGTGCGGAACTCCCTAAATGGACGCGGGATGGCGGTAAAGATTGTCGGCAAACCAAAGGCCAGCCGAACGGCTGTTATGGCCAAGTGATCCGCCGTGACCAAGAGGCCGAATTACTGTGCGGCAAATGGGGGCAGTAATGGTGAATTATCGTCATGTGTTTGGGGGATATTTAGCGGTTGCTTGTATTGCGGCATTAGTGAGCGGCGGTGCGGTGTTTGGCATTGCACGTTTGGACTTCAAAGCCAAGTTAAGTGTGAGCGAACTGGGGCACCAAATGGCACTCAGTGCGATAAGCGCCCAAGCCTTTATTGATGCAAATGAAAAACTCGCTCAACTAAAAAAAGCACAAGAGGCCTCGCACCAGCTTGATGTGACTTATAACCAGAGGTTGTTAAATGAACAAAATGAATCTCAACGTTTGCGTGATGATTTGCTCACTGAGCGTCTCCGCGTGCAATTCGCCAGCGCCGACCTTGCAACCTGTGAGCTCACCATCAATCACACTGCCCGCGCCGGCAGCGTGGGCGATGCAGCCACCGTCGGACTCACTCGAAAAGGTGGACTTATTGTTCACGATATCCGAACCGGAATTCAGCGAGACAGAGCCAAAATAAGTTATTTACAGGGCTATATCCGTGAGGTGGTAGACCAGTGCAAGGGGGTGAAATGAAAACATTAATTAATATCTTGATATTCATTGTTTTTATTTTGTTTTTAAGCCTGATTTTGTTGGGCGGCGTGGTGTTATTGCAAGAGCCCAAATGCGCCACGGCACCACTACAAGAACGCATTGAAATGCGTTGCCAAAAAGCACTCTATGACACTCGGGGGAGATAATGTTAAAGCCGAATCTATTACGCCAAACTATTGTTGAGCAGATACCCCAGTTTAAACAAAATCCTGATTTATTAGAGGTCTATATCACTGAGGGTGGCATACAGGCCACTGGTACACAATCCGCGTCGTACTTGAATGAATACCAAATTCAGGTGCTGGCCATGGATTACGCCGGTGAGTTAAGCGCATTGTCATTGGCCATTTTGACCTTTGCCCGAAAACATCAGCCAGATTTGTTATTTAACCCTGATAAACGGGCAAACGGCATTCGCTATAAGGCCGACATTCTCGACAATGAAAAAATCGACGTGCTTTACACCATCAAGGCTACCGAGCGCGTGATTGTTAAAAAAGTGAATGGAAAGATTGTTCAAGAGCATATTTCCGAGCCTGAAATCGCCTTACCTGCGTGGGATATCGTGATTGATGAGGGAGTTATATTCCATGAGTGATAACACCCTGTTTATGCAACTTGAAAATGAGCTCAATGGCTTGTTATCGACAACCTCACCGGCTTACCGGCGAAAACTGACGGGCAAATTAGCGCGGGCAATTCGTGCCGACCAACAAAAGCGCATTCGCAGCCAACAAAATGCGGACGGCTCGGCCTATGAACCCCGTAAACGTAAAGTGTTACGCGCACAGCAGCAAATTAGATTTATTCACCGTGGTGATGTTCGCACCCTGCGAAATTGGCAAGGGTCAAAAGGTCGTCGCGGTAAAACCATTACCGGTTTTGATGAAGATAGAGGGGCGGTAAGAACCTTTTATCGTCAAGATATTACCCGTTTTTTAGATATTAATTTTTCCTCGGTCAAACGCAGTACCAAACGTAATGTACCGATGTTCAGACGGCTGAGGGCAGCGCGTTTTCTTCATGCACGTAGTACGCAAGATAGCGCGATAGTGGGATTTCAGGGCAAAGCTGCGGCAATTGCACGAGAACATCAATACGGGCTTGAGGGGGCAGTGAATGAGCTGGCGCGGGCACGTTACCCCAAACGGGAGTTATTAGGATTATCAGAGCATGAGCGTTTAGGTTTATTGGAAATGATTTATCTCGATTTGGTGGGACAGCTATGAGTTTACAAGAGCTATACCGCTTACTCAGTAACCTTTTTCGACAAGGCGTGGTCACTGAGGTGGATTTAGACAACGATTGTTGCCGCGTTCAAGTGGGGGAATTAGTCACTGACTGGATTAGATGGTTAGTGCATCGCGCCGGCGAGTCTCGCAGTTATTGGGCGCCAACGGTGGGTGAACAAGTGTTGATTGGGGCGATTGGCGGTGAGTTAACAACAGGTTTTGTTTTGGGCTCCCTGTATAGCAATGCGAACCCTGCGCCGGCACATTCAGCCAATGCATTACACCTGACTTTTCCCGATGGTGCAGTGATTGAATATGAGCCGGAAACAGGCGCACTCAAAGCCATAGGCATTAAAACAGCCAACATTGAAGCCAGTGAGGAAATCAGCGCGACAACCCAAAAGGTGATTTGCAAAGCCTCTGTCGAAATCACACTCGATACACCGAAAGTGATTTGTACCAATAACCTCACCACTGCCACGTTAAATGTGAAAAAGGGCGGTGAAATGACCGGTGATTTTAACCATAACGGCGGGTCGATAACGTCTAATGGTGTGGTTATTCATACTCACCAACACAGTGGCGTCCGTTCGGGTGGGGATACATCAGGGAAACCAGTATGAAATATTGCGGCATGAATGCGAAAACAGGTCGTGTCATGACTGACAGTGAGCATATTCGCCAAAGTATCGCTGATATTTTGCGAACGCCGATTGGTTCGCGGGTGATGCGTCGGCAATACGGCTCACTGTTGTATGACTTGATTGACCAGCCGCAAAACCCTGCGCTGCGCCTCAAAATTATGAGCGCGTGTTATATGGCGTTAATGCAATGGGAGCCACGCGTTAGGTTACAGACCATTGATTATATTCGTTCAGATGTTGGCGAAATGGGCGTGAGTTTATCCGGTGTCATTATGCAAACGGGTGAGCCGATTTCGATTTCTATTCCAGTGAGGTAGGTATGGCAGCCAGTATTGATTTAAGTTTATTGCCGGCACCGGATGTGGTCGAGTTATTAGATTTTGAGGTGTTATTTTCCGAGCGCAAAACCGCCCTAATTGGTGCTATGCCAGCAGAGCAGCGGGAAGCTATCGCCCGTACTTTGGAATTAGAATCTGAACCACTCACTAAATTACTGCAAGAGAGCTGTTACCGTGAATTGATACTACGTCAGCGTGTCAATGAAGCGGCTCGCGCAAGTATGGTGGCCTTTGCCACCGGTGCCGACCTTGACCAACTCGCGGCCAATAATAACGTGAAACGCCTGATGTTATCAGCGGGTGATGAAAACGCCATCCCACCGATTGCACCGGTGTATGAGTCTGATGCCAATTTACGCATGCGTATACCGGCCGCTTTTGAAGCGTTAAGCGTAGCAGGCCCTATTGGTAGTTATGAATATCACGCACGGTCTGCCGATGGCAGGGTCTCCGATGCGTCAGTCGTTAGCCCGCTACCGGCTCATGTGACAATTACCGTTTTATCCCGCGAGGGGAACGGCAGCGCACCGGCTGATTTAATTGAAAAAGTGAATGTGGCGTTAAACGATGAGGACGTTAGGCCGGTGGCTGACCGCGTCACCGTTCAATCGGCAACCATCGTTAACTATGAAATCGACGCGGTAATTTACTGTTACCCCTCACCTGAATACGAGCCGATTATGGCGGCGGCAGAGGAGCAAGTGAAACGTTATGCGACACAGCAACACCGGCTAGGCCGTGACATTGTGCTCAGTGCCATTTATGCCGCGCTACATGTGCAAGGCGTGCAGCGTGTGGAGCTGAAAAAGCCGGTTGCAGATATCAAATTGGATAAAACACAGGCGAGCTTCTGCACACAAATTAACGTGGCACTAGGGGGCTCAGATGAATAATCGTTTATTACCTGTCGGCTCATCACCGTTAGAGCTCGCGGCGGCAGAATCACTGGCACAGATTGAGCGCGTGCCTATTCCTATTCGTGAACTTTGGAACCCTGATAAATGCCCCGTGCATTTGCTGCCGTATCTGGCGTGGGCGTTCAGTGTTGACCGATGGGATAAAAACTGGACGGAAAAAGCCAAACGGGATGCGGTGAAAGCCGCCATGTTTATTCATAAACACAAGGGCACGATTGGGGCATTGCGCCGTGTGGTTGAGCCGTTGGGTTATTTAATCCGTGTGATTGAATGGTGGAAAACTAATGAAACCGCCGGCACGTTTCGCGTTGATATCGGTGTTCTTGAAACCGGTATAACCGAGGAAATGTATCAAGAGTTAGAGGCATTAATTTTTGATGCCAAGCCGGCAAGTCGTCACCTTGTCGGGCTCACTATTCAACTAGAAACCCGCGGTGAATTTTATTGCGCGGCATCCAGTTACACCGGTGACTCATTGACTGTTTATGCGTATACACCGCCTTTAATTTCGATTTCTGGCCTTGATGTTCAAGGTGCGGCTATTCACTTAATTGATGAAATGAGGATTAACCCATTATGAAATATTTTGCATTACTGACTAAGTTAGGTGAAAACCTGCTCGCCCAGGCAACCGCACTGGGTACAAAGATTGAATTGACCCAAATGGCGGTGGGCGATGGCGGCGGTAAATTACCAACCCCTGATACCAATCAAACAAAATTGATCGCCGAGAAGCGCCGAGCGGCGATTAATACATTATTCATTGATGACAATAATAAAAATCAAATCATTGCAGAGCAAATTATCCCTGAAAAAGACGGCGGTTGGTGGATACGCGAGATTGGATTATTTGATAAAGCAGGTAATTTAATTGCGGTAGCAAACTGCCCCGAGACCTATAAACCTCAATTAGAGGAAGGTTCAGGCCGTACGCAATCTATCCGAATGGTATTAATTGTCAGTCATACAGAATCGGTCACATTGAAAATTGACCCGTCAGTTGTACTGGCAACTCGTGAATATGTGAATACTGAAATCACGGTACTAGATAAAAAAATTGATGCTCTATCGGCGCAAACTAAATTGGATTTAAATAAAAAGTTCGATAAAGCGAATATTTCAGGCCAAAAAGGCAACGATAACGACAAAGTCCCTAGCTTGGGTTTATTCACCACAGAAACTGGAAAGCTACAGCCTAAAGGGGATTACGCGACTAAGGATGAGGTAAATAAGAAGCTTGATACATCAGGCGGAGCAGTAACAGGGCCATTGAATGTTCAACGCTTAGAGTCGAACAGGTTAAGTGGTGCCAACAAGCAAATTATGAGTGCCGGTACAAATGCTGTTTATGTGGGAAACCCGACTGATGTTAGTGAAGTTAGACTACAAACAAATAATGGGAATGTTCGGGTTGATGTCGGGTCAGCAAGCTATTCTGTCTATCATGAAGCAAATGTGAGAAAAGACCCTAAGGGGTATCTCTGCGGATTATCATCGAATGGAGAAGTTCTACTCGTTGGTGAAAATGGGATAGGCACCGAAGTTACATTTAAAAACGTCCCTAGAGATTCAGCGGGTTGGCCTTTTGGTGGTGTTGGAGGGGGACAGATGTTATCTCCGCCAAATTCAGCAGTGTTCCAAGCCGTGCTGTGCTGGACGAAGGGCGGCACCTTCCGTTTATCGGGACGAACATCAAACGCCAGTGGCGCCCCTAGTGATTTTGTTGAGTTTTACTCAACTGGAAATACCACAATAGATAGAAATGGATATATCCGCACATCAACCACCTCTGAAGATATGCAAAGTGTGCCTATTGGTGCATCAGTTATCTGGAACTCATCAGCACCAATCCCTAATAATTTTTGGCCTAATGAGGGGCGTTCATTTTCAGCGGCGGAATATCCCGAGCTGGCTAAAATTTTTACAAATCTAAGACTCCCTGATGACCGTGGGTATGGTATTCGTGTCGCGGATAATGGTAAAGGAATTGATGCGGGGCGAACCGTTGGTACCTATCAAGAGGATGCAGTGCAATCTGTGACAGGCTCAGTTAGAAACTTAGCGGCAACCAGTGCTGATTATCAATATGCAGGTGCATTTTTTGGGTCAGATAAGGGAGGTATTGAATATGCCTCTGGCTCATCAGGACAGCGATTTAGAACATTAGAGTTCGATATTGGCCGTGTTGCAAGAACCGCAAATGAAACACGTATGAAAAACGTGGCAAAAATTTTAATTACGAGAGTGAAATAATGAAATATTCAACTGAAATTCAAAAAGCACAATTTGACGAACATGGTCTAGCGATTATCGCTGGTTGGGTAGAAGTTTATCTATGTGACTCAATGACTCGTGAATACACTCGCGCATCATTGGATAATGTTCCCTTTGGTGGCTCAGTAGTTGCTGATGCTTACACAGATAAGCCAGAAATTCCGACTAAATCAGGTATTGCAATTATTCGTAGTGAAGATGAAAAATCATGGCTTTATGTTACTGACTATCGTGGTAAAACCGCGTATAGCACGGAAACACGTGAGCCTGTTGTAATTAACTTTATCGGTGACTTGCCAACTACGCTAACATTGCTAGAGCCTAAAACTGAGTTTGATGTGTGGAAAGGTCAAAAATGGGTGACAGATACCGAAGCGCAAAAAGCTGCATACGTTGCCGAGGCTGTTAGTGAAAAGGCTAAATGCTTAGAAGAAGCAGAACAAAATATTTCAATGCTTGAGCGTAAGCTACGCTTAGGTATGGCAACTGATGAAGAAAAAGAGTTACTAAACCAATGGGAAATATATAGCATTAATGTGACCGATATTAATACTTCAACAGCACCAGATATTGATTGGCCACAAAAACCAGAGTAATGAATAAAAAGCCCCAAATTTGGGGCTTTAATCAAAACGTACCGAGCAAATCACCCATCGTAATATTCGCCAGCCTTTCCCTCACATCTTCATTCACTCGGCTTAATGACAGCGTAAAATCTATTTTCTTCGCCTTTCCATCGGTAAAAAACTCTGTTCTATCGGTGACTAAGTTAGTGATCACATACACCCCATAAATGGTACCTGTGCCCTCAATTAGTGGTAATGGTCGGGCAACATAGGCAGAGGTTTTTAGTAATTCCAGTGATACATCACCGCCGGTAACTTCGGGGTAAAGCGTACCGGCCAGCGTGATCTTGTCTTCACCAGCGCCCACATATTGCCATTTTGCACTGCGGCCAACACGGTCATTTTTTACATGACGCCAGTCAAGTGAATGGTTAAAAGTTTGATAAGGTGCGGTGCGTAGCTCAAAAACAAACATGCCATAAATCATCATCATAATATTAATCCTGATCTTTTAAGCTGGAACGGCGGCGGCTATCACGCTCACGTAACAAGGTGGTTAATTGCTGTTTCACAATGTCGGCAATTTCTTTTTTATTGCTCATATCAACTCCGTAAAAATTCAACTCAAAGGTATTGTATTCCGGCTGCATGATTTGGCGTTCTGGCCGTGTCGGCGATACCGCCACCGGTACTGCATTTAATTTGGGCTGAATAGGGGCTAACGTATTAATGAGTGAATCATTGAACTGGGGAAATAATGAGGTTTTTCTCGCAGCAATGCGGGGCTCTTGATATAACCCATCAACGGCTGTTACGGCTGGAAAGTTTTTAAACACAATATCGCCGAGTTTATTTCTATCGACACTTTCCGCGGCGTCACTTAATGCAGATTTACTGCCTTTGGATTTACTCTTTTTCTCTGCGCCGTCATACACCAAGGTACCGTATTTTTCTGCATTTTCTAGCGGGTTCACGTCATTGGCTTTTTTCTGTAGTTCGCTACTTTTCTCAAGCTGTTTACCTGCAACGGTAACACTACTGGTTATTTTACTGGTTGCCTCGGCTTGCTGTTTTTGTGCCTGTTCATTGGCCTTAGCGGTTTTCCCTGCATAAGCAGAAACGGAGTTCAGAACTTTGAACGGGTCTTTTTCGTTCGGGTCAACCCCCATGGCACGAGCCGCATCGGCGGCAGCTTCGGCAGCGGAGGGAATAACGCCAAGTTTTTCTAATATCCAGCCAAGTCCTTTAGCGACTTGCTGAATGGGAAAGAATAGGGCGCTGATGGCTTTACCGACCACCTCACCAAAAACTTGGCCAGCTTCGGTGCAAGATTTCAATTCTTCGGTAGATAATTGAACCGGTGACAGTAATTCCTTAAACCAATTCCATACTTTACTAACAGCATTTGAAATGCCGTCAAATATCGGGGCAAACGGGGCAAAGGTAGCACTGAAAGCCACGCCAATTGGCGCAAGGGCTGATGTGAACCCCTCCCAAAATCCACCGAAAAAAGCTTTAATCGGCTCCCAGTATTTATAAATTAATACCCCAGCTGCTACGATGGCGGCAACAAATAAACCTACAGGGCTCAATAACAACGAAAACCCGCCGCCAATAAGGTTAATGGCATTACTGCCCGCGACCATTAAGCCACCAAATCCTTGGCTGCCAGTAAGCATAAATAGGCTGAGCCGCATAGCTGCAAATGGCACAATCACCGCAGCAGCGGCAAGAGCTAATGCGCCAAGCGCAGTGACTAAGGTGGCAATAGCTATTCCACCGACGGCAAGGGCTTGCGTCATTTTGGGGTGTTCTTTCATCCACTGACCAACTTTACCTATAAAGTCAGTCAATGCTTGGGTGACACGGCGTAGAGGGGAATCGACATTTTCTTGAATTTCAATGCCGAGATCTTCCCATGCAGACTCTAACTGTTTTAGGTCGCCTTTTAAGTTATCAATTTTAACTTTGGCGTTTTTATCCGCTTCCCCCTCGGCGCCCATGTTCGCGGTTTTCAGTGCGTCATAGCGACCATTCATTACAGCATCAATGACAGCACCCATACCGACCATGGCTTCTTCGTCGAAAATATCTTTTTTCATGCGAATCTGGCTGGCTTGGTCAAACTTACGCATACTCTTGCCAACGTCTTTTAATATTTCGTCAGCATCACGGAGTTTGCCGCTGGCGTCTTTGACACTGACGCCTAGCTTATCAAGAGCGGCTTGGCCTTTGCCGACAGGGGCAACCATGCGCGATAAGCCGGCGCGGAGTGACGTACCCGCCATACTGCCACGAATACCGTTATCTGCCATGGTTCCCGCCATTGCCGCCATACTTTCAAGGCTTACGCCAAGTTGTGCAGCAATCGGGCCTGCATACGTCATGGTTTCACCGAGTTGGCGTAAATCGGTATTACTGCGGGTAAAGGTGGCCGTGAGCACGTCAGAAACGCGGTTCATGTCTTCCGCTTTTAATTGAAATTGCGTCAGAACGTTTGAACCAATATCGGAAGCCTCACCGAGATCCATGTCACCAGCTAACCCCATGTTTAATACGCCACCCAATGCGGCCTTAATGGCATCCGGTGTAAAACCGGCCATCGCCAAAAACTTTTGGCCGGCCGCAACGTCAGTGGAGGTATAAGCGGTACTGGCGCCCAGCTCTCGCGCTTGCTGACGTAGCATGGCCAATTGTGGCGAGTTTTTATCTAATCGGGTGAGGGCTTGAACCGTTGACATACCCTCATCAAAGTCTCGACCCGGAGCAGTAATTCGCGCACCGGCATACAGCGCACCCGCGCCGCTTGCGGTGGCAATCGCACCGCCAGTGGCTAATTTATTGCGTAGCTCTTTTGATTTGGCATACTGGCCTTGTGCCCGTGTGACCGCGCTAAGCCGGCGGCGTTGTTCATCCAGTTGTCGGTTATAGATTTCAGTGCGTCGTGTCACTTGTGCCGTCGCATCGCCGCTTTGTCGTGCGGATATGCCGTGGCGGTATAATGTGGCCGTTACGGTGTTGAGTTTTTGTTTTTCTTTGTCAAGTGTGCGGCCGTAACGGTCACGCTCTAGCCGTGCAGCGGCCAAAGCTTTCTTTTGCTCTTCGGTTTGCTGGGTCAGCGGGGGGTATTGGTCACGTAACGCCTTAACCTTGTTTTTGGCCGTTTCGTAGGCTTGTGAGTTTTTATTGACGGAATTAGAAAGCCGTTCGAACGTTTTCGACTGGCTTTGTAAATTACGGATTGAAGCGTGTGTGGCTTTGATTTGAGTTGCTAATCCTGCGGCGCTGCGCTGCGCAGCACTGACAGGGGATGACAACTTATTCGCAGCACTTAACGACACTTTGATATTTAAATTGCGGTCACTCATGATTCATTTCCTGTTCTGGCGGCTGCGCGTTTATGCCATAACAGGATTTCGCCAACCGTCATGGCGTCATATTCAGACGGCGCCCAGTGGAAAACGGTGGCGATATCAGCGATTAACTCGTCCGTTTCAATATTCGGGCACTCAATTACTCGTCCGCGCTGTCTGTCGTCTCTTGCGGGGAGTTCGGTACTAAAAAATTGGCAATACCGGTGGCGAGTGCATTAAATGCAGGAATAGGGAGTAGTGAAACGTCGCGCTCAGTCATGCGGGGTGAGGTCACACGCGGCAGTAACTTAATCAGTGAATCCACATCAGAGGTCATCACGTCATACAGTTTTAAGCCACGTAATGCGCCGACTTGCTTCATGGTGTCGGTGATGGTGATTTCAGTGACTTCTTGCCCTGACTCTAATTTAATGGGTGCGTCGAATTGAATAACTTCAGCCATGGTTACTATTCCTATTAAAATAAACGTGAAATGGGTGGGTGATGAAACCCACCGTATTAATTAGTGGCCAATGTTGGCGCGGTGTTTTTCCAGCATGTCTTTACCGTTGACTTTCCACACCATGTTGAGCAAATCCACTTCAAATGATTCTTTGTTATTGATGGTAATTTTGCAGTACGTATTTTTGATGGTGTATTTGTGTTGCGTGTTATCACCGGCTTTCGCACTGCCGAAATCCAATTCAGTGAAACGTCCGCGAGTTTGAATTTCACACGGAACGGATTCACCGGTTGAATCATTGTAGTAAGAGCCCGCAAAGCGGAATTGCTTACCGTCAATCGTAGCGCCCCAGCTTTCCAGCAATTCAGACATTAAGCCCCCCATAGAGGCCTCCATATCTAATGCACCAGAATCAAAGCCCATCATGACAGCCACAGAGCCCACCATACCGGCACCTTGATAATCCTCTGTTTTTAATGACAGCTTTGGCGGGGTGACTTCTTCTACTTGTCCAAGGTAGGTTTGGCCATCAATAAACAGGTCAAACATAAAAAGTTTTTTAGGCATACCCATAATTCAATTTCCTTAGCCCAGTTGGTCAAAAACAGCGAAATACTCGTCAGTGAATTCCTGCGTTAAAGACAGGTTTTCCAGTGGCGGTACGGGGGTGTACTTGTAGCGAATGTGCGCCTTACCATCGCGTAAATTTTCTTTCGGGTTATCCGATGGGTCATACCAACACTGGAACCCTAATAAACGGCCTTGCGTGACGAGTTGTGCGCCTTTGCGGTTGATCCCATCAACAATATCTTTCACCAATGAGGGCGTGAGTGTTTTGTCGATATAACTAAAATGCGCCTCGGCGATCATTTCAGCCAAGATTTGCGCGGTGCGGGTATACACTTCAAAGGTATAAATTTCTTTATCACCGGTGCGATTACCCCAAATACGGTACCCATCGCGCTTAATCAGCGTGGTGATTTGGTGGCTGTTTAAATCGTTGGCGTCGGTGTCTTTACCTTGTAACGTCCAGTAAATATCCGCGCTAATACCCAAAACGCCATTAACCGGCACGTTAGAAATCGACTTATGCCAGCCTTGTTCCGCATCAATTTTGGCACGTAAGCCAATGGCGTAAGCGGTGGCGGGGATAACTTCGTTTTGGCCACTTTCTTTGTTGTACGCGATAAATTCAGGATAGATGATCATCACTTCGCGCTGATTGAAATCCTCGCGGTATTTCTTGGCTTCGGCGATAGTTTTACAGCCGTTGGCACTGATATAGGCAAAGGCTTTTATTTGCTCGGCAAAAATTGCAAGCTGCATGGCAACAGGTTTGGTGTCCAGTTTGGGAACTGCCAAAATGCGCGGACGTTCCCCGATATTCGCTTCAGCGGTTAGCAGGGCATAAAGGCCAGTGTAGCGACCATCGTCACTGGTACCTCCAATCACTAATTGGTCTTGTGTCTTATCACCGCTTTTCGCTTCGGCAACGCGCACAATGACGACTTTCGGGCTGCATTGGTCATCAATGGCTTTAAGTGTGGTGTAAAGCGTACCTGTTTTACCCGCTTTGCTGAGTACCGTTTTAATGCGTGTGACTAATACGGGGGTGTCGAGTGGGAACGCCTCGGGGTCGGCATCTTCTGCGGTGCAGACGATACCAATCACGGAAGTGTCGATATCTCGAATAAGGGTGCTGAGGTCGGTGGTTTCATGGACTTCAACACCGTGATGATATACGGCCATCGTTATTATCTCCTGATGTCTATTTATCTTTATTCTCAGGGATGTTTGATAACAAATCATGTACTTAGGGTTCTCACAGACATAAGAGAACCATTGATGATTGCTCACTTACGCGCGCGACGACAATCTAGGCATATTGAATTGGTTAGGTGGTGAATATGTCTTTTACGGATTGGACAGAGGGGAATTTAGTCAAAGTTCCTGCATTTGATTTAACTGTCGGTGGCGTGCAGCTCTTGAGCGTCAATGACCGGCTTATGTCATTAACATTAACGGATAATCGCGGTTTTGAAGCCGATACTTTAGAGCTCACTATCGATGATACCGACGGTAAAATTGCATTACCGGCGCGTGGGGCTGAGATTTCCGTTTCCCTTGGTTGGCAGGGGGAAGCCTTGGTACACAAAGGGATGTATACCGTTGATGAAATTAGCCATTCAGGCCCTCCCGACCAAATCACGGTAACCGCACGTAGCGCGGACTTTCGGCAAGATTTTAACGTCAAACGAGAATATAGCTGGCACGATATCAAAGTGCCCGATGTCGTGAGCGCGATAGCGGGGCGTTATAACCTAAAACCCGCAGTGAGCAAACAATTGATGCACATTGAAATTGACCATGCTGACCAGACCAATGAGAGCGATATCAGCTTTTTAACGCGCATGGCTGAAATGCTCGGTGCGATAGCCACCATTAAAAATGGCAGCCTGTTATTTATCGTGCCTAATCAAGGCGTCACGCAAAGCGGCAAGCCTTTACCTGTCATTACCATCATGCGGGAAAGTGGGGATAGGCATTATTTCCGATTGGCTGACCGGCAAGCGTACACTGGCGTACAAGCTTACTGGCTAGATTTGAACTACGGTAAACAAAAGAAAACCAATCTCAAACGCAAGCAAAAACCCAAAAAAGAGAAGTCGAGCAAAAAAGAGGGTGATTATATTGAGGGCGCCGAGGGTAATGTTTTTGTGATGCGGCAAACCTTTAAAAACGAGCAATCCGCTAAACGCGCCGCCGCAGCTAAGTGGTTAAAATTACAAAGGGGTGTGGCAGAATTTAATATTACGTTGGCCGAGGGGCGAGCCGATTTATACCCTGAAATGCCTGTCACGGTATCTGGCTTTAAACCGACCATTGATAGTCACCAGTGGGTGATTAGCCGAGTGACACACACCATTGATGGGAACGGGTTTATCACCCATTTGGAACTGGAAATAAAAATCAAAGATATTGATATGACGGATGACGAGCAAAACGAAACATAATTGATTATAATAACGTCAGGCATACCCATAACCCAAGGTTATAAAATGGCGTTCAATTGTCCAAAGTGTGGCGCTGTGACTTATACCAAAACCAGTAAATCCATGAGTAGTGAAACCCGTAGAAGTTATCACCAATGCCAGAATATTTTGTGTGGTTGCTCTTTTACAACAATAACCTCAGTGGAAATATTTTTAACTATACCAACCCCGCAAGAATTACCGATAGGTTTTGAGATCCCAATGGAGGGATTACCAAAATCACATCGAGGTGAAACGCAATTAGATATGTTTTGAAATAGCCCGCCATTTTGGCGGGTTTACTTTTTGTGATAGGGTCGGTTGAGCAATAATAAAATTTACGTATAACGTACTATTTGAATTAGATTAATAGGGGTATTTATGAAAAAGGGGTTTTTGATAACGGCGTTAAGTTTGGGAATTGTTGCTACTGCAAACGCTGCATATATTAGTGGTGATTATCCGGTTTGCATTTCTGAGAATGCATTTGATAGGCTTCATACGGCAGCGAGCCATGATGATAAAAAGGCGGTTGCAAAACTAATGCAGACAGAGTGCCTTTTTCTCAAAGAGGGTTTCCCCATTGAAAAAGTAGTTTCTCAAGGTTGGACTAGCGGAGTTGCACACGTAAAAGTTTACGTGAAAGGGTCGGGAGAAATTATTGATGTTTGGACTAACTCAGAGAACTTAAAATCTGGTAAGAAATAATAAAATATTAAATCCCCTCTCTCGAGCCAACAAAAGAGGGGATAGTGGTCAATAATGGTCGATGTGGACGGAACGTGGACGACATGAATTATAAATCATTTAATAACAAATGCTTACGGTTCAATAACGAACACCATCCCTGTCTTTTATAGCCCCTTTTAGGGGCTTTTTTTTGTTTAAATAGGCTGAGTGTTAACTGTAGTTGACAATTTGTAGAGGGTGATTAAGATACAAGTATCAAGACAAGGAGACGTCTTATGATAACAGTATTAACAACAGATCTATTCGACAACTGGATACGGGATCTCAAGGATTTAAGGGCGAAAACCAAGATTCAAGTGAGAATTCGGCGCCTAAAAAATGGAAATTTTGGCGATATTGAGCCGATTGGTGATGGTTTTTCAGAGCTGAGGATACATGAGGGGCAAGGGTATCGCGTTTATTTAAAACAGAAAAATAACGTTATGGTCATTTTGCTCTTCGGTGGGAGTAAAGGAACCCAGCAAAAAGATATCATCAAAGCCAAACAGGTCTTTAGTCAAATTGAAGGTGAATTATGACCATTAAATTAAAAGAATATGATATTGCTGAGCATTTAAATAGCGAAGAAGAAATCCAATTGTATCTTAATGAGATCTTGGAGGAAGGTGATCCTGCTTTATTATTATCAGCCCTCGGGGATATCGCAAAAGCTCGCAATATGAGTCAATTAGCTAAAGAGGTAGGGATGAGCCGTGAAGGTTTATATAAAGCATTGTCAGGTCAAGGTAATCCTACATTCAATACAATAATAAAAATAGTTAACTCTCTTGGTTTGAAGCTACAATTTAAAAGTATTTAATACTCTATTTTTATTGAAATAAATGTTTATTATTTCAATGCCTTGCTATTACCTCTCTACTAAAAAATAGGATAACGTTATGGTTCACGTGTTAACCGCTCAGGATTATCGCAGTATGCCTTGGAAAAATGGGCAAGGCGTCACGTTAGAAGTAGCGAGAAGCCATGGCGAAGGGCTTGATGATTTTGACTGGCGGGTTTCAATTGCGGATGTGAAAGCCGCGGGGCCTTTTTCTCATTTTTTAAATCGCCAACGTATTATTGGTGTGTTGGAAGGCGAAGGGATGACTTTGCATGTGGATGACCAGAACCCAGTGACGTTACGGCAAAAAGCGTTTTTTGCCTTTAAGGGTGAAAGTCATGTGCATGCAGAACTGGTCAAAGACGCTATTCGTGATTTCAATTTGATTTATAACCCTGAAAAATATTCAGCACGCTTGCAGTGGATTCGTTCATCGTCAGGCACTTCATGGATTAGCGATGCAGCCCAGATTCTCGTTTTCAATACTGCGCCAAGTCTGAGTATGAAAGTGAACTCGCAACCATTTGTTTTAAATCATTTTGAAACGTTGTTAGTGAGGGATAATCTCCAGCCGCTGCAATTTTCAACCAAGCAATCTGCAGAGCAGGATTTCTGTATAATAGAGCTGTTTATTAAATAGTTAGGGATTTAATGCTATTTATTTGGATGTTTCCCCAATATTTTTAGCGGTAATTATTTTTTAGGATGAGATATTACTCCGCCGATTAAATTATTTTAGTAAAAATGTTATCAAATTCATAGAACCTGTAATTATGGCTTTATTCCTATTGTTATTTTTCGCAAAATTTATAGTCTTTAGCGTCACTAAAAAAATAAGAATGGTATTTTTAAAGGAAAAAATGATCTATGAAAATGAAAGCGCTTGTAGCAGTTGCTGTTTCTGCTGTGATTCTGACAGGTTGTAAAAATATTGACCAAGGGATGTTGACTAACTCTGGGATGCAATTATTCCAAGCAGCAACACTGAGTGATTCAGATGTTAAGCAATTAAGCGACCAATCTTGTAAAGAGATGGATGCACAGAACAAAATTGCACCTGCATCGAGCAAATATTCCAAACGTTTAGACAAAATCGCTAAAGCTCTGGGTAACGAAGTTGATGGTACCCCAGTTAACTATAAAGTTTACATGACTAACGATGTGAACGCATGGGCGATGGCTAACGGTTGTGTGCGTGTATACAGCGGTCTGATGGATGTTATGAACGACAACGAAGTTGAAGGCGTTCTAGGCCATGAAATGGGTCACGTCGCATTAGGCCATACTCGTAAAGCAATGCAAGTTGCTTATGCAGCCGTTGCAGCGCGTACAGCGGCAGCATCAGCGGGTGGCGTGGTTGAACAACTGAGCGCATCACAAGTTGCTGCACTGGGTGAAAAACTGGTCAACTCCCAGTTCTCTCAACACCAAGAAAGCGAAGCGGATAACTTCTCTTACGACTTACTGAAAAAACGCGGTGTGAAAACTGACGGTTTAGTCACTGGTTTTGAGAAATTAGCAAAAATGGGTAGCCAAGAGACCAGTATGTTTGACTCTCACCCACCTTCAAGCGAACGTGCACAAAACATCCGTGACCGTATTGCCGCTGACAAAAAATAATTTTTAATTATTTTTGATAATAAGGTGTAACAGTGTAAATAAGCATTGTTGCACCTATTATTTATGTCTTGCAGAAGTTCTTATTTCAGCGTTAGAAATCAGAACTTCCCCCGTTGTACTTCCTCAAATCACTCACTATCTTATTCATATAAATAATATTCAGGTTTTTTCATAGTGTTGCAGTTTTACGTTTGCTAAAACGCTAACAAGGAAAAAAGATGGAAAAAGTGCAGAGAATTTCCCTTCTTGCAAAGGGAATGGGAATGCTGTTATCGGGAACTTGCCGCTTATTAACTGGGGTGCGTACTCGTTGGGTGGGTTGTCAACCTGCCATAACTCCACGTATCTATTATGCAAACCATTCAAGCCATTTGGATGGATTAGTGATTTGGTCTGGCTTGCCTCCCCTTATGCGCCATTTTGTTCACCCTGTTGCGGCGAAAGATTATTGGGATAAAACACCATTTCGTCGTTATTTGGTGAATAATGTTTTTCGCGCCGTTCTTGTGGATAGAAAAGGGGACAAACCTACACAAGGTAATATTTTGGAGCCTCTCGAATCCGTTTTAGCCGCTAAACATTCATTGATATTTTTCCCTGAGGGAACTCGCGGTAATGGTGAAGAGCTAGGCCAATTTAAGAGTGGCCTTTACCACTTAGCGAAGAAATACCCCGATGTTGAAGTCGTTCCTATCTACCTCGAAAACCTTAACCGTGTATTGCCGAAAGGGTCTAAATTAGTTGTGCCGGTTATTTGCTCTGCGGTGGTCGGTGAGCCTATTTCTCCTTTAACCGAAACTGAAAATAAAACTGAATTTTTGCAACGTGCCAAAGAAGCGTTAGAGGAGTTGATGCCATGAACTTGTGGGACAGCGAATTAGCCTTATTATTATCGGGCGTGTTTGGGATCTTGGTTTTTGCGAGCGTGATTGGTGGAATTTTGGCCTACCGTTATTCTGGTGATAAAAGCAACCCAACCATTGATAACTTAAATGCTCGAATTCGGGCATGGTGGGTGATGTGCATTATCTGCGTATTGGCGGTAGTACTGGGTAATATCGCCGTGGTTATCTTATTTGCGTTGATATCCTTCTTTGCACTGCGCGAGTTTATTACTTTAACGCCAACGCGGCGAAGTGATCATGAAGCCCTGTTTTGGTGTTTCTTTATTTTCATTCCGCTGCAATACCTGTTGGTTGGTGTTGAGTGGTACGGAATGTTTTCAATTTTTGTGCCTGTGTTTGTTTTCCTCTTTTTACCAACACGCATTGCATTGGCAGGGGATACCTTTCATTTTCTTGAGCGTACAGCAAAAATTCAATGGGGAATGTTGGTAACAGTTTTCTGTTTAAGCCATGTTCCAGCACTGTTGATGCTGAATATTGAGGGCTATGAAGGGGAGGGGGTAAAATTATTGCTCTTCTTAATTATTGTGACGCAGATTTCCGATGTGTTGCAGTATGTATTCGGTAAACTGATGGGTAAACGCCCTATTGTGCCTAAATTGAGCCCAAATAAGACGATAGAAGGTTTTATTGGGGGGATTTTATCCTCTGTACTGATCGGGATTTGCTTATATTGGGTGACACCATTTAGTTGGTGGGTCGCGGGTTTAATGTCATTAGCGATCACCATTATGGGGTTTGTAGGTGGATTATGCATGTCAGCCATCAAGCGTGATAGTGGAATTAAAGACTTCGGGGCTATTATTGAAGGCCATGGTGGCATGCTAGACCGAATAGATTCACTGTGTTTTGCTGCACCCATTTTTTTCCATTTAACGCGTTATTATTACACTTAACGGTGTTTAATTTTCGTTTTTGTTCGTTCACTAAGATAAGGCACCAAATGGTGCTTTTCTTTTGCTTTGAGGCTACAGCGCCTGATGAATTAAAGTGGTATTATCCTTACTTAATTTGTGTTTCAAACTAAGGCGACCAGAGTGCACTGTAGTTAAATTTGTTTAGGCTCTCTTTTTTAGAGGGAACAAGTTTACCTATTGAGGTCATCGACTAGAATTATGTAAACTGGATCACAATAAAACACAAAAGCTTGATGGAAAGCAGATGCATAATGCCTACTTTACCGTATTATGCCAGTTGTTGAATCAATTCAGCTTTGATTCTAAGTAGGTTGGTAGCGGTTCAACGGTTTTTCATAGATTTGCAATTTTATATTCATTAATCAGAGGTCATCATGGTCAAGCAGATTAAAAGAATTGGGGTTTTAACGAGTGGTGGCGACGCACCTGGTATGAATGCTGCGATCCGTGGCGTGGTACGTGCTGCTTTAGGTGAAGGCTTAGAAGTGATGGGTATTTTTGACGGATACCTTGGCCTATATGAAAACCGCATGAAACAATTAGACCGATACAGTGTGTCGGACATGATTAACCGTGGCGGCACCTTTTTAGGCTCAGCTCGTTTTCCACAATTCCGTGATGAAAAAGTACGTGCTATCGCCTTTGAAAATCTGAAGAAAAACCATATTGATGCGCTGGTTGTTATTGGTGGTGATGGTTCCTATTTGGGGGCTAAAGCACTGACAGAAGCAGGTTTCCCATGTATTGGTTTACCAGGCACAATCGATAATGACGTGGCTGGGACTGACTACACCATTGGTTATTTCACTGCACTTGAAACTGTTGTGGAAGCCATTGACCGCTTGCGTGATACCTCAACATCCCATAAACGTATCTCCATTGTTGAAGTAATGGGGCGTTACTGTGGTGATTTAACCCTATCTGCGGCGATCGCGGGGGGGTGCGAATTCCTTGTATTACCTGAGCAAGAAATGTGTTTTGACCGTGAAGAGCTATTATCTGAAATCAAACGTGGTATTGAAAAAGGCAAGCGCCATGCGATTGTGGCTATCACAGAACACGTTTGTGACGTAGGTGAGCTAGCCAGATATATTGAGCAAGAAACACACCATGAAACCCGCGCAACAGTACTCGGACACATTCAGCGTGGTGGTTCGCCAGTGGCATATGACCGTATTTTAGCCTCGCGTATGGGGGCATACTCCATCCAATTACTGCTTGAAGGTTACGGTGGGCGCTGCGTGGGGATCCAAAATGAGAAACTGGTTCACCATGATATTATTGATGCGGTAATGAATATGAAGCGCGTATTTAAGAAGGATTGGTTTGATACGGCTAAGAAGCTTTACTAACATCTTCGTCATACTTTGAGCTGTGACGTTGTTGGCTGCTCTCGGCTACTCGGGTCACATACTTATGTATGTTCCCCGAGCTATCCTCGTTTGCCGCCTAGTCACAACTCACATTATTTAGAAGATGGATATCTGTCATGTTAAAAATGGATATTCGCCATATTTCAGCGGTAGGAGTGTTGGTTACGCTCACTAACCCTAGTCACAACTTAAATCTCCCCTTACCTGTTCATATATTCCCCATAAGCATAAGTTTTTCTTTTTAATTATTTCCAGTTATTGATGCTATCTGTCAGCCTCGTCCTATCGACAATTTGGTGAGGAATCAAAAATGGCACTTTCATGGCAGGTAACAAAATCACAATTAACGACCGCATTGTTATTGGTGTTGACGACAGGAGCTTGGGCGAAAAACATTCAACTGTTGAATGTGTCTTATGATCCTACGCGTGAGTTCTATCAGCAATATAATCAGGAGTTCAGTGATTATTGGCAAAAGAAAACGGGTGATACTGTTACTGTGCGTCAATCCCACGGTGGATCAGGTAAGCAAGCTATTTCAGTCATCAATGGGTTAGAGGCAGATGTTGTTACATTAGCCTTAGCATATGACGTAGATGCCATTGCGCAAAGCGGTCGTATAGATAAAAACTGGATAGAAAAATTGCCTGATAATTCTGCACCTTATACGTCCACCATTGTTTTTTTAGTGCGTAAAGATAATCCGAAGAATATTCGAGACTGGGATGATTTAATTCGTAAAGACGTCTCAGTGGTGACACCTAATCCGAAAACATCAGGTGGAGCACGTTGGAATTATTTAGCTGCGTGGGGTTATGCATTAAATAAAAATCAGCAAGACCCTGAAAAAGCGAAGCAATTTGTGAAGCAACTTTATCAAAATGTGGAAGTATTAGACTCGGGCGCGCGGGGAGCAACAAATAGCTTTGTTGAACGCGGCATTGGTGACGTATTGATTGCGTGGGAAAATGAAGCGCTACTTGCTATCAATGAGCTAGGGGGAAATGGCCAATTTGAAGTGGTGACGCCCAGTATTTCCATATTAGCGGAACCTACAGTGGCAGTCGTCGACAAAACGGTTGATAAACGTGACCGCAGAGAAGTTGCAGAAGCTTATCTAACACATCTTTATTCGCCAGAAGGGCAAGAAATTGCTGCTAAAAATTATTATCGGCCACGAGACAGTAAAGTCGCAAAAAAATATCAGCAACAATTCCCTGAGTTGAAGTTGCTAACAGTTGATAAAGATTTTGGGGGCTGGCAAGCCGCGCAAGCAACGCATTTTGCAAACGGGGGGGTGTTTGACGAGATAATTCAACGCTGATACTCGTCATATTTCAATTTGTAGGGGTGTTGGCTTCACTCACTCACCCTAGTCACATACTGGTGTATGCTTCTAGGGATTCGCTTAGCTCGCCGCCTACCTACAATTTGAACTATTTAGAGTATTAATATTCGCCATATTTCGCGCCGTGGCGTTGTTGCTTGCGCTCAGCTACTCAGGTCACATACTGATGCATGCTCCTAGGGATCCTCTTAACTTGAGCAAGCAAACAAACTTCCCTAACCTGTTAGAGGTAGGCTAGGGGAGTGATTTATCAGTTTACTGCCATTGGTATTTAACACCTAATTGGCCCAGGTAGAAGGTTTGACGGTTATTGCTACCGGAAGTAATACCTGCATTTTTTTCATTTTCCCATGTACTTGGTTCAACGGCAAAGCCTCCCCATAAGGTCAGTTTCGGTGTTAAGTTATAGAAAACTTGAGTTCCAACTCGATAACCCTCTTTCACTTTTTGAGTCGTACGTTTGTTGCTGTCATAGTTATGTTCGTTTAAATAGTAACGAAAATAAGGCATGACACTCCAATCTTGATTAAGCGTAATTGGGAAATAGCCACGAATTTGGTTTTGTTCCCATGTTTTGTTGAAATCTTTATCCCATGTCCAGTCGGTATACATATAAACTTTTGCTGTCGCTGAATCATTGATTTTATAAACTAAACCGTGCTCAGATTCCCACTCGTAGCTATTTGGTGCGTGAAAATTATCATAGTGATACACCGCATCCCAGAAGTTAAAGGCCCATTTATCTGTAATATTGTAAGTACCACTCGGCATCAACCAGAACATGGTATTGGATGGTCGGGCTTGGGTTCCTGGGGCTGAGTCATTAGATTCTTTTCGATAAGTGACATTCAGATTGAATTGGCCAATATCACTGGCATACATTTTTCGAGTAGCACCAATTTGTGTACGGTTACGAATAAATGAGTCTTTAGACGTCGAAAAGTCGTGGTTATAGCTTCTTAATGATTCCTTGTGCTCAAGGAAGAAGCTCCACTTTGATTCAGGATTAACTAAAAAGAGTTGCCCCACCATGGTTGTTTTGTCATAAACTTTGCGACCACTGGTGTTATGGTGCCCTTCAAATTTCTCTAATTCCATATAAACGTTAGATGATATGCGCCAGTAATCATTTGTGGCGGGTTCTGCGGCGAAAACGGTGACACTTAGTCCAGATAGCGTAACAAGAAGTAAACCATTCAGTGAAGTTTTCATTTTAACCCTTTAATTTTTATCTATTTTTGTTTTTTTAATGCCTTTATTAAGGCGTAAGTATCTCGCCTTTATTCCGTGGTGACATAAAGGCTAATTAATTGATTATTAAAGTCATTAATGTGCAGTGTGGTAAGTTTCACCGTAGCCATAAGGGAAGAGAATTTTGTTCCCTTGTGGATTTTTGATATTGACGGGTAACAAACCTTTAGGTGGATTTAGTGGCTGAGCGTGGCTATCGGCAAACAAGGTACGCAGTCCACTACGAATGTTGGTTTCCAATGAGTTACGGTTATTATTGGTAATATCAAACCCAGTGATCCCGTAAATCGCGATATTTGCTTTGACGCCGTTTAAATACGCGATGTCGTAAGGGTTACGAGAGGAAATCACGACCAACGGTGTCTTGGTTTTATTTGCAGCGTCAATGATGAGCTGGGCGTTTGTGGGGGTATCTTTTAGATTATAGGTTGTGAGTAAAATTAAATCTTGATTGGCAATGAGTTGCTCGGCATCACTTTTTGACAGTGTATTTTCATTCAGCTTCACAACGTGCTCATTACTTTTTATGCTAACGCCAGTTTCAACGGCGATATCATGTAAGTGTTTTTCGATAAGCGTATTACGCGGTTTTTCGTCAGAAATGACTAAAATACGGTTTTGGGGTTTCAATATGTAAGGCAGTACGTTGTCATTTTTGATCAATGTGATAGCTTGCTCTGAAACCATATTTTCAAGGTCTTTATGACTTTTAGACGCAACAATTTGCTCGGCTACACTGATATCAACTGGCTGTGCGGTAATTTGTTGCTGAAGTTTTTTTAAAATAACGCGCCTTGCTGACTCATCAATTCTTTTTTGCAGCTCTGGATTTTTCGCAGCTTGTACCTCTAAATAACGGTACATGTTATCAAGACGTGTGACTGCTTCTGTGTCCCACATTTTGATCGGCATTAGCACAATATCGGAGCCCGCAAGCAGCGAGGTTTCTACTGCCCAATTAATATCGAAATTATCCGCAATGGCACCCATGTCCATCGCATCCGTCACTATCAGCCCCTCAAATTTGAGTTCATCACGTAAGATGCCATGTAAAATGGGTTTTGATAATGTTGCTGGTATTCCGACTTTTTTGCCTGTTAGCGTGGTGATTTTATTATCATCGAGGGCAGGAACAATAATGTGCGCGGTCATCACCGCATCAGAACCATGGGCAAGAGCATATTTAAACGGCGCTAATTCGGTAGAACGCCAAGTTTTGGCATCAGAGTTTACAATAGGTAAATCAACATGAGAATCAGAGGAAACATTACCATGACCGGGGAAATGTTTCAGCGAAGTCAATAGGTTATATTTATGGATCCCTTTGATGTAGTTAGTGGATAAGGTTTCAACTAACTCTTTGTTGTCAGAGTATGAGCGAACACCGATCACTGGATTATTTTGGTTATTATTGACATCGACAACAGGGCCAAAGTTGATATTGAACCCAAGGCTGGCGAGCTCATATCCATGGATCATTCCCGTCAGTTCGGCGAGTGCTGGGTTGCGAGTTGCGCCCAGCGCCATGTTCCCCGGCATCTCAGTACCAACTCGTAGGCGAGTGACATATCCGCCTTCTTGGTCGGTACCGATGAAAAGAGGTAAGTTGCTACGTGATGACTGCAACTGATTGATTAATTTAATGGTTTGTGGTGTATCAATAAGGTTTTCACGAAATAGAATGACAGACCCGAGGTGATATTGGGAAATAACTTTAGCAACTTCATCATTCATGGCAAGAAATGCAGCCGGTTCTCCATTGCTGTCCTTGTTCCAATATCTAAAGTCCAGCATAAATAACTGACCAATTTTTTCTGCTTCTGACATCTTATTAACGATTTCATCAGCAGATTTTTGTTTGTCTTTCCATAGCTCATTGAGCTGAGCTTGAGTTATTGGGTCAGCCACGGATAACGCGCTAAAAAGGCAAGCGGTGAGTAGGGTAAGCTTTTTCATATTATTCTCTCTAAGTTATTTTTCGAGGGATAATAAGTACCCAGATTTATTTATGATGTGAGTAGAATCACAGTTAGTGGTATTCTTGATTTGTGAGTAATAAGAATACAAGATAAATACGGGTTTATAACTACCTGATTTATTTGCATGATATTAAAGGATAATTAAAACGGAATGATTTATTTTGAACTGGAATAATTTCACTTTGTTATTATTTGATTATGTGATCGATTGCTTAAATACAGTTAAACAATATTTTTTCTTAAAATTAATATTTTTTCTTTAATTTAATTTTATTTAATTTCATTATTGTCATATTTGATGTTGCTAAAATATAAAGCGATAGCACAAAACAAAAAAAGCCACACCTTTCTGAGCGTGGCTTATTTTTTTTGGAAAAATAACTAAGGCTAATCAATTAACGTTTACCAAAGATATTTTACACCAATTTTTCCAATATAAAGCGTCTGCTTATTACTATTGCCAGATGTCGCACCGTTCTCTTTTGGGTTTTTCCATGTTGAAGGTTCATAGGCGACACCCCCCCATAGTGTTAATGATGGAGTCGCTTGGTATTCGATATTTGTCCCAAGACGAAAACCGTTATTAATTTTTTGAACAAGATAGAAATGTTTATCATAGGTATCTTCTTGTATCGCGTAGCGAATATAAGGCGTGATATGCCAATTGGACTTTAAGGTAAAAGGTAAATAAGCACGAATTTGTGATTGTAGGAATCGAGTACTGAAATTTCTATCCCATGCTTTGTCGTAATAAAACGTCAGCTTTGCTTTTAAATTATCTGAATGTTGATAGGTGGCGCCAAATTCTGTTTCTGCTTCATGGCTATTATTATTAAAATAATTGCTGTAATAATAATAAGAAAGCCAAAAATTAAAGGACCATTGATCATTAAAATGATAGTTACCCGCTGGTGTTAGCGCATATAAGCTACTGGAAGAGCGAACTTTTGTTTCCGGTGGAGAGTCATTGGATTCTTTTCGATACCGCGCACCAATTTCGAGGTCAGTTTTCGGCGTTTTAATAAATTGTTTTGTGATATCCAGTTGGGTACGGCTACGAAGGTAAGAATCTCGGGAGGTACCGAAGTTACGCCCATGGTTTCTCAGTGATTCGCGGTGTTCTAAATTAAATCGCCATAGAGACTCTGGATTTGTTAGGGCTAATTTGCCCACGGTACTTAGCTTATCATAGACTTTATTTTTATATGCATCTCGCTGCCCTTGGTATTCTTCTATTTCCATATAGACATTGGTTGTAATACGCCAAAAATCATTATTTTTTTCAGAAAAGCAAATGGCCGGAAATATAATTATAATACTATATATTAAATTAATTATATATTTCATCTTCATCCTTTAGAGTGAGCTTTATTAATTTTTACTGATTTGTTAAGTAGGATGAATCTGTATTAAACCTTCCGCAGTGTCTATTGTTATTATTTGATAGGGATGCGCTAAAGATATAGAATTTGTTCGTATCTAGTTGAATTTAAATGTTTTTATTTCGCTTGGTTTTTTGTTCGGTTATAAGGTCTGTCAATCGTTTGATTTTATATTTAATATTAATTTTAATTACTTTAAATTCTAATTATAAAATTATCTCGCTAGGCGAAATAAAAAACCGCCAATAATTGGCGGCTAATCATTGAATGGCAAAATAAATTATTTTGCTTTTTTCGCTTCAGCTGCGGCTTTTACAATCACAGCAAATGCATCAGCTTTCAAAGATGCACCACCAACTAACGCGCCGTCGATGTCCGGCTGAGTAAACAGTTCAGCAGCATTGCTTGCATTCACTGAACCGCCGTATTGAATGATCACTTGTTCAGCAATCGCTGCATCTTTCTTCGCAATATGGGTACGAATGAATTTATGGATAGCTTGTGCTTGTGCTGGTGTTGCAGATTTACCTGTACCGATAGCCCAAATTGGTTCGTATGCGATGACTGCACCTTGGAATGCTTGCGCACCTTGGGAATTTAACACAGCATCAATTTGACGAGCACAAACTTCTTCGGTTTTACCCGCTTCGTTTTCAGCTTCAGTTTCACCAATACACAGAACTGGGATTAAACCTTGTTCTTTAAGTACAGCAAATTTTTGAGCAACAAATTCATCACTTTCTTTGTGATAAGTACGGCGCTCAGAGTGGCCAATAATGATGTATTTTGCGCCAACATCTTTCAGCATTTCAGCTGAGGTTTCGCCGGTGAATGCGCCAGACAGATTGACGTCAACGTTTTGTGCACCTAATGCAATACGGCTGCCCGCGAGAGCATGTTTTGCTTGAGTCAGATAGATTGCTGGTGGCGCGATAGCTACATCACAGCCATCAACGCTGCTCAGTTCGTTACGCAGACCAGCGATCAGGTCATTGACCATATGGGTGCTGCCGTTTAATTTCCAGTTACCCATTACCAATGGATGTCGCATGTTATTTCCTCCAACCAGAGAGTTTGAATGATTAATCAATAAGTTATTCATTGCGCATTAATGTTGCAGGCGCAACGTGACAGTTTTGTCGCCATTCACCTTAAGTATTATAAGAACATTAGGGCATAATAGCTTTGCTTTTCATCATGCTTGTTCTTAGAGCGTGATCACAGTCTGTTTAGGGTGTTTGTTGCTCTAGCTTAATCGGTTCAACAGCAAAAGTAAGCACATTATTGTCACTTTTTACTAAAATATATCGCAGGCCGCCTAATCGAGCTTCTTCCGCATGAGTTGGGTTTTGATCCGCCATAAATTTATTTAAGCCAGTGGTCAGCTCAGGGGCTTTATCTAAAGAAACATCTGGAGCGAATTGATGGATAATCGCAAGGGTATAGCGCTCCATTAATTGACGATTTTCTTGGGCTTCTTGTGCGTTATCTGTTGGGAGCAAGGTGATTTGTAAGCTTTTTATTTTTTCGCTACCGCGCTCAAGCACCGCAGAAGAATAGATTTGTTGGTTGATACGTGATGCCGCACGAATATAAGGTGCGGCAATATCTTGGCTCGCAATCACTTTATACTCATGAAGATATAAATCTTTATAGGCTTGGTTAAACTGATTGCGTAATTCAGGGATGGTGAGATCAAAAGATGCCGCGTCAGGGGCTAAGTAAGCCACTTCAAAGTCAGTATCAGGCAAGGTCGGCACTTTTTGCGCGATTGCCAAAGGTGGCGCACTGAGTACAAAAATGGTTATGATGGCGGATATCGAACGAATTAAGGTTTGAGTCATTTTTTTGCCACTCATTCTTTGGGTTTTCACATTGTATCAGGATTATAGGTAATGACATTACAACAATGGGCTTTTTCCTTCAAAGGTCGCATAGGTCGTCGGCCATTTTGGGCGGGTATTGCCGCCAGCTTTATTTTAGTGACCGTGATTGTCTTGCTACAGAATACATTTCTATTACCTGAAATGGTTACCCTCTTTCTTTTTATCCTCCTGCTTTATCCTTTAGCGGCTATCTTTTCAAAGCGCTTACACGATAGGGGGAAATCAGGCGGGTGGTTCGCATTAATTGTTTTGGCTTTTGCACTGTATTCTATGGATGTCAGTCAGTTTGATCCGGTTTGGCAGTGGGGGATTGGGCGGTTTTTACCCTTATTTATTTCGATGATTATGCTTCTGGATTGTGGCGTTTTTGTCGGAATGGATAGCGCAAATAAATACGGTGAAAAAACAGAGCCGGTGAATTATTTATAAGAGAGCAAACTACCCTGAAATAACTCAGGGTAGTTTTTATCACTATTACCAGTATTGTTCGCTGGAAATATGACCCGGTTTGCGGCGTAAATGCTTAATCATACCATGGCTATTTTTGAGCATATCCCGTGTGTCACGCACCATTTCAGGGTTACCACACAGCATCACATGGCAAGTTTCAGGTGAAAGGGATAAGCCAACGGCATTTTCGAGTGCATGGCTTTCGATGAGGGCGGGAACTCGGCCATGCAAAGATGTTTGCGTGTGTTCTCGGCTGACTACCGTGACTATTTTTACTTTCCCTTGGTATTGTTGCTCAAGTTTTTGCATTAATGGCAGGTAGCTCAAGTCTTTTTCATATCGAACAGCATGTAATAAAACGATTTTTTCAAAGCGTTCAAGGTCTTTGCCTTCTTGTAGGATAGATAAGAACGGGCCAATGGCGGTTCCTGTCGAAAGCATCCATAAATTTTTGCACTCTGGAATTTCATCTAAGACAAAGAATCCAGCGGCTTCATCGGTTATTTGCAATGTATCGTTAGGTTTCAGTTGTGCTAATTTAGGGCTAAGCTTGCCCTCTGGAACAATGACAAAATAAAACTCAAGTCGGTTATCGCTGGGGGCATTCACATAAGAATAGGCGCGTTGAACTCGTTCTCCCTCGATTTCAAGGCCAAGTTTTGCGTACTGTCCTGCGGTAAAAGGCTTAATGGGGGCGTCGATGACAAGGCTAAACAATGTATCCGTCCAAAACTTGGCTTCAATCACTTTCCCAGTTACCCAATTTGCCATAAATCCACCTCTTATTATTTCAAAATCAATCCTACTAAGTGGGTGATGTTTCACCTTAATTAGTTAGGGCATCGCTCATTAGGATTTAATACTAAAGCAGTTCACTATTTATGCTTATCGATAACGTGTTCCAGTGATTTATTCTTAATAATGGTTGTTTCTTAATTTTAATGTACAGTTATGTTGACAGGTGTGGCGAATATGGCTGCCATTGATATATAAACTAAAATGTCACGCTACTTAGAAAAAGCTGTAAATTTTGCTATCTTAATCACATTAGAGCAAAACGCATTATTTGCTGTTTATCTGAGTCAGCGCTAATACGTAAAACAACATTTAAATATTCGTCATTAAATTCCAATATTCGGTTTGTATTATTAATTTTTAATAATACAAAGTTGCTGTGTGTCTGGAGTTTTTGCTGTATCCGAGAGAAAAATGAGAAAGCTGGAACATTTCAATCTGTTAATAATGCTTATTGCATTGGCGGCTGTCGGCCAAATGACACAAACTATTTATGTCCCTGTGATTGCTGAAATTGCAGTCTACTTTAATGAGCCTTCTGGAGCGGTTCAGAAGGTGATGGCGGCATACTTATTTTCATATGGTTTTTCGCAATTATTATATGGCCCATTATCTGACCAAATTGGTCGTAGACCCGTTATTTTAGCAGGGCTAACCATTTTCTTATTTTCGACAATAGTGGCAATTTTTGCACCAACTTTAAATACGCTGACTATTGCTAGTGGTATGCAAGGTCTGGGTACTGGGGTTGCGGGTGTGATGGCGAGAACCATGCCCCGAGATTTATATAAAGGTACTGCATTACGTTATGCAAATAGTTTATTAAATATGGGAGTGTTAGTTAGCCCATTATTAGCGCCGATGTTCGGTGGGATATTGGCACACTTTTTTGGCTGGCATGCTTGTTATATTTTCCTGTTTATCCTAGGTGGGAGTGTGTTATTTAGCATGTATCGTTGGCTACCGGAAACTCGCCCAGTATCACCAGAAAAACGTAAGATGCTGGCGTCATACCGTGAATTGCTCTCTAATGGCGCTTTTTTATCTTACTTAGCCATGTTAATTGGCGCGCTGGCGGGGATTGCCGTTTTTGAAGCGAGTAGCGGTGTTTTAATGGGCGGCGTATTAGGTCTCAGTAGCATCACCGTCAGTATCTTATTTATATTACCAATTCCTGCGGCTTTTTTTGGGGCGTGGTATGCAGGGCGTGAAGGAAAAACGTTTTACAACTTGATGTGGCAATCCGTATTAATTTGTTTGCTGGCAGGTTTAATGATGTGGATGCCGAGTTGGTTTGGCATCATGAATACATGGACATTGTTAGTGCCTGCAGCGGTATTTTTCTTTGGCGCAGGGATGTTATTTCCCCTCGCGACCACTGGGGCAATGGAGCCATTCCCGTATTTAGCTGGCGCGGCAGGCGCGTTGGTAGGCGGCTTACAAAATGTCGGTTCTGGTGTGGCAACATGGATTTCTTCATTAATGCCACAGCACGGGCAATTTAGCCTTGGTTTGCTGATGTTTTTAATGTCGGCCTTAGTGCTTTTATGTTGGCTGCCGTTGGCTCGCCGTATGGGGCATTCAGAAAGAACGGTTTGATATTGAAAGGTTAGGCGGAACTCTCCGCCTAATGGGTTATCGAATAGGCATACTGATTAAGCGTGATTCGGGGGTGGGGCTGTAGGATGGTGAAACTACCATATGTGTTTCCTGTTCTGGAAACGCAGATATAAGCTCTGCTTGATTGGCGGGCAAGTTAAAAACAACAGGGCGATCATAGTTTAAAAACGTTTTATCTTCCGCTAGGTGAGCGCTTTTATCTTGTACAAGCCAAACTTCCCTTGCTTGAATACCATCTTGTAAATGCTGATCGATATGGATAACAATAGCAGTGCATTCTAATTCAGGTGTGCTATCAATGGTTCCTTTTACTGTTAATGTCATTCCTTCAAGTGAAAAATACCAATTCTCCAGCGGCATATTTTCTTGTTGCTCGCCATTCTGATCAACCATCCTCAGTGTGACCCAATAGCGGTATTTCTCATCTGGCAATGATAAGTTCGTAATATCAATCTTCTGGTGGATATTCATGTCGGATATTAATTGTTGTTCAGCACGGACAGCAATGGATTCAATTTCCTGTGATGTTTCTATTTGCTTATCGAGGTGATTTATCGGGATGAATGGTTGAGAGGTATAAACGCTATCTTGTTGGCCAAATGGGTCGGATAAAGAAAAATAGTGTTGATGAAGTTTGCCATCAGCTACCCAAGTCGCTTTTAGTGCGCTCAGGGGCGTGATTTCTTGCGTATTGATTTTCCCTGTTGAAATATCAACTACGTTTCCCTCTGTACTTGCCCAAAAGAGTGCATTGCCTTGCCAATAGTCATCAAGAAGGAGTGTATCTGGTAATTCATCAGTATGACTATTGGCAAATACTCTATTTGCTAATGATGAAGGGTTGGTATATCGGGCTATCTCTTGCCCCAGTTCTTTGCGTGGATTGAGTTGGTATAACGCGAATTTAACCAGCTCACCTTTATCGGCAATATTTAAGCTAATATCATTCTCGTGTACTTTTACTTGGAATTTTTCTGTGATTAAGCCACTCGGTGTTGCATAAGTCACCACAATCGCATGGCTATGATGGGGATAATAAGCACGACCTGTGTCGGTTTCTAAATTATAGTAATAGGCGGGTAGGTTGCCTATTGTGCGGTCAACCATCAGCGTATTATAAGGATGAGGAATACCTTCATTGGTTGCGAACTGCCCACGCAGCCAATATATAGGCACATCACGCTGGTGAGGCCATTCATCGATACTTTCTTGCGGATAATATTGGGCGAAATTACCTTGTGTTAAGGTTTCCCATTGTTTTTCCGATTCATTCCAACGTTGGTAAAAACCGTCTCCCGCAAAACCACCATCCTCAGCATCTTCCCCTTTAATTCGATTCGGTTGCCAGCGTGTTTTTTGGCTTAAAAATTGCTGAATACGCTGATTAAAATAATCGGAATGCGGCAAAAAGGCATCATATTGCTCGCTAGTAAAATAGGTATGGTTGGCGTACATCGTTGGGTAAAGATTAGCGACGGCACCATTTTCATACTGATGTTGATAAGTGACATAGTGCTGGCGGTGTTGGTTATAGGCGGGATTTGGGCCATGCGTTGCTGGGTTATAGGGGTATGCTGTATCTTTAATATTGGTATGGGGTAAGCCAAACCCATGACCAAAAATTTCATGCCACAGTGTCGTAGGCTCATGTATTCCACCGCCCGCATGCCGTACAGCCAAGCCGAGAGTATGGTAATCGAGCGAAGCGATAAATGGCTGAATTGCGGTATAGTGATAAATTGAATCAGTGCGATTGGCATTGTGAAATTGTGAACTGTTTAAATATGCCCAGTTTATTTGCGAGTCTAGGTGATGAGGGACTTTGTCTGGATCATCGTATTTTGGGTGAATTAAGCTTGCTGCATCATAATAGCTGTTTTGATAAGGGTGTAAGCTGGGATTTCGAGTCGTTGCGGGAAAGCTATACAGGGTGAATTCCTTAATTGGTAATATCGCCACCACTTCTGGCCCCCAACTCAGTGGTGAATAGGCATAAATGCCATGCCCCTGTTGATATAGACTGTGATTATCAATGTAAGCTGTTATATGGCTATCTAATGTGACATTGGGTGAGATAATACCATCTGAGCTAGTTTCTTGGGTCGTAATGAGCTGGTTGTTTGTGATTATCT
The DNA here is from genome assembly GCF_019343475.1 of Providencia sp. R33. Lineage (NCBI taxonomy): Bacteria > Pseudomonadati > Pseudomonadota > Gammaproteobacteria > Enterobacterales > Morganellaceae > Providencia > Providencia sp. R33. Next base: position 3,554,404 of record NZ_CP072453.1, on the reverse strand, counting down.
GAATAGAAAAACCAGGTTGCACCCATTCCCCTCTTATTGGTGCAGTAAAGCTTTGAGTATGTTGATGGTAGGCTAAAGGATTCGAAGTATTAGGGAGTGGCGTTAGTTGAGTTGGTAGCTTATCAGGCCCCGTCAGAATGATTTTCTCTAATACTTCATTTTTTTTATTGCTGATAATGGCCACTAAATCAGGGGAACTCGCTGAATGGGGATGAGTGATATCCACTTTGAGCAGCGCCCAGCGGTTAGCCGTTAGGCTAAAATAGTGGTCATTTGGCGGCTGTAAGTGAGTTTGTGCCAGTTGAATACCATGGACCTGCATACCCTTCGGAGTAGGGTGATGTCGTCGTTTGGGTGCCTCGTAAATTGGGTCTAAAATGGTAAACGTTCGTTTTCCAGGTATGACGACTTGGGGAGCTTCACCCGTTTGTAGATGAATAGAAATCGGCTCAGATTGATGACTATCATGGCTAATCGCGACAATGTCAAACTGATCTGCATTTGATCTCAATAGGGCTTTATGGGGAGTGTAGATCCATTCTCCAGTTTGTGGATCGATGCTCACATTGCCAAATTTAGCCTGCTCAAGAATGTGATACCGATGATTATTATTATGTTGAGCCAATTTTCCTGTTACGGCGCCAAAAATCAGCTGATTGGGAAGCTGGTGGGGGTTTTCAGCCACTAAAATCGGCAGTATTTGCTCCCCTTTTTGCTGTTTCAACTGAAATTGAGAAAAAACAACCTGCTTTCCAGTCATCTTCAGCATGTTATTTTGATATCTCACCGTGATGGGGTTTTGTTGTAACGCAGCCATCTCTTGATTAACTCTTGATTCAATTGCTTGAGCTATAGCATCCCATGATAAATGGTGATCAAGGGCAATATCGTACTGAGAGATAAGCGGATTATCATCAACATCATGAATGATGATTGAAAAATATTGCGTATCTCCCAATAGCTCACCGGTTAATTTCAGTGAGTTGATTGAGTTAGGGGGAAGTGTGATTGTTTGTTGAAAACCGCGATGTTTCGTTGATGACAGTTGAATGTTATGGGGCTCAACAGGGGTTAATTCAGCGATTAATTTCTGTATCGATGGCGATGTTTCTTTTTGGCGGTCTTTAATAATTAATACGCTACCCCCTGTTAATTGCAGGTAGTGGCGAACCAGCTCAACCTGTTTGTCATTGGCGCTTTGCGATAAAACAACGGTGTCATAATGGCGATGCCATTGGCCGCTAGGGAGTAGTAAATCGGCAATTTGCTCTTGAGCGCGAGGTTCACCTTCACGCCATTCATGGGGAGAATTAAAACTCTCAACAAATAGGCCTTGTTGTGGGTGAAAATTAAAACCCGACAATGATTCTTCAGATAGGGTGCTCAGTATAAAGTGACGCTTAGTTTCTCCAACCATCCTTGGCTTATCAATTAGCCAGCTAAATAATTTATGTGATGCTTTTGCCTCCGGAGAGGACGCGGGATTTTTTTGTAATGAGGCCAACCATGGTGAATTCGTATTGAGTACCGCGACTCTGCCTTTATTCCGATACAGTCCTAACTGTAATACATCCTGTTGTTTTTTTGGGTTATCCATAACCTTTCCTATTGTTAAAACTTGTCACTTTATGAGTGTATAGCGCAACGATTTTAAACAAGGAAATAGAGCCTTTCTAATTTATTATTAGTCTGATTATTGTGATTCTATTTATTAGCGAATTGATTTTATGGAAATAAAAAAGGCGGTACCGAAGCACCACCTTTGTGACAACGAGATAAATTTTCAATCAATAATTACGCTTTATCTTCCCACTCTTGTGCTCGTGCGACCGCTTTTTTCCAGCCTTCGTATTTGAAATTACGCTCAGTGGTTTCAATACCTGGTTTAAAGACGCGTTCAATGGTCGCTTTGCTTTGCAGCTCATCGAGGTTATTCCAGAAACCCACAGCTAAACCAGCAAGGTAGGCTGCACCCAACGCGGTACTTTCACGTACTTCAGGGCGTTCAACTGGCGTGCCTAGAATGTCAGATTGGAACTGCATCAAGAAATTGTTTGCTACGGCGCCACCATCAACACGCAGTGCTTTTAAGCGTTCGCCAGAGTCAGCTTGCATCGCATCGAGCACATCGCGAGTTTGGTAAGCGATAGATTCCAACGTTGCGCGGATGATGTGGTTACGGTTAGCGCCACGTGTTAATCCGAAAATTGCACCGCGGGCGTACGGGTCCCAATATGGTGCCCCTAAACCAGTGAAAGCAGGCACAACATACACGCCGTTACTGTCTTTGACCTTGGTGGCGAAATATTCAGAGTCTGTGGATTCATCAATCAGTTTTAATTCATCACGCAACCACTGAATGGATGCCCCGCCAACGAACACAGCCCCTTCTAGGGCATAATTCACTTCCCCTTTTGGCCCGCAAGCGATAGTGGTCAACAGACCATGGTTAGAACGAACCGCGGTTTCCCCTGTATTTAACAGCAAGAAGCAGCCTGTTCCATAGGTATTTTTCGCCATGCCTGGTTTTACGCACAGCTGGCCATACAGTGCTGCTTGTTGGTCACCCGCCATACCTGAAATAGGAATACGTGTTCCACCTTTACCCCCAATGTTGGTTTGACCATACACTTCAGAAGATGGGCGAACTTCAGGTAACATTGCTCGTGGGATGTTTAACGCTTTGAGAATTTTATCATCCCACTCTAAGTTGCGAATATTAAACAACATAGTACGAGACGCGTTAGTGTAGTCGGTCACATGTACGCGGCCTTGGGTCATTTTCCAGACTAGCCATGTATCAACGGTACCAAACAGTAATTCACCTTTTTCAGCGCGTTCGCGAGCACCTTCGACGTGGTCTAAAATCCACTTAACTTTCGTTCCCGAAAAATAGGGGTCAACGACAAGGCCCGTATTTTGGCGAATATACTCTTCTAAATCTTTTTCATTTTGCTTGAGATGGGTACAGAAATCCGCGGTACGACGGCACTGCCACACAATGGCATTATAAATCGGTTTACCTGTCGCTTTTTCCCAAACAATGGTCGTTTCGCGTTGGTTAGTGATACCAATCCCTGCAACTTCGTCAGTACGAATATCCGCTTTGGCTAACACTTCAACCAGTGTCGAACTTTGTGATGCCCAGATTTCCATTGGGTCGTGTTCTACCCAGCCCGGTTTAGGATAAATTTGGGTGAATTCACGCTGTGAAATGCTCACAATATTCGCATCGTGGTCGAGTACGACAGCTCGAGAACTGGTTGTGCCTTGATCAAGTGCAACGATATATTTTTTTTCAATGGTGGTTTCAGTTGTCATAATTTAAGCCTGTTCCGAGGATTTTGGATTTTTGACGGATAATTTTTCTGCTTTGGTCTCTTCTTCACATACCATGCACGGTAAGTGGCGACCGATTAATTTGCGATAACCGAAGGCCCCTAGCAGACCACCGACAATCGGTGCTGTCAATGGGACAAGGAAATAAGGAATATCGCGGCCACCTGTAAAGGCGATGTCGCCCCATCCAGCGAGATAAGCGACAACTTTAGGGCCGAAATCACGCGCTGGGTTGAGGGCGAAGCCTGTTAATGGGCCGAATGAGCCGCCAATAACCGCGATTAAGATACCAATTAATAGTGGGGCGAGAGGGCCACGGGGTACACCATTGCCATCGTCAGTTAAGCCTAAGATTAAGCAAACGAGAATGGCAGCGATGACGACTTCAATAAAGAATGCGTGGAAGACACTAATTTGCGGAGCAGGGTAAGTCGAAAATACTCCTGCGGTGAATAAACTTTCTTGCGTGCCACGGATAATGTGGTGAACTTGTTCGTAATCGAAAAAAACAGGGGAGTACATGGCGTAAACCAGTGCAGCAGCACAAAAACCGCCCAGCATTTGCGCAATGATATACGGCACAACTTTGCGTTTATCAAAGCAAGCAAATAGCCACAAAGCAAGGGTTACAGCGGGGTTAAGGTGAGCGCCTGAGATACCTGCGGTGAGGTAAACGGCTAAAGCAACGCCAAACCCCCAGATAACACTAATTTCCCAGAGGCCAAGCTGTGCCCCTGCTATTCTTACGGCGGCAACACAACCTAAACCAAAAAATACCAGTAGTGCAGTCCCTAAAAACTCCGAGATGCACTGACCAGTGAGTGATGTTGAGGTCATTTGGCTCATATGTTCTATCCTACGAAAATGAAAATGAAAATTATTGTAATGTTTTTTTAAGTTAAGATTTTCTAATCGAAAACCCTTAGCTGTAAATTTATCGTTAAAGAACATAAACGAGAAATATCGAAATTGAAAAATGCGTGTTACATCACTAAAGCGAACAAAAACAAACAAAAATAGTGATGGAATCGACCTTTGTGATGTGATCCGACCAGTGTTTTTGCAACAACAATATGCGGAATCAGATGGATGGCGCTGGACACAGAGGATCATGCTACTTACAATCGTGTTAAAGCTGATAAGGGAGACCAGAAACATGTCATTTGAAGTATTTGAGAAACTCGAATCCAAAGTTCAACAAGCGATTGATACAATCACCCTGTTACAGATGGAAATCGACGAATTAAAAGATAAAAACGGCGCATTGAGCCAAGAATTAGAAACTGCAAAATCAGGGACCGATTCATTAGTGCGTGAAAATGAGCAACTGAAACAAGAGCAACAAGCTTGGCAGGAGAGGTTGCGGACTCTGCTAGGTAAGATGGAAGAAGTGTAATTTCTCGTCATGCTTCGCGTTGTAGGGGTGTTGGCTTCGTCTCTTCGCCCTAGTCACATACTTATGTATGCTCCTAGGGTCTTATTGACTTGCCGCCTACCAGTTTCCTCGTCATATTTCGGTTCGTAGGGGTGTTGGTTGCACTGTGCTACCCAAGTCACATACTTATGTATGCTCCTTGGGTTAGCGTCGTTTACCGCCTACCTACGAAGCGAACTATTTAGAGGAAATATTGGTTTTTCTCGAACGATAAACACCAAAAGAAAACCCAGTATGCAAATGAGGTCACTGTGAAGTGACCTTTTTTATATTTATAGCAACTTTCGAATTCAATCATCGTTGCATTTGCTGTAAAAATAAACGAGCGTTTGTTTTATAGGCAAAAAAATAAGGGCGATTGCCCTTATTTATCGAATTTTTTATTTGTGAAGACTATTCGTCGATAACGTCGTTAAATTCATCGTCATTACTGGTGCTGAGCGGTTCTTCAGATAAAATCATACCGGTATTATCCGCATATAGATAATCACCTGAGAAGAACGTAACGCCACCAAAGTTAACGCGAATATCACTTTCGCCGATACCTTCATCAGGGCAGCCCGCAGGCATCGCAGCGATGGCTTGAATGCCAAGGTCGAGTTCCATCAGGGCATCAACCTGACGCACGGCACCATAAACCACAATGCCTTCCCAGTGGTTATCAACAGCTAACCTTGCCACTTCGGCATCGATTAACGCTTTACGGACAGAACCGCCACCATCAACGAGCAGAATACGGCCAGCGCCTTCTTCTTCCAGCAAATCATACAGGAGGCCGTTATCTTCAAAGCACTTCACTGTAATGATTTGACCGCCAAATGAAGTACGTCCACCAAAGTTGGAGAAAAGAGGTTCTACCACGTTAACGCTTTCTTGGTATATATCGCAGAGTTCGGAAGTATCATATTTCATAGGATTTAGGTCTTTTTTTGCTGCAAGAGAATACCAGTATATCCCTTTTGATCTGCACTTGGCAAAATTCCCCGCCTAAAAATAGGCGGAAAAAGTCAAAAAATGGTCAAATAACGCAGGTTATTTACTCATTACCACGCCAATAGCGAATAAAACGTTCGTCACAAGAGCGGCTTTAACCATGTTTTCAAGAAGAGGGCGCATCCCTTCTGGGGTTGGGTCGGTTAGAACACGACGGAGGTGATTGAGCAGTACTGGCACGGCCAATAAGAATAACCAACCACTCCACCCTGATAGGTAGATAAGTTTAAATAACACTAAACACAAGATGGCAACGATAATAATAATTGCATGATAAATACGCGCACCTTGTGGCCCTAAACGCACCGCTAAGGTGTTTTTCCCTGCTTTGATATCGTTTTCAATATCACGCATATTGTTGATATTTAATACGGCGACAGAAAGCAGTCCACATGCTGTTGCAGGCAGTACGGTGATGATGTTGAATGTATTAGCTTGCAGATAATAGGTACCAATCACACTTAGCCAACCAAAGAAAATTAAGACAGAGATATCGCCTAACCCCAGATAGCCATAGGGTTTTTTGCCCACGGTATAGGTAATCGCAGCAACAATCGCCACGAGGCCTAGCGCAAGAAAGCCAAAGGCATCTTCGGGCTTTTCGCAGGCGACAATAATCAACAATAAGCCAGATAAGCAGGCAGCGGTGATATTGAGTTTCAGCGCTTTTTTCATATCTGCTTGGGTAATTACCCCTTTTTGCATTCCGCGTAGTGGCCCAATACGTTCAGCGGTATCTGACCCTTTCACTGCATCGCCGTAATCATTCGCGAGGTTAGATAAAATTTGCAGTAAGCCTGCTGTAATCAGTGCAAGCAGGGCGACAGGCCATTTAAAGTTACCTGTTAGATAGGTGAGTGCAGAGCCAGTGACAATGGCGATAACCCCAAGTGGGAGGGTTTTAGGGCGAAGACTTTCAATCCAAGCTTGTTTACGACTTATTGTTGTGGATGTCGGCTGCATGCAGTTACCTATAATTCAAACTCTTTGAGATGCGATCTTAACAATGTAATAACCCACCGCATGGAGAAATACCTGAGTATATTCAATGCAATGGGCTGAATATTTCATAGAAAAAAGTGCAGCGATAAAAGCTGCACTTTAGTCGATGTATATTAAGGATACATGAAAACCTGATAATTAATAAGATTATAAAATAAATCTGCTCAAGTCTTCGTCCGCAACCAGCTCATCTAAGTGCTGTTTCACGTATTGCGCATCAATTTGGATGGTTTGGCCATTACGGTCGCTCGCATCAAAAGAGATGTCTTCCATTAAACGCTCCAGCACAGTGTGCAGGCGGCGTGCACCGATATTTTCGGTAGACTCATTGACCTGCCATGCCGATTCCGCAATTTTACGGATACCGTCAGTTGTGAACTCAATATTCACGCCTTCAGTCGCCATCAGCGCTTTATATTGTTCCGTTAAAGAGGCATTTGGCTCCGTTAAGATACGTACAAAATCTTCAGTGGTCAGCGCTTGTAACTCAACACGAATTGGCAAACGGCCTTGCAATTCAGGAATTAAATCCGATGGGCTAGAAACTTGGAACGCACCAGAGGCAATAAACAGGATATGGTCAGTTTTTACCATGCCATGTTTAGTGGAAATGGTACAACCCTCGATAAGTGGCAGTAAGTCACGTTGTACCCCTTCACGAGAAACATCCGGACCTGAACTTTGCCCACCGCGTTTACAGATTTTGTCGAACTCATCGATAAACACGATACCGTTTTGCTCAACGGCTTCAATGGCTTGCTCTTTTAACTCTTCAGGGTTAACGAGCTTAGCGGCTTCTTCTTCCACCAGCAGTTTGAATGCCTCTTTGATTTTCATCTTACGAGGTTTCTGTTTTTGCCCTGCGAGGTTTTGGAACATCGATTGCAGCTGGTTGGTCATCTCTTCCATACCTGGAGGTGCCATAATTTCAACACCCATTGGTGACGCAGCAACTTCAATCTCAATTTCTTTATCGTCTAACTGGCCTTCACGTAATTTTTTACGGAAAGTTTGGCGGGCTGGTGAATGCTCATCGTTTGGCTCAGCTTGGCCCCAGTTGTTTTTCGCTGGTGGAATTAATACATCCAGAATACGTTCTTCTGCCATTTCTTCCGCACGATAGCGGTTTTTTTCAATGGATTGCAGACGTACCATTTTCACTGCGGAGTCGGTTAAATCACGGATAATGGAGTCGACTTCTTTACCCACATAACCGACTTCAGTAAATTTGGTCGCTTCAACTTTGATAAATGGCGCATTGGCTAATTTTGCAAGGCGGCGGGCAATTTCAGTTTTACCGACCCCAGTTGGGCCAATCATCAGAATATTTTTCGGTGTGACTTCATGGCGTAACACTTCGTTTAACTGCATACGGCGCCAGCGGTTACGCAGGGCAATCGCAACAGAACGTTTAGCTTTGTTTTGGCCAATAATATGATTGTCGAGTTCGCTGACAATTTCGCGTGGAGTCATTTCGGACATGCTAACAATCCTTATGATTTTGAAGAAATTTCTTCAAAGTTGACATTATGGTTGGTGTAAATACAGATATCACCCGCAATGGCGAGCGCTTTTTCCGCGATTTCTTTCGCGCTTAAATCTGTATTTTCTAACAGTGCACGTGCAGCAGATTGTGCATAGGGACCACCTGAGCCAATAGCGATTAAATCGTTTTCTGGCTGAACGACGTCACCATTACCGGTAATGATGAGGGAGGTGTGTTCATCCGCTACGGCAAGCAGCGCTTCTAGTTTGCGTAACATACGGTCTGTACGCCAATCTTTAGCGAGTTCTACGGCCGCTTTGGTTAAATGGCCTTGGTGCAGTTCGAGTTTGCGTTCGAACAGTTCAAAAAGCGTGAATGCGTCTGCGGTGCCACCGGCAAATCCGGCAATGACTTTGTCATTATAGAGACGGCGAACTTTGCGGACATTGCCTTTCATGACGGTATTACCCATCGTCGCCTGTCCATCACCACCAATTACGACCTGGCCATTACGGCGAACACTTACGATTGTTGTCATGAGTTAGCCCCTGGTTTTATTACAAAAAAATGCAGTTGAGTTTTATTTTCGAGAGACAAAACCCAAGTGATAGTTGTTGATTAGCTATCACTTGGACTAGGTTGAAGATAAAAACAACCGCTCATGAGTGCGTTAAAACAGTAGATGGGGTGGGGGATGGGGTTTTTCAACCCCCTGATGCACGAAGAATACAACCCGAAACGCCAACACCTGCTGCGCGGTCGCGCATTTTCTCTGCGGTTGACTTGGAATAAGGGCCAAGAACGATTCGATGCCAGCCACCACCTTCGGTCACTCTGCTTTCAATTCCTGCAAACGCTAATGTTGCGCGAACAGACTCTGCCTGATCGGCAGTACGGAATGAGCCACATTGCACCAACATGTTTTGCATGTTATTTGCGGGTTTTGGCTCGGCAGGTGTCGCTGGCTGTACCGGGGCAATTGGCGCGGCAGGGCGAGTTTCTGGTTTCGGTTCAGTATTTACAACGGGTTTGCGTTGAACAGGCTCAATAGGTTGAGCAGGTTCATTAATGATCACTTGCGAACGTGGAATAGGCTTGCCATTGGACGGAACCTCTTGCAGATTCGTCACGGGTTGACGCCTATCAGAATCCATTTGCTCTAATAGCTGGCGTTGTTCAGGGGTTAAATCTGAAGGACGCAGAATATTATTATCTGAGCTAGGTTGCTGGGTACTTGGCAAATCAACACCACGGCGTTCTAATTCTTTAATATAGCGCCAGCGCTCTTCAGGTTTGGGGGGAAGTGTACTACCCGGTGGTGCAGATGGCGTGGCAACTTGCGGCTGCGGCGCATCCTTTTTATTGTGGGTAATATAAAACAGGCCGCCAACAAATAGCGCGACGATCGCTACGGCAACAACCAACGTGGTCATTGGTAGCCCTTGCGCTTTTTTTGATTTCCCTTTGCCTTTTTTACGGGCGGCTGACCGCCCTCGAGCTACATAATCTTTTTGTGCCACGCTATTAATTCACTAGTTATCAATTGTTAGCCATCATTTGGATTAACATGTTACTTAACCTGAACAATTTTGACTAGCTTTTAGGCGCTTTTGTGCTCTCTCTGATGATTAAATCAGAATCTAGGAGACGCGAACCCGGTGTTACGTTGTTGCCATGGATCTGTTCGAGCAATAATTGCATTGCATGATGACCAATTTCTGCGCGAGGTTGGTTCACTGTGGTTAATGCAGGCAATGTATATTTTGCTTGTTCTAGATTATCAAAGCCGACAAACGATAAATCATCCGGTAGAGTTAAGCCCATTTTTTTGGCTTGCCACATTGCGCCAATCGCCATGATATCACTTTGGCAAAAAATCGCAGTGGGTGGCTCAGGGAGTGATAGCAGAGACTTCACCGCTTCTGCGCCGCCCTCATGGGTAAAATCACCACGAATAATATATTCTTCCCGCAGTTTTTCCCCTGTTCTTAGCATCGCTTTTTTGTAGCCTTCTAAACGGTATTGGCTCAGTGGCATATGTGATGGCCCAGCAATACAGGCTATCAGCTTGTGGCCTTGTTTTTGCAGGTAATGAGTCGCATTAAATGCCGCGGTTAAGTTGTCGATATGCACCGTAGGCAGTTTTAATTCAGGGGCAAATTCATTCGCCATCACAATCGGTGGTAGGTTTTTTTGTTCTTCCGTTGAAATATCGAATGGGATATTAGAACCGAGCAACACCATGCCATCGATTTGTTTGGTAATAATCAGGTTAATAAAGGCATTCTCTTGTTTCTCTTGGTGCTTACAATCACCAATCAACACAAAGTAACCTTCTTGCGCGGCAATTTCTTCAATGCCACAGACCACATCACTAAAAAATGGGTCACGAATATTTGGAACGAGCACAAGAATCGTTTTTGATTCATTACGTTTATAGCTTCTTGCTAGGTTGTGAGGATAGTAGCCAACATCCATAACCGCTTGTTCGACTTTTTGGCGGGTCTGTAGGGAGACCTTTTCAGGGTTCATTAATGTTCTGGAGACCGTCGCTGTCGAAACGCCCGCGGCACTAGCAACATCTTTCATTGTTGCCGTGTTATTGTGTTTTTTACTTTCCACAACGCCTTCCTTAGATTGATTTAATCGTTTGCTTTTTTTGAATGGCGCAAGTACGTCATTATTTATGATTAGAAGTTATTCTAATTAGATTCTCAATAATATCTGTTACCTAGTTTGCATAAAAAGTGTGACACGCATCATTTTTTAGAGCTGCTTCGCAAATTTCAAAAATAATTTAGACGATTAAAAGATAAGTGAAATTCAAGCTGTATAAAATTCACTCAAAATGTGACGTGTTATGCAAAAAAACAGATAGTTCACAATATCAACAAACTGGCAGCGAAAAGGCGAAAGATTACTTATCGGATAATAAGGGTAAAATAAAAATTACCCTTTAAATACGGTAATACTTTAGCCATCCGTTGGGTCGACATCCACATTCCATTTTACTTTGCGGCTTTCTGGCTGTTTGAGAATTTCAGGTAATAATTGCGCCATAAAGTGTTGTAAATAAGGACGTGATGGGTGCTGTAACAGGAGTTGCCAGCGGAAACGACCGCCCCGTTTTGCTTGAATTGACGGAGATGGCCCTAAAATCCACAGTTTTGCATCACTTTGTGGATGCTCAGTGATGTACTGACGGACATTTTGTAAGAATTGCCGCGAGTCTTGGTTGTTGTGATCTTCAGAGCGGATCAAAATATGGTTGGTGTAAGGCGGGAGCATTGCTACATGGCGCTCTTCCATTGCTTCTTGAGTAAACGCATCATAACCACTTTCCAATAACGTCAGCAGTAAAGGGTGCTCGGGGTGGTGCGTTTGTAAAAAGACTTCCCCTTGCTTGCCTGCTCGCCCTGCGCGCCCTGAAACCTGTACATACAGCTGAGCAAAGCGCTCCGCGGCGCGAAAATCACTGGAAAACAACGCACCATCAACATCCAGTAATGCCACTAAGGTGACATCGGGGAAATGGTGCCCTTTTGCTAACATTTGTGTGCCAATTAAAATACGCGCGCCGCCTTCATGTACTTGGTTTAAGTGCTGCTCAAGCTCCCCTTTGCGGCTGGTTGTGTCACGGTCAATACGTGTGACAGGGGTATCTGGGAACAGCTCGGATATGCCTTCTTCAAGCTGTTCCGTTCCCATCCCAACAGGGACTAAATGTGTTGAACCACATTGTGGGCATTGCCGAGGCACTGGGCGCTGGCTATCACAGTGGTGGCAGCGTAGCTGGTGGAAGTTTTGGTGTAACGTATAGTAGTGGTCGCAGCGTTGGCACTCGGCAATCCAGCCGCATTCATGGCAAATCAAAGCGGGGGAATAACCACGGCGATTTAAAAACAAAATCACCTGATTATTTTGTGCTAGATGCTCTTTGATGTGCTGGATAAGTATGTGTGAAAGGCCAAATTTCAGGGGTTGGCCTTTTAAATCAATTAAATGCTGTGTAGCGGGGCGTGCATTCCCCGCTCGAATGGTCAGGTTAAGTTGGCGGTATTTTTGCTGCTTCACATTGAGCAAGGTTTCGAGTGAAGGGGTTGCGGTACCCATCACTATGGGGATGTTATTTTTTTTCGCGCGAAAAACGGCTAAGTCCCGTGCGTGGTAACGCCAGCCATCTTGCTGTTTATACGAACTGTCGTGCTCTTCATCGATAATAATAATGCCAAGGTTGGCAAATGGCGTAAAAAGGGCGGAGCGCGTACCGATAATAATTGCAGTTTGACCGAGTTTTGCACGCAACCAGACCGCTAAACGCTCGCTGTCATTAAGTGCAGAATGCAACACATCCACAGGGGCGTTAAACCGTTCGCGGAAGCGGTTAATGGTTTGTGGCGTTAAACCAATTTCAGGTACCAAAACAAGCGCTTGTTTTCCTTGTGCCAGCACATTTTCGAGCACGCTCAAATAGACTTCCGTTTTCCCTGAGCCAGTGATCCCCGCCAGTAGCCAAGGTGAAAACTCATCGTCTTGAGCACGTATTGCCCCGACAGCCGTGGCTTGTTCGCTATTCAGACGTAACCGTTCACCACACACTTCAAAAGTTGGCTGCCATTTTTCGGCACTTGGTTGTACAGGGTGCAACTCGATATAATCTTTCTTTTTAAGGGATTGCAGGGCGCTTTCACTGATTTCAAGCTCACTGACTTGATGGCGATAAACTGCGCGGCGCTTGAGCAACGCTAACGCTTGTTGCTGTTTGGGCGATCGCTTAAATTCATTGAGATCGGCTGCGATCCCCGCTTCAGTCGCTTGCCATTGCCAGATTGGTGTAAACTCAGCCGCTTTTCCTTGGCGCAGTAAAGTCGGTAAGGCATGGAAGAGCACTTCGCCTATCGGGTAATGGTAATATTGAGAAGACCATAATAAGAGTTGCCACACATCATCAGGAAACAGCGTTTGCGTGTCGAGCACCAGCTCGATGGTTTTAAGCTGGTCTTCTGCAAATTCGCTTTTATCACTATGTTTGACCACGATCCCAAGGGCTTGGCGTTTACCAAACGGCACCATTACGCGGCTTCCCACAACAGGAAGCGGCATGTTATCTGGCAGTCGATAATCAAAAGTGCGGTTCAAAGGAACAGGTAAAGCCACCTGAACGACGATCATAACTGGATTTCCGTCTGTTTTTTGTTCGATGTTAAGCGCGATAGCCAACTAGAATATCACAAAATTTACGCGTTTTTCATTGCGTGGCAAATAGAATTTCTGTATGATCCGCCGCCTTTGGTACTTAATTTTACCAATACATTAAATTCAATCAACACGACGTGTGGTGTCCGGCGTTAGGGCTGGAATGGCGACACGGCCTTATTAGAGGTTCTCCCATGAAAAAAGGTATTCACCCTAAATACGAAGAAGTTACTGCAACTTGTTCTTGCGGTAATGTAATGAAAATTAATTCAACTGCTGGTCACTCGCTGAATCTGGACGTTTGTGGTAACTGCCACCCGTTCTATACTGGTAAACAGCGTGATGTTGCGACTGGTGGTCGTGTTGATCGCTTCAACCAACGTTTCAGCATCCCAGGTTCTAAGAAATAATCGAACTTGTGAAATGCGAAAAAAAGGGAAACTGAGTTTCCCTTTTTTAATGTCTAAAATAGGTGTTTCTTGTTTTTAACTGAAGAAATTAGAAACGGTAAAGTACGCCAAACATGACGTCATTACTACGGACTTTTACTTTAGACTTGAGCGTATCGCCATCATCGTTATAACTGACATCAGATTTGCCTGCATCTAAGAAGCGATAGCTTAAGTCCAATGAAAGGTTATCATTAATCGCATATTGCGAACCTAAACCTAAACTCCAAGCAAAATTGCTGTTGGTTTTTGATTTCGAGGATGCATTGTATTCACTGCCGCCACCTGAATTAACTTCAGAGGAACTAAATTGAGCTTTATGTTTAACACTTGCTAAACCTAAACCCACAGACACATACGGTGTGAAATTAGTTTGGTTTTTAAAATCGTAATATGTGTTAATCATAAAGGTATTTAATGTAATATCATTTTTGCCGTCTTCACGAGAAGTAAACGTACTGCCATTACCATTGTTACCATGTACTGTGCTCAAATTATGCTTAGATGAGGCTTTACCACGCAGTGTAATATCTAATTCGGTACGTAGAGGTAAAGAGGTTGCATCATACAGGTCATAACCAAGAGCAATACCACCACCAAATACGCCTTTTGTTTTACTGCCCCCGCCATCGGTGCCATCTTCACCAGACCATTTTTGGTCAGACAGTTTGATGATGGAGGTTCCCATCTTACCGGAAACGTAAAAACCGCTGCCCGATGCCATCGCCATACTTGAAATTAAACTCAGAAGAGACACGACAATTATTTTTTTCATTGTGAAATACCATCCTGTTAGTTCATTAATAACTGGTATTTATTATATGTCAAAATAATTTCATAGATTAAGGTAAATTATCGATATTTATTTAAACGGTAGAAATTCCCAAGTTGCATGAATAAATGTCATGAATTTAGAATTAAAATATAAGAAAAATTGATAATTTTGATTTTTGTTTGGCAAGTTTGTGTATCATAAAATGAAAAAGCGCAACTGAGAGGTATACGCTTTTGCGTCTTTGGTCATTTATCGCTTACGGCACGGTGCTGGTGCGTATTGCGTATCTGCTGGGAACGGATTGGCTTCGCAATCAGGTAGTTCTTCACGTACTTCAAAAAGTGCAAAGCCAATAACACCAATATTTCGTTCATCGCCTTGGGCATTTTGGTTCACATAGGATTCTTCAGGGGCGGCAAAGCGGAATGCAGCGACTTGGTTTTGGCTTTTACGGAAGCCTTCAATAGTCACTTCACTTCTTGGGCGAATTAAATATCCACTATTTTGATATGAACCCGCGCGGCCATTTAATACATCAATCCCATCGACACTTGTCACGACTTCATAAATGCGATTTCTATCGGTATTTTTGATGGTTAATTGGTAACGTTGGCCTTCTTGTGCTGGCAAAATATATTGCCCTTGATTGTTACGGTACATTGGCATCTTACGGCCACGTTCATCCGTCACCTGGATTTCGACAGGGGATAGCGCGATATAATTCATGGTTTGAATATTATTCGGAACTTGTTCGCCACGGTAATAAATAGCGGCAGTATCAAAAGGGGTGTTGGTTAAGCGTGTGGCATTGACGGTGGTGACCGCAGAATTGACATCTTCCCCCCATTTTGTCCCAAGCTTTTTCGCTGAAGCTTGGGGAGCTGTAATATCTTTATAGTCTTGGGACTCTACATATGGGCGATTTCCACACCCCGCAGTGACCATCAATATACCGCCTAGTAGTCCAATCAAAGCCAGATTGTGTTTATTCATTGCGCTATCCTTCGTGATTCTAATTATTAGCTGTAGCTATGGATTAATACTCGGAAGTGTAGAGCGTGCTCGTGAATAAAGCCTGAGGGGGATTCTGAATTAAACAGAATTCAGAGGAATCTATCGCGTTTTTTGTCTAGATAGAGGTACTACGCCACGGGGATTGTGGCGTAGTAAGGATTTTGGAATACGTAAATCTCGTCGTAAGAACTAATATTCCCACGTTTCTGGGTCGATACCCAATTCGCGCATAATTTCTTTTGCGGCTTCAGGGATCTCGTCATTGCGCTCTTTACGCAGATCTTCATCATTTGGCAGTGGTTGGCCGGTGAACGCATGTAAAAATGCTTCACACAGTAATTCACTGTTAGTGGCATGACGTAAGTTATTAATCTGACGGCGAGTACGTTCATCAGTTAAAATTTTGAGTACCTTTAACGGAATAGATACTGTAATTTTTTTTACTTGCTCACTCTTTTTGCCATGTTCAGCATACGGACTGACATATTCACCATTCCATTCAGCCATGAGATACCTTGGATATTTTCAATAATAATAAAAAATAATATGCATATTCTTTTTAATAGAAACTTATTCTAAGCTCTAAATTGAAAAAAACGGCATATATGTTAGGCGCGACTTAGCGTAGTTTATCACAAAATGTCATGTAAAATGAACGAGCTAAGTCCACTTATGCGATTGACTATCAATTTACACATAATTATTAGGGCTGATTATTCCATTACTTGATATAAACGTAAAGAGGTTTAGACGTCTAGATATGTTGACGTCTAAACATCTGGTGGGTATGATTTGGTCTATCACTGTTCAGGAGAAGCGTTTATGACTTACAAGCCGTCAACCATCGCAATTCATAATGGATTAAATGAAGACCAACAATTTGGTTGCGTAGTGCCTCCCATTTATTTATCCAGCACCTATAATTTTACGGACTTTAATGAGCCTCGCGCCCATGATTATTCACGTCGTGGTAATCCAGGTCGTGATATTGTGCAAAAAACATTAGCGCAACTGGAAGGCGGCAGCGGGGCGGTGATGACAAACAGTGGTATGTCGGCGCTTCACCTAATGTGTACCGTGTTTTTACGCCCAGGGGATTTATTAGTCGCCCCTCATGATTGTTATGGTGGTAGTTATCGTTTATTTAATAGTCAACATGAGCGAGGAGCATACCAAGTTCAGTTTGTTGATCAAAGTGATGAAACAGCGTTAAAAGCGGCATTGGCCAAAAAACCAAAATTAGTCCTTATTGAAACGCCAAGTAACCCGTTATTAAGAATTTTTGATATCCAGCAAATTGCTCAATTAGCCCATGAAGCGGGTGCATTAGTTGTGGTGGATAACACGTTTTTGAGCCCCATACTTCAACTACCTATTTCATTCGGTGCCGATTTTGTCGTGCATTCGTGCACAAAATACCTTAATGGCCACTCAGATATTGTGGCAGGCGTGGTGATTGCAAAAGAAGAGAAATGGGCAATAGAATTAGCCTGGTGGGCCAATAATATTGGTGTAACAGGCGGGGCGTTTGATAGCTATTTATTATTAAGGGGCATTCGAACCTTGTCCCCGCGTATTTTACAGCAGCAACAAAATGCGCATGAAATCGTAAAATATCTTAAAGCTCAGCCTTTGGTCAAAAAATTGTATTATCCTGCATTGGAAGATCATCCAGGCCACGAGATTGCACTCAAACAACAAAAAGGGTTTGGGGCGATGTTAAGTTTTGAATTTGCAGGTGATGAGACACATTTACGCCATTTCTTGTGTGCACTTAAGCTGTTTACATTAGCGGAATCATTGGGTGGGGTCGAAACATTGATTTCACATACAGCAACAATGACCCATGCGGGAATGTCAGCACAGGCGCGTTTCGAGGCTGGCATTACAGACAGTTTATTGCGTATTTCAGTCGGGATTGAAGATGCGCAGGATTTAATTGCAGATTTAGACCAAGCATTTAAGGTTGCGGCACAACGTTAGCGGAGTTTTTGATGAGTGTACTAACAGCGGTTGAGGTGGCTCCTTGTCACCGTCAGTTACATAAGTTTGGGGGAAGTAGTCTCGCGGATGCAAAGTGTTACCAGCGAGTCGCGGCTATTATGGCAAACTATAGCCAACCCGGTGATTTAATGGTGGTTTCCGCAGCTGGCAGTACAACTAATCAATTGATTAATTGGTTAAAGCTGAGCCAAAGTGATCGCATATCAGCCCATCAGGCACAGCAGTCTTTACGTCGTTATCAACTGGATTTAATTGATAGCCTTCTGCCTGAAAAAAAAGCGGAAGCATTGAGCCAGCTATTTATTGAAGATTTAGAACGTTTAAGCGCATTACTTGACCAACCTATTAATGATGCAACGTATGCCGAAGTTGTTGGCCATGGTGAAATTTGGTCGGCGCGTTTGATGTCAGAAGTATTAGCTCAAACCGAGATGCCAAGTGCATGGTTGGATGCGCGTTTATTTTTACGTGCAGAGCGTGCTGCACAGCCACAAGTTGATGAAATACAGTCACGTTATTTGTTACAGCAACAGTTAACGCAATTGCCTAATCGCCGTATTGTTGTGACTGGGTTTATCTCACGTAATCAACAAGGCGAAACTGTTCTATTGGGGCGTAATGGGAGTGACTACTCCGCGACCCAAGTGGGTGCACTGGCAGATGTGGCGAAAGTAACCATTTGGAGTGACGTTGCTGGGGTATACAGTGCAGACCCCCGCAAAGTGAAAGATGCGTGTTTGCTGCCTTTATTACGTCTTGATGAAGCAAGTGAACTCGCGCGACTTGCAGCACCTGTTCTGCATACGCGCACGTTACAGCCTGTATCGGTGAGTAATATCGACTTGCAACTCAGATGCAGTTACCAGCCAGAACAAGGTTCCACAAAAATTGAGCGTGTTTTGGCGTCTGGCGCAGGGGCAAAAATTGTCACCAGTCATGATGATGTTTGCTTAATTGAGCTACGTATTGCAACCGGTCGTGATTTCAAACAAATCTGCAAAGATGTAGATTTATTGCTCAAACGTGTTCAGTTACGCCCACTTGCACGGGGAATTCATGATGACCGTGCGCTAATTCAGCTTTGTTATACCTCTGAAATTGTTGAAAGTGCGCTAAATGTTCTTGAAGAAGCGGCTTTACCGGGGTCGTTATCCTTACGGGAAGGTTTTTCTTTAGTCGCTTTAGTTGGTGCGGGTGTGTGTAAAAAGCCGCTACATAGCCACCGTTTCTATGAAGAGCTTAAAGGCCAACCGGTCGAATTTATTTGGCACTCAGAAGATGCTATCAGTCTAGTTGCTGTGCTGCGAACTAATCAAACTGAACACCTGATACAAGGCATGCACCAAAGCTTGTTCCGCGCCGAAAAGCGTATTGGCTTAGTGTTGTTTGGTAAAGGGAATATTGGGGCTCGCTGGTTAGAACTTTTTGCCGCAGAACAACACAATATCTCCGCTCGCAGTGACTTTGATTTTGTGTTGGCAGGAGTGGTGGATAGCCGCCGTAGTTTATTGAATTATCAAGGTATCGACCCAAGTCGTGCATTAGCGTTCTTCGATGATGAAGCCGTCGAACATGAAGATGATAACTTGTTCCTGTGGATGCGTTCCCATCCTTATGATGACTTAGTGGTTCTCGATGTCACTGCTAGTGAAGCATTGGCGGAGAGCTATGTGGATTTCGCCAGTTACGGTTTCCATGTGATCAGCGCCAACAAAATCGCTGGGGCGGCACAAACAGAGCAATATCGCCAAATTCGCGATGCCTTTTCAAAAACAGGCCGTCACTGGTTGTATAACGCAACGGTGGGGGCAGGGTTACCCATCAACTACACCGTGCGTGATTTAAAAGAAAGCGGTGATGGAATATTAGCAATTAGCGGTATTTTTTCGGGCACATTGTCTTGGTTATTTTTGCAGTTTGATGGCTCTGTACCCTTTAGCGAACTTGTCGAGCAGGCATGGCAGCAGGGCTTAACGGAGCCCGACCCGCGCATTGACCTTTCAGGGCAAGATGTAATGCGTAAGCTGATTATTCTAGCGCGTGAGGCCGGTTATGATATCGAGCCAGATGAAGTGCGTGTTGAATCATTAGTGCCGAAACAAGCGCAGACAGGCTCTTTAGATGAGTTTTTCGAAAATAGTGCAATCATCAATGAGCAAATGCAGCAACGCTTAGAAGCGGCGCAAGAGCTCGGGTTAGTGCTGCGTTATGTTGCGCGGTTTGATGCGGTGAAAGGGAAAGCGAAAGTGGGCGTGGAGGCGGTAAAACCCGACCACCCATTGGCCTCATTATTACCGGGGGATAACGTCTTTGCTATCGAAAGTCGCTGGTACCGTGATAACCCATTAGTGATCCGTGGCCCAGGGGCTGGACGCGATGTCACCGCTGGGGCAATTCAGTCGGATTTAAACCGACTTTCCCAATTGTTGTAGTTATTTTTGCGTGTATTGGTGCTCTTATTTTAATAAAGGGCGCCAATACATCATGAAATTTTTTAATTCTCGCCCTTTTTTCCCTCTTTTTATTCTGATGATTTAATTCTTCAACATTATTCATGTCTTAAAAGTGCTGAATCGACGATATATTGCGCTGAAACAATACTTAAATAAGAAAAATTAATAAAAATAAGGCTGTAATTAAATTTCAGAAAAATCCCCCAAAGCCATTTTTTTCTGATATGAATATACACTCAAGGGTAAATTTAGCGGGCTGCATCACAAAACGACAACTCTAACGCAGCCGACTGAAATTTTGTTACAGGAAATAGGTCGCAGTCTGTTAACCGTGCTTAGTGCGGGGATGCATTCTGCCAGAAGCACAAGGTCAGGAGTCTCATGAATCAGCAATATTCCGCAATGCGCAGTAATGTCAGTATGCTGGGTAAGCTACTCGGCGATACCATCAAGGAAGCACTAGGCGAGGACATACTTGATAAAGTTGAATCCATTCGTAAGCTTTCCAAATCTTCCCGTGCAGGTAATGAAGTTCAGCGCCAAAAGTTGCTGATGACATTGCAAAACCTCTCGAATGATGAATTGCTTCCCGTTGCAAGGGCATTTAACCAATTTTTAAACCTGACTAACGTGGCTGAGCAATATCACAGTATTTCTCCACATGGTGAAGCCGCTAGCAACCCTGTGGCATTGAAAAAATTATTTAGTCGCTTAAAAGACAAAAGTTTTACCGATAACGATATTCAAAAAGCGGTGGAGCAGCTATCCATTGAGCTAGTGTTAACCGCGCACCCGACTGAAATTGCGCGTCGTACACTGATCCACAAATTGGTTGAGGTGAATAATTGCTTATCGCAACTCGACCACGACGATATTGCTGACTATGAACGCAATAACATCATGCGCCGTTTGCGTCAATTAGTGGCTCAATCATGGCATACAGATGAAATCCGTAAAATTCGTCCAACGCCAATTGATGAAGCAAAATGGGGCTTTGCTGTTGTTGAAAATTCGCTGTGGGAAGGTGTACCGGCGTTTTTGCGTGAGTTTAATGAGCAACTGGAAGAGTCTATCGGGGCTGTTCTCCCTGTCGAAGCCAACCCAATCCGCTTTACATCATGGATGGGCGGCGACCGCGACGGTAACCCAAATGTGACAGCAGAGGTTACTCGTCACGTGTTGCTATTAAGCCGTTGGAAAGCCGCCGATTTATTCCTGAAAGATATTCAGGTGCTGGTGTCTGAGCTGTCCATGACGGAAGCCACGCCTGAACTGCGTGCTTTAGCGGGTGGGGATGATGTCGACGAGCCATATCGCCAAATCGCGAAAAACCTGCGTAGCCAATTATTCTCTACTTTAGAGTATTTAGAGCGCCGGGTGAAAGGCGAACAAGTTCTGCCACCAGCAGACCTGTTAACGGATAATGCCCAGTTATGGGACCCACTATACGCTTGTTATCAATCATTAATTGCCTGCAATATGAAAATTATTGCCAATGGCCAGTTGCTGGATACCTTACGCCGCATTCGTAGCTTTGGTTTGCAACTGGTACGCATTGATGTGCGCCAAGAGAGTACGCGTCATACGGATGCAATTGCAGAACTCACTCAATATTTAGGGTTGGGTGACTATGCACAGTGGTCTGAAGAGGAAAAACAACAATTCCTGTTAACGGAATTGCAGTCCCGTCGTCCATTGATCCCACAAGATTGGCAGCCAAGCGCAGAAACTCAGGAAGTGTTTGAAACGTGCCGCGTGATCGCGAAAGCGAAAAATGACTCTATCGCAGCGTACGTCATTTCAATGGCAAAAGTGCCTTCGGATGTTTTAGCGGTAAAATTATTGCTAAAAGAAGCGGGCGCGTCTATTCGCCTGCCTGTCGCACCGTTATTTGAAACCCTTGAGGACTTAAATAACGCCGAAAGCGTTATGACAAAACTGTTAAGCATTGAATGGTATCGTGAGCTTATCGACGACCGCCAAATGGTAATGATTGGCTACTCAGACTCCGCGAAAGATGCGGGTGTGATGGCGGCATCCTGGGCGCAATACCGTGCGCAAGATGCGTTAATCAAACTGTGTGAAAAAGAAGGCGTGACGCTAACGTTATTCCACGGCCGTGGCGGCACCATTGGTCGCGGCGGTGCGCCGGCACATTCTGCGTTACTGTCCCAACCACCGGGAAGCTTAAAAGGTGGTTTACGTGTGACTGAGCAAGGGGAAATGATCCGCTTTAAGTTCGGTCTACCACAAGTCACGATAAGCAGCCTTGCGCTGTATGCAAGTGCGATTTTAGAAGCGAATTTATTACCACCACCAGAGCCAAAAAATGAGTGGAAATCTGTTATGGATTCGCTGTCTGATGTGTCTTGCGCGATGTACCGTGATTATGTGCGTGAGCAACCGGATTTTGTCCCGTATTTCCGTGCGGCAACACCAGAGCAAGAGCTTGCTAAATTACCATTAGGCTCACGCCCTGCTAAACGTCGCCCAACGGGTGGTGTAGAAACCTTGCGTGCCATTCCATGGATTTTTGCATGGACACAAAACCGCTTAATGCTGCCAGCATGGTTAGGCGCTGGAGCTGCACTGAAACATGTTATTGAGCAAGAAGGTAAACAATCGGTGCTTGATGAAATGTGGCAGCAATGGCCGTTCTTTAATACACGCATTGCGATGTTAGAGATGGTGTATGCCAAAGCTGACTTATGGCTGGCGGAGTATTATGACCACCGTTTAGTGGAAGAACGCTTATGGCCATTGGGTCAAAAACTGCGTGATCAGTTATCCGATGATATTAAAAGTGTGCTGGCGGTATCGAAAGATGAAGCGTTAATGGCGGATTTACCGTGGATTGCCGAATCTATCGCTCTGCGTAACGTATATACCGACCCACTTAACGTGTTGCAGGCTGAATTACTGCACCGTTCTCGCCAACAAGAGCACCCAGACCCACGTGTTGAACAAGCACTGATGGTGACCATTGCGGGTGTGGCGGCAGGGATGCGTAATACGGGTTAGTCTCTTATTGAATTATAAGCAGTGACATGGTTTTATCAGGCCTAAGTAAACCACCCGCAAGCGGGTGGATCAGACTGCGGACAAACCGATTAGGTTTGGCTGCAGGTTAGATAGGTTTTGAAAATAGATGAGGAAAATCAATTCCTTGTTTTTCAGCTGATAACACAAAGCAGGAAAAACCACGCTTTTATCCTGCTTTGTCAACAACCTCACCACCCGCAAGCGGGTGGTTTTTTATATCAGCCTATTATTTCGGATTGTTCTCTTGGCTATCATGATGAATTAAATGATAGGTAGAACGAGCTCTAGGGTGGATAAAAAAGTGATTTTTTGGGGCGTTATGCGCCTTAATATGCACTAGTGAGACAGGGATGGTTTTACCTTGTTTACTGTGGAATGCGTAAATCACAAACGGCAACAAGAAAATAATCACAAAGCTCACTGCAAGTAGTGTGACATACGTATTATCACTTGTTCCACTCGGTAGCGAACTAGGCGGGAAGAATGAAACGACGAATGCCAAGATGGAAATAATTAAGCCAACGACAGCCACGAGGACTTTAAAGCTTTTCCCACCCGGAATATTGAATGCACGTTTTTTCTCAGGTTGTTTACACACTAAATGGATATAACCTAAGAACAGCATAAAATAGCTACATAAGTAGATAACAACGGTCAAGGCCAAGGCAATTAAGAAGGACATATTACCGCCGCCGCCTGTGTTAGTGAGTACAACGATGGCAATCGTGGTAATAAGTAATTGAGAAATCACTAAGGTGACAGGTACCCCATTTTTATTCACTTTGGCAAAACTTTGCGGCAGGATGCCTTTTTGAGCAGCCACATACATCCCTCTTGAAGGCCCAACAATCCATGACGCGATTTCAGCTAATACTCCAAGCAACAGCAATGCTGCGATGATCCGTACTGCCCACTCAAGTGTTGAGTTAAAGTGAGTCACCAGAACGTTAAAGGTTTGTACAACACCTGCGGAGAGGTTGATTTCACTATTTGGGATCACCGCTGCGACAGATAAGCCCCCTATCGAACTTAAACAAATGGCGGCAATCATCAGCAGAAACATCGCTGCGGGATAGTCTCTACCCGGGTTTTTCATTTCATTAACGTGGGTTGCTGACGCCTCTACACCCATATAACTTAAGATAAAGGCGACAAAAACAACCAATGTCCCTATTTTAGTAAAATCAGGGAAAAAAGTGGAGGTACTGATTTCAATCGCAAGCGGTGCTCCACTGGCTAAATAGCTAACAGCTAAAAACACTAAAATGAGCGCAGGGAGTAAAATACCGGCGAAAAAACCGACTTTTGCAATAGAGGCAGTATATTTTGTCCCACCGAATTGTGTGAAGGCCAAAACCCATAGAATAACCAGTGCACCTATTGTTTTAGTCACAGGATCGGTGTTGAGTTCAGGCCAATTAAGAATGTATGACAGTGCCCCTAACACAAAATACAGCATGGGAATAAAGCCGATTGCAATTTGCAGGTAGCCAAAGGAAATAGCTGCAAATCCCCAGCGTTCCCCGAGGGTGTTTGAGACCCAAGCAAAAACGCCACCTTCCTCCCAACCTTCAACTGTCGCCATCTCAGCCGCACAAAGTGCGACAGGAATAAACCACAGCAATCCACCTAATAATAAGAAAAATACCAAACTAAAACCCGAGGTTGCGAATGTCGGGTATTCGTAGACTGCCATTACCATAGAAGCAGTAATTGCAAAGAAGCCTAACAATGTCAGCTGTTTTGCGGCTGGAGCTGTCGTTGTTGTTGCCATACGAGTTCTCCTTAAATCCAGACATAATCTGCCTGTTTAGCGCAGATCCGAATAGAAGCCAAAGAACCTGAAGTTCTTTGGCTTAATAGACAAAAAATACATTAACTGTGGTTGAAGCCGCCGCCTTCTTCTTCGGTTAGTGGTTTATTGACAGGGTGTTTATCGAAATAATCGAGGGTTCGTTTAAAGTCATCGATAAGCAGTGCGGCTAAGTCTAGGCTCACACCATGACGTACTAAAATACGTTGAACGACTAAGTCTTCACGATTTGCAGGCATTGAATAGGCGGGAACTTGCCAACCACGGCTACGTAGTTTATCTGCAATATCGTATAAGGAATAGTTGCTGGTGGCTGCACCTTTTTTGAGTTTCCAAGCAAGTGCAGGGATCCCTTGTTGGCTGTCACCATCAAAAATCATTTCAAATGGCCCTAATTTCTCTATTTCACGTGCGAGGAATTGTGCGGTTGCATAACAGGCATTATGAATTTTTGCGTAACCTTCGCGACCCAGCCTGAGGAAATTATAGTATTGCGCAATAATTTGCCCGCCAGGGCGAGAGAAGTTAAGTGCGAAGGTTGGCATGTTGCCACCTAAGTAGTTCACGTTAAAAATCAATTCTTCAGGTAAGTCTTTTGCTTCACGCCAGATTACCCAGCCAGCACCAAGTGGTGCTAAGCCAAATTTATGGCCCGAAGAGTTAATGGATTTTACGCGAGGTAAACGAAAATCCCATTCTAAATCCGGCGCACAAAATGGCGCTAAGAAACCACCACTTGCACCGTCAACGTGAATAGGAATATCAAGCCCTGTTTCTTTTTGCAGTTTATCGAGTGCATCATGAACGGCTTTTACTGGCTCATATTGGCAGGTAAATGTGACTCCTAGAGTTGGCACAACCCCAATGGTATTTTCATCAACCCGTTTTAAGACCTCTTCAGGGCTCATAATGAGACGATCGCCTTCCAGTGGTATCTCTCGGAGCTCCACATCGAAGTAGCGAGCAAATTTATGCCAACATACTTGAACGGGTCCACAAATCATATTGGGTTTATCGGTTGGTTTACCTTGCGCAGCACGCTTCTTACGCCATTGCCATTTTAGTGCCAAGCCACCCAACATTGCGGCCTCTGAAGAACCAATCGTTGAGCACCCAAGGGTATTTTCTGCATCAGGTGAATGCCAAAGGTCGGCCAACATGCGTACACAACGGTTTTCTATTTCGGCTGTTTGAGGGTATTCGTCTTTATCTATCATGTTTTTATCAATAGATAAGTCCATGAGATCTCGAATCTCATCATCCACCCATGTTTGACAAAACGTGGCGAGGTTTTGACGCGAATTACCGTCTAACATTAATTCATCACGCACTGCGCTAAATACATTACGCGGGTCTTGTTCTTTTAATGGAAATTTATTCTTCGGTAAAGATTTGGATAATTCGAGTGATGCATAAATATCATCTATCCCACTATGTTTTGAATTTGAAACGTTATTACTCATATCTAAAACCCCTCAATAACTATGTGGTGATTATTTCATGTTGATTTTTGAGCTCAATATTAAATATACGCCAATTTTTGGTTATACCCAAAGATATAAATTTAAAAAAATAAAATAAATTTGAATTCTCACTTGAAGGGTAATTGGGTGGCGATTGTTTAATATAAGTTTTTAATTAATGTGAAGATTATTAAATATCATTTTCTTTACTTCGTTAATAGGCATTTTGTGAAATTTAATGCTGTTATGTTTAATGAATTAAGCTTTGTTATCCATTTATTTACCTATTTTGTGATTTTTGTTTTATTTTTGTTGGTGCTGTGGATCTGGGAAATTATCCGCTATAGTTTATGTGTATATAAAATTTCATTCATGTTAAATGTTGTGATGATATTTATAGGCTGTGTCTAATCTGATAATGATTGTTTATAACACAATGTTATTATAACTATCAAAAATAGATTGTTTATTAAGGAGGGGTGAGTGTTAACAAGTGATGCCCATTATCATGCTTTTGCTTGTACTTCATTGGCAATCACTGATCAAAACAAAAATGTTTATCATGGAAGGACATTAGAATTTTCATCAGATGAGCCTGAATCAATTTTGACTTATTACCCCAAATCACATGTCTTTCAGAGAAAAGCACCGGATGGTTCGTTGGGTTTAAAATACCGAGTTAAGTATCCTTTTTTGGCGATCACTGCACCGGTGAGTATTATTGGTGCAAGGGATGCGCTTGAAGGCGTAAACTCAGCGGGACTCGCATTTAGCTTAAATATGATAACCGATTCAGAGCTTGCGCCTTTAAGCCCTAAAAAATACGCTAAAGCGGTACCAATAGCATCGATTGGGGAGTGGGCTTTGTCACAATATGCAACGGTGGCAGAGTTAAAAAAAGCAATCCCTAAAACTGCATTTTGGTCGCAAAAGCTCTTATTACTACGCAATATGCCAAGCCCTTTTCATTATGCTTTTTATGATAAAACAGGGGCATGTATTGTGGTTGAGGTCTCGGGTGGTGTTTTACATGTCTATGATAACCCAACGCGTTGCATGACTAACGGTCCTGAGTTTCCTTGGCATTTAACGAATCTCAATAATTATACTCAATTGTCGAATGTTGATGTGTCATCCAGCACATTGGGTAATATGAAGGTATCGCAGCCTGATAGCGGTATTGCACTTGCCGCGGTACCCAATGCGGACACCTCAGTAGGTCGGTTTGTACGGGCGGTCTATTATTCGACGTATTATCATAAAGTCTCCGACCCTAATGTACAGATGGTTGAGTTAGGGCATGTTATGAACAAGTTTGATCGCCCTAAAAATGCATCAGTGGATCCGTTATTGGGGGAGGATGACATCTTCAAACTGTATTTAACGGAGTTCTCTGTCTGGACGGTACTGACCGATCTTCAAAGGGGAATATTGTTATTTCGGGGTTATAACAACCTTAACTATCAAAAGTTCACATTAGAGCAGTTTGTCAATGAAAAAGAGCCTGTATTCATTCAGGTAAATATCCCAGACTCAGCTCTGGTTTAACGCTTTCATTATTTAAAGGTAATTCGGTGATAAAACAGCAGTTATATGTTTTATCACCGTTAATTGATTAAGGCCTAACCCCTAAAGTATGGCAGATGGCATAGGTGAGTTCAGAACGGTTCAGTGTGTAAAAATGGAAATCTTTCACACCTTCGCGGCTAAGGATCTTCACCATGTCCATGGCGATGGATGCCCCAACAAGGTTACGGCTTTCTGGGTCATCATCTAACCCTTCATACATTTTACTCATCCACGCAGGGATGCGCACATTGGTCATTTTGGCGAAGCGCTCTAATTGGCGAAAGTTGGAAACAGGCAAGATCCCTGGCACAATTTCCACATCGATACCCGTGGCCACACAACGGTCACGAAAGCGCAAATAGCTTTCGACATCAAAGAAAAATTGGGTAATCGCACGGTTAGCACCTGCTTCAATTTTCTTTCTCAGGTTAATTAAGTCAGCCTGCGCGCTTTTGGCTTCAGGGTGAACTTCAGGGTAAGCCGCCACGGAAATATCAAAATCGGCTTCACCTTTTAATAACTCAACCAAATCTGTCGCATACATATCGGGCTTATGGCTGCTATCGGGGAAATCACCCCGTAAGGCAACAATATGGCGAATACCATTATTCCAATAATCACGAGCGATAGATTTTAATTCATCTTTGCTGGCATCAATACAGGTTAAGTGTGGTGCAGCCACTAAGCCCGTTTTGTCTTTGATATCTTTAATAATGCTATGGGTTCTGTCCCGTTCGCCTGAGTTTGCACCATAGGTGACAGAGACAAATTTCGGTTTCAGGTTTTTGAGTCGATCGATGGATTTCCAAAGCGTCTGCTCCATCTCTTCACTGCGAGGTGGGAAAAATTCAAATGAAACATTAATTTGGCCATCTAATTCAGCTAAATTTTGATTTAGCGCTTCGCGCTGATTTGCGTGAAAAAAACTCATACCCTGTAACCTCGCAATTTTGCAGACTAACTATTATCTTTGTAAATTATTATATCCATGTATGCATCTATACGTTTAGACGTCTAAATAGAAATTACCAGATCGGTATCAATAGTCAATACTTAAATTAAATTATCGCGCTGATGTTTTTTCAGTCAGAACAAGAAAAAAATTCATGATAAAAAAACGCGACCCTTTTCAGCGTCGCGTTTATATGAGTGGTTAGTTAGATTTATTCCGTGAAACAGAAGTGCTCAATCATTTGGCTAATTAGCTGGCGAGTAGGCTCAATAAAACGCATATCAATATATTCATCGGGTTGATGAGCTTGTTCAATAGAACCGGGCCCGAGTACTAAGGTTGGGCAGAGCTCTTGAATAAACGGCGCTTCGGTACAGTAGTTCACAGTATCGGCTTTTTGCCCCAGCAACTGTTCAATTACTGCCACCATTTTGTGGTCTGTCGGGCATTCATAACCTGGGATCGGTGGGTGCATTGACTCAATTGCCAAGCGACCCGGCCATTTTGCGCGAACAGGTTCGAGAGCATCATTCAATAGCTCATCCAAATCTTGCAACGTCAGCCCCGGTAATGGGCGAATATCCATATGTAATTCACAGCAACCACAAATACGGTTTGCTGCATCACCGCCATGAATATGACCAAAGTTCATTGTGGGATAAGGGATCACGAAAGCCGGGTTATTAAAACGTTCCTTCAATGTGTTACGCAATGTCATCAAATGAGAGATTGACTCATGCATCAGCTCAATAGCATTCACACCACGTTCAGGGTCACTTGAATGCCCTGATTGCCCTGTAATACGAATTGCATTGGAAAGATGGCCTTTGTGCGCACGTATCGGTTGTAATGAAGTTGGTTCACCGATAATGGCAAAATCAGGGCGCAGGGCGGTATTTGCCGCAAAGTAGCGTGCGCCTGCCATCGAGGTTTCTTCATCAGCGGTAGCAAGGATATGCAGTGGGTGCTTGAGCTTAGTAAGGTCCATATCGCGCAGTGCATCGACAATGAAAGCAAAGAAGCCTTTCATGTCAGCAGTGCCGAGGCCATAAAGCTTACCATCGTGTTCTGTCAGCTCGAAAGGGTTCTTGCTCCAGCGGCCATCATCAAAAGGCACAGTATCGGTATGGCCACACAACATCAGGCCGCCATTACCCTCGCCAATGGAAGCCAGCAGGTTATATTTATCACGTGTTTCCGGTACCGGTTGAATATTGACCGAAAACCCCAGCGTCTCTAACCACCCACCAAGGAGTTCCACAAGGGCTTTATTGCTCTGATCCAAATGGGAATCAGTCGCACTAATCGATGGAGTGGCAATTAATTGACGATAAATCTCAATAAATGCAGGTAATTTAATATTCACTGTTGACAGCCTTAATCCATAATAGTATCAATATTCATGCACTTTATTTGAATAAAAATACACATTAAACTGTTTGGGTCACGAGTACAAGGTAGAAAGCATATGTTGAACACACTCATTATCGGGGCCAGTGGCTATACTGGAGCAGAATTAGCCGCTTATTTGCAACGTCACCCTGAAATTAATCTTCAAGGGTTGATGGTATCGAAGCAAAGTGCCGATGCAAATAAACGTTTTTCTGATTTATATCCCCAGTATAAAGGCATCATTGACCTTCCTGTCCAGCCATTAATCGATGTGGCAGAGGCAGCAAAAGGCATTGATGTTGTTTTCCTCGCCACTGCACATGAAGTGAGCCACGACATCGCCCCGCAATTCCTTGCGGCGGGTTGTGTGGTGTTCGATTTATCCGGCGCTTACCGCGTTCAAGATCCTGCGTTCTACACGCAATACTATGGCTTTGAACATACAAATACCGAATGGTTAATGCAAGCAGTTTACGGTTTAGCGGAGTGGCAAGCGGATAAAATTCGTCAAGCTCAGTTAATCGCGGTACCAGGCTGTTACCCAACAGTTTCACAACTCGCGTTAAAACCGTTAATTGAAGCCAAGTTATTGGATAACAGCATGTGGCCTGTTATCAATGCAACCAGTGGCGTGTCAGGTGCTGGGCGCAAGGCTTCAATGACAAACAGCTTCTGTGAAGTGAGCTTACAGCCGTATGGTATTTTCACCCATCGCCATCAGCCTGAAATCTCAACACATTTGGGGCAAGAAGTGATTTTCACGCCGCATCTGGGCAACTTTTCAAGAGGGATCCTAGCGACTATCACATGCAAGGTGAAAGCGGGTGTCACAGCAGAGAAAATTGGCGAAACGTTTAAAGAGGCGTATCAAAACAAACCGTTGGTACGCTTATATGATAAAGGCGTTCCTGCACTGAAATCCGTCGTCGGCACGCCATTTTGTGATATCGGTTATGTATTGAAAGGGGAGCACCTGATTTTAGTCGGTACAGAAGATAACCTACTAAAAGGTGCCGCGGCACAAGCGGTACAGTGCATGAATATTCGTTTTGGTTTCAATGAAACCCAGTCATTACTTTAATAAGGACAAACCATGCAACCCTTAGTGATTAAATTGGGCGGTGTGTTACTGGATAGCACTGAAGCATTAGAAAAACTGTTTACCGCTATTCAAACCTATCGCCAAGTGCATCAACGTGAGTTAGTGATTGTCCATGGTGGTGGCTGCCTAGTTGATGAATTAATGCAGAAATTGCAGCTTCCTGTTGTGAAGAAGCAGGGGCTTCGAGTTACACCGGCGGATCAAATCGACATTATTACGGGGGCTTTAGCGGGTACGGCAAACAAAACCTTACTGGCTTGGAGCATCAAACACCAATTACCCGCAGTGGGGTTATCACTCGGTGATGGGCAAAGTGCGGTTGTCACACAATTAAATGACGAGCTGGGTCATGTCGGGAATGCAAAACCAGGTGATGCCAAACTCTTGAAATTGCTGCTCGGCGCGGGGTATTTGCCAATCATCAGTTCTATTGGTATCACCGTACAAGGTGAGCTGATGAATGTGAACGCAGACCAAGCCGCTACGGCTGTGGCTCAAGCACTCAATGCCGATCTGGTTTTATTGTCGGATGTGAGTGGCATCTTAGATGGTAAAGGTCAAAAAATTGATGAGATGACCACGCAAAAAGCGCAAAAACTCATCGACCAAGGAATTATTACAGATGGAATGATTGTGAAGGTGAATGCTGCGTTAGACGCTGCCAACGCACTGCAACGCTCCGTCGATATTGCAAGTTGGCGTCACGCTGAACAACTTCCTGAGCTGTTTAATGGAACAGCAATCGGAACTCGGATCTTGGCATCGTAATTGAGCCATACACATAATAAATTAATTGAGCGGATAGGTACGTTATGAAAAAGGGTATTAAAAAGATTGTATTAGCATACTCAGGCGGTTTGGATACATCGGCAATTATTCCATGGTTGAAAGAAAACTATGACGGTTGTGAAGTGGTCGCATTCGTTGCCGATGTGGGACAAGACAGAGAAGATTTAGTCGGTGTTGAGAAAAAAGCACTGCAATCTGGCGCATCAGAGTGCTATATCGTTGATTTACGTGAAGAGTTTATCAAAGAATACATCTATCCAGTATTAAAAACGGGTGCATTATATGAAGGTAGCTATTTATTAGGTACATCAATGGCTCGCCCAATTATTGCTAAAGCACAAGTTGAAATCGCATTAAAAGTGGGTGCGGATGCCGTTGCTCACGGCGCAACAGGTAAAGGAAACGACCAAGTGCGTTTCGAAAGCACCTATACGGCGTTGGCGCCACACCTAGAAGTGGTTGCACCGTGGCGTGAGTGGGATTTACGTTCCCGTGAAGCGCTGCTCGATTATTTGAAAGAGCGTAATATCCCGACAACCGCTAGCCTTGAAAAAATTTACAGCCGTGATGAAAATGCATGGCACATCTCCACTGAAGGTGGTGTGTTAGAAAGCACATGGAATGCAGCCAACCAAGACTGCTGGGTATGGACCGTTGATCCGCAAGATGCTCCTGATGAAGCAGAGTTTGTGACTGTCGGTGTGAAACAAGGCGAAGTGGTCTCTGTTAACGGTAAAACATTGTCTCCATTGGGTTGCTTAGAAACACTGAACACATTAGGTGCGAAACACGGGGTAGGCCGTATCGATATCGTTGAAAACCGTTTAGTGGGCATGAAATCTCGTGGTTGCTATGAAACCCCAGGAGGCACCATCATGATGGCTGCGCTGCGTGGGATTGAGCAATTAGTGTTAGACCGTGACAGCTACAAATGGCGTGAGCAGCTAGGCTTAGAAATGTCCTATGTGGTCTATGACGGGCGTTGGTTCGCACCATTACGTCACTCATTACAAGCAGCAGCGGAATCCTTAGCACAAGATGTTACAGGTGAAGTTGTGCTGAAACTGTATAAAGGGCAAGTGACAGCGATTCAGAAAAAAGCAGACAAGAGCCTGTATTCTGAAGAGTTCGCGACATTTGGTGAAGATGAAGTTTACGACCACAGCCATGCTGGTGGGTTTATCCGTCTTTATTCCCTGTCTTCACGTATCCGTGCGTTGAAAGAACAAAACAAAGCAAAATAGAGTTAACCGCAGTAACCCGACAGCCATGTCGCTGTCGGGTGTTAAAACTTATTTTATCAATCAGGTAGGGATCCGTTATGGCACTTTGGGGTGGACGTTTTAGTCAGCAGGCAGATCAGCGGTTTAAACAGTTTAATGATTCATTGCGTTTCGATTATCGCTTGGCGCAACAAGATATTATCGGTTCAGTCGCATGGTCAAAATCATTGGTCACGGTAGGTGTGTTGACAGATAGCGAACAACAATCTTTAGAACAGGCACTAAATGTACTGTTAAAAGAAGTGCAAGATAACCCTGAAATTATTTTGCAAAGCGATGCGGAAGATATTCACAGTTGGGTTGAAGGCAAACTGATTGATAAAGTTGGTGATTTGGGTAAAAAACTGCACACAGGCCGTAGCCGTAATGACCAAGTGGCAACAGACTTAAAATTGTGGTGTAAAGACCAAGTTGCGTTATTGCTGGAAGCGGTCACTGAGCTACAAAAAGCGTTAGTGGTTACCGCAGAAAATAACCAAGATGCAGTGATGCCAGGCTATACCCATTTACAACGTGCTCAACCAGTAACGTTTGCTCATTGGTGTTTGGCATACAGTGAAATGCTAGCGCGTGATGAAAGCCGTTTAAAAGATACGCTAAAACGTTTGGATGTCAGCCCGTTGGGTTGTGGGGCATTAGCCGGTACGGCATATGATATTGACCGTGAACAGCTCGCTTCTTGGCTTGGTTTTGCCTCTGCAACTCGCAACAGTTTAGATACCGTTTCTGATAGAGACCATGTTCTTGAGCTCTTATCGGATGCCAGCATTGGTATGGTACATTTATCGCGCTTTGCGGAAGATTTAATTTTCTTCAATAGCGGTGAAGCAGGTTTCGTTGAGTTATCTGACAAAGTAACGTCAGGTTCTTCCTTAATGCCTCAAAAGAAAAACCCCGATGCATTAGAACTGATCCGCGGTAAATGCGGGCGAGTTCAAGGCGCATTAACGGGTATGATGATGACCTTAAAAGGGTTACCGCTTGCTTATAATAAAGATATGCAAGAGGACAAAGAAGGCCTATTTGATGCGTTGGATACATGGTTAGATTGCATGCATATGGCCGTGTTAGTTCTTGATGGTATTCAAATTCGTCGACCACGTTGTGAAGAAGCCGCAAAACAAGGCTATGCAAATGCAACCGAGCTGGCGGATTATTTAGTGGCCAAAGGTGTTCCATTCCGTGAAGCGCATCATATTGTGGGTGAAGCGGTTGTTGCCGCAATAGCGCAAGGTAAAGCACTAGAAGAGATGGCGTTAAGCGATCTGCAAAAATTCAGTGATACTATTCAGTTGGATGTGTATGAAATTCTCTCGCTGCAATCATGTTTAGATAAGCGATTAGCAAAAGGAGGAGTGTCTCAGATGCAGGTGGCGAGTGCCATTGAGGAAGCAAAAATACGGTTAGGTTTCTAAGCGGTAATCTGTGGACGAAAAATGGGGGGTAGCATGGCTACCCCAATTCCCACAGGCATTTCTGGTTAGATATATTTAATCGTTAGCATACCTAATTGCTCTTCTTTGTTAACCCAGTTGTATGACAATTCATTTCTTCCATCATTAATCACATTCCACCCTTTAACACTATGGATATTCTTTAAGTCTATATTTGAAGTAGTTACATTGGTTTTATCATCAAAACAGGATAATTCTACGTTTGCTTCTGTGACGTTATTGGTACATGTAGGATGAACAATGGCGCCAGAAAAATGAACTGCGCCAGATGCTTGATCCTGTGCTGCATAAACATTAAACGCACTTGATGCTGAAATTAATAATAATGCAGTTAATGAATGATTAAATACTTTCTTAGTTAGTAACTTTTTCATAATAATCTCCCGCCACTGAATTCTTTTGAAATCAGTTGGTTATATTTGTTTGTTTAAAAGGTTATCTTATTTATTAATTATATACTTTGTGTGTAATTAATAATGATTTAACGTTCTCTTTTTGAGCTTATTTAAATTTTCAAATGCTATGGTGACCCTCTGATTTATTTATTAAATTGATATTAATTCTTAATATAAAGTTATTCTGTTCGATAAATTAATAAATTCTCATTCCTTGCTATGGGAGTAATTATAAAATAAAAAACTCTCAAAAGGTGTAAATATAAAAAATCAAATGTGTGAAAATATAATAAAGATAAGTGCTATATTACGCTCTGTTATGATAACTTAACGTTATCGTCTTTCTTTATATTGTCTGTAAATTTACCTATATGCATCCAAATAATCTTGTATTTAGCCTTGTTAGGTAATTAATTGGATGAATATTCTGTTTGTTTATGTGTGACTAAATTTACTCAGTAGAGGTGATATATAAACTGATAAAGCTGTATTGAGATTTTAAATTAACTTTTAAATACAAACTTACAAAGTCTAATAATAAATGAAAAAGAATATAACAAGATGTTTCAGTAATTAGGCTTCTAAACGATATTTCTAATCTTTTAACGAGAAATGCTGTTTAGTTTTCAGTGTAACTGGGGGAAAATCACTGGGTGATTAGTACAAGTATTTCAATATGGCGTTAAGTTATGTTGTAAGCGTCTCATATCGTTATTTTTTTCTTGCACAAAAAGAAAACGTATAACACCACCGTTTAGTGCCACTTTCTATTGCGCATTTTTGTTACTATTCATTTTTAGCCACAATGCGTTGTAGATTGCGTCGGAGCGCCATGGGTTAAATGCTTCCTATTACATTAACCTGATGC
The DNA here is from genome assembly GCF_019343475.1 of Providencia sp. R33. Classification (NCBI taxonomy): domain Bacteria; kingdom Pseudomonadati; phylum Pseudomonadota; class Gammaproteobacteria; order Enterobacterales; family Morganellaceae; genus Providencia; species Providencia sp. R33. The sequence goes on along the minus strand of NZ_CP072453.1, from coordinate 3,518,136 downwards.
ATGTGTAATGTTTTTCAGAGGGCGTTTTCTTCACTTGTGTTGGCGTACTAACTCTCTTTTGTTTTAAATTAAAATAATAGATTTTTTTCGTATTATTAAGATAACAAATAGTACTCAATTTTAAGTTAAGTTTGATAAGTGATATTTAACATCGATTTGAACTTGTGGTGATATTGTAATAAAGAATTAGCCGCTTGGATGATATTATTTGTTTCTGAATGTTACAAATAATTTCAAAAATGAGGTTAATTTATGCATAAATAGGATTATAAGTCCAATTTTAGAATATATTAATAGATATAACAGAACAATATCGCTATAGTGATTGGTATTATCTATCTTTGGTTTGACAAAGAATTCACGAAAGGAAAAGAATATGAATATTCGAGATTTAGAGTACCTTGTTGCACTCGCCGAACATAAACACTTTAGACGCGCCGCGGATTCTTGTCATGTCAGCCAACCAACACTGAGTGGTCAAATTCGTAAATTAGAAGAAGAACTCGGTGTTATGTTATTAGAAAGAACGAGTCGTAAAGTTCTTTTTACCCAGCAAGGACTATTGCTTGTTGAGCAGGCTCGAACTATTTTGCGGGAAATAAAAGTACTGCAAGAAATGGCTGCTCTGCAAGGGGAAAGTATGTCTGGCCCATTACATATAGGCTTAATACCGACCGTCGCCCCTTATTTATTACCTCATATCATTCCACAATTGCACCAAGCTCATCCAAAGTTAGAAATCTATTTACATGAAGCGCAAACGCAGCAGCTATTAGCACAATTGGATAGCGGCAAATTAGATTGTGCAATTTTGGCAGATGTAAAAGAAACTGCACCGTTTATTGTTGTGCCTTTGTTTGAAGAACCAATGAAACTGGCTATTTACGAAAGCCACCCATGGCATGATCGAGACACCATTGAAATGGGCGAGCTATCAGGTGAAAAATTACTCATGCTAGAAGATGGCCATTGCTTACGTGACCAAGCGATGGGGTTCTGTTTCCAAGCGGGCGCAAAAGAAGACACACATTTTAGAGCGACAAGTTTAGAGACATTAAGAAATATGGTTGCAGCAGGAAGTGGAATTACACTGTTGCCTGATTTAGCTGTGCCAAATGAAGCGTGTCGTGATGGTGTGTGCTATTTAAACTGCATAGAGCCTGAACCGAAGCGAACAATTGTTCTTGTTTATCGTCCTGGCTCACCTTTACGTGGTCGCTATGAGCAATTAGCTGAAACTATTTATAACTCGATGAACCAATATTATAAGAATAAGGTTTAGGAAAAAATCGTAAAAATAGTTTTTCAGTAAAATGAAATGATGGTTGCCAGTAAATAGGCAACCATCAACACGCATCATTAAAACAGTCTATTTAAACCATTTAATGCTGCGACACGAAAAGCTTCTGCCATCGTTGGGTAATTGAACGTCGTGTTGACAAAATATTCAATGGTATTGCCTTCACCTTTTTGTTCCATGATAGCTTGGCCGATATGAATAATTTCTGCCGCCCTTTCACCGAAACAGTGAATACCTAATATTTGTAACGTATCTCGATGGAATAAGATTTTCAAACTGCCCACATTCATTCCTGCAATTTGTGCGCGTGCTAAATGCTTGAACTGAGCACGGCCCACTTCATACGGCACTTTCATTGCGGTAAGCTCTTGTTCTGTTTTACCTACAGAACTGATCTCTGGAATGGTGTAAATACCCGTTGGAATATCTTCCACTAAATGCGCATCGCCAAGACTACCACCGATTGCACGTGCAGCAATTCGGCCTTGGTCATAAGCCGCAGAAGCGAGGCTTGGGTAACCAATCACATCCCCAACAGCGTAGATATGTTCATTCGTTGTGCGGTATGCTTTATTCACCTTAACAAGGCCACGACCGTCTGCGTCAATACCAACATTTGCAAGGCCTAAGCCGTCAGTGTTACCTGTTCTTCCGTTGGCATACAATAAGCAGTCTGCTTTCACTTTCTTGCCTGATTTCAGGTGAACAATAACACCATCATCAACGCCTTCGATTTTTTCATACTCTTCATTATGGCGAATGACAACGCCACTATTCCAGAAATGGTAAGACAATGCGTCAGACATTTCTTGGTCAAGGAAGGCTAATAAGTGATCACGTGTGTTGATTAAGTCAACTTTTACCCCTAATCCGCGAAAGATTGAGGCATATTCACAGCCAATTACGCCCGCACCATAAATAATGACATGGCGAGGTTCATGGCTAAGGTTGAGGATGGTATCGCTGTTATAAATGCGCGAATGGTTGAAATCAACATCTGAAGGGCAATAAGGCCGTGAACCTGTAGCGATGACAATTTTATCTGCGCTTAAAACATCGCAGCTTCCATCGGCGTAACGCACGCTAACATGCTGATCATCAATGAAAGTGGCTTCACCCGAAAACATTTGGCAACCATTTCGCTCATAAAACCCTTGGCGCATGCGTGTTTGTTGACTAATGACCGTTTCTGCATGTTGTAGAATTTCTGAGAAAGAGGATCTTAAGCTACGGGAGTTATCACTATAAAGCGGGTTTTGATTGAATTCGATAATACGGCTAACAGCATGACGGAGGGCTTTTGAGGGAATGGTTCCCCAGTGGGTACAGCCTCCGCCGACATTATTATAACGTTCTATAACAGCAACGTTTTTTCCTTGTTTCACCAGTCCCATTGCGGCGCCTTCGCCACCAGGACCAGAACCAATAACTATTGCATCAAAATGGGTAAGTTGCATGAGGTAAGACCTGCTCTAAAACAAAATGACAACAAGATGTTATCATTAGTTGGTTATTTCGCCTAATTTCCCTTTTCCTATTTGTTTTTCTCATTAAGACATTGTGAGTTTCTTTTACTGCCTAGTTTCAGCCTGAAATTCTAGAAAAATTCGCTTTTGAAAAAAGACAAAAGTGGAGTGCATTTTTGGTGAATCTATTTTTTAAGGTTCAGGTAGGGTAGGAGGGAAAGTGAGAAAGTGTCTATATAAGAAAGCAGTGTTGGTAATATGTGAAATTCTGAAAATGACTAATTTGCAGTAAGAGTCGACTTTTCTCTAAACCAGATTAAGAAATTTCAGGTATGCTAGAAGGTGAGCTCGTGCTTATTATTAACCTTCAATGCGTTCATTAATGTTTAATGACATAGAAATTAGGATCACTGTGAGTAACACTATTGGCGTTAGAGCAAAACAAAAAGAAAAAACTCGACGTTCACTCGTCGAGGCCGCATTTAGCCAATTGAGCGCTGAACGGAGTTTCACAAGCTTAAGCTTGCGCGAAGTTGCTCGAGAAGCTGGCATTGCACCAACGTCATTTTATCGTCATTTCAAAGACGTTGATGAACTCGGCCTCACCATGGTCGACGAAAGTGGTTTGATGTTACGTCAACTTATGCGACAAGCGAGGCAACGCATCGCAAAGGGCGGGAGTGTGATCCGTACATCAGTCTCAACTTTTATGGAGTTTATTGGTAATAACCCCAATGCCTTTAGGTTATTATTGCGTGAGCGTTCAGGCACATCAGCTGAGTTTCGTGCTGCCGTTGCAAGGGAAATTCAACATTTTATTGCAGAGCTGGCTGATTATCTTGAACTTGAAAGTCGGATGCCTCGCCATTTTACTGAGATGCAAGCAGAAGCGATGGTAACGATAGTTTTTAGTGCAGGCGCTGAAGCGCTTGATATTGACGAAGAAAAACGCAGACATCTTGAAGAGCGGCTGGTATTACAGTTAAGAATGATTGCTAAAGGCGCCTACTATTGGTACCGCCGTGAACAGGAAAAACAAAATCAATCTGACCCAGACCTTACTAAATAATAAGGAGAATCAATGACGGATCAAAAAAGCTATGAAAGAAGCACATTATTGCTAGCCTTTGTGATTGGCCTTGCAACCCATGGAACCTTTTCAACACTGTTTAACTCGTTAGTCGACTTTTCATTTTTCCCAATTTTGACCTTAGTATTGGCTGCGTATTGTTTACACCAACGCTATTTGCACCAAGCGATGCCGATGGGGCTACCTAAATTTGTTGCGGGTAACTTCTTTATTGGGATTTTTGGTTATGCCGCGATTTTGCGCGTTCAAAACCCTGAAATTGGTTCTAACTTTATTCCAGCGACATTTATCGTGATTTTAGCGTTATGGATGTACGCAAGCTGGAAAGCACGTAAAAAAGAAAAAGCGGAACTAGCCCTTGAGCAAGAAGCTGAAAACTAAGTTCAAATAGTGCATTTAGACTAAAACGCCGCATGATATTGCGGCGTTATTGTATTGATAAGAAATACATTGAAAAATTAGCGGCGCGTTAATAAAACACCACTTTCCATATGATGGGTATAGGGGAATTGGTCGAACAAGGCTAACTTCTCAATTTTATGGGTTTTTGTCAGCTCAACTAAGTTATCGCAAAGGGTTTCTGGGTTACAAGAAATATACAAAATATGGTCATACCCTTGGACGAGCTCGACAGTTTTATCATCTAAACCACTGCGTGGTGGGTCAACAAAAATGGTATTGCATTGGTAATCCGTTAGTGTAATGCCTTCCAAACGTCTAAATTCGCGAGCCCCTTGCATTGCTTGGGTAAAATCTTCAGCGGACATTCGGATAATCTGCACATTATTAATGTTGTTTGTTTCTATATTATATTGTGCCGCGGCAACGGAAGGTTTGGCGATTTCAGTGGCTAATACACGTTCAAAGTTTTGCGCTAATGCCAATGAAAAGTTCCCATTTCCACAATATAGCTCTAATAAATCGCCCGTTGAATTTTGTGTCGCCGCAATCGCCCATTCCAACATTTTAATATTGACCTGCGCATTAGGCTGCGTGAAGCTATTTTCGACTTGGCGATAAACCATATTCTTGCCATTTACAGGCAGCACTTCATCCACATAATCATTATCAAGCATGATTTTGGTTTTTGACGCGCGGCCGATTAACTGCAAATCAAAGCCTTTTTCCACCAATGCCGCTTTTAACGTTTTTGCCTCGGTAGTCCATTCTTCACCGAGTTTTTTATGGTAAAGCAGTGAAACAATCAGCTTATTGCTCAGTGTCGATAAATAGTCGATTTGAAATAACTTATGGCGCAGCAATTCACTTTGCTTAATGAGAGGCAGCAATGCCGCCATCATGTCATTAATTAATTGGCTCGCAACAGGGAATTGGTCAACACGAATGCGTTCTTTGGTCTCTTTATCAAACATGATATGAAACAAATCATCATTATCATGCCAAACTCGAAATTCTGCGCGCATCCGGTAATGTGACGCTGGAGATGAAAAAATTTCAGGTTCAGGTGCGTTAAACGGGGCCATCATAGCCTTTAAACGGTCAGTTTTCTCTGCGAGTTGCAGTTCGTAGTCTTTGGTGTGCAACGTGTTTGGCATACTTGGCCCCATAAAACAGTAAAAAATTCGTATCAGGGGCGAAATTGTAGGGAATGCGGCGAAGATGTCCAGTTTTCATTATGCATCCATAGACACTAAATGCCATTCCACTTAGGATAATAGGCTGTGGTTATGGGAACTTGGTTGAAATCCAAGACTGACGCGCAACGGTAATTAAGGGGTTATCCGTCATTCTTCAAGCTATATGGGTGTTGGCTGCGCTTAGCTACCCTAGTCACATACTTCAGTATGCTCCTAGGGATATCTTCGCTTGCCGCCTACATGTAACTTGAATTATTTAGGATATATACAAGCTTCTTTTCTGTTTCTTTTATTATAGAAATAACGCTTTAGAACTTATAAGTCCGATACCTGCCACACGTCTTATCGCTTTGTTGAATATCAGCGCGAACCTTTTATTCAACTTCGCGGAATTTTAATTTTATTGATTTTCCGAGTGTAATCATAATGAATAATAACAAGTTGCTGCCATTATCGGCCGCTGCTGTGGCAGTGTTATGCAGTATTTCTTCTCTGGCAAGTGCAAATAATAAGGCTGACGAAGTTGTCGTATCCGCCAATCGTTTCGAACAACCGATTTCTTCTATATTAGCGCCTGTGACGGTGGTCACCCGTGAAGATATTGATCATTGGCAGTCAAATACCGTGATTGATGTGCTACAGCGTTTACCGGGTGTGGATGTCTCTCAAAGTGGTGGAATGGGGCAATTGAGTTCTCTCTATATTAGAGGAACGGAGTCTCGTCATGTGCTGGTATTAATTGATGGTGTCCGTTTAAATCAAGCAGGTATTTCGGGTTCATCAGATATGAGCCAAATTCCAATCTCATTAGTTCAACGTATCGAATACATCCGTGGCGCGCGTTCAGCTGTTTATGGTTCTGATGCCATTGGTGGTGTAGTGAATATTATTACTCGTCGTGATAACGATGGCACAACATTAAATGCAGGTATTGGTTCGCATGGCTATCAAAACTATAACGGCTCAACTCAACAAAAAATTGGTGAAAATACTACGGTAACCGCCGCGGGAGCTTATACCTATACCAAAGGGTTTGATGTGGAAGCGAGGGGTAATACGGGAAATTACCCGAATGGATATCCTCAGCCAGACAAAGATGGTTTTCAAAATAAAACTTTGTGGCTAGGTGTTGAGCATCAGTTCACCACAGATATTTCTGCGTATGCAAGAGCCTATGGTTATGATAATAGAACTAATTATGATGGCATTTATAGTGAAAATAAGGCGACTAAGGTTAGTAATTTAGTTGATACAAGAAAGCTATCTAGCCGTACGTATGAAACAGGCGTTAATTATCACTATGATGCATATTCTGCATCTTTGTTAGGAAGTTATAGCCACGCGAAAGATTATAACTATGACCCTAGACATGGTCAGTATGGCCTATTTTCTAACTTAGATGAATCCAAACAATATAATCTTCAATGGGGTAATAGCTATAAATTAGATAAAGGCACTGTCAGTGCTGGAGTTGATTATCAACGCCAAAGTGTAGAACCAAGTAGTTATACAATGATAAGTGAAAAGCAAACATTGAATAATACAGGGCTTTATTTTACAGGACAGTACGCACTTTTAAATTCGGTTACAGCTGAGGCGGCTATTCGTTCTGATCATAATTCAGAGTTTAACTGGCACACAACGTGGCAATCAGGGCTAAGTTGGGAGTTTTATGATGGATATAAGCTAATTGGCTCCTATGCAACAGCCTATAAAGCACCTAATTTGAGTCAATTGTATGCATACTCATCATCTAGCTGGGGAACAACAAAAGGAAATCCAAACTTAAAGCCAGAAGAAAGTAAGCAGTGGGAAGTTGGTGTTGAAGGAACGACAGGGCCATTATTTTGGCAGTTGAATGCATACCATAATGATATCGATAACTTAATTGACTATAAACAAGGCTTTCCAGTTAGCACATACGAAAATATAGGTAAGGCTGAAATAAAAGGTCTTGAATGGGTTGGTGAATTGGACACAGGGATATTTCAGCATCAGCTAACATATCAATATGTAGATCCAAGAAATAAAGACACTGATAAAGTTCTTGCTCGTAGGGCTAAACAGCAAGTGAAATATCAACTAGATTGGCCAATCTATTCAGTAGATATGGGGTTAACATACCAGTATATAGGTTCTCGCTATGATACCGCCTTCTATGATAATGCACCCTCACAGCGTATTAAAGTAGGCGGCGTTAGCCTTTGGGATCTCACCGCTGCATATCCAATCACTTCACATCTCACAATTCGTGGTAAAATAGCTAATATGTTCGATAAAGACTATGAGACCGCGTATGGTTATCGCACCGCTGGAAGAGAATATTTCCTTACCGGAAGCTACAACTTCTGATAACAACCTATCTGTTCGCCCGACCATTCTTGTATTTGACTCAGGAGTGGGCGGGTTATCTGTCTATCGCGAAGTCAAAAAACTGATCCCAAATGCGCACTATATATATGCATTCGATAACGAGGCTTTTCCTTATGGTGAAAAAAGCGAAGAGTTCATTATTGATAGGGTCTATCAAATCGTTAATGCGATAGCTGCAAAGCATCCTTTAACCATTGCGATCATTGCTTGCAATACTGCAAGTACCGTCAGTTTGCCTAATCTCAGGGCGCACTTTACTTTCCCTGTTGTCGGCGTAGTTCCGGCAATTAAGCCAGCAACTAAACTCACGCGTAATGGTGTGGTCGGGTTATTAGCGACGAAAGGCACTGTGAATCGTGAATACACCAAAGAGTTAATTGACCGTTTTGCTACGGACTGCAAAGTGATTTCGCTGGGCTCTGCTGAATTAGTCCAATTAGCAGAAAGGAAGTTACATGGGGAAACTTTACCGTTAGATGAAGTCGCTCAAACGGTGAGGCCGTGGATCCGAATGCCAGAACCACCGGATACCGTTATTTTAGGTTGCACCCATTTCCCTCTATTAATAGAAGAGCTGGAAAAAGTCCTGCCAGATGGTACAAGGTTTATAGATTCAGGTTCTGCCATAGCCAGAAGAGCTGTTTGGTTAATAAATAATCAGGCTGAAATCCACAGTTCTAGTGAAGAAGACTTTGCTTACTGCCTCGTCATTAACGAAGCCGTGCAAAGTTTAAGGCCAGTTCTCGAGGCAGAAGGGTTCATTTCGCTGGAAAAACTAGCACTTTAACTTAAATTCGTTGAAAAGCTGAGCGAACGAAAAAAAAATGCAAAAAAGGGGTTGCCAGATTTTTCTGACTCCCTATAATGCGCATCCACTGACCGGGAACAAGACAACGCAAAGCGCGATGAACACTGAAACGGCAGCGAGAGATTCTGAAAAGAAAAAGCAAAAAATCGCTTGACTCTCCATGAGGAAAACGTATTATACGTCACCTCGCGACAACGACCTTGAAGTCGAAAATCGAAAGATTAAGTCGCAACGCTCTTTAACAATTTATCAGACAATCTGTGTGGGCACTCACAGGACACTATCAAAAAAAATATTTGATTTTAAGTCTTGAAGAGTGACTAACACGTTAATTCATATATATGAACTAATAGGTAATATGTTTTCGCAAGAAGACATACGACAGTAAACATTCTTTGAGCATCAAGCTTTTTAATTGAAGAGTTTGATCATGGCTCAGATTGAACGCTGGCGGCAGGCCTAACACATGCAAGTCGAGCGGTAACAGGGGAAGCTTGCTTCTCGCTGACGAGCGGCGGACGGGTGAGTAATGTATGGGGATCTGCCCGATAGAGGGGGATAACTACTGGAAACGGTGGCTAATACCGCATAATCTCTCAGGAGCAAAGCAGGGGAACTTCGGTCCTTGCGCTATCGGATGAACCCATATGGGATTAGCTAGTAGGTGAGGTAATGGCTCACCTAGGCGACGATCCCTAGCTGGTCTGAGAGGATGATCAGCCACACTGGGACTGAGACACGGCCCAGACTCCTACGGGAGGCAGCAGTGGGGAATATTGCACAATGGGCGCAAGCCTGATGCAGCCATGCCGCGTGTATGAAGAAGGCCCTAGGGTTGTAAAGTACTTTCAGTCGGGAGGAAGGCGTTGATGCTAATATCATCAACGATTGACGTTACCGACAGAAGAAGCACCGGCTAACTCCGTGCCAGCAGCCGCGGTAATACGGAGGGTGCAAGCGTTAATCGGAATTACTGGGCGTAAAGCGCACGCAGGCGGTTAATTAAGTTAGATGTGAAATCCCCGGGCTTAACCTGGGAATGGCATCTAAAACTGGTTAGCTAGAGTCTTGTAGAGGGGGGTAGAATTCCATGTGTAGCGGTGAAATGCGTAGAGATGTGGAGGAATACCGGTGGCGAAGGCGGCCCCCTGGACAAAGACTGACGCTCAGGTGCGAAAGCGTGGGGAGCAAACAGGATTAGATACCCTGGTAGTCCACGCTGTAAACGATGTCGATTTGAAGGTTGTTCCCTTGAGGAGTGGCTTTCGGAGCTAACGCGTTAAATCGACCGCCTGGGGAGTACGGCCGCAAGGTTAAAACTCAAATGAATTGACGGGGGCCCGCACAAGCGGTGGAGCATGTGGTTTAATTCGATGCAACGCGAAGAACCTTACCTACTCTTGACATCCAGAGAATTTAGCAGAGATGCTTTAGTGCCTTCGGGAACTCTGAGACAGGTGCTGCATGGCTGTCGTCAGCTCGTGTTGTGAAATGTTGGGTTAAGTCCCGCAACGAGCGCAACCCTTATCCTTTGTTGCCAGCACGTGATGGTGGGAACTCAAAGGAGACTGCCGGTGATAAACCGGAGGAAGGTGGGGATGACGTCAAGTCATCATGGCCCTTACGAGTAGGGCTACACACGTGCTACAATGGCGTATACAAAGAGAAGCGACCTCGCGAGAGCAAGCGGAACTCATAAAGTACGTCGTAGTCCGGATTGGAGTCTGCAACTCGACTCCATGAAGTCGGAATCGCTAGTAATCGTAGATCAGAATGCTACGGTGAATACGTTCCCGGGCCTTGTACACACCGCCCGTCACACCATGGGAGTGGGTTGCAAAAGAAGTAGGTAGCTTAACCTTCGGGAGGGCGCTTACCACTTTGTGATTCATGACTGGGGTGAAGTCGTAACAAGGTAACCGTAGGGGAACCTGCGGTTGGATCACCTCCTTACCATTGAAGTGTTTTTGTGAAGTGCTCACACAGATTGTCTGATGAAATTAAAGTAGCGGTATCGATAGGCTTGTAGCTCAGGTGGTTAGAGCGCACCCCTGATAAGGGTGAGGTCGGTGGTTCAAGTCCACTCAGGCCTACCAAAATCGCATTAACTCTGCGTTGCAGATTAGCTCGTTTACCTTTGTAAACGTCGCCAATCTACGCCTTGATTAAATGCGATTTGCTTTGTATTAACGATATAAAGAAACACTAAGATACCGAAAAAACCTTTATGGGGCTATAGCTCAGCTGGGAGAGCGCCTGCCTTGCACGCAGGAGGTCAGCGGTTCGATCCCGCTTAGCTCCACCATAAATTTTCTGATTATTCAGAATAGATTAGTCAACTAGTCTATTGCGAATAATTATGCTCTTTAACAATCTGGAACAAGCTGAAAATTGAAAACAACACACATTGTTTATCGCTTAAACAATGTGAGAGTCTCTCAAAAATCTCAACTTGAAGATGTTGTCAACAGACACGAAACCGTCGGGTTTTGCGTCGACCGACATAAAAGACACCTTCGGGTTGTGAGGTTAAGCGACTAAGCGTACACGGTGGATGCCTAGGCAATCAGAGGCGATGAAGGACGTGCTAATCTGCGAAAAGCGTCGGTAAGGTGATATGAACCGTTATAACCGACGATGTCCGAATGGGGAAACCCAGTGCAATTCGTTGCACTATCGTTTGATGAATACATAGTCAAACGAGGCGAACCGAGGGAACTGAAACATCTCAGTACCTCGAGGAAAAGAAATCAACCGAGATTCCCCTAGTAGCGGCGAGCGAACGGGGAGCAGCCCAGAGTCTTAATCAGCATTAGCATCAGGAGAACGGTCTGGAAAGGCCGGCAGTAAAGGGTGATAGCCCCGTATCCGAAGGTGTTAGTGTTGTGAACTCGACGAGTAGGGCGGGACACGTGTTATCCTGTCTGAATATGGGGGGACCATCCTCCAAGGCTAAATACTCCTGATTGACCGATAGTGAACCAGTACCGTGAGGGAAAGGCGAAAAGAACCCCGGCGAGGGGAGTGAAATAGAACCTGAAACCGTGTACGTACAAGCAGTGGGAGCCTTGATTTATCAGGGTGACTGCGTACCTTTTGTATAATGGGTCAGCGACTTATATTCTGTAGCAAGGTTAACCGTATAGGGGAGCCGTAGGGAAACCGAGTCTTAACTGGGCGAATGAGTTGCAGGGTATAGACCCGAAACCCGGTGATCTAGCCATGGGCAGGTTGAAGGTTGGGTAACACTAACTGGAGGACCGAACCGACTAATGTTGAAAAATTAGCGGATGACTTGTGGCTGGGGGTGAAAGGCCAATCAAACCGGGAGATAGCTGGTTCTCCCCGAAAGCTATTTAGGTAGCGCCTCGTGAACTCATCTTCGGGGGTAGAGCACTGTTTCGACTAGGGGGTCATCCCGACTTACCAACTCGATGCAAACTACGAATACCGAAGAATGTTATCACGGGAGACACACGGCGGGTGCTAACGTTCGTCGTGAAGAGGGAAACAACCCAGACCGCCAGCTAAGGTCCCAAAGTCATAGTTAAGTGGGAAACGAAGTGGGAAGGCTCAGACAGCCAGGATGTTGGCTTAGAAGCAGCCATCATTTAAAGAAAGCGTAATAGCTCACTGGTCGAGTCGGCCTGCGCGGAAGATGTAACGGGGCTAAACTATGCACCGAAGCTGCGGCAGCGATATGTAAATATTGTTGGGTAGGGGAGCGTTCTGTAAGCCTGTGAAGGTGTGCTGTGAGACATGCTGGAGGTATCAGAAGTGCGAATGCTGACATAAGTAACGATAATGCGGGTGAAAAACCCGCACGCCGGAAGACCAAGGGTTCCTGTCCAACGTTAATCGGGGCAGGGTGAGTCGACCCCTAAGGCGAGGCAGAAATGCGTAGTCGATGGGAAACGGGTTAATATTCCCGTACTGGTGATAATTGCGATGGGGGGACGGAGAAGGTTAGGCTGGCCGGGCGACGGTTGTCCCGGTTTAAGGATGTAGGCAGGTGAATTAGGCAAATCCGGTTCACTATATGCTGAGGTCTGATGACGAGTCACTACGGTGGCGAAGTAGCTCATACCCCGCTTCCAGGAAAAGCCTCTAAGCTCTAGATTATCATTAATCGTACCCCAAACCGACACAGGTGGTCAGGTAGAGAATACTCAGGCGCTTGAGAGAACTCGGGTGAAGGAACTAGGCAAAATGGTGCCGTAACTTCGGGAGAAGGCACGCTGGCATTAGGTGAAGTGGTTTACCCATGGAGCTGAAGCCAGTCGCAGATACCAGCTGGCTGCAACTGTTTATTAAAAACACAGCACTGTGCAAACACGAAAGTGGACGTATACGGTGTGACGCCTGCCCGGTGCTGGAAGGTTAATTGATGGGGTTATCCGTAAGGAGAAGCTCTTGATCGAAGCCCCAGTAAACGGCGGCCGTAACTATAACGGTCCTAAGGTAGCGAAATTCCTTGTCGGGTAAGTTCCGACCTGCACGAATGGCGTAATGATGGCCAGGCTGTCTCCACCCGAGACTCAGTGAAATTGAACTCGCTGTGAAGATGCAGTGTACCCGCGGCAAGACGGAAAGACCCCGTGAACCTTTACTATAGCTTGACACTGAACATTGAGCCTTGATGTGTAGGATAGGTGGGAGGCTTCGAAGCGTGGACGCCAGTCTGCGTGGAGCCAACCTTGAAATACCACCCTTTAATGTTTGATGTTCTAACGTTGCCCCGTTATCCGGGGTGCGGACAGTGTCTGGTGGGTAGTTTGACTGGGGCGGTCTCCTCCCAAAGAGTAACGGAGGAGCACGAAGGTTGGCTAAGCATGGTCGGACATCATGCGGTTAGTGCAAAGGCATAAGCCAGCTTGACTGCGAGAGTGACGGCTCGAGCAGGTACGAAAGTAGGTCTTAGTGATCCGGTGGTTCTGAATGGAAGGGCCATCGCTCAACGGATAAAAGGTACTCCGGGGATAACAGGCTGATACCGCCCAAGAGTTCATATCGACGGCGGTGTTTGGCACCTCGATGTCGGCTCATCACATCCTGGGGCTGAAGTAGGTCCCAAGGGTACGGCTGTTCGCCGTTTAAAGTGGTACGCGAGCTGGGTTTAGAACGTCGTGAGACAGTTCGGTCCCTATCTGCCGTGGGCGTTGGAAGATTGAAAGGGGCTGCTCCTAGTACGAGAGGACCGGAGTGGACGCACCACTGGTGTTCGGGTTGTCATGCCAATGGCATTGCCCGGTAGCTAAGTGCGGAAAAGATAACCGCTGAAAGCATCTAAGCGGGAAACTTGCCTTGAGATGAGTCTTCCCTGACCCTTTAAGGGTCCTAAAGGAACGTTTAAGACTAAGACGTTGATAGGTTGGGTGTGTAAGCGTAGCGATACGTTGAGCTAACCAATACTAATGAACCGTGAGGCTTAACCTGACAACACCGAAGGTGTTTTAGAGAGATTGAGTTGATTTTCAAAGAACGTGAGAAGCCGAAAGGCGAAGGACACACAGCTTGTTCAAGATTGAAGTTCTGGTTTAGTGAGAAATGATGCTAAACGGGAACGAAACCGAATTTGTCTGGCGGCAATAGCGCGGTGGTCCCACCTGACCCCATGCCGAACTCAGCAGTGAAACGCCGTAGCGCCGATGGTAGTGTGGGGTCTCCCCATGTGAGAGTAGGGAACTGCCAGACATTAAATTTAAAGGTTGTGTCAGTACTAACTGACCGCACCATATTGCTGATATGGCTCAGTTGGTAGAGCACACCCTTGGTAAGGGTGAGGTCCCCAGTTCGAATCTGGGTATCAGCACCATATAATCGGCATTTAAAAAGAATTTACCTAGCGGCAATAGCGCGGTGGTCCCACCTGACCCCATGCCGAACTCAGTAGTGAAACGCCGTAGCGCCGATGGTAGTGTGGGGTCTCCCCATGTGAGAGTAGGGAACTGCTAGGTTTTAAATATAAGAAGCCACCCATTGGGTGGCTTTTTGCTTTTCAGCATTTGTAAAAAACAAATAAAACCTTCCATAATAAGTCTGAAATTATCTTATTTTATTATTCTTGCTACCCACGATTAAGTCTGGCTGATAGACTTACTTCATTATCGTTATATTTTCCCTGAAGGTAGTAATGAACCCAACTTCTGAACTCAAACCATTCAATAGTTTTGGTATTGATGCAAAAGCATTGTCAGTTTTTATAGCAGAGAATAAACAATCTCTTCACCAACAATGGATTAAAGCAAAAAATAATAATCTGCCTATATTGCTACTTGGTGGGGGCAGTAATGTTTTATTTGTAGAAAATTTCGAAGGGGTCGTTATCGTTAATCAGTTAAAAGGAATTGAAATTACTGAGTGTGACGATTATTGGTATGTGCACGTTCAAGCCGGTGAAAATTGGCATCGGCTTCTAGAAACGTTATTACAAAAAGGCATCCATGGTGCAGAAAATCTTGCTTTGATCCCAGGGTGTGCGGGATCTGCACCAATTCAAAATATCGGCGCTTATGGTGTTGAGCTGAAAGATATTTGTGATTATGTAGACATTCTGTCACTTGAAACTAATCAGGATTCACGTATTGCGGCGAGTGATTGCCAATTTGGTTATCGCGACAGTATTTTTAAACACAAGTATCAGCATGGCTATGCGATTGTTAGTGTGGGGTTGAAATTTGCTAAAAAATGGCAGCCTAAGCTTACCTACGGTGACTTAATACAATTTAATCCTGAAACAGTAACACCTAAGCAGGTTTTTGATGCGGTTTGTCAAACTCGTAGAAGCAAGTTACCTGACCCTACAGTAACTGGCAATGCAGGGAGCTTCTTTAAAAACCCAGTTATTTCGGCTGAAAAGGCGGCAAAAATTAAGCAGGAAAACCCAAGTTGTCCTCAATATACCCAATCTGACGGTAGTGTTAAATTGGCGGCTGGCTGGCTTATTGACCAGTGTGGCTTGAAAGGACATGAAATAGGTGGTGCAGCCGTTCATACTCAGCAGGCACTTGTTTTAATTAATAAACATAGAGCGACAGGGCTTGATGTTGTTAACTTAGCAAAATACGTTAGCCAAAGTGTAGCGAAGCGTTTTGATATTATTTTAGAACCGGAAGTTCGATTTATTGGCCGTCATGGCGAGGTTAACGCAATGGATTATATTCGATGAAAGAGACATCAACTCCTTTACAGCTAATAGATATTTTAGCGGATGCCCAAATACACTCTGGCGAACAGCTTGGTGAAAAGCTTGGAATGAGCCGAGCTGCAATCAATAAGCACATTAAAACGTTGCGTTCATGGGGTTTGAGCATCGAAACGGTGACGAGTAAGGGATATAAGCTGCCTTACCAAATAAACTTACTGAATAAAGATAGCATCAAACAACACGTTAATGACGTCAATATCATTGTGGAACCTGTCATTGATTCTACGAATCAATATATGCTCGAACGAATCCCAAGCTTAACATCGGGGGATACTTGCCTTGCTGAATATCAAAGTGCAGGTCGAGGTAGAAGAGGCCGCCAATGGATCTCTCCCTTTGGCTGTAATTTGTATTTATCTATGTATTGGAAGTTAGACCAAGGCCCAGCGGCTGCGGTTGGTTTGAGTCTCGTAGTTGGAATAGTGATTGCAGAAACTTTAAATAAAATAAGTAAAGAAAAAGTAAAAGTGAAATGGCCAAACGACCTGTATATGAATGATAAAAAACTTGCGGGTATTTTGGTTGAATTAACGGGTAAAACAGGCGACGCAGCTCATATTATTATTGGTATGGGCATTAATATTGGAATGAATAAAACTAATATTGAGAATACGAATACAATAACACAAGAGTGGGCGTCATTGAGAGATGAGGTTGAAGATATAGAGCGAAATGAATTATCGGCTAATATCATTCAAGCACTAAAAGAGTCATTGATTTTATTTGAAAAAGAAGGATTAAAACCGTTTTTAGATAGATGGTTTAAACTTGATAACTTTTTAAATCGTAAGGTTAAGTTGCTGATTGGTAATGATATTATATCTGGTGTGGAACGTGGGATTAATGACCAAGGTGCTTTGCTATTACAAAAAGATAATGGCGAGATAATTCCTTATATTGGTGGTGAAATATCACTACGACCAAACGAATAATATATATTGGCCGAGAGTTATTCGGCCAATATGATTTTTATTTTCTTAGTCTGACATTTTGAATTGAGTGGTTTTCACCTTTAGTCATTATTAAACTAGCTCGCTCCTTGGTTGGTAAAATATTCTCTTCAAGATTTAGTCCATTTATTTCATCCCAAATAGAGCCAGCAATGTTTATCGCTTCCTCTTCGCTCAATTTAGAATAACTATGAAAATATGAATCGGGGTCAGAGAATGCGCCTTGTCTAAACTTAAGAAAACGACCAATATACCACTGTTTTAACAAAGCAGGAGCGGCATCGACATAAATTGAAAAATCAACAAAGTCAGAGACAAACACATGGTGTGGATCTTGTGGGTAATCCATGTCGCTCTGTAGGACATTAAGTCCTTCAAGAATCAAAATATCTGGTTGATCAATAATTTGCTCTTGGTCAGGAACAATATCGTAGGTTAAATGGGAATAGACAGGCGCATGCACATTTCGCGCTCCTGACTTAATTTGAGAAACAAAGTTAACCAGCTTTCTCATATCATAAGACTGTGGAAAACCTTTTTTCTTCATAATATTCCGATCCTTTAATACTTGGTTCGGATGAAGAAAGCCATCTGTTGTAATTAAATCAACTTTACGGTGTTCAGGCCAACGGGTTAGCAGAGCTTGTAATAAACGTGCTGTTGTACTCTTGCCTACAGCGACGCTACCAGCGATACCGATGATATAAGGTACTTTTGCTTCATTAGTCCCTAAAAACTGCTCTAGGACAGCCTGACGACGTAAGTTAGAACTAATATAAAAATTCAATAATCGCGATAAAGGTAGATAAATTTCAATAACATCTTCCATTGAAAGCTCTTCGTTAATCCCTTTTAACTCGAGAAGCTCACTTGATGTTAATGTCAAAGGGACGGAATCACGTAATGTTGCCCAATGCTCTCTATCAAATTCTAAATATGGCGTAGTAATAAAATTTTCGTTCTTTTTCATAAACCAACATCTGCCTATTTTGTGCAGGTTGGACAGGTTGCCTAAACACCCGTATCCAAAAAATTTGCTAGCATCATAGCGAGTGATGGGGGGGAGGCGTAGGTTTTTTTATAATATTTGTGAATTTTTTTTGAATTACATAAAAAAAATATCCATTTTTGCTGGAAAAATAACCGATTAATCAGAGTGCTAAAACTGTGATAGGGGCTAAAAAATAATATTTAATATGAATTGTATAGATTATCGGGCTTTACGGAACGAAGAATAATGGATTATAGTTAACAGCTGTTGTTGATGTTTTAATCTTAAAACAGTTAAAAAATCAACAAAATTACAAAAAACGAACAAAATGTAAGCAAACGAACAAAAAATTAAATTTTTTTGTTGCAACATGCGCTCACTCTTCCTAGAATGCGCAGCACTTGATGCCGGCATAGCTCAGTTGGTAGAGCAACTGACTTGTAATCAGTAGGTCCCGAGTTCGACTCTTGGTGCCGGCACCATTAAAAATTTGGATAGGTGGGATACCCAAGCGGCCAAAGGGAGCAGACTGTAAATCTGCCGTCACAGACTTCGAAGGTTCGAATCCTTCTCCCACCACCATTCCCAAGAAGCTTTCCTTTAGGAAACTTCAAGGAAAAGTTTTACAGCTGATAACTCAGGTAGCCGAGTTCATTGCGGGCATCGTATAATGGCTATTACCTCAGCCTTCCAAGCTGATGATGCGGGTTCGATTCCCGCTGCCCGCTCCAAGATGTGCTGATATGGCTCAGTTGGTAGAGCACACCCTTGGTAAGGGTGAGGTCGGCAGTTCGAATCTGCCTATCAGCACCACTTCCCTTATGTTCTCAATTATCTCCCTGATTTGTCTCCTGAAAAAAACAAGCGAAATAATTTCTTGCTTGGTTGATGTGGTTTAACCACCGATTCCGTGTCTTAGAGGGACAATCTAATGTCTAAAGAAAAATTTGAACGTTCAAAACCGCACGTTAACGTTGGTACTATCGGCCACGTTGACCACGGTAAAACTACTCTGACAGCAGCTATCACTACTGTTCTGGCTAAAACTTACGGCGGTTCTGCTCGTGCATTCGACCAAATCGATAACGCACCAGAAGAAAAAGCGCGTGGTATCACCATCTCTACTTCTCACGTAGAGTACGATACTCCAACTCGCCACTACGCACACGTAGACTGCCCAGGACACGCCGACTATGTTAAAAACATGATCACTGGTGCTGCACAGATGGACGGTGCAATTCTGGTTGTTGCTGCGACTGATGGCCCAATGCCACAAACTCGTGAGCACATCCTGTTAGGTCGTCAGGTTGGCGTTCCTTACATCATCGTGTTCCTGAACAAATGTGACATGGTTGATGACGAAGAACTGTTAGAATTAGTTGAAATGGAAGTTCGTGAGTTACTGTCTCAGTACGACTTCCCAGGCGACGACACTCCAGTTGTTCGCGGTTCAGCTCTGAAAGCGCTGGAAGGCAACCCAGAGTGGGAAGCGAAAATTGTTGAATTAGCAGGTTACCTGGATTCTTACATCCCAGAACCAGAGCGTGCAATTGACCGTCCGTTCCTGCTGCCAATCGAAGACGTATTCTCAATCTCAGGTCGTGGTACAGTAGTAACAGGCCGTGTTGAGCGTGGTATCGTTAAAGTTGGTGAAGAAGTTGAAATCGTTGGTATCAAAGAAACGGTTAAAACAACTTGTACTGGCGTTGAAATGTTCCGTAAATTACTGGACGAAGGCCGTGCGGGTGAGAACGTTGGTGTTCTTCTGCGTGGTACTAAACGTGAAGAAATCGAACGTGGTCAAGTTCTTGCTAAACCAGGTTCAATCAAGCCACACACTAAATTTGAATCAGAAGTATATATTCTGAGCAAAGATGAAGGTGGTCGTCACACTCCATTCTTCAAAGGTTACCGTCCACAGTTCTACTTCCGTACAACTGACGTAACAGGTACTATCGAACTGCCAGAAGGCGTAGAGATGGTAATGCCAGGTGATAACATCAACATGATCGTTACCCTGATCCACCCAATCGCGATGGACGACGGTTTACGTTTCGCAATCCGTGAAGGTGGCCGTACTGTAGGTGCGGGTGTTGTTGCAAAAATCATTGCATAATACATAGCATCACAAAGTTTTAAAGAAGGGCACCAGTTTGGTGCCCTTTTTACATCCTCTGGCATCCCTCTTCTAATGATTTAACTTCCCTGTAGAAATTGTTCCCCATAGAAAAAATTACAATTAGTTATTAAATATCAATCTGTTGCGCTCATCACAAAATGGAAACTTATGTGTCGGTAAATACACCATAAGTTGGAATAAGACTATCCTTAAATCAAATTAGATAAGGAGAATAAAATGATTTCATTTGTGAACAAGGTTGGAATTGTGACTGGAGGAACGAGTGGGATAGGTCTTGCCGCTGCTGAGAAATTTTTATCTCTAGGTGCATCTCTAATAATTACAGGCACAAATATACAGCGGGGAATTGAAACCGAAAGAATGTTTAAAGCGAAAGGTTATGCAGTCAAGTTTATTAAAGCTGATACGTCAAGAGAAAGTGATAACGATGAACTTATACAACAAGCACTTAATGAATATAGTTCTATTGATTTTCTCTTTGCAAATGCAGCTATCATAATGGCTGAACTAGCAGATAAATTATCTTTAGATAATTGGCAAAAGCAGTTGGATACCAACCTTACTGGCCTTTTTTTAAGTAACCGAACAGTTATTAGGTATTGGTTGAAAAACAAACAAGCTGGAGCAATTGTTAATTGTAGTTCAATTGTTTCTTTTGTTGGCCAACCTCAATTAGCGGCTTATAGTGCTACAAAGGGTGGCGTTAAATTACTTACCCAAACGCTAGCGCTTGATTATGCAGAGCATAATATTCGTGTAAATGCAGTTTGCCCAGGTTACATTGATACTCCTCTTCTCGACTCTGATGTTTTTGATAAAGCAAAATTGGCCTTACTTCACCCAATGAAAAGATTAGGGACGCCCGAAGAAGTTGCTAATGTTGTTGCTTTTCTTGCAAGTGATGCTGCTTCCTTTGTAACTGGGTCATCGTACCTTGTAGATGGCGGATTTACAGCATAGACAGAAGGCGGTGTAAATAATCTGTAATGGCAATTGAAATACGAATCATTTTTATTTAAAGTATGTGTATATAATTTACACAGGCTAAAAAATATGTACGTTTGTCTTTGTGAAGCCATTACAGATAAGCAAATCAGAAATGCGGTAAGGAAATACCAAGTTACCTCATTAAAAGGGTTGCGCCAAGTATTGCCTGTCGGTCGTGAATGTGGAAAGTGCATTCGGCAAACCAGAGCGATTTTGCAACAAGAGCTCGTTCATCTAGAAGAGATTTGCGCTATTGAAGTTGCATAGTCACGAGCCCTCCAAATTATCTTCCAATTAGTTTATTACCTTTTGTATAAATGATTGTGTAAAAATTACTCTGCTAATCAATTTCAGTACTACACTTATAAGACTGGAAGCGATGGAGGGTAAAAATGAAAGGCGATAAAAAAATGATAGCCCACCTTAATAAATTGTTGGGCAATGAGCTAGTCGCAATTAACCAATATTTTTTACATGCACGTATGTTTAAAAATTGGGGGCTTACTCGTCTTAATGAGATGGAATATCATGAATCAATTGATGAAATGAAACATGCCGATAAATATATCGAACGTATTCTTTTCCTTGAAGGTATTCCTAACTTACAAGACTTAGGTAAGCTAAATATCGGCGAAGATGTGGAAGAAATGCTTAAGTCAGATTTAGAGCTTGAACTTGATGGCGCAAAAAATTTAAAAGAGGCAATTAAGTACGCAGATTCTATTCATGATTATGTCAGTCGAGATTTGATGATTGAAATCTTATCTGATGAAGAAAATCATATCGATTGGATAGAAACACAGTTAGATTTAATTGTTCGTTTAGGTATTCAAAATTATCTGCAAGCCCAAGTTATCGAAGAGTAGGGGTTGTAAGTTCAACCTTATATGAAATTTTTTGATTTATACAAGCGCCTAATTTCTGTTCTTATCAGAGTTGGGCGTTTTTTCGTTATAATGAGCAGAAAATTCGCACATATTTTCCCCGATTGCTTGCGTTTCACAATAATTTACGTATAATGCGCGGGCTTACTGATGAGTAAGCCCTAATTTATTAGGACTGAAATATCAGTATTGAGTTAACGATTTGTTGCTCATTTAGACAATACTCCCGATATGGGGGTTACACCAAGACGATTACACTCTCCCATCAATCGAAATGGGTACGAGGAGTAATCATTTACGTTTATAAAATAGTTGGAGCTCTGGTCTCATGCAGAACCAAAGAATCCGTATCCGCCTTAAAGCTTTTGATCATCGTTTAATCGATCAATCAACTGCGGAAATCGTAGAGACTGCTAAGCGCACTGGTGCGCAGGTACGTGGTCCTATCCCGCTGCCGACACGTAAAGAGCGTTTTACCGTTCTGATTTCTCCGCACGTTAATAAAGACGCGCGTGATCAGTACGAAATTCGCACTCACAAACGTCTGGTTGACATCGTTGAGCCAACCGAGAAGACCGTTGATGCTCTGATGCGTCTGGACCTGGCTGCCGGCGTTGACGTGCAGATCAGCCTGGGTTAATCAGGTCGTCGAACGATTGAGAGGTTGAAACAATGATTGGTTTAGTCGGTAAGAAAGTGGGAATGACTCGTATCTTCACTGAAGATGGCGTTTCTATCCCTGTAACTGTTATCGAAATTGAAAATAACCGCGTTACTCAGGTTAAAACTGCAGAAACCGACGGTTACAATGCAATTCAGGTTACTACTGGTAGCAAAAAAGCTAACCGTGTAACTAAACCTGAAGCAGGTCATTTCGCTAAAGCTGGCGTTGAAGCTGGCCGTATTCTGCGCGAATTCCGTACCGAAGAAGGTACTGAGTTTACTGCAGGTCAAAGCATTAGCGTTGAAATTTTCGCTGACGTTAAAAAAGTCGACGTTACTGGTACATCTAAAGGTAAAGGTTTTGCCGGCACAGTTAAGCGCTGGAATTTCCGTACTCAAGATGCTACTCACGGTAACTCCTTGTCACACCGTGTTCCGGGTTCTATCGGTCAGAACCAGACTCCGGGCAAAGTGTTCAAAGGCAAGAAAATGGCAGGCCAACTGGGTAATGAACGTGTAACTGTTCAAAGCTTAGATGTAGTACGTGTTGACGCTGAGCGCAACCTGCTGCTGGTCAAAGGTGCTGTTCCAGGAGCAACTGGTAGCAACCTGATCGTAAAACCGGCTGTCAAGGCTTAACGTCGAGGAGATAGGAATGGAATTGGTAATGAAAGACGCGCAAAGCGCGCTGACTGTTTCCGAAACTACCTTCGGGCGTGATTTCAATGAAGCGCTTGTTCACCAAGTAGTTGTTGCGTATGCAGCTGGTGCTCGTCAAGGTACTCGTGCTCAGAAAACTCGTGCTGAAGTTTCTGGTTCAGGTAAAAAACCATGGCGTCAAAAAGGCACAGGCCGTGCACGTTCTGGTTCAGTTAAGAGCCCAATCTGGCGCTCTGGTGGTGTTAGCTTCGCAGCTAAACCACAGGACCACAGTCAAAAAGTTAATAAAAAGATGTACCGTGGTGCTTTAAAAAGCATCCTCTCTGAGTTGGTACGTCAAGATCGTCTGATCGTTGTCGAACAGTTCTCTGTTGAAGCACCTAAAACTAAGTTGCTGGCACAGAAATTGAAAGATATGGCTCTGCAAGATGTTCTGATCATCACTGCTGAATTAGATGAAAATCTGTTCTTAGCAGCACGTAACCTGTACAAGGTTGACGTTCGTGATGCAGCAGGTATCGACCCAGTTAGCCTGATCGCTTTCGACAAAGTGGTTATGACTGCTGATGCTGTGAAGCAAGTTGAGGAGATGCTGGCATGATCCGTGAAGAACGTCTGCTGAAAGTACTGCGCGCGCCGCATGTATCTGAAAAAGCTTCTACAGCGATGGAAAAAAGCAACACCATCGTTCTCAAAGTTGCAAAAGACGCAACTAAAGCAGAAATCAAAGCTGCTGTACAGAAACTGTTTGAAGTTGAAGTTGAAGGTGTTAACACTTTGCTGGTTAAAGGCAAAACTAAACGCCACGGTCAGCGCTCTGGTCGTCGTAGTGACTGGAAAAAAGCTTACGTTACGCTGAAAGAAGGCCAGAATCTGGACTTCATTAGCGGCGCAGAGTAAGTCGGAGGAGTAAAGAACAATGGCAGTTGTTAAATGTAAACCTACGTCTCCGGGCCGTCGCCACGTAGTTAAAGTGGTTAACCCAGAGCTGCATAAGGGAAAACCTTATGCACCACTGTTAGAAAAAATGAGCAAGTCCGGTGGTCGTAACAACAATGGCCGTATCACTACCCGTCACATCGGTGGTGGCCACAAGCAGCATTATCGTTTAGTTGACTTTAAACGCAACAAAGACGGTATCCCTGCAGTTGTTGAACGTTTGGAATATGATCCAAACCGTTCTGCGAACATCGCACTGGTTTTATATAAAGACGGTGAACGTCGTTATATTCTTGCACCAAAAGGCCTGAAAGCTGGTGACCAGATTCAATCTGGTGTTGATTCAGCAATCAAAGCTGGTAATGCAATGCCAATGCGCAACATCCCTGTTGGTTCTACAGTTCATAATATCGAACTGAAACCAGGTAAAGGTGGTCAGTTAGCGCGTTCAGCAGGTACTTACGCTCAAATCGTTGCTCGTGATGGTGCTTATGTAACATTACGTCTGCGTTCTGGTGAAATGCGTAAAGTATTAGCAGATTGCCGTGCAACCTTAGGTGAAGTTGGTAACGCTGAACATATGTTACGTGTTCTCGGTAAAGCTGGTGCTAGCCGCTGGCGTGGTGTTCGTCCTACCGTTCGCGGTACTGCGATGAACCCAGTAGACCATCCACATGGTGGTGGTGAAGGCCGTAACTTTGGTAAACACCCAGTAACACCATGGGGCGTTCAGACCAAAGGTAAGAAAACTCGTAGCAACAAGCGTACTGATCAATTCATCGTACGTCATCGTTCTAAAAAATAATTAGAGGATAAGCCATGCCACGTTCTCTCAAGAAAGGTCCTTTCATTGACCTGCACTTGCTGAAGAAGGTAGAGAAAGCGGTGGAAAGCGGAGACAAGAAGCCTCTCAAGACTTGGTCCCGTCGTTCAACGATCTTTCCTAATATGATCGGATTGACCATCGCTGTCCATAATGGTCGTCAGCATGTTCCAGTTTTCGTAACCGACGAAATGGTTGGTCACAAACTGGGTGAATTCGCACCGACTCGCACTTATCGCGGCCATGCGGCAGATAAGAAAGCTAAGAAACGTTAAGGATAGGAGGAAGAGATGGAAACTTTAGCTATACATCGCCACGCTCGTTCTTCTGCCCAGAAGGTTCGCTTAGTCGCCGACCTGATTCGCGGTAAGAAAGTGTCGCAAGCTCTGGAAATTCTGACCTACACCAACAAGAAAGCTGCTGGTTTAGTGAAGAAAGTACTTGAATCTGCAATTGCTAACGCAGAGCAAAACGATGGCGCTGACATTGATGACCTGAAAGTTGCGAAAATTTTCGTAGACGATGGTCCAACTATGAAACGCATCATGCCGCGTGCGAAAGGCCGTGCAGATCGTATTCTTAAGCGCACCAGCCACATTACTGTGGTTGTGTCCGATCGCTGAGACTCTGGAGACTAGCAATGGGTCAGAAAGTACATCCTAATGGTATTCGCCTGGGTATTGTCAAACCTTGGAACTCTACTTGGTATGCGAATACTAATGAATTCGCTGACAACCTAGACAGCGATTTTAAAGTACGTCAGTACTTGAATAAAGAACTGGCAAAAGCGTCAATCTCTCGCATCGTTATCGAGCGTCCTGCGAAAAGCATCCGTGTGACTATTCACACTGCTCGCCCAGGTATCGTTATCGGTAAGAAAGGTGAAGACGTTGAAAAACTGCGTAAAACAGTAGCGGATATCGCTGGTGTTCCTGCGCAAATCAATATCGCCGAAGTTCGTAAACCAGAACTAGACGCAAAATTAGTTGCTGACAGCATCTCTTCACAGCTGGAACGTCGTGTTATGTTCCGTCGTGCTATGAAGCGTGCAGTACAGAACGCAATGCGTCTGGGCGCTAAAGGTATCAAAGTTGAAGTCAGTGGCCGTTTAGGCGGTGCTGAAATCGCTCGTACCGAGTGGTATCGTGAAGGCCGTGTGCCACTGCACACATTACGTGCTGATATCGATTACAACACTTCAGAAGCGCACACCACATATGGTGTTCTCGGCGTTAAGGTATGGATCTTCAAAGGTGAGATTCTGGGTGGTATGGCTGCTGTTGAACAAGCTGAGAAACCAGCTGCTCAACCTAAAAAGCAGCAGCGTAAAGGCCGCAAGTAAGGAGAGTCGCTGATGTTACAACCAAAGCGTACAAAATTCCGTAAGGTGCACAAGGGCCGCAACCGTGGTCTAGCGCAAGGTACGGATGTTAGCTTCGGCACTTTCGGTCTTAAAGCTGTTGGCCGTGGTCGTCTGACTGCACGTCAGATCGAAGCGGCACGTCGTGCTATGACCCGTGCTATTAAGCGTCAAGGTAAAATCTGGATCCGTGTGTTCCCAGACAAACCAATCACTGAGAAACCACTCGAAGTTCGTATGGGTAAAGGTAAAGGTAACGTAGAATATTGGGTTGCCTTAATTCAGCCTGGAAAAGTCCTGTACGAAATGGACGGTGTGCCTGAAGAGCTGGCTCGTGAGGCATTCTCTCTGGCAGCAGCGAAACTGCCTATCAAAACCACCTTTGTAACTAAGACGGTGATGTAATGAAAGCACAAGAGCTGCGCGTAAAAAGCGTTGAAGAGCTGAATGCTGAACTGCTGAATCTGCTGCGTGAACAATTTAATTTACGTATGCAAGCTGCAAGCGGTCAGCTGCAACAGTCTCATCTGTTGAAACAAGTGCGTCGCGATATCGCACGTGTGAAGACTTTACTGACTGAGAAGGCAGGTGCGTAATGAGCGATAAAATCCGTACTCTGCAAGGTCGTGTAGTTAGCGATAAAATGGAGAAATCTATTGTTGTTGCTATCGAGCGTATGGTGAAACACCCTCTGTATGGTAAATTCATCCGTCGTACGACTAAATTGCACGTACATGACGAGAACAATGAATGTGGAATTGGTGACGTGGTAGAAATCCGCGAAACTCGTCCACTGTCTAAGACTAAGTCTTGGGCCTTAGTTCGCGTTGTAGAAAAAGCTGTTCTGTAATAGAATAGATTTTTCGTGATGAATAAACGGCTCTTTTTGACTGAGCCGTTTATTTTTTTCTGTCCATCGCGTTGATGTGGTGTTATAATGCCGCGCCCTCGTAGTATGGGTATATTTGAACGGCCTCTTCATAATGAGGTGGCTCAGTAGTAGTTGACATTTAGCGGAGCACTAAAATGATCCAAGAACAGACTATGCTGAACGTGGCCGACAACTCCGGTGCACGTCGCGTAATGTGTATCAAGGTTCTAGGTGGCTCGCACCGTCGCTATGCACATGTAGGCGACATCATTAAAATTACTGTTAAAGAAGCAATTCCACGCGGTAAAGTTAAAAAGGGTGATGTCCTGAAAGCGGTAGTGGTGCGCACCAAGAAGGGTGTACGTCGCCCTGACGGTTCTGTCATTCGCTTCGATGGTAATGCTTGTGTGTTATTAAACAATAACAGCGAGCAAGTAATCGGTACGCGTATTTTTGGGCCGGTAACTCGTGAACTTCGTAATGAGAAGTTTATGAAAATTATCTCTCTGGCACCTGAAGTACTCTAAGGAGCGAACTATGGCAGCGAAAATCCGTCGTGATGACGAAGTTATCGTGCTAACTGGTAAAGACAAAGGTAAGCGCGGTAAAGTAAAACAGGTTCTTTCTTCTGGTAAAGTTATCGTTGAAGGTATCAATCTGGTTAAAAAACATCAGAAGCCAGTTCCGGCTCTGAATCAACCAGGTGGCATCGTTGAAAAAGAAACGGCTATTCAAGTTTCTAACGTTGCAATCTTTAACGCGGCAACTGGTAAGGCAGACCGTGTAGGCTTTAGATTCGAAGACGGCAAAAAAGTCCGTTTCTTCAAATCTAACAGTGAAACTATCAAGTAATTTTTGGAGTATACGATGGCGAAACTGCATGATTACTATAAAGACGAAGTTGTTAATAAACTCATGACTGAGTTTAGTTACTCTTCTGTCATGCAAGTCCCTCGGGTCGAGAAGATCACCCTGAATATGGGTGTTGGTGAAGCGATTGCTGATAAAAAACTGCTGGATAACGCAGCAGCTGATTTAACAGCTATCTCTGGTCAAAAACCATTGATCACCAAAGCACGCAAATCTGTTGCAGGCTTCAAAATCCGTCAGGGCTATCCAATCGGCTGTAAAGTAACCCTGCGTGGCGAACGCATGTGGGAGTTCCTTGAGCGTCTGATTTCTATTGCTGTACCACGTATTCGTGACTTCCGTGGCTTGTCCGCTAAGTCTTTCGATGGTCGCGGTAACTACAGCATGGGTGTTCGTGAACAAATCATCTTCCCTGAAATCGATTACGATAAAGTGGATCGCGTACGTGGTTTAGATATTACTATCACCACTACTGCGAAATCAGATGACGAAGGTCGCGCACTGTTAGCAGCGTTCAACTTCCCGTTCCGCAAGTAAGGCAGGGTACTCATGGCTAAGAAATCTATGAAAGCGCGTGATGTTAAACGTGCTAAATTAGCTGAGAAGTTCTTCGCAAAACGCGTTGAATTAAAAGCTATCATCTCTGATGTTAAAGCATCCGATGAAGATCGCTGGGACGCTGTTCTCAAGCTGCAAACACTGCCACGTGATTCAAGTCCTTCTCGTCAGCGTAACCGCTGCCGTCAAACAGGGCGTCCGCACGGTTTCCTGCGGAAGTTTGGTCTGAGCCGTATTAAAGTCCGTGAAGCCGCTATGCGTGGTGAAATCCCGGGCCTTAAAAAGGCAAGTTGGTAATTCCATTTGAATCACGGGAGTAAAGACAGATGAGCATGCAAGATCCCATCGCGGATATGCTGACCCGTATCCGTAACGGTCAGGCCGCGAACAAAGTTGCGGTCACCATGCCTTCCTCCAAGCTGAAAGTGGCGATTGCCAAAGTGCTGAAGGAAGAAGGTTATATCGAAGATTTTAAAATTGAAGGCGACATCAAGCCAGAACTGGAACTGACTTTACGTTATTTCCAAGGTAAGGCTGTCGTAGAAAGCATTCAGCGTGTAAGCCGCCCAAGTCTGCGCATCTATAAGAAAAAAGATGAGCTGCCACAAGTTATGGCTGGCTTAGGTATCGCTGTTGTTTCTACCTCTAAAGGTGTCATGACTGATCGTGCAGCTCGCCAAGCTGGTCTTGGTGGCGAGATTCTCTGCTACGTAGCTTAATTCGGGAGGAAAGAATGTCTCGTGTTGCAAAAGCACCCGTCGTCATTCCTGCCGGCGTAGAGGTAAAACTCAACGGTCAGGTTATTTCGATTAAGGGTAAAAACGGCGAGCTTACTCGTACTATCCATAATGCAGTTGAAGTTAAACATGAAGATGGCCATTTATCTTTCGGACCACGTGATGGTTTTGAAGATGCATGGGCACAAGCGGGTACTACTCGTTCACTGTGCAATGCAATGGTTATTGGTGTTACCGATGGCTTCACTAAAAAGCTTCAACTGGTTGGTGTTGGTTACCGTGCAGCAATCAAAGGCAACGCTGTTAGCTTGTCTTTAGGTTTCTCGCATCCGGTTGAACACGCACTACCAGCAGGCATTACTGCTGAATGTCCAACACAAACTGAAATCGTACTGAAAGGTGCGGATAAGCAAGTGATTGGTCAAGTTGCAGCAGAACTGCGTGCTTACCGTCGTCCTGAACCTTACAAAGGTAAAGGTGTTCGTTACGCCGATGAAATCGTGCGTACCAAAGAGGCTAAGAAGAAGTAAGGTAACACTATGGATAAGAAAGCAGCTCGTATCCGTCGTGCGACCCGCGCACGCCGTAAGATCCAAGAGTTGGGTGCGACTCGCCTGGTGGTACATCGTACTCCACGCCATATTTATGCGCAGGTTATCGCACCAAACGGTTCTGAAACATTGGTTGCAGCTTCTACTACAGAAAAAGCTATCAATGAACAAGTTAAGTTTACTGGAAACAAAGACGCAGCAGCAGCAGTTGGTAAATTAGTTGCTGAACGCGCACTGGAAAAAGGCATCACTGTTGTTGCTTTTGACCGTTCTGGTTTCCAATATCATGGTAGAGTCCAGGCACTGGCAGATGCTGCCCGTGAAGCTGGCCTTCAGTTCTAAGGTAGAGGTGTAAGATGTCTCACATCGAAAAACAAGCTGGCGAACTGCAGGAAAAGCTGATCGCGGTAAACCGCGTAGCAAAAACCGTTAAAGGTGGCCGTATTTTCAGCTTTACCGCACTAACAGTAGTTGGTGATGGTAACGGTCGCGTTGGTTTTGGCTACGGCAAAGCGCGCGAAGTTCCGGCAGCAATCCAGAAAGCGATGGAAAAAGCCCGTCGCAGTATGAAAACCGTTGCTCTTAACAACGGCACATTATTCCACCCAGTGAAAGGTACACACACCGGTTCTCGCGTGTTTATGCAACCTGCTCACGAAGGTACCGGTATCATTGCCGGTGGTGCAATGCGTGCAGTGTTAGAAGTAGCTGGAGTTCGCAACGTACTGGCTAAAACCTACGGTTCCACAAACCCAATCAACGTGGTTCGTGCAACACTGGATGCTTTAGACAGCATGAAGTCTCCAGAAATGGTCGCAGCTAAGCGTGGAAAATCCGTCGAAGAAATTCTGGGGTAATCGGCCATGGCTAAGACTATTAAAATTACACAAGTTCGCAGTTCAATCGGTCGTCTGCCTAAGCATAAGGCAACACTGGTCGGTTTAGGTCTGCGTCGCATTGGTCATACTGTAGAGCGTGAGGATACTCCTGCTGTTCGTGGTATGGTCAACTTGGTTTCCTACATGGTTAAAGTTGAGGAGTAAGAGATGCGTTTAAATACTCTGTCTCCGGCTGAAGGTGCCAAGCACGCGCCTAAACGCGTAGGTCGTGGTATCGGTTCTGGTCTGGGTAAAACCGGCGGCCGTGGTCACAAAGGTCAGAAATCTCGTTCTGGCGGTGGCGTACGTCGTGGTTTCGAAGGCGGCCAGATGCCTTTATACCGTCGTTTGCCGAAATTCGGCTTCACTTCACGTAAAGCAATGATCACTGCAGAGATTCGTCTGTCTGATTTTGCTGCTGTTGAAGGCGATGTTATTGATCTGAACGCACTGAAAGCCGCGAACGTTGTTGGCATCCAGATTGAATTTGCGAAAGTTATTCTGTCTGGCGAAGTGAACCGTGCAGTTACTGTACGTGGCCTTCGTGTTACTAAAGGTGCTCGCGCTGCAATCGAAGCTGCCGGCGGTAAAATTGAGGAATAAGTGACAGATGGCTAAACAACCAGGATTAGATTTTCAAAGTGCCAAAGGTGGAGCTGGCGAACTTAAACGCAGACTTTTGTTTGTAATTGGTGCGCTAATTGTTTTCCGAATTGGTTCTTTTATTCCAATCCCTGGTATTGATGCCACTGTGCTTGCCAAATTGCTCGAACAGCAACAAGGCACCATCATTGAAATGTTTAACATGTTCTCTGGTGGTGCTCTTAGCCGTGCTTCTATCTTTGCTTTGGGTATCATGCCGTATATTTCGGCATCGATCATAATCCAATTATTATCAGTGGTTAATCCACGGTTAGCAGAGATCAAGAAGGAAGGAGAAGCAGGTCGTCGGAAGATAAGCCAATATACTCGCTGGGGTACTCTGGTATTAGCAATATTCCAATCTATTGGTATTGCAATGGGTCTACCGAATATGCCAGGGATGCAAGGATTAGTGATTGATCCAGGCCTCCCGTTCTACTTTACGGCAGTTGTTAGCTTAGTCACAGGAACTATGTTCCTGATGTGGTTAGGTGAACAGATAACTGAAAGAGGTATCGGTAACGGTATTTCAATCATTATCTTCGCTGGTATTGTTGCGGGATTACCGCCGGCCATTGGCCATACCATCGAGCAAGCTCGGCAAGGCGATCTGCACTTCCTCCTGTTGCTGTTGGTTGCGGTATTAGTATTCGCGGTAACTTTCTTTGTTGTATTTATGGAACGTGGTCAGCGTCGTATCGTCGTTAATTACGCCAAACGTCAGCAAGGGCGCCGTGTTTATGCAGCACAAAGTACACATTTACCGTTAAAAGTGAATATGGCGGGTGTAATTCCTGCAATTTTTGCTTCCAGTATCATACTATTCCCGGGTACAATAGCATCTTGGTTTGGTGATGGAACTGGCTGGGACTGGCTGACTACAATTTCTATGTATTTACAGCCTGGTCAACCGTTATATGTGTTGCTTTATGCTTCTGCGATCATCTTCTTCTGTTTCTTCTATACGGCGTTGGTTTTCAACCCAAGAGAAACAGCAGATAACCTGAAGAAGTCCGGTGCATTTGTACCAGGAATTCGTCCGGGAGAGCAAACGGCCAAGTACATTGATAAGGTAATGACTCGTCTGACATTAGTTGGCGCGTTATACATCACCTTTATCTGCCTAATCCCGGAGTTCATGCGTGACGCAATGAAAGTACCTTTCTACTTTGGTGGTACTTCCCTCTTAATCGTGGTTGTCGTTATCATGGACTTTATGGCTCAAGTGCAAACTCTGATGATGTCAAGTCAGTATGAGTCTGCATTGAAGAAAGCAAACCTTAAAGGTAAATAATCACTTAGTGTGATTATGGTTTGCTAGAAGTTACGGAGAGTAAAAATGAAAGTTCGTGCTTCCGTCAAGAAATTATGCCGTAACTGTAAAGTTATCCGTCGCCATGGTAGCGTTCGTGTAATTTGCAGTGTTGAACCAAGACATAAACAACGTCAAGGTTAAGAAAAAGCATTTTTTTCTTGCAAAGTTGGGTTGAGCTGGCTAAATTAGCCAGCCAATCTTTTTTATCTAAGATACATTATTGTTTGAGTATCCTGAAAACGGGCTTTTCAGCACAGTAATGTATATTTTAACTTAGGAGTGCATAGTGGCCCGTATAGCAGGCATTAACATTCCTGATCATAAACATACCGTAATCGCTTTAACATCGATTTTCGGAATCGGCAAAACACGTTCACAGGCTATCTGTGAAGCAACTGGTATTGCTGAAAATGTTAAGATCAGTGAGCTGTCTGAAGAACAAATCGACAAGCTGCGTGACGAAGTTGCCAAGTATGTGGTAGAAGGTGACCTACGTCGTGAAATTACCCTGAGCATCAAGCGTCTGATGGACCTTGGATGTTACCGTGGTTTACGTCATCGTCGTGGTCTTCCTGTGCGCGGACAGCGTACTAAGACTAACGCTCGTACCCGCAAGGGTCCGCGTAAGCCGATCAAGAAATAAGTCGGGGTATTGAATAATGGCAAAGGCACCAGTTCGTGCACGTAAGCGTGTAAGAAAACAAGTCTCAGACGGTGTGGCTCATATCCATGCTTCTTTCAACAACACAATCGTTACAATTACTGACCGTCAGGGTAACGCATTAGGTTGGGCAACTGCCGGTGGTTCCGGTTTCCGTGGTTCTCGCAAATCAACTCCGTTCGCAGCTCAGGTTGCAGCAGAGCGTTGCGCAGAAGCTGTGAAAGAATACGGAATCAAAAACCTGGAAGTTATGGTTAAGGGACCGGGTCCGGGTCGCGAATCAACAATTCGTGCTCTGAACGCCGCTGGTTTCCGCATCACTAATATTACTGATGTGACTCCTATCCCTCATAACGGTTGTCGCCCACCGAAAAAACGTCGCGTTTAATACGTTTCGTTTTTTTTAGGACTGTTGGAGAAAGAAAATGGCTAGATATTTGGGTCCTAAGCTCAAGCTGAGCCGTCGCGAAGGAACAGACCTCTTTCTGAAGTCTGGTGTTCGCGCGATTGACACCAAGTGTAAATTAGAACAGGCACCAGGCCAGCACGGAGCGCGTAAACCGCGTCTGTCTGACTACGGTGTTCAGTTACGTGAAAAACAAAAAGTTCGTCGTATCTACGGTGTTCTGGAACGTCAATTCCGTAACTATTACAAAGAAGCAACACGCCTGAAAGGCAACACAGGTGAAAACCTGCTGACTCTGCTGGAAGGTCGTCTTGATAACGTCGTTTACCGTATGGGCTTTGGCGCAACTCGCGCGGAAGCACGTCAAATGGTTAGCCACAAAGCTATCATGGTAAATGGTCGTGTTGTTAATATCGCTTCTTATCAGGTTTCCCCGAATGACGTTATCAGCGTTCGTGAGAAAGCTAAAAAACAGTCTCGTATTAAGGCTGCTTTAGAGCTGGCTGAACAGCGTGAGAAGCCAACTTGGCTGGAAGTTGATGCTGCTAAAATGGAAGGTGTGTTCAAACGTATTCCTGAACGTACTGACTTGTCTGCGGACATTAACGAACACCTGATCGTCGAGCTTTACTCCAAGTAAAGCTTAGCACCAAAGAGAGGACACAATGCAGGGTTCTGTGACAGAGTTTCTAAAACCGCGCCTGGTAGATATCGAGCAAGTGAGTTCGACGCACGCTAAGGTGACCCTTGAGCCTTTAGAGCGTGGCTTTGGCCATACTCTTGGTAACGCACTGCGCCGTATTCTGCTTTCGTCTATGCCGGGTTGTGCGGTGACAGAGGTTGAGATTGATGGTGTACTGCATGAGTACAGCACCAAAGAAGGTGTACAGGAAGATATCCTGGAGATTCTCCTCAACCTGAAAGGGCTGGCGGTAAAAGTTCAGGGGAAAGATGAAGTTATTTTAACCTTGAATAAATCTGGCATTGGCCCTGTGACTGCAGCCGACATCATCCATGATGGTGATGTCGAAATCGTCAAGCCACAGCACATCATCTGCCACCTGACTGACGAAAACGCATCTATTAATATGCGTATTAAAGTTCAGCGTGGTCGTGGTTATGTGCCGGCTTCTGCCCGAGTTCATTCGGAAGAAGATGAGCGCCCAATCGGTCGTTTGTTAGTCGATGCTTGCTACAGCCCTGTAGAGCGTATTGCCTACAATGTTGAAGCAGCTCGTGTTGAGCAACGTACTGACTTGGATAAGTTAGTAATCGAAATGGAAACTAATGGTACAATCGATCCTGAAGAGGCGATTCGCCGTGCAGCGACCATTCTGGCTGAACAACTTGAAGCTTTTGTTGATTTACGTGATGTACGTCAACCAGAAGTTAAAGAAGAAAAACCAGAATTCGATCCTATCTTACTGCGCCCAGTTGACGATCTGGAATTGACTGTCCGCTCTGCTAACTGCCTCAAAGCAGAAGCTATCCACTACATCGGTGATCTGGTACAGCGTACAGAAGTTGAGTTGCTTAAAACGCCTAACCTTGGTAAGAAATCTCTTACTGAAATTAAGGACGTCTTGGCATCTCGTGGTCTTTCTCTGGGCATGCGCTTAGAAAATTGGCCACCAGCAAGTATTGCTGATGATTAAGATCACAGGTTAAGGTTTTACTGAGAAGGATAAGGTCATGCGCCATCGTAAGAGTGGTCGTCAATTGAACCGCAACAGCAGCCACCGCCAAGCTATGTTCCGTAACATGGCTGGTTCTTTAGTTCGTCATGAGATTATCAAGACGACTCTGCCTAAAGCGAAAGAACTGCGTCGCGTCGTTGAGCCGCTGATTACTCTTGCCAAGACCGACAGCGTAGCTAATCGTCGTCTGGCATTCGCACGTACTCGTGATAACGAGATCGTTGCAAAATTATTTAATGAACTGGGACCTCGTTTCGCAGCTCGTGCAGGTGGTTACACTCGTATTCTTAAGTGTGGCTTCCGTACAGGCGACAACGCTCCGATGGCTTACATCGAGCTTGTTGACCGTGCTGTTGAGTCTCAAGAAGCAGCTGCAGAGTAATCTACAGTCGCTTTCAAGAAAACCGGGTATATTTGCCCGGTTTTTTTGTACCTGCTATTCTTACCTTTCGAGTTACCTGTTCTCCTCTTGAATTTCCTACAATCAATCCATATCTATAGGTAAAGTATTATGAGCATGTATAAGATAGGTGAAATTGCTAAGTTAGCGGATGTGACGCCAGATACGATTCGTTTTTATGAAAAGCAGGGGTTGATGGGGCACAAAGTACGTACTGAAGGTGGTTATCGGTTATTTACAGAACAAGACCTTCAGAGGTTACGTTTTATCCGTTATGCAAAGCAATTGGGTTTTACTTTAGAAGCGATTGCTGAATTGTTGTCTATTCGAGTTGACCCGGAACACCATACTTGTCAGGAATCTAAACATATTGTTGATATCAGATTACTGGAAGTTGAAAAAAAGATTCAAGAGCTTATTATTATGCGCGATTCACTGAAGATGCTGAGTTCTGCATGTTGTGGTGATGAGCATGCGACAACATACTGCTCTATTATGGAAATTTTAGAGCGAGGGGCATCTAAGGTTTATTAAGGCTATTAACTGAAACTAATGAAGGTATATTATGAGTAAATATCAGCACAAACGTGGTGAGATAAAAGATAATGCAATTGAGGCATTACTTCACGACCCATTATTTCGTCAACGAGTAGAAAAAAATAAAAAAGGAAAAGGAAGTTATACAAGAAAAGGGAAAAATAATAAGGCAAGTAACTGGGAGGCCAGCGGTAATAGGTTTATTTACTTATTACCACTGGCTTTTTAGTTATTTTTTGTTTTGTTCTTTTAATAAATCACGAATTTCTGATAATAAAACTTCTTCAGTAGATGGCGGCGTTGGTTCAGCAGGTGCAGCTTCTTTTTCACGACGAACTTTATTCATGACTTTAATTGCCATAAAGATTGCAAAAGCGACAATAACAAAGTCAAATACAGTTTGTATAAACATTCCGTAATTAAGTACAACAGCTGGTAAATCACCTTGTGCTTCTTTTAGAACAACACTGAATGATTTAAAGTCAACCCCACCAATGATTAGACCTAGTGGTGGCATGATGACATCGGCAACCAATGAAGAAACAATCTTACCAAATGCCGCACCGATAATAATACCAACAGCCATATCTACTACATTGCCTTTCATGGCAAATTCGCGAAAATCTTTTAAAAAACTCATCGACGGCCCCTTAATAAGTAACTCAATTGAAACAAAATGTGTGTTAGGTTAACAAATTATAGCCGCTAGATTTATTAAGCTGCAAATATTTACTCTCTTTTTTTATTATTTTATAAAAAGAATGGGCTTGGCTGGAATAATTTTTCCACGTCAGGAACATGTTTTTTATCTGTAATAAACATAATGACATGGTCACCTTGTTCAATAATATTGTAATCGCTAGCAATAATAACTTCGTCTTCTCTAACTATTGCACCAATAATTGTACCTGGAGGAAGCTTAATTTCAGATATTTTTTTACCAACCACTTTTGATGTATTCTCATCACCGTGGGCAATGGCTTCAATAGCTTCAGCAACTCCTCTTCTTAAAGAAGATACACTGACAATATCAGCTTTTCTTACATGGCTTAATAAAGCAGAAATCGTGGCTTGTTGAGGAGAGACAGCAATATCAATGACCCCGCCTTGAACAAGTTCAACATAAGCTGAGCGTTGAATAAGCACCATTGCTTTTTTAGCCCCCATTTTTTTCGCTAACATTGCAGACATAATATTAGCTTCATCGTCATTTGTGAGGGCGATAAAGACATCCATTTGCTCAATATGTTCTTCAGTGAGCAACTCTTGATCAGAAGCATCACCATAAAACACAATAGTATCGTGTAATAATTGGGCTAATTCGGTTGCACGTTGTTGATTTCTTTCAATAAGTTTAACGCTATAATCTTTTTCTAAACGACGAGCAAGACCTGCACCAACATTACCTCCGCCCACAATCATTAAACGTTTATAGGGTTTCTCTAACCGTTGTAGTTCACTCATTACTGCACGGATATGCTGCGTTGAAGCGACAAAGAACACTTCATCACCCGCCTCAATAACGGTTGAGCCTTGAGGGCGAATAGGGCGATCTTGTCGAAATATCGCAACAACTCGCGTATCGATATGTGGCATGTGTTCACGTAAGCTAGATAAAGCATTCCCTACCAGTGAACCACCATAGTAAGCTTTTACAGCAACAATACTGATTTTACCTTCCGCAAAATTAACAACCTGAAGAGCACCAGGATATTGAATCAGTTTATAGATATAGTCGATAACCAGTTGCTCAGGTGATATCAGGTAGTCAATAGGGATTTGCTCTGGAAGAAAAAGTTTATCTGCCTCACGGATATATTCGGTGGCTCTGATCCGTGCAATTTTATTCGGCGTATTAAATAGGCTATATGCAATTTGGCAAGCAATCATATTTGTTTCGTCAGAGTTAGTGACTGCGACTAACATATCGGCATCTTCAGCCCCCGCATCACGAAGTACGCGAGGATGTGAGCCATGACCATTGACGACGCGTAGATCGAATTGATCTTGTAGTTGACGTAGTCGATCGCCATCTGTATCAACAACGGTAATATCATTGTTCTCATCAACTAAATTTTCAGCAAGTGTGCCACCGACTTGCCCAGCGCCTAGAATAATGATTTTCATTGCATATTCCTATATTAGGTAACTAACGACTTATTATTGTGCTTGTTTTATTAAACGTGCATAAAAGAAGCCATCACCGCCTTCGGCACTTGGCAATATTTGTAGCCCTGCCTCTGTTCCATCATTTAGATGTGCATTGGTATGTTTAGCAAGGAACTTTTGTATTTGCTGGTAGTTCTCTTCAGGCATGATAGAACAGGTTGCATACAATAAGGTACCACCTGTTTTTAGATAGGGCCAAACGGCCTCTAATATTTTCGCCTGTAATTCTGCCAGTTCATTGATATCGGAGTCACGACGTAGCCATTTTATGTCAGGATGGCGGCGGATAACCCCTGTAGCAGAACATGGCGCATCAAGTAAAATTCGATCAAACTGTTGCCCATCAGCCCATTTTTCGGGTTGTGTTCCATCCCCTTGAACTACGGTAGCATGCTGCTTAAGGCGAATTAAATTCTCTTTCACTCGTTTCAGGCGAGTTTCATCAATATCAACCGCAAGTACATTCGCTTTTGGAGCGAGCTCTAAAATATGCGTTGTTTTACCACCAGGAGCTGCGCATAAATCTAAAATATTTTCACCATTTTGTGGTTCAAGTAACTCCGCACAACCTTGAGCTGAGACATCTTGTACTGTGGACCAACCCGCATCGAAGCCTGGTAATTTTGTTACTGCGGTGGGTTCCTCTAAGCGGATAGCACTAGGATGAGTTGGGTGCAAATATGCAGATATTTCCGCTTGCTCTAACAAGGCAAGATATTGTTCAGCAGTATGATGTTGGGAATTAGCTCTTAACCACATAGGTGGTCGTTGGTTATTCGCTTCGACAATAACTTGCCATTCATTAGGATAAGCAGCTTGTAAGCGTTTGAGTAACCAGCTTGGGTGCAGGTACTGGCTGTTGTTATTTGCGATCCGCTCTTCCAACTGAACCTGTTGGCGTTGAAAAGAACGCAAAACACCATTGATTAAGCCTTTTAGCTGTGGACGCTTGAGCGCGACAGCACCATTTACGGTTTCAGCTAATGCGGCATGAGCTGGGATACGAGTATAAAGCAGCTGATAGATACCCACCATAATCAGATAGTGCAAGGTTCTTTGTTTGCCTGTGAGTGGTTTTTCCATTAGTTGACTAATAAACCATTCAAGCTTTGGTAAGTAGCGCAGAACACCAAAGCAAATCTCTTGTAATAATGCTTTATCTTTGTCATTGATATTACGTTGTAAATCAGGCAAAACAGTACTTAATGATTGCCCATTATCGATAACTTGATAAATTGCAGTCGCAGCGAGACTGCGCAAATTGTATGTGTTTTTCATAAATGAAGATGGGTCTTTTAGTTACTGAAATAAAACTGCCTGATATTTCAGGCAGTTTACAGATTCGTTAATCGAGAATTTGCTCTGGGGTAAACCATTCACGGCGAGAGTTTAGTATATCCTGCGCACTCATGGCTTTTTTGCCAGGCGGTTGTAACTGGGTAATATTTAGTATGCCATTCCCCGTGGCAATGCATATTCCATTTTTATCTGCGCTAATGATTGTTCCGGGTTGTTTGCCTTGCGAGTCATCAATCACTTCAGCTTGCCAAACCTTAATCAGTTGTTCCTGAACCATAAAGTAGCTCATCGGCCACGGATTAAATGCACGAATACAACGTTCAATATGAGCCGCATCTTGTTGCCAATCAATACGAGCTTCTTCTTTAGAGAGTTTTTCTGCGTAATTGGCAAGAGTATCATCTTGTTTTTCAGGTGTGCATTGACCCGAGGACAACATATCAACAGTATGGATTAAAGCTTTAGGCCCAGTGACCGCCAGTTTTTCATACAGAGTTGCGCTGGTATCATCCGCCGTGATGGGACATACGGCTTTATACAGCATGTCTCCCGTATCTAACCCAGCATCCATCTGCATAATTGTCACCCCTGTTTCAGCGTCTCCCGCCCAAATCGAACGTTGAATTGGTGCGGCTCCGCGCCAACGAGGCAGCAAAGAACCATGTACATTCAGGCAGCCTAAGCGAGGAATATCTAAAACAGCTTGGGGTAAAATCAATCCATATGCGACAACTATCATCAGGTCGGCATTTCTATCTTTGAGCCACTGCTGATTTTCAGCGTCCCTTAGAGATACTGGTTGAAAAACAGGGATATCATGTTCCTGCGCCAAAACTTTTACAGGGCTTGGCGTCAGTTTTTTTCCTCTACCCGCAGGTTTATCATGGCGAGTAAGTACGCCAACGATTTGGTGTTGGGTTTCAAGGAGCGCAGCTAAATGTTTTGCCGCAAAATCGGGTGTCCCCGCAAAGATAATTTTTAATGGTTCTGACACGTTAATTTCCCTGTTTCTATTTACTAAACTAGCTATTTTTTGTTTCTTTCGCTCTTAATCTATCCAGCTTTTCAACTTTCTGACGGATACGCTGGCGCTTTAAAGGGGACAAGTAATCAACAAATAGCTTCCCAACAAGGTGATCCATTTCATGTTGGATGCAAATAGCCAATAAGCCATCGGCTTCAAGTTCAAAAGACTCACCGTTATAGCCTAATGCACGAATTTTGACTTGCTCTGCTCGTGGAACAAACCCTTGCTGCTCAGGGATAGAGAGGCATCCTTCTTCAATACCAGTTTCACCTGATTTATCTAATAATTCAGGATTGATAATCACTAAGCGTTGGTCACGTGTTTCAGACACATCGATAACAATGATCCGCTGGTGGATATCCACTTGCGTAGCAGCAAGCCCAATACCTTCTTCTTCATACATGGTATCGAACATATCATCTACAATGCGTTGAATTTGTGCATCAACTTTTTCGACTGGCTTAGCAATTGTGCGTAAGCGCTCGTCTGGATAATGTAATACGTTTAAGACTGACATAAATTTTTCGAGCGGTTTCCAAAAAGTGAATGGGAATTAATGCCTATTCTAGACATTTATCCGCCATATTGACAGTATTGGTTATGATTTGTTCACTGAAGAGCGTATCCAATAATTAGTCAGGATGACGAAATGAATCCCCAAGAAATATGGTTAAGAATGTCTCTGGTAAGTCGGTTATTGCCTATTCATGCGGTAAACATGATCAATGAGCTAAAACAACTCAATAAAATCAGTAACCGGGCTTTGCAACACTGCGGTTTAAACGAAATACAGAGATTACAATTTCTTAATGTGCCAAAGTACCGATTAGAGAAAGTACAGCAATGGTTGATGGATAAAGGTAATCAAATGATTACCTTCATTGATCCTTCCTATCCCTTTTTATTAAAGCAGATCCATCACCCACCGCTTTTACTTTTTGTGGTGGGAAAAAAAGAAATTCTTACAACACCACAAATCGCTTTAGTTGGAAGCCGGCAAGCGAGTGAGTATGGACGAAAGTGGGCGACTGAGTTTGTAAAGCACTTTGTGCAATACGGGGCTTCAATTACGAGTGGACTTGCTTTAGGAATTGATGGAATAAGTCATAAGGCAGCGCTCGATAATAACGGTGTGACTATTGCTGTTTTGGGGAGTGGTCTAGCAAACACTTATCCAAAGCAACATGCTGCACTTGCTGAGCAAATAAAAGAAAAGGGGGTATTAGTATCTGAATATTGGCCAGATACGCCACCATTACCCAAACAATTTCCAAGACGAAATAGAATTATTAGTGGGCTAAGTAAAGCGGTAGTTGTAATAGAAGCGGGAATGAAAAGTGGCTCTTTAATTACAGCACGTTATGCTATTGAGCAAAATCGTGATCTTTTTACACTTCCAGCGCCTCTTGGCAATCCTGCGTTTGGTGGTAACCTTTGGTTATTACAACAAGGTGCTTATTTATTGGTGGATGCTGTGGATATTTTACAGCACCTTGGGGATGGGCTAAATTGGGTTCAATCCGAGCTTCCCATCGGTTCGCATAGAGATAATGAAATATATCCCAAGCTTAGTTTGGTAGAAAATAAAATTTTTGATGTAGTGGGCTACCAAGTTACACCCGTGGATATTATCGCTGCTCAAGTGCAGATGCCGATTACTCAAGTTATTTCAATACTAACGGAAATGGAAATTGATGGTGTGATTCGTTCCTGTGCTGGCGGATATGTCAGATTAAGCTAATTAAGTGATTGATTAAAATTAAGAGAAAAAAATGTCGAAACAATTGCCTTTTGATACAGATAAAAACGAATATTGCCCAGAGTGCGATTCTCTGCTGGTGATCCGTAATAGTACTCATGGGCCTTTTCTTGGGTGTTCTAGTTACCCAGAATGTCACTACATGCGCCCATTAAGACCAAGTGTTGAAAGCCATATTGTCAAAGTTTTGGATGGACAGCATTGCCCTAAGTGTGGGCATGATCTGGTATTGAAGCAAGGCCGATTTGGTATGTTCATTGGTTGCAGCCATTACCCAGAATGTGAACATATTGAGCTGATAGATAAGCCAGATGAAACAAAAGTTCCTTGCCCACAATGTCAAAAAGGTAATTTACTCCAAAGAAAATCCCGTTTTGGGAAGACTTTTTATGCCTGCGATAACTACCCTAACTGTCAGTTTATTCTCAATAATAAGCCTATTGTTGGCCAATGTATGTTTTGTGAATATCCATTATTGATGGAAAAAAGGGGGGGACAGGGAGTAAGATTATTTTGTGCCAGCAAACGCTGTGCTAAGCAACAAGAAGAATAATGAGTTAAAACTATGCCAAATGAATCTACACCTGCAATTGAAAGTATTATTGTTTCGTTAAAACAAGAAAAAGTGATCGCCTATCCAACTGAAGCCGTTTTTGGTTTAGGTTGTGACCCTGATAGTGAAAAAGCGGTTCATCAACTTTTAGATCTTAAACAGCGCCCTTGGGAAAAAGGGTTGATTCTTATTGCTGATAATTATGAGCAATTAAAAGATTACATCGATGATGAACAATTAACGGAAGAACAAAAACAAGCAATGTTCGCGTCATGGCCAGGGCCGGTAACATGGGTGATCCCAGCTAAAGCGACAACACCTAAATGGTTAACTGGGCGGTTTGATACATTAGCCGTGAGAGTCACCGACCATGAACTTGTCAAAAAACTTTGTCGCCACTATGGTAAACCATTGGTATCAACAAGTGCCAATCTTAGTGGTTTTGAGCCATGCAGAACCACTGAAGAGGTAATTGCTCAGTTTAATGATAGAGTGCCTGTTCTTGATGGTTCGGTTGGTGGCCGTCAAAACCCATCTGAAATTAGGGATGCCAAAACAGGCGAATTGTATCGTAAAGGGTAAAATTAATGGAAATGTTTGCAGTTTTTGGAAATCCGATTCAACACAGTAAGTCTCCGTTTATACATAAAATGTTTGCAGAACAAATGGGGATCGTGCTTGAGTATGAAAAAATTTTAGCACCAATAGAAAACTTTGAAGAAAGTTTGGGCAGTTTTTTTTCACAAGGTGGAAAAGGTGCAAACATCACATTGCCATTTAAGGAGCGGGCTTTTTTAGCGGTTTCTGAGTTAACTGAACGGGCTCAAACTTGTGGTGCGGTCAACACAGTGATGAAACTCGATGACAACCGCCTACTGGGTGATAACACTGATGGTATGGGGTTATTGCTAGACCTACAACGTTTAGAGTTTGTGCATCCAAATAGCCGGGTACTTATCATCGGGGCTGGTGGAGCAACTCGAGGCGCGCTACTACCGCTTTTAGAGTTTGGTTGTGATATCACACTGACAAATAGAACATTTTCTAAAGTAGAAACTATAGTTAATGAATTCTTCTCATTAGGTAAGATCAGCGGAAGTGCGATCGAGCAGATCAGCTCAGCAAATTTTGATCTAATCATAAATGCAACATCATCGGGTGTTAGCGGAGAAATTCCTACAATTAACCCAAAGGTTTTTACGAAGGAAGTTGCTTGTTATGACATGTTTTATCAAGCGACATTAACGCCTTTCCTTGCGTTTGCGAGTCAACATCAGGTAACAAAGATTGCTGATGGGCTTGGAATGCTAGTTGGGCAAGCTGCATTTTCGTTTAAATTGTGGCACGGCGTTCTTCCTGAAATTACACCTGTTTTATCTGCTTTATATAAGGAATTAAAAGGGTGAATCAATTGATCCAATTCCCTGATAGGGAGGAATGGGATGAATCATCTGAGGTAGTGCGTTTTCCTGTGCTAATTAGCGGTTTATTAGCGGAATGCACTATTTCACAAACTCTTTTATTTCAACGATATGGAGAACAAGACGCGGCATTAGTGCTTTTCCAACAAAATCGCTGGGACATAGAAGAAGAGTTCGAAGCCTTAGTAGCCCAAGGCCTCGATGATGAAAATGGCGTTTACGTATTATCAGAGGATAGGTAATTATTTTTCCATTCAACATAATTATTGGCGGAATAACGTAAATGCGCGAGTTCAGCATCAGTCAGCTTCCTAATGGCTTTTGCTGGGCTTCCTGTATATAGATAGCCAGATTCTAAACGTTTTCCTTGGGTAACTAGACTGTTCGCACC
This sequence comes from Providencia sp. R33, assembly GCF_019343475.1. Lineage (NCBI taxonomy): Bacteria > Pseudomonadati > Pseudomonadota > Gammaproteobacteria > Enterobacterales > Morganellaceae > Providencia > Providencia sp. R33. The sequence continues at coordinate 3,473,155 of NZ_CP072453.1, read as the reverse complement.
AATCACAACATCATCTTCTATTATAGCTCCATCAATTACGATTGAACCCATTCCGACTAGTACTCTATTACCAATAGTACAGCCATGAAGCATAACTTTGTGCCCAACAGTGACATCTTCACCAATAATTAGTGGGTTTCCTTGTGGATTGCTGGCGGATTTATGGGTCACATGTAAGACAGAGCCATCTTGAATATTCGTACGAGCGCCAATAGCAATATAGTTAACATCTCCGCGTAAAACGGAAAGAGGCCAAATACTGACATCTTCAGCTAATCGTACATCGCCAATAATAACTGAAGATGGATCAATAAAGACCCGCGATTCAATTGAAGGATAGATGCCTAAGTAAGGTCGTAAAGGTTTGTTCATATCAATAACCATAAGAATGTAAAATAGAGAATAACAAGCAAATCATTAGCTCATTATGAGTCAATGTACTAAATAAGTAAGTCAAAGAAAGAATTATAGGTGCAAAACTGCTCTTTTTATAACCATTGTGAGGTTAAAAAAGGCAGAGTGGCTATTTTATCCCCAAACGGTGTTTTTTTTTTGAAAAAAAGGTTGTGTAATTCTGCGACCTCCCTATAATGCGCATCCGTTGTCACGGCAAACCGCTTCGGTGGTGAGGTTAGAAAAAGAAAGCCTTAAGCCAAACTTGAAAAAGTAAGTGATAACACGGTGTGAAGAAAGAAAAAGTTGAAAATAAATACTTGACTTTCTAAAAGAAAAACGTAATATACGTCACCTCGCAGCAACGACCCAGAAGGTCAAATTTCAATACGAAATGCTGCAACGCTCTTTAACAATTTATCAGACAATCTGTGTGGGCACTCACAGGACACTATCAAAAAAATATTTGATTTTAAGTCTTGAAGAGTGACTAACACGTTAATTCATATATATGAACTAATAGGTAATATGTTTTCGTAAGAAGACATACGACAGTAAACATTCTTTGAGCATCAAGCTTTTTAATTGAAGAGTTTGATCATGGCTCAGATTGAACGCTGGCGGCAGGCCTAACACATGCAAGTCGAGCGGTAACAGGGGAAGCTTGCTTCTCGCTGACGAGCGGCGGACGGGTGAGTAATGTATGGGGATCTGCCCGATAGAGGGGGATAACTACTGGAAACGGTGGCTAATACCGCATAATCTCTCAGGAGCAAAGCAGGGGAACTTCGGTCCTTGCGCTATCGGATGAACCCATATGGGATTAGCTAGTAGGTGAGGTAATGGCTCACCTAGGCGACGATCCCTAGCTGGTCTGAGAGGATGATCAGCCACACTGGGACTGAGACACGGCCCAGACTCCTACGGGAGGCAGCAGTGGGGAATATTGCACAATGGGCGCAAGCCTGATGCAGCCATGCCGCGTGTATGAAGAAGGCCCTAGGGTTGTAAAGTACTTTCAGTCGGGAGGAAGGCGTTGATGCTAATATCATCAACGATTGACGTTACCGACAGAAGAAGCACCGGCTAACTCCGTGCCAGCAGCCGCGGTAATACGGAGGGTGCAAGCGTTAATCGGAATTACTGGGCGTAAAGCGCACGCAGGCGGTTAATTAAGTTAGATGTGAAATCCCCGGGCTTAACCTGGGAATGGCATCTAAAACTGGTTAGCTAGAGTCTTGTAGAGGGGGGTAGAATTCCATGTGTAGCGGTGAAATGCGTAGAGATGTGGAGGAATACCGGTGGCGAAGGCGGCCCCCTGGACAAAGACTGACGCTCAGGTGCGAAAGCGTGGGGAGCAAACAGGATTAGATACCCTGGTAGTCCACGCTGTAAACGATGTCGATTTGAAGGTTGTTCCCTTGAGGAGTGGCTTTCGGAGCTAACGCGTTAAATCGACCGCCTGGGGAGTACGGCCGCAAGGTTAAAACTCAAATGAATTGACGGGGGCCCGCACAAGCGGTGGAGCATGTGGTTTAATTCGATGCAACGCGAAGAACCTTACCTACTCTTGACATCCAGAGAATTTAGCAGAGATGCTTTAGTGCCTTCGGGAACTCTGAGACAGGTGCTGCATGGCTGTCGTCAGCTCGTGTTGTGAAATGTTGGGTTAAGTCCCGCAACGAGCGCAACCCTTATCCTTTGTTGCCAGCACGTCATGGTGGGAACTCAAAGGAGACTGCCGGTGATAAACCGGAGGAAGGTGGGGATGACGTCAAGTCATCATGGCCCTTACGAGTAGGGCTACACACGTGCTACAATGGCGTATACAAAGAGAAGCGACCTCGCGAGAGCAAGCGGAACTCATAAAGTACGTCGTAGTCCGGATTGGAGTCTGCAACTCGACTCCATGAAGTCGGAATCGCTAGTAATCGTAGATCAGAATGCTACGGTGAATACGTTCCCGGGCCTTGTACACACCGCCCGTCACACCATGGGAGTGGGTTGCAAAAGAAGTAGGTAGCTTAACCTTCGGGAGGGCGCTTACCACTTTGTGATTCATGACTGGGGTGAAGTCGTAACAAGGTAACCGTAGGGGAACCTGCGGTTGGATCACCTCCTTACCATTGAAGTGTTTTTGTGAAGTGCTCACACAGATTGTCTGATAGAAAGTAGAGCAATAGGCTATACGTGGGAGACTTATTCGAGAGAATAGGACTTACATGAGATACCGCATGTTTTGTGCAATATCTTGTGTCCCCTTCGTCTAGAGGCCTAGGACACCGCCCTTTCACGGCGGTAACAGGGGTTCGAATCCCCTAGGGGACGCCAATTGCGCCGATATCGAGTGAAAGACGATGTCCCCAATAATGATTAAGCCAATTATGTAAATAGTTGGTTTAACAATTATGCTCTTTAACAATCTGGAACAAGCTGAAAATTGAAAACAACGCACATTGTTTATCGCTTAAACAATGTGAGAGTCTCTCAAAAATCTCAACTTGAAGATGTTGTCAACAGACACAAAGCCGTCGGGTTTTGCGTCGACCGACATAAAAGACACCTTCGGGTTGTGAGGTTAAGCGACTAAGCGTACACGGTGGATGCCTAGGCAATCAGAGGCGATGAAGGACGTGCTAATCTGCGAAAAGCGTCGGTAAGGTGATATGAACCGTTATAACCGACGATGTCCGAATGGGGAAACCCAGTGCAATTCGTTGCACTATCGTTTGATGAATACATAGTCAAACGAGGCGAACCGAGGGAACTGAAACATCTCAGTACCTCGAGGAAAAGAAATCAACCGAGATTCCCCTAGTAGCGGCGAGCGAACGGGGAGCAGCCCAGAGTCTTAATCAGCATTAGCATCAGGAGAACGGTCTGGAAAGGCCGGCAGTAAAGGGTGATAGCCCCGTATCCGAAGGTGTTAGTGTTGTGAACTCGACGAGTAGGGCGGGACACGTGTTATCCTGTCTGAATATGGGGGGACCATCCTCCAAGGCTAAATACTCCTGATTGACCGATAGTGAACCAGTACCGTGAGGGAAAGGCGAAAAGAACCCCGGCGAGGGGAGTGAAATAGAACCTGAAACCGTGTACGTACAAGCAGTGGGAGCCTTGATTTATCAGGGTGACTGCGTACCTTTTGTATAATGGGTCAGCGACTTATATTCTGTAGCAAGGTTAACCGTATAGGGGAGCCGTAGGGAAACCGAGTCTTAACTGGGCGAATGAGTTGCAGGGTATAGACCCGAAACCCGGTGATCTAGCCATGGGCAGGTTGAAGGTTGGGTAACACTAACTGGAGGACCGAACCGACTAATGTTGAAAAATTAGCGGATGACTTGTGGCTGGGGGTGAAAGGCCAATCAAACCGGGAGATAGCTGGTTCTCCCCGAAAGCTATTTAGGTAGCGCCTCGTGAACTCATCTTCGGGGGTAGAGCACTGTTTCGACTAGGGGGTCATCCCGACTTACCAACTCGATGCAAACTACGAATACCGAAGAATGTTATCACGGGAGACACACGGCGGGTGCTAACGTTCGTCGTGAAGAGGGAAACAACCCAGACCGCCAGCTAAGGTCCCAAAGTCATAGTTAAGTGGGAAACGAAGTGGGAAGGCTCAGACAGCCAGGATGTTGGCTTAGAAGCAGCCATCATTTAAAGAAAGCGTAATAGCTCACTGGTCGAGTCGGCCTGCGCGGAAGATGTAACGGGGCTAAACTATGCACCGAAGCTGCGGCAGCGATATGTAAATATTGTTGGGTAGGGGAGCGTTCTGTAAGCCTGTGAAGGTGTGCTGTGAGGCATGCTGGAGGTATCAGAAGTGCGAATGCTGACATAAGTAACGATAATGCGGGTGAAAAACCCGCACGCCGGAAGACCAAGGGTTCCTGTCCAACGTTAATCGGGGCAGGGTGAGTCGACCCCTAAGGCGAGGCAGAAATGCGTAGTCGATGGGAAACGGGTTAATATTCCCGTACTGGTGATAATTGCGATGGGGGGACGGAGAAGGTTAGGCTGGCCGGGCGACGGTTGTCCCGGTTTAAGGATGTAGGCAGGTGAATTAGGCAAATCCGGTTCACTATATGCTGAGGTCTGATGACGAGTCACTACGGTGGCGAAGTAGCTCATACCCCGCTTCCAGGAAAAGCCTCTAAGCTCTAGATTATCATTAATCGTACCCCAAACCGACACAGGTGGTCAGGTAGAGAATACTCAGGCGCTTGAGAGAACTCGGGTGAAGGAACTAGGCAAAATGGTGCCGTAACTTCGGGAGAAGGCACGCTGGCATTAGGTGAAGTGGTTTACCCATGGAGCTGAAGCCAGTCGCAGATACCAGCTGGCTGCAACTGTTTATTAAAAACACAGCACTGTGCAAACACGAAAGTGGACGTATACGGTGTGACGCCTGCCCGGTGCTGGAAGGTTAATTGATGGGGTTATCCGTAAGGAGAAGCTCTTGATCGAAGCCCCAGTAAACGGCGGCCGTAACTATAACGGTCCTAAGGTAGCGAAATTCCTTGTCGGGTAAGTTCCGACCTGCACGAATGGCGTAATGATGGCCAGGCTGTCTCCACCCGAGACTCAGTGAAATTGAACTCGCTGTGAAGATGCAGTGTACCCGCGGCAAGACGGAAAGACCCCGTGAACCTTTACTATAGCTTGACACTGAACATTGAGCCTTGATGTGTAGGATAGGTGGGAGGCTTCGAAGCGTGGACGCCAGTCTGCGTGGAGCCAACCTTGAAATACCACCCTTTAATGTTTGATGTTCTAACGTTGCCCCGTTATCCGGGGTGCGGACAGTGTCTGGTGGGTAGTTTGACTGGGGCGGTCTCCTCCCAAAGAGTAACGGAGGAGCACGAAGGTTGGCTAAGCATGGTCGGACATCATGCGGTTAGTGCAAAGGCATAAGCCAGCTTGACTGCGAGAGTGACGGCTCGAGCAGGTACGAAAGTAGGTCTTAGTGATCCGGTGGTTCTGAATGGAAGGGCCATCGCTCAACGGATAAAAGGTACTCCGGGGATAACAGGCTGATACCGCCCAAGAGTTCATATCGACGGCGGTGTTTGGCACCTCGATGTCGGCTCATCACATCCTGGGGCTGAAGTAGGTCCCAAGGGTACGGCTGTTCGCCGTTTAAAGTGGTACGCGAGCTGGGTTTAGAACGTCGTGAGACAGTTCGGTCCCTATCTGCCGTGGGCGTTGGAAGATTGAAAGGGGCTGCTCCTAGTACGAGAGGACCGGAGTGGACGCACCACTGGTGTTCGGGTTGTCATGCCAATGGCATTGCCCGGTAGCTAAGTGCGGAAAAGATAACCGCTGAAAGCATCTAAGCGGGAAACTTGCCTTGAGATGAGTCTTCCCTGACCCTTTAAGGGTCCTAAAGGAACGTTTAAGACTAAGACGTTGATAGGTTGGGTGTGTAAGCGTAGCGATACGTTGAGCTAACCAATACTAATGAACCGTGAGGCTTAACCTGACAACACCGAAGGTGTTTTAGAGAGATTGAGTTGATTTTCAAAGAACGTGAGAAGCCGAAAGGCGAAGGACACACAGCTTGTTCAAGATTGAAGTTCTGGTTTAGTGAGAAATAACGCTAAACGGGAACGAACCGAATTTGTCTGGCGGCAATAGCGCGGTGGTCCCACCTGACCCCATGCCGAACTCAGCAGTGAAACGCCGTAGCGCCGATGGTAGTGTGGGGTCTCCCCATGTGAGAGTAGGGAACTGCCAGACATTAAATTAAAGTCTTATTGTGAGTGATTCATGATAAGCAGCCGAAAGGCGAAAGAATAAGTGGAGCGGTAGTTCAGTTGGTTAGAATACCTGCCTGTCACGCAGGGGGTCGCGGGTTCGAGTCCCGTCCGTTCCGCCACTTAATTTAGGGGCGTAGTTCAATTGGTAGAGCACCGGTCTCCAAAACCGGGTGTTGGGAGTTCGAGTCTCTCCGCCCCTGCCAGTTACCAATTAAGTAATAATAAAAGAAGTATCTATTGATAACCCGGTTATATTAATCGGGTTTTTCTTTATCTAAATTTTGTGAATATCCTTGTAATATTTCTCCTCATTTATAATAGCCCATCTTGTATACTGAAAATTCATTTCAAAGTAACATCTAACAGCCCCTTGTGTTTAGTCCTTTAATTAGATAATTCCATTACGTTATTATACGATTCTACTCTTGCTTACTTCACTTTTGATATATTTACGTTGGTATATTTTTTGCTAAAAGGATTCAGAAACTAAAATTAAGAGGATGAGATGATTACAGTTAATTTGCTTTTATTTTTGAATAAAACAGATTTTAGGCTCTATTCTAAGCATTTTTGATCCCACCTCAAGCGGGGGAATATATCTTAGTATGTTTAATACAATCAGCACTAAACAGAACGAGAATGCTTTCTCATCCAGTTTAGTTAGCTATGTGTAATAGCGCATTTTTTATTGGTGTTTTAATCAATTGATTAATAAGAGCCTGCTGATCATTTTTTTGTAGCCATACTGCATATAGAGGCTTGCTTATAGGGGATTCTGACAGCGTTTTAAGTGCTGGATACTGATGTATCCAATGAGCGGGTAAAAATGCCGCTGAAAGAGATACAGGAAGTAATTGACGTGTAATATGGGCCGAGGTTGTGATCATCACGGGTGTATCATCTTGAGTTAGTGCGGATTCATTTTTTGGATGGAAATCAGCTCCCCACTCTAGTTTTATATAATTGTAATTTGTCAGAGCAATATTTTTTTGCGAAGCCATTAGTTGAAGCTCGATAGTTCCAATAATCGTACTTTCGAATTCATCCATTTTTGGTGGTTCGGTGGCGATGAGTAAATCTAGTTCTCTTGAGTGTAATTGTTTTACGAGTGACTGGCGGGTAGAAACGCGAGCCTCTAATCGTAATTCATCATGTTGAGTATAAAGATCTTCCACCCAATCAGTGAGGTAGCCTTCCCATAAGGAAGCGGTAGCACCGATTGAAAGCTCAGTATGTTGCGATGCATGAGAAATTTCTTTTTTGGCTTGTAGCCAGGTGTTCATTAAAGACTCAGCATATGGCACTAATCGCTCGCCAGCTGCAGTTAATCGAATATTATTTCTATGGCGAGTGAATAAACTGGTACCCAGTTGAGTTTCTAACTGTCGGATACGAAAGCTGACAGCAGATTGCGTTAAGTAGAGTGATTCAGCTGCTCTACCGAAGTGCCTAGTCTTGCTAACCTCTAAAAAAGTTCTCAATAACTCGCTGTCCACATACATCTCCAATTATTTTTGTCGTGATGATTTAAATGTTTTGTTTTACAGATTGTCAATGCTGTCTAATACTCCGCGCCATATAGAGTTTGACTGCAATAAGTTAGGAGTGTGTCAGATGGCAGATAGCTTCATCACGACTAATCGTTTTTTCGATAATAAGCATTACCCACGTGGCTTTTCTCGTCATGGTGATTTCACCATTAAAGAAGCTCAGTTGCTTGAGCGCCTAGGCCAAGCTTTTAATGAGCTTGATACAGGTAAACGAGCTGCACAAACTGACGAGGAAAAACTCTTCGTTGCTGTTTGCCGCGGTGAGCGCGAGCCTGTTACTCCAGAAGAAAAAGTTTGGGTAAAATACTCTAGTCGTATTAATCGTCCAAAACGCTTCCATACGTTATCTGGTGGTAAACCACAGATAGATCCATCGGAAGACTATACTGATACAGATGACTAATATTACCATCGTATAAGATAAGGGACTTCGGTCCCTTTATGTTTTACGGTAAGTAACATTTTATTTCTCCTCCGCTCAGCTTACTTGTTTTTGCAAATGAAGCAATAACTTATCCATTGCTCTGTATCCAAGAGCTTCTAATAAATGCCCTCGCTCAATATTTGAACATTCATTGAGATCCGCAATAGTTCGAGAAATTTTTAAGATCTTATGCCAAGCTCGGATTGAAAGGCCTAATTTGTTGAGCGCATGTTCTAAAAATAAAGCGTCCTTAGCATTGAGTGAGCAAAACTGTATAATTTCCTTCGATGTTAGTAAGTTATTGATTTTACCTGCCCGAGCTAACTGTTTATCCCTCGCGTAAATAACACGTTGCTGTACTTGTTCGCTGGTTTCTCCTTGATAGTTTGGGTTACTGAGTGAACCGATAGGCAATAGAGGGATTTCAATGGAGAGGTCAAAGCGGTCTAATAATGGCCCAGAAAGGCGGGAAAGATAGCGTAAAATACATATTGGTGAGGAACGGCTTGCTTCCCCTTGATAGTGCCCTGTCGGGCTTGGGTTTAATGCGGCGATAAGTTGAAAATTAGCGGGATAGCAGACTTTTGCTTTCGTTCTAGAGATACAGACTTCCCTTGATTCGAGAGGCTCCCTCAAAGAATCTAAAACAGCGCGACTAAATTCAGGTAATTCATCTAAAAATAAAATACCGTGATGTGCGAGAGATATTTCGCCTGGTTTTGGAAGAGAGCCTCCACCAATTAGCGCTGCGACAGATGCGCTATGATGAGGGGCTCTAAACGGCCTCGTTGGCCAATCTATAGCACTTTGAGTAATCTGACTTAAACTATGCAGTGAAGCGACATCTAGCGCTTCCTGAGGTGTAAGAGCGGGTAATAATGTAATGAGCCGACTCGCTAACATGGTTTTACCTGTTCCAGGTGGACCTAAAAGTAGTAAATGGTGCCCTCCTGCAGCGCAAATTTCGAGTGCTCGCTTTCCTTGTTCCTGCCCAATAATATCGTTGATATCATCGTCATTTTTCATTGATGGATTTGGTTGATTTATTTGGCAGTTAAATTCGAGTTCATTGCCCCCATTAAAATAATGGCAAAGCTCTAATAGAGAGCTTGCAAACTGAACGCTATTATCTGGTAATAAATTTAATTGGTGTTGATTTTTAGCCGAAATAATTAATGTTCGTTGTTGTTTTAATGCGGCTTGAGCAGCTGAAATTGCGCTGTTGACGTAACGTATATCGCCGGAAAGTGCGAGTTCACCTAAAAATTCATGCTTTTTTAAAGCCTCGTGTGAAATCTGCCCTGATGATGCGAGTATAGCAATCGCAATTGCAAGGTCGTAGCGGCCGCTCTCTTTTGGTAAATCAGCTGGTGCTAAATTTACTGTTATTTTTTTTGCTGGGTATTCAAACCCACTATTTAATAATGCACTTCTGACCCTATCCCTCGATTCTTTGACCGCAGTTTCGGGCAAACCAACTAATGTTAGTCCTGGAAGCCCATTACTAATATGTGCTTCAACGGTGACAAGTGGTGCCTCCATGCCTATCGAAGCTCTAGTGTAAACAATCGCTAGTGCCATAAAACCTCCGATACAATTAACAGAGTAATATTCTGTTAAACACTGACTGATTTTTAACACATGAAAATGATATTTGCGAAGCGACTCGACAATTTACTTGTGTAGTTACTTATCTGTTTCATTTTTTTGGGAAGGGCTTTTAGAAGTTGATATATCTAGGCTTGAGGTTATTTGAGAAGTAGCACATTTTAATGGGGCTTTGGATAAGGTTAAGAAAAAATGACTAATTAGGAGAGGTGCTATCAAGTCATTTACATGAAAATGTAATGGAGGATGCAGCTGATTATGCTGTCAAAATCATAGGTAATTACTGCCTTACGGTTTATTTACTAGTGTATTATTTTGTTTTTTATTTAACTTGTTGATTTTATTAAAGACAAACATTTTGAAAATAAATAAAGTAAATAAAAGTTGTCAAAGTAATTTTAAAATGATACCTCTTAATAAGGACAACAAATAAAAGTTAAAAAAGCAAAACACATGAACGCATTTATCCAAGCAGTTAGCCTAATTATTATTAGCGTGGTGGTGATTATTATCCCACCGTGCGGGGCTGCACTTGGACGACGAAGGCTAAAATAACAGCCAGATCTTACGAGAACCCCGCACCGAAAGGCGCGGGGTTTTTTTTGACACAAAATTTGTTAATCCCAAAAAATATATAAAACATAATAAATACAAACAGATAAAAAGTAGGCAGACAGGAGAAAAGCATGAACGGAGCACAATGGTTAGTTCAAGCGTTGCGAACTCAGGGGGTTGATACTGTTTTTGGCTACCCTGGTGGCGCAATCATGCCAGTTTATGATGCATTGTATGATGGTGGCGTAGAGCATTTGCTGTGCAGGCATGAACAAGGTGCAGTCATTGCAGCAATTGGTTATGCACGCTCGACGGGTAAAACTGGGGTTTGTATCGCAACATCTGGGCCTGGTGCAACAAACGTAATCACTGGATTAGCGGATGCATTGTTAGACTCCGTCCCTGTTGTTGCTATCACAGGGCAAGTGGCTTCTGAATTTATCGGTACAGATGCTTTTCAGGAAATTGACGTTTTAGGTTTATCTCTGGCTTGTACAAAACACAGCTTTTTAGTTGAATCGATAGAAGATTTGCCTCGCATTCTTGCTGAAGCTTTCGCAATCGCAAATAGTGGGCGTCCTGGACCTGTACTGATTGATATTCCGAAAGATATTCAGCTGCAACACGCAGAGCTCTCACCTTTTTTAATGCCAGTAGAGCAAGAATTTTCATCCCCAGAAGCTGAGATACAGCAAGCAAGAACCTTGTTAGAGCAATCGGAGAAACCGATGTTGTATATCGGTGGCGGTGTTGGGATGTCAGGTGCTGTTTCTGAATTAAGGGAATTTATTACTTATACTGGGTTGCCTTCTGTTTCAACATTAAAAGGCTTAGGTGCCGTCGACCCAAAAGATGGGAATTACCTAGGAATGTTAGGAATGCATGGTACAAAAGCTGCCAACATTTCCGTTCAACGATGTGATTTGCTTATTGCCGTTGGGGCGCGTTTTGATGACCGTGTAACGGGGAAATTAAATACCTTTGCGCCGAATGCTAAAGTCATTCATATCGATATTGACCACGTCGAGTTGGATAAATTACGCCAAACCCATGTAGCCTTACACGGTGATGCAAAAGCGTTATTACCAAAATTAATGTTGAAAAAATCAATTGCGCCATGGCAATCCGAAGTCCAACAGTTAAAAGCAGAGTTTGGTTGGCGTTATGACCACCCTGGCGAGCCTATTTATGCCCCACTATTATTGAAACAACTGTCCGATAAAATGAAGCCAAACACGGTTGTGACAACGGATGTTGGGCAACATCAAATGTGGTCAGCACAGCATATTACGGTAGATGCCCCTGAAAACTTCTTAACATCAAGTGGGTTGGGTACGATGGGATTCGGTGTTCCTGCCGCGATCGGAGCGCAAGTTGCTAGGCCGGAAGATACGGTTGTTTGTGTATCGGGTGATGGCTCATTCATGATGAATGTCCAAGAATTAGGCACCATCAAGCGTAAACAATTACCTGTCAAAATTCTTTTATTGGATAACCAACGTTTAGGCATGGTTCGCCAATGGCAAGAGTTGTTCTTTGAACAACGTTATAGCGAAACGATTTTAACGGATAACCCCGATTTTGTTGCTTTAGCGAGTGCGTTCGGCATTAAAGGGCAGCGTATTACAAATAAATCGCAAGTAAATGCAGCATTAGATGAATTATTGAATAGCGAAGGTGCCTACTTATTACAGGTATCAATTAATGAATTAGAAAACGTCTGGCCGTTGGTTCCACCAGGGGCAAGTAATGAAAAAATGATGGAGAAACCATTATGATGCAACATAAACTCTCGATATTGGCCCGTTTCCGTCCTGAGGTTTTAGAGCGTATATTAAGGGTCACTCGCCATCGTGGATTTAAGATAAATGCCATGAATATGGGGCAATCACCAGATGGCGATAATGTTAATATTGAATTGACTGTAAGTAGTCAGAGGCCGTTAACCCAGCTTTGTGCTCAGTTAACTAAGCTTTCTGACATTACAGAAGTTGAAGTGCTACAACAAGAATCACGACTATTACGCACACAAAGTGCAATGTAAGGAAGATAAAAATGACTAAGAAAGCTGACTTTATTTGGTTTAACGGTGAAATGACGCCATGGGCTGATGCAAAGGTTCATGTAATGTCTCATGCTCTGCATTATGGTACATCAGTGTTTGAAGGCGTCCGTTGCTATGATTCTCACAAAGGACCTGTGGTTTTCCGCCACCGTGAGCACATGCAACGTTTGCACGATTCTGCAAAAATTTACCGTATGCCTGTCAGCTACAGCGTAGAAGAGTTAATGGAAGCTTGTCGTGCGACTTTACGCAAAAATAACTTAGTCAGCGCATACATCCGCCCATTAGTATTTATCGGTGATGTCGGTATGGGAGTTAACCCACCAGATGGTTATAACACTGATGTCATCTTAGCGGCTTTCCCTTGGGGCGCTTATTTAGGCGAAGAAGCCTTAGACCAAGGTATTGATGCGATGGTGTCTTCTTGGAACCGTGTTGCACCGAATACTATCCCTACAGGTGCAAAAGCGGGTGGTAACTACTTATCATCGTTATTAGTGGGTAGCGAAGCACGCCGTCATGGTTATCAAGAAGGTATTGCACTAGACGTTCATGGGTATCTCTCTGAAGGCGCGGGTGAAAATATTTTTGAAGTGAAAGATGGAATTTTATATACGCCTCCGTTCACATCATCAGCATTACCAGGCATTACCCGTGATGCCATTTTAACCTTAGCAAAAGATATGGGCATCGAAGTTCGTGAGCAAACATTATCACGCGAATCCCTATACCTTGCTGATGAAGTCTTTATGACAGGCACCGCAGCAGAAATTACCCCTGTACGCAGCGTTGATGGTATTCAAGTTGGTATTGGTCGTTGTGGCCCAGTTACTAAACAAATTCAGCAAGCATTCTTCGGTTTATTTAATGGTACAACGGAAGACAAATGGGGCTGGTTAGATCCAGTAAACCCTTAATAACTAAATTGAAATAGATGTTACAGGCGGACGTTCCCCGCCTGTTTTAAACACGGGAGTTAAAGATATGCCTAAGTACCGTTCAGCAACAACAACTCATGGTCGTAACATGGCGGGTGCGCGCGCATTGTGGCGTGCAACTGGAATGACCGATGCTGATTTTGGAAAACCCATTATTGCAGTTGTGAACTCATTTACTCAGTTTGTGCCTGGTCACGTACATTTACGCGATCTTGGTAAACTGGTTGCAGAGCAAATTGAAAACGCAGGTGGCGTAGCAAAAGAGTTTAATACAATTGCGGTTGATGATGGGATTGCCATGGGGCATGGCGGAATGCTGTATTCCTTACCTTCCCGTGAATTAATTGCCGATTCTGTCGAATACATGGTCAATGCACACTGTGCAGACGCCATGGTGTGTATTTCTAACTGCGATAAAATCACCCCAGGTATGTTAATGGCGTCATTACGCCTCAATATCCCAGTTATTTTTGTGTCTGGTGGCCCGATGGAAGCAGGGAAAACCAAGCTTTCAAACCAAATCATTAAATTGGATCTCGTTGATGCGATGATCCAAGGGGCAAACCCGAATGTGAGTGATGCGGATAGCGAACAAATCGAACGTTCAGCTTGCCCAACCTGTGGTTCATGTTCTGGTATGTTCACTGCAAACTCAATGAACTGTTTAACTGAAGCATTAGGTTTATCTCAGCCGGGTAATGGCTCGTTATTAGCCACTCATGCAGACCGCGAAACCTTATTTATCAACGCAGGTAAGCGTATTGTCGAGTTAACGAAACGCTATTACGAAAAAGATGACGAAAGCGCGTTGCCTCGCAATATTGCGAATAAAGCGGCGTTTGAAAATGCGATGACCCTTGATATCGCGATGGGTGGTTCGACAAATACCGTTCTTCACTTGCTGGCGGCGGCACAAGAAGCTGATATTGATTTTACGATGGAAGACATCGACCGCTTATCTCGCAAAGTCCCGCATTTATGCAAAGTGGCACCAAGTACACAGAAATACCATATGGAAGATGTTCACCGTGCAGGGGGCGTCATTGGTATTTTAGGTGAATTGAGCCGAGCAGGTTTACTGCAAGAAAATGTCACCAATATTTTAGGTCTGACTTTCCAAGAAACATTGGCGCAATATGATGTCATGTTAACGAAAGACGAAAGTGTTAAGTCTATGTTTTCCGCAGGGCCTGCGGGTATTCGTACCACCAAAGCGTTTTCACAAAATTGCCGTTGGCCGTCGCTGGATACTGACCGTGAAAATGGCTGTATTCGTAATATTGAGAATGCGTATAGCTTGGATGGTGGTCTGGCCGTACTGTCTGGAAATATTGCAGAAGATGGTTGTATCGTCAAAACGGCTGGTGTTGATGAAGGTAGTTTAACGTTCCGTGGCCCTGCAAAAGTATTTGAAAGCCAAGATGATGCGGTTGAATCAATCTTAGGTGGTAAAGTCGTTGAAGGTGATGTGGTAGTGATCCGCTACGAAGGGCCAAAAGGTGGACCAGGAATGCAGGAAATGCTGTACCCAACGTCTTACCTGAAATCAATGGGATTGGGTAAAAGCTGCGCACTTATCACTGATGGCCGTTTCTCAGGCGGTAGTTCAGGGCTGTCAATTGGGCATATTTCACCTGAAGCAGCAAGTGGCGGCTTATTAGCATTGGTTCAAGATGGCGATATTATTGATATCAATATTCCAAAAAGAACAATGGTGCTGGATGTCAGTGAAAGTGAGCTTAACCAACGCCGTGAAGCTGAATTAGCCCGTGGTGATAAAGCCTTTACACCACGTGACCGTCAGCGCGAAGTCTCTTTTGCTCTGCGTGCCTACGCTTCCTTAGCAACCAGCGCAGATAAAGGCGCTGTACGCGATAAGTCGAAATTAGGGGGCTGATGTGGCAGCGGCAAAACCATTACCCGCAGCACCGACAAGTGCTGATTATTTAAAGGCGGCGCTGAGTGCGCCAGTCTATGAGGCGGCTCAAGTTACGCCACTTCAGCAAATGGATAAAATATCTGCACGTTTAGGCAATACGATTTTGGTTAAGCGCGAAGACAGGCAGCCTGTACACAGCTTTAAGCTACGTGGGGCTTACGCCATGATTGCCACGTTGACGGAAGAGCAAAAAGCCAAAGGCGTTGTAACTGCATCGGCAGGAAACCATGCACAAGGTGTTGCGCTGTCAGCAAGCCGCGTTGGTGTTAAAGCCAAAATTGTCATGCCTGTAGCAACGGCGGATATCAAAGTGGATGCAGTTCGTAGCTTTGGTGGCGAAGCCATTTTACACGGCGCGAATTTTGATGAGGCAAAAGCCAAAGCGATCGCTATGGCGGCAGAGGAGGGCTATACCTTTGTCCCGCCTTTTGACCACCCATCGGTGATTGCTGGGCAAGCGACGATTGCGTTGGAATTATTACAGCAAGACGTACATCTAGACCGTATCTTCATCCCAGTTGGTGGTGGCGGCTTAATCGCTGGCGTGGCAGTTATCATCAAACAATTGATGCCTGAAATTAAAATCATTGGCGTTGAAGCGGAAGATGCAGCGTGTTTGAAAGCCGCGTTAGAAGCAGGCCACCCCGTTGATTTGCCGCGCGTCGGTTTATTTGCGGAAGGTGTTGCCGTTAAGCGTATCGGTGATGAAACGTTTAGACTGTGCCAACAATATGTTGATGATGTTATCACGGTAGATAGCGACTCTATCTGCGCAGCATTGAAAGATATTTTTGAAGATGTCCGTGCAATTGCCGAGCCGTCAGGCGCTTTGGCACTCGCAGGGCTGAAGAAATATGTCCAACAGCATAATATTAAAGGTGAGCGTTTAGCGCATATCCTGTCAGGCGCGAATATGAATTTCCACGGGCTGCGTTATGTCTCTGAGCGCTGTGAGATTGGTGAACAACGCGAAGCGCTGCTGGCGGTGACGATCCCTGAGCAAAAAGGCAGTTTCTTACGCTTTTGCCAGCTATTAGGGCACCGTGCTATCACTGAGTTTAATTACCGTTATACGGATGCAGACCCTGAACGCGCCTGTATTTTTGTTGGGGTGCGCTTAAGTGGTCGTGACGGTGAGCGTGCAGAAATTATTCAAGAGCTCAGAAGTAATGGCTATGACGTGGATGATTTATCTGATGATGAAATGGCGAAGCTTCATGTGCGTTATATGATTGGTGGCCGTCCATCCAAACCATTAGATGAAAGACTGTATAGTTTTGAGTTTCCGGAGTCTCCAGGGGCATTGCTGCGATTTTTAGAGACGCTCGGAACGCACTGGAATATTACGCTTTTTCATTACCGTAGCCATGGCACGGATTATGGGCGAGTGCTGGCAGCGTTTGAACTTGCAGGGCCTGAAGTGCGTTTTGATAGGCACCTTGATGCGCTAGGATATGAGTACCACGATGAGACAGGCAACCCTTCTTTTCGTTTTTTCCTAGCACCACAAGATAGCCAAAAAACCTTAGATTGAGTTGTCTGGGAGTAATTCCCAAAACGCTTTAATGAGCGGCTCACTTAGGCGTTTGCTGAGTAGGCAAACGCCGAGTTCAAAGGGTTCCACCATCGAAATATTATCTAGTTGTGAAATACGGCTACGAACAGGCTCGGGGCTGTTATCCACTACCACACTTGGGATCAAGGCGATACCACAACCAAGCGCGACCATCGATACAATCGCTTCATGGCCAGATACCGTCGCGTAAATAACAGGGTTATTGATGTGATGGCGGCGAAACCATAGTTCGATACGTTTTCGTGATGGACCGTGTTCCGGCAGAATAAACGGCACCGTTGACCAATCAGGTTCAGCTTCTGTCACCATCGACCGTACAGTGCAAGGCAATGATGGCGCAATGAGCACCAATGGAATTTCGCCAATTTTGGTGAAACGCACATTATCAGGTAAACGCTCTGGCTTGCCAGCAATACCAAGGTCTGCCTCGTGGGTCTCCACTTTTTCAACCGCATCTGCGGCATCTCCAGTGGTGAGCTTTATTTCGACTAACGGGTGTAAAGCACGGAATTTATCTAAAACTTGTGGTAAATGACTGTACGCGGCAGTGACTGAGCAAAAAAGATGCAGCTCGCCACTCAGTGATGGGCTTTGCTGATTAAGGGCATGCTGTAGTTGCTGATATTGCAACAAGGTTTGCTGTGCAAATTGTTTTAGGTGCTCCCCCGCTTGTGTGAGTTTTACCGAACGGTTATCACGGACAAACAACGGGTGACCCAGTTGCTCTTCTAGGCGCTGGATTTGCCGAGATAACGTTGAGGGGCTGACATGCATGGCTTTAGAGGTACGGCCAAAGTGGCAGCTCTGTGCTAAATGCAAAAAAAGTTTCAGATCACGAATATCCATTCTGCCCTCGGATAAAGTCATTAACTACGTTGCGAATATTGCAACATTGTATTGTTAATATATCAATTTAAGCAATGCGAAACATCGCATATAGTAAATCCATAAACGCTTAAAAATAAGCGACAGGCAAATTGATTGCCTGACATAACGAACACAACAGAACAATGGAGTATGACAATGGCGAATTATTTTAACACATTGAATTTGCGTGAGCAGTTAGCTCAGTTAGGCAAGTGCCGCTTTATGAAACGTGAAGAATTTGCGGATGAAGCTGGCTACCTGAAAGGGAAAAAAATCGTCATCGTCGGTTGTGGTGCACAAGGTCTGAACCAAGGCCTGAACATGCGTGACTCTGGTTTAGATATCGCTTATGCATTACGTGCAGAAGCTATCAGTGAAAAACGTGCTTCATGGCGCAAAGCCACTGAAAACGGCTTTAAAGTTGGCACGTATGAAGAATTGATCCCAACGGCAGACTTAGTTGTTAACTTAACGCCAGACAAACAACACTCTACCGTTGTTCGTGCTGTTCAGCCTATGATGAAACAAGGTGCAGCACTGGGTTATTCACACGGTTTCAACATTGTTGAGGTTGGTGAAGAAATCCGTAAAGATATTACTGTTGTGATGGTTGCTCCAAAATGCCCAGGTACGGAAGTTCGTGAAGAATACAAACGTGGATTTGGTGTTCCAACTCTGATTGCTGTTCACCCAGAAAATGATCCGAAAGGTGAGGGGATGGCGATTGCTAAAGCATGGGCAGCTGCCACAGGTGGCCATCGTGCAGGTGTTTTGGAATCTTCATTTGTTGCTGAAGTTAAGTCTGACCTGATGGGTGAGCAAACCATTCTGTGTGGTATGTTGCAAGCAGGCGCATTACTGAGCTACGACAAAATGGTTGCAGACGGTGTTGAGCCAGGCTATGCCGGTAAATTGATTCAGTTTGGCTGGGAAACTATCACAGAAGCGCTGAAACAAGGTGGTATCACGCTGATGATGGATCGTTTATCTAACCCTGCGAAAGTCCGCGCATATGCGTTGTCTGAGCAACTGAAAACTATCATGGCACCACTGTTCCAAAAACACATGGATGACATCATTTCAGGTGAGTTCTCATCAACCATGATGGCTGACTGGGCAAATGATGATAAAAACCTGCTGACATGGCGTGAAGAGACAGGCCAATCTGCATTTGAAAATTACCCTGAATATGCAGGAAAAATCGCAGAGCAAGAGTATTTCGACCACGGCGTTCTGTTAGTTGCGATGGTTAAAGCAGGTGTTGAATTAGCGTTCGATACTATGTTAGAAGCGGGTATCTTAGAAGAATCAGCATACTACGAGTCTCTACATGAACTGCCACTGATTGCGAACACCATTGCGCGTAAGCGTTTATATGAAATGAACGTGGTTATTTCAGACACGGCGGAATATGGTAACTACCTGTTCTCATTTGCAGCTGTGCCGATGCTGAAAGACTTCATGACCAAGTTACAAGCGGGTGATTTAGCGAAGTCAGTTGCTGATAATGGTACAGATAACGCACAGTTACGTGATATCAATGAAGCAATCCGTAATCATCCTATCGAGAAAATCGGTAAGACGTTACGTGGTTATATGACGGATATGAAGAAAATTTCAGTTGGAAGTTAATTTTTCGTCACTCTTCGCGTGATAGGTGCGTTGGCTACATGTTGCCACCCAAGTCACATACTTAATGTATGCTCCTTGGGATAACCTAATTTTTCGTCACTCTTCGCGTGATAGGTGCGTTGGCTACATGTTGCTACCCAAGTCACATACTAATGTATGCTCCTTGGGATAGCACCACTTGCCGCCTTCCTCTAACGCGAATAGCTTAGAAAAATGCATTGATGTAGTAAAAGAAAGAACAAAAAAACAAAGCAAGCCATGTCGTTCTGATGAATGATGTGGTTTTTTGTTTTGGTCTATAGGTGCGTTGGCTACATGTTGCTATCCAAGTCACATACTTAATGTATGCTCCTTGGGATAACCTAATTTTTCGTTACTCTTCGCGTGATAGGTGCGTTGGCTACATGTTGCTACCCAAGTCACATACTAATGTATGCTCCTTGGGATAGCAGCACTTGCCGCCTGTCTCTAACGCGAATAGCTTAGAAAAATGCATTGATGTAGTAAAAGAAAGAACAAAAAAACAAAGCAAGCCATGTCGTTCTGATGAATGATGTGGTTTTTTGTTTTTTATAAATAGAAGGGATCGTTGCTCAAGAGTTGGTTGGGTTTCTGCTACAATCTGTAGCGAGTTCCATTTTGAATAACTAAGTGATGTAGAGAAACCATGCGATTAAACCCAGGCCAGCAACAGGCAGTTGAATTTGTCGATGGCCCTTGTCTTGTATTGGCAGGGGCTGGATCAGGTAAAACCCGTGTTATTACCAACAAAATTGCACACTTGATCCGCCAATGTGGTTATCAACCACGGCAAATTGCCGCTGTCACTTTTACCAATAAAGCCGCACGCGAAATGAAAGAGCGTGTCGCACAAACATTAGGTAAAAAAGAGGCGCGTGGGCTTATCATTTCAACCTTCCATACATTAGGTTTGGAAATTATTAAGCGTGAATATAAAGCGCTAGGTATTAAAGCCAATTTTTCACTATTTGATGACCAAGACCAAATGGCATTGCTCAAAGAGCTAACGTTTGATTTACTTGAAGAAGATAAAGATCTGCTACAGCAGTTGATCTCTGCGATCTCAAACTGGAAAAACGATCTTATCTCGCCACAACAAGTTGTCGGGCAGGCTCGAACGGAAAAAGAGCACCATTTTGCAGAGTGTTACCGCCGTTATGAATTACATTTAAAAAGCTGCAACGTGCTGGACTTTGATGACCTGATCAGCAAGCCAACACTTCTGTTGTATCAAAATGAAGAAGTACGTGAGCGCTGGCAGCAAAAAATTCGTTATTTGCTGGTGGATGAATACCAAGATACCAACACTAGCCAATATCAACTGGTGAAATTGCTGGTGGGGCAACGTGCTCGCTTTACGGTGGTTGGGGATGACGACCAATCTATTTACTCATGGCGTGGCGCAAGGCCGCAAAACTTGGTGCTACTTAGCCAAGATTTTCCTAAGTTAAACGTGATTAAGCTTGAGCAAAATTATCGTTCTTCAGGGCGTATTTTAAAAGCGGCGAATATCTTAATTGCGAACAACCCCCATGTATTTGAAAAGAAATTGTTCTCTGAGCTGGGTTATGGCGTGCCATTAAAAGTTTTAACGGCAAATAATGAAGATCATGAAGCGGAGCGGGTGATTGGTGAACTTATCGCTCATCACTTTATCAACAAAACGGAATATAAAGATTATGCGATTTTATATCGAGGTAATCACCAGTCCCGTATTTTTGAAAAAATGTTGATGCAAAACCGTATACCATATCGTATCTCCGGCGGTACTTCATTTTTCTCACGTCCTGAAATTAAAGATTTACTGGCTTATTTGCGAGTGCTGACTAACCCTGAGGATGACAGTGCTTTTTTACGCATTGTGAACACACCACGCCGGGAAATTGGTCCAAAAACCATTCAAAAATTGGGTGAGTGGGCGAATCAACGGGGGAAAAGCTTATACCAAGCCAGTTTTGATTTAGGACTAGAGCAAACCCTAAAAGGTAAAGGATTAGAAGCACTACAGCGGTTTACTCAGTGGATGGACAGTATCGTTCGAACATCAGAGCGGGAGCCACTGATTGCGGTACGCGATTTACTGCGTGAAATGGATTACGAAAGTTGGTTGTATGAAACATCAACCAGTACCAAAGCCGCTGAAATGCGGATGAAAAACGTCAACCAATTGTTTACTTGGATGAGTGAGATGGTGGAAGGGGATGAATTAAACGACCCGATGACGCTTAGCCAAGTGGTCACTCGTTTTACATTACGCGATATGATGGAGCGCGGGGAAGATGATGAAGAATCTGACCAAGTTCAGCTAATGACTCTGCATGCATCTAAAGGCCTTGAATTCCCTTATGTTTTTTTGGTTGGTATGGAAGAAGGATTGTTACCACACCAAAGTAGTATTGACGAAAATAATATTGATGAAGAACGCCGTTTAGCGTATGTGGGGATCACTCGAGCACAAAGAGAGTTATTTTTCACGCATTGCCGCGAACGTCGTCAATATGGAGAGTTAATTCGCCCTGAGCTGAGTCGCTTCTTGCTTGAGTTGCCGCAAGATGACCTTGAATGGGAGCAACAGCGAAAAGTGGTTAGCGCCGAAGAGCGCATGCAAAAAGGGCAATCTGCACTCGCTGATATTAAAGCGCGGCTAGGGTTAAGTAAGAAAAGTGATTGATAACAATTAGTTGAATTTCCACACTAGAATGGCTCTAGTGTGGAATAGCTTAGCAATTCGAACTGTTACGTTCTTCTAGCTCTAATACCCAGTTCACATAACCTTGCCATTGAACTTCCTGCTGCAAGTTTTCTGCGCGCAGTGGATGCTCAGATAACCAGTGGTATGGCAGCATAATGGTGAGTCTGTCTGTGCTGACATTTAGCCTTAAGGCCGGTAATGTATCATCACGTCGGCGGCTTGCAAAAATAATGGCTAATCGAAGCAAACGACACAAATAGTAGGCTTGTTGCACAGGCAGAGCATTTTGTTGGCTGAGAGGCGCTAAATCGACAGGGCCTTGCTGATTTTTTAACAACGCCGCCAATAACCGTTTTTGAGCTGGTGTATAGCCAGGTAAATCCAAGTGAGTGATCAAGTAGCTGGCGTGCTCAGGGCCCCTACGAAAATCGACACTCAGGCCAATTTCATGCAATGCACAGGCGCTTGATAATAAATCGCGGCAACGAGTATCTAATTGCCAATCTTTTGCAACTTGCAGGTAAAAATATTCAGCTAATTGGCGAACACGGCTAGCTTGTTCGATATCCACTTGGAAACGGCGCTGGATATTGCGTACGGTGCGAGCACGAATATCTTGCTCAATCGGCAATTCCAGCATGCCATAAACCAAACCTTCTCGCAGAGCACCGCCAGCAAGTGTCATGTTATCGATATTTAACGCTTCAAATATGGCAATTAAAATCGATAAGCCACTCGGGAAAACCAGTGCCCGTTCAAACGTTAAGCCTTCAATTTCAAGCTCTTCAAGTTTTTGGCACAAAATGGCTTTGCGTTTTAGCTGCTGCAATTTAGGTAAGGTGATAAGTTCATCCATGCCTTGTGCAATCATGATTTCTTGGATTGCTTGCACAGTACCTGACGCGCCAACACAGATTTTCCAACCGTGAGTTTTTAAGGCTTCAGCAACAGGCTCGATCACTTTTTTTGCGGCGGCTTGGGCGGCTGAGAAATTTTCTTCCGTTAAGCTTCTATCACTAAAGTAGCGCTCAAGCCACGTGACACAACCCATTTCAAGGCTGTAGAGTTGCTCCGCTTTTGCGCCAGTTCCTGTCACAAGCTCGGTACTCCCTCCACCAATATCCACCACCAAGCGTTGGTCGGGGCCACCTGTCGTATGTGCGACGCCTTGGTAAATTAAGCGAGCTTCTTCTTCCCCTTGAATGACTTTAACGGAGTTTCCTAGGATTTTACTGGCTTTTTCGATGAAAATGTCAGCATTTTTTGCTAAACGCAGTGTTGCAGTCGCGACAACACGAATTTGTGTGTTCGGAATATCTTGTAGATGTTCCGAAAAAAGTCGTAAGCATTGCCAACCACGTTCCATTGCTTGCTCAGAAAGAAGGTTATTTTTATCTAACCCAGCAGCAAGGCGAACTTTCCGCTTAACCCTAGAAATAACCTGTATGCTGCCAGCTGTTTCACGTACAACAAGCATGTGAAAACTGTTTGAGCCTAAATCGATAGCAGCATAGAGAGAAGAAGATTTCAGCATAGCGTTTTTACTCAGCCTGGACGTTTATGGTTATTACGCGGACCATTGTGGCGACGCGGTGCATTTGAATTGCGACGCTGGCCTCCAGGGCGTGGGCGATGACGGCGTTTAGGTGCTGGTAAGTCACTCAATAACGCATCGCTGTTATATTTGCTCACAGGGATCGAATGTTGAATGTACTCTTCGATAGCAGGCAAGTTAAGCGCATATTCTTCACAAGCCAGACTAATTGAGTTACCACTTTCCCCAGCACGGCCAGTTCGGCCAATACGGTGAACGTAATCTTCACAGTCGTCAGGTAAGTCATAGTTAAAGACGTGAGTCACAGATGGAATGTGTAATCCACGTGCTGCAACGTCAGTAGCGACTAAAATGTCCAGCTCGCCTTGTGTGAATTGCTCTAAAATACGTAAACGTTTTTTCTGTGCAACATCACCTGTCAATAAGCCAACACGGTGACCGTCAGCCGCTAAATGCGCCCAAACATCATCACAGCGGTGCTTCGTGTTAGCAAAAATAATGCAGCGCTCAGGCCACTCTTCTTCGAGTAGGGTCTGTAGCAAACGCATTTTTTCTTCGTTAGAAGGGTAAAATAACTCTTCTTTAATACGATGGCCGGTTTTTTGTAGAGGCTCGACCTCAACATATTCAGGGTTATTCATTTGCTCAAAGGCAAGTTCTCTTACGCGATAAGACAACGTCGCAGAGAATAGCAGGTTCAGTCTGTCCGCAGCCCCTGGCATACGACGGAATAACCAACGAATATCTTTAATAAAACCAAGGTCGTACATACGGTCAGCTTCATCAAGCACGACGACTTGAATCGCAGCTAAGTCCACATGGCCTTGTTTTGCATAATCAATAAGGCGGCCTGTCGTTCCAATAAGGATGTCGACACCGTTTTGTAACACTTTTAGCTGCTCATCATAGCCATCACCGCCATAAGCGAGACCCATTTTCAGACCCGTGTATTCTGCCAATTCTTTGGCATCAGAGTAGATCTGAACAGCTAATTCACGAGTCGGCGCCATCATGAGTGCACGCGGCTGATTCGCTTTTTTCCCTTCGATAGCAGGGTGGGTTAATAGATAATGAAACGTTGACGTTAAGAATGCTAACGTTTTACCTGTACCTGTTTGCGCTTGTCCCGCAACGTCTTTGCCTTCGACAGTGAAAGGCAACGTTGACGCCTGTATTGGCGTGCAATAATTGAAGCCTTTCTTGTTCAGAGCTTCAATGACTTTAGGGTGCAATGCGAAGTCGGAAAACTTCTTTTCTGTCAAGTGTGCTTTACTCATAGTATGTTAGAATATCAGTTAACGGTTGGTTTACGAAAGTGTATCTTTTGAAATAAAGCATACTGCTGCCAATAATGTTACACTTAGTCTGCAAAAAGATGATTCTTTGGAGTACAACATGAGCGACAAAATTATACATATAACTGATACAAGCTTTGAAACTGCAGTTCTGAAATCAAATTCACCTGTTCTCGTCGATTTTTGGGCTGCATGGTGTGGTCCTTGTAAAATGATCGCGCCTATCCTTGATGAAGTTGCTGACGAATATACAGGCAAATTGACCATCGCAAAACTGAATATTGATGATAATCCGGCTACCGCACCAAAATACGGAATTCGTGGTATCCCGACACTGTTATTATTCAAAAATGGTAGTGTTGCAGCAACAAAAGTTGGCGCATTATCTAAAACGCAACTGAAAGAATTTCTAGACGAAAATCTGTAAGTTATCGTTATATGTGATCTAAAACGTTTAGCGGTGTATCTATTTTATCAAGAGAGCCGCTAGACGTCCTCATCTAAGCATGATAAGTTATCACTATTCCTCGTGTAGCACCCGTATGAATTACTCTGTATTCCATTGCTCTTATCTTAATATATCAAGCAAGTTAGTTCAGTATTATCATGATTTTCAACGATAAAAACTAATGGCGCAATGATTTTAAATATGAAAACTGAAAACATAGGCATTGAGTTAAGCACCTGCTAGATTCAGTATTGTTGTTTCACATAAATTTTTCATATACCTTAAAGATAGCGCATAAGCAGCAGTAATGACATAAAACGTCTCTAGATCTTCGGATGTAAAAACGTATCGGGAAAATTTAGCATTCAGTAAAATGTGTTTTTAAATGCGAAACTGAAACTAAACTTGCGATATTGGGATAAATGTTGTCCTAAATGTACAAAAAACTATTGCTAATGTTGTGTGTGTTTCTAATAATATGCTGTACATCGTTCAGATGAGTCATGGTCATATGTTAAAACAAGCTTAGCAGTGGCTAGCACAAATTTTATGCGTTGTTGTTGGCTTTTATTAAGTTGGCTACCAACAGGGCAGTTAAGTTAAACTGGCACTTAATAAAATAAGTTGCCGTCAATTAACGTTCATAGTTCGAGAATTACCCCGAGTTAAAGAACCCACCATTATGAATCTTACCGAATTAAAGAATACGCCAGTATCAGAATTGATTACGTTAGGCGAAAATATGGGGCTAGAAAATTTAGCCCGTATGAGAAAGCAGGATATTATTTTTTCCATTTTGAAGCAGCATGCGAAAAGTGGTGAAGATATTTTCGGCGATGGCGTACTGGAAATATTGCAGGATGGATTTGGTTTCCTCCGTTCCGCAGACAGTTCTTACCTCGCAGGTCCTGATGATATCTACGTTTCTCCTAGTCAAATCCGCCGTTTTAACCTACGCACAGGTGACACCATTTCAGGGAAAATTCGCCCACCTAAAGAAGGTGAACGTTATTTTGCTCTCCTGAAAGTCAATGAAGTCAACTTCGACAAACCTGAAAACGCACGTAGCAAAATCCTTTTCGAAAACTTAACCCCATTACATGCAAATAATCGTCTGCGTATGGAACGTGGTAACGGTTCAACAGAAGATTTAACGGCTCGTGTTTTGGACTTAGCTGCACCAATTGGTCGTGGCCAACGTGGTCTGATTGTTGCTCCGCCAAAAGCGGGTAAAACGATGTTGCTGCAAAATATTGCCGCTAACATTGCACACAATTATCCAGATTGCGTTCTGATGGTTCTGTTGATTGATGAGCGTCCTGAAGAGGTAACGGAAATGCAGCGCTTAGTTAAAGGTGAAGTTATCGCTTCTACTTTTGATGAGCCAGCTGCGCGTCACGTTCAAGTAGCAGAAATGGTTATCGAAAAAGCAAAACGTCTGGTTGAGCATAAAAAAGACGTTATTATTTTACTCGACTCCATTACGCGTCTTGCTCGTGCGTATAACACCGTAGTTCCTTCATCTGGTAAAGTTTTAACGGGTGGTGTGGATGCTAACGCCTTACATCGTCCTAAACGTTTCTTCGGTGCTGCACGTAATGTCGAAGAAGGCGGAAGTCTGACAATCATTGCAACCGCACTGGTTGATACAGGTTCGAAAATGGATGAAGTTATTTACGAAGAGTTTAAAGGTACAGGTAATATGGAACTGCATCTTTCTCGTAAAATTGCCGAAAAACGTGTCTTCCCAGCGATTGATTACAACCGTTCAGGTACACGTAAAGAAGAATTACTCACATCTCAAGATGAGCTACAAAAAATGTGGATCCTGCGCAAAATTATCCACCCAATGGGTGAGATTGACGCAATGGAATTCCTCATTAGCAAACTTGCGATGGCAAAAACCAACGAAGAGTTCTTTGACTTTATGAAGAGAGCTTAGTTGGGTAGGTAAAATAACTACTTATATTATCGAAAAAGGCCACTTTCTTAATTGAAGTGGCCTTTTGTTTATCTAGCAGGTTTTGTGCTATGTCTTATACTTAAATTATTTCTTAATAAACATTATTTTCTTAAGCATTAATCAAGATATTTTTAAACATACTTGTTTTTAACTCTGGTTGGCATGGATATTGCTTATTTTTAATTACATGATAATAGCTGAATGAAGCTATTCATTATTGGCGTAGTTTATTTTAAGTAACACACAAGAGCATTGATGTGTAATTCAAATAGAATAATGAGAGAGTGACTTGTGGATAGAGCACATTTTTTTACTAATCTTCTTTACGTATTGATATTTACGTTTTGTATGATTTTTATTGCTCGACTTGTAACAGCAAAAATTGGTTTGGTTGATAAACCGAATTTCAGGAAAAAACATGAAGGTTTAGTACCACTCGTTGGTGGAATTTCTATTTTTATAGGGATATGCTTTGCATTTTTCATCACAAATGAGTATATCCCACATAAGTGGTTGTATTTACTATGTGCAGGTACCTTGGTATTTGTTGGTGCTTTGGATGACCGTTTTGACATCAGCGTTAAATTTAGAGCTTTCGTGCAAGCTTTTGTCGCCGTTTTGATGATGACTGCGGCGGGACTTAAGTTAAATTCACTGGGGCATGCATTTGGTCCTTGGGAGCTCGTTCTTGGGCCATTTTCATACATAGTGACATTATTTGCAGTATGGACGGCAATAAATTCTTTCAATATGATTGATGGAATTGATGGCCTATTAGGTGGCGTTGCGAGCGTTGCCTTCGGTGCATTAGGGCTTTTATTATATTTGAATGGTAATATGGCGTTAGCATTTTGGTGCTTTGCTTTTATTGCTGCGATTATCCCATACCTTGTTTTGAATCTTGAATTATTAGGCCGTCGGTTTAAGGTTTTCATGGGGGATGCGGGAAGCACTTTAATCGGGTTCACCATTATTTGGATTTTGGTTGCTTCGACACAGGAAGAGGTTCATCCAATCAACCCCGTCACTGCGTTGTGGATCATCGCAATCCCACTCATGGACATGGTTGCGATAATGTACCGTCGGATCCGTAAAGGAATGAGCCCGTTTTCACCTGACCGTCAGCACATTCATCATCTGATTATGCGTTCTGGCTTTACACCGAAAGGGGCTTTTGTACTGATTACGTCGTCAGCTGCATTTTTGGCATGCATTGGTATTATCGGTGAACGCTTAACATTTGTGCCAGAATGGGTAATGTTGGCATTATTTTTGCTTGTATTTATGATGTATGGTTATTGCATCAAACGAGCTTGGAAAGTCGCCCGTTTTATCAAACGAGTGAGGCGTAAAGCGCGTAGAGGTGCAGTACGGTAACTGAAAAACGAAAATAGAGGTTCTGTGCAGTGAATAACTCAGAAACACAACCGAGTCAGTATCAAACGCCAATAGAGCCAGAATTGGATATCCGTGGTTTATGTCGTTCCTTGTGGCAAGGTAAAATTTGGATCGTTGCATTTGCTGTCATTTTTGCTGCAATTGCGTTGGGAGCGTCCTATTTTATGCAGCCAAAATGGAGTGCGACGGCGATTACGGATTTACCTACTGTGAATAACTTGGGAAGTTATTATTCTCAGCAACAGTTTCTGCGCAACCTCGATTCCCGTATTAATGTAACGGGGCAAGAAGGGCAGTTGCCGACAATTGCTAAAGAAGCTTATCAAGAGTTTACTAAGCAACTCGGCTCTTATGACACCCGTCGTCAATTTTGGCTGAGCACAGATTATTACAAACAACGGTTAGAAAATGATCCAAAAGCGGATGCTGCATTATTGGATGAACTCATTAATGATATTGAGTTTACACCCGCTGATGAAGTGAAAAATCTAACAGATAGCATTAAATTAGTGGCTGAAACATCAACAGATGCAAACCAGTTATTACGTCAATACACGCAATTTGCGAATCAACGTGCGACTGCAAATCTGAATGATGAAATTAAAGGCACTTGGGCAACCAAAATGCAATCCATGAAAGCGTTAGTTAAGCGTGAAGATATGGTGGCAACCGCCGCTTATGAAAGACGTTTAAATGCGCTGGAGCAAGCACTTAAAGTTGCTGAAAAACAAGGTATTGTACGCAATCAGAGTGCGACACCGGTGGATGAAATTCCAGATTCTAAAATGTTTATGTTAGGCGTGCCGTTATTACAAGCACAAATTGAAACATTAAAAGCTACGGGCCCTGATCATGACTCCGATTATGATCAAAACATCGCTATGTTATCAACATTAAGCGTAGGACCTACTCTCCAAGATAATTTTCAAGCATACCGCTACTTGCGCACGCCTGAAGATCCTGTCAAACGCGATAGCCCACGTCGAGCCTTTATGATGGTTCTATGGGGGGCTATAGGCTTGTTAGTTGGTGCCGGAGTGGTACTTTCTCGCCGCCGCCCATCTTGATTTTGGGATAAGCCACTGATGACTTTATCAGTGGCTTGATAAAGTCATTAAGATTAAATAAGCAGCACACTGCATAAGATAAATATAAGAGAGTCACTGTGAAAGTATTGACTGTATTCGGCACACGACCAGAAGCCATCAAAATGGCACCGTTGGTTCATGCACTGGCGAATGATGCAGATTTTGAAGCAAAAGTTTGTGTCACCGCACAGCATCGTGAAATGCTCGATCAAGTACTGAAACTGTTTGAGATCACACCAGATTACGATCTCAATATTATGAAGCCAGGGCAAGATTTAACCGATATTACTTGTCGTATCCTTGAAGGTTTGAAAAGTGTTTTTGCAGATTTTCAGCCTGATGTTGTTCTTGTTCATGGGGATACAGCAACTACTATGGCAACGAGCCTTGCTGCGTTTTACCATCGTATTCCTGTTGGGCACGTTGAAGCTGGCTTACGTACAGGAAACCTATATTCCCCATGGCCTGAAGAAGCTAACCGCAAAATTGCAGGGCACTTAGCGATGTATCACTTTGCGCCAACGGAAAACTCACGCCAAAACCTGTTAAAAGAATCGATTCCTGACAGTCATATTTTTGTGACAGGCAACAGTGTAATTGATGCGTTGTTATGGGTACGAGACAAAGTCATGAGCGACCAGCACATGATGGAAAAATTGGGTGCAAACTACCCGTTTATTGACCCCAATAAGAAAATGATTTTAGTTACAGGCCATCGCCGTGAAAGTTTTGGAGGTGGTTTTGAGCGTATTTGCCACGCATTGGCGGAAATTGCACAGGCACACCCAGATGTACAGGTGGTTTACCCTGTGCACTTGAACCCCAATGTCAGTGAGCCTGTAAAACGCATTTTGCATGATATCGATAATATTATTTTAATTAGCCCTCAAGAATACCTTCCATTTGTCTACTTAATGAATCATGCCTATTTGATTCTGACAGATTCAGGGGGAATTCAAGAAGAAGCCCCTTCTCTTGGCAAGCCAGTTTTGGTGATGAGAGATACTACTGAGCGACCTGAAGCGGTTGACGCTGGTACAGTTCGCCTAGTGGGAACAGATACACAAAAAATTGTTAACGAAGTTAATCGGTTACTGACAGATGATGCGGAATATCATGAAATGAGCCGCGCACATAACCCATATGGTGATGGTCATGCTTGTCAGCGTATTCTTACAGCATTAAAAAGTAATCAGGTGAAATTATGAGTTTTGAAACTATTTCTGTTATTGGCCTTGGTTATATCGGTTTACCAACAGCGGCAGCCTTTGCATCACGTAAAAAACAGGTTGTCGGTGTAGATGTTAACCAACATGCGGTGGATACCATTAATCAGGGAAAAATCCACATTGTGGAACCTGAACTTGATATCGTGGTGAAAAAAGCCGTTGAAGAAGGTCATTTGAAAGCCTTTACAAAGCCACAGTCAGCCGATGCTTATTTGATTGCTGTTCCTACGCCATTTAAAGGTGATCACGAACCCGATTTAGCCTACGTTCGTTCTGCCGCGGAGTCGATTGCGCCTGTGCTGAAAAAAGGGGACTTAGTCATTCTTGAGTCTACTTCTCCAGTGGGCACAACCGAGCAAATGTCCCAATGGATGGCCGAAGCACGCCCTGATTTAACATTCCCGCACCAAGCAGGCGAAGATGCAGACATCGATGTGGCTTATTGCCCAGAGCGTGTATTGCCAGGTCAAGTGATGGTCGAATTAATTAAAAATGACCGTGTAGTTGGCGGTATGACACCAAAATCTTCACTGCGTGCGAGTGAGCTATACAACATTTTCCTTGAAGGCGAGTGTGTAATTACGAACTCAAGAACTGCAGAAATGTGCAAATTAACGGAAAACAGCTTCCGTGATGTCAATATTGCATTTGCCAACGAATTATCATTAATTTGTGCAGAGCAAGATATCAACGTGTGGGAGCTTATCAGCCTCGCAAACCGCCATCCGCGCGTGAATATTTTACAACCGGGCCCTGGCGTTGGTGGTCACTGTATCGCTGTTGACCCATGGTTTATTGTTGCTCAAAACCCGAAACAATCACGTTTGATCCACACTGCACGTTTAGTCAATGATGGCAAACCAATTTGGGTGGTTGACCAAGTGAAAGCCGCTGTTGCTGATTGCTTAGTGGAAACGGGCAAAAAAGCCAGCGAAGTGACCATTGCCTGTTTCGGCCTTTCGTTTAAACCGAACATTGATGATTTACGTGAAAGCCCAGCAATGCACATCACAAAAATGATCGCGAATTGGAACCCGGGTAAAACTTATGCTGTTGAGCCACATATCGAAGAATTACCGACCTCATTGAAAGGTATTTCTGAGTTAGTTTCCATTGAAAAAGCGGTAAATGAAGCGGATGTGATCCTGTTGTTAGTTGACCACAATGTCTTTAAAGGCATTCAAGGTTCAGCAATCCCACAAAAATGGGTTGTAGATACAAAAGGAGTCTGGCGTTGAAACGCATTTTAATCACCGGAGGCGCGGGTTTTATTGGCTCCGCAGTGGTTCGTCATATCATTGAGAACACGAACGATAGTGCGATTGTTGTTGATTGCCTGACTTATGCTGGCAACCTCGAATCTCTCGCGCTTGTCGCGAGCAGTGAACGTTATGCGTTTGAGCAAGTCAATATCTGCGACCGACAAGCGCTTGACAGTGTTTTTGCACAATATCAACCAGATGCAGTGATGCATCTGGCGGCAGAAAGCCACGTTGACCGTTCTATTGATGGACCAGCCGCTTTTATTGAAACCAATATTGTGGGTACTTACACACTGTTAGAAGCCGCTCGCCACTATTGGTCTACGTTAGATGAAGGGAAAAAGGCTACATTTCGTTTCCACCACATCTCGACAGACGAAGTGTACGGTGATTTAGATGGCCCAGAAGGCTTTTTCACAGAAACAACGCCTTATGCGCCAAGCAGCCCATACTCTGCCTCTAAAGCATCCAGCGACCACTTGGTGCGTGCGTGGCAAAGAACTTATGGTTTGCCAACCATGATCACCAACTGCTCAAATAACTACGGGCCGTATCATTTCCCTGAGAAATTGATCCCCTTAATTATTTTAAACGCTTTAGCGGGCAAACCACTGCCCGTATATGGCAAAGGTGAGCAAATTCGCGATTGGTTGTTTGTGGAAGACCATGCACGTGCTTTACATTTAGTGGCAACAACGGCGCAGGCTGGCACCACTTACAATATTGGTGGGCACAACGAACGCCGCAATATTGACGTTGTTGAAACCATTTGTGAGCTGCTTGAAGAACTTCATCCGCAGAAACCACAAGGTGTGGCACATTACCGCGATTTAATTACCTATGTGAAAGACCGACCAGGTCACGACATGCGTTATGCCATTGATGCTGCAAAAATTGAGCGTGAATTGGGCTGGAAACCCGAAGAAACGTTCGAGTCTGGCATTCGCAAAACGGTCTTATGGTATTTGAATAACGAAACGTGGTGGCGTCGTGTACAAGATGGCTCTTACGCAGGTGAACGCTTAGGCCTTGGCAATTAGGTGAAACCATGAAAGGTATTATTTTAGCAGGGGGATCGGGAACGCGTTTGCACCCAATTACCCGCGGTATTTCCAAACAATTATTGCCTATCTATGATAAGCCAATGATTTACTACCCGCTTTCAGTTTTGATGTTAGCGGGTATTCGCGAAATTTTAATTATTTCAACGCCAGATGATTTACCGATGTTCAAACGCCTATTGGGTGATGGGCATGAGTTTGGTATTGAACTGAGTTATGCAGAGCAACCGTCACCTGATGGATTAGCACAAGCCTTTATTATTGGTGAAGAATTTATCAATGGCGATAGCTGTTGTTTAGTCTTAGGGGACAACATCTTCTTTGGCCACTCGTTCAGCCCGAAATTGAAATCCGTCGCAGAGCGCACCCAAGGTGCGACAGTATTTGGTTATCAAGTGATGGATCCAGAGCGTTTTGGTGTGGTGGAATTTGACGATAATTTTAAAGCCTTATCCATCGAAGAAAAACCTGTAAAACCGAAATCCAACTGGGCCGTCACAGGGCTGTATTTCTATGACTCTCAAGTGGTTGAATTTGCTAAGCAAGTTAAGCCATCTGAACGTGGTGAGTTAGAAATTACCTCCATCAACCAAATGTATTTAGAGCGTGGGCAGTTAAATGTTGAGCTCCTCGGCCGTGGTTTTGCATGGTTGGATACAGGTACTCACGACAGCCTGATTGAAGCGGGCACATTTGTACAAACCGTTGAAAAACGCCAAGGTTTTAAAGTCGCCTGCTTAGAAGAGATTGCATGGCGCAATGGCTGGTTAACAGATGAGCAAGTTGCCGAATCTGCACAGCACCTGAAAAAAACCGGTTATGGGCAATATTTAGAGGATTTACTTCGTGTCCGTCCGCGCCAGTATTGATGGGTTACAGTGGGAGAGCGACTTTTTTCATCGCTCAACTGCAAAGTTAAATTTTTCGGGGGGAAACCTCGAAACTCTCCTTGCTTATCAAATGGATGTGTACGATATCGTCCAAGCTAAGGTTGCCGCGTCTGAAACACAGTTGATTGATGACTTAACCAGTATGGGTTTTTCATTTGTTGAAGGTGAAACGGACTTTGCACTTACTATTGGCACAGAAAATGCTTATCTAAAGGCGGGTTTAACGGCGGCAGATAGCGTTGTTGCAGCACAAGTGGATGAAGTCCCTTTACTACAACAAGCAGCTGCCTCTGTCTTTAGCAATAGCCGCTTTCGTGCTCCTTGGTATCGTGAAGGGGATAGCGGGCGGTTTTACGCTTTGTGGATAGAAAAAGCCGTGCTAGGTACGTTTGACCATACTTGC
Organism: Providencia sp. R33; assembly: GCF_019343475.1. NCBI lineage: Bacteria > Pseudomonadati > Pseudomonadota > Gammaproteobacteria > Enterobacterales > Morganellaceae > Providencia > Providencia sp. R33. The sequence continues at coordinate 3,438,541 of NZ_CP072453.1, read as the reverse complement.
TTGTTAGTCAAAGACGCCTCAGGCCGCATTTTAGGCTTTGTGAGTTTGCGCCATATTGACGATGATACTGCACGCATCGGGTTATTAGCAAAAATGCCTGAAGCGCAAGGGCAAGGGATTGGCCGCAAGTTGATGTCTGCGGCGTTCGACTGGTGTGTGCAACACCAAAAAAGACAGTTAAATGTTGCCACTCAAATCAGTAACGTTGCGGCATTAAATCTTTATTCACGTAGCGGTGCGGCAATTGCCAGTACCGCCTATTGGTTATACAGGGGACAACATGATTCCATTTAATAAACCACCCGTTGTAGGTACTGAATTAGAGTATATGAGACAAGCCATGGAAAGTGGCAAACTGTGTGGTGATGGTGGCTTCACTAAACGTTGTGAAGAGTGGATGGAAAAACGTTTTAACTGCCCGAAAGTACAGTTGACGCCATCTTGCACGGCGTCATTAGAAATGGCGGCAATCCTGATTGATATTAAGCCTGGCGATGAAGTGATCATGCCAAGCTTTACCTTTGTATCAACCTCAAACGCATTTGTTCTGCGCGGCGCAAAAATTGTTTTTGTGGATATCCGCCCAGACACCATGAACATTGATGAAACCAAAATCGAAGCGGCGATCACTGAACGCACGCGTGCGATTGTGCCAGTTCATTACGCAGGTGTTGCGTGTGAAATGGACACCATCATGAATATTGCTAAAAAGCATGATTTATTCGTTATTGAAGATGCGGCGCAAGGCGTGATGTCAACCTACAAAGGCAAAGCGTTAGGGACTATCGGCCATATTGGTTGCTACAGTTTCCATGAAACCAAAAACTACTCTTCTGGCGGGGAAGGTGGTGCGACCTTAATCAACGATAAAGACTTAATCAGCCGCGCTGAAGTCATTCGTGAAAAAGGCACGAATCGTAGCCAGTTCTTCCGTGGACAAGTGGATAAATACACGTGGCGTGATATTGGCTCAAGTTACTTGTTATCTGACTTACAAGCTGCGTACCTGTGGGCTCAATTGGAAGAAGCAGACAAAATCAACGAACGTCGTTTACTGCTATGGAAACGTTACTATGAAGCACTACAACCGCTGGTGGATGCAGGCCGCTTAGTATTAGCCACTGTGCCTGAAGGTCTGGTTCACAACGCCCATATGTTCTACATCAAATTGAAAGATGTGGAAGAGCGCACTGAATTCAATGAATTTATGAAATCCCACGGTGTGTTAACGGTGTTCCACTACGTTGCACTGCATACAAGCCCTGCAGGGCTGGAGTTTGGTCGCTTCCATGGTGAAGACAAATACACCACAAAAGAAAGTGACCGTCTGGTGCGTTTGCCGATGTTCTACAACATGACGGATGCCGAACAGCAAACAGTTATCGAGCACATTAAGGCGTTCTTTGCCTAATGTCGTTAGCTAAAGCCTCCGTTTGGACAGCTGGGTCTACCCTGATTAAAATTGGGGCAGGCCTGCTTATCGTTAAATTGCTGGCAATTGCATTTGGCCCGAGTGGCGTAGGGTTGGCGGGGAATTTCCGCCAATTGATTACTGTTCTTGGTGTGTTGTCTGGCGCGGGGATTTTCAATGGTGTCACAAAATATGTGGCAGAGCACCATCAAGACCCGGTCAAACTTCGCGCCGTTTTAGGGACATCATCAACGCTAATTCTTGGCTTCTCAACGTTATTAGCCGTTATTTTCTTGCTATTTAGTGGCGCTATCAGTCAGGTATTATTTGATAGCCCTGATTATGCCTCTGTGATTTATGCGGTAGCATTTATTCAGATGGGGATTGCATACGCAAACTACTTCTTAGCTATCTTAAAAGGTTATAGAGACGCATCAGGCAACGCGCAAGCTATCATTTTAGGGAGCTTAGTGGGTGTTGTTGCCTATTATTTGTGCTATACCTTGGGGGGATATGAAGGCGCGCTTGCGGGCTTAGCCCTTGTGCCAGCCTTAGTTGTCCTACCCGCAGGTTTGATGATTATTCGCCGCAAACAATTTGCACTGTCAATGCTGAAACCCGCGTGGGATAAAGCCATTGCAACGCACTTAGGTAAATTTACCATCATGGCGTTGTTAACGTCGGTGACGTTACCTGTCGCTTACATCATGATGCGAAACCTATTAGCGGAGCGTTATAGCTGGGACGATGTTGGGTTATGGGCTGGGGTGAGCACGATTTCGGATGCTTACTTGCAGTTTATTACCGCGTCATTTTCGGTGTATTTATTGCCGACACTTTCCCGTTTACAGCATAAAAGCGAAATTTCATCTGAAATTATTAAAGCCTTAAAATTTGTCTTACCCGCTGTTGCTGTCGCCAGTTTTATGGTGTGGCTCCTGCGTGATTTTGCTATTTGGCTGCTATTTTCTGAAAAATTTACAGGAATGCGTGACTTATTTGCTTGGCAGCTTGTGGGCGATGTACTGAAAGTGGGCGCGTATGTGTTTGGTTATTTGGTGATAGCCAAAGCTGCATTACGTTTTTATGTCCTAACAGAACTGAGTCAATTTGTGTTGCTGATGGGCTTTGCTCACTGGCTTATCCCTGAGCATGGCGCAGTTGGCGCGACACAGGCCTATATGGCTACTTATATCGTATACTTTACTTTATGTTGTTGCGTATTTTTGATTTACCGTAGGCGAGCATGACAACTTTAATACATGTATTGGGATCGAATCTCCCACATCATAACCAGACGGTTTTAACGTTTTTTAATGACGTTATTAGCCAAGAAATGGCACCGTCACAAAAACCGCATTTTATGGTCGTAAGCGATGATGCGGGGCTTGCTGACGCTTATCCGCAGCTCGAAATTGACGTTTTTGCAAATAAAAAATCCATCGCAAACAGTGTAATAAAGCGAGCAAAAGCAGATCGCCGTACTCGTTTCTTCTTCCATGGGCAATTTAATGCACCAATTTGGCTGGCACTGTTATTTGGCCAAATCAAGACTCACCAGTTTTGGTGGCATATTTGGGGTGCAGACCTGTACGAAGAGTCTAGTTCACTGAAATTCAAGCTGTTTTATGTTTTGCGTCGTTTGGCGCAAAAAAAAGTGGGGCATGTTTGTGCGACACGGGGCGATTTATGTTATTTCCACCAGTCGAACCCTAAAGTGCCTGCTTCCGTGCTGTATTTCCCGACACGGATGGATCCTGCTTTAACGGTAAGCGAACGTAAGCCACGTGAAGGCGAGCAACTGACTATCCTGCTCGGTAATTCGGGTGACCGTTCTAATCGCCATGTAGAGGCTCTGGGGGCGATTAAACAGCAATTTGGTGCCAAGGCTCGTGTGATTATCCCAATGGGGTATCCCGCAAACAACCACGTTTATATTCAACAAGTGGAAGAGGCGGCAAATAGCGCATTTTCAGCGGGTCAGGTCGAGATACTCAAAGAGCGTATGGCATTCAGCGATTACCTTAATTTGTTGAAAACCTGCGACCTTGGTTATTTTATTTTTAATCGCCAGCAAGGGGTTGGTACCGTTTGCTTATTGATTCAATTCGGTATTCCGTTTGTGATCAGCCGTCAAAATACGTTTTGGCAGGATTTAACGGCGCAAAATGTGCCCGTATTTTTCTATGGCGATGAATTGACAACCTCGCTGGTGGATGAAGCACAGCGCCAAATGACGTTGTTGGATAAAGCCAATATTGAATTTTTTGCTCCAAACTTTACTGAGGGTTGGAAAACCATCCTTAGCGTTGCGGAGGGGCGAGCATGACGCTAACGGAGTTAGGTGGCTTAGCATTGGTCTACCTGATATCAATCATTTTTATCGGCACCTTGCTGTATAAAGAGTTTTTACGTGTTCGTTTTAACTTCAACATTTTCTTTTCAATGTTGTATTTATTGACGTTTTATTTCGGTTTTCCGTTAACCTGTGCCTTAGTGTTCCAGTTTGATGTGGCCGTCGTGACAGCGGATTATCTTTTGTATGCGCAGCTTGCGGCGACCAGTTTTTATGCCATCTATTATGTAGCCTATAAAACGCGTCTGTCGCGCAGAGTCGATACTTCACGGCGTGCGCTGTTTAGCATGAACAAAGTCGAAACCAACCTCACTTGCATGTTATTAATCGCTATCGCGGTCGTGACGGTGGGGATCTTCTTTATGCAGAATGGTTTTTTACTGTTTAAGTTGAAATCCTACAGTCAAATTTTCTCCAGCCAAGTTTCAGGGGTTGCATTGAAGCGGTTTTTCTACTTCTTTATCCCTGCCATGTTGATTGTGTATTTTCTACGCCCAACGCAAAAACGCTGGATTTTCTTCCTTGTCAGTACCGTAGCCTTTGGTTTTTTAACTTATGTTATCGTGGGCGGAACACGAGCGAATATCATCATCGCCTTCGCACTATTTTTGTTTATCGGTATCGTCAGGGGCTGGATCACTCTCTGGATGCTGGGTGCGGCAGGCGTCGCCAGTATTGTCGGGATGTTCTGGTTGGCATTAAAACGTTATGGGCTGGATGTGAGCGGCTCTGAAGCGTATTACACCTTCTTGTATCTGACCCGAGATACGTTCTCGCCATGGGAAAACCTCGCCTTATTACTCAGTCATTATGATGAGATGGATTTCCAAGGGCTTGCGCCGATCATTCGCGATTTCTATGTATTTATTCCATCGTGGGTATGGCCTGAGCGGCCAGATACTGTGCTGAACTCAGCGAACTATTTTACTTGGGAAGTGTTGAATAACCATTCTGGCTTAGCCATTTCCCCGACCTTGATTGGCTCATTAGTGGTGATGGGCGGAGTCATTTTCATTCCACTTGGTGCAATCGCAGTGGGCTTGATTATTAAATGGTTTGACTGGATTTATGGCATGAGCTTGCAAGAGCCAAACCGCTATAAAGCCGCGATTATGCAGGCATTTTGTTTCGGTGCGATTTTCAACATTATTGTATTAGCGCGTGAAGGCGTCGATTCTTTTGTCTCGCGGGTGGTTTTTTTCTGCTTAATCTTCGGGTTATGCCTGATTTTGGCAAAACTCCTGTATTGGTTATTTGAAAGTGCGGGGCTTATCCGCACAAAAACGGCTTCTTTCTTGAGAAGCCAACAACGTGAAAGTCGTTAAGGAAGCATCATGGAACCGTCATCAACTCAATCTTCATCTGTTCCTCAGTACTCGATTCGTGGACATAATATTTGGGGCTTTAAAGATATGGCCCACTTTTTGGATTATTTGTTTGCAGATGGTGAGACCAAAACGGGGACTTTAGTCGCAATTAATGCGGAAAAAGTGATGATTGCGGAAAAAGACGCCGCGCTAAATACCTTATTAGGCCAAGCCGAATATCTGTATGCCGATGGGATCAGCATTGTGCGTGCGATCCGCCGTAAATACCCAAAAGCTCAGGTTTCCCGCGTTGCAGGCGCAGATTTATGGGAAGGGCTGATGGAAAGAGCAGGGCGTGAGGGTACGCCTGTATTCTTGGTCGGAGGTAAGCCTGAAATCCTCGAGCAAACCGAAAGTAAACTGCGTGCCCAATGGAATGTGAACATTGTTGGCTCGCAAAATGGCTATTTTACCGCAGAAGACCGCGGTGCTTTATTTGAACGCATTCATGCAAGCGGTGCCAAAATTGTCACGGTTGCAATGGGGTCACCAAAACAAGAACTTTTTATGCGTGATTGCCGTGTTGTTCACCCAGATGCGCTGTATATGGGGGTTGGTGGGACTTATGATGTCTTTACTGGCCATGTGAAGCGCGCCCCGAAAGTGTGGCAAAACTTAGGCTTAGAATGGTTGTATCGCTTGTTATCCCAACCTTCGCGTATTACTCGTCAGTTTAAGTTGCTGAAGTTTTTAGGCTATTACTACGGTGGTAAGCTATAAGTTTGCTTCCAAGCAATGGCTGACGAATAAAGCGGGATAAAGGTTGACTTTTCCCGCTTTATTTATCACGTTTATTTCCCCTCCATACTGATTGCAGAGTCATTCATCTGCGTATTCGCTGGTCTCTTTCCTCAAATATTTCTATAATTCATCAAAAATAAATGTAGATCATAGTTTTTATCTCTAATTTGGGTCTATGACATGCTTTTCAGTCGAAGTTTCGACTGTTTTTAATAAATTACAGTGGTTATGACTAATTTCGTTCCAATTCACACTGTGATTTAACGATAATAATTGATGACAGGGGTATTTATGGGGAATCCACAACAGGGACTTCAGCGCGGGCTAGAAGCTCGGCACATTGAGCTTATTGCGCTAGGTGGAACAATTGGTGTTGGGCTATTTATGGGCTCAGCCAGTACGTTAAAATGGGCAGGGCCTTCCGTGCTGCTGGCATACATCATTGCCGGTATTTTTGTGTTCTTCATCATGCGTTCTATGGGGGAGATGCTGTTTCTTGAGCCTGTCACAGGGTCGTTTGCCTCTTTCGGTTATAAGTATTTGAGCCCATTTTGGGGATGCCTCACCGCGTGGGGTTATTGGTTTATGTGGGTGGCAGTTGGGATTTCCGAAATTACCGCCATCGGTGTTTACGCCGAATATTGGTTCCCAGATGTACCTCAGTGGGTATTTGCCATTGTCGCAGTGGTTTTAGTCGCATTGGCCAACCTTGCCGCCGTTCGCTTGTATGGTGAGTTAGAGTTTTGGTTTGCGATGATCAAAGTTACCACGATTGTGGTGATGATCCTGATTGGCTTGGGGTTAATCTTTTTCGGCCTTGGAAATAACTTTGAGCCGATTGGCCTAGGTAACCTGACGGAACACGGCGGCTTCTTTGCAGGGGGCTGGAAAGGCTTCTTATTTGCGCTGTGTATCGTTGTGGCTTCCTATCAAGGCGTTGAGTTAGTTGGGATCACGGCTGGTGAAGCGAAAAATCCGCAAGTGACGCTGAAAAAAGCTATTAATAACATTTTATGGCGCATTTTGATTTTCTACGTGGGGGCTATCTTTATTGTTGTTACCTTATTTCCATGGACTGAAGTCGGGCAGCAAGGGAGCCCGTTTGTGTTAACCTTTGCGAAAGTGGGGATTGTCTCTGCGGCAGCCGTAATCAACTTTGTGGTGCTCACTGCGGCGCTGTCTGGATGTAATAGTGGCATGTACAGTGGTGGCCGCATGTTGTACGCGTTAGCGCAAAATAAGCAGCTCCCGAGTGGGTTACTGAAACTCACGAAAAATGGCGTTCCCGCACGCTGTGTTGGTTTTACGATATTGTGCCTTGTCGCGGGCTCTAGCTTGAATTACATCATCCCGAATCCAGAAAAAGTGTTTGTGTACGTGTACAGTGCAAGCGTCTTACCAGGGATGGTGCCATGGTTAGTTTTGCTCACCAGTCAAATTCGTTTTCGCCAGCAAAATAAAGAAAAACTAGTCGGGCATCCATTTAAGTCAATTTTATTTCCATGGGTCAACTATGCCACGTTACTCTTTTTGGCCTGTGTCTTAGTCGGAATGGCGATAAACCCAGATACGCGGATGTCATTAATTGTCGGTGCACTCTTTTTAGGGACAGTTTCCCTGCTTTATTTTTTAATTCAGGCATTAAACGGCCACAGTAAAAAAGCCTAGGGAAGATATTTTTTCGGCAATTTTATGGGCGGCGCGCGAAAAAGAGGGCAAAAATGCTCTCTTTCTCGACGAAATGGATAAAAGGCAAGCAATCGATATTTTTATTTCAAAAAGGACTAGACAGCGGGTAGATAAATCCGTACTATCCTCTCCCGCAACGGCGTTAAGCGCCCGTAGCTCAGCTGGATAGAGCGCTGCCCTCCGGAGGCAGAGGTCTCAGGTTCGAATCCTGTCGGGCGCACCAGTTTTAGCGCGTCGCTACGGTTGGCAAAATGACGTTGTATGTAGTATGATAGCAACGCTTTGAAAAAAGTGAAGTTATGGTGGCTATAGCTCAGTTGGTAGAGCCCTGGATTGTGATTCCAGTTGTCGTGGGTTCGAGTCCCATTAGCCACCCCATTTTTTTTGTGACATTGCGAGGGTGGCGGAATTGGTAGACGCGCTAGCTTCAGGTGTTAGTGTCCTATGGACGTGGGGGTTCAAGTCCCCCCTTTCGCACCACGAAAAAAATTGATGTGAAGCAGTACATTTCGGCGAGTAGCGCAGCTTGGTAGCGCAACTGGTTTGGGACCAGTGGGTCGGAGGTTCGAATCCTCTCTCGCCGACCAATTTAAAGAACCCCGCTTAATAGCGGGGTTTTTGCATTCTAACGGTATTGAAATTTTAATATTCACCACTGAGCTAGTCTGTTAACTCTCTTTTAAACATCTTCTTTTTCTCTATTCTTTCTATTTAATTGCCTATATCAAATAGCATCCTTTAACGTATTGTTTTTTATATAAAAAAATAAGTGTCGTGATTTTTATACAAACCCATATTTCAATGTCTCCAAAAAGAGACGTTTTACTCATTGATTTATAATAATAAATTTATAACCTCATTAAGATGTCTCTATATTGAGACAAAGATATGCGCTTTAATTCGTGTTAAAGGTTAGAAAAGTAAAGTGAGGGGGGCGTGCAAACTTTCTGGGCTAAAAATACCCTGTAAAACGGAGATATACAGAAATATTGGGAATAGTAGTGAGAAAAATAGGATGATGGAAAAAGTTGGCACGCATCCTGCATTATTAAATATGTAGATGCTCATCTCACTTCTTATGATAGCAATGCTTCATAAACCCAGAGATGACGCAAAGCCGATTATCGGTGCCTATTGTCCAGCTTAGATGATCAAGAGCTCATCCTCTTACCATCAACGAACGGGCGAAACGTTGAGTGAGGCACCATCCGTCTGTAGACCTGATTGTATTTTACACCTGCCTAGTGCAGGTGTTTTTTTTGCATTTTTTATGATATAGCCCCTTATTGATGAAAATAAGAGGCAAAATTAAATAGGAAGACTAATTTTTACCTTTGCTAAACCATTTACTGATCCAGCGAGTGATATAGGTATAACAAAGAATAATGAACGTAATGATGAAAATATCTTTACTGAGATCTTCAGTATTAAAACCAATGATCATAATAAAAACAAAAGGTGATAAAACTAGCAGTAGCAAGTCAAAAAAGATTTGCAAACGGTTTGGTGTCGCGATGATCCAGCGCCAAATGGCTTTAACTACATTCATATAGATTTCCTAAATTCATTCAAAGAAAAAATGCATATAGTGTTTTATACACTATGTATTTGTTTTATGACATAGCTGCGCTTGTTTTGTTTACAATGAATTTATTATGTTTTTTGGGGATATCCATTTTTTCACGCGCTATACCGACGATAATACTTTCTTTGTCGTTTTTGGATATTAATGAGATAACAAAGCGGGGCAGAATGCTACTTTTTTGTGTCTTTATCGGTTGTTCGAGATGAAAAATAAAAACGCCACTTCAGTGAGTGGCGTTTTTATTGGGTGCGAATATACGTAAATGCTTAAGTGCGTTCTTGCTTCAATGAATGGGTTAAGGCTTCTTGGCGAACCTTAGCGGCTTCATTTGGTTTATGCAGCTTATCGTAAGTATCTGCGAGCCATGAAGCATCTTGAACATCAAAGCGCTGTGCTAACGCGGCTTTAAAATAAGATTCTGCTTTTTCCCACTGGGCATTATGTAACGATAAAACACCTAATGTACTGTTTAATAAAGGTGTGGCGCCATTTTGTTTTTGCAGATGCAATAACGTTTTCTCGATAGCTTCAGGGTGATCGCTGTTAATTTTTGGTACTAATAGCAGTAAGCGCTCATCGTATTGCTGCTTTAACCCATCAATAATCATTTTTTCTGCGCTTTTTGTATCACCACACTCAATTAAGTGCTCAGCTAAGAAGGCTTGAAGTGCGGTTTCATGGCGAACACGGCGAGGTTGTGATTTCCACCAATCCTTCAGGCCATCACTTCCACCTTCAGCCATACATTGGCTCATTAACCCTTTGTAAGCTTTCAGTTTTAATGCATCGAGCTCATCTTCGTTATGGAACTGTACTTTTGCCATTACGGGTAATAGCTCGATCAGTGCTTGGTAAGCGCCAGAACGTAAGTAAGCTTGCTCGGCAAGACGTAAAACTTCAGGGTGCCTTGGGGCTTTATCTATCAGTTTATCGATACCATTACGAGCGGCGTGGACTTCTCCTTCAGCAAGCTGAATACGCACGCGGCAAATATCGACAGGGAGTTGGTCTCTACCCGCGGCTTCCGCAGCACGGTCTAAATACTGGTGAGTACGGTACTCATCACCGCGCTGTTGTGCCGCTTCAGCAGCCATCAAATAGTTAATCACCGGCTGTTGAGAGAAATCAGCGTGCTTACTCATCAGCTTTTCAACTTGCTCAAAGTCGCCTTCAGCTAATTTCAGCAAGGCTTTTTGAGTTTGGGTATGCGCTTTATGGTATTTACGACCACTCACCCATCCTTTTGTGCGCGAAGTGGTACTCATAAAACGGCGATAACACCAGCCAAGGAACAACAGCACAAATTGCAGTAAGATGAAGCCTAAAACTAAGCTAGTGACACTAGTGGTAATGTCATAATTATCTGTACGAATAAAGACATAGCCTTGGTGACCTGCCAATAGCGGCCCTAAGATCACACCTGCAATCAGGACCAGAAAGAGGATTAATACTTTAATCATCATTACCCCCTATTGCCAGCAGGCTCTGCGGATTCAAAAGGGTGTTCTGTATCCGGCGTTTGTGCATCAGTAGCTGGTACCGCATTTTCCGCGGCTTTTACTGCTTCAGCGGCGGCATCAACTGCGCCATCAGCGGTGTTGTTAATGTCAGTCTGTGAAAGCAAACTACGAACGCGCGTTTGCATCAGTTTTTCCAGTTTTTCTTGGCTTTCAAGTGCTTCTGGCATTTCAACATCAATTGGCTGATTGATTAGCTCATCGATGGTTGATAAAAAAGCTTTTGTTGCTGGTGCTTCAGTATCGAAATAGGCTCTGACCCAGGTCGAAGCTTGTTCTAATGACTGTTTATACGTTTCTTCTTGGTAACGAGGAACCGCTTGAGCAGCAATTAAAAGCTGTGAGCGAATATTTTCACGTAAATAAATATCTTGGTTTGGTGCCAATAATGGGGCTTCTGAACCGTCACGAGCACGAACGGTAATAAAGTCATTGGTAAAGCTCTTCCAACTGCGTGACAGATTTTGTTTCCAATCAGCAACATCGTCACTTACATCACTATTATTATCATCTGCTGCATCACCGCTATTTAAATCCGCGAGACGTAAGTTATCAACTTCATTACTGAGCTGATTTAACTGTAAAATAATGCCGTCATAGTCAATTTGGTTAATTGCAGCCAGTTTTGCCATGTCATTATTGATGGATTTACGAATATCAAGCAGGCTTGGGTCGTTCATTTCCGCTAAGCTGGAGTCCGCGCTTTTTAGCAGAACTGCCGCAGTCACAGGGTCATGATCATTCCATAATTTGCGGCCAGCCATTTTCACCATGAAATCGGCTTGGGCGATTAACCAGCTTTTGACATCGGTACTTGAAAGTGCCGTAACATGGGCTTGCAGCTCTTGCATACGACGGTTTAATCTATCTTCGTATTCAAGTGCATGATTTTTTATGTCTTTATTGGCAGCAATCAAGGCATCAACACGCTGCCTATCTGAGTTTTGTTGGTCAATTAAATCACTTAGCTGCTGTTTTAGTTCGTTGTTTTCATTGACTAATTTGGCATTGCTTTGTTGAGTGAAATAATAGAGCCCGCCACCAATGGCGATGATAACCGCAATAGCAATAATTCCGCCTACGAGACCAGAACGTTTTTGTTCCGAAGAGGGTTTGGTTCCGCGGTGAACTGTTGATTTTTCACCTGTTTCTGGCGTCACCGTCTCGGTCGTTTTATCGTGTTCCGTCATAAATTAGCATCCCATATCGGTTGAGATTAATGCTTCAATTAAAGCATTATTATCTGCGCTATTCGCTACACAGACCTTCTGCCACCCACTTTGGCGGGCGAGATCTGCAATCCGTTCACTGACAACAAGCAGGCGGCGGGAAAACCACCATACCCGATATTCATCGGTGATTAAATCTTCAAGCAAGGCTAACATTTGCCCGCTAGTGATCACGACATCAGTAATCTCGGTTTGCACCCATTTCTGATTGAATTGTATTTTGTCGTAATTTACAGGCAACCGTGCATAACATTCGCAATAATCAACGTGAGCACCACGTGAGCGTAATGTTGACGCAAGAAGCTCTCGCCCACCATTACCTCGCAATAAAAGGGCACGTTTGCCTTCTAAAAATTGGAGCTCAGGAAGGGTCAGAAGTACTTCACTGGTTTCCCCATGGTCAGCCCAACGAGCTGTTTGCCCAGTTGTGCGCTGAAAATATTGCCCAGTAGAGCGACCTATTCCATAATAAGATAACTTATCAGACCAGCTACGCTCCATTTGTTCAAGCGTTAAATTTGCGTACTCGACTGCATTTTTGGACAAAAGAAAGACCAGATCGTTCGTTTCTAGTGCATCGAGCTGAGAAGCCAAGGTATTGAGCTCAGCACCTGGCCCAATACGGATTAAAGGAGAGGCGTAAGCTTGCCCACCGATTGAGGTAATTGCCGTTATCAGCTCTGAGCCCGAAGGTTCAGGGCGTGTGACAAGGACTCTCATGCAGGCGGGTTTCCTTTATACACTTCAGCTAAAATTTCTCTCGCACCTTGCGCTAATAGCTCTTCAGCCAGCGATACACCAGCTTGGCTAGCCTCTTGTGGAGCGATAAGGCGTTCACCGCGAATAATCACGCTGCCGTCGGGCGCACCGACAAGGGCACGTAACCAAATTTTGTCATCCTGCCAAATAGCATAGCTGCCGATAGGGACTTGGCATCCGCCTTCTAAGCGCATATTCATCGCCCGCTCTGCGAGGACACAAATTGAGGTATCAGTATCGTTCAGTGCAGCAAGTAAATCACGGGTTACCGCATCATCTAAGCGGCATTCAATACCAACAGCACCTTGGCCAACAGCAGGTAAACATTGCTCAGGTTCAAGTGCAGTACGAATACGCGCTTCAAGCCCTAAGCGTTTTAGGCCTGCAACGGCTAGGATAATGGCATCGTATTCACCGTTATCGAGTTTTGATAAACGAGTACCCACATTACCGCGTAAATCGCGAATAACTAAATCAGGGCGAAGCTCTCGGAGTTGGCACTGGCGGCGTAAACTTGATGTGCCTACGACACTGCCTTTTGGCAAGGCATCAATATTGTCGTACTGGTTAGAGACAAAGGCATCGCGAGGGTCTTCGCGTTCGCAGATAGTGACTAAGCCGAGCCCTTCAGGGAATTCAACAGGCACATCTTTCATTGAATGAACGGCAATATCCGCACGTCCTTCTAATAGCGCAAGCTCCAGCTCTTTAACGAATAACCCTTTTCCACCCACTTTTGCCAGTGGAGTATCAAGAATGATGTCACCTTTTGTCACCATAGGGACAAGTTCAACCTGTAAATTGGGGTGAAGCTGCTCTAATTTGTCTTTGACAAAATGCGCCTGCCACAAGGCGAGAGGGCTTTTACGCGTTGCAATACGCACGATATTTGTTGATGTCATTTTGCTGTTTTCTCTGGCGAAAATTGCCGTGTATTAACCATACAATTGGCATTAGTTTTAACATGTTAAGGATTTTTTTTCCAGTTGGGCACTAAATCGCCATCTAGATTATTTGTAACAGGTTTATATTTGCGACCATGATGCAGGAAAGTAATTCAAAAGATGATGACCTAAGATAGCAATTGAGTTATTTCTTTAGCTTATCGTGCTATTTACACCATTGTGAGGGGAGGGATTTACATAAATTTGTGTTGAAGCGTGCAAGCACAGGCGCTGTGCGTATTGTACTTAATATCTTTTTGAATTGTCATTTTGTTAAACAATTCCTATGAGTGATATTATTCCATTGAAAAACAAGGGATATTCTACTGAGTTAAAAAATAAAAAGTCTTTTTATACAATATGTTGAAAAGCATTTTGTATCAAAAATAAGCGTATAAAATTATGTGATCTACTTTACCCTTTTGCTCCAAGGTGTTAAATTGATCACGTTTCCAACAATTCATTTGAAAACTTTTTTAAATCTATCTCTATCTGTTGGGTGCTGGGAAATTTCCAGATTTGTATTACATTCATTACAGTCAGGCGTAACCTTTGTATCTCTATATTGAAACCTTAAAGCAAAGACTTGATGCGATAAACCAATTACGGTTAGAGCGCGCGACGGCGTCTATGAGCGAAACCTTTTCACAGGTTTATAGCTTGCTGCCAGTCTTGTTTCATTATCATCATCCTATGATGCCTGGTTTTATCGAAGGTAGCGTCCCTCATGGTGTGTGTTTTTTCTCCCCAGATTCAGAGCAAATGAAATGGCTAGGGCAATTTGAACGCTTCTTACCTATAGATTCGAGTGCAAATGGTGAATTACCTATCACTGGAATTTATTCAATGGGCAGTACCTCTTCTGTTGGACAAAGCCACTGTTCTGATATTGATGTGTGGGTTTGTCATCCATCATGGCTCGATCACGAAGAAAAACGCTTTTTGCAAAAAAAATGTACGTTAATTGAGCAGTGGGCAGCGTCTTTAGGCATTGATGTCACCATCTTTTTAATCGATGAAAATCGTTTTCGTCACCATGCCAGTGGGCATATTGGTGGGGAAAATTGCGGCTCAACGCAGCACATTCTGTTATTAGATGAGTTTTATCGTACCGCAGTGCGTATGGCGGGAAAACGGTTGCTGTGGACGATGGTGCCTGTTGAAGAAGAACAGCATTACGATGAATACGTTATGGGGTTATATGCACAAGGTGTATTGACGCCTAACGAGTGGCTCGACTTAGGTGGCTTAGGTGAGCTGTCTGCCGCCGAATACTTTGGCGCTAGCTTATGGCAGCTATATAAAAGTGTCGACTCACCTTATAAAGCTGTTTTGAAAAGCATTCTACTTGAGTCTTATTCATGGGATTACCCACACGGTAAATTGCTAGCAATGGAATTTAAACGCCATCTACATGCAGGCGAAATCGTGAGTTACGGTTTAGATTCATACTGTTTGATGTTAGACCGCGTTACGCGCTATCTCACCGAAATCAATGACTCCACTCGCCTTGATCTGATCCGCCGCTGTTTTTACCTCAAAGTCTGTGAAAAACTCTCCGAAGATGATGGTAATACATGTTCTGGTTGGCGTCGCGATGTGCTATCTCAACTCGTTGAGTCATGGGGATGGAGTGCGGAACGTTTAGCGTTGCTTGATTCACGTAATCAATGGAAAATTGAACGTGTTCGTGAAGCGCATAATGAATTACTCGACACGATGATGCAAAGCTATCGAAACCTTATTCGTTTTGCGCGTCGAAATAATTTAAGTGTTAGTGCAAGCCCACAAGATATTGGGGTATTAACACGTAAGTTATACGCGGCTTTTGAAGCCTTACCGGGTAAAGTGACCTTAGTGAATCCACAGATTTCTCCTGATTTAAGTGAATCACATTTAACCTTTATCTATGTCCCTGCGGGACGTGCTAATCGCAGTGGTTGGTATCTGTATAACCAAGCCCCAAATATTGACGCGATTATTGGTCATCAACCCCTTGAATATAACCGCTATTTGAATAAGTTGGTTGCATGGGCGTATTTTAACGGATTACTGACTGAAAATACGCAAGTGTATATGCACAATGGGCAATCTCAGTGTGATGAGCGAAAACTGCTTGAGTTAATGCATGACGTTTCTAACCATTTCCCAATTCGTTTGCCTGCACCCACACCAAAAGCGCTGTATAGCCCATGTGAAATTCGCCACCTTGCCATTATTGTTAACTTAGAAAAAGACCCGACTCAGGTTTATTCTGAACAAGTGGTGCACGTGGATTTCAGAAAGCTGGATATTTTTAGCTTTGGCGAGTCACAACAATGCCTTATTGGCAGCATTGACTTATTGTACCGCAATTCATGGAATGAGGTGAGAACCCTGCATTTCAGCGGCGAGCAATGCATGTTAGAGGCATTAAAAACCATCTTAGGTAAAATGCACCAAGATGCAGCACCGCCAGAAGCAGTTGAAGTCTTTTGTTATAGTGAGCACTTACGTGGTTTGATTCGTACCCGTGTGCAACAGTTGGTTTCCGAGTGTGTTGAGCTGCGTTTATCCAGTAATCGCAATGACCCAGGGCGTTTCAAAGCATTACGTATTGCAGGCCAAACGTGGGGGCTGTTCTTTGAACGCCTAAACGTCTCAGTACAAAAACTTGAAAATGCAGTTGAATTCTATGGGGCAATTTCCCATAACAAATTGCACGGTTGGCCAGTCAAACTGCAAGCAAAAAGCGATAATCACTTACCTGCGGTCGTTGATGGCTATGCAAGTGAAGGTATTGTGCAGTTTTTCTTTGAAAACACCCCAGACAATACCGGTTTTAATATCTATGTCTTAGATGAAGCTAACCGTGTCGAAATCTATTCCCACTGTGAAGGCTCGAAAGAAGATTTAGTGCGTGATGTGAGTAAATTCTACTCCTCTTCCCATGACCGTTTCACTTATGGTGCTAATTTCATTAATTTTAACTTACCTCAGTTTTACCAAATTATTAATCAAGAGGGTAAAAACCAAGTGGTGGCGTTTTCTGGCGCGACATGGCCGTTTGGTGCCGAAGATGAAAGTGATGAAATTGGACATGACATGCGCTTAATGCCACAAGGGCAGCAACAAGCGCATTATTATTGATTTCTTCATCGCGAGCAGGTTTTTGGCCTGCCTGCGGCGTTATGTTTCTTAGAAAGAAAATGGTTCTTGGCTTTGAAACGCGATGGCTTCTGCCAATTTTGTTTTAAACTCATGACCTGAACGGTCACAAATCCAATTTCCATCTTGATAGTCATAGTGATACCCACCTTGTTTGGTGGCTAACCACATTTGGTGAAAAGCTTCTTGTTTATTGATAATGATCTTGCTGCCATCTTCAAAGCTCAAGGTCATCACACCGCCATTAATCTCACAATCAATATCGGCATCACCATCATAATTATCTAAATGCTCTTCAATTGCGCTAAGCAGCGTTTCCGCTAGCTGATGAAATTCGCTGTCATTCACGGTTAAGTTCCTGTTTGCTCACGATTAGTTGATTGAAATTATTATAGTTAATGAAAATTATAGGGGGGAATGCGAGAGGAGGGAAGCCTTTAAAATTTTCAGATTAAATTTAGCCTAAAGTATATAATGCCAACATGCTTGATAAACAGACGTGATTTGCGGGTTCAGTCCTGTTATTGTGTAAAAATATCAGATGTTAAAAGTAAGTATTACAGGCGAAGAAGAATGAAAAAAAGTTTAGTTGGGCTTAGCGCACTTGTTGTTTTATTTACCCTTTCTGGCTGTGGTTTAAAAGGCCCTCTTTATTTTCCACCAGAAGAGAATGCTGCATCGGCGCAAGCATCTGATGTGCAACCTACTGCACCAAGCAGCTCAGCAAAAGAGCCTGCTCAAGCAACTAA
Organism: Providencia sp. R33; assembly: GCF_019343475.1. Classification (NCBI taxonomy): domain Bacteria; kingdom Pseudomonadati; phylum Pseudomonadota; class Gammaproteobacteria; order Enterobacterales; family Morganellaceae; genus Providencia; species Providencia sp. R33. Next base: position 3,421,047 of record NZ_CP072453.1, on the reverse strand, counting down.
TCAGTAAGTTGCCACTATGGAGCGTGAAATGCAATTCTCTAAAATGCATGGCTTAGGCAATGACTTCATGGTGGTTGATGGAGTAACCCAAAATGTGTATTTCTCCCCAGAAATGATTTGTCGCTTAGCCGATAGACATACTGGGGTTGGTTTTGACCAACTTTTGTTGGTTGAAGCGCCTTATGACCCAGATCTTGATTTTCACTATCGTATTTTTAATGCGGATGGTAGTGAGGTTTCCCAATGTGGTAATGGGGCGCGTTGTTTTGCACGTTTTGTTCGCCTCAAAGGTTTAACCAATAAGCAAAAAATTAAAGTGAGCACTCAATCAGGTCGCATGACATTAACCATTAATGAAAATGATGATGTCAGCGTGAATATGGGTGAACCTGATTTTGAGCCGCAGAGAGTCCCATTTCGCGCTGTTAAGGAAGAAAAAACCTATATTATCCGTGCACAAGAACGTACAGTGTTGTGTGGTGTCGTTTCAATGGGTAACCCGCATTGTGTTATCCAAGTGGAAAGTATCCATACTGCGGAAGTGGAAATATTAGGCCCTGCGCTTGAAAGTCATGAGCGTTTTCCTGAACGTGCTAATATTGGTTTTATGGAAATTGTTAGCGCAGAGCATATTCGTTTGCGTGTTTATGAGCGCGGTGCGGGGGAAACTCAAGCGTGTGGTAGTGGTGCATGTGCCGCCGTTGCTGTTGGGATTTCTCAAGGTTTATTAGCTAAGCGGGTTCGTGTGGATTTACCCGGCGGTTCCCTTGCTATTTCTTGGGATGGGCCTGGAACACCTCTCTATATGACGGGGCCTGCGGCACACGTTTATGATGGAGTGATCCAGATATAATCTTGAAAGGGCAAAGAGGATAGTATGGATAAAACTGAAAAAGCATCCAAGCAGATTCATCAAATGGATGAAAATGACGTGGTGCAGTACTTAAAGGAAAATCCTTATTTTTTTCTGCGCCATCCAGCGCTTGTTGAGCAAATAAACGTTCCTCATGTGGTGAACGGGGCGGTTTCCTTACCTGAGTTATTGATGAGCCGCCAACGGATAAAAATTAAAGAACTTGAGCAAGATATCCGTTTTATGGTTGAGCAAGCGCATGAAAATGTGGAGCTTTTTGATGAGTTATTACTGCTGGTGATTGAAATGTCATCATCAAAAAGCTTACAAGAAATGCTGCAAGTACTGAACCGCTGGGCGAAAAATCTCGGCTTGTCAGGTGCATCTGTTCGTCTATTTAGTGATAGTTGGCGCTTGTCAGCACCTCTTGATGCACACCAATTAGTGATTTCCCGTCGTGTTTTTGAACCCGTGAGAATTCAACGGTTTGGTGAAAGACAGAATTATCTTGGGCGCTTAAATGGCCCTGAAATTCAGTTACTGTTGCCGGAAGCATTGAATGTGGGATCCGTGGCAATTTCATTATTTGGTCACCATGGTGAATCAGGTATGGTGATTTTTACCAGTCGCTCCCGTGAACATTACCAATATGGGATGGGCACCGTGATGTTAGAAAAAGTCGCTCAAATTCTTCCGAGGTTATTAAGCCAATGGATAGAACGCCTGTAGATACTCAGCCTGATGGGCTGATGATCCAAGTTGAAGCATTCTTGCGTTATTTACGTGTTGAGCGTCGGTTAAGTCCCGTCACTATCACAAATTACCGTCGCCAGCTCAGTGTGATTGTTGAAATGCTGGTTTCAATGAAAATGGATGAATGGCAAAAGCTTGATACTACGCTAGTTCGCAATATTGCGGTAAAGAGCCGAAAGTCAGGGCTTCAAGCAGCCAGTATGGCGCTACGTCTTTCATCCTTAAGAAGTTTTTGTGATTGGATGGTTCACCAAGGTGAACTACCAGCAAACCCAGCCAAGGCGATTCAAGCACCGAAGGCCAAAAAACGCCTACCAAAGAACATGGATGTGGATGAAGTTTCCCAGCTTCTGAATATGGACAGCGGCGATCCACTGGTTGTTCGTGATAGAACTATGTTGGAAGTGATGTACGGTGCAGGTCTACGTTTGTCAGAACTGGTCGGGTTAAATGTCCGTCATCTTGATTTAGCAATGGGTGAAGTCAAGGTAATGGGTAAAGGTAGTAAAGAACGCAAAATCCCATTGGGGAAAACGGCGGTGAGCTGGTTGCAGCGCTGGTTAGAAATGCGCGAATTGTATGAACCTGAAGATGATGCTGTATTTATTTCAACGCAAAGTGGCAAGCGAATTTCGAATCGAAATGTTCAAAAACGGTTTGAACAATGGGGCATCAAACAAGGGGTTAACAGCCATATTAACCCACACAAATTACGCCACTCTTTTGCGACACATATCCTTGAATCAAGTGGGAATTTACGTGGAGTGCAGGAACTTTTAGGCCATGCGAATTTATCAACAACACAAATCTATACGCACCTAGATTTTCAGCACTTAGCAAACGTTTATGATGTGGCTCATCCGAGAGCAAAGAGGGAGAAACCTTAATGCATTTTTACCGCCCGCTATCGCCAATTAAAGCGATTACGTTTGATTTGGATGACACGCTTTACGATAACCACCCTGTTATTGATAAAACGGAAGAGGAAGTTTTACGTTTTGTGCGTGAATATGACCCGCAATTCAATCATTTTAGTAATGATGATTTGTATGCTTTTCGCCGTTTAGTGGAAGAGCAAGAACCTGAAATTTTTCATGATATTTCACGTTGGCGCTGGCTTTCATCAAAAATGATGTTTTGCCATCATGGCTATTCGCGGGAAGATGCTGAAAAGGGTGCGGATGATGTCATGGCGCATTTCACCTATTGGCGTAACCAAATCGATATTCCTGAATCAACACACAAAACTTTACTTCAGCTTGCTGAAAAAGTGCCATTAGTGGCGATTACTAATGGTAATGCGCAGCCTGACGCGTGTGGTTTGGGGGATTATTTCCAGTTTGTTTTAAAAGCGGGTCCGGATGGGCGCTCGAAGCCTTTTTGCGATATGTACCGACTAGCCGCGCAGCGCTTAAATATCGAACCACAATTTATTTTACATGTGGGAGATAACTTGCTCACCGATGTCGAAGGTGCGATTAATAGCGGTATGCAAGCCTGCTGGATAAACCCAAGCCAAAAAACACTGATGGAAGAAAAAGACGTACGCTTATTGCCGCACGTTGAAATTTCCCAGTTGGAATCTCTCTTATCATTGGTATAATCATTTTTCATGTATAAAAACACAGTGGTATTTGCCACTGTTTTGCTTTGATGGTAACTATGGACGTCTCTTATCTGCTCGAAGGTCTAAACGACAAACAGCGCGAAGCGGTTGCTGCCCCGCGTACCAATTTACTTGTTCTTGCGGGAGCTGGAAGTGGGAAAACGCGTGTATTGGTGCACCGAATTGCATGGTTGATGTCCGTTGAGAATGCCTCGCCATTTTCGATTATGGCAGTGACCTTTACCAACAAAGCTGCGGCTGAAATGCGTCATCGAATCAATCAATTGATTGGCAGTAGCGAAGGTGGCATGTGGATTGGCACATTCCATGGTTTGGCACACCGCTTGTTGCGTCAACACTACATGGATGCCAACCTGCCGCAAGATTTCCAAATTTTAGATAGTGACGACCAATACCGCTTAATTCGTCGGTTACTTAAAGCCATGAACCTTGATGAAAAACAATGGCCACCGCGCCAAGGTATGTGGTACATCAATGGTAAAAAAGATGAAGGGCTTCGTCCACAACATATTGAAAGTTATGGTAACCCTGTAGAGGCAACGTGGTTAAAAGTCTACCAAGCTTACCAAGAAGCGTGCGATCGCGCTGGGCTGGTGGACTTTGCTGAATTGCTACTGCGTGCTCACGAGTTATGGCTGAATAAACCTCATGTGTTGCAACATTACCGCGAACGTTTCACCAATATTCTAGTGGATGAATTCCAGGATACAAATAGCATCCAATATGCATGGATCCGCGTGTTGGCGGGTGAAACAGGCAAAGTCATGATAGTTGGGGACGATGACCAATCGATTTATGGTTGGCGTGGTGCGCAAGTTGAAAATATTCAGCGTTTCCTCAATGATTTTCCTGGCGCAGAAACTATCCGCCTTGAACAAAACTACCGTTCAACCAACAATATTCTAAAAGCTGCGAATACGTTAATTGCCAATAATAGCGACCGCTTAGGGAAAAACTTATGGACGGAAGGCGGAGATGGCGAACCGATTTCGCTGTATTGTGCATTTAATGAATTAGATGAAGCTCGCTATGTGGTTGGGCGCATCAAGCAGTGGCAGGAAAATGGCGGTGCTTTACAAGATTGTGCCATGTTATACCGTAGCAATGCGCAGTCTCGTGTACTTGAAGAGGCACTAATTCAAAGCGCGATGCCATATCGTATTTATGGCGGGCAGCGCTTTTTTGAACGTCAAGAAATCAAAGATGCACTTTCCTATTTAAGGCTGATTGCAAATCGCAATGATGATGCCTCGTTTGAGCGAGTGGTCAACACACCGACACGTGGGATTGGTGAGCGTACGTTAGACACTGTTCGCCAAACAGCACGTGACCAGCAATTAACATTATGGGAAAGTTGTGAGTACTTACTTCGCGAGCAAGTCTTGGGTGGGCGTGCAGCAGCATCCATCGAACGCTTTTTAGAACTGATTGATGCGCTCGCGAAAGAAACCCAAGAAATGCCACTACATGTTCAGGCAGATAGAGTGATTAATGACTCTGGCCTGCGTGCAATGTATGAACAAGAAAAAGGTGAAAAAGCGCAGGCTCGAATTGAAAACTTAGAGGAACTCGTCAATGCGACTCGTGACTTCAGTTATCAAGAAGAAGACCAAGATCTCATGCCATTGCAGGCTTTTTTATCCCATGCAGCCCTTGAGTCTGGCGAAGGCCAAGCAGATGTTAGCCAAGATGCCGTTCAATTAATGACGCTACACTCCGCTAAAGGCTTGGAATTTCCAGTGGTCTTTATTGTGGGCATGGAAGAAGGGATGTTCCCAAGTCAGATGTCAATGGATGAAAGTGGCCGTTTAGAAGAAGAGCGCCGCTTAGCTTACGTCGGTATCACTCGAGCAATGGAAAAGCTTACCATCACTTATGCAGAAAGCCGCCGTTTATATGGTAAAGAAGTTTACCATCGGCCTTCGCGGTTTATTGGTGAACTACCAACGGAATGTGTGGAAGAGGTTCGCTTACGCGCCACGGTTTCACGGCCTGTTAGCCATCAGCGCCTTGGCACGCCCATCAGTCAAAATGATTCCGGCTATGCTTTAGGCCAGCGAGTGATGCACCCAAAATTTGGTGAAGGCACGATTATTAACCTTGAGGGAAGTGGTGAGCATTGCCGCTTACAAATTGCGTTTCAAGGGCAAGGCATTAAGTGGTTGGTAGCTTCTTATGCAAGGTTAGAAACCTTATAGATTTGTTCTCTTAACACCGCCGATTGGCGGTGTTTTTATATGAGCCTATTATTATTTAATAAAAAACCATAATAAATAAAAATTTGTTATTTTCTACTTTTCAATTTACTCTTTTTTAGCGTTAATTAATTTTTATTTATAAAGGAATGTATATGGAAAATACAGATAATATTAATAGAGTTTTAGATGAGTTAAAATTAAATTCCACGAAAATGGATGCATTATTAATAAACAGAAATGAAATTGCTAGGTCATTAATAAAAGCAATAGAATTTAATATTAACGATATAGAAGGGGAGAAGTTTAGGGGGAAGTCAGCATTTAAGAAGTCACTGGAGTTACTAAAGGTTAATGTAGAGGGGAATAGTGAAAACAAAGATAATTATATAAAGGAAAATTATTCAAATTTAAACGATAAAGTGTTAAACATAAATACAGAAAATTATACTGATTACAGTATGGGGGAAAACTTAGCCTATGCTAGGTCGCTTGGGAGACAAATTAACAATATTGACTCTTGGCATGCGCCAATGAAAAAGACTAAAACATTTTATTTAAGAAAGAGCTCGAAAGCCAATGCGGATCTACTGAATTTGCTTAAAGAGTATAATAATATTGAAGAAAATATAGCAAGTCTACAATGCGAGTCAGAAATACTGATCAATGATATAAATAAAAATCACCTCAATACCACTCTTTCTAAAGTTCAAACTAGCTTGGATCTTAACAACGAGTTGTATGACCCAACCTCGGTTCTTGCAGATTATGGTTCTGGCTTTGAGGTACTTCGGGAAGGAACGACTTTTGCAACATCTGAGCAATTCGCCAGAAGTTACCAACAAACAGGTAACCTTGGTTTGTCTATGCATAGAACGGCACAAGCAAGAGTCTGGTAACGCCATATTATTAATCAATTGATTTAAAAGTAGAGAGGCCTGCGAATAGGGTCTCTCTTCATTCAATATTTATGGTTTTCTAAGAACATATTGTTTTTAGAAGTAAAATTTTCATATCGATTCAAATTGCTTAGTCTTTAAGTTTGATTTAATCAGCTAATCATCAAGATTTAAGTTTTTAATTTTATTTTTTAATTTTCTTGCCGTATAAAGTTTTACCGAATAACCTTCCTAATATACATCATGTCAATTAATACACTTATTGATTCACTCTCCACACAGGGTTGGTATGTGTGGGACGATTTTCTGATCTCATCAGATATTCAAGAGATAAAACACTGCATACCAAACACACTGCAAGATGCCCGTATCGGTCATCGAGATTCATTGCAGGGCAATAGAGCGATTCGGGGTGACCAAACTGTATGGCTAGAACCTGAAATGGGGGTACCCATTGCCCTTTATATGGATAAAATGGAGGAAATACGCCAAGCACTGAATTACCAGTTATTTTTAGGTTTGCGTGATTTTGAAACACACTTTTGCCGTTACCCGAATGGTGGATTTTATAAAAAACACGTTGATAACCCGAGAGGTGTTGGTCGTCGCAAGATCACAACGGTTTTATATATGAATGAGTCATGGAAGTTAGGTGATGGTGGAGAGCTTGTTGTTTTTGATAAAAAAGATAATCATCTGTTTAAACTGGAACCTTTGGCAGGAAGAATGATCTTTTTTATGTCAGAAGAATTCCCTCATGAAGTTCTACCTACAGAACAAAAACGTGAAAGCATAGCCGGTTGGTTTTTAACCGAAAAAATTCTCTAGCGTTTACCCCCTCGATGCCGCCTCTGAAAGGAGGCAGGCAGCTAACTGTTCATCATGTAATAAAATAGATGTTGAATTTCGAAATTATTTGGCTATTTTAATTTTGTCATCTGCATACGGTTATAAATGGTGACTAATTTATCATTAATTTAAATTAAAATAATAAGGGTGGATTAAGTTATGAATTTATTTTTTAATAGAGATGAATATTTAAATATTTTAAATGAAGAAAAACAATATCGAAAAGAGCTTGAGGAATACATTGAATTTAATAAAAAGCAAATAAAAGATGAAATTGATTCAGATAATAAAGACACCAATTTAATTAACTATCTTGAATCAGAAAATAAAGATTACCAAGTGACGCTCGACGCAGTGAATAAAAAAATAGACGAAATTGAGTCAGCTTTTGAATTAATTTATCACACACCTTGTGACTTTAAACATGAATTAATGAAAGAAGACTTTATTCAGAAATCCAGCAATGATGCTGTACTAAGAGAGCAAATAGCCAGTTTTCCATTACAAGATAAATCCATGTTGGGCGGTAAAGAGTGCCATATTGCGGGGCAATCAATGGAGGCTTTCCCGATGCTGTATCAGCCATAATTAAGATCAGCCAGTTAGCCACCCTATAAATCAAGGGTGACTAATTTTTATATTATATCAACCGTTTAAACTCTTTACCTGAAAATATAATAGCGGCATTACCCCTTTCAATTTGGTAATGAGAATGGTGACGTTGCTTATCCAATACATTTAATTGTTGTGATTGATGTTCATTAAGCTTCCATTGTATCAATTGTTTAGCCAATTTTTTGTTTGCATGTTGGCTACGTTCAGATTGAACTTTTACAGTGATCCCCGTTGCCACATGCCTTGCTCTGACCGCAGATGAGGTTTTATTCACATGCTGCCCTCCTGCGCCTTGAGCTTTAGTGAATTCAAATTCGATTTCACTTTCTTCAATAGGTTGGATCGCTGAAAAACGGATCACACTCATAAACCAATTTTTTCGTTTATGGCGAGGGCGTAAAGGGCTCGGGCACTGCCATTGCACTGTCCCACACCAAGTTTGGACTAGCTGCTCTGCATGCTCTCCTTCAAGAGAAAGCAAGGCAGATTTTAATCCATGTTTGGATGGGAATGACTCTAGAATATCAATGGTGACACGAAGATTTGTTGCCTCTTGTAAAAAACAGGCTAGTGCTTTTTCAACAGCAATACAGCATTCTTCAGGGCCTTGTGCAGAGGAAAATTGTAATAACATAATTAACATTCTCCACTGGTTTTGTAGGTGATAACAGGTTTTAGCCGAGCCACGACCTGAATAACACCAATATTCACCATACTTTCAATCACAGTATCAATAGACTTATAAGATTGCGGGGCTTCTTCGTAAATCAATTGTTTGTTTGCACAGATAACACGGCTACCTAATGCTGTTCGAGATAATTGAAGCGGCGTGTAACGATGTGACAATCGCCCTTTACACTCAGTTCTCATCCACTTGCGACCCGCTCCGTGAGCAAGGGAATTTAGACAAACGTCATTTGGTTGAGGTGATACCAAGTAGCTGTAATCACCTCGTGAGCCAGGGATAATCACAAAGCCACGGTCAGAAGGTGTGGCACCTTTGCGATGAAGCCAGCCATCAATGCCATTGATATTGCAAGGCTCGACTAAATTATGATTAATATCTAAGCTCAGCTCCCCGGCAGCTTTAACTTGCTGCAACATACGTAAACCAATCAAGCGACGATTTATTTGCGCAAAATTAAGCGCATTTTGATGCGCATGTAGGTATTCTTTTGCATCATCAGAGCCTTCACAAAGCCCATTATGACTGTGGCGCTCCACATGCTGACGTAAGATAGATTGACCTAAACCACGAGATCCACTGTGAACAAGCAACAGTAATTGTTGTTTATTTAGACCGCTTTTAGCAAATAATTCAGGCTGTAATATTTCATCGATTGATTGAAATTCAGCAAAATGGTTACCACCGCCAATAGAACTTAGTGATGCCATAAAATCATGTGATTTCATGTTATTAGGAACATGTTCATTAAGCCATGTTAATGAGGCATGGTCCGGCATCTCAGAAAGTTGTTTTTCGAGCTTATCAAGATTAACTTTTGATTTTTTAATATTCGTTTGAAACAAACTCATTCCGCAGCCAATATCATTTCCGACAAGGGCGGGATAGAACCGTTTGGTGGAAAAAAATGCTGCACCAATTGGGTATCCACGACCAGGGTGGAGATCTGGCATACCAACGACGGATACCATATTGGGTAGGTTTGCAGTAGTTTGTAATTGTTGGATTGCTTTACTTTCAATCCAAGTTGTTTCCGTGGCGATATAACTGACGTGTTCGCTCACAGAATGAAAAGTATTGCCCATAAGTCATTAACTCATTTCTAATTAAAAAATAAGGTGAATTAGCAGGCAAAACTGAATAGAGAGGAAACCTAGTATTGAGTATGCCCGCAAAGAGTTTGATTAGTTGTTGTCATGATAAACCTCCTTGCAGTTTGTTATTGGATAGAAAACGCAGCGGATATTAGCTGGATGTATTTTTGTTTGCAAGTGTTATTTTTTTTAATGAAAATTTTAGTCTTTTTCTTAAATTTAAGAGTTTAAATAACGGTTTAAAAATAGATTTTTATTTTAAATCCTATTTAATTATTTTTCTAATAATATCTAAATAAAGCGTTTTTAATAAGCATTTTTATGAGGTAAAACGTGCGTCAAATATAAAACTTTGCTACTCTTTGGTTGGGTGCTTGAGCCTTTCTGGTTCAAGTCACTTATTTTGGATCAGAAATGAAAAAGCCCCGTTAGTTATTATTCACCAACGAGGCCTGATCCAAAACTGAGCAGTTAGGATTGTGCCTCTTAACAATTAAGAGGTCAAGGGAAATGAGCAAGTTCGCAGTGATTGCGTTTGTATCGGCGTGTATTACCGTGTTAGGTGTTTCGTTATTAATACGCGACAGGTTATGTTATGTCGTGATTAGTCATGGGAATACAGTTGTTCAGACAATATTTTCTTACGAAGAATTATGTTGTATTACGAGGGGGTTAATCCCCTCGTAATTTCTCTTTTTAATTGTTTGGTTTGTGGTATCAAGCACCCAAACTATTTTATCTTTAATTAATGGCGGAATTATAATTAGAAATCAAAGTTAAAAAATAATGTTATTTTAATATTGTCGCGTGCGTAAAATATAAAGCTTTGCTACTCTGCAATTGGGTGCTTGAGCCTTTCTGGTTCAAGTCACTTATTTTGGATCAGAAATGAAAAAGCCCCGTTAGTTATTATTCACCAACGAGGCCCGATCCAAACCTAGACAGTTAGGATTGTGCCTCTTAACAATTAAGAGGTCAAGGGAAATGAGCAAGTTCGCAGTGATTGCGTTTGTATCGGCGTGTATTACCGTGTTAGGTGTTTCGTTATTAATACGCGATAGGTTATGTTATGTCGTGATTAGTCATGGGAATACGGTTGTTCAGACAATATTTTCTTACGAAGAATAATGTTGTATTACGAGGGCGTTAATTCCCTCGTAATTTCTCTTTTTAATTGTGTTAGGTTTTGGCATTAAGCACTCAATTAAAAACACCCCAAGATTTGATTTAATCTTTGGGGTGTTTGTTTTGTTTAATTACTTTATTTTAAATTATTAAATAAAGAGCTGACTAAGCAATATGAACTGTTTTTCCACCAATAATTGTACGTAGTACTTTTACATTTTCAATATCGTCCGCAGGGATTTCAAATACATTACGATCCAACACAATCATATCAGCGAATTTACCTGCTTCTAATGAACCAAGAACGTCTTCTCGATGCTGTGCATAAGCAGAGTCAATCGTTGCGCTGCGAAGAACTTCAGTCACGGTCAGGTCACGGTCATTATCTAGTCGTGGTGCTTGTTGGCCATTAATATCACGGCCTCGGCGTGTTGCTGCCACTTTTAAGTCATACCACTCATCAAAGTCATCGATAGGCCAGTCGCTACCAAATGCGACAACTGCACCAGCATCAACAAATTTAGCGATTGGCTCTAATTGCTCAAAACGCGTTTCACCTAGCATATTTTTCTCGAATGCAGCCAGCTCAGGCGTTGGTGCAGCCCACTGGAAAGACAAGCAAGCAATGGTTTTTAAACGTGCAAAGCGTGCGTAATCATCCGCATGAACAAGTTCGTTGTGCGCTAAACCTGGGCGAATATCTTTTTCAGGGTGAGCCGTACGCATTTTTTCGATGGCATCTAAAACAATAGAAACTGCGCCTTCACCAACGGTATGCAAGTGTGGGTCATAGCCTGCCGCTGCAATTTTTTCCATTAGCTCGTCTAGGATTTCAGCGGTGAAATAGAGGTCGCCATAGTTGTCGGTCTCAACCCAATTTGGCGCATCATCGGTGCCTTGGTTAATGCGATAAGGCTGTAATAATGACGCTGTCATGGTTGGGAATTGCATCACACCATCAACAAACATCTTAATATTATTTAAACCGATACCCGGTGTTGGAACCCAATCAGCTTGGTGCCACTTTTTAGCGAATGCAACCGCTTTATCAACCGCCGCAGCAACAGATGCCACATTAGGGGTTTCGTCTGGTGTGATTTCGCGAGCCGCTTGGAAACGAATTGTGAGGTCACCGCGTTGTTGTAATTGTGCAAATGCTTCGAGTTGTTGCTCAGAAACACGGGCGTCCATCACCATGGTAACACCTTGCTGGTTAAGCACTTTTTGCACTAGTTCAGCAACTTCAATCGCTTGATCGTCACGAATAGAAGGGATGCTATCAGCAGCGCGCATCGCAGGAGCATCTTCTAAAATACCGTTAAGTTCACCATTTTCATATTTACCAATTTTACCATCTGGTGGCTCAGGGGTATCTTTAGTAATACCGAAAAGCTCAAGAGCACGGCTATTGGCAAGCAGTGTGTGGCAATCGTTTGAAAAGAGCACGACAGGGCGTTTGGTATTCAGTTTGTCCATGTCTTCGCGGTACATATCAATACCTGCGGGGATCATGCCTTGGCGCAACCAAGCCGTGACTTTTAACCAATCATTTTCACCAGTACGTGGGTCTTTATCTAAGTGATCTTGTACACGTTCGAGAATTTGATTAATGGTCAGTGATTCATAGTTTAAATGGCAGCCGAATAATTGAATTCCACCCCAAAAAGGGTGCATATGGCCATCAATGATGCCAGGCATCATCATTTTGCCTTCTAAGTCGATACTTTCTGTTTCTGGCCCAACGTATTGATGAAGTTCATCAGACGTACCTGTGGCTAAGACATAGCCATCACGAACAGCAATCGCATCAACGACGCGGTCTTGAGTATCTGCAGTATAGATATAACCGTTAAAATAAATAACGTCAGCAAATTGATTATTCATTGTAAACCAAACCGTCTGTATCAGTGGCGCTTGAGAAGAGCCAGAGCTAAAAAAACAACGGGGAAGGCTAATGCTTTCCCCGTAATCATTTATTAGGCTTTGAATGATTAGTTAATAATCATCTCAGTCTCATCGTCAGAAATTGCAGGTGGACGACGAGTAAAGCCATGGGTTAGCAATGCCAAATAAACGGCACCTGCTGCTAACCACCATAAACCGACCTTAAAGGCTTCGCTATCAAGGCTTGTCCACAACCATAAGGTAAGAACAACACCAATAGAAGGCATAATAAGGCAAGTAATAACTTTTGTATTATCTAATGACGCTTTACGGTCAATATAAAAATGCTTAATGACCGATAGGTTCACAAAGGTGAAGGCGATAAGTGCACCAAAGCTGATCATCGATGCGACCATGCTTAAAGACAGCACCAGTGACAACAAAGACGCAACCGCAACAAAGATAATTGAGTAAATCGGTGTATTCAGTCGTGGGTGCAAATAAGCAAACAGCGAACGAGGTAACACACCTTCACGGCCCATGGCATAGAAAATCCGCACGATACTGGCTTGTGATGTCATGGCTGAAGCAAACACACCAATAACATAAGCGGTAATAAAGCTGGATGCCATCATCGCACCGCCAACTTGTTTCATAACCGCAAGGCTAGCAATATCCGTGTTCGGAATAAAATCTTGCCACATTGGGTACACTAAATGTGCGCCATAAGAAATAACGACAAATAAGGTACCTGCGATAAATACGGTGTATAAAATCGCTTTTGGTAGTGCGTTGCGTGCATCTTTAGTTTCTTCAGCCATAGTTGAAATGGCGTCAAAACCTAAGAATGCTAAGCATAATACCGCTGCACCAGCAAACAGCCCTGGGACTTGATCTGCCATAACGGTAATCGGCGCTAATAAAGCATCAGTATCCAATACAAATGATGTTTTAAAACTTAAGTATAAAAATACACCAATAAAGATAATTTGCATCAGGATGATTAGCATATTCATTGAGGAAACTAATTTAATTCCCAAAATATTCATGATGCTAACAATCGTGATGGTGCTACAAATAATCACATACATTGGAATATCAGGAAAAGCTTCATGGACGAAGATCCCAATAGCAATGTAGTTGATAATCGGTAGGAATAGATAGTCGAGCAATTGTGCCCAACCCACTAAAAAGCCCAGTGTGCCGCCAAAGGTTTTTTGCACGTAAGAGTAAGCCGACCCCGAAAGTGGGAGCGCGCTAGTCATGCGGCAATAGCTCATGGCAGTGAAAAAGACGGCAGCTAATGTAATTAAATAAGCGACAGGCAAATGCCCTTCACTTAATACAGTGACTTGCCCATAGGTGGTGAAAATCCCGAGTGGCACCATATAAGCCAACCCGAAAAAAACTAACGCAGGAGTGGTCAGTACACGTTTCATTTGAACGGTATTCTGTTGCATTTTGAAGCCCTTCCCAAAAGCCCTTAACAACGTCAACTCTGTCTGAATGCACAGGCGGAGCGAACCTAAAATGCAGCCGTACTCGTCATACTTCGAATCACAACGTTGTTGGCTTTGCGCGTTCGCACTAGTCGCATACTTTTGTATGCTCCCAGCGACTCTCTTGCTTGCCGCCTAGTTGTGTTTTCGAATTATTTAGAGTCATACTCGTCATATTTCGAATTGCCACGTTGTTGGCTTTGCGCGTTCGCACTAGTCACATACTTTTGTCTGCGCCTAGCGATTCTCTTGCTTGCCGCCTAGTTGTGTTTTCGAATTATTTAGAGTCATACTCGTCATATTTCGAATTGCCACGTTGTTGGCTTTGCGCGTTCGCACTAGTCGCATACTTTTGTATGCTCCCAGCGACTCTCTTGCTTGCCGCCTAGTTGTGTTTTCGAATTATTTAGAGTCTTACCGCTACATGATTGTATTAAATTAAATTTTAGAACCGACTGTATTCAATTTCAGAAAACCTCGCACCAGGACATCTTAAATTGAATGTCATCGTGCGCACTTTAATGAAACGTCAGTGATGAATCGGACCATCACCATCCGCTGGGGTGAATACAAGCGGCGTACAATATAATTACCAAGTTCCTATTAAGCAATCATTAATTGAAAAAAATAAACAACTACTTTTATTTCAATAAGTTGTTTAGTGGATGAGATATTAGTTGAAGTGAATTTAAGATAAGTTAAATGATAGTCATTTTTAGAAGAAAATCAAGCTTGATTGACCTTTTCTAACCTATTGATTTTGCTTTTTTATTTTAAATAATGGAATATAAACAAAAATGCTTAATGATAATTAATCTATTTAATTTAAAGTTATTTAAAATAAAACGCATAGAGCATTAAAAATTGAATTAGTGAGTTTTTCATTAATGAAATTAATTGTTTTGGTTCCATATAATGAAACACCAACGCTACTTTAAATATAAAATAGACGCTGGTGTTTGAACTTAAGGCTAATTAACGGCTATTTGAGACACAAGAATACAATAAGCGTTATTTCTTTCTCAGTTTTTGTTGAGTGTATAATGCATCTAATGTAAATAAAATTAATGCAACCCAGATAAACCCAAAGGTGATTAGCAGTTCAGAAGTTATGACTTCACCATACATAAAGACGGCCAATAAGAACATAATACTTGGTCCCATGTATTGGAAGAAACCGAGTGTGGATAGTCTTAAATGGTTAGCCGCTTCTGTAAATAGCAGTAATGGCACAGTAGTAATGACCCCAGCAGCAATTAATAATGCGTTAAGATGCCAATCATTCATTGCCATGTTGCTAGTTGGACTATCTGCAAAGAATAATAGGAAAATAATGCCGACAGGGAGCAACCAAAGTGTTTCAAAGGTCATTCCAATTTGGGCATCCACTCCCAGTTTTTTACGTAATAACCCGTACGTCGCGAAAGTCACTGCAAGGCTTAAGCCAATCACAGGGACAGAACCGAATTGCCATAGTTGGATTAAGACGCCAGTTAAAGCAAGGCCTACGGCTACCCATTGCATGCGGCGAAAACGTTCTTGTAGAAATAGCATCCCAAATAAGACGTTAACGAGTGGGTTGATAAAATAACCGAGGCTGGCTTGTAGCATATGGCCATTATTAACAGCCCAAATATAGATTAGCCAGTTACAGGCAATTGTCGTTGCGGTAACACCTAAAATTAATATTTTCTTGGGCTGTTTGAGAATTTGGCGTAAATAGCTCCAGTGACGCGTCACCGTTAATAACAAAAGCATAAAGAAAAATGACCAAATAATACGATGAGTCAGGATTTCTTCTGCGGGCACTTCTTGGATGCTTTTAAAATAAATGGGTGCGACACCCCAAATAAAATAGGCGCCTAAGGCACATAATACGCCTTTGGTAGTATTTTGCTGGCTCATTGTTGGCTCTGAAATTGAATTAAAGACAAATAAAGAAACTTATACAGAGATAACGAGCCGTAGATTATGCAGATCATGCGGCTCGATTTTTGATGCTTCTAATGTGACATTGCTCATGTTTTTTTACAAGCTATTAGTTTACTAGGTAACTAATTATTTACAAGAATGGTTTATCCTACGAGATAAGTCGCTGTTGCTGTTGCAATATGTTGATTATTTTCATTATGTAGTTCACAACGTGTGACGGCAATCTTATTACCATCTCGCAGTAAGCTTGCACTCGCTGTAAATAGCTCTCCACGACCTGGACGCAAATAATCGACACGTAAATCAATGGTGCCCATTCGTGACATTTTATCGACAATTTCAGTATGAGTGAGGGGGGTAATGCGCTGTAAAATGCGGTTAATGCACACCATGCCACCGGCGACATCCAAAATAGAGGCAATCACGCCACCGTGAAGGATATTTTGTGTAAAATTGCCGATTAATTCTTGGCGGTTTTCAATGGTGAGTTGAACAAAATCGTCATTAATGTGAGCGAGTTTAATGCCGAGTAGCTGATTAAAAGGCATTTTATAGATAAATGCGTGGCTCATTAATTTACTGGCTTCTTCTAAAGTATAAGTACGGTCATTCATTGGTTTCATCCCTTAAATAATATGTAAATAGAAAGTTAACATTATGTTTTAAATATGTCTCTAACAAACATATGAATAATCTTTCAACAGTGGTCGCGTTTTGTGTGTAAAATAGGACAAATTTTATTTTTACGATGATGAAAATAGGAATGACTAATGCGCGCTTTACCGATGTTGATAAGTGCAGTGCTCTGCTTTTGGTCTGCTTCACTGTTTGCCACTGAAAATACAGGTGTTCAAACCGAACAGAATATAAAAGATAATACGCCAATTCGTGGCAGTATTATTTCTGGCTTATTGCAAAATTACGATAATCCATTTGTTTTGTATCCTTACGAATCTAATTACATTATTTATACCTATACTTCCTCGATGAATAAAAACGCGATTTCCAGTTATAACTGGGGGGATGATGCGTTAAAGGATGAAGTTAAATTCCAATTAAGCTTGGCGTTTCCACTTTGGGCGGGTATCGCTGGGGATGATTCTATTTTAGCGGTTTCGTATACCCAGCGCTCTTGGTGGCAGCTTAGCAATAAAAAAGAATCCTCTCCTTTTCGAGAAACCAATTACGAGCCCCAAGTATTTGTTGGCTGGCTAACGGATTATCAATTTGCGGGTTGGACTTTACGTGAGTTTGAAACAGGGTTTAACCATGAATCAAATGGTCGCTCTGACCCAACATCTCGCAGCTGGAACCGTATTTATGCACGGGCCATGGCGCAAAATGGCAATTGGCAGGTTGACCTCAAACCGTGGTATCGCATTCATGAAAGCGAAGGCAGCGATGATAACTCGGATATCACAAAATACATGGGGTATTATCGCGTAAAAGTTGGTTATGCATTGGGAGACAGTGTTTTTACCACCACGGGTCGCTATAATTGGAATACGGGTTATGGCGGAGCAGAGTTAGGTTGGAGTTATCCAATTAGCCAACATGTGCGATTTTATACCCAGTTGTTTAGCGGTTATGGCGAGTCAATGATAGACTACAATTATCGCCAAACACGTTTTGGTATTGGTGTTATGCTAAACGATATGATGTAGTTTAGACGCCATCGCCCCGATATTATCTGACAAGGCGAAATTGCCGTGTCATAAATCAACAATTTCGCTGCTCAAATGGGCAGCGACTTGTTTTAGAGATTGAGGAAGTTTGTGTCCACTGCTTGTGTCATTAACCAACTTTCACTGGCTGAAAACGTACTGAATAGCACGTTTGGTTATCAGTCATTTCGTCCCGGCCAAGATGCGGTCATCGGGGCTATTTTAGATAACCGAGACTGTTTAGTATTAATGCCAACAGGCGGCGGAAAATCCTTGTGCTACCAAGTACCTGCACTGGTGAAGCAAGGTGTGACGTTGGTGGTTTCTCCGCTCATTTCTTTGATGAAAGACCAAGTTGACCAATTGCGTTTGCATGGTGTGAATGCGGCGTGTTTAAACTCATCACAAACACCGTTAGAACAGCGTCAAATCATGGAGCTATGCAGTAATGGTGAGATTAAATTGCTGTATGTTGCTCCTGAGCGGCTATTAACTGAGTATTTTCTTAACCAGCTCTCAAGTTGGGACATCACGTTATTAGCGGTGGATGAAGCTCATTGTATTTCCCAATGGGGCCATGATTTTCGGCCAGAGTATCGTGCATTAGGGCAGCTGCGCCAAGCGTTGCCCAATGTGCCTGTTATGGCGCTAACAGCAACGGCCGATGAAACTACACGAACCGATATCATCCGTTTATTGGAACTTCATGACCCACTCGTCCATGTGAGTAGTTTTGATAGGCCAAATATTCGTTACACACTCGTCGAAAAATATAAGCCATTGGACCAACTTTGGTTTTTTATTAAAGGCCAAAAAGGCAAAGCGGGTATTGTATATTGCAATAGCCGCAGTAAGGTGGAAGAGACTGCAGAGCGCCTACAAAAGCGCGGTTTGAGTGTTGCGGCATACCATGCAGGGCTCGATAGCCAACAGCGTGAGTGGGTGCAAGATGCTTTTTTGAAAGATAACTTGCAAATTGTGGTCGCGACCGTCGCGTTTGGTATGGGGATCAACAAATCAAACGTCCGTTTTGTCGCGCATTTTGATATCCCGCGTAATATTGAAGCTTATTACCAAGAAACAGGGCGAGCAGGGCGTGATGGCGTTGAAGCCGAAGCGGTTTTATTTTATGACCCTGCAGATATGGCGTGGCTGCGCCGTTGTCTTGAAGAAAAGCCCGCAGGCATGCAACAGGATATTGAGCGGCACAAACTTAATGCGATTGCCGCCTTCGCTGAAGCACAAACTTGCCGTCGCTTGGTGTTGCTCAATTACTTTGGCGAAAATCGCCAGCAACCTTGCGGGAACTGCGATATTTGTTTAGATCCCCCAAAACAATACGATGGGTTAATTGATGCTCAAAAAGCGCTGTCTTGTATTTATCGTGTTGGTCAGCGCTTTGGTATCGGCTATATTGTTGAAGTATTGCGCGGGGCGAATAACCAACGTATTCGTGATTTAGGCCATGATAAATTACCGGTTTACGGTATTGGTAAAGATCAAAGTAATGAACATTGGATAAGCGTAATCCGTCAATTGATCCACTTAGGGATGATCACCCAAAATATTACTCATTTTTCCGCGCTGCAATTGACGGAAGCGGCAAGGCCTATTTTACGTGGGGAATCTGCGTTACAGCTTGCCGTACCGCGTGTTTTAGTCACAAAAAGCCGTAATCAACAAAACAAAGTTTACCATGGCAATTATGATAAGAAGCTGTTTGCCAAACTGCGAAAATTACGTAAATCGATAGCGGATGAGGACAACATCCCACCATTTGTGGTGTTTAATGATGCCACATTAATTGAAATGGCAGAGCATGTTCCGACAACATCCGCCGAATTACTGTTAATTAATGGCGTTGGTGAGCGCAAACTTGAGCGTTTTGGCGAGTCATTTATGACTCTCATCCGAGACCACCTTGAAGGTTATGAATGAATAAATAAGGAACAATAGGATGACGCCTGAAAGCCTAAAAAAGCGCTGGTTAACTCGAGAAACACAGTTTTCAGCTTTTGCCAATGGCCCACTTTTAGACTTTTGGCAGCGCCGTGAAGAACTGAGTTTTCAGGGCGTTGATGATATCTCTATTCATTATGTTCGTTTTATTCATCCAAAGCATCATAAAGCCATTGTCATTTCACCGGGCCGCAGCGAAAGTTATGTGAAATACCCCGAAGTAGCGTATGATTTTTATCATTTAGGCTATGATGTTTTTATTCTTGATCATCGCGGGCAAGGGCGATCGGGGCGCATGTTAGCGGATCCCCAAAAAGGTCATGTCGAAAAATTTACCGACTATATTGATGATTTTGAACAATTTATTGAATTAGAAGTTAAGTATCGTCACTATCCGAAATGTTATGCACTAGCCCACTCAATGGGGAGTGCGATTTTAGCGGGCTACCTACTGCGTGATAATGTGACCTTTGATGCAGCAACGCTGTGCGCACCAATGATTGGCATTAATTTGCCGATGCCACGCTGGATGGCGAGCTTTATCGTCGATAGAGCCGAGTCACGTGAAAGCGTACGTAATGATTACGCAGCATCGACGGGTAAGTGGCAGCCTTTACCTTATTTAATCAACGTATTAACCCATAGTTCAGAGCGTTATAGGCGTTATTTGCGTTACTATGCAGATTACCCAGAATTGCGACTTGGTGGCCCAACATACCACTGGTTACGCGAAAGTTTTGCGATTGGCGATGAGCTGATTGCGAAAGCGGGAGAAATTGATGTACCACTGATGGTGTTAGAAGCAAGTGAAGAAAAAGTGGTCAGCAATAAAGAGCTACAAGCTTTTTGTCAAAGTCGGCAAAAAGCGCAAATAGGACGAGAAGAAAAATTACCCCTCATTATCGAAGGGGCTCACCATGAAATCCTATTTGAAGTGGATGCGTTAAGAGCTATGGCGCTCAATGCTATCTGTGATTTTTTTGACCAGTATTAGTTAGGGTTCGAATATGAAATATCCGTTAGTGGCTTCCGATTTGGATGGGACACTGTTATCGCCCAACCATGATTTAACGTCTTATACCAAAGACACATTAAAAGAACTTGTCGCAACGCAGAATGTGCATTTTGTGTTTGCAACGGGTCGTCATCATGTGGATGTTGCACAAATTCGTGATGGATTAGGCATTGATGCCTATATGATTACCTCTAATGGGGCAAGGATCCATAATACCCAAGGGGATTTAATTTTTGAGCACAATGTGGATCCTGAAATCGCCCATGAGCTTTGCCTGATGGAGTTTGATAATCCAGAACTTATCACGAATTACTATCATGGTGATGATTGGTTTATTAACCGTGAAAGTCCTGAGCAAAAAGAGTTTTTTAAAGAGTCTGTCTTTAATTATCAATTATTTGACCGTCATGATTTTGTGAAATCTGAAGTGTGCAAAGTCTACTTTACCAGTGAAGATCATGACCTGTTGGTGGATTTACAACAACGTATTCAAAACCGTTGGCAAGACCGAGTGAATGTTACTTTCTCACTGCGTAGCTGCTTAGAAGTGATGGCAGGGGCGGTTTCTAAGGGAGAAGCCCTCAAACAAGTCGCTGCGCTGCATGGTTTGATGGCTAATGACAGTGTTGCGTTTGGTGATGGCATGAACGACAAAGAAATGCTGACCATCGCAGGAAAAGGCTGCATTATGCAAAATGCTCATCAGTTGCTCAAAGACGCCTTACCACAAATGGAAATAATTGGCTCAAATGCGGATGACGCTGTTGCGCGTTATTTAAGGCATCAATACCTTAATCAGTAATAATCCATTTTTATGTGATAAATAAGCCAGATAGACTCAATGTTTGTCTGGCTTTTTTCGTATATCTGGATTAAAAATGAAGATAACTCAAGTGTTATGCAGCGAAACGTGCTTTTTGTGAAAATTAGGCCACTTTTCCTATTTTTTCCTACTTAAACTGAATTTACACTAGGGGAATGAGTGTTCGAGTCGATATTAATGGATAGCGCTGTGTTCACAGTTAGCAAATTGCACTGTTGAGGGTTTCTTAGGATGAAAAAAGTTGCGTTAGCACTGTTGTTGGGGTCTGTTTGCTTTAGTTCTATCTTAACCGCTAAGCCTGTCGTTGCACCGACAGCGGCTTCATCAACGCAACAGCCTACCCTGGAGCAAATCACACAGTTAGCGCAAAAAGGTGACCCAACCGCTCAATTTCAACTGGGTGAACGTTATTTCAAAGGCCAAGGTGTTTCCCAAGACTCTAAAATTGCTGCTGAGTGGTTTATTAAGGCAGGAAATCAAGGTAATTCTGATGCCCAATTTAGGTTAGGTACCATGTTTGTGAATGGTTTTGGTGTTCGCCGAGACTATGACAAAGCGATGCTGTGGTATGAACAAGCGGCAGACAACGGCGATACACGCGCAGAAACCAATATGGCAATGATGTACGCGCAAGGCCTTGGCGTGACGCAGAATTTAGAAAAAGCCGCATTTTGGTTTAGAAAGGCGGCACAAGGCGGAAATGTCATCGCGCAATTTCATATTGGCCAAATGTATTCAATTGGCAGTGGTGTTGATTTAGATGATGAAAAAGCCGTGTTTTGGTTCCGTAAAGCGGCGAAACAGCAAGATGCTAAATCCCAAGACCGCCTCGGAGTGATGTATTCTGAAGGGCGTGGTGTGAAGAAAAACTTATTACAAGCCTACGCTTGGCTATCAACAGCCGTGTATAGCGGCAATGCGGAAAGCCATCGCCTACAAGAGAAAATCGCAGCACAGTTAAGCTCAACGGAATTAGAGCAAGCACAAAAGCTGGCGGAAGGATATATTCAATCCTACGGGCACAAAGATAGCTAAAAGTTAGCACACTAGCGGGAGAACAGCTGGGCTCCCGCCATCACAATGATAGACAACGAAAGGTAACACCAACTCAACCGATAAAAACGGTTATATCCCCATCCCCGCCTGATCTCTAATTGCAATGGCTTAGTTGAAAGCTTGGCGGCAATTATCCGAAATACCCCAATATAAAACAGACAATAAACTTGCCAGAGATAGAGCGTATTGAAGGCAAATGTTTTTCCGATGATTAATAAGATAATTAATGGGATCAAAAAGAATAAAATCGACCCAACTCGTTCCAGTTGGGTGATTCGCAATACAATGCTTTCGTCTTTTTCACTTAAACCTTGCGCCATAATACAGTCTATAGCTCACCCGATTTACGTGAAGGATTCCGCGCAGAAAGATTGTTCGTCGCACTTTGCAGCGAGTTATCGCGCACATCCACTCTTGCTTGGAATGGTGGGAATGGCAAGGTAATACCTTGTTCTGCAAAGGAGGCTAAAATATTTTGGTGAATTTCATGACGAGCTGGCAAGCGATGTCCCATTTCTGCCGCATACACACGTAATTCAAATATTTGAATACCTTGTTGTAAATCAACCAGATAGACCTCAGGGGCTGGGTTATCTAAGATCATCGTGGAGCGTTTTGCGGCCCGTAAAATAGTATTGGTGACCAATTCACTGTTCGCATCGGAGGGGGCAGGGATCGTCATGACAATACGAGTAACCGTGTCAGAGAGCGACCAGTTAATAAATTGCTCAGTGATAAAGGCCTTATTTGGCACAATAATTTCTTTTCTATCCCAGTCCGTTAAGGTCGTGGCGCGAGTATTGATCTTCGTGATACTGCCCGTTAGGTTACGAATAGTGACGGTATCGCCGATTCGAATAGGTTTTTCGAATAGGATCATCAAACCAGAAATGATATTGGCGAAGATCTCTTGTAAACCAAAACCAAGCCCAACCCCCATTGCAGCAACCAGCCATTGCAGTTTAGACCACTCGATACCCAGCATTGAGAAACCAACAATGGTACCAATAATGGTAATGGTGTATTTCGTCAGTGTACTGATGGCGTAGCCTGTGCCTGGGGTTAAATCTAAATGCTGCAATACGGCTAATTCAAGTAGTGCGGGCAGGTTTCGAACCAACTGTGCAGTGACAATAATGGTTAAAATCGCAATAAAAATGGAGCCCATCGTAATCGGTTGTACGGTGTCCACACCATTGATGGTGGATGTCACATCCCAGAGGCGAATGTTTTCAAGGAAAGAAAACGCCGTATGCAATTCAGACCACAGCCAAATCAAGGAAACCAAGGCTATCATGGTTAAAATCGAGCGCACTAAGCCAACAGATTGGGTACTGATAGTATCGAGGTCGATAACCTGTTCCTCAATATCAATATTCCCTTCGCTACTGCCGCTTGATTGTGCGTTATCGTCTTCCCCTTTTGCTCGTTGTGCAAGAATTTCAGCAC
The DNA here is from genome assembly GCF_019343475.1 of Providencia sp. R33. Taxonomy (NCBI): domain Bacteria; kingdom Pseudomonadati; phylum Pseudomonadota; class Gammaproteobacteria; order Enterobacterales; family Morganellaceae; genus Providencia; species Providencia sp. R33. The sequence continues at coordinate 3,397,071 of NZ_CP072453.1, read as the reverse complement.
GGCGCTGTTTTGCCCGTTCAAAGGCTAATTTACGGCGCTGCATCGACATCCAACGGCGAATGGTGTGATAGACAATTAAAATCACAAACCAAATCGCCACAGAGGTTTCTAAGCGGGCAAGTAAGGCTTGTGATGTTGAGAAATAGCCGAGGATTGAGAAGAATGCCGCCACAATAGGGGCAAGCAAGATCATCCACCACAGGCCTTTATTAACAACATTATCCCCCGAACTGTGTCTATCCAAATAAAGAGGAATTTGAGAGCGGCGTAAGTTATTGGTAATTAAGCTTAAAGCTACACAGAGGAGAATAAAGCAGAAGCGGCCAACACTGGCAGCGAATTCGCGGTCGCTATAGTGTTCGAAGGTAATAATTGACATGACCAATGGGACGATAACAAATATCGCCATACGGTAATAACGCATCGCCCGTTTTACTGCGTCTTTATCCCAGCCAAAATGGGCAATAAATAAACCTGTCGGGCGAGAGAACGTTTCGCTGATCATAAATAGCCACAGTAGTGGCGTAGTCGCACTGACCCCGTAGCCAATTGCGGCTGCCATTGGGTATTGCCATGCACTTTGCAACCCATAACCGATTGCAGACCACATCATTGGTAATGGTAAGGCAACGATAATTGACCAGAAAATAGTTCGAATAGTGAGATAAAAACGGTCTTGGGTAACTTTACCGATACGCAAACTGGAGCGATCTAAGAATGCTTGATAATGCTTGCGTGTGCTCACGCTGAAGATGACTAATATGATAGAGCCCAATAGATACAAAAAGGTATTTTGGCTCGTGAGCATAACATTCAGCGCTCCCGCCACTTGGGAGAGGGTATCCAGTGAGAGTAATTGTGTTATATCCGTGACTAATAATACGGGGTAATTGATACTGATAGGAGGTACATCGGCCACCCAGAATAGATAGCGGTTTGATGCATCTTTAACTTCTTTAAGTGCATCCGTTAGCTGGCCTGTGGCCACATTGAGCTTTGTGAGTTCCAACATTTCAGCATCTAGGCCTGAAATCAAGGATGTTAGTAGCTCTCGCCGCGTTTTGATCAGCGATTGATATACTTGAACTTGCGCGGGATTAAGCGCGTGCTCAGCCTCTTGCTCTGTGGTATCAATTTTACCTAATCTATCAAGGGCATCTTCGTAATTTAAGCGTTGGACACGTAAATCTGCCATTTCGCGGTCAAGCTGCTGGCTTTTGGGAATTTCTGGCAAGCGTGATAATTGTGACCTTAAGGCTTCCCCGAGAGTGCTTGAGCTACTAATCCACTGGGCTTGTTCACGGATGGTCGTCAGTGCTTGGCGAGCATTGCGAATGCTGGTGGACATTTCAGTTTGACTGGTATTAATCGCGCTCATGCGTTGAGCTTGCTGAGTCAGCTCTTGAGACATTTTGCGGTTAATATCTAATTCTTCGGTTAAGAAGGGGGTTAGCTCCCCTTGTGCCGCCAACATTTCCGTGTGTTCAAGTGCCAAAATCGCTTTTTGCTGGCGCTGAGTATTTTGGAAATCCCGCAGGTTTTGTAATTCAAGTTCCATGCGTTGATAGCGTTTTTTATACAGCTCCAACGTTAGGCGTGATATTTCTTGGCGGTTATTGGCAGAAAGCTGCGCCATTTCCAGTTCATTTACCGTAGACTTGCGAGCACTTACTTCGGCTTGAGCTAAGGTATATTGGGCATCGGATAACGGTGTTGAAGGCGCACTGAGGGATTGAAAACGGGAAGTTGCTTCGGTGAGCAAGCGCCTTGCTTCAGACAATTGTTGAGGCAATATGCTCAATGATTCACTGATTTCACGGCCTTTATCTTGTTCTTGCTGCGTTAAACGGCTTTGGTCCAGTAACTGGCTGCTCAGCTGGATAATGCGCTGCTCAAGTTCACCTAAATTAATCCCAACAGGAATAGGGTTTGGATCATCACTTTCATTGAGTAACTTTTGGCGTATTTCTTTGATAATTTTAGGGAAATTATCAATGGCTTCTTGGTAAGACTTGGCTTTGGCATCGGAGTCGCGAGTTTCGCTCATCCAATTCAGTGCCCCTTGTAACGCCTGAGCAATTTCGGCGTCTTTCGGATTAGTGCTCGATTCAAGCTGTTTGAGCTCCTGCTTAATCTGTGCTTCATCCTGCGATGCTGTCGGAGCCGCAACAGAAGAAAAAGCGATTAACAAGCTAAGTACAAAACTGATAATCAAACGCACAGTGAGGAGCTCCTTCAAGGTCATAACCGTAAATTAAACGTCGACAGATTCGTTGTGAGTCTCAACGGAAACCGTCTCGGCAAGCAGTTCCCCCATACGTGTTGCATAACCTGGGATCAGCGAGGAATTAAAGGTGACTTTGTTTGGTTCAAACAAGTTAATCACGGTGGAGCCTAATTTAAATAGCCCCATTTCTTCACCTTTTTTCAGGAATACAGCACCTTCAGAGTCTAATTCAGGGTAAACCCAACGCTTGATAACACCTTCACGGCTAGTATTTACGCAGCCACTCCAAACTGTTTCAATGCTACCCACAATGGTGGCACCGACTAAAATTTGCACCATAAGGCCAACAGGAGTCTCAAAGACACAAATTAAGCGCTCATTACGGGCAAACAGGTTTGGAACGTTTTGTGCCGTTAATGGATTTACAGAAAATAAATCACCCGGAACATAAATCATCTCTTTCAGTAAACCATCGCATGGCATGTGAACACGGTGATAGTCACTTGGCGAAAGGTAAGTGGTAATAAACTCGCCGCCACGAAAACGTTCAGCTAATTGATATTGACCCGCTAGTAAGGCTTCAACGGTATAACTATGGCCTTTTGCTTGGAAAATTTGGTCATCATTGATAGAGCCTAATTGGCTCACCGCACCATCTGCTGGCTGTGCCAATTGGTTGTCTTTTTCAACAATTGGGCGAGCGTCTTCTTTTAGTAGACGAATAAAAAAGTCATTAAAGGTTGTGTACGCAGTGAGATCGCTTTTTTGCGCTTCATTCATATTCACTTTATAGGCTTTAGCAAATAGCTTAATTGCCCATTGCGTCATAAACCTAGCGTTCCGGCTTGCAAACCAGCCTGCAAATTCAGTAAGGCATTGTTTTGGAAGCATATATTGCAAGCGGATTTTAAATTTGTCTAGCACGTTAACCTCTGATTTTTAAAGGTATGTTAGCGAAAAGGCCGCTATTGTACACAGTTTACTCGTTGTATTTCAAACTGCCGCATGGATGGTTTATTCCCACGCAACAGCTTGAACTATTTAGCGCAAATTAGCGTCAAGTAGAGCAAAGAATTGAGCAATAAAATTGTAAGTGCTTACTAACTTTATTTCTCTTTTCCGGTGAAATTGCCCCGTGGCTTCACTTGTTCCATGCTTTCTAAGATGCGATGGTAATTTTCAAAGCGCGATTCTGCAATTTTGTCTGTTTCTACGGCTTCACGTAACAGACAACCTGGATCATCTAAATGTTTACAGTCACGGAATTTACAACCGCCAAGGTAAGCTTTAAATTCGACAAATCCTTTCGTCACTTGTTCCGTGGTTAAATGCCACAAACCAAATTCACGAACACCAGGGGAGTCAATCACATCGCCACCGAGTGGGAAGTGGTATAAGCGGGCTGTGGTCGTGGTATGTTGTCCAAGACCTGAGTTATCGGAAATTTCGTTAACTAAAATGGCTTCTTCGTTATGTGGGAGCAATGCATTGAGCAAACTGGACTTACCGACACCGGATTGCCCTACAAACACAGACACTTTACCTGCTAGCGCGTTAGTAAGTGCTTCCATGCCTTCATTAGTATGACTGGAAACTTCTAACACTTGGTAGCCAATTTCACTGTAAATCGTCATCAAGTCACTCACCCACTCACGGTTTTCTTCATCAAGTAGGTCAACCTTGTTAAGGACGATAATGGGTTGAATGCCGATTGTTTCGCAGGCGACAAGATAACGGTCGATAATATTAAGCGAAAGTTCGGGTAAAATTGCAGAAACGACAACAATTTGGTCGATATTTGCAGCGATTGGTTTTAAACCATCGTAGTAATCAGGGCGTGTAAGTACCGAGTGGCGTTCATGAACAGCTTCGACAATGCCATTAACCTTGATATCTGCTTGTGTATTCAAGGCAGGGCGCCACACCACTTTATCCCCTGTAACGAGGGATGAAATGGTTCTGCGCAAATTACAGCGTTGAATAGAGCCGTCGTTCGCTTCAATATCAGCGTGTTGCCCAAAGCGGCTAATTACTAGACCTTCTTGTGCTTCACCTAATTGGCTGTCATCAATTTCGACTGTTTTTTGCTTTTTCAGTCTTTTTTGGTGATTTTCTTGAACTCGGCGCTGTTGGCCTTTCGAAAGTTTCTGTTTAGCCACCTGTCCTCTCTTCGCTATTGGCTGTCGTTGGAATAACACTCACGCATTAAGGCATGAAGAGTGCTATCATACCCTAACTTCACAGAATGCAGTTAGGGTATATCATGCAAAAGAATGAGAATAATTTAATTTGGATCGATTTAGAAATGACCGGCCTCGATCCCGTTCGTGATCGCATTATTGAAATTGCGACCATTGTAACAGATAGCCATCTTAATATTTTAGCAGAAGGCCCTGTGATTGCAGTACATCAGACGGATGAGCAACTGGCGCTGATGGATGAATGGAATGTGAATACGCATACAGGCAGCGGTTTAGTGGAACGTGTGCGTAAAAGCACCGTAAGCGAACGTGAAGCAGAGCTAGCTACGATTGAGTTCCTCGAAAAATGGGTACCTAAAGGAGCATCGCCAATTTGTGGTAATAGCGTTGGGCAAGATAGACGTTTCTTATTTAATTATATGCCTGAATTAGAAAGCTATTTTCATTATCGTTATTTAGATGTGAGCACGTTAAAAGAACTTGCTCGTCGCTGGAAGCCTGAAATTTTAGCGGGTTTTTCGAAGAAAAATACCCATCAAGCGCTTGATGATATTCGCGAATCAGTCGCTGAACTGGCTTATTATCGAGAAACATTTATCAAAGAATAAATGTTGAATTCACGAAGATGCCGCCCTTGAGGCGGTTTTTTTGTGTTTAAATATGATGTTGTATCACACATTGCATTACGTTTGTCATTACATTATCCTAACAGTAAATCCTGAAAGGAGATTATGATGAGTACTATACAAATTAGAGTTGATGAACAACTAAAAAAAGATGCGTATCAAGCATTTGATAAATTAAATCTTTCGCCTTCTGATGCGTTAAGGTTATTTCTCCGTTATGTTGCCGAGAATGAAAAGCTCCCATTTTCTGAAGTTTCTATTGTTGTGAGTGAGGCTGATGAAGATGAGGATATTTTAGCTGTTGTGCGTAATCGTTTAAAAAAACCAGCTAAACGAATAAGAGTGAATATTGATGATATTTGATATTGCATTTGATGAGCGTGCTCTAAGGGAATGGAAAAAGCTCGATTGCAGTATCCGAGAACAATTTAAAAAGAAGTTAAAAAAATTACAATTAAACCCTTACATAGAATCTTTGCGGTTACACGGTGAGTTATCGAATTGCTATAAAATCAAATTAAGGGCATCAGGGTTTCGCCTTGTGTACCAAGTTATCGATGATGAAATTGTTATTTTTGTTGTCGCAGTTGGTAAAAGGGAAGATGAAAAGGTTTATAAATCCGCGACCAATAGGCTGATATAAGTATTATCGTTGAGTAAGTTACCAATGTTAATGTATTGAAATCAGATTTTTACAACGTTTGTTGATAAAATCACCGTTGTGACTATTTTGTCGGCAAACGAACAAAAAAATAAAAAATTTGAGCGCAAAGGCTTGCTAGTCTCTGAATTTTTCGTATAATGCGCTCCCCGTACCGATGAAGTTTTTGTAATAGCGTCGGCACGGAAAACATCCAGAAATGGTATGCGGGAATAGCTCAGTTGGTAGAGCACGACCTTGCCAAGGTCGGGGTCGCGAGTTCGAGTCTCGTTTCCCGCTCCAAGCTTTCTTGATGTTTTAGCTAAAGCACTATTTTCGTGATGCGGGAATAGCTCAGTTGGTAGAGCACGACCTTGCCAAGGTCGGGGTCGCGAGTTCGAGTCTCGTTTCCCGCTCCAAACTTTCTTAGTGTTTTAGCCAAATAGTAATACCCACCAAATGCGGGAATAGCTCAGTTGGTAGAGCACGACCTTGCCAAGGTCGGGGTCGCGAGTTCGAGTCTCGTTTCCCGCTCCAATATCTTGTTTATATCATTTCAGTTTTATCTTCATAAATTCAATCCAATCAAACGATATTATATGGCTAAAGCGCTAAGTGAAATTACTTATTTCATCTAATAGGTTTTTGTACGCGACTTTATTGCCTACGCCTCAGCTAAGCTAGGATCCACGCGCCTTCGGCGATCTTTCTTGGATCTAATTTGGATTTTTGCTTGCATTCGACTTCGGGTCGCCATAGAATAGCCACCCCTTACAAATAGGGCACTCAAAAGGTATTTAGCGCCTGAAGAGCAATGTTTAAATAATAAACAAAAATATGTATTTTGTTTAATTCAGTCAAATTTCTATTTTAACCTGATCTTTTGACAACTTTTTTTTCGGTTAGTTAACGTAAAATCAGCGTTTTTCTTCACAATTCAGCATCAAAAAGTTATCCACAACCTATTGTGTTACTACCTATCTATATGCCAATTTGAAATAACTTATTGCACAGAGTTATCCACAGGATAAAATCACTATTTTTTTGTACTGTCTAGAAAAGATAGTCAGTGCATTTATCTATAACTCATTGATTTATAGTTGATGAATTTATTTTTTTAAAATGTGCTAAGCACAACTTGCAAATTCTTTACCTGTTGTCTGCAAAGCAGTTTTTTATTTTATTCACATCAATTTGACAATTATAGATTTCAGTTATATGGCAGGCCTTTTTTTAGGCGTCGCGAGGTAAACCTTTAGTAATGGCGCGTACAAGGCGTTTTTGTTGTGAAGTTTGAATTGTTACTTGGTTCTCATTGCGTCGGCTAAGCTGTTGTTGTATAGACCAATGAAAGTGTTCGTCTAACATTTCGTTGATCCCAAACCTATTTTGTAACGCAAGCACAATACTGTCTTGATAAGGCGCATTGCCCAGTGCAACACTGATGTTTCTTAACCATTTAATATAGCCAATACGGCGGATAGCAGAGCCTTCGGTTACCTTCAAAAATTTGTCTTCATCCCACGCAAATAATTCAAGAAGTTCTGGCGTATGCAGCGCTTGCCTTGGGCTAAAGTCGTCTTCGTCAGTCAGCTGTGAAAAACGGTTCCATGGGCAAATGAGTTGGCAATCATCACATCCATAAATTCGATTTCCCATTAAGGGGCGAAATTCTTCTGGTATCGCGCTATCAAGCTCAATTGTTAAGTAGGAAATACAGCGCCTTGCATCAACAGTATAAGGCTCAACAATGGCACCAGTTGGGCAGGTTGTCATACAAGCAACGCAGCGGCCGCAGTCGTCTTCAATGGGTTTATCGACAGGAACAGGTAGGTTGATCAGCAGTTCTCCAAGGAAAAACCACGACCCTGCTTCCCGATTTAGGACTAATGAGTGCTTTCCTGTCCACCCTAGTCCTGCTTTAACCGCAATAGGTCGCTCTAAGATAGGGGCAGAATCAACAAAGGGACGAAAGTTGAGATCCTCAACGGTTGTGCCGTCAGCAAGGAGCGCACCATCAAATTCACGGCAGTAAGCTAAGATACGATCAGCAAGGACTTTTAAGCGTTTTTTTAATAGCTTATGATAGTCACGGCCAAGGGCATAGCGGCTAACATAGCCGAGTTCAGGGTTATTCAGCGTGCTGGCAAACGCCGCTTTAGCTGGCAAATAATTCATGCGAACACTGATGGCTCGTAAAGTACCTGGATGGAGCTCATGGGGACGTGCTCGCATCATCCCGTGGCGGTTCATCCATTCCATTTCACCGTGGTACTGCTTATCAAGCCATGCTTGCAGTTTGGGTTCTTCCGCGGACAGGTCAGTATCGCAGATCCCCACTTGTTGGAAGCCTGCTTCAATGCCCCATTGTTTGATCAGTTGAGCGAGAAGGTCGAGATCGAGAAGTGCAGCCATCAGATCCTGTCACGGTAAAATAAAACGGCTGGCACTCTATCATGGAAGCGTTTTTTCTCAAAATGAATGAAAAGAGTGCCTTTAAATGTTTAGATCTATTATAAGATATTTCTGAACTGATCATTCCAGCAACGTTAATTAAGAAAAATGACGGCGCTTAGGTTAATATAGTGAATGATATCCGGAGGAACTGAAATGGACTTCCTACTGTATAAAAATAGCCGTCATTAGGCGATAAACTGGCAACACAGCCCAGCAATAATGTCATAAAAGAACACTATGAAAGAATGCACAATACAACTTGCTGATGAAGCGCAAACTGTTGCACTTGGTCGCACACTCGCGGGCGCTTGCCGCCAAGGCGCAGTAATCCACCTATATGGCGACCTTGGTGCAGGGAAAACCACGTTTAGTCGTGGCTTCTTACAAGCACTGGGCCATCAAGGCCATGTGAAGAGCCCAACTTATACATTGGTTGAGTCATATGAATTAGCGGATCGCCATGTTTTTCACTTCGATCTTTATCGCTTGTCTGATCCTGAAGAACTTGAATTTATGGGAATTCGCGACTATTTTTCTGAAAATTCGATCTGTTTGGTTGAATGGCCGCAGCAAGGTAAAGGATTTTTACCCAAAGCGGATCTTGAGCTCCATCTCACGTATCAAGATGAAGGGCGTCAGGCTCACATTGTTGCTTTGTCTGCAAATGGGGAGTCGTTGTTAGAAGCATTACCCCAATTCTAAGGAACTTATTGCTCATGTTGAATGCATCAATGCACAGAATAACAAGAAAGGGTTTTTTGGCAGCTTTTGTCCTTTTTATGCTTTCATTAGCATGGCTTTTTGCTGTGCAAGCACAAGCCGCAACACTGTCTAATATTCAAGTGAATAATAGCCCATCACAAGCTGAAGTCACACTAAGCTTTATTGATGGTAAGCCTGATTACTCTTATTTTCCATTGCATTCACCTGAGCGACTGGTTGTTGATGTTAAACAACGAGGTGAGATTCTTGGTTTACCGCTAAAAGTCCCTGCGGGCGATTTGGTAAAAGTCGTGCGTTCAAGCCAACCTTCTGACAACCAACACAAACGTTTGGTGATGGAGCTATCCCGCGCTGCAAAAACCAAAGCTGTTCTAAAGCAAGTGGGCGGGGAATACCAATTAGTTCTGACGATTTCAACAGGTAATTCAACCAGTTCAGCGTCATTTAATCGCACCAATAATAATGTTGCTCCTGTGGTGAATAACACACAGGACAAGCCGTTAAAAATGAATACCCCAGCGCCAGCGCCTGTTTCAACACCAGCCCCAGTAAAATACAAGAGCATGCCAAAAGGCAGTAAACAAGTGGTGATCGCCATTGATGCAGGGCATGGAGGGAAAGACCCGGGTGCGATTGGGAAAAACGGTTATAAAGAGAAAGACGTAACACTGAGTGTTGCAAAAAAACTCTATCAGCGCCTTGAAGCGGATCCTATGTTCAAACCTGCGATGACCCGTGATGGCGATTACTTTATTTCTGTTGGTGGGCGCTCCGAAGTTGCACGTAAAAAAGGTGCAAATATGTTGGTGTCCATCCATGCGGACTCAGCACCGAATAGCAGCGCCCGCGGTGCTTCTGTTTGGGTGTTATCAAATCGCCGTGCAAACAGTGAGTTAGGTAGCTGGTTAGAACAACGTGAAAAACAATCTGAATTATTAGGTGGTGCTGGTGATGCGCTCAGTGGTGCAGATCCGTACTTAAGCCAAGCAGTATTGGATTTACAGTTCGGTCATTCCCAGCGTGTGGGATACGATGTCGCTGTTCAAGTGATTCAACAATTAAGAAAAGTAGGTAATATCCATAAAAAAACGCCAGAGCATGCCAGCCTTGGGGTTCTGCGTTCTCCCGATATTCCTTCAATTCTCGTTGAAACAGGCTTCATCAGTAATGCGGCAGAAGAGCAATTGCTTAAATCTAATGAATTCCAAGATGCAGTGGCTGAAGCCATTCACTTAGGATTGCGCCAATATTTCCTTGCGAACCCGATTCAAGCAGCACCTAAATAAGGAATTGAGTGATGGCAATACATATTCTCTCTCCTCAATTAGCGAACCAAATTGCGGCGGGTGAAGTGGTTGAAAGACCTGCATCTGTCGTAAAAGAGCTGGTTGAGAACAGCCTTGATGCCAAGGCAACACGCATTGATATTGATATTGAGCGTGGAGGAGAGAAACTGATCCGTATTCGTGATAATGGCTGTGGGATCAACAAAGACGAATTGATCCTCGCCCTTGCGCGCCATGCGACCAGTAAAATTGCAACGCTTGATGACCTTGAAGCCATTATGAGTATGGGCTTTCGCGGGGAAGCATTAGCGAGTATTAGCTCTGTTTCACGGTTAACGTTGACGTCAAAACCTGCTGAGCAAACCGAAGCATGGCAATCCTATGCAGAAGGGCGGGACATGGAAGTGACGGTAAAGCCTGCAGCCCACCCCAATGGCACGACGGTTGAAGTGCTCGATTTATTCTATAACACCCCTGCGCGCCGCAAATTTATGCGCACCGAAAAAACCGAGTTTGGCCATATTGATGAGGTGGTTCGCCGCATTGCATTATCGCGCCCTGATGTGGCTATCAATTTGACTCATAACGGGAAACTGGTGAAACAGTACCGTGCCGCCCATGATGAAATTCAACAAGAAAGGCGGCTTGGGACTATTTGCGGAACGGGGTTTATGCAAGGCGCATTGGCGTTGGCTTGGGAGCATAGTGACCTCACAATTAAAGGCTGGGTAGTCTCCCCATCAAATACCCCTGTGAGCGAAACACAATATTGTTATGTGAATGGGCGAATGATGCGCGATAGGCTGATTAACCATGCTATCCGCCAAGCATTTGAAGGTTATTTAGAAGAAAACCAACAGCCTGCTTATGTATTGTATTTGACCATCGACCCAAAACAAGTGGATGTCAACGTCCATCCTGCTAAACATGAAGTGCGTTTTCACCAAGCTCGCTTAGTGCATGATTTTATTTATCAAGCGGTGCGCACCGTACTCCTTGAAGCCGCATCAATAGGTGAATTACCCGGAATAGAGCCTGCAAGTACAGAGCTCGAAAACCGCTCTTCAGCGGGGGATAATTATTTTTCTTCTCCTGTTCCTGCTTCGAAACCCAATTCTGCTGAATCACAGGCCGAGAGAACCGCACGTGAACCGCAGACCGCGTATAAGCCTACAAGCACGGCGACAACGAGTTTTTCCCAGCCGAAACCCACATCACAATTTTCAGGGAATGTGGAGCCAAAAAATTATGGCGCCAACTACGACAAAAAAGCGGGAGATCTTTATCAAAGCTTGATGTCTATCCCAGTTGCTGCGGAAGATAAAAAACCACTGTTTCCTGAACGCCAACCTGCGGATACGTTTCAAGTTTCTTCGCAACCTGTGGCAAAAAATGCGGATAACTACCTTTTTGGCAAAGTATTGACAATTTACTCAAAAAACTTTGCATTAATTGAGTCTTCGTTGGGACTAATCCTGTTATCCTTAACGGAAGCTAATTATTTATTGAAATTAGCGCAATTGTCGCCAGAGGGTGAAAACCTCAAGCCGCAGCCATTATTAATACCGCTAAAATTGTCACTTAAAAACGATGAAATAGAGGTTTTACAGCGGTACAAGGAACAATTGACAATATTTGGTATCGAAGCCACGATATTTCATGGAAAAGTGACAATTCATACGGTATCGTTACCATTAAGAACACAAAATTTATCGCAACTTTTTTCAGATTTGATCGGTTTTTTATCGACAAAAGAAAGCATCACACAACAAGATATCGCACAATGGCTAGCCAAAGCGGTTTCACAGGTGAAAACAGAAGAAAGTTGGAGTTTAGCACAGGCTGTTCAGTTGCTGGCTGATGTTGAGCGGATTTGTCCGCAGTGGGTAAAAAATCCCCCACCAACATTATTACAATTAATTAATTTACAATCCGTGGTAGCTACACTAACAAATGAGTGATTTAGTAACTCAGCAAAAACCTGATGCAATATTCCTAATGGGGCCAACAGCTTCAGGTAAAACCGCTTTAGCGATAGAACTTCGCAAGCATTTGCCTGTGGAAATTATTAGTGTCGATTCGGCGTTAATTTACCGTGGAATGGATATTGGTACTGCAAAGCCAACCGCCGAGGAACTCAGCCAAGCCCCTCATCGTTTGATTGATATTCTCGATCCATCTCTGCCGTATTCCGCTGCTGATTTTCGTCGTGACGCATTAAAAGTAATGAGTGAGATTACCGCACAAGGTAAAATACCGTTACTTGTTGGTGGCACAATGCTGTATTTCAAAGCATTGCTAGAAGGGCTTTCACCGTTGCCTTCTGCTGATGCAAGTGTGCGAGCACAAATAGAACAGATAGCACAAGAGCATGGTTGGAGTGAAGTTCATCGTCAATTAGCCGAGGTTGACCCTGTTGCGGCGGCGAGGATCCACCCAAATGATCCACAAAGATTATCCCGTGCTTTAGAGGTATATCTCATTTCAGGACAAACTTTGACTGAAATGACACAAACAGCAGGGGAAGAATTACCTTATAATGTGTTTCAGTTTGCTATTGCGCCACAAGATCGTAAAATTTTACATGAACGCATAGAACAACGTTTTCATCTGATGATAGACGCCGGTTTTGAAGAGGAAGTCCGCGCTCTTTACCACCGAGGTGATTTACATGTTGATCTTCCCGCTATTCGTTGTGTGGGTTATCGGCAAATGTGGTCATACTTGGACGGCGAAATTAGCCATGATGAAATGGTTTATCGGGGAATTTGTGCAACACGCCAATTGGCAAAACGCCAGATTACCTGGTTAAGAAGCTGGGAGAATGTTCACTGGTTAGATAGTGAGCAACCTCAGCAGGCGCTTGACACAGTTATGCAGGTAGTACGTGCATAGGACTGATGTTTGTGTACAATTAGAACGTTAAGCGCAATTTTTGAGTAGTTACTTTTTGGAATCTTAAAGATTCTCATTTAAAAACAACAAAATAAGGAAAACATAGAATGGCTAAGGGGCAATCTTTGCAAGATCCGTTCCTGAACGCATTACGTCGTGAAAGGGTTCCGGTCTCTATTTATCTCGTTAATGGCATCAAATTGCAGGGGCAAATTGAATCTTTTGACCAATTTGTCATTTTATTAAAAAACACAGTTAGTCAGATGGTTTATAAACACGCTATCTCTACTGTTGTCCCTGCTCGTCCTGTTTCTCACCACAGTGGTACAACGGGTGGTAGCGCAGGCAATGGTAATTACCATTCTGGTGCTCCTACATCGCAGGATGGCGAAGCAACTGAGTAAGTTTGTACGCTAAAGACAAGGAAAGCATGGGTAGGGAGACTATACCTGTGTTTTTCCTTTGCAATTATTGTTTAGCCTAAGAGGTTGCACCTTGTTTGATAGGTATGAAGGCGGTGAACTTGCTGTGTTAGTCCATGTCTTTTTTTCTCAAGAAAAAGACGTTGATAATCTGGCAGAGTTTGAGTCACTCGTGACATCTGCTGGGGTAAAACCCGTACAGATAGTCACAGGCAGTCGTAAGGCACCTCACCCAAAGTTTTTTGTTGGGGAAGGAAAAGCTGAAGAGATAGCCCAAGCCGTTGAGGAAAGTGGCGCAGATGTGGTGTTGTTTAATCACACGCTAAGCCCTGCTCAAGAACGTAATCTCGAAAGGATTTGCCAATGTAAGGTGGTTGACCGTACAGGGGTAATTTTAGATATATTTGCTCAACGAGCGCGTACACATGAAGGTAAACTTCAAGTCGAGTTGGCACAGTTACGTCATTTATCCACTCGCTTAGTGAGAGGATGGACACACCTTGAGCGCCAAAAAGGCGGGATTGGTTTACGTGGTCCTGGTGAAACTCAGCTTGAAACAGACCGTCGGTTATTAAGGGATAAAATCAAACAGATTTTATCGCGTCTTAGCCGAGTAGAAAAACAGCGTGAACAAGGGCGTCAAGCGAGAAGCAAAGCGGACATTCCGACAATTTCTCTCGTGGGTTACACCAATGCGGGTAAATCGAGTTTATTTAACCGTATGACGTCCGCGGATGTTTATGCTGCAGATCAGCTATTCGCGACACTCGACCCTACGCTTCGTCGTATTAATGTTGAGGATGTTGGTGTTGTCGTTTTAGCGGATACCGTAGGTTTTATCCGTCACTTGCCACATGATTTGGTTGCCGCATTTAAAGCAACCCTGCAAGAAACACGTGAGGCAACGTTATTGTTGCACGTTATCGATGCAGCAGATGCTCGCTTGGATGAAAATATCCATGCGGTTGAAAGCGTGTTGGAAGAAATTGAAGCGGATGAAATACCAGCACTTTTAGTGATGAACAAAGTTGATATGCTGGAGGATTTTGTCCCGCGTATTGACAGAGATGAGGATAACAAACCCGTTCGCGTCTGGGTTTCAGCGCAAACAGGTGAAGGTATCCCATTGCTGTTACAAGCATTGACGGAACGCCTTTCTGGTGAGATCGCACATTATGAATTGCGTTTACCACCGAACGAAGGTCGTTTGCGTAGCCGTTTTTATCAACTCCAGTCAATCGAACGTGAATGGTTGGAAGATGACGGCTCAATCGGCCTTGAGGTGCGTATGCCAATGGTGGATTGGCGACGTTTGTGCAAACAAGAGCAGCAATTACCTGACTACGTGGTTTAACAACGTAGTCAGGCAATGGAATTGATATTAAGAGACACACAAACTCATCATGCTTTCAGTGCATTGAGTGAAGCTCTTAGCCCTGAAAATCAATCATAAAGAATGGAGCTAAAACATGGCGTGGAATCAGCCCGGTAATGACGGACAAGACCGCGATCCGTGGGGAAGCGGCAATAAAGGCGGCAACTCTGGCGGGAACAAAGGTGGTCGAAAACGTGGGGCTTATGATCTCGACGATCTCTTTCGTAAAATAGGTAGCAAGCTGGGTGGAAATAAAGGCGGCAATGGTGGTGATGGCGAGAATAAACAGCCTTCACAAATCAGTGGCCGTTTAGGTATGCTAGCACTTGCAGCTATCGTAGTTGTCTGGGCAGGCTCTGGCTTCTACACCATCAAAGAAAGTGACCGCGGCGTAGTGTTACGTTTTGGTGAATACAGTGGTGTTGTTGGACCGGGTCTGAACTGGAAACCAACATTCATCGATAGAGTCGTGCCTGTCAACGTAGAAACTGTACGTGAACAAGCAACGAACGGCATGATGTTGACGTCAGATGAAAACGTGATCCGCGTTGAAATGAACGTTCAATACCGTGTGACAGACCCTGCGCAATACTTATTTAGCGTGACGAACCCAGACAACAGTCTGCGTCAGGCGTTAGACAGTGCTGTGCGTGGTGTTATTGGTCAATCCGCCATGGAGCAAGTATTGACTACGAATCGAGCCTTTATCCGTGATGTGACGCAAAAAGAGCTTGAAGCGACAATCGCACCATACAAAATGGGTATCACACTGCTGGACGTCAACTTCCAAGCAGCGCGTCCACCTGAAGATGTTAAAGCGGCATTCGATGACGTAATCTCAGCAAGGGAAGAAGAACAAAAAACGATTCGTGAAGCGCATGCTTATCGAAATGAAGTTCTTCCACTGGCGAAAGGTAACGCACAACGTCTGATTGAAGAAGCGGAAGCTTATAAAGCGAGTGTGGTCTTCAAAGCAGAGGGTGAGGTAGCAAGCTTTGCGAAAATGTTACCTGAATACCGTGCAGCGCCAGAGATTACGCGTGAGCGTCTTTACATCGATACGATGGAGCGTGTGTTAAGTAATACACGTAAAGTTATTGCGAATGATAAGAGCAACAGCATGTTAGTGCTACCGCTTGACCAAATCATGCGCGGTACAAACTCAGATGCGGCTTCAACGTCAAAAGTTAATCCGTCAGCAAGAATGGCGACGCCAAGTAACAGTGCGTCATCTTCTGCTGCAACGCCTGCACAGCCAAACAGCGCTGTTCGTGGTGATGCTGTTAGAGTAGGGAGACAATAATCATGCGTAAATCGCTAATTGTTATCGTTATTGCCATCTTGGCAGTTGCATACGCATCTATCTTTATTGTTCCTCAAACTGACCGCGGTATCGTATTGCGTTTTGGTAAGGTTCTGCGTGATTCTGAAAACAAACCGATCATTTATGAGCCGGGTCTGCATTTTAAAGTTCCATTTATTGAAACTGTAAAAATGCTAGATGCACGTATTCAGACACTGGAAATCCAAGCTGACCGTTATCTGACAAGCGAAAACAAAGACTTAATGGTGGACTCCTACCTGAAATGGCGTGTTACTGACTTCAGCCGCTACTATGTGGCAACTGGCGGTGGTAATCCATATCAAGCGGAAACCCTGTTAAAACGTAAGTTTAGTGACCGTTTACGTTCTGAGTTTGGTCGTTTAAGCGTTAAAGACATCATCACGGATTCACGTGGTCGTTTAACTGTTGATGTGCGTGATGCCTTGAACAAAGGTACTGCAGTTGATGACGCAACAAAAGAAGCGGATGCAGCGATTGCTGATGCTGCAAAACGTGTTGAAGAAGAAACTAATCTAAAACCACTGGTTGTGAATGCAAACAGTATGGCGGCGTTAGGTATCGAAGTTGTCGACGTACGTATTAAACGTATTGAACTGCCAAATGAAGTTTCTGAAGCTATCTATGCACGTATGCGTGCAGAGCGTGAAGCGGTAGCGCGTCAGCACCGTTCACAAGGCCAAGAAGAAGCCACGAAAATTCGTGCGGTTGCAGATAAAACTGTAACTGAAACACTGGCAGAAGCAGAGCGTACCGCACTGACTTACCGAGGTGAAGGTGATGCGATGGCAACAAAACTGTTTGCTGATGCATTCAACCAAGACCCAGAGTTCTATGCGTTTATTCGTAGCTTGCGTGCCTATGAGCAAAGCTTTAAGAGTGGTGAGGACATAATGGTATTAAGTCCAGACACTGATTTCTTCCGCTTTATGAAAGCACCAACTAAGCTTCGTGCAACAGATTAATAAATAATCAGACTAAGTTGCGTGCAACCTAGCAAAATAACTGTTAATCTATTAAAGAAAAGCCCGCTTCGGTGGGCTTTTTTTCGCCTGTCGTTTTAAGTATAGGATTTTTCAGGGAAAATTTAAGCTGCTCAACTGATTACATTCATTTTGGGTTTACGGCAGAAATAAAAATACCATTTAACTTGCTTTCCAGAAAAAAATTTTAGTAATGCCAAAATATCACTGGAACAGTTCATTTTTGATGGTAGAATTCATTTTTAAGCAACCGAGTGTATTTCGAAATGGGTAAGAACGTTGTCGTACTGGGCACCCAATGGGGTGACGAAGGGAAGGGCAAGATCGTCGACTTGCTGACAGAGCGCGCTAAATATGTAGTTCGCTATCAGGGCGGCCATAATGCTGGCCATACGCTTGTTGTAAACGGTGAAAAAACCGTTCTCCACTTAATTCCATCCGGTATTCTTCGTGAAAATGTCATCAGCATCATTGCTAATGGTGTTGTTCTTGCGCCAGACGCATTAATGAAAGAGATGAAAGAATTGGAAGACCGCGGTGTTCCTGTTCGCGAACGTTTACGTCTTTCAGAAGCATGTCCACTGATCCTGCCTTATCATGTTGCATTAGATAACGCGCGTGAAAAAGCACGTGGTTCCAAAGCAATTGGAACAACTGGTCGTGGTATTGGTCCTGCTTACGAAGACAAAGTTGCTCGTCGTGGTTTACGTGTTGGTGATTTATTCGATAAAGCAACTTTTGCAGAAAAATTAAAAGAAATCGTCGAATATCATAACTTCCAGCTCGTTAACTACTATAAAGAACCTGCTGTTGATTACCAAAAAACGCTGGATGATATCATGGCAGTTGCCGATATCCTGACTGGCATGGTAATCGATGTATCTGATCTGCTGTATAAAGCAAGCCAGAACAACGAATTCGTGATGTTTGAAGGTGCACAAGGCACATTACTGGACATCGACCACGGTACTTATCCGTATGTAACCTCTTCAAATACCACTGCGGGTGGTGTTGCAACAGGTTCTGGTTTAGGTCCACGTTATGTTAACTACGTACTGGGTATCATCAAAGCTTACTCAACACGTGTTGGTGCGGGTCCATTCCCAACTGAACTGTTTGACGAAGTGGGTGAATTCCTGCGTGAAAAAGGTCAAGAGTTTGGTGCTACCACCGGTCGTAAACGTCGTACTGGTTGGTTAGATATCGTTGCAATCAACCGCGCAGTACAAATCAACTCACTGTCAGGTTTCTGCATGACTAAACTGGATGTTTTAGACGGTTTAGAAGAAGTGAAAATCTGTGTGGGCTACTGTCGTCCAGATGGCAAAGTGCTTGAAACAACGCCTTTAGCTGCGGATGAGTGGGATGGTTTAGAGCCAGTTTACGAATCAATGCCAGGTTGGAAAGAAACCACTTTTGGTGTGAAACAAAGAGAATTACTGCCACAAGCAGCTCTGGATTACATCAAACGCGTTGAAGACTTAACGGGTATCCCTGTTGATATTATTTCAACTGGTCCAGATCGTTCTGAAACAATGATCCTGCGTGACCCGTTTGACGCTGAGTAATAATACTGACTGCGCCTAATACAGGCGCAGTTTTTTTTACAGCTTTACCTCCCTCCGTGATGCAACTTCTTTGATAAAACAGTCAAAATTCCCCATAATGATTGAACTAAGTCACTTTTGTGTGCAGATTCTGTGCAATAAGATGCATATTTGCGATACGTAATACGCTAAACTGTATTTATGAACACATAATTTATTTGCATGCTATATTTTGTGCATAACCTAGCGGAATTTAGGTTCAAATTAGGTTATTTGCATTTTAAAATACGTGAGAAAATTTTCGACCAACCCATTTTTGGTCGTATGAGTAAAAGCCAAAATTTTGAGGTGATTGTGCAACTGACGAGTTTTACCGACTATGGATTACGAGCTCTTATTTATCTGGCTTCTCTGGGTGAAGGGAAGATGACCAGTATTACAGAGGTGACGGACGTTTATGGCGTCTCACGTAACCACATGGTTAAAATTATCAATCAGCTCAGTCATTTAGGTTATATAAAAGCCACTCGTGGCAAAAATGGCGGGATTACACTAGGGCAACCAGCAGAATCAATACGTATAGGGGATGTTGTTAGAGCATTAGAACCCCTAACCCTTGTTAATTGTAGTGGCGAGTTTTGCCACATAACACCTGCGTGTCGTTTAAAAGGTGTGCTACACCAAGCAATACAGCAGTTTTTACAAGAACTTGATCAATATACGCTGGCGGACATGGTGAAAGATAACAGCCCGCTCTATCAATTACTGCTTGATTAATATTCGCAGTGGTTATGAATTCTGATGACAACGGAGGTAACGATGTCACAAGATCCTTTTCAGGAAAGAGAAGCAGAAAAATACGAGTCCCCAATTCCGAGTAGAGAATTCATTCTCGACTTAATCTCGAAGCGTACTGCCCCAGCGAATCGCGAAGAAATCGCCCAGTTACTTAATCTTTCTACGGAAGATGAATTAGAAGCTTTACGCCGTCGATTAAGAGCCATGGAGCGTGATGGTCAACTCGTGTTTACACGCCGTCAATGCTATGCATTGCCAGAGCGTTTGGATTTATTAAAAGGGAAAGTGATTGGCCATCGTGATGGCTATGGTTTCCTGCGTGTTGAGGGTAAAAAGGAAGATTATTATTTATCTCAAGATGAGATGAAACGTGCTCTGCACGGCGACGTAATTTTAGCGCAGCCATACGGGCAAGACCGTAAAGGTCGTACTGAAGTTCGTGTGGTTCGCGTACTTGAGCCAAGAAATAACCAAATAGTGGGTCGCTATTTTATTGAGTCTGGCATGGGGTTTGTGGTGCCAGATGATAGCCGCCTTAGTTTTGATATCTTAATCCCGAAAGACCGCATTTGCGGCGCTCGCATGGGTAACGTCGTGGTTGTTGAGTTAGTCACTCGTCCACAGCGCCGTTCTCAAGCGGTGGGAAATATTATTGAAGTACTTGGGGAAACCATGGGAACGGGCATGGCGGTTGAAATCGCTCTGCGTACCCATGAAATTCCGCATTCATGGCCGCCACAAGTTGAAAAGCAAGTTGCTGATTTAAGTGAACATGTACCTGAGTCTGCGAAAAAAGGGCGTATGGATTTACGCGATTTGCCGCTAGTGACTATCGATGGTGAAGATGCCCGTGACTTTGATGATGCTGTTCACTGTGCGCCGAAAAAAGGTGGTGGTTGGCGTTTATGGGTGGCCATTGCGGATGTGAGCTATTATGTGCGCCCGCAAACAGCGTTGGATACTGAGGCACGCGGCCGCGGTAACTCAGTGTATTTCCCATCTCAAGTTGTACCAATGTTGCCAGAAGTCCTTTCTAATGGCCTATGCTCATTGAACCCAGGGGTAGACCGCCTGTGTATGGTGTGCGAAATGACGGTATCAGCTTCAGGGAAGCTGTCTTCATATAAATTCTATGAAGCGGTGATGAATTCCCATGCAAGGTTGACCTATACAAAAGTGTGGAAAATCTTGGAAGGTGATGAAGAACTGCGTGAACATTATAAAGCGCTGGTTCCTCACATTGAACATTTACATCAGTTATATAAAGCGTTAGATGCGGCGCGCATTGAGCGCGGTGCGATTTCCTTTGAATCGGAAGAAGCGAAATTTATTTTTAACGCTGAGCGTCGTATTGAAAGTATTGAGCCTGTCGAGCGAAATGATGCACACAAATTAATTGAAGAATGCATGATTTTAGCTAACATTGCGGCGGCAAGGTTTGTTGAGAAAAATGAAGAGCCTGCGTTGTACCGTGTGCATGATCGTCCAAAAGAAGAAAGCGTAATGAATTTACGCTCAGTCTTCAGTGAGTTAGGACTGACATTGCCAGGTGGTATGAAGCCTGAGCCAAAAGATTATGCTCAAGTCATGAATGAAGTGGCAGAGCGCCCTGATCATGAATTACTGCAAACCATGATCTTGCGTTCGATGAAACAAGCAATTTATGACCCTGAAAACCGTGGTCACTTTGGTTTAGGGCTGAAATCATACGCGCACTTTACCTCGCCAATTCGTCGTTACCCTGACTTAACGCTGCACCGTGGTATTAAATACCTGTTGGCAAAAGAGTACGGCCATTCAGATAAGCGTTGGACAGAAACAGGTGGCTGGCACTCCGACATGGACAGTATGCTGCAACTGGGTGAGCACTGTTCGATGACGGAACGCCGCGCGGATGAAGCAACGCGGGATGTCGCTGACTGGTTGAAGTGTGACTTTATGCAAGACCAAGTCGGGCAGGTTTTCAAAGGCTTGATTACTAGCGTGACGGGTTTTGGCTTCTTTGTTCGCCTCAATGATTTATTTATTGATGGTTTAGTGCATATTTCTACTCTTGATAACGATTATTATCGTTATGATGCGGTTGGTCAGCGCTTAATCGGCGAATCATCAGGCACAACTTATCGTCTTGGTGATGAAGTGGAAATTCGCGTGGAAGCGGTGCATATGGATGAACGCACCATTGATTTCGCGTTAATTTCAACTACCCGTAAAGCGAAAGCACCGGGTAAAACTGCACGGGACAAAATGAAGCAAGAAGTGAAAAATGCAGCGCGCCCAGCCCGTCGAAAAGCGCAAGCGAGCAAAGATAAAAACTTCGAGCCAGATTCTGCATTTCGCCGTTCCGAGAAAAAAGGGAAAAACAGCGAAGCAAAACCCGATGCAAAAGGTAAAGGAAAGGGAAAAAAACCTTCCGATAAAACCAAGAAAATTACGGCAAAAATAAAAGCAAAACGCGTGGCGAAGAAATCCTCAAAACAAGAGGGATAATTTTTTATTAGCGTAATGCATTGTTAATTAACGAAAGTGGCGTAAAAACGCCACTTTTCTCATTTTGACTAAAACATAAGACTGTTATGAGCGAAATTATTTACGGCATTCACGCAGTGAAAGCCTTACTTGAGCGTTCACCGCAACGCATTAAAGAAGTGTATATCCTAAAAGGCCGTGAAGATCGCCGATTAATGCCTATCGTGCATGAAATTGAAG
Organism: Providencia sp. R33; assembly: GCF_019343475.1. Lineage (NCBI taxonomy): Bacteria > Pseudomonadati > Pseudomonadota > Gammaproteobacteria > Enterobacterales > Morganellaceae > Providencia > Providencia sp. R33. Next base: position 3,374,840 of record NZ_CP072453.1, on the reverse strand, counting down.
CGTTAGGTGTTGTCGTCCAAGTTGCAAATCGCCAGTGGATGGATAGCCAAACTGAAGGGGCAGTTCACCAAGGGATCATTGCGAAAGTGTTACCTGGTAAGCAATACCAAGAGGGTGATTTGCCTGATTTACTCGAAAGCACACCATCACCATTCTTACTGGTGCTTGATGGTGTAACGGATCCGCACAACTTAGGTGCTTGCTTACGTAGTGCAGATGCCGCAGGTGTACATGCAGTGATTGTACCGAAAGATAAATCAGCCCAATTGAACGCAACCGCAAAAAAAGTGGCGTGTGGCGCCGCAGAAAATGTGCCGCTGATCCGTGTTACGAATCTGGCCAGAACATTGCGCTTATTACAAGAATACAATGTTTGGATTGTGGGCACAGCGGGTGAGGCAGACCATAATTTATACCAAAGCAAACTGACGGGCTCTGTGGCATTAGTGATGGGCGCTGAAGGGGAAGGCATGCGCCGTTTAACGCGTGAACATTGTGACGAGTTAATCAGCATCCCGATGGCAGGTTCAGTCTCTTCACTGAATGTGTCAGTAGCGACAGGCGTTTGCTTATTCGAAGCCGTGCGCCAGCGCTTGCCTGTTTCGGGCGAAAAATAATATTTGTATAAAACTGCATCCATCACTTGAGTTTTATCTCAGGGATGGGTATAGTTACGCGTCAATTTTTTAGCCGCACTCAACAAGTTCCTTGCCTCCGCGGGCCGCGGTTAACCCAGACAGGAGGCTAATAATCCGTAAGGAGCAACTACTAATGCGTCATTACGAAATCGTTTTTATGGTCCATCCTGACCAAAGCGAACAGGTTCCGGGCATGATCGAGCGTTACAGTGCAGTAATCACTAACGCACAAGGTCAGATTCACCGTCTGGAAGACTGGGGCCGCCGTCAACTGGCTTACCCAATCAACAAACTGCACAAAGCTCACTATGTTCTTCTGAACGTAGAAGCACCGCAGGAAGCGATTGATGAGCTGGAAACTAACTTCCGCTTCAACGATGCCGTTATCCGCAGCATGGTTATGCGCTTAAAACACGCAGTAACAGAAGCTTCTCCAATGGTTAAAGCTAAAGACGAACGTCGTGGCCGTGACCTTTCTGATGATTATCAGGATGAAGAAGTAGAAGAAACTGGGGATTCTGAAGAGTAATTGCGCAGGTGTCCACTAATCGTTTGGTGCTGACAGGCACAGTCTGTAAAGCATTGATTCGAAAAGTGAGTCCGTCAGGCATTCCTCACTGCCAGTTTGTTTTAGAACATCGTTCACAACAACAGGAAGCGGGATTGTCAAGGCAAGCATGGTGCAGAATGCCCATAATCGCTAGCGGACAAACCTTACAAGCTCATACTCACAGTTTAACGGTCGGCAGTTGGATTACAGTAAGCGGTTTCATTAGTACCCATCAAGGGCGCAATGGGATCAGCAAGATAGTCCTCCATGCCGAGCAGATTGATTTGATAGATTCTGGAGACTAGCCATATGGCACGTTATTTCCGTCGTCGCAAGTTCTGCCGTTTCACAGCGGAAGGCGTTCAAGAGATCGACTATAAAGATATCGCAACGCTGAAAAACTATATCACTGAAAGTGGTAAAATTGTACCAAGCCGTATCACCGGTACTCGTGCAAAATATCAACGCCAGCTCGCTCGTGCTATCAAGCGCGCTCGCTACCTGTCTCTGTTACCATATACTGATCGTCATCAGTAATTGGTACAGTCCATTAACGACTAATAGAGGATAAGGTAATGCAAGTTATTCTGCTTGATAAAGTAGCTAACCTAGGTAGCCTGGGTGATCAGGTTAACGTTAAATCGGGCTATGCTCGTAACTTCTTAGTTCCACAGGGCAAAGCTGTTCCTGCGACTAAGAAAAACATCGAATTCTTCGAAGCACGCCGCGCTGAACTGGAAGCTAAATTAGCTGACGTTCTGGCAGCAGCACAGGCTCGTGCAGCAGCTGTTACTGCACTGGGTTCTGTAACTTTAGCTTCTAAAGCTGGTGACGAAGGTAAACTGTTCGGTTCAATCGGTACTCGTGACATCGCTGATGCAGTAACTGCAGCTGGCGTTAAAATCGCGAAAAGCGAAGTTCGCCTGCCAAACGGCGTTCTGCGTACTACTGGTGACCACGAAGTTCACTTCCAGTTACACAGCGATGTTTTCGCAGAGCTGAACGTTATCATCGTTGCTGAGTAATCAATAATGATGATAGGTGTTGCCGATTTATCGGCAATGCCAATAAAAAAACACCGGCTAAGTCCGGTGTTTTTTATTTTCTCGCATTCCATATTGGCGATCCATTAGTGACTACGGTGTACGGTAGTAACTTCCATCGCTAAGCCTTGCAAAACTATAGGTTTTTCCATCAGAAGCCGTAGTTTCCAGCAACTGAACTTCCCCTTTCCCATTAGCTTTTAGGCGAATTTTTTGTCCTTGACGTAAATTACTCAGCGGTTTTTCAGCACCTTCTACACGAGCCATGATAAAGGCATCGTTAGCCTGTAAATTATTATCACGGAATAGTTGTGCCAGAGTTTTCCCTTTTTGAACGCGGTAATTTTGCCACTCATCTGCCGATGGGCGTGTGGCCTGCGGTTCTTGCGGCTGTGTTGGTGGTGTTACCGCTGGCGGTTCTGTTGGTACGGTCTCGATGGGTTCAGGCACAATTTCGGGCTCTGTTGGTATTCCTTCCTCATTACCTTCGGGCTCTTGAACAGGTGGTGTTTGAATCGGATCAGGTGTGATATCGGGTATTGTTGGTGGTGGGATCACAATTGGCTGGTTTTGTGGTGCGTTATTCAATGGCTTATCACCCGTTGGCCAAAACAGTGCAACCACGACAATCAGCGCTAATACAGCAATGCTATAGAGATGAAATTTCGATAGTTTAACCATCACTCCTCCTTGACGAGGCAATGTACTAATTAAGGCGTATTTATACGCATACTAACACTGTTTTTGGGTAATTTAAGCGCTTGATACGATTTTTCGGAGAACACTGAGCAAATTAATACGTCATCGATGCGTTTTATTATTTAGATTGACGGTTTGGGTTTACCCATAGCAGGGGGACTGCTATTCTTGTTTTTTTATCAAAAACCATATGGGTATTTTCATGGCAAACCAAAATTTTGATTCAGTAGAAGCTCAAGCAAGCTACGGTATTGGTCTACAAGTTGGGCAGCAATTATTAGAGTCTGGTCTAGAAGGTCTAGTACCAAACGCAATTTTAGCCGGTTTGGTTGATGCATTAGAAGGCAATATGCCATCTGTACCTGTTGAAACCTTGCACAAGGCATTACGTGAAATTCATGAACGTGCAGATGAAGTTCGTGTTGCTCGCCAAGCTGCAATGGCAGAAGAAGGCCAAAAATTCCTCGATGAAAACCAAAAACGTGATGGTGTTTCAACGACTGAATCTGGTTTGCAATTCTCTGTGATCAACCAAGGTGAAGGCGCAATCCCATCTCGCTCTGACCGCGTTCGCGTTCACTACACCGGCCGTTTAATTGATGGTTCTGTGTTTGATAGCTCTGTTCAACGTGGTCAGCCAGCTGAGTTCCCAGTCAGTGGCGTGATCCCAGGTTGGATTGAAGCATTGACGCTGATGCCTGTTGGTTCTAAATGGGAATTGTATATTCCTCATGAATTAGCTTATGGTGAGCGCGGTGCAGGTGCATCAATTCCACCATTTAGCACACTTGTTTTTGAAGTTGAACTGTTAGAAATCTTATAAGAATAGCGGTTTTAATCACTATTTGAATCGATGCCTTGGTGTTTTTATTCGCCAAGGCATTTTTTATGGCGTAATTTTTATGCACTTGCTACTCTTGCTGTAAAGGTCAACGGGAGAGGTGAATAAAATGCTACAACAAATTTGCGAACTGGCTCAAGAAGCGGGTTATGTCATTATGGAAACCTACAATGCGCAAGAGCCGTTGCGGGTTGATCATAAAAGTGACAACTCCCCTGTCACAGAGGCAGATATTGCCGCACACCATATTATTGCCGCGGGTCTCACACGCATTGCCCCTGATATTCCACAGCTTTCAGAAGAAGATCCCCCGGAGTGGTCAATTAGGCAGCACTGGCAACGCTATTGGTTGATTGACCCTCTTGATGGAACCAAAGAATTCATTAACCGAAATGGGGACTTTACCGTCAATATTGCGTTAATTGAAAACGGTGTACCCGTTATGGGAGTCGTGTATGCCCCAGCAAAAGGCTTACTTTACTATGCAGAGGGAAACCAAGCATGGAAAGAAGAAGGCGGGCATAAGCAGCAGATCCATGTGTATGACGGAAAACCACCTGTGATTGTAATCAGCCGTTCCCATCAAGATAACGAATTAATGGATTACTTAGCTCAAATGGGCGAGCACACGACAGCTGAAATTGGTTCATCACTAAAATTCTGCCTTGTCGCGGAAGGAAAAGCGCAGCTTTACCCACGGTTTGGGCCGACGAATATTTGGGATACCGCCGCAGGCCATGCAGTTGCGATTGGTGCGGGGGCGAAAGTGGTTGATTGGAACGGAAAAACGTTAGATTACACACCGAGGGAGTCGTTCTTGAACCCAGGTTTTCGCGTGATTTTATTCTAATATTCAATAAAGGTTGGGAAGTGGTTTCCCAACCTTATTAATAATTAATTGTCTAATTGCAGCACTTTAGCAGTTGCGGTACGAATATCTAAGCACGCTTTTGCATCTTGTTTTAAATCAATGCCATAGGTTGGAATAATCGCTTTTAACTTCGCTTCCCAGCCATCGGCTTTCAGTTGATTCGCAAAACAGTCTTTGAGTACGTTTAAGGCAATAAAGGCAGCAGTTGATGCGCCTGGTGATGCCCCCATCAGTACGGTAAATGATTTATCTGCGCTGGTAATCAGCTCAGTACCAAACTCCAAAACCCCTTTTTTATCGTGATCTGGCTTGATAATTTGCACGCGTTGGCCAGCGACAACCTCTTTCCAATCTTCATGCTGTGCATCTGGGTAGAACTTTTGCAGTGTGGCAAATTGGTGTGCGGAAGTTTGCAGAACTTGCCCCACTAGGTATTCCGCTAATGACCAGTTATCTTTTGCGATAGCCAACATCGGTTCAATATTATTAAGGCGGATAGACTCAAATAGGTCTAAATAAGAGCCGTGTTTTAAAAACTTACTGGAGAATCCTGCATATGGACCAAACAGTAAGGAACGTTTGCCGCCAATAATACGCGTATCTAAATGCGGAACAGACATCGGCGGAGAACCTTTGTCTGCTTTGCCATATACTTTGGCATGATGTCGTGCGGCCACTTTTTCATCATCACAACGTAGCCAAATACCACTGACAGGGAAGCCACCATAGCCTTTTCCTTCAGGGATACCTGATTTTTGTAGCAATTCAATAGCACGCCCACCAGCGCCAACAAACACAAATTTTGCCGACGTAATGTGCTTTTCATGGGTCAGTAAATTTTTGACTTCCACATTCCAACGTCCATCAGGGGTTTGTGTGACATCAACGACTTCATGCTTATAGTGAAGTGAAAAACCTGATTGTTCACTGAGTTGCGCCATTAATAAATGCGTCAGTGCACCATAATCAACGTCTGCACCTGTTACCACACGTGTGACGGCAATATTTTTGTCGTCTTCACGGCCTTCTATTAACAATGGTGCCCAATCATTAATTTGTTTTGGATCATCGCTGTATTCCATATTGTGGTAGCAGTGGTGAGCAGACATTTGTTTAAAGCGTTGTTGTAAGAATTTGACATTGTCGGCGCCCCAAACAAAACTCATATGGGGGCAAGGGTGAATAAAATCGCGTGGACTTTTGATTTTCCCTTTCGTGACAAGGTATGACCATAACTGGCGGGACAAATCAAATTCTGTATTCACTTCAAGGGCTTTGCTGATATCGACAGTGCCATCAGGATTTGGCGGGGTGTAGTTCATCTCACAGTTGGCTGCGTGGCCTGTTCCCGCATTATTCCACGGATGTGAACTTTCCTGCGCACAATCATTTAAGCGCTCAAAAACCGCAACTGTTAGTGATGGTTCAAGTTCTTTTAAGAAAGTGCCGAGTGTCGCACTCATGATCCCTGCACCGATGAGCGCAATATCAACGTTTTCTGCTATAGGTTTCGTCATAAAAAAGCCTCTATTTTTTGGTCGGCGTGAAGCACAGCTCGGTGCCTTCTTGATAAACAACATAAGCACGTCGCCACGGGTCATCACCAATCAACCGCCACTTATGGCCTGTTCCTGTATTATCCTGTGCGAGTAAAATATCACCTGGATTAATTATAAATTTAGAACCATCTTTGGTTTCAAATTCTAAGGTGCCAGAGAGTGTGATCACATAGCGAGGAACGGGATCTTTATGCCAATCCCAAGATCCACCTGAGACGGTTTCACGAAAAGTCAGTTCGCTGACTGAAATGGTTGGGGTTTGACTATCCCCACGGGCAACACTATCCAGTTCCAGTGTGCCTTCTTCAAACAGGGAATTTCCATCTTCACCTGTCCACATACGAACACAACGTATCATCTTATTTAGCTCCTTAATGAAAATGGTATGGCTTGAAAATTAATTTAAATTCATTAGTGATAAAATAGGGTTCGTAAAATGACAATATTAAAATGGCGAAAATATATAATGTTTTTAATCTAAGGTTTTTTAAGAGGGAGGTCAAAGCGAAAGTGTCTTTATTTATAGTAAAGATGATGTATTTGTATTTAATTGAATTATAAGATTTATTTTAATCTTGTTTCGATTGTCGTTTGTTGACTGGCATGAATTAAGTACCTCTTTTAATGAGTGAGATATATAAACAATCATGACACTAAAATAGAGGGGTATAAGATAAAGCTCACAACAATGTATTTAAATTACTGTGAGCCGATAAAAATAATTAACTTTTCAGAATTGAATTCAGGGCAATGTGTTGTATTAGCATAATTGTCTTACCATCAACGATTTCCCCTGTTTTGATAGCCTCAAGTGCTTTAGGAAATGGCCACTCTAGTACTTCAATATCTTCACCTTCTTCTGCAAGTCCGCCACCTGCATTGCTGCGGTTATTATCACTATATTCGGCGATATAAAAATGCAGTTTTTCTGTGACAGAGCCAGGGCTCATAAAGGCTTCAAACACTTTTTCTAGTTTATCAACTTTGAAGCCCGTTTCTTCTTCGGCTTCGGCAATAATTCGTGCCTCTGGCGAAGCATTCTCAAGTAAGCCTGCGGCAGCTTCAATTAAAAAGTGAGGGTAACCACTCACATACATTGGCATGCGAAATTGGCGGATGAGAATAATGCTATTTTTAACTTTGTTGTACAACAAAATAACGGCGCCGTTTCCTCTGTCATACACTTCACGCTCTTGTTGTTGCCAACTTCCATCGCGCCTTTGTAGTTCGTAAGTATATTTCTTTAAAATATACCAATTATCTGAGAGGAGTTTTTCTTGGATATTACGCAGTTTCGGTTGTTTAACGGTCATGGCATGGCCTTAGCGAACAAGTATATTTAAGGCTAATTTAGCACCGTTAAAAACAGCAAGAAATAAGATTTTGAGGAAAGCCAGCTTTCTACTGAGGGCTGAAAGCTGGCGATATAACAGCTGGGCTTAATTATTTGATTAACTGAATTTGTTTAACTTCAACTTCCCTTGAATTCCAATCTTTATCGATTTTACCGCGAATTTCGATTTTATCTTTTGGTGTGATATTAATACCATTCCAGCGTTTTTCGCTGATCTCAAGGTTAATGGTGCCTGTACCGTCAGTGAATTCATAATGTTTATTGTCAAGCTGCTTAACAATATTACCGCGCAAGATAACCCAGCTATCATCTGACATATCAAGTGCTTTTGCGACGGTCATTTCACCGCTATTTGGGCCAATAAAACCACCGGCTTGGGTATTTTGTGTTGCTGTATTGGCAACAGCACCCGGGCCATCAAAACCGCCATTAGCAGCAAAAACTGGCGCGGAAGCAAGGGCGGCAACTAAAGCAATTAAAGGTAATTTTTTCATCGTCGTTATCTCCAAATAAAACATTAACGGGTTCGTATGGAGGGTATTAAAACAGGTAAATCTTAACAGGATCTTAAGGAATTAGCATAATGCATTATATTTTTAATTTGCTTAATAATAGCTAGTCATCTTATTGAGTATAAGATAAATATAATAATATTCCGATATGGGGGGGTTATGCGTATTTTATTAATTGAAGATGACAGACTGATTGGTGACGGATTAAAAGTGGGTTTAACGCAGCTTGGGTTTACTGTTGACTGGTTTATGGATGGTAAACAGGGGCAGCGAGCACTATTTGATGCGCCCTATGATGCAGTCGTTCTGGATTTATCCCTGCCAAATATTGATGGTATGGATATTTTAAAGCACTGGCGCACTGAAGGGCGGGATGAACCCGTGTTAATTTTGACGGCGCGGGATGCCCTTGACCAGCGAGTTCAAGGTTTACAACAAGGCGCTGATGACTACTTGTGTAAACCTTTTGCATTGATGGAAGTGATGGCTCGTTTGCATGCGTTGATCCGCCGTAGAAGTGGGCAGCTCACTCCCAAACTCAGTCATGGTGAGGTTGAAATGGATCCTGTGGCCATGACAGTGACGGTACACGGCGAACCTGTTCAACTCAAAGGTAAAGAATTAGCGTTGCTTTCCCTATTTTTGCATAACCCAAACAAAGTATTATCCCGCGCGCTGATTGAAGAAAAGCTTTATAACTGGGATGAAGAAGTCTCAAGTAACTCTGTTGAAGTCCATATTCACCATTTAAGGCGAAAATTGGGGAATAAATTTATTCGAACAATCCACGGTGTAGGTTATCGATTAGGTGATAATGAACAATGAAAACGTTTAGTTTGCGGCTAAAGCTCACCTTAACATTATTATTTCTTGCGTTACTGACGTGGGGAATTGCCAGCTCATTAGCATGGTACCAAACCTATAATACTATCAATGAGTTATTTGATACGCAGCAGATGGCTTTTGCTAAGCGGCTATCGGTATTGCCTTCAGATCTTGAGTTAACAAAGCCCTCACTGACAAAAACAAAAAAATTATTGCGTAAGAACCGTGGCCATCAAGACGATGATGCACTCGCATTTGCTGTATTTACCCTAGAAGGGGAAATGATGCTCAATGATGGTGATAATGGCCGTGATATTGGTTTTAATTTTACGCGAGAAGGTTTTACGGATGGTGCGATGAAAGGGAGTGATGATCCTTGGCGGTTTGTATGGCTAAAGTCTCAGGATGGTCAATATGTGATTGCAGTAGGGCAGGAGTGGGAATATCGCCAAGAAATGGCGACAGATATTATGGTTGCGCAATTTATGCCATGGCTGGTGGCTTTACCTGTGATGCTATTGATATTTTTATGGTTATTGACTCGTGCATTACGCCCCCTTAAAGATGTTGCAAACCAGCTGTATCGTCGAAAGCCCAATGAGCTAACACCAATACGAGTGACACGGATCCCCAGTGAAGCGAGGCCTATTATCGACTCTGTTAATGGGCTATTTGGTCGCATTAACCAAATGTTTGTGCGTGAAAGGCAATTTACGTCTGATGCTGCCCATGAGTTACGTAGCCCCCTTGCGGCATTAAAAGTGCAGGCGGAAGTCGTTCAAATTGCAGGAGATGACCGTGAAATTCGTCGCCATGCAGTCGCAAATTTAACGGAAGGTATTGATAGAGCAACCCGACTTGTTGACCAATTACTGACATTATCACGGTTAGAGTCTTCAGCTCAGTTGGAAGATACCAGCGAACTCACGTGGGAAGCATTAATTAATGCGGCTGTGAAAGAGATTGAGCCGGAGGCGATAAGCCAACAAACAACGATTATTCAAACAGTTGTTTCAACACCAAAACCTTTTCAAGGACAAGCACTGTTACTTAGCGTGTTATTGCGCAATTTACTTCACAATGCCATTCGCTATGGTAAAGAAAAGGGGGAAGTAAAAATTACATTGTATGCGGAACACCTTGAAATCCAAGATAATGGCGAAGGAGTAAGTCCTGAGGTATTACAGCGTCTAGGTGAGCGTTTTTATCGACCGCCAGGACAAGAAAAAACAGGTAGCGGTTTGGGGTTGTCTATTGTTAAACGTATTGCGCAATTACATAACCTGCAAGTGGTTTTTACGCATGGCGATGAAGGTGGCTTTTGCGTCAACATTATTTGGCTACATTAAATACCCTTAGTGACAGTGATTGATTATTAGAAAAATGAAGATAATTATGCATATTGACTATAAGGGAATTTTAGAATAACTCACTATTTTTGAAAAATACCGCGATAAGTTAATCCCTTCATTTACTGTTAATTGAATGAAGGGATTGATGACGTCACTATTTTAAAGCGGAAATGAGCGAGCCAATGACTTTTTCAATTTCTTGTGAATTTAGCTCGCCATCTTTGAAAAATAGCACTTTTCCTTGGTTATCCAGTACGATAATCGCAGAGCTTTCAGGTTTTAACCCCCACGCGGCTTTCACTACGCCATCACTATCGACAATAAACTGTGAGTAAGGAAACTCTTTTTTGCTGTCCTCAACGCTGTTTTTAACAAAAACCCCTGTCCCAAAAATTGCATCATCCGTATTAATAATTGTGGTGGTTTGATAGGTATCATGCGGGAATCTAGCGTTTTTAATGGCTTCTATGAGCGGTGCATTGAGTTCTTTTGCGGATGAACGCCCCGCAATGTGTTGGATAGTGCGTACTTTCCCGACTAATTGCTGGCTTTTCCATGGTTTGTAATCAAGTTTATTGTCGTTATTGAGAATTAACTCGCCTTTATCGGTAACAGAAACGGCAGGAACAGGTTGATTTATCTGAATATTAGCCGCTGTTGCAACCGCGGATAAGCTGAATAAGCAAATGGAGATGAAGACGTTTCTAAACATAAAAGCCCCTTGAATTGTAATGTGAATATATGAGCCCGAAGATTATTTGTTTCTCCGTGTATTTATAGCATAGCTCATCGGATGAGTTTCAATAGGGAATTTAACATTTTTTTAAAATTCAGAATAAATACACTGTTTAGCAGTAATTTAACAGTTATTTGACAGTGTCATGTTATGTCAGCAAATTGAATAAAACTGCAATTTTAGAACCAAAGTCGAAATTTCTGGTCTATGATTATTGTACGGTATGCATTATGAGGTGCCGTACGTAAGAACAAAGGGGAGGATAAGTTCTAATGAAAATTTTTAACCGTTATAACCCATCTAAAATTGCTCTTTATGTTAAAACACTTTTCAGTGGTCGGCTCTATATAAAGGATTTTGGAGCATTTGAGTTTAATTATGGGAAGATTTTACCACCAAAAGTCAGTGATAAACGCCATTACAGTGTGATGAGCGAGGTGAACAAACAAGTTTTATTATTACAGGCTGAATTAGGGTAGGTTAATCAAAATTGGTTTTGATGAGTAACGCGCCACACAAGGTGGCGCATTGAAAGAAACGGCTTCGCTAGCAAGCACTAATGTTCAGTATCTTTTGTTTGCTGTTTTGCGTCAGCCGTTTCAACGGTGTTTTTACCTGGCTGTACAACAACTGGTGAAGGTGCAGCAGTAATCCGTGTAACAAGCAACTGGTCAATTTTATAGTTGTCGATATCCACCACTTCAAACTTATAGCCCGCATATTTAACAAAATCTGTACGTTTTGGCATCCTTCTGAGTCGATACATCATAAAGCCTGCAATCGTTTCATAATTGCTAAAATCTGGGAATTCATCGATATCTAAAATACGTTGTACATCTTCAATCGGTGTGCCGCCTTCAACTAACCAAGAGTTCTCATCACGTACGACAATTTGTTCTTCTTGCCCTGCACCGACTAAATCCCCCATTAACGTAATCATGACATCATTGATAGTAATAATTCCCATCACTAAGCCATACTCGTTGAGGATCACGGCAAAATCAACGCCATTATGTTTAAAGGCTTCTAGAGTATCCGATAACGAAAGCGTATCGGGTACCATTAGAGTGCTACGGATATGCACGCCGTCATTTAAGCTTAAGCTTTGTCCATTCAGTACGCGATTCAGTAATTCTTTGGAATCGACATAACCAATAACATGGTCAATATCCCCTTCACAAACGAGGAACTTCGAGTGAGGTTGGGTGGAAATTTTATGTTTAATACTTTCTTCTGATTCGGTTTTATCAAAATAAATAATGCTTTCACGCGGTGTCATTGCAGAAGGCACAGTACGTGACTCTAATTCGAATACATTTTCAATTAATTCATGTTCTTGTTTGCGTAAAACACCTGCAACGGCCCCCGCTTCTACCACCGCAAAAATATCATCAGAAGTGATATCTTCATTACGAGATACAGGTAATTTGAATAGTTTAAAAAATAGGTTGGCAAGGCCATTAAAGAACCAAACAAGAGGGCTTAATACCACTAAACAAAAACGCATTGGGTTGACGATGCGAATAGCAATAGCCTCAGGCTTCACCATACCAACACGTTTTGGCGTTAAGTCAGCCACTAAAATAAATAAGCTCGTTACGATGGTAAAAGAGAGAACAAACGCGATTTTTTGCGCCCATTCAGGAGATAAAAACTGAATGAAAACATCATATAAAGCCGGGGAAAAAGCAGACTCGCCGACAATACCCGCAAGGATGGCAACGGCATTTAAACCAATTTGTACCACGGTAAAAAACATACCGGGCATTTCTTGTAATTTCAGAACACGAGCCGCGTTAATGTTGCCTTCATCGGCCATTAGCTTGAGTTTTATGCGGCGGGAAGCTGCCAGTGAAATTTCTGACAAAGAGAAAAATGCACTAATAGCACATAATAAAAGGACGATCAGTAAACTGTTGAGCATAAGTTATCCAGCCTTTCAAAGGGTGAATTTATAAAATTCAAAAATCTTTAAAGGCATAGTCTCGAATATTAAATATATTGAGTAAGCAAATATATGGAGCGCAACATGCGCAAATTGTTGATATGTGTCGTTAGTATAGATGGGTGGCGAGATATTCGTCAATATTCTTCATTCTTCGCGCTGTAGGGGTGTTGGCTTCATTGTGTATGCTCCCCGAGATATCTTCGTTTGCCGCCCACCTACAGCACGAATAATTTTGAATATTTATATACTTCATTCTTCGCGCTATAGGGGTGTTGGCTTCACTCAGCTACTCGGGTCACATACTTATGTATGCTTCCCGATATATCTTCGTTACAGCACAAATAATTTTGAATATATTTATTGCTGAAATATTAATTAAAGAATAAATAAAAGATGAATCAGTTATGTGCTAAATAGTTAAAGACGGTGGCATGCAAACACCAATACCGCCTAAGCCGCAGTAGCCATTTGGATTTTTATACAGGTATTGCTGGTGGTAATCCTCCGCAAAATAAAAGGTTTCCAATGGCGTGATTTCGGTGGTGATTGGACGAACATCGCTTTGTGCCTTCATGGCTTCTTGGTAGGCCTGCAACGTTTTCATTGCTTGTTGGTCTTGTTCTTCCGTTAATGTATAAATGCCAGAACGGTACTGACTACCGATATCGCCACCCTGACGCATGCCTTGGGCAGGGTCGTGGTTTTCCCAAAATAGCGTTAATAGTTGAGCGTAACTGATAACTTGTGGGTCAAAGACAACGCGTACGGCTTCTGCGTGGCCTGTTCGCCCTGAACAAACTTCTTCATAGGTTGGGTTAGGTGTTACACCACCGCAATAACCCGCAGAAGTTGTGTGAACTCCTGGTTGCTGCCAAAATAATCGCTCAACCCCCCAGAAACAACCCATTGCAAAATAAGCACTTTCCATATTCTTAGGAATAATCTCAATCGAATGATGGCTAACAGCGTGATATGGTGAATAAGAAATTGCGTTGGTTCTGCCAGGCAGAAGCTGTGAAATATTTGCAGAGTGAAATTTATTAAAAGCCATAATGATTCCTATTGGTCTTGACCACACAAATAAGCTAAAAATTAGGATAAAAACTTGTGTCTCGCGTTAATTTTACTCAAAATAAATTGATATGAAGTCTTTAGTCAATCGTTCTACCACCTTAGGAGCAGGCGTGTCGAAATACCCTTTAATCTGTTTTCTCTGCTTAACTGCGGCTGTGCCAGTTGTGCATGCAGCTAATCTTCGTCTTAATATAGAAGGACTTGAAGGACAACTTAACCAAAACGTTCGAGTACAGCTTTCTAATATATCCCAAGACGAAGTGGTGCCCAATGGCCGTTTTAGAGCGCGTGTCGAGAAAGCAATTCAAGAAGGTTTAAAGCCGCTGGGTTATTACGAACCGACTGTTGAATTTAGCTATGAAGAAAAAACACCGCCCGCACGCTCGATATTAACGGCAAAGGTGAACCCAGGTGAGCCTATCTTACTAAAAGGCGTGAAGGTCGAACTTCAAGGTGGGGCAAAAACAGATCCAGATTTTAAAGAGATGGTGTGGAAATTTACACCAAGGCTCGATATCGTGCAAAACGATGGTCACTATGAAGATTTTAAAGGCCGCTTTGGTAGCTTAGCGATCCGTAAAGGCTATTTTGACGCGGTGATGGAAAAGAGCCAGCTAGGAATTTCGCTTGATCACCATGCAGCTTATTGGGATTTTGATTTTAATAGTGGTGAACGTTACCGGTTTGGCTCTATTTCTTATCAAGGTTCGCAAATTCGTTCAGACTATCTTAATAACCTTGCCCCCTTTAAAGAAGGGGAATATTACACGTCAGAGCAACTTGCTGAATTTAACCGACGTTTAGCGGAAACGGGTTGGTTCACTTCCGCGATTGTGACGCCAAATATTGCTAAAGCACGTGGCGACGGCACAGACGTGCTACCAATGGAAGGGGTGATGGTGCCACGGGCGAGGAACTTTATTGAGCTTGGTGGCGGCTACGCAACGGATGTTGGCCCTCGCGTGAAAGCGACATGGAACAAACCGTGGGTAAATTCACGAGGCCAAAGCTTAACCTCCAGTATCAGCTTATCTCAGCCAGAGCAAGTGATTGATGCGAGTTATAAAATCCCCTTAAAAGCCAATCCCCTTGAGCAATATTATGCGGTACAAGGCGGGTTTAAGCGTACCGATTTGAATGATACCCAAGCAAATACAACGACGCTAAATGTGTCTCGTAACTGGGAATATTCATCGGGTTGGCAATATGGCGTCAATATGCGTTGGATGTTGAGTAACTTTACCCAAGCTAACGTCACGAATACCACGATGTTGTTATATCCAGGTGCCTATGTCAGCCGTATTCGCCAACGTGGTGGAGTGATGCCAACATGGGGGGATAGTCAACGTTATTCCATTGATTACTCAAATAAAATTTGGGGTTCTGATATCGACTTTGCCGTTGTACAAGCCAAAAACGTATGGATCCGAACGCCGTGGGAAGGGCATCGTTTCATTGTACGAGGTAATGTTGGCTGGATTGAAACCAACGATTTTGACAAAGTCCCTCCTGACTTGCGTTTCTTCGCAGGGGGCGATGGCAGTGTGCGCGGTTATGGTTACCAAAAAATCTCGCCAGAGGATAGCCGTGGCAAACTCACTGGGGCCTCAAAACTGGCAGTTGGCTCAATCGAATACCAATATAATTTCACCGGAAACTGGTGGGGAGCGACCTTCGTAGATAGCGGTGAAGCCGTCAATGATATCAAAACCAGTGACTTCAAAACGGGTGCAGGTGTTGGTGTGCGTTGGGTTTCCCCTGTTGGGCCGATTAAATTTGACCTAGCGACACCGATTGGTGATTCCAATAATGACAAAATTCAGTTTTATATCGGTTTGGGGACAGAGTTATGAGGTGGTTGAAGTGGTTAAAATGGGTCAGCCTTGCCATTTTATTGATTCTGGTTCTGGTGATTGGCGCGCTTAGCTGGGTAATTGGCACAAAATCAGGTTTTCACTTTGCCTTAAATTCGGTAACACGTTTTGTCCCTGAATTAACCATTGATGGAATTGATGGCGATATTCGTGATCTCACCTTAACGGGTGTGAAATACCAAATGCCAGGTGTGGATGTGAATGCAGGGAAACTGCATTTGGCCGTGAAATTAGGGTGCTTAACCAGCCGTGAACTGTGTATTGATGCATTAGGCACGGAAAATGTCACGGTTAACGTTGATACCTCACAATTTCCGCCATCGGAAGAAACCCCGCCTTCTGAGCCCCTGACAGAGCTAAACGCGCCTTTAACGATTCGTTTAAGCCAACTGTCATTGATAGAAACACATGTCACTGTAGATGGCATGGCTATCGATTTAGCAAAATTTACCACTGGGGCGACGTGGGAAGGGAAAGCGATTACCCTTACGCCGACGGATATTATTGATTTAGCAATAAACTTGCCTGAAGACCCACAAGCACAGCCTGTTGAAGAAAAACAGCCAGACCCGACACCAATCAATGAGCAAAAATCCCTTGGTGATGAGCTTAAGGCTTTATTTTCAAAACCATTATTAGCCGAGTTGCCAGAAGTCATTCTCCCTGTTGATTTAAATGTAGAAGGGATCAATGCCTCGAATTTCCAATTAACGGGCGGTACTGACGTTAAAATCAACCAATTACACCTCAGTTTGTCCAATCAAGGGCAGCAAGTGTTGGTTAAACAGCTCAAAGTGGATGCACCGCAAGGCAATGTGTCGTTATCTGGGACTGCAACGCTGCAAGATAAATGGCCCGTTTCATTGTCGGTGATTGGGGAAAGTCGTTTAGAGGATTTAGATGGGCAAAAAGTTGATTTATCCCTCAAAGGTGGTCTGATTGATGAATTGAAATTGGCACTTAATTTACAAGGGCCAATTAACGCTACGCTTGATGCAGAAACGGATTTATCCCAAGCCGATTTGCCGATTTTACTCACCCTTGAAAGCGATAAATTAACGTGGCCGCTAGTCGGTGATGCGCAGTATCAATTAGATGGCACACGCTTGCGCTTGAATGGTCGTCCATCGGCCTATGATTTGTCGTTGCGTTCAGCTATCACGGGGCAAGACTTACCGCCATCGACCTTGATGCTGGATGCAAAAGGTAACGAAGAGCAAATTAATTTAACGCGTTTACGCCTTGCTGCATTGCAAGGGAATGCGGATATCACCGGTGTGGCTGATTGGAGCAAGGCGATTAGCTGGAATGCGGTACTGACTTTGTCAGGGATCAATACCGCAAAACAGTACCCAGAATGGCCGGCAAAAGTGGACGGTAAGATTGCCACTCGCGGTAGCTTATACGGCGGTAGCTGGCAGTTAGATATCCCTGAAATTATGCTCGATGGTAATGTTAAAAATAACTTACTCAAAGCGCGTGGACAGGCGAAAGGTAACGCTGCTGGTCAATGGGATATCCCGCATTTTAATTTAGCGTTAGGCAAGAATAATGTGGATGTTAAGGGCTCTCTCGCCGAGAAATGGAACCTTGATGCCAAAATTAGTGCACCTGCACTTAATGGATTATTGCCAGGGCTTGGTGGGGTGATTGCTGGGGATGTGAAATTACGCGGTAATTTGCAGACGCCAGAAGCCTTAGTTGACCTCACTGCCCGAGGCGTGAAATGGCAAAATGACCTTGCTATCGAAAATGTTGCTATCAAAGGTAATGTTGCGACCGGTGAGCAAATTAAAGGGGATTTATCCGTTGTTTTACGTCAGTTAAGGCAAGGGGATTTAGTCGTTAGCAACTTGACGTTAGATGCCAAAGGTAGCGAAAAACAGCATACCCTGAAATTAAACATGAAAGGCGAGCCTGTTTCCGGCCAATTGGCGTTGGCGGGTGGGTTTGATCGCCAAACTGAGGTGTGGAAAGGCACGCTATCAAATACGTTATTTGATACGGTAGTGGGCGAATGGCGCTTAAACCAAGCCATGTCACTCAACTATGCTAATCAAACGCAAGAAGTGACGATTGGTAGTCATTGCTGGGTGAATCCAAACGCGCGTTTATGTGTGCCAAAACCCATTAAAGCAGGGAAAAGCGGCAGCGCAGATATTGTGTTAGAGCGTTTCGACTTAGCGATGATAAAACCGTTTATGCCAAAAGATACCCGTGTTAGCGGTGTATTTAGTGGTAAAGCGAACGCGAGCTGGAAAGCTGATGGTAGCATGCCGCAAGTGCAGGTCGATTTACGTGGTAATGATGTCAAAGCGACTCAGTTTGTTGAAGGAACGCGTTTACCTATCGCATTTGATACGCTAACACTCAGTGCTGCCTTGAAAAACGGCAAAGCAGACCTTAATTGGTTATTTGGCCTCGCCAATAACGGGCAGATGCGCGGAAACCTACAAGTTTCAGATATCGAAAAACGCCGTTTGTTATCAGGTAATGTTGAAATTAACGCCATTACTTTGGACTTAATCAAACCGTTACTAGGCCAAAAAGAAGTGGCTAACGGACGTTTAAATGCCAATTTACGCTTAGGTGGGTCTGCGAATAACCCACTATTAAATGGGAACTTATCGCTTTCCAATTTAGAAATTAAGTCTGCGATGATCCCATTTGATATTAAAAGTGGTCATTTAGGCGTTAATTTCAATGGCACAAGCTCGGTGATGAATGGGCAGATCAACACACCGGAAGGCTACCTGAACATTGATGGTGATGCGGATTGGCGTAATATCAATGCATGGCGGGCGAAAGTGATGGCGCGAGGGAATAACTTGCGTGTGTCCATGCCACCGATGATTAAAATCGATGTGCAGCCCGATATCGTGTTTGATGCTTCGCCATCGCTCTTAACGTTAAGTGGCTCTGTGACTATTCCATGGGCGAGAATTACGGTTCAAGAGTTACCTGAGTCAGCGGTTAGCGCATCGTCCGATGTGGTGATGTTAGACAGTAACTTGAAGCCGATTGAGGAAAAAGCGCCTTCGATTCCAATTCAAACCAATTTGGATATTAAAATTGGTAATGATGTGCAGTTAGATGCGTTTGGCCTAAAAGCGCGCTTAACAGGGTTACTGAAGGTGTTACAGAACAAACAAGGGCTAAGCTTGAATGGTCAAATTGACATTCCGGCAGGGCGTTTTCGTGCTTATGGCCAGGACTTGATTGTCCGTAAAGGGCAAATTCAGTTCTCAGGGCCTGCGGACCAACCGTTCTTAAATTTAGAAGCGATTCGTAACCCAGAGAACACGGCGGATGATGTCATTGCAGGTGTTAAGGTCACAGGGCTTGCAGACAAACCGAAAGTCGAGATATTCTCTGAGCCAGCCAAGACGCAACAAGAAGCGCTTTCTTATCTGTTAAGAGGGGAAGGCTTAGAAAGTGGTGACGCAAATGGCTCCCAAATGACATCGATGATTATCGGCCTAGGCGTGGCTCAAAGTGGGCAACTGGTGGGTAAAATCGGTGAAACATTCGGGGTTTCTGATCTGGCTCTCGATACGCAAGGTGTGGGAGACGGTTCCCAAGTTGTGGTGAGCGGTAAGATAACTAATGATTTACAAGTGAAGTATGGTGTTGGTATCTTTGACTCCCTGGCAACTTTGACCTTACGTTATCGATTAATGCCAAAATTGTATTTAGAAGCTGTGTCTGGTGTGAACCAGGCCTTGGATCTCCTTTACCAATTTGAGTTTTAGATTATGCGTGTAATTGTTTATGGCAGCTTAAGACAAAAGCAAGGAAATCATCACTGGATGACTTATGCTCAATTGTTAGGCGAGCACAAGCTAGAAGGCTATGAACTGTATGATCTTGGATTTTATCCCGCTGTGGTGAAAGGCGATGGCGCAATTGAGTGCGAAGTGTATCGCATTAATCCATCGATTTTAACCGAGCTAGATGAGCTAAAGAAAAACTCTCAGGATTATGTAAGAGAGTTAATCCCAACGCCATATGGCAACGCTTGGATTTATCTGTATAAGCATTCGGTTGATGGCCTGCGCCAAATTAAAAGCGGCGACTGGCTCAAACGTGATGAAGAAAAATAACCACACACTATTTTGTTGTGTGAACAATGTGCAGTACGCCGGCAATATTGCCGGCGTTTTTAATTTAAAGGCATAAAAAAAGCTCTGGGGTTAGCCAGAGCCTTCAATAATATTCCCTGAGAGGAAATTATTTTTTTGCAGCGCGTTCGAAAGAGGCAACGATTTCCGCTTTCGCAGCTTCTACGTCATCCCAACCGTCAACTTTAACCCACTTACCTTTTTCTAAGTCTTTGTAATGTTCAAAGAAGTGAGTGATTTGTGCTTTCAGTAGCTCAGGGATATCGTTCACATCTTTAATGTGATCGTATTCTTTGCTCAGTTTAGTGTGTGGAACCGCCACTAATTTTGCATCTTCACCTGATTCGTCGGTCATTTTCAGAACGCCAACTGGGCGGCAACGAATAACAGAACCTGGTTGTAATGGGTATGGTGTTGGGACTAACACGTCAACTGGGTCACCATCTAAAGACAGTGTGTTGTTGATGTAACCGTAGTTGCACGGATAGAACATCGCTGTTGACATGAAACGGTCTACAAACAGAGCGCCAGATTCTTTATCAACTTCGTATTTGATAGGATCTGCGTTAGCTGGAATTTCGATGATAACGTAGATATCTTCTGGCAGATCTTTACCTGCCGGTACATTGTTCAGGCCCATTTAAATGCATCCTTTGTGTGAATAATGAATTTACCCGCTGACTATTAACGTATTGATTAAATAGTGTTAGTTATCGACTTTCAAGTCACTAACTTTTTCGGGTAGATAGCGTGGGGGACATTATAGCCGCAAAAAGGGGCAAAACTCACTAGTTGGCGAAAAAAAGGAACAAAAAAGGCGGGATACCCCGCCTTTAGATAAGTGAAGCGTATTATTCAGCGTCTGGAAATTCACGCATGAATGATTCAGCTTTCTCCACCATGGACTCAGTTCCGACGAAGAACGGAGCACGTTGGTGTAATTCACTTGGGATGATATCTAAAATACGGTTCGCACCATCGCTTGCTTTACCACCAGCTTGTTCAGCTAAGAATGCAATTGGGTTGCACTCATACAGTAGACGCAGTTTTCCATTTGGGTGACTTGCTGTGCTTGGGTAGATGTAGATACCCCCTTTGAGCAAGTTACGGTGGAAGTCTGCCACTAAAGAGCCAATATAGCGTGTGGTATAAGGGCGGTTAGTTGCTTTATCTTCTTCTTGGCAGTATTTAATGTACTTTTTAACACCCATAGGGAACTTGATGTAGTTACCTTCGTTAATGGAGTACATTTTGCCTTCCGATGGGAACATGACTTTCTCATGAGATAAGCAGAACACGCCTAAAGATGGGTCGTAAGTAAACGCATGTACGCCAACACCTGTGGTATAAACCAACATGGTTGATGAACCGTAAACAACGTAACCCGCAGCAACTTGGCGGTTACCTGGTTGCAGGAAGTCTGCTTCAGTCACAGGTTGGCCAATTGGCGTAATACGGTGGTAAATTGAGAAAATTGTCCCGACGGAAACGTTTACATCGATATTCGAAGAACCATCAAGTGGGTCCATTAATACGACATATTTTGCGTTTTCTGCACGGTCTCCTTCGAAAATGACAATTTCGTCTTCTTCTTCAGAGGCGATACCGGCGACTTCTCCGCGTGCTTTTAGGGCCGCTTTCAGTTTTTCGTTTGCATACAGGTCAAGCTTCATCTGGACTTCACCTTGAATATTCGACACACCATTAGTGCCAAGAATATCGACGAGTCCAGCTTTGTTAATATCACGATGGATAATTTTAGCGCCCAGTTTAATCGCTGACAGTAATGACGTCAGCTCACCTGTTGCATGAGGAAAATCTTGTTGCTTTTCGACGATGAATTCGCCTAATGTTTTCATGACGAAGGTCCTGAATAAAATTGACAAAGGTTTTGCGGGGCGATTATACCCCGCGCGGGGGAGAGTTTAACTAAATAAAAAAAAGATTAATAGGTTAATGCATTTATAAACCTGCTATTGATGGGTAGAATAGTGACAAACCTCATGCTAATTGGATGAAAAAGAATGCACATACATATTTTAGGTATATGCGGTACCTTTATGGGAAGCTTAGCGATATTGGCACGATCTTTAGGCCATAAAGTGACGGGCTCGGATGCGAATGTTTACCCACCGATGAGTACATTGCTTGAAAATCAAGGTATTGAACTTATTCAAGGTTATGATCCGGCGCAGCTCGAACCGATTCCGGATATGGTGGTGATTGGCAATGCCATGACACGCGGGAACCCCTGTGTTGAAGCCGTATTAGAACGAGGTTTACCTTATACTTCAGGCCCTCAGTGGTTACATGACCACGTATTGCCTGAGCGTTGGGTACTGGCTGTGGCAGGAACGCACGGTAAAACCACAACCGCAGGAATGCTTGCGTGGATTTTAGAAGATTGTGGCTACAAACCAGGCTTCTTGATTGGTGGTGTACCGGGTAATTTTGATGTGTCCGCCAAACTGGGTGAAAGCCCATTCTTTGTCATTGAAGCCGATGAATATGATTGTGCTTTCTTTGATAAACGCTCGAAATTTGTGCATTACAGCCCGAAAACGTTGGTCTTAAACAACCTTGAATTCGACCATGCAGATATTTTCGAAAACCTCGAAGCAATCCAAAAACAATTTCATCATCTTGTGCGTATCGTGCCTGCGAGTGGCAAAATCTTCACTCCAGACAATGACAATCATTTAAAACAAGTGATTGGCATGGGCTGTTGGAGTGAGCAAGAGCTGGTGGGTGGAGAACATGGCGAATGGCAAGCGGTGAAGCTAAACCACGATGGCAGCCAATTTGAAGTGTATTACCAACAAGAAAAGGTGGGCGAAGTTTCTTGGCAGCAAGTGGGTAACCACAATATCCAAAATGGTTTGATGGCAATTGCAGCTGCTCACCATGTTGGTGTGCCAGCGAAAGAAGCTTGTATTGCATTAGATAAATTTATTAATGCGCGTCGTCGTCTGGAACTGCGTGGTGTGGAAAATGGCGTGAGTGTGTATGATGATTTTGCTCACCACCCAACGGCAATTTTGGCAACACTCGAAGCACTACGCAGCAAAGTGGGCGGGACTTCTCGCATTATTGCTGTATTAGAGCCTCGTTCCAATACCATGAAACTGGGGGTGAATAAAAATGATATCGCGCCAGCTTTAGGCCGTGCAGATGAAGTCTTTTTATTCCAACCAGCCAATATTCCGTGGATGGTGACTGATATCGCTGAAAAATGCGTACAGCCTGCTCGCTGGAGTGCGGATATTGAGGCCCTGACCAATATGGTGATTGAGACAGCGCAACCTGGTGACCATATTCTTGTGATGAGCAACGGTGGCTTTGAAGGCATCCATGGGAAACTGTTGGCAGGGTTAAAAGCCAAAGCAGAAATTGAAGTGGATGATTAATTAAGCCTACTGGTAATGGGTTAGATAGACCCCAGCGTTCATTAAGACTGCTGGGGTTTTTTTATGCCTGATGTCTCAAATGGGCATTGGTCTATCACCCAGCTCAATGTTATTGGGCTATTCATTTCTTTTTTTAAGCTGCCCATATAGCAATCGAGGGAATCGGTAAAAAGATGGAATAAGCAACCGACCGCCACCGCTTTCAGTTTCCACGATGGCATAAACAGTAGGACAACGTAGGCGATTGCAGCCCAAAGGGAATGAAGAGGGTGGAAGCCAATACCACAACGCTCAGGGTCGAAAATAGGGTTTGCCAAGAGGTGGTCTAAATCGATAGCCATCGTCGCAATCATAATCAATGCGGCTAGTTTCCAATTTTTTCGCCAAAATAGATAAGCGAACAAAATGGGCATCAAAAAGTGAAAGCCGTAATGCACAATATTGCGAAAAATGTCGAATAGCACGGTAGAGCCCCTAATCTTTTGCTTAAATAAAAAGAGGGAAAGTCGATGCTTTTCCCTCTTAGTGTTACATCAAGCGATTGATGTAAATTAGAGCTCTTGTTCGAATAACGCTAAAATTGCTTCGTATAGCTCTTTTGTCGTGAAGTTATTTGCAGGTGTAGAGAAAATCGTATCATCCCCTGCAATGCTTCCTAAAATACCTTCTGCTTTACCTAATGAATCCAGTAAGCGAGCAATTAATTGGGCTGCGCCTGGGCTGGTTCTAATCACTACAACTGATGGGTTGTAATCGATATCCAAAACGAGGTTTTTCAATGGGCTGGTTGCAGTTGGTACACCAGGCTCAGTTGGTAGGCAATACACCATTTCCATTTTCGCATTACGAGTGCGAACTGCCCCAAATTTGGTG
This sequence comes from Providencia sp. R33, assembly GCF_019343475.1. Lineage (NCBI taxonomy): Bacteria > Pseudomonadati > Pseudomonadota > Gammaproteobacteria > Enterobacterales > Morganellaceae > Providencia > Providencia sp. R33. Next base: position 3,350,563 of record NZ_CP072453.1, on the reverse strand, counting down.
AGCATTCTGGAAATTTTAGATTGATTAATGTTTTCGTAGCCTTCTTCCTGCAAAGCCGTGACAATTTCAGCCTGAGAGCTAAATTTTTCTTCTTTGAGTAGGGCTTTAAAAGCCTTAACTAAGTCTTCTTGTTTAGACGGAGTGCGCATAATTAACCCATTCATCGGCATTAAACTAAGTTGTATTATCCGTAAAAGTGCATTTTTATGCAACAAAATTGCGTTATGATGATTTAATAATCAATGATAACGGAACCTTTAAGGTTTTATGTTATTCCGTTTTCAGCGTGAATGGTTAATTTATCTTAAATAGTTAGTATTAAACATTAGCATAATAGATCAATGAATTTAGCTTATAAAAGTTGTAAGTTTATTGTTAACAAAATGGTTTTTGCTTGAATAATGAACAGTAAAAACAACTTATTGTGCGAAAAGCAATAGTGAGAAAAACTATTTGTTAAAAAAGTGCCCGTTATCTCATTAACAGATAAGGAATTTGTTTAGAATGGTGGCAATTAGTCAACAAATTCTCTAGCGTTAAACTCTCTCTCTATCTGTTAAGAAATTGTTTTTTATACGTAATGTATTGAGTGTATAAACAAATAAAGTGATATCTTTTTAAAGTACAAATTAAGGAGTTTCAGAATGAAAGTTGCAGTCCTAGGTGCAGCAGGTGGTATCGGTCAGGCTCTCGCCCTTCTTCTCAAAAACCAGCTTCCAGCCGGTTCAGAACTCTCCCTCTACGACATCGCACCGGTTACTCCAGGTGTTGCTGCTGACTTAAGTCACATCCCAACGGATGTTAAAGTGACTGGTTTTGCAGGTGAAGATGCGAAACCTGCTCTTAAAGGTGCAGATATTGTTCTTATCTCTGCGGGTGTTGCGCGTAAACCAGGCATGGATCGTTCAGACCTGTTTAACATCAACGCTGGCATCGTTCGTAACCTGGTTCAACAAATTGCAGAAACTTGCCCGAAAGCATTAATCGGTATCATCACTAACCCAGTGAACACCACCGTTGCAATCGCTGCTGAAGTTCTGAAAAAAGCTGGCGTATACGACAAAAACCGTTTATTCGGTGTGACCACATTAGATATCATCCGTTCTAATACTTTTGTTGCTGAATTAAAAGGCAAAAACGTCAACGATGTCGAAGTGCCAGTTATTGGTGGCCACTCTGGCGTGACAATTCTTCCTCTGTTATCACAAATTGAAGGCGTAAGCTTCTCTGATGACGAAATCGCAGCGCTGACAAAACGTATCCAAAACGCGGGTACTGAAGTTGTTGAAGCAAAAGCTGGTGGCGGATCAGCGACTCTGTCTATGGGCCAAGCAGCAGCACGTTTAGGTTTATCTTTAATTCGTGGTCTGCAAGGTGAAAGCAACGTGGTTGAGTGTGTTTACACTGAAGGCGAAGGCCAACACGCACGTTTCTTCGCACAACCGGTTGTTTTAGGTAAAAACGGTATCGAAAAACACCTGCCAATCGGCAAATTAAGTGCATTTGAAGAAAAAGCGCTGAAAGATATGTTAGATGTCCTGAAAGCGGATATCGAATTAGGTGAAAAATTCATTAATGGGGCTAATACCCATTAATTTTTCCTAATCGAAAAGGTTGAGTTTTTATAAAACTCAACCTTTTTAGTTTCGACATTATTATTACGAAGCATCACTACGAGGCATGTTGGCGCATCCAATGATCCCAATGTGGGTCTGATGGTATTTTTTCTACTAAAAAATCAATAAACGTTCTGATTTTCGGCGAATGCGTATGCGCAGGGTGATATAAAGCGTACAGCGCAAATGGGGTTGATTTCGGGTCGTAATCCAGCAAAACAGGGAGCAATTCCCCATTTTCAATATAATTGCCTAACATATACGTGGGCAAACAAACAATACCTTGGTGGCAACGCGCGGCCTCTAATAAACCTAAGCTGCTGTTCACCTCAATCATATTATTAATTTCCAAAGGATAAGCGCTACCGTCTTTATCCGTCATTCGCCATGTATCAGGGATATTCGGGTTAATTAAGCAATTATGTGATGCGATATCGGCAGGGGATTGCGGAATACCATAACGGTCGAAATAGGTTCGGCTACCACAATATACCCAATTAATGTTGCAAATTTTCCGTAATGCGAAATTCTCAGGTGGGTGGCTGGTAATACGTAACGCAATATCAAAATCCACTTCATTTAAATTAATCAGTTCATCATTAAGGTCAACGGATAAACTAACTTTGGGATTGGTTTCGCGATATTCGCTATATATTTGCATTAAATGGCAGACACCAAATGCAATGGAACAAGTGATCTTTAATTGCCCTTGAGCGTGTTGATAAAAGCTGGCGGTATTAATCAGTGAGTCATCAAGATCAGCCAATAAGTTTTGCGATCGTTGCAATAAATAGCGCCCTGCATCAGTCAAAATAAAATTTCGGGTTGTACGCTTTAGCAAGACGACGCCCAGTTGATCCTCTAGCTGCTGTAGCCCTCGACTGACGGATGATGGCGTTACATTCAGCTTTTTTGCAGCTAGACTAAAGCTATTACATTCGACAATTTTGATGAATAACTCCAAATGTCGAAAAATCGCGTAGCTGTCAATTTTTGCTTTGAACGCAAAAGTGTTTTTATTTATTAGCATTGTCCTGCCCTATCAAACCCGTTTATTCCAGCATACTATAATTGTGAATTTATCGCAGTTTGCTCGTGCCACACCAGTATTAAAAAATGGCGAAAATAAAGAATTAACGCCAACAAATAACGTTGTTCCTAACTTTTTTAATAATTAAATCTATAACGTTGAGGAATAGACTATGTCTAATAGTATTCAGGCAAGTGCAGGTAATCCGATTGATACCAAAAAAATCCCTTTTACAAAATATGATGTGGGTTGGGTAATTTTATGTATTGGAATGGCGATTGGCTCAGGAATTGTATTTATGCCTGTGCAAATCGGTATTAAAGGTATTTGGGTGTTTATTGCCGCCACTATGCTTTCTTATCCAGCCATTTATTGGTTACAGAATTTATATCTCAGAACTTTATCAGAATCTGAAGAATGTAATGACTATGCGAGTGTTATTACACAATATTTAGGAAAAAATTGGGGGATAGCATTAGGGATCGCGTATTTTTTAATGTTATTACACGGCATGTTCTCTTATTCATTAGCCGTGACCTTCGACAGCGCCTCATATATTAAAACCTTTGGATTAACCGAGGGGTTATTATCCGATTCGGTTTGGTATGGTTTGATTATTATTACAGTATTAGTGGCGATAGCGGCACAAGGGGAAAGGCTGCTGTTTAAAGTGTCTGGCCCAATGGTTATCGTGAAATTTGGTATCATTGTGCTGCTTGGTGTTGTGATGGTGCCATATTGGAACTTTGCCAATATCACTGCGTTTCCTGATTTTTTTCCATTTATGCGAGATGTTTTCTTAACGCTGCCATTTACGTTATTTTCTATATTATTTGTGCAAATCTTAAGCCCAATGAACATTGCCTATCGTAAGGTTGAAAGTGATAAGCGCATTGCCACGTATCGTGCAATACGAGCTAATCGAGTGGCATATATTATTTTAGCGGTTGCTGTCTTGTTCTTTGCATTTTCTTTTACTTTCTCAATCAGCCATGAACAAGCGGTCTCTGCTTTTGAGCAAAATATCTCTGCATTAGCGATTGCTGCACAGGTTATACCCGGTGCCGTGGTGAAAGTGATGACGGCATTGCTGAATATTTTTGCTATCTTAACGGCATTCTTAGGGATTTATTTGGGCTTTCAAGAAGCGATAAAAGGCATTGTGGTGAATATCCTCACTCGATTCATGCCTGAAGAGCGTATTAACCAAACGGTATTACACTATGGTGTATGCTTAGGGGTGATCATCGCACTGTGGTTCTGGGTTTCAACACGGTTCTCCATCCTGTTCTTTATGCAATTAGGTGGCCCACTGTTTGGTATCGTTTCTTGCCTGATCCCTTGCTATCTGGTTTACAAAGTGCCCGCACTACACAAATTTAAAGGCCCAACAGTGTGGTTCATCATCTTCTTTGGTGTGCTGTTATGCCTATCGCCATTCTTTAAGTTTTTCGAATAAATAATGATGTTGATGAGAGGATCTCATGAAGAAAAAAGCAGTTTCTGAGTTTCATGTTGATACACAAGTGACCCAGCTTGGAAGAGACCCTGCGAAACAAGCAGGGTTCGTAAACGCCCCGGTTTATCGTGGTTCGACGGTGGTGTTCCCAACGGTTGATGCCTTAATCAACGATAGAGCAGAATTTAACTACGGTACTGCGGGTACACCAACGATTAAACAGCTTGAGCAAGCGTGGTCTGTTCTTGCTGGCGCTGAAGGTACAGTGTTATCACCGTCAGGGTTAGGGGCAATTGTCTTAGCCTTGTTGACGACACTAAAAACGGGTGACCACCTACTGATGCCTGATAGCGTTTATCGGCCAACCCGCAAGTTTTGCCATGGGTTATTGGACAAAATGGGGATTGAGACCACCTATTATGATCCGATGATTGGTGCAGAGATTGAAACGCTCGTGCGGACAAATACCAGCACCATTTTTTTAGAGTCTCCGGGTTCTCAAAGTTTTGAAATTCAAGATGTCCCTGCAATTGTCGATGTGGCGAAAAGGCATAATATTGCCACTATCATCGACAACACATGGGCGACGCCTCTGTTTTTTAAAGCGCATGAACTGGGCTGTGATATTTCACTCGAAGCCGGAACTAAATATTTAGGCGGTCACTCTGACTTGTTGATGGGGATTGTTTCTGCAAATCAAGCATGGTGGCCAAAACTACGTGAAACGTATGATTACATGGCGATGTTGCCGGGAGCAGAAGACTGTTTTCTGGCTTTACGCGGCATGAGAACGTTGCCGATTCGCTTAAAAGAAGCTCAAGAAAGAGCGCTAAACATCGCTCACTGGCTACAAGAACGCCCAGAAGTGACCCGCATTTTGCACCCTGCATTTCCCGATTGTCCAGGGCATGAAATTTGGAAAAGGGATTTCACAGGGTCATCAGGGTTATTTTCCATCGTGTTAGACCCGAAATACACTCAAACCGATATTGCAAAAATGCTCGATGGGCTATCAATTTTTGGTATGGGTTATTCATGGGGCGGCTTTGAAAGCTTAATTATTCCATTCAATTGCGCTGAATACCGTACCGTTACCCATTGGGATCCGGGCGGCCCAACATTGCGACTTCAAATTGGTTTAGAAAATCTGGATGACTTAAAACAAGATTTGGCTGATGGTTTTGCGCGTATGAAATAATATTTTCTTTATTGAATAATGATAAAAAGATAAAGCCGTGAATAAATACATCTTTTATTCACGGCTTTATAGTTATTTTCATTCGATTTTAGTCTTCCACTGGCGTTTTTTCTCTTACTTTCCTTTCTAATAAACTCCCCGTAATCGGGTCATAATAGCGGCTTGGCCAAATTTCAGATGGGTGGATCCCTAAAAAATTGGCAATGATCCATTCCCCTTTAGGCCATGGGCGTGAAAGTGCATTCGCAAGTGTTGAAGAGCTCAGCCCTGCTTCACGTGAAATTGCAGCAAGTGTCGTCCCGCGCTTGCGTAATGCAGCGATGATGTCTGCTGGGTGCCAGTCTGACTTCCGTAAAATCATTTTTTAGTCCTTTTTTCATTCATAATCATGTAGAGTTAATGGTACGAGTAACGGGATATTGTGATACATTCAATACAATCGCCCTGTTATTGGAAATAAAATAACAGAAATTTCCCAAAATAATTTCTGATTTTTTCTAAAAATTCTATTTTATGAAACTATCGTGGTTTTTGTGAAATTAAATGGAAAGTTAGAATTAATAACTGTGAATTAAGATAAAACTTTGAAAATAAAACTAACTCTTTCTAGTTAGTATTGGGAATGGCGTATTTACTGCTACTCGTTACTCGTATTGGTAATATATCTAAATTACTCAACAAAATTACTTAAATTATTAGCGAGTAAATTATTTAATTATCTGTTATTAAAAGAAATTAGAATGCAAATAACATATATCATTTGCATATTATTATTTCCTGTTATTAATAAAATGAATGAGTTAACTGTTTTTAAGAAAATATAGATAGTTTTCAGCAACTGTAAATACATTGTCATCAGGACTAGGAGGGTCAGTATGTACAAGGAATGGCTAACAGCAAAAGAGTTAGTTGGGTTGCAAGGGCTTCCTATGACGACTCAGGGCATTAATGCTATGGCTAGGCGTGAAAATTGGATTTGTCGCAAAAGGAAAGGCATTCAAGGAAAAGCATTGGAATACCACATTAGCTCGATACCTATTGATATTTTTGAAGGCCAATTTGTAAGCGAAGCGTCGGCAAACTATCAGGTAAAACGAAATGACAATTCGTTTATTTGGCAAGAGGCTTACAACCAACTTTCCAATGATGAACGTGAGGTGATCTTAGCATTCATTATACGTGAAGGGGCCTTAGCACTAATTGATTTAATTAATAAAAAATCGTTTACAAATACTTAAGTTGTAAATAACTAATTATATAAAAATAATATTATATTTAGTCTAAATCTTTTTTAACAGATGACGATTTGGTAAAGCTGCAATAGCAGGTTTCATAATATAAGCGTGAAAGTGAAGATATGAAAAAATTGTGGTTCACTGCGAAAGAGCTCGCAGGGCTAGAAGGTCTGCCAACTTCGCCACAGGGCGTTAACCTGATGGCAAGACGAGAGGGCTGGAAAAACCGGCGAAAGCGGGGTGTCCAGGGTAAAGCCGTTGAGTATTATATTGAAAGCCTACCCAGTGAGATTCAAGGCCAATTAAGCTTATACGAGCCATCAGCGCCTTACCAAAGCCAACGAACAGATGCACTACAAATCTGGTCAGAGGCGTACTATCAACTGACAGAAACTGAACGCAATAAAATCGTAAAATACATTTTGCGTTATGGTCTATCTTCACTACTTGCCCAGATAGATGAAGACGAAAAAGGGGAAAAATAATTTTCCCCTTTTCTTAAACAGCGTATAGCGAGCTTTAGGAATGACGCTGGATAGCGATATGTGCAAGCCCAATTAAAGCTTCTTTATAAATAGAATCATCAATGGCATTTAGTGCATTAATCGCTTTTTGCGCTTCCTCTTGCGCACGTGCATACGTGTACTCAAGTGAACCACAGCGCTTCATCGTAGCTAAAACGGTCTCTAACAAATGACGGCCGTTACCCTGCTCAATGGCTTGGCGAATCAATGTAGACTCTTCTTCATTTCCATTTTGCATGGCGTGAAGAAGAGGAAGCGTTGGTTTACCTTCGTCGAGGTCATCACCCGTATTTTTACCTAATTGAGCGTTATCAGCATCGTAATCCAGTAAATCATCAATTAACTGGAACGCGGTACCGATATAACGACCATAATCCTGTAATGCTTTTTCTTGCTCAGGTGTTGCACTCGCTAAAATAGCTGACGCATGAGCCGCAGCTTCGAATAAACGTGCCGTTTTACTGTAGATCACTTGCATGTAGTTTTCTTCAGTAATATTCGGATCATTACAGTTCATGAGCTGTAAAACTTCGCCTTCAGCGATCACATTAGTGGCTTCAGACATAAGTTTGAGAACGCGCATTGAATCAAGATCCGTCATCATTTGGAAGGATCGTGTATAAATAAAGTCACCCACTAGCACACTTGCAGCGTTACCAAACACCGCATTTGCTGTTTGTTTTCCACGACGCATGTCCGATTCATCAACAACATCATCATGCAATAATGTTGCGGTATGGATGAACTCGATCAATGCAGCAACTTGGGTATGTTTATGCCCAGAGTAGCCTAAGGATCTTCCTGCCAGTATCGCGATCATTGGGCGGATCCTTTTGCCTCCACCACTGACAATGTAATAACCAAGCTGGTTAATTAGCGCAACATCTGAATTCAATTGACTGAGGATGGCTTCGTTTACCGCTGACATATCCTCAGTTGTTAGTTCAATAATAGATTCTAAATTCATCGTAATTTATTCATATTATTAGTTTTTGGTTCATTCCCTGAATAGCAAAATGGGAGACCGATTAGAACACTTATACCATTAGCATAACATTATTAATAATAAGATTATCAGGTGTGATGCAAAAAATGTTTAAATAAGTAACAATTTGAGTTATTGGCACTAAATCAGTACTAAAAAGAGGTTGTTGAGAAAAAAGTCGTATTTTTTGTCATCTAACCGCATTATTGGCTTGTGTTCTGATGCTTTTTTGCGTAGAATTCGCGCCCTATTGTGAATATTTTATAGCGTGCTCTGGAATTGAAATATTTAGCGAGTACGCGGAAAGCGGAGTTAATATGTACGCGGTTTTCCAAAGTGGTGGTAAACAACACCGAGTTAGCGAAGGTCAAACTGTCCGCCTAGAAAAGCTGGACATCGCAACAGGTGAAACTGTTGAATTTGATCAAGTTTTAATGGTTGCTAATGGCGATGAGATCCAAATCGGCGCTCCTGTCGTTGAAGGCGTTAAAGTGAAAGCGGAAGTGGTTGCACACGGTCGTGGCGAGAAAGTTAAAATCGTCAAATTCCGTCGTCGTAAACATAGCCGTAAACAACAGGGTCATCGTCAGTGGTTCACTGATGTTAAGATCACTGTCATCGCTTAAGATTTAGGAGAGCAGATTAATGGCACATAAAAAGGCTGGTGGTTCGACTCGTAACGGTCGTGACTCAGAAGCAAAACGTTTAGGTGTTAAACGTTTTGGTGGTGAAGCGGTATTAGCAGGCAGCATCATCGTTCGTCAACGTGGTACTAAGTTCCACGCAGGCAGCAACGTAGGTTGTGGCCGTGACCACACTCTGTTCGCATTAGCGGATGGTAAAGTGAAATTTGAAGTTAAAGGTCCAAACAATCGTAAATTTATCAGCATCGAAGCTGAATAAGTTTTCTGATCTTTAATTCAGACTTAAAGCCCTGCAAAACTTTTTGCGGGGCTTTTTATATTCAGATATTTGATCTTTAATGAACTACACACGTATTAAAGATGCACCATCTCTGAGTAGAACAGCCATCCAGCGTTATGCGGCTCAGAAGCGGAGAAAGAGTTATGAAATTTGTAGATGAAGCCAAAATATTGGTCGTGGCAGGAGATGGTGGCAATGGTTGTGTCAGCTTCCGCCGTGAAAAATATATCCCGAAAGGGGGACCTGACGGTGGTGACGGTGGCGATGGTGGGGACGTTTACTTACAAGCAGACGAAAACCTCAACACGTTAATCGATTACCGCTTTGAAAAATCATTCCGTGCAGAACGTGGTCAAAATGGCCAAAGCCGTGAATGTACAGGTAAGCGTGGTCAAGATATCACGGTTAAAGTGCCAATAGGAACGCGTGTACGCGATCTTGGCACTAACGAAGTACTTTGTGACATGACGCGCCATGAACAGCGCCATATGGTCGCTAAGGGCGGTTTCCATGGCCTTGGAAATACCCGCTTTAAATCATCAGTAAACCGCGCTCCACGCCAACGTACCATGGGTACGAAAGGTGAGACACGCGAAATACTGTTAGAATTGATGCTGTTAGCAGATGTTGGGATGCTGGGAATGCCTAATGCAGGTAAATCCACATTCATTCGTTCTGTCTCTGCGGCAAAACCAAAAGTAGCAGACTATCCGTTTACCACATTAGTGCCAAGCTTAGGTGTGGTGCGTATGGACAACGAACAAAGCTTCGTTGTGGCGGATATCCCAGGGTTGATCGAAGGGGCTGCGGAAGGTGCGGGTCTTGGGATCCAATTCCTGAAACACTTAGAGCGTTGCCGAGTCTTGCTGCATCTGATCGACATTTGCCCGATCGATGAATCTGATCCTGTTGAAAATGCGAAGATCATTATCAGCGAATTAGAAAAATACAGTGAAAAACTGGCAGCGAAACCACGTTGGTTAGTCTTCAACAAGATTGATATCTTAGGTGAAGAAGAATCTGCGGCACGTGCAGCTGAAATTGCCAAAGCAATGGGCTGGGAAGATAAATTCTATATGATTTCAGCAGTTAACCATGAAGGTGTGAAAGCACTATGCTGGGATATCATGGAGTTTATGAATACTCAACCACGAGATATGGCAACAACTGAAGATGTACAGCAACCAGAGAAAGTAGAATTTATGTGGGATGATTACCACAAAGAGCAACTTTCAGGTGCTGAAGATGTTGACGATGACTGGGATGATGATTGGGATGAAGATGACGACGAAGGCGTCGAAATCATTTACCAAAAATAATTTATCTTAGAAATACAAAAAGGCGCAAAAGCGCCTTTTTTAATGGGTGAAACTTAGTAATTAGTTGTTTTTATACAGGTCTTTATATAACCGGCTTTCGAAACGAACTAATGGTACTCGGCGGCTACGTTGTTGGCTTTGTGGAACTGCATAAGCAGAGATAAACTGCACAAATGCAACGCGCTGCCCGCTCGCGGTGGTAATAAAGCCGGCGAGGTTATACACCCCTTGCAATGCCCCCGTTTTTGCTGAAACTTTCCCGTTTACACCCGCTTCGTCGAAGCCACCGCGGTAGCGCAATGTACCGTCATGACCTGCAAGGGGGAGCATGGAAATAAAATCAAGCTGTTGATCATTTTTAGCAATAAACTGGAGGATCTCCATCATCGTTGCTGGCGTGATCAAGTTGTGGCGAGAAAGCCCGGATCCATCCACCATTACCGTATTACCAAGATCGATCCCCGCTTTTTGTTTCAGCACTTGCCTAACGGCATCGGATCCTGATCGCCAAGTTCCCGGAACACCATAATATTCACGACCAATTGTCCGAAAAACAGTATCGGCGATCATATTGTCGGATTTTTTCAGCATCACTTTAAGCAAGTCATGGAGTGGCTTGGATTCCGTTTTAACCAACACTTGTGATTGCGCGGTTGGCTGTGTGCGTTTTTTCACATTGCCAGTAAGCTCAATACCCGCTGTTTTTAATTCATTTTTGACAATTGCCCCTGAGTAGCTCGCACCATTTTGCACTGCAAAAGCGAGTGGAAGCGGCTCACTGCGCTGGGTCAAGCAGCCTGTTAAGGTATAGCGGTTTAATTCCCCTGGCACGACGTCTAATTCACAGTAACGTGCTTCTGGTGAGCCCTTAGCGAGTGTTTTAACTTCGCTGAACATATTCACCGGGTAAAAATTAGCAGTTTTGATAAACGCCATATCCCCAGCGCGTTCGGCAGAGTAAAGCGAAACTGAAAAACAATTTCGGTCAATGATTGCAGCAGCTGGTGGGGCACTAAAGCACTGGGTCATATCATTCCACACCCAACCCGGTGCTTTATCGTGGCTGGCAAATGCAGAAATATCGACAATTAAGTCACCATCGACTTTGTGGATGCCAATTTGCTTTAGTGCATTTGCCATATTACGAATTTGTTGGCGGGTCAGTGTTGGGTCGCCACTAAAGCGAATCACTAAATCCCCCGATAACGTATTATTATTCAGTTTGGCGCTCGTTTCGAAATTGGTGACAAAACGGTAGTCTGGCCCCAGTTGCAACAAGGCGGCAAGAGCAGTAACGACTTTTTGTGTACTTGCAGGAAGCGCCATTTGTTGTGCATTATAATCAATCAATGGGGTATTACTTCCCACTTTTTGCGCGACCAGAGCGAGGTTGGTGCCGTCTGGCAGGTGTTGCTTGTACTCATCAATGGGAATAGCAAAAACTTGGCTACTGGCTAAGGTAATCCCGAAAGTGAGTATCCATTTTCTGGTTAAGTTAAGTAATGACATAGATTTCACGCATTAAAGTGGACATACTGCACATACTAAAGTGTAATGCCTTATAAAGTAAACGATGACCCGTTATTAAGTCTCAGTTAAAATAACGTACATTATGATAAGATAAATGAGTACATGAGTCTGATTGAGTTATTTACTTAGAGCCCCCCTGATTTTCAGAGGTGTTCGGTGTACTGTTGTTACAAAATCAGGAAGATACTTGTTTTTAGATAGGATTGAAACCGAGGTATTTATTAATGAAACAGATCCCGATGACGGTATTTGGTGCGGACAAACTAAGAGAGGAACTTGAGTTCCTGAAATCTGTCCGCCGCCCAGAAATCATTGCGTCAATCGCCGAAGCGCGTGAACACGGTGATTTAAAAGAAAATGCGGAATATCATGCAGCTCGTGAGCAGCAAGGCTTTTGTGAAGGCCGTATTCAAGAAATCGAAGGGAAACTTTCACACGCACAAGTCATTGATGTGACCAAAATGGTCAACAATGGTCGTGTAATTTTCGGTGCAACAGTGACGGTATTGAATGTTGATACTGATGAAGAGCTGACGTATCGTATTGTGGGTGATGACGAAGCGGATATCAAAGTGAATTTAATTTCTGTTAACTCACCGATAGCACGTGGTTTGATTGGGAAAGAGGTCGATGATGCGGTCTCAATCAAAACCCCAGGCGGAGATGTTGAGTTCGAAATTCTTAAAGTTGAGTATATCTGATTCCTATTTCCCTGAATTAGCTATATTATTTCCCTGATTTAAAGAAAAAGGCCGCAGGCGGCCTTTTTCTTCATATAAAACATGCTTTCAATGGCATTTTTATATAAATGATGGGTTATTATTTAGGTAAAATGATTTTGCGATCTGCCGACGGGCGATAGATGACAAGAATTTTACCAATAATTTGTACATTTACTGCACCAGTTTCGCGAACAATCGCATCAGCGATCAAATTTTTAGTATCACGATCTTCGCCTGCGATTTTGACTTTGATAAGCTCATGATGTGTTAATGAAAGTTCAATCTCGGCTAAGACACCTTCGGTTAAGCCGTTGTTGCCAATCATAACAACAGGGTTTAAGTGGTGAGCGAGACTTTTTAGGTGCTGAATTTGTTTTTTATTAAGATTCATCGATTTTTTGCTTGGTTAGTATTGAAAATGGCTTATTCTACCGCCATCTGATATCTATCACCATCAATTATATCTGTTCGATGGTAAAGAAGCAGCAATATCGTTGTAGATCTTTTAGTATAGTTGGAAAGCACAATGGCCAATAAAAAACGTTCGGCAAGCTCAAGTCGCTGGTTGCAAGAGCATTTTAGTGATAAATATGTTCAGCAAGCACAAAAGAAAGGGTTGCGCTCACGTGCATGGTTTAAGCTGGAAGAAATCCAGCAAGGTGATAAAATTTTTAAACCAGGTATGACCGTTGTTGATTTAGGTGCCGCCCCGGGGGGCTGGTCACAATACGTTGTTAGTCAAATAGGTCATAATGGTCGAGTGATTGCATGTGACTTATTACCGATGGACCCAATCGTTGGCGTTGACTTCCTACAAGGGGATTTTCGCGACGAAGCAGTGCTCGCCGCTTTGCTAGAACGAGTTGGCGATAAAAAAGTACAGGTGGTCATGTCTGACATGGCGCCAAATATGAGTGGGACACCGGCTGTTGATATACCTCGCTCTATGTATCTAGTTGAATTAGCATTGGATATGTGCCGTGCAGTATTGGCACCTGGGGGAAGTTTCATTGTTAAAGTGTTTCAGGGAGAAGGCTTTGACGACTACCTTAGGGATATCCGTTCCCTGTTTACGAAAGTAAAAGTTCGTAAACCTGAATCTTCGCGGGCTCGATCGCGTGAAGTATACATTGTAGCGACAGGACTAAAACTATAGTACCCTGAGCGTTATTTGTTAACACAGTTGTAATATGAGGTTAATCCCTTGAGTGACATGGCGAAAAACCTGATTCTCTGGTTAGTCATCGCAGTTGTTCTGATGTCCTTGTTCCAGAGTTTTGGCCCAAGCGATTCGAATAGTCGCAGAGTTGATTATTCAACGTTTATCAATGAGTTAGCCCAGGATCAGGTACGTGAAGTTCGTATCACAGGTCGTGAATTGAACGTCAGAAAGGCTGATAATAGCCGCTATACAACTTATCTTCCTATGCAGGACGAGAAGCTGTTAGACACCATGCTGAACAAGCATGTAACTGTCGTTGGTGAACCACCAGAAGAACCTAGCTTACTGACATCTATTTTCATTTCCTGGTTCCCAATGCTTCTGTTGATTGGTGTCTGGATTTTCTTTATGCGCCAAATGCAAGGTGGCGGCGGCAAAGGGGCAATGTCATTCGGCAAAAGTAAAGCCCGCATGCTGACAGAAGATCAGATCAAAACAACATTTGCAGATGTTGCTGGGTGTGACGAAGCCAAAGAAGAAGTGGGCGAGATCGTTGAGTTCCTGCGTGAACCTGCTCGCTTCCAAAAACTTGGCGGTAAAATTCCTAAAGGCGTCCTGATGGTAGGTCCTCCAGGTACGGGTAAAACCTTACTTGCGAAAGCTATCGCAGGCGAAGCAAAAGTCCCATTCTTCACCATTTCGGGTTCCGACTTCGTCGAAATGTTTGTGGGTGTGGGTGCTTCGCGTGTTCGTGATATGTTCGAACAAGCGAAAAAAGCAGCGCCTTGTATCATCTTTATCGATGAAATCGATGCCGTGGGTCGCCAACGTGGTGCCGGTTTAGGTGGTGGTCACGATGAACGTGAGCAAACCTTGAACCAGATGCTAGTTGAGATGGACGGTTTCGAAGGCAACGAAGGGATTATTGTTATCGCGGCAACTAACCGTGCAGATGTTCTTGACCCTGCATTATTACGTCCAGGCCGTTTTGACCGTCAGGTCGTCGTTGGTTTACCAGACGTACGTGGCCGTGAACAAATCCTGAAAGTACATATGCGTCGTGTGCCTATCGACCCAAGCGTGGACACATTCATCCTTGCTCGTGCAACACCTGGTTTCTCGGGTGCTGAATTAGCAAACTTGGTTAACGAAGCTGCCCTGTTTGCCGCTCGCGCAAATATGCGTGTCGTCTCCATGGTTGAATTTGAAAAAGCGCGTGACAAAATTTGGATGGGTGCAGAGCGTCGTTCTCTGATGATGACCGAAGAGCAAAAAGAATCAACGGCTTACCACGAAGGTGGCCACATGATTATCGGTCACTTAATGCCAGAGCATGACCCTGTTCATAAAGTTACCATCGTTCCACGTGGTCAGGCATTGGGTGTGGCGTTCTTCTTACCTGAAGGTGATGAAGTTAGCCGTAGCCGCTTGAAACTCGAAGGGATGATTGCAACAGCGTATGCCGGTCGTATTGCTGAAGAACTGATTTATGGTCGTGAAAAAGTCACTACAGGTGCTTCTTCTGATATTCAGTTTGCAACCAATACAGCACGTAACATGGTTACGCAGTGGGGCTTCTCAGACCGTTTAGGCCCAATGCAATACTCGAAAGAAGAAGGTCCTGCATTCTTAGGTCGTTCTTCTGGTAATGGTTCTGGAATTTCTGATGAAACAGCGCGTATTGTCGATGAAGAAATCAAGAAAATCTTAGACCACTGTTACCAACTGGCTTACAAAACGCTGGAAGACAATATCGATATTCTGCATGCAACGAAAGATGCATTACTGAAATATGAAACCATCGATATGCCAATGATTGATGATTTAATGAATCGTCGTCCAGTACGTGAGCCAGCAGGTTGGGATGAAGACAAAAAAGTCAGCAATGTGACGGGAACATTTGGTAAAGGTCCATCAAATGTTGAGAAAACAGCTGAAAAACCTCAATCTGAAGAACCTCAGAACAGTGCTGAAGAGCCAAGTAATAATTCTGATGAATCAAATCCATCAGATAATAACGATAACAAGCCACAATAAGCTATCGTTAAAATAAATCATAAAGCCCCAGTTCGCTGGGGTTTTTTTCGTTAAGGAAAAATAAATATGCATATCAAAGCCAGAGGCCGCCTCCTTGACTTATCTACCCCACAAGTGATGGGGATTTTGAATGTCACTCCTGATTCATTTTCAGATGGTGGCACTCATAATCGTTATCATGATGCGTTAGAACATGTCGCTAATATGGTGCAAGAAGGCGCAACGATTATTGATATCGGTGGCGAATCAACGCGTCCCGGTGCCGCTGAGGTTTCAGTGAGTGAAGAGCTAGACCGTGTTGTGCCTGTTGTGGAAGCAATTGCTAAGCGGTTTGATGTGTGGATTTCTGTTGATACTTCAAAAGCGCAGGTAATGGCCGAAGCGGCGAAAGCCGGTATGCATATCATCAATGATATTCGTTCACTTCATGAACCCAACGCGTTAAGCGTGGCAGCGAAAACGGGCTTACCTGTGTGCATTATGCACATGCAAGGCCAGCCAAGAACCATGCAAGAAGCGCCAGATTATGAAAATGTGGTGTGCGAAGTTCAAGCCTATCTTGAAGGCGAAATTGCCCGCTGTGTGGCTGCGGGTATTGAGCGGCAGCAAATAATCCTTGATCCAGGCTTTGGATTTGGGAAGAACTTGTCGCATAATTACCAATTATTGGCAAACTTAGAACAATTTCATAATTTCGGACTACCGCTATTGGCAGGGATGTCACGTAAATCTATGATTGGACAATTATTGAATGTTCCACCGCAAGAACGTCTCGCGGGTAGCCTCTCTTGTGCAGTGATTGCAGCAATGCAAGGCGCTCATATTATTCGCGTCCATGATGTGAAAGAAACCGTACAAGCGATGCAAGTGGTGCAGATGACTCTGTCAGAAAAGGAAAAATAAGCGTATGAGCTCTCGTAAATATTTTGGTACTGATGGTATTCGTGGCAAAGTGGGTGACAGCCCAATTACTCCTGATTTTGTTTTAAAATTAGGTTGGGCTGCTGGGAAAGTGCTGGCTCGCCACGGTTCACGTAAGATTATCATTGGTAAAGATACGCGCATTTCTGGCTATATGTTGGAATCTTCCTTGGAAGCAGGCTTAGCAGCAGCAGGTTTATCTGCCTCTTTTACGGGCCCAATGCCAACCCCTGCGGTTGCTTATTTGACTCGTACCTTCCGTGCTGAAGCGGGCATCGTCATTTCGGCTTCCCATAACCCTTATTATGACAACGGCATCAAATTTTTCTCTATTGATGGCACAAAACTGCCAGATGAAGTGGAAGAAGCTATCGAAGCCGAAATGGAAAAGCCAATTACCTGCGTTGAATCCGCAGAGTTAGGCCGTGCAAACCGTATCGTGGATGCGGCAGGGCGTTATATCGAATTCTGTAAAGGCACATTCCCGAACGAACAAAGCCTTTCTAGCTTGAAAATTGTTATCGACTGCGCCAATGGTGCAACTTACCACATTGCCCCGAACGTATTTCGTGAGCTAGGTGCTGAAGTTATCACGATTGGTTGCGATCCTAACGGTATCAACATCAACGAAGAATGTGGCGCAACAGACGTTCGTCAGTTACAACAAAAAGTATTAGAAGAAAAAGCCCATGTTGGATTAGCGTTTGATGGTGACGGTGACCGTATCATCATGGTTGACCATCTTGGCGAAAAAGTCGATGGCGACCAAATTCTGTATATTATTGCCCGTGAAGCGCTGCGCCAAGGCCAATTAAAAGGCGGCGTTGTTGGTACGCTGATGAGTAATATGGGGTTAGAAATCGCCCTGAAACAGCTTGGGATCCCATTTGAACGTGCAAAAGTGGGTGACCGCTATGTACTGGAAAAATTACAGGAAAAAAGCTGGCGCATGGGGGCTGAAAATTCAGGCCACGTGATTTTGCTGGATAAAACGACCACAGGTGATGGGATTGTTGCAGGCTTACAAGTGCTGAGCGCAATGGTTCGTAACCACATGAGCCTTCACGACTTATGCAGCGGCATGAAATTACTGCCACAGGTGTTAGTCAATGTACGCTTTAAAGGTAAGCATGACCCTCTGCAAAGTGATGCTGTAGTTGCGGCCAATGAAGAAGTTGAAAAACAATTGGCAGGTAAAGGCCGCGTATTACTGAGAAAATCAGGAACTGAGCCATTAATTCGCGTCATGGTTGAAGGCGAAAATGAAGCTGATGTGACTGCGATGGCAAATCACATTGCTGATGCAGTAAAAGCAGCTGGTTAATTGCTGTTAAGTAAAAGTTGGGCAATATTTCGAATATTTGTTGTTTTTTTCTGCAAATAAACCAGTGAGGCTCAAAATAGACTTGCTTGTCGGCTCAGCTTTGGTTAGTATTCGCACCTGCTCAATCCTGTAAGGGATTCCCTTTATCGCAGTGAATGAGTGGGTGTGCAGTAATAGAGGTCATAGCAAATGCTATGCACCGCAACTGAATAGGTAACTCAAATGTACGTAGCTCTTTTAATTATCCTCTTGATAGCAGCTATCAGCCTGATTAGTCTGATTATGTTACAGCAAGGTAAAGGTGCTGACATGGGTGCATCATTCGGTGCGGGCGCTTCTGCAACACTGTTTGGTTCATCGGGTTCAGGTAACTTCATGACCCGTATGACTGGGATCTTGGCTGCGGTGTTTTTCATCATCAGTTTAATACTTGGCAATATGACTGCGAATAAGTATGGAACTGGTAGTGGTAGTAAGTGGGAAAACATTAGTGAACCTACTAAAGTCGAGCAACCAACAGACGTTCCGGCAGCACCAGCTACACCAACGAGCGATATTCCTCGTTAAGTGTTAGAGATTCCGAATGAAGGCAGTTATGCCATCATTAAGTAGTAAGCTCAGAAATGAGTGAGAAGTTAAAAATTTGAGGTTATTGATGTCGCATTGATAACCTCGCCTCAGTGCCGAGGTGGTGAAATTGGTATACACGCTACCTTGAGGTGGTAGTGCCTACAAAACGGGCGTACGGGTTCAAGTCCCGTCCTCGGCACCATTATTTTAGATTGCTTGTGATTTACAGGTTATCTGTGTAGAATATGTCACGTTTTCGAACGCGGGATGGAGCAGCTTGGTAGCTCGTCGGGCTCATAACCCGAAGGTCGTTGGTTCAAATCCAGCTCCCGCAACCATTTCTTATTTAGCATACCTTGTCAGTATCGAAGTCAATAGTAGTTATCCGATGATGCAGTTGTCACGTAGTTATCAGGTTTATTATCAAACCTAGCTCTCAAAATTTCTCATCGATTTCTCTAGACTTTACAGGTATAATAAGAACATGGTGAACCCGTGCACTACAGGGTCCAGTTACAAAAGCCCCGAATTTCGGGGTTTTTTGTTATTTGACAATCGAATTAACTGGGCTATATGCCCTTTTTTTATGTCTGGGGGTGGGCTTGTCCACATTAGAACAGAAATTAACAGAGATGATTTCAGCACCGGTGGAGGCGCTAGGCTTCGAATTCGTTGGCTTAGAGTTTATCCGTGGTCGCACATCGACACTGCGTGTCTTCATCGATAGTGAAGAAGGCATCACTGTTGATGATTGTGCTGATGTCAGCCATCAGGTAAGCGCAGTATTGGACGTCGAAGATCCAATCTCCGTGATTTATAACCTGGAAATATCGTCACCAGGGCTTGAACGTCCTTTATTCACCGTTGCTCACTATGAGCGCTTTATGGGTGAAGAGGTGGCTCTGACTTTACGTATAGCGATGCAGAACCGCCGTAGATGGCAAGGTATTATCAAGTCCGTAGACGGTGAAATGATTACGGTTACTGTAGATGGTAAGGATGAGGTGTTCGCCCTCGGCAACATCCAGAAAGCTAACTTGGTACCCCACTTTTAATAAAGTTCAATGAGGCAACTAGGATGAATAAAGAAATTCTGGCTGTTGTAGAAGCGGTTTCTAACGAAAAATCCCTCCCTCGTGAAAAAATCTTCGAGGCTCTGGAAACTGCATTAGCGACGGCAACCAAAAAGAAATACGAGCAAGAAATTGATGTCCGTGTTGAAATCGACCGCAAATCAGGTGATTTTGATACGTTCCGTCGTTGGTTAATTGTGGATGAAGTCACAATGCCAACGCGTGAAATCACATTAGAAGCAGCACAATTTGAAGATCCAGAACTGCAATTAGGCGGTTATGTTGAAGATCAAATTGAGTCTGTTGTGTTTGACCGTATTACGACGCAAACAGCAAAACAAGTTATCGTGCAAAAAGTACGTGAAGCAGAACGTGCGATGGTTGTTGACCAATTCCGTGAGCACCAAGGTGAAATTATCACTGCTCAAGTGAAGAAAGTTAACCGTGAAAACATCACGTTAGACTTAGGTAACAATGCGGAAGCGGTTATTCTGCGTGAAGATATGTTGCCACGCGAAAACTTCCGTCCAGGTGACCGCATTCGCGGAGTCCTGTATGATGTACGTCCTGAAGCTCGTGGTGCGCAACTTTTCGTTACGCGTTCTCGCCCTGAAATGCTGGTTGAATTATTCCGCATTGAAGTGCCAGAAATTGGCGAAGAAATTATTGAAATCAAAGCTGCTGCCCGTGACCCAGGTTCCCGTGCCAAAATCGCAGTAAAAACCAACGATAAGCGTATTGACCCTGTGGGTGCTTGTGTTGGTATGCGTGGTGCGCGAGTTCAAGCCGTTTCGAGCGAATTAGGCGGCGAGAGAATTGATATTGTGTTATGGGATGATAACCCAGCTCAATTCGTTATTAATGCAATGGCTCCGGCTGATGTTGCATCTATCGTGGTCGATGAAGACAATTGCACGATGGATGTTGCCGTTGAAAGCAGTAACTTAGCTCAAGCAATCGGGCGTAACGGACAAAACGTGCGTTTAGCTGCTCAGTTGCTGAAAATACACCGTGGTGATGACAAATGGGAACTGAATGTCATGACCGCAGAAGAGCTGCATGCAAAACATCAGGCAGAAGCGCACGCTTCTATTGAAACATTCACCAAGCATCTTGATATTGATGAAGAGTTCGCCACTACACTTGTAGAAGAAGGCTTCTCGACGTTAGAAGAACTGGCTTACGTGCCTATTAATGAACTTCTGGAAATTGACGGTCTTGATGAAGATACCGTTGAAGTTCTACGTGAAAGAGCGAAAGCGGCCCTCATCACCATTGAATTGGCTCAAAAAGAGAGCCTCGGTGATAATCAGCCAGCAGAAGAATTGTTGAATCTTGAAGGTATGGATCGTACTCTGGCCTATAATTTGGCAACTCGTGGTATCTGTACACTGGAAGATCTTGCTGAGCAGGGCATCGACGACCTGATTGATATCGAAGGTCTGGATAATGAGAAAGCAGGTACGCTCATTATGGCCGCACGTAATATTTGCTGGTTCGGTAACGATGCGTAAACACTGTAGCAGGAAGGAACGGCATGACAGAAACTGTAAAATCATTGGCAACGGAAATTCAAACCACCGCTGATCGCCTGGTACAGCAATTTGCTGAAGCAGGGATCACTAAAGGTGAGAATGACTCTGTTAGTCAGTCAGAAAAAGAAGCTTTACTGAACCACTTAAATCGCGAACAAGGCGGAGCAGCGGGTCAGCCAAGCAAATTGACACTACAGCGTAAAACTCGTAGTACGCTGAGCGTCCCCGTCACCGGTGGCAAAAGCAAATCGGTAAATGTTGAAGTCCGCAAAAAACGCACTTATGTGAACCGCGATGCTGAAGAAGCTAAAGCGGAAGAGCAGGCGCAGCGTGAAGCGGAAGAGCAGGCACAGCGCGAAGCTGAAGAACTGGCACAACGTGAAGCACAAGCTAAACGTTTAGCAGAAGATACTGCGAAACGTGAAGCGGATGAATTGGCAAAACGTGACGCCCAAGAGAAAGCAAAACGTGAAGCAGCAGATAAAGCGACGCGCGAAGTAGCGGAAAGAGAAAAAGTGAAACCAAGCGAAAATCCACAAAAAGCAGGCAAAGCACCAGAAAGCAATGCCGACAAACAACGCCGTGAAGCCGAAGCTGCGGAATTAAAACGCAAAGCGGAAGAAGAAACTCAGCGTAAAGTTGAAGCAGAAGCGCGCCGCGTTGCTGAAGAAGCCCGTAAAATGGCTGAAGAAAACGGCGAAAAATGGACTGCTGAAACGAAAACTGAAGAAGACAGCGATTATCATACAACGACTTCTACGCACGCTCGTGCCGCTGAAGATGAAAGTGATGAGAAAGAAGAAGGCCGTCGCTCACGTAACCGTACAGCAAAAGCACCTCGTCAGAAAAAAGGTAACAAACTGTCTGAAAAAGCTGACCGCGAAGAAGAGCGTGCAGCAGGTCGTTCAGGCCGTACAAAAGGTAAACAGCGTAAAGGTAGTTCTTTACAGCAAAGCTTTACTAAACCAGCCGCTGCCGTAAACCGCGATGTGGTTATCGGTGAAACCATTACTGTTGGCGAACTGGCTAACAAAATGGCGGTTAAAGGTTCTCAAGTCATCAAAACGATGATGAAGATGGGTGCAATGGCAACCATCAACCAAGTTATTGACCAAGAAACTGCACAACTAGTTGCAGAAGAAATGGGTCATAAAGTTATTCTGCGTCGTGAGAACGAGTTAGAAGAATCGGTAATGAATGACCGTGATACTGGCTCTGCGGCGCAAGAACCACGTGCACCTGTTGTTACCATTATGGGTCACGTCGACCACGGTAAAACCTCTTTACTTGACTACATTCGTTCAACGAAAGTAGCTTCAGGCGAAGCGGGTGGTATTACTCAGCACATCGGTGCTTACCACGTTCAAACTGACAAAGGTATGATTACCTTCCTAGACACCCCAGGTCACGCCGCGTTTACATCGATGCGTGCTCGTGGTGCTCAGGCAACGGATATCGTTGTTCTGGTTGTTGCAGCGGACGATGGCGTAATGCCACAAACTATCGAAGCTATCCAGCATGCGAAAGCAGCAGGTGTGCCGATTGTTGTTGCTGTGAACAAAATTGATAAACCAGAAGCGGATATTGACCGTGTTAGAAATGAACTGTCTCAGTACGGTGTTATTTCTGAAGAGTGGGGCGGTGATACGCAATTTATCGGTGTATCTGCGAAAGTGGGTTCTGGTATTGACGATTTACTTGATGCACTGTTACTGCAAGCTGAAGTTCTAGAACTGAAAGCGGTTTATACAGGCATGGCAAGCGGCGTAGTTGTTGAGTCTTACTTAGACAAAGGTCGTGGCCCAGTGGCAACTATCCTTGTTCAAGAAGGTACACTGAACAAAGGCGACATCGTACTGTGTGGATTTGAATATGGCCGTATTCGTGCAATGCGCAACGAACTCGGTAAAGAAGTTCAATCTGCCGGTCCATCAATGCCTGTTGAGATTTTAGGTCTGTCTAGTGTCCCTTCAGCGGGTGACGAAGCGACCGTTGTTCGTGACGAGAAAAAAGCCCGTGAAGTTGCCCTGTATCGTCAAGGTAAATTCCGTGATGTTAAATTAGCGCGTCAGCAGAAATCTAAACTGGAAAACATGTTCGCTAACATGGAAGAAGGTAAAGTATCTGAACTGAACATCGTACTGAAAACTGACGTTCAAGGTACCTGTGAAGCTATCACTGACTCTCTGATGAAACTGTCAACAGATGAAGTTAAAGTGAAAATCATCGGTTCTGGCGTTGGTGGTATCACCGAAACGGATGCAACACTGGCTGCGGCATCTAACGCGATTATCCTTGGCTTTAACGTCCGTGCAGATGCATCGGCTCGTCGTGTCATTGAAAGTGAAAGCGTTGATTTACGTTACTACTCGGTCATCTATAGCCTGATTGATGAAATCAAACAAGCGATGAGCGGTATGTTGGCACCTGAATACAAACAGCAAATCATTGGACTTGCAGAAGTTCGTGATGTGTTTAAATCACCGAAATTCGGTGCAGTTGCTGGTTGTATGGTTACTGAAGGTACCATCAAACGTAACAACCCAATCCGTGTCCTGCGTGATAACGTCGTTATCTACGAAGGTGAGTTAGAATCACTGCGTCGCTTTAAAGATGACGTCAGCGAAGTTCGTAACGGTATGGAATGTGGTATCGGCGTTAAGAACTATAACGACGTTCGCGTCGGCGATATGATCGAAGTCTTCGAAATCATTGAAGTTAAACGTTCTATCGACGGTTAATTTTGTGAGAGCCCACGAAGTATCGTGACTACAAAATAGTGTTAATAAGGGGGCGATTGCCCCCTTTATTGTCAGGAGACATAACGATGGCAAAAGAATTCAGTCGTTCTCAGCGCGTTGGGCAAGAGATGCAAAAAGAAATTGCGATCATCTTACAGCGTGAGATTAAAGACCCACGTATTGGCATGGCGACCGTTTCAGGCGTTGAGTTATCTCGCGACCTTGCATACGGCAAAGTCTTTGTGACCTTTTTCAATATCGCTAATGATAAAAGCGAAGAAGAAATGGTCGCAGATGGTATTAAAGCTTTAAATGAAGCTGCCGGTTTTATTCGCTCGTTAATTGGGAAAGCAATGCGTTTACGTATTATTCCTGAGTTAACGTTTGAATATGACAATTCCCTTGTTGATGGTATGCGGATGTCTAATTTAGTGTCAAACGTGATCCGTGATGATGAAAAACGTCGTGCGGATGTTAGTGACAAAGAGGAAAAATAATGGGGCGTCGTCGTAGCGGCCGTAATATTGACGGCGTAGTGCTGCTGGATAAACCCACGGATATTTCTTCAAATGATGCGCTGCAAAAAGTGCGGCGCTTTTTTAATGCTAACAAAGCTGGGCACACGGGGGCACTAGACCCGCTCGCGACAGGTATGCTGCCTGTTTGCCTTGGTGAAGCAACGAAATTTTCCCAATTTTTACTCGATTCAGATAAGCGTTATCGCGTGATTGCTCGTCTTGGGCAGCGCACTGACACGTCGGATTCACACGGCGAAATTATCAGTGAGCGTAACGTAGAGTTTACACAGCAGCAACTGGATGACGCCTTAGAATTTTTCCGTGGTGATACATTACAAGTTCCTTCAATGTATTCAGCGCTGAAACATCAAGGCCGTCCATTATATGAATATGCACGTAAAGGCATTACAGTCGAGCGTGATGCACGCCCAATTACCGTCTATGAATTACTGTTTATTCGTTTAGAAAATAACGAGTTAGAGCTGGAAATTCATTGTTCGAAAGGGACCTACATTCGCACTATTATTGATGATCTAGGCGAGATGTTAGGCTGTGGTGCGCATGTCACTTATTTGCGCCGGTTACAAGTGGCTAATTACCCTTACGAGCGCATGGTGACATTAGAACAATTGGCGGCATTGAGAGCAAAAGTGGATGCAGAAGAAGGGTCATTTGAATCTTTGCTGGATGCCTTATTGCTACCGATGGATACCGCAGTTGTTCATTTTCCCGCGGTGAATATCACAGAGGAAACAGCGGCTTATTTCAAACAGGGTCAACCTGTGCGAGCTGCGGTTCAAGACCTTGATGAAGGTTGTATGGTTCGTGTCACCTGCGGAGAAGAGCAACGGTTTATCGGTATTGCCCTAATCAGCGAAGATGGCCGCCTTGCACCGAAGCGTTTGGTCGTGGAAAATGAACAATCCGCATAGTGGCCCTTATTGCTTTGCTGCGTTAAGCAGCGTAGAATAGCGGCGCTTAATCTTGAGATGCTAAATTAGAGATTGGCTCTCACCACTTACATTAATTTTTTGGAGTTTATTATGTCTCTAAGTAATGAAGCGAAAGCTAAGATTGTTGCTGAGTTCGGTCGCGGTGAAAATGACACTGGTTCAAGCGAAGTTCAAATCGCTCTGCTGACTGCTCAAATCAACCATCTGCAAGGCCACTTTTCAGAGCACAAAAAAGATCACCACAGCCGTCGTGGTCTGCTGCGTATGGTTGCACAACGCCGTCGCTTACAAGCTTACTTGAAAGGTAAAGATATCGCACGCTACACAGCTCTGATCGAGCGTTTAGGCCTGCGTCGCTAGTCTTTGCTCTAAATAATTCGAGGTGCAGCTAGGCGACAAGTGAGTGAGATACTAGGAGCATGCATAAGTATGTGACTAGTACGAGTGAGTGTAGTCAACAACGCTGCAACTTGAAGTATGACGAGTATAGTCAGTTTCAGTGAAAAGGGGCCCTGGCCCCTTTTCTGCTAAAAGTTATTTTGAAAGTTGAAGTAATACTCGAATTGTACTTAACTTAAATGTTAAGCTATAAATCGTAATTAACTGTTTTAGTATGCCTCTTCGCTACATCCGATTCGCGCGGCTAATGAGAACGTTGATGACTGGAATATCAATCTTCTCATTAGTCGCGAGGCTGTAGGAAGAATAAGCCAATGCTACCCGAGATGCTCAGGTGGCCTTACAAAAAGGGTATTATTGTGTTAAATCCTATTGTTCGTAAATTCCAGTACGGTCAACATACCGTCTCGATTGAAACAGGCATGATTGCTCGTCAAGCATCAGCCGCAGTTATGGTTAACATGGATGACACCGCAGTATTTGTGACTGCCGTGGCACAGAAAAAAGTTAAAGAAGGCCAAGATTTTTTCCCTTTAACGGTTAACTATCAAGAGCGTACTTACGCTGCAGGCCGTATCCCAGGTAGCTTCTTCCGTCGTGAAGGCCGTCCTGGTGAAGGTGAAACGTTAATCGCTCGTTTGATTGACCGCCCACTGCGCCCTCTGTTCCCAGAAGGTTTCTTGAACGAAATCCAAATTATTGCAACCGTTGTGTCTGTTAACCCACAAGTTAACCCAGATATCGTTGCGATGATCGGTGCATCTGCGGTATTAGCACTGTCTGGTGTTCCATTCAATGGCCCAATTGGTGCTGCGCGTGTTGGTTTTATCGATGACCAATATGTTCTGAACCCAACAGCAGATGAACTGAAAAAAAGCCGCTTAGATTTAGTCGTAGCGGGTACTGATAACGCAGTATTAATGGTTGAGTCTGAAGCTGAACTGTTAAGCGAAGAGCAAATGTTAGGTGCGGTGGTATTTGGCCACGACCAACAACAAGTTGTTATTCAAAACATCAATGAATTAGTTAAAGAAGCTGGCAAAGAGAAATGGGATTGGCAGCCAGAGCCAGTTAACCAAGCTCTGCATGACCGCGTTGCTGCATTAGCAGAAAGCCGCATGGGTGATGCTTACCGTATCACTGAGAAACAAGAACGTTACGCGCAAGTTGATTTAATCAAAGATGAAGTTATCGCAACTTTAGTCGCTGAAGACGAAAGCATTGATGTATCTGAAGTATCAGATATTTTAGCGAACTTAGAAAAACAAGTGGTTCGTACCCGTGTTATCCGTGGTGAGCCGCGTATCGATGGCCGTGAGAAAGACATGGTTCGTGCACTGGACGTTCGTACGGGTGTTTTACCACGTACTCACGGTTCTGCACTGTTTACACGTGGTGAAACTCAGGCACTGGTTACCGCAACTCTGGGTACAGAGCGTGATGCACAGGTTATCGACCAATTAATGGGCGAATACACTGACCGCTTCCTGTTCCACTACAACTTCCCTCCATACTCTGTTGGTGAAACAGGCATGGTAGGTTCACCTAAACGTCGTGAAATCGGTCATGGCCGTTTAGCGAAACGTGGTGTGTTAGCAGTCATGCCAGATCACGCTGATTTCCCATACACTATCCGTGTTGTGTCTGAAATCACTGAATCTAATGGTTCATCATCAATGGCGTCTGTTTGTGGTGCGTCATTAGCACTGATGGATGCAGGTGTACCGATTAAAGCCGCTGTTGCAGGTATTGCAATGGGTCTGGTGAAAGAAGGTGACGATTTCGTTGTTCTGTCTGATATCTTAGGTGACGAAGACCACTTAGGTGATATGGACTTTAAAGTTGCTGGTAGCCGTGAAGGTATCAGTGCACTGCAAATGGACATCAAAATCGAAGGTATCACACGTGAAATCATGCAAGTTGCTTTGAACCAAGCAAAAGGTGCGCGTCTGCACATTCTTGGTACAATGGAACAAGCGATTAATGGCCCACGTGAAGAAATCTCTGAATTTGCACCACGCATTTATACAATCAAAATTAATGCAGACAAAATCAAAGATGTCATCGGTAAAGGTGGTTCAGTGATCCGTGCGTTAACGGAAGAAACTGGCACAACGATTGAAATCGAAGATGATGGTACTGTGAAGATTGCAGCAACTGATGGCCTGAAAGCGAAAGAAGCAATTCGTCGTATTGAAGACATCACCGCTGAAGTTGAAGTCGGTCGTATTTACCCAGGTAAAGTGACGCGTATCGTTGATTTCGGTGCATTTGTTGCAATCGGTGGCGGTAAAGAAGGTCTGGTACACATTTCTCAAATCGCGGATAAACGTGTAGAGAAAGTGACTGACTACCTGCAAATGGGTCAAGAAGTTCCTGTTAAGGTATTAGAAATCGACCGTCAAGGCCGTATTCGCCTGAGCATGAAGGAAGCGGTTGCACCAACTGAAGAACAGGGTGCGCAGCCACAGGACTCAGCAGAGTAAGCTGACCTAAAAAACAGCGCTCTACTTCGGTAGAGCGCTATCGGCCAATTAGGCTGAAACGATAATTTGTAAAGTGTGGTAATGTAAGGACGGAGTATGCTGAACAGTATCTGTCTTCGGGTGAGAGATTATCGCACGCTCCCGCGTGTGCTCTTGGCGCTTATCTTTTTTGTTATTATTGGATGTAGCAGCAAAGATTGGCGAAAGAACGAGGTGTTTGCCGTTCCACTTCAGCCTTCATTACAACAAGAAGTGATATTGGCGCGCATGGAACAAATCCTTGCGAGCCGATCTTTAACCGATGATGAGTACGCACAGCTTTTATATGAGCGCGGTGTGTTGTATGATAGTCTCGGTTTAAGGGCGCTGGCACGTAACGATTTTTCGACTGCGTTAGCCATACGTCCTGATATTCCTGAAGTTTTTAATTTTTTAGGGATATATTTTACGCAGGCAGGCAATTATGATGCTGCCTATGAAGCGTTTGATTCTGTTTTAGAGCTTGATCCAACTTACAATTTCGCGCGGATGAATCGTGGCATCGCATTATATTACGGTGAACGGTACAAACTAGCGCAGGATGATCTGCTGGCGTATTATCAGATAGATCCAAATGATCCTTTTCGTACTCTATGGCTTTATCTCGTCGAGAAAGACATAGACCCGCGTATGGCGCAAGATAATCTTGCAGCCCGCTACAACCAAGCGGAGAAAGGGCAATGGGGCTGGAATATCGTAGAATTCTATCTTGGCAATATCAATGAAGATACATTGATGGCGCGATTGAAAGAAACATTTACGGATAACACTTCGCTCGCTGAGCATCTCAGTGAAACTAACTTCTATTTAGGTAAACATTACCTAAGTCTGGGGGATAAGGATAGCGCAGTTGCGTTATTCAAACTGACGGTAGCTAACAACGCTCACAGCTTTGTTGAACACCGCTATGCATTGTTGGAATTGGCGCTGTTAGGCCAAGAACAAGACGACCTTTTAGAATCGGGCCAGCAATAGCTGACGAACATTTCATTGAAAAAATTTTAAGTCATCATCCTTCTGGGTGACGGCCTATTTGTTCGTTTAATAAACACAATTTGAGCCAGTTCACATTTTAAATGAAAATGACCGAAATGATTTTCCGATGGTTATGTAAACTGGCTGCCATTAAGTATGAGGCACCTTTACATGACTACTGAGACCGATATTTCTTTTGCTGAGTTAGGTTTATCAGCACCTATTTTGACTGCACTGAACGACCTGGGATACGAAAAACCTTCTCCAATCCAACAACAATGTATTCCATTGTTAATGGATGGCAACGATGTATTAGGTATGGCACAAACAGGTAGCGGTAAAACTGCTGCATTCAGTTTGCCATTACTGCAAAACATTGATGCAGATTTAAAAGCACCGCAAATTTTAGTGCTTGCACCAACACGTGAGTTAGCTGTGCAAGTTGCGGAAGCAATGAGCGATTTCTCTAAACATATGAATCGCGTAAATGTTGTTGCCCTGTATGGTGGTCAACGTTATGACGTGCAATTACGTGCATTACGCCAAGGTCCACAAATTGTTGTGGGTACACCGGGTCGTCTGCTTGACCACCTGAAACGTGGCACGTTAGATTTATCTAAATTGAAAGGCTTAGTCTTAGACGAAGCTGATGAAATGCTGCGTATGGGCTTCATTGAAGATGTTGAAAACATCATGAGCCAAATTCCAGCAGAGCACCAAACTGCACTGTTCTCTGCAACAATGCCTGAACCAATTCGCCGTATTACACGTCGTTTTATGAAAGATCCGAAAGAAATTCGTATTCAGGCAAGCATTACAACTCGTCCAGACATTGCTCAAAGCTATTGGACTGTGTCTGGCATGCGTAAAAATGAAGCGTTAGTTCGTTTCTTAGAAGCAGAAGACTTTGACGCAGCGATTATTTTCGTGCGCACTAAAAATGCAACTTTAGAAGTCGCTGAAGCGTTAGAACGCAATGGCTACAACAGTGCTGCACTGAACGGTGACATGAACCAAGCACTGCGTGAGCAAACGTTAGAGCGTTTAAAAGATGGCCGTTTGGATATCTTGATTGCGACTGATGTTGCAGCGCGTGGTTTGGACGTTGAGCGTATTAGCTTAGTCGTTAACTATGACATCCCAATGGATGCAGAGTCTTACGTTCACCGTATCGGTCGTACTGGTCGTGCAGGTCGTGCAGGTCGTGCATTACTGTTCGTTGAGAACCGTGAGCGTCGCCTGCTGCGTAACGTTGAGCGCACAATGAAGCTGACTATTCCTGAAGTTGAACTGCCAGATGCAGATCTGCTAAGCCAACGTCGTCAGGCGAAATTTGCTGAAAAAATTCAACAGCAATTAGAAAGCAGCGATTTAGATCAATACCGTTCACTGTTAGCGAAAATGTCCCCATCTGAAGATGTCGACATGGAAACATTAGCAGCGGCACTGTTAAAAATGGCACAAGGTGAGCGCGCGCTGATCCTGCCACCAGATGCACCGCGTCGTCCACGTCGTGAATTCAACGACCGTGATGACCGTCGTCGTGATGGTGACCGTCGTGATCGCAATAGCAACGGCAACGGTTTCGACCGTGCAGAACGTGGTGAGCGTGGCGGCCGTCGTGAGCGTCGTGACGTTGGCGATATGGAAATGTACCGTATCGAAGTTGGCCGCGATGATGGTGTGGAAGTTCGTCACATTGTTGGTGCGATTGCTAACGAAGCTGATATCAGCAGCCGTTACATTGGTAATATCAAATTGTACGGAACTCACTCAACAATTGAATTACCAAAAGGTATGCCAACTGATGTGTTAACACACTTAAGTCGCGCACGCATTTTGAATAAACCAACGCAAATGCAACTGGTCGGTGATGCACAGCCATTCGAACGCCGCGGTGGCGGTGAGCGTCGTGGTGGTCCACGTCGTGAAGGTGGTAGTGAAGGTGGTTTTGGTGCAGGTCGTCGTAATGACCGTGGCGGTGAGCGCGGTGGCGAGCGTCGTGGTGGTGGTGAACGCCGTGGCGGTGGTAACCGTGACCGTGGTAACTCTGCTCCACGTCAAGAAGGCAATACTGCAGCTCCACGTCGTCGTAGCAGCAGCCATAACGCATAATAGTTTGGTTTTATCGGGATTAATTCCCCACTAAAACACAAAACCCGCATTTCTTTGGAGTGCGGGTTTTTTTATTTAAGATTGTTTAATCCTTCTTTCAAGCAGCCTTCTCCTTGCTTCACTTACTGTCATTACACGATTATTATCTACGTCATTTTTAGCAGCCATAATTAGTTTTAATAAAGCATTTGATTGTCGCGCTTTCAAATTGTTATGCATAGTAGAGAATCGTTTCCCATATTGTGATTTTAAACCAACCCCAGCGCCTCTTTTAGCGGCTTTAGGTAGCGGCGGCTGACAGGAATATGTTCACCAGAGCTGAGTACTAACTCAGCTTGCCCGCTATCACCAAACAAAATTTCATTAAGTTGGGTCATATTCACCAAATATTGCCGGTGGCAACGCACCAGCGGGGTGCGCGTCTCTAATGTACGCAGTGTCAGTTCAGTAAAGCCTTCTTGTCCTTGTGTACTCATTACATAAACACCGCTCATACGCGATGTGACATACAAAACTTCATCGAGCTTCATCAAGTAAATACGGCTATGGCCTGTACACGGAATAAATTTCAGCGGCTCATTGTTGCCCAGAAGTTCAAGGTTCTGCTTTTGCTTACCTTGGCGTAAGCGGTTTAAGGTTTTTTCGAGACGTTCAGGTTCAAGGGGCTTTAACAGGTAATCAAACGCATATTCTTCAAACGCTTGGATAGCGAATTCATTAAAAGCGGTCAAAAATACAATATAAGGGCGGTCTTCGGGATCGAGCATGCGCACCATTTCTAAGCCTGTTAGGCGCGGCATTTGAATATCAAGAAAGACCACATCAGGCTTTTTTTTATGAATGATGCCTATTGCTTCGATGGCGTTCGCACATTCACCAATAATTTCAATATCATCATGTTCTTCGAGTAAGCAACGGACGTTTTCCCGCGCAAGGGGTTCATCATCAACAATTAATACATTCATAGGGTTACATTATCATTATTAGGGTGCCGCCAAATACGGCAGGCGGATTTTCATTCGGGTAAACTTTTCCGGCTCATGTTCTACGCTAATGCCATATTGTTCGCCATATTTTAAGCGCAAGCGTTTATCGACCAAGCCCATTCCAAGGCCATCACTTTGTTTTGCAGGTTTATATAACCCTGCGTTGTCCTCTATTTCGATATACACATGTTCACTGCCGATATAGCTACGTATTGTAATGTATCCCGTCTCTAATAACTGTGAGGTACCATGTTTAATCGCATTCTCAACAAGGGGTTGCAAGGTAAATGCGGGCAGTTCGACGTGCTTGACCTCTTCAGGGATTTCAATATGGATTTGCAAGCTATCTTGAAAACGAGCTTTTTCTATCTGCAAATAGGCATTGATATGTTCGATTTCCTCACCCAAAGTGGCACTTTGCTCTGGGCGCTTGAGGTTATTACGGAAAAAGGTCGAAATATACTGAACCAACTGCCCAGCTTGTTGGCTATCTTTGCGGATCACCGCTTGCAACGTATTGAGTACATTAAATAAAAAGTGAGGATTGACTTGGGCATGGAGTAGTTTCACTTCCGATTGCAGCAGCGATTGTTTATTGCGTTCGTATTGCCCCGCTAAGATTTGAGCAGAAAATAAGCTTGCGATACCTTCGCCTAATGTACGGTTAATCGAGCTAAATAAGCTGTTTTTAGCCTCATATAGCTTTATGGTGCCAATCACGCGGTCATTTTCGCCCCGTAAAGGGATGACGAGGGCAGAGCCGAGTTTACACGTTGAACAAAGAGAGCATTTGTATGGTGTTTCATTGCCATCGGCATAGACAACCTCATTATTATCAATGGCTTGCCTTGACTGGCTCGATGAAATTTGTGTACCAGGTCGGTGGTGATCAGCGCCGATACCAATAAAGGCGAGTATTTTTTCTCGATCGGTAATCGCAACAGCACCAATTTCGAGTTCTTGATAAATAATTTTGGCGACTTTCATGCTGTTATCTGCATTAAAGCCTTTGCGTAAAATGCCCTCAGTGGTTAAGGCGATTTTAAGGGCTTGTGCAGAAAACGCGGTGGTGTATTTTTCCACAATTGCACGTCGGTCGAGTAAAATACGAATAAACATCGCAGCACCAATAGTATTTGCGACTAACATCGGCGCGACAATGCTTCTTACCAGCTCAACCGCTTCATCGAAAGGGCGAGCAAGTAGCAGAATAATTAACATCTGAAGCAGTTCAGCCACGAAAGTGGCACAGCTAGCGGTAACAGGGTTAAAAATTTTATTAATTTCACCGCGCTTCATATAGTAACGATGAACTAACCCACCAATCAACCCTTCCACAATGGTCGAAACCATACAAGCAAATGCGCTCATTCCCCCTAATGAATAACGGTGAAGACCCCCAGTAAAGCCCACGGCTACTCCCACAGCAGGGCCACCCAGTAAACCACCTAAAACCGCACCAATAGCACGAGTATTGGCGATGGAGTCATTGATATGCAGGCCAAAATACGTCCCGATAATACAAAAGACAGAGAAAATCAGGTAACACATCACCTTATGAGGTAAACGGATAGTGACTTTTAATAAAGGAATGACAAGCGGAGTGCGGCTAAGAGCCCAAGCGATAACTAAGTAGACGCACATTTGTTGGAGTAGGAGTAATATTAAGTCGAATTCGTACATGCTCGTCTATGCTCGTCATATTTCACATTGTGGGGGTGTTGACTGCGTTCGGTTACTCGGGTCACATACTTATGTATGCTCCCCGAGATATCCTCTCTGGTCGCCTACCCACAATGTGAACTATTTAGAGCATGGCTCATCGTATTACCCATTGTGGTAAGTAGAGAATTCGGCGATTTCACTACAGACTTTTTAGTGCTGTGTATGGGTAGAGTTATTCACCCAGGCTATCTATTTTTAGTATTTATTTTCTTCGTAATTATACCGTAAGTCATTGGTTAAGTAATCGACATTTGAATTAGAGCAATTCATCATTATTTGACATAAGAAAAAAATCGATTCAATATTAGACAAAGGCCTGCCTTTTCGTGATCTTGCGCACGAATTTATTAACGCTATACCTCATTTTCTTGTCATACTCTAGGGATAATAGTTTCCCCCGTTATTATTTAAGGTTCGCATAAATAATGAAAAAAAGAACAATAGTACTGATTCTGCTGATGCTTATCTTAATTGCAGCAGCGGCGTTATTTCATTCCCATAATCAATATTTATTGTTACAGGGAGAAGTGGATGCGCCGGAAGTGATTGTCACTTCAAAAGCCAAAGGCCGTGTGATGGAGCGGCATGTGGAGCGTGGGGACGATGTTAAACAGGGGCAATTGTTGTTAACCCTTGAAAGCCCAGAGCTACAAGCGCAATACGAAGCCTCTAAAGCAGCAAGAGATCAAGCCAAAGCACAACTCGACCAATCCCTAAATGGCACCCGTGCAGAAACCATTCGTGACCTACAAGCATCGTTAGCGCAAGCCAATTCACAATACCAAAATGCATCCCGTGAGTATGCGCGCTTAAGCAATTTAAAAAGCAAAGGCTATGTGTCAGCAAATGAGCTGGATAATGCACGTCAAGCCAAAGAGGTAGCCTCCTCACAAGTACAAGGGGCAAAAGCCCGCTTAGATGAAGGGCAGCACGGCGACCGTATTGAGCAGCGTCATCAATATGAAGCGGCTTTACAGCAAGAAGAGCAAAAATTGGCTGAAATCCAAGTGCAAATCGATGATTTACAAGTTAAAGCTCCTGTTGATGGTGAAGTTGGTCCAATCCCCGCAGAAATTGGTGAGTTATTCAACGCGGGTAGCCCGCTGGTATCACTGATCCGCCTGCCACAAGCGTATTTTATTTATAACCTGCGCGAAGATATTTTAGTTGGGGTGAAAAAAGGCGATAAAGTTCAGCTCGATATTCCTGCTTTAGGGAACAAAATGGTTGAAGCAGAAATTCGCTATATCGCGCCAAAAGGTGATTATGCGACGAAGCGAGCGACGCGTGCAACAGGGGATTTTGACTTAAAAACCTTTGAAATTCGTTTGTATCCTGTTGAGCCAATCGATGGGTTAAGACCCGGTATGAGTGTGTTATGGCACTGGGATAAGTAAAGGTGTTGCCATGAAATTAAAGTTCGCTTGGCACGGCTTTGAACATGCTTTTAGCCGCGAAACCCAAATGGCTATTCGTAGCCCTGTTTTTCACTGGTTGAGCTGGTTGTTCCCGTTGATGTTGTTTACGTTAGTTAGCGCTAACTTTTCTGAGGGAACCTTGATGGATCTACCCGTTTCAGTGGTGGATGACAATCATAGCCCCGTATCACGGCAAATTATTCGTGACTTGAATGCGGGCCCTCACGCTGATGTAAAAACAGTGGATGATAACCTCAGTACCTCACTTAAAAGATTAGCAAGTTCAAAAGATTACGCGTTATTGTATATTCCGCATAATTTTGAAGAGGATGTGCTGCGTGGCCGTCAGCCTGAATTACGGATGTATTACAATGCATTATTTTACGCATCTGGAAGCTATGCCATTCAAGATTTTAGTGGGCTGGTGGCGGAACTCAATGCGAAATACCGCCAAGAAATGGCAAAATCGATGGGAAAAGCCTTGCCACCGTTAGCGCAAGTGACGCTTTCCTATGACAGCCTGTTCAACCCAAGCGGCAGTTATATTTATTATCAACAGTTTGCCGCCACAATTCATATGCTCCAGCTGTTTGTGGTCACGGCGACAATTTACACCATGTCACGTGGTACGACTTTACAGAGTGTCAAACCTTTTGCCACCGCTTTGTTAGGGAAAATGGCACCTTATACCTTATTTTTCAGTACATTATTAGCCATTGAGTTGGCTGCATTAGTCACGATTTTTGACGCTAAAGTCATAGGGAACCCGCTGTATATGATTGTGGTTGGTTTCTTCTATGTGATAGCGGCGCAAAGTGTTGGGCTATTGCTCTTTAGTTTTACCTCGAGCGCCATCATGGCCTACAGCTTAATCGGGATGCTTGTCAGTATTGCATTAGCGTTCTCAGGGATGGCAGTGCCTGAATTAGCGATGATTTTGCCTGCACAGATTATTTCGAATATCGAGCCACTAACCCATACGCTTAATGCGATGTTCGATATCTTCTTACGGGAAATATCGTTTGGGCGGATAGTCGAGGTTTGTTTATTTTTACTGATTTACCCTGTTGTTACCGCTTTTTTAGTGCGTAAGCGCTTAGTGAAACGATTGGAAACCCAAGGAGGCGCTGCATGATGACCGTGTATTTTGCGACCTTCCGTAAAGTGTTACTTGGGATGTTAGAAAAACCCATGTGGTTGCTTCTATTAGTATCATTGTGTGTGATGAGTTTGGTGTATGCGAGACCCGTATTATGGGACTTACCTGTCGCAGTGATTGATATGGACCACAGCACGGCGAGCCGCGAACTGATCCGCGATTTAGATGCAACACCTAAAGTGCAGTTGCACGGTTATGATAACCTTGCGCAAGCTCGCCAAGATATGATTGCACGAAAACTCTTTGCGATAATTATCATTCCAACGGATTTTCAACAGCATTTATTAAGCGGTAAAAATATTACCGTACCTGTGTATGGGGATGCGACAAACCGCTTAGCGAGTGGGCAAATTCAACAGGAACTTTCTAAGGCATACCAAACATTGCTCAATGCGTATAACACGCAGTTATTAACTAAAGCGGGTTATAGCCAAGAGCAAGCGAAGGTGATTATCACCCCTGTACGCAGTGAAACAGAGCCCTTATATAACCCTGGGGTGAGTTTTGCGGCAATTATCTTTCCCGGTTTGTTGGTGATGTTATTGCAGCACTCCTTGTTGATTGCTTGTGTACGAGTGAGTATTGCAATTCGCTCTACTCCGAAAGGTAAGCCACCGTTGGCGGTTTATTTAGGCGCGTTATCAGCATTGATCCCAATTTGGTTATTTTTATCTACCGTATTTTTTGCCCTGTGGCCTTGGGTGTTGGGCTATCGGCAAGAAGCACCGTTGTATTTGATTTGGATATTTACCTTCCCATTCTTATTAGCGGTGCTTGGTCTTGGCAAATTAGTGACTGAATGTCTGCGCAGTGTGGAAATGATTTATTTAACATTGGCGTTTATTACCACGCCAGTGTTTTATATGTCAGGTACCATTTGGCCGTTGCAAGCGATGCCTGATTGGGTACGAATGATTGCTTCTGCACTGCCATCTACGTGGGCAACGAATGCCATGGCGGGCCTTAACCAAATGGGCCTACCGTTTAGCGATGTATTAATGGATATCGTGATGATGTTGACGCTAGGCGTGATTTATACCGTCATCGGGGTCTTTATTGGTATGTTGCGCGATGGGGAACTGCGTCATTTAACGCATGCGTTTAACCGCTGGCGCCGGCACCACCGCTAGGTTTTTATTTATTCGAAAATAAGCCTGTCATAATGTGAGGCTCGATGGTTTGAGACACCATTTGAGCCTCTTTGTTTAATGTTTCCCTGTCATCGGGGGGAACCCCTGCTTTAAGCATGGCGGAAAAAACTTTGTAGGCATCATTCTTTGAGTCATAAGCACGTAATGTGCTGAAGTCATTCACCCAGCCAATGATGATAGTTTTATTTTTCTCGCTACAGCGGAAGAATAAGCGAAATTGCTGTAAGAATTTAGCTCGAAACCAATGTTTATGTTCTGTACCCAACGTATCTCCTTGGTAAAACATAGGGTCGAGTGGGTTAACGGCAATACGTTCTTCAATGACTTTATTTATTGCCGCCAATAATTTGGTTGGTGCTTTCTTTTTATAGCCTGCTGGATCGGCGGTTTTTAAGGATTGAACTGTGCTGACTAATGCTACTAGCTGCTCTAAAAAACAGGCGTGAAAAAAAATTTTCCATCCATTAATTTCTAACATTTCCCTGTTACCTCATGTTACTCGTCAGTCAGTGGCGCATCTAAATCAATATCTATATTAGCGGTCAGTTCATTGATCTTATTCCATAATGCTACAGGGGCAGGGTAGATATGTCGTGGGTTTTCTCTCATGTCTTTCTCAAGGAATGTCAAAAATTGAGAGACAACTGGGTCGTCTTGTGGCTCAGTTTGGCGAGACATAATGACATTACCATCCGCAAGTAGCGAATATTCAATGGTTTCACCGGGTTTTAAGTGTAGAGCATCACGTATAGCGGCGGGGATCGTTGTTTGGCTGCGTTCGGTCAGGCGGGATTTGGCACGCAGCGATACCGTAGCTGGGTTTAAATCAATCATTTTATTTGCCTCATCGCATTTCATTTTACAATGAGTGTAATGCAAATGCATTGCGAAATGCAAGTGCATTACTTTTTATGTGCGCGAATGTGATTTAACTAAGGCACCATCGACAAGCCCGCTATCTGCCGCCAATAGCCGTTACAGCTTTGGTTTTCAATACGCAATGGCATCATGCCATCTTCATTAGCCTTAAACCGAGCAAGTACATCAAGGGACTCAACACTTTCAGGGGAAATGCGTACAATATCCACTAAACCTTTCATCGATGCCAACTCATTCCCGAGGTTATAGCAGTCACCACTGAGCGTTTGGATACCATTTAAGGTAAACACTTGTTGTTGCTCTTGGGAAAGCACCTTGCGCCCTTGAGGGTAATTAATGCAGCAGGTTTCGCAATCGTCTTTTTGCTTGTTTTCTGAACGAGCAGTAAAGCAGCGGGCTGAATAGGCAAGGGGAAGATGGCCGTAACTCATGACTTCCACTTCGAATTTATGGCGAATACCGATTTCTTCACATTGATTGAGTAAGTTAATCAACCAATCACGGGAGAGCTCAACAGGCATGCACCAACGTGTCATGCCTTGGCGCAGTAAAATATTTAGTGCTTGG
The DNA here is from genome assembly GCF_019343475.1 of Providencia sp. R33. Lineage (NCBI taxonomy): Bacteria > Pseudomonadati > Pseudomonadota > Gammaproteobacteria > Enterobacterales > Morganellaceae > Providencia > Providencia sp. R33. The sequence goes on along the minus strand of NZ_CP072453.1, from coordinate 3,311,288 downwards.
GCGTTGTAGCAATTGAGGCCGTGCCCAGCCACAAATGGCAGTTTTTTATCCACCAACATGTTGATGACGCCAAAATCGTGCGCTTCAAGTAAAAACTCGCCGTTATCTACCAATTTTGTGATTTCTTTTAGCTCTGAAGGCGCTTGTAACAGCGCAAGGGAGCTCAAGACGATTTGCTTACCACTTTTGGCTAATTGCTGGGCCAGCTCTATCCAATCATTGGGCTTCATTTCACGGCGCTTGCTGCATACCGTTTCGCCAAGATAGATAATATCGGCTTCACTTTGCATGGCGAGTTGATAAAAGTCGTTTAACATCTGTTTTGGCCAGTAATAAAGCACAGATCCTAAAGAGTACTGCATGATAGTTTTACCTTTTAATTATTGCCATTTGCGATGATAAGCACCCAACGTGGTTTGGCTTCCTTCAGAAAGCTTTCCAAGCGCTTTCATCCATTTAGAATCGGTGACAAATTTATCCGGGTTGGCTTTATAACGGTCAATGGCTTGGCGCCAAATGCGCGCTACTTCAGAAACATAAGCAGGGCTACGTTGGCGACCTTCAATTTTCACGGAGGCAATATTTGCTGCCATTAGCTCAGGTAATAATTCAATCGTATTGAGGCTGGTGGGCTCTTCGAGAACATGGTATTTCTGCTCGTCCACCAAATAGCGGCCTTTACACAATGTTGGGTAACCTGCATTTTCATCGGCTTTATAACGGTCGATAAGCACGTCATTGAGGCGTGATTCCATACCATCAGCCGTTTGTTGCCAACGCACAAAGCGGGCAGGGGAACAGGCTCCAACGGTATTTGGGGACTCTCCCGTCAGGTAAGAGGATAAATAACAGCGCCCTTCGGCCATAATACACAGGCTACCAAAAGCAAATACCTCGAGGGGGACAGGGCTATTTTTCGCCAGTTGCTTAACTTGATGAATTGAAAGTACGCGAGGCAGTACGACGCGGTGGACATCAAAGTTGCGCTGATAAAAGCGGATTGCTTCGGTATTGGTGGCAGAGGCTTGCACGGAAACATGTCTTTCAATATGCGGGTATTTAGTGGCAGCGTACTCTAGCATCGCGATATCGGCTATAATAAGGGCATCGGCACCAAGGTCAGCGGCAAGATCTACCGAATCTTGCCATCGCTGGTAGCCATCTGGGTGAGCAAATGTATTGATGGCGATATGCAATTTACGATTGCGGCTGTGAATATAACGTTCTGCTTCATGCAGTTTTTTTTGCGTAAAATTCAAACCTGCAAAGTGGCGTGCGTTAGTATCATTTTTTAGCCCGATATACACCGCATCAGCGCCATTATCCACAGCGGCTTTTAAAGCAGGTAAGTTTCCTGCTGGGCAGAGTAATTCCATTAACCTATCCCTGTATAAATTTTGACAGCCGCTATTTTAGTCAAGGGAACTGTTATAGATTTTGATTTAGAGCAGAGAAATTGTTAATGGATGTTTGTATTCGTTACGTAAATGGCAAAATGGGCAGATAAAAAATAAATATTGGCGAGATGGGTAAAAATTGATATAGGATCAGACCCGTGCCCCGATTTTTTGGCAAGATACTTATCATAACCCAAATAACGCATCAATAATATCAACCAATATCATTATTGATTGTTAGAATTTTTTTAAATTATGTGTATAGACAACATGTTACCCTAATTACTTCGAGCTGCTACTCTGATTAAGTAGTTACACGAAAATGGGCAGACAATGAATACGGGAGTCAGTATTGTGTTAGGTAAAATTCGTTCTCAACTCATCACAAAAGGCCCTTCACTTTTGAAATTACCTTTAAAGGTGACCCCATTTGCTGTTCAGCGTCAGGTGCTTGAACAACTGTTAAGTTGGCAGTTTCGTGAGTCAGTAAAAGAAGGGGAGCTTGATTTTCTCGAAGATAAGTGGCTTAAAGTGGAAGTCCGTGATTTAGCATTGGTGTGGTTTATCAGCCTACAAAATGGTCAGTTAGCAGTCAAGCAACAGGCAGATGCCGATGTCAGTGTTAGCGGCAATGCCAATGATTTGGTGTTGATTGCAGCACGGAAAGAAGACCCTGATACATTATTTTTCCAACGCCGTTTGGTGATTGAAGGGGATACCGAGTTAGGGTTATATGTGAAAAACTTGATGGATGCGTTTGAGCTCGAAAATATGCCAGCGCCCTTGCGTTTCGCATTATTGCAATTAGCTGAAGTGATTAAAACGGTACAAGATAGCGAGGACGCAGAGCATAAAGCCCCTGCGTTGACCTCATGCTAATTCGGGTAGAGATCCCTGTTGATGCCATGGGCATTGATAGGCTACTGCGAGAAACCTTCCCAACAGAAGCAGAAGCTAACCTTGTTCAACACCTACGTGAAGACGGTTTGCTGACATTGGGGGTTGTTGCCACCAATGATAATGGTGAAGTGATAGGCTATGTGGGCTTCACCCCCGTTGACCTAAATGGCGAAGACGTACAATGGGTTGGGTTAGCACCTTTAGCCGTTAATAAAGCCCACCAAGGGCAAGGCATTGCAGAGAAACTGGTTTATGAGGGGTTAGATAGCCTGAATGAATTTGGTTATGGTGCAGTGGTTGTGCTGGGTGATGAGCAATATTACTCGCGCTTTGGGTTTGTGCCTGCTTCTAAGCATGGCATTCGTTGCCAGTGGCCAGAACAACAAGCTCACTTTTTAATTTGTGGGTTAGAAAATGGTGGGATAGGCGAGCAACAAGGTGATGTGGTCTATTCTTCACATTTTGACAATTTAGCCTGAGCTAAATAAGCCGTCAAATCGCTAGGCTGGTCAATGACCAGCCTTTCTTTTGTCTTTTTACTCAGTTGCTTAACCTTATATTCCAGTTGGGATGCGACTGAACGCGAACCAATCAAACATGAAAATGCTAATGTTAGTGGCATTTTTCCTTTCAATGCTTTTGCTCCCGTTCCCGCTTTATGTTGTGCAAATCGGCGCTGTACATCCGTCGTGATCCCGCAATAAAGTGCGTTATTTTTCTCCCTCACTAGATAGAGATACCAGCTATTTTGCTTTAATTCGCTTTTTTCTGACGTGTTTTTTGTCATTATGTGCTGCTTTATCAGTTAAAAACAATGGGTTAAAGACGAATATATTCGTTAAAGAAGTTATTTATAACACATTAATATATAAATAAAAAACGTAATAAAGTTGTCACAAAGCAGCAACCTCAACATAGGTTATAATTCAATTTATTTGAATAAATATAGCAAAATATGCTAATTTTCATTCCAAGTTAAAGCGCATAATATGATCCATATCACAGGGGAACAGTAAAAACCCCGATTAAAAATCAAGTTTACAAAAAGGAATATACGATGAAAAAATCAACATTATTTGCTGCTGCTTTAGCTTTAGGTGCTGTATCATTTGGTTCAATGGCTGCTGATGAAGTTCAACATTCTAGCCAACCAGCTGCGGGTTATGTCTCAGTGACTGGTGCCGTTAGTGTAAATGACCTGACCGCACAATTGGCCAAAAAAGCTGATGAAGCTGGCGCAACTTCTTTCCGTGTGATTTCTGCAAGCGGTGAGAATTCAATGAGTGGTACTGCGGCTATCTATAAATAATCTTTACTCGTCATACTTCGAGCCGTAGCGTTGTTGGCCGCGTTCATTCGCACTAGTCACATACTTATGTATGCTCCTAGCGCCTCGTTCACTTGCCGCCTAGCTACAACTCGAATTATTTAGAGTAAATACTCGAATTTAGTTGGCATATAAGCCTAAAAATATTTAGCTTAATATTTCAGCTAGTTAGAGTATAGTAATAGCGAATTTACGCCTACGTTCAGAACTGTTTTAACGAGCTCACGGAGTTATCTCCAAGAGCTTGTTCTGAACGGGTTTATATGGAAACCGCTATGACGCCTGAACAAACCTTAAAACACATCCAACGCTATATTTCCCGCCAACATGTTTTTTCTCTATTCACTCACCATCTCAATGATATCTGGCCTGCCAGTTGTTATTATGCATTTGATGCGAAAAGTATGTCGTTGATCCTCATGACGGATCCCAACTCTACACATGGTCAATTGATGATGGCTAACACCCAAGTGGCGGGCACTATCTCTGCGCAAACCAAAGCGGTAAATGCGATACAAGGGGTTCAATTTATTGGTGAAATTGAAAAGCTTGGCGGAGAGGCTGAGCTGCAAGCGCGAAATGCCTATTGCCGACGATTTCCCGTGGCCCTCGCGGCGAAGCTACCTGTATGGCAGCTTCACTTAACGAAGGTTAAAATGGTGGACAACAAGTTGGGGTTTGGCACCAAATTGCATTGGGCCCGAGAAGCCTAGCGCAAATGGTGGATCACTTGATTTGCACTGCCGCGCCAAATTAAGCGTGGGTCGTGTAAATCTTGCTCAAACTTGCCGTCAACTAAGGTATTAACCAAGCTGACAACTTTTTGTTGTTCGAGCGTCAATTCAGCTAGCTTATAGCCAGTCCATACCCAGATGTCCTTATCCGGGCAGACCGCTTTCACTCGCTTTACTAACTTGAGCACCGCTGGCAAATTGGCTGGGTGCAGAGGGTCTCCGCCAGAGAGGGAGAGCCCTTGTCGGCGGATACGGGTATCTTGCAAATCTTGGATGATTTGGTCTTCCATTTCTTGAGTGAATGGCGCGCCAGAATCCACTCGCCACGTACTTTGGTTATAACAACCGCGGCACTGGTGGACACACCCCGCTACAAACAGTGTGCAACGGGTTCCTGGGCCATTAACCACATCAACAGGATAATACTGGTGATAATTCATACCATTAACCTATTTGGCCATTACCTAAGTGTTTGATACGGCGCTTCACTTCTTCTTGTTTACCTGCGTTAAATGGGCGTGCATCAGGGCTGCCTAAATAGCCACATACGCGGCGGATCACCGAAACACGGTTGGTGTCATGGTTGCCGCAAGCGGGGCAGGTAAACCCTTTGCTAGTACAGGAAAATTCACCAGAAAAACCACATTCATAACATTCATCTATTGGTGTGTTGGTTCCATAATAAGGAACGTGTTGATAGCTATAATCCCACACATCTTCCAGTGCCCTGACGTTATGTTGCAAGTTAGGGTACTCGCCGTAACAGATAAAACCGCCATTCGCGATTGCAGGATACGGCGCTTCAAAGTCAATTTTGTCGTATGGATTAACTTGTTTTTCAACATCTAAATGGAAACTGTTGGTGTAGTAGCCTTTATCTGTGACGCCATTAATGACACCGAATTCCGCGGTGTCGATGCGGCAAAATCGGTCGCATAAATTTTCACTTGGTGTGCTATATAAGCTGAAACCGTAGCCTGTTTGTGCTTTCCACTCGTCTGTGGCTTGGCGTAGACGATCAACAATAGCCACGGCTTTTTCACGCAGTTTTTCGCTGTCATACACGTGGGTTTCTGAGCCAAATAGCGCATTGATAGTTTCATGTAATCCAATGTAACCTAAGGAAATTGAGGCTCTGCCATTTTTGAATATCTCAGCGACATTATCGTCCGCTTTTAATCTTACACCACACGCACCTTCCATATACAGGATAGGGGCAACACGGGCTTTCACGGTTTCTAGGCGGGCAATTCGTGTCATTAAGGCTTTTTTCGCGATAGCAAGGCGCTCATCTAATAACGCCCAGAATGCATCTTCGCTGCCTTGCGCTTCAATGGCGATACGCGGCAAGTTCAGGCTGATGACGCCTAAATTGTTGCGACCATCATGAATTTGTTCGCCATTTTCTTCATAAATCCCTAAGAAGCTGCGGCAACCCATTGGGGTTTTAAATGAACCAGTGACATCAACCACACGGTCATAATTGAGGATATCGGGGTACATGCGCTTGCTGGCACATTCTAAGGCTAATTGCTTGATATCGTAATTTGGGTCGTTAAGTTTGTGGTTTAGCCCATCTTTGATAGCGAAAACCAGTTTAGGGAACACGGCGGTTTTGCGGTTTTTTCCAAGGCCTGCAATACGGTTTTTCAGAATTGATTGTTGAATTAAGCGCGCTTCTTTTGATGTGCCTAACCCAAAACCAAACGTAACAAACGGTGTTTGGCCATTGGCGGTATGCAGTGTATTCACTTCATACTCTAAAGATTGGAATGCATCATAACACTCTTTATCTGTGCGGCTTTGTGCGTAACCTTCTGCGTCAGCAATTCCCCATTCTTGGGCCACTTCTAAGTGTTTTTGGTAACTGATCGCCACATAAGGCGCTAAAATCTCATCAATGCGGTTGATGGTTGTGCCACCATAAATATGGCTAGCCACTTGAGCAATAATTTGCGCTGTTACCGCTGTTGCTGTTGAAATAGATTTAGGTGGCTCAATTTCCGCATTTCCCATCTTAAACCCGTTAGTTAACATACCTTTTAGGTCAATTAGCATACAGTTAAACATCGGGAAGAATGGCGCATAATCGAGGTCGTGATAGTGAATTTCACCTCTTTCATGAGCTAAAACGACATCACGAGGTAAAATATGCTGTTTGGCATAATGTTTTGCTACGATCCCAGCAAGTAAATCTCGCTGAGTTGGGATCACTTTACTGTCTTTATTGGCATTTTCATTTAACAGAGAGACATTACTTTGCTCAATTAATCCACGAATATCATGGGTAAGCTGGCTGCGTTTTTCACGCTCGCTGTCCCTATCATGGCGATATTCGATGTACGCACGGGCTAAATCTTTGTACGGCCCTGACATCAATTGGTTTTCAACAGCATCTTGGATTTCACCAATATCCACTTGGTTACGGTTGCAAAGCTGCTCTGTGACGATAGAAGCAACTTGAAGACAATAATCGTCATCCTTAACATTCACCGCTGCGGCTGCGCGCTTTACGGCTTCTTGTATTCTTGGAAGGTCAAAACTGACCTGACAACCATCTCTTTTAATGACAACCGTTCCCACTGTCTCTCTCCTTTTTAAGTTATCCACAGTGCTAACGGTATTATTCGTTATCTTTCTGCTGAGTATCTTATCTGTGGATAAAATGTGAATAAATACTACATATTGTGCCTATGCTGGTAATTAAAGCACAATATATAGGTTATTGCTTTTTTTTAGCTGACATTAATTTGATCCAAAACAAAGAAAATAATTAAGTGCCTGAATATCCAAAGGGGGAGCTGGAAATAAATAATTTAGAGAGCCAGAAAAAAGTTTACCTTAAGTTTCGATTAGATTAATGGAGATATAGGGTATTTGGGAGAGGAAAATGGGGGGAAGGAATAGGAGGTCTTGGGAAAAACGAACACCCCATTGATATCATGGGGTGTCTAGATTGAATTAAGCGTTATTTGCGTACAGCAATGGCTTCAATTTCAATTTTTACGTCTTTTGGCAGACGAGCAACCTCAACACAAGAGCGTGCTGGGAATGGTGCATTGTGTTGCTTGAAGAATTCTTCATAGGTCGCATTGACTGTCGCAAAGTCATTTAAGTCTTTAACGAATACAGTAGTTTTAACGATATCAGCTGCGGTTAAGCCTGCTTTTTCTAAGATTGCTTTGACGTTAGCCAGTGATTGGCGAGTCTGTGCAGCGATATCTTCTGGCACGTCACCGGTTTTTGGATCAACAGGGATTTGGCCTGAAGTGATAACCATGCTACCCAAATCAACGCCTTGAACGTATGGACCAATGGCAGCGGGTGCGTTTTCTGTATTGATTTCGTATGACATAACTACTCCGTTTCATCACGTAAGAGAAGCGACTCACCTGATATTTTCTAGGCAGAGCCACATTTTTATGGCTATTAGGCGCTATTAAAACACGGATTGCGCCCAGACAACACCGAAGTCTACGCTGAAATAACCTATTGATTATTGATCACGGCGTCTCTATCGAACTCTTTTTCGCAGAAACGGCAAGTCAGAGCGACTTCTTTGCCCACTTTCTTCACGCGAAAACTGCTTGAAACGGGTTCATTGTGGCTAATGCAGTTACTGTTTGGACATACCAGTACGTTATCGATATGCTCTGGTAATGTTAATTCTAATTTTTCAACGACTTGGTAATCTTCAATACGGTTTACGGTCGCTTCTGGCGCATACATCGCCAATTGGTTGGCTTGCTCAGGGGTTAAAAAGGTATTTTCAATTTTGATAATGTCTTTTTTGCCCAGATTACTAGACGGTAAATTTAACCCAATGGTGATGCGCTCATCAGTTTTGGTTAATTTAAATAATTTTAGTAACTTAAAGCCGATTTGAGCAGGAATATGGTCGATAACCGTACCGTGGCTGATGGCTTCAACTTGTAATTTATGGTCGTGTGTCATGATGGTGTCCTCCTCAGATAGCCAATTCTTTATTTAAAACCAGTGATAGCAACGCTTGGCGTGCATAAATTCCGTTACCTGCTTGCTGGAAGTAATATGCATAAGGGGTGCTATCGACATCGACTGTAATTTCATCAATACGTGGTAGTGGGTGCAAAACTTTTAGATTCGATTTTGCCGAGTGCAGGTCTTCAGCACGCAAGATGAATTGTGCTTTCACATTGGCATATTCAGATGGGTCGAGACGCTCTTTTTGAACGCGAGTCATATACAGAATATCCAGCTCTGGCATCACTTCATCAATATTATTGTGTAGGCTGTAAGTGGCACCTTTTTCTTCCAAAATATGCAAGATATGATTTGGCATAGATAGTGCTTCAGGTGCGATAAAGTAGAAGTGATTGCCTTCAAACTTAGATAAAGCCTGTGTTAGTGAGTGTACAGTTCTGCCATATTTGAGGTCACCGACCATGGCGACTTGCAGGTTTTCCAAGCGACCTTGGGTTTCTTGGATGGTGAATAAATCCAGTAACGTTTGTGTTGGGTGTTGGTTAGAGCCATCCCCAGCGTTGATGACAGGGATTTTACCCGCAAACTGGCTGGCTAAACGCGCCGCACCTTCTTGTGGGTGGCGCATTACAATGGCATCGACATATTGGCTAATCACGGAAATTGTATCCGCTAGCGTTTCGCCTTTTTTACCCAGTGACGTATTGGTGCTATCCGAGAACCCAACGACCGAAGCGCCTAAGCGGTGGATTGCTGTTTCGAATGATAAACGCGTTCTGGTTGAGGCTTCAAAGAAACAACTCGCAACGACTTTATGTTTTAGAAGTTCAGGTTGTGGCTGTTTTTTTAATGATGCAGCCACGTTGAGCACAAGCTCAAGGTCTGAGCGGTCTAAATCGTTAATCGAAATGATATCGCGAAGATATAAAGGATTCGGCATGGTTGTTCTCCTTTGTCAGCAAGACATGTTAGGTCTATAGGCCAAAAAAAAGCCCCTCAAATGAGGGGCTTTCTTATGAATACGGAGGGGAAAAACAAGCTGTCCAGACCGCTCGAAGGCAGTGCGTTGGAGGTGTTCTGTGTAAAAAATACAGCAGCAGCGTTCATGGTTTCTCCCGACAAATTGTGGCGCATTATACGCATGTCTCTCGCTGACGCAAGCGTTTGCATAAAGAAAAATGAAATTTTTTTCGTGTGTGTTTTTAGATTAAAAATTAGGCAAACAGATAAAAATTTAAAAATCAGTAAGATGGGAAAATTTTTTATGGTGGTTATCACAGGGGATTCTTTATGGGTAATCTATCGCTAAATTCCCTGCGAGATTAAACGTATGTTCGCCATAGTCACTGGCCTCATTGGGGGCAACTCTCACCAATGCAGCATCGAGATAATAGATTTTTTGATTTTGTGTCATGGTAATAGTCACGCCTTTATTGGGTAAAATTGCTTCTCCTTGCCAACTCAGTTTGACTGCATGTGTTTTGCTGGTGGTTTGGAATAAATGGTTAGAGTAGGTGTTTGCAGGCGCAGCAAATGATAACTTAGCATCAACTGCCGTTTTGCAGTCAATGGAAAGTGGGATTTTGTGTGTTACGGTTTCTTGCCCCATCCTTTTAGAGGAAACATCCCCGTGTGTAAAGTCTGAATAAATAGCGTTATCGGTGAGCTGGCATAATATCGGTGCGTTTGAAAACGTTCCATTAATATGAATAGGCATATTTTGTGTTGCTGCTTGAGAATAAGGGATAATACCAGCTAATAATATGGATGAGACATATATTATAAATTTAATAGTATGCATAAATGAAGTAGCTCAAATAGAATATGACTTATTTTTTGTCATCATACATTTTGAGCTGTGTGATATTGTTACTCAGCTCAAAATGTAGGTAGAGAGTATATTATTGGTAAGTAATTGCTAAGTTACCTGTAATATCAAAGGTGTGGTTACCGAAATCGTTAGGGCTGTTAGCCGTTAATCGAGCAATACTCGTATAGAAATAAATCGTGTTTCCACCTTTAGCAATTTTAATGCTATCGGATTGACCCGGTTTTACTTCAGTACTGTTGTATTTTAATTTCACACCAAATGCGTCACTCGAGGTTCTAAAGGCTTCGGGTAATTTAGGCGCATTAGTTGCAGCAAATGTTAATTTTGCATCAGCAGGGAATTCACAGGAGAAACTTAAATAACCTGAGCTTTTAAACGCAGTCTCATCACCTATTTTTTCTAGTGTATTGATTGCACCAAAGGTCGTTGTATTTTCTAATTTTGCATCATTACAAGGTTGGGTCACATTAGAAAATGTACCTTTGATGTTAATTGGCATATTTTGAACAGCGGATAGGGCTGGTAAAGAGACACAAACAAGTAATGCTAAACCACTTTTTTTTAGCAAGTTCATGAAGAAATTCCTTTTAATTAATATTAAGAAATAACATTCTAGTCAATATATTGTTTTTATTGAATAGAGGTAATGCAAATAAAAATTTAATTTTGGCGTAGTGATTAATATAAGGTTAAATTCTTTTTTTAAACCTCTATGGATTAATTGATTTTAATTTTTAGTATATATACCTAATGTTATTTTTTAATTGCACGTTTAATTACGTAAGTAATGTTATTATCTTTTATAGTTAATTTTTTGAGTTTTTTAAAATAAATTAAATGTGTTAAATTATTTAAGCTAAAAATGATATTAAAATACAAGACAAAACCTTATATGAATTTTTTTAGGGGATATTATTGGTCCTATGCGGATGTAGTTACTCCCTCAACCCAATAACTGGCGTTGAGGGAAATAAGCTTAGAAAATATTGACAGGTAACTCAGGTGCTAATGTTGCCACCATGACGGCTTTAATTGTGTGTAAACGGTTCTCTGCTTGGTCGAAAACAATGCTGTAAGGAGATTCAAACACTTCCTCGGTGACTTCTAAGCCGCCGTACATATTGAATTCTTTCGCCAATTGCGCACCGAGCGTGGTGTCTTCATTGTGAAATGCAGGTAAGCAATGTAGGAACTTCACATTCGGGTTGCCTGTTAACTTAATCACATCCATATTAACCTGATATGGTTTTAACAGATTAATTCTTTGTGCCCAAACTTCTTTGGCTTCACCCATCGACACCCATACATCTGTATAAATAAAGTCTGCACCTTTAACCCCTTCGGCAACATCTTCTGTGAGCGTGATTTTTGCCCCTGTGGTTTTGGCAATTTCTTGGCAGGTATCAATCAGCCCCTGTTCAGGCCAACAGCTTTTAGGTGCCACTAAACGCAGGTCTAACCCCGTTAGCGCAGCGGCCTCTAGCATTGAGTTACCCATGTTATTACGTGCATCGCCTAAATATGCAAATTTGATTTCAGAAAATGGGGTATTTGGTCGGTGCTCTTGGATGGTGAGTAGGTCGGCTAATAACTGTGTGGGATGGAATTCATTAGTTAGTCCATTCCAAACAGGCACTCCCGAGTGTGCGGCTAGTACGTCAACGGTGCTTTGCGCGAAACCCCGATATTGGATACCGTCATACATTCTGCCGAGGACCCTTGCCGTATCTTTCATGGTTTCTTTGTGACCAATTTGGCTGCCAGAAGGCCCTAAATAGGTGACTCTCGCGCCTTGGTCAAAGGCTCCGACTTCGAAAGCACAACGGGTCCGAGTGGAGTCTTTTTCAAAGATCAGGGCAAAATTTTTCCCTGCAAGAAGGGGTTGCTCTACACCTGCTTTTTTTTCTGATTTTAACCATGCAGAGAGCTTTAACAATGAATGAATTTCGCTAGAGGTGAAATCCAATAATCTTAGAAAATGCTTACTATAGAGGGGATTCATAAAATGCAGCCTTTTTTGATTGAATTAATATTCAATTTATATTCATAAAAATTCAAAATCAACCCCCAATGAAAAAGAATTATTCTGAAAAGTATGGTTTCACTGTTAACCCTATGGGAGAATGGCGCAGAGAATAGCGATAATGGAATAAGGGGTGTGGATATGGTTGATAAAGCGGAACTCGACGCGCAGTACGAAGAAACTCGTCTAATTATCGAAGAATTACTGGAAGATGGCAGCGATCCAGATGCACTGTATGCCATTGAGCATCACTTTTCTGCGGATAACTTTGCGTTATTAGAAAAAGCCGCAGTTGAAGCGTTCAAATTGGGTTATGAAGTAACGGATGCGGAAGAGCTCGAAATCGAAACGGGTGAAACGCTAATGTGCTGTGATGTGATCAGCGAAAGCGCATTAAATGCAGAGTTAATTGATGCACAAGTTGACCAATTAATGAAACTGGCTGAAAAAATGGGCGTCAACTACGATGGTTGGGGCACTTATTTTGAAGATCCAGATGCAGAAGATGATGATGAAGACGGTGACGATATCGAACCGGAAGATCGCGTTCATTAATTATTAGTCACATCATTCAAATACTTAAAAGGATAGCTAAACACTATCCTTTTTTGTTATGGCAGAACTACAATGCCTTCAACATGCGAATTTCGCAGTCACTATGGCCAGTGCTGCCAAGGGCTTCATCAATAAATTCAAAGCCTAATTTTTCATACAGCTTAATGGCTGCTTGTAGCTCTTTTGTGGTTTCTAAATAGCAACGGGTATAGCCTTGCGCTTTTGCAAACTCTAATGACATCAGGACGATTTGCTTCGCTAAGTCTTTGCCACGTAAGACAGAAGACAAGTACATTTTTTGTAGCTCAGCTGTCTTGTCATCACCGCCTGCCAGCTGTGACACGCCGCCGCCCCCAACAATTTCCCCATCCATTTCTACCACCCAATACGCGCTGCGTGGCTGGCTATAAACTTCAAATAAGGTGTCTAAAATAGGGTCAGCTACTGCGAAGCCTTTGTCTGCTGTTAAGCCATGTTCTGCAGAAACTTCGCGGATCACCGCTGCGATCCCTGCATTGTCTTTTTGTTCGATAAGACGAACGTTGTAGTTTTGTGTTGTCATGTGAAACTCTTGATTATTATTGTGTACAACTCAGTGTAGAGAGAACCTGAAGGGCACTTCAATCTGAGAACTGCGAACGCAGTTATTTGATAATACGCGAATTAACAGGCAAGAAAAAGCCCTTATCCGCGAACGAATAAGGGCTGCCAAATTGATTGATTAATCAATTATTATAAAGAGGCGATAGTCACTTTCTGTGCTTCAATTTTCGTTTTCGCTTCAATATTTGCAGTGAGACGCTCACGCTCTTTTTCAACAACCGCAGCAGGGGCACGGCTGACGAAACCGTCATTGGCCAACTTGCTTTCGATGGTGTCGATTTCTTTCGTCACTTTTTCTAGTTCTTTATCTAAACGCGCTAATTCTGCGTCTTTATCGACTAAGCCTGCCATTGGGATCAGCAGCTCAGCACCGTTAACCAGTTTGGTCACAGACACTGGCGCTTCTTCGCCATCCGCTAAAACACGGATTGTTGCAAGGCGAGCCATGGATTTGATAAAGTTTTGGTTCTCTTCAACGCGACGCTGTGCATCCGCAGAGGCGCCACGCAGCATCACATCAAGCGGTTTACCTGGCGAGATATTCATTTCAGCACGAATATTACGCACTGCAATGATCGCTTCTTTGATCCACTCAAGGTCATTGAGTGCCAGCTCATCCACTTTCGCTGCATCAAATTCCGGGAACGCTTGTAGCATGATGGTATCGGCTTCAATGCCTTTAACCACTTTCACGCGCTGCCAGATAGTTTCAGTGATAAACGGAATGATAGGGTGCGCAAGGCGCAGCAAGCCTTCAAGCACTTCAATCAGTGTGAAACGTGCCGCACGAACTTGAGCTTCATTACCTTTATGAACCGCAGGTTTAGACAGCTCTAAGTACCAGTCACAGAATTCATTCCATGTGAAATCGTAAAGAATATTCGCTGCGATATCATAACGATAGGTATCTAGCGCTTCACGGTAGGCTTTAACCGTTTGGTTAAACTCAGCCATGATCCAGCGATCGGCTAATGAGAAACTCATTTCGCCCCCGTTTTGGCCGCAATCTTGGTTTTCTGTATTCATCAGCACGAAACGGCTTGCGTTCCAGAGCTTATTACAGAAGTTGCGGTAGCCAGATAAACGCTTCATATCCCAGTTGATGTCACGACCAGTTGAAGCCAGTGCTGCTAAGGTGAAACGCAGGGCGTCAGTACCGTGAGCTTCAATACCTTCTGGGTATTCTTTGCGAGTACGTTTAGCAATTTTTTCAGCCAGTTGTGGCTGCATCATGTTACCCGTACGTTTTTCCAGCAGGTCTTCCAGTGAAATCCCGTCAATCATATCCAGTGGGTCAATTACGTTCCCCTTGGATTTCGACATTTTTTGGCCTTCTTCATCACGAATAAGACCTGTCATGTAGACAGTTTTAAATGGCACTTGCGGCTCGCCGTTTTCATCTTTGATGAAATGCATGGTCATCATGATCATACGGGCAATCCAGAAGAAAATAATATCGAATCCACTGACCAATACATCCGTTGGATGGAAAGTTTTCAGTGCATCGGTATTTTCTGGCCAACCAAGTGTTGAGAATGTCCAAAGACCGGACGAGAACCAAGTGTCCAGTACGTCGTCGTCTTGGCGCAGTGCAACATCTGCGGCTAAATTGTTTTCACGGCGAACTTCGTCTTCATCACGACCGACGTAGACATTGCCTTTTTCGTCATACCACGCAGGAATGCGGTGACCCCACCACAATTGGCGAGAAATACACCAGTCTTGAATGTCGCGCATCCAAGAGAAATACATATTTTCATATTGGCGTGGAACGAACTGGATACGGCCATCTTCAACCGCTTTGATAGCGTCTTTCGCCAAAGGTGCAGTACGCACGTACCATTGGTCGGTCAGCATTGGTTCGATAACTACGCCACCACGGTCACCGTAAGGTACGGTTAAATCGTGAGGTTTGACTTCAACCAATAAACCCAGTGAATCGAATTCAGCGATGATGGCTTTACGCGCAGCAAAGCGCTCCATTCCACGATAATTTTCAGGAATTTCACAGCTATATGCGGTAGAAGGGTGGCCGTTAGTATCGAAAACTTCCGCTTCGTTACGGACGTTACCGTCTAAGTCCATCATGTTAATCATAGTTAACTGATGGCGTTTACCCACTTCATAGTCGTTAAAGTCATGAGCAGGCGTGATTTTTACACAACCTGTGCCTTTTTCCATATCCGCGTGTTCGTCACCGACGATAGGAATACGGCGATTGATTATTGGCAGAATGATTTCTTTACCAATCAAATCTTTATAACGTGGATCTTCTGGGTTAACCGCAACACCTGTATCCCCTAACATGGTTTCAGGGCGAGTGGTTGCAACCACTAAATAATCTTTGCCTTCAGCCGTTTTTGCGCCATCAGCCAGTGGGTAGCGCAGGTGCCACATGGAACCTTTGATTTCGCGGTTTTCAACTTCAAGGTCAGAAATTGCGGTATGCAGTTTTGGATCCCAGTTAACGAGGCGTTTGCCACGGTAAATCAGGTTTTCTTTGTACATGCGTACGAAAGCTTCTTTAACCGCTTTGGACAAGCCTTCGTCCATCGTGAAACGTTCACGATCCCAATCAACAGAGTCACCTAACCGGCGCATTTGTTGGGAAATAGTGCCGCCTGATTCTGCTTTCCACTGCCAAATTTTATCGATGAAAGGCTCACGGCCGTAATCGTAACGGGTTTTGCCTTCTTCCGCGGCGATTTTACGCTCAACTACCATCTGGGTTGCGATACCCGCATGGTCAGTACCCGTTTGCCATAAGGTATTTTTACCTTGCATACGTTGGTAACGGATCATGGTGTCCATGATAGTTTGCTGGAAAGCGTGCCCCATGTGTAGGCTACCAGTGACGTTCGGTGGTGGAATGACGACACAGAAACTGTCTTGGGTGGTATCCCCATTAGGTTTAAAATAACCGCTTTTCTCCCAATGAGCATACAGGTTCTGCTCAATCTCTGCGGGGTTATAGGTTTTATCGAGCGAAGGCTCGTTCATTGGGCTATCAGGTTTCTTTTCCATCGTCTTTATATTCAGTAAGTTGGCGGCGTCGCCATAGTCAAATTGAAGCCGACGCTTCGGTATGTTTTATACCGTTCACGCGCCAACTGTTTTAAAGTTTCATCAATAGGTACAAAGTCTATCACTTCATGGAAAGCAGTTGCAAAATCTGCGAACTGCGATTGCAAATTAATCAAAATATCACGCGGCGTATTGCCTCGTTTTGCAGGCCAACAAATTTCAATAGGTGCACCATAACGAGGGCCTTCACCCGCCAAATTATGAGGCACAAACTGATGAGGGTCACGTTGCCACAAGGCTTCATCCATTTTCTCGGCTTGCTGCTGTGTTTCACAAGCAATCAAAACCCGCTTTCCATGACGCCACATTTGCGCCGCAAGCTCACAAGCTAACCATTCGTGGGCTTCAAGTTCAGATGATGGTGAAGGGTGTTCAAGTTGATAGAATGTACCTTTTTTCATAATACCCATTATACCCGTCATACTTAAATTTGTAGGGGTGTTGGTTTCGCGCTTTCACCTTAGTTACATACTTTTGTATACTCCTAAGGCCTCAAGCACTTGCCGCCTACCTACAAATTCAATTATTTAGGGTATAGCTAAAAATGCCATACATAAATTTGTAGGGGTGTTGGCTTCGCGCTTTCACCTTAGTCACATACTTTTGTATGCTCCTAAGGCCTCAAGCACTTGCCGCCTACCTACAAATTCAATTATTTAGGGTATAGCTAAAAATGCCATACATAAATTTGTAGGGGTGTTGGCAACGCTTTATTCAGCGGTCAGCGCAAGATTATATCTACGCTGAATTATATACTTTTTTATAGCTGCCTCAAAATGGCTTTATACATGTAGCGAAAACCCAAAAAACAATATCCCGAATCGCTATTGCTCATCGGGATATTTTTACTAACGAGGTACTGCTAAGTCACTAAATGGGATTATTCGTCACCATTTAAGCCAGCACGGTTCAGTAAGAACTGCGCTAACATAGAAACAGGGCGACCTGTTGCCCCTTTTGCTGCACCTGAACGCCATGCTGTTCCTGCGATATCAAGGTGCGCCCAGTTGTATTTGGTCGCAAAACGAGACAGGAAGCAGCCTGCAGTGATAGCCCCAGCAGGACGACCACCGGTATTGGCTAAATCCGCAAAGTTCGGCGTGATTTGGTCAAAATACTCATCCGCTAACGGTAAGCGCCATGCACGGTCACCCGCTTGCTCAGATGCATTTAACAGCTCATGGGCTAGCGGATTGTGGTTCGACATCAAGCCTGTGTAGTGGCTACCTAATGCAATCACACATGCACCCGTTAAGGTTGCGATATCGATAACTAATTCAGGGTCGAAACGCTCAACGTAGGTCAGCGCATCACACAGCACTAAACGGCCTTCTGCGTCAGTATTTAATACTTCAACAGTTTGGCCTGACATGGTCGTAAGAATATCACCAGGGCGATAAGCACGGCCACCCGGCATGTTTTCACAGCCAGCTAGAACCCCAATCACGTTGATAGGTAATTGTAACTCAGTGATAAAGCGCATCACACCGTAAACAGACGCAGCGCCGCACATATCGTATTTCATTTCATCCATGCCATCGGCAGGTTTGATGGAAATACCACCTGAGTCAAAGGTTAGCCCTTTACCTAGCAGAACGATTGGCTTGCTGTCTGGGTCTGGGTTGCCTTTATATTCCATGATGGACATCAGCGATTCGTTTTGTGAACCTTGACCCACCGCCAGATAGGCATTCATACCCAGCTCTTTCATTTGCTCTTCACCAATCACACGAGTGGTCAGTTTGCTATCTGAAAGGTCTGCTAATTGGCGCGCTTGAGACGCTAAATAACCCGCATTACAGATGTTTGGCGGCATATTGCTCAAGTCTTTAGCGGCTTTAACACCCGAGGCGATAGCCAGACCGTGAGAGATTGCACGCTCACCGCTGGTCAGTTCACGGCGTGTTGGTACATTAAACACCAATTTACGCAGTGGACGGCGATGTTCTGTTTTATTACTTTTCAGTTGATCAAACACATACAGCGATTCTTTTGCTGTTTCGACGGCTTGACGGACTTTCCAGTAGTTATTGCGGCCTTTTACATGTAATTCAGTTAGGAAGCACACTGCTTCCATTGAGCCTGTTTCATTCAGAGTACTGATTGTTTTCTGAATAATTTGTTTAAATTGACGCTCGTCTAATTCGCGTTCTTTACCGCAACCAATAAGTAGAATGCGTTCAGACAGAACGTTAGGCACATGATGGAGTAGCAGGGATTGACCTACTTTACCTTCAAGTTCGCCACGGCGCAGCAGGGCGCTGATATAACCGTCACTGATTTTGTCCAACTGTTCAGCAATTGGGGACAGACGGCGTGGTTCAAAGACACCGACAACGATACATGCGCTGCGTTGTTTCTCCGGGCTACCACTTTTTACACTAAACTCCATGCGTTCTCCTGAATCTTAAAGACAAAGGCCGATGCTCCCGCTAAAATTAGCGTTTCGCATGATCTACCTCATAGAGAATAAACTCTTTATGTTAAACTAACCATCTATACGCGAAATAACTCACGTTGTATGCTGTTTATCGCGAAACAACGTGAAGTATGGCAAGTATATCTGGTTTCACGAATATTAAGCATGTTCTGATATTTCAATCAGTATAGAGAATGCTTTTATATCATTCTAGCCATACAATAAACCAGAGTATATGTTAGTAAATGGCAGACATTTAACGAACTTAGCCATTTTCTTCCCAAAAGACAAGTTTTCACAGGCGTAATAAGCGTGATCATTATTAGATATTTGGTACGGGAAACCCTGAAAAGTCAGTTAGCCATACTTTTTGTATTGATGCTAATCTTTTTTAGCCAGAAGTCGATAGACATTCTGGGCGCAGCTGTTCAGGGCAATATTCCCTCAAACTTAGTACTTCCTTTGTTGGGGTTAGGTGTGCCTGAAATGGCGCAGCTTATCTTGCCTTTAAGCCTATTCCTTGGGCTATTGATGACATACAGTAAACTTTACACTGAAAGCGAAATTACGGTGATGCATGCCTGTGGTTTGGGCAAAAGTGTGTTAGTCAAAGCCGCGTTAGTCCTTGCCGCAATCACAGCGATGGTCGCGATTGCCAATATTACATGGATGCTGCCGTGGTCATCGCAATATCAAGAACAAGTGCTGGCAGATGCGAAAGCAAATCCAGGCCTTGCGGCGATGGTGGAAGGGCAGTTTAAAACCACCAAGGATGGCAACTATGTGCTGTATATTGGTGATGTTAAGGGCAGCAATTTCAAAAATGTTTTCCTTGCCCAATTGCGCGCAGCGAATGAACAACGTCCTTCTGTTGTCGTCGCAGATAGTGGCTACATGAAAGAAGACCCAGATGGTCGTCAAGTGGTTGTTCTTAATGAAGGAACACGCTACGAAGGAACCGCATTATTGCGTGATTTCCGCATTACAGATTTTGTGAATTACCAAGCGATTGTGGATCATCAATCGGGTGAAACGCGTAGTGACCGTGTTGAGCAAAAAAACATGCTACAACTGTGGGATGAAAATACCCCAGAGGTGAATGCAGAGTTCCACTGGCGTTTAACGATTGTGTTCTCTGTGGTGGTCATGGCCTTGATGGTAGTGCCATTAAGTGAAGTGAACCCGCGTCAAGGGCGTGTGCTCAGTATGTTACCTGCAATGTTGCTGTATCTCATTTTCTTCTTACTGCAAAGTACGTTGCGTAATAGTGCTGATAAAGGCGATCTTGACCCGCGTTATACCATGTGGGCGGTGAACTTAGGTTACTTGGTCTTGGCGGTGATCCTCAACGCGTGGAACACTGTCCCAATGCGCCGTATGCGTCTTAAACTGAGTAAAGGGGCTGCTTGATGTTTGGAGTTTTAGATAGATATATCGGGCGAACCATCCTAAATTCCATTTTGGTGACGCTATTTTTATTGGTTTCGCTGTCTGGGATCATTAAATTTGTCGAGCAGCTTCGCAAAGTGGGTGATGGTGATTACACCGCGCTCAGTGCAGGCGTTTTCACCTTACTAACCGTGCCAAAAGATATCGATATTTTCTTTCCGATGGCGGCCTTATTAGGTGCCTTAATGGGGCTTGGTGCACTGGCTTCGCGCAGTGAACTGGTGGTGATGCAAGCCTCTGGTTTTACGCGTTTGCAAATCGCTCTGTCCGTGATGAAAACAGCTATCCCTCTGGTGATAGTCGCGATGTTTATCGGTGAGTGGGTTGCGCCTGCGGGTGAACAGTGGGCTCGAAACTACCGTGCAGAAAAAATTGTTGGTAATTCATTAGTGGTGACTGACGAAGGGATGTGGGCAAAAGATGGCCGTGATTTCATTCACATTCAGCGTATCAATAACTCAACATCTATCCAAGACGTTTCTATATATCGCTTTGATGAACAACAAAAATTAAAATCAGTAATGTTTGCTTCAAGTGGTGAATACGATACAGCGAATCAGCAGTGGGTATTATCACAAGTGGACGAGTCGATTTTAAGCAGCGAGAAAAAAATTACAGGTTCACAACGGCTTACTGTTGATTGGAAAACCAACTTGACCCCCGAAAAACTGGGGATTGTCTCTCTGAATGCGGATTCGCTATCAATTCGTGGGCTGTATCAATACGTCTCATACTTAAAAGAGAGCGGCCAAGTGGCGGCGGTGTATGAGCTGAGTTTATGGAAAAAAATCTTAGCTCCGCTATCCGCAGCGGTTATGATGTTAATGGCTGTTTCCTTTATTTTCGGGCCATTACGTACAGTACCCATGGGGGTGCGAGTGGTATCGGGGATTGTCGGTGGTTTCTTATTTTACGTGCTAAACCAAGGGTTTGGTAACTGGAGCCTTGTCTATTCAGTTCCACCGATTATTGCTGCGATATTACCGAGTTTACTGTTCTTAATTGTCAGTATTGTCTTGTTAGTCAAACGAAAATAATCATTTTATTGTTGATATAGGGCTGTGATCCTTCAGGTTTCACAGCCCTTTTTTTATTGCCATTTACTTAAAAAATAATTACCCAAATTGCTGACGATTTCGAGTAATTTAGTTTGTGGCCGAAATAAGAGGTATTGCTGCTTATCTCCATCTGATGAGCCAATATATTCCCCTTTAACGCCAATAATGTTCGAGCCGCTTTTATTGGCTAACTGCTGCGCATAAGAAAACATGCCGCCATTGGCAGTATAGGATTGCTGAATAGTGTAGGCATTTTCCCGCTCCTTTTTTGCAAATTCATTCCAGACTTGCTGGCGCGCATCACTAACCAGTTGCTTATATTCCTTTGTGTTTTCCAACTTAATTTTATTTGTTTTTAACGGGTTATAATCTAGCTGGCTTAGGTCTATCTCGATATTGTCGGGCTTTTTAGGGGCAGGGAAAGCTCTTTGGTGATTGTAGATCTTTCTTAGCTGCTGAACTAATTCAGAGACTTTTCCTTGCTTAGTGGTGCTGGGGCGAAGTACGTGGGGTAATAAAAAAGAAGCGATTTTCATCTTAAATCCTGTCTTTATGGTCGAAGAGGTTTTAAGAATATCGTTTAGATTGGACGAGGTATTACACAAAGCGCTGAAAGGAAAAACAGCCTGAACGAGTCAGGCTGTTGAGGTTGTTGACAAAGCAGGATAAAAGCTTGGTTTTTCCTGCTTCGTGTTATCAGCCGAAAATCATGAATTGATTTTCCTCGTCTATTTTCAAAACCTATCCAACCTGCAGCCAAACCTAATCGGTTTGCCTGCAGTTTGAACAGCCTGAACGGGTCAGGCTGTTGTTGCAATTAACGTAAGCACACGGGTAAACCCGCGTTTCAGAGTAGGGGCATAGCTCGCCATTGCCTGTAAAGCGTCGGCGGTACCCTTTCAATGTTTCCCATACGCATGGTTAGATGAGAGCGATGCGACTAAATCATTAACTCCAACCGTTAACTTACTAAATTTGCTGCCATCTTTGCGTGTCATCACTACAAAAACGCCGATGTTCTGCTGTGGGATCATCGCCATATAGGTATTAAACCCACCACCACCACCGGTTTTTTGGTAAATGCCGGGAATGCCATTTTTCGGTTTCATATAAACCCAACCAAGGCCTAACCCGTCAGCATGGCCAGCGACATCCATTCCTTTCACCTCTAACAGTTTTTCGCGAGGGAAATAAATACCTTGTTCCCGTGCAGCAGTCGCTTTACGCAAGTTAGTATCAGTTGATAAAAATTGTTGCATCCATTTTTGCATATCCGCTGGCGTTGAATACACACCGCCACTACCAGCGGCAGCAAGGGTATTATGGCAAGGGCTTGGTTTCGTGCCTTCCATTAAACGGGCACACTGTGCATTACTTGGTGTGTAAGTGGTATCCGTCATCTTCGCAGGTGAGGTCACATAGTGGCTAAATAATTGCGGATATGGCTGCCCTGTCGCTTTTACCATCGCATCCGCCAGTAAATCGTAAGCAAGATTTGAATAGGAGGCTTCAGTTCCTGGAGTCGCATCCAACTTGCCTGTTTTTAGCCATGTCCAGCGGTTATCTTGTGTCGGCCAAATAAACACAGGTCGACCCCATTTTCCACCGGGTTGTTCACGGGGTAAACCACTGGTGTGGCTAGCAAGATGATACAAACGGATTGGTTGCCCACTGGCGTTATCAGGTACGGTAACACCTTGATAAGCATACTGTTGTAATGGATCAGTAATCAGTAGTTTTTTGTCTTGCTCAAGCTTAATTAATATTTCGCTTGTCATTAATTTGGTCACTGATGCGATACGAATTAATGAATTAGGGCCAGGTTTTTTTCCATTACCCGGTGCGGTTTCCCCATAATAACGGGATAACGTTTGGTTATTATCGATCACGATAATCGCCATACCTCGTGCATTACTTTCATTAAAAATACGATTTGCATATAAATCGACAATCTTAGCGACGCGCTCGTAAGTCCTTCTATCTCCCTCAAAAACCTGCCAATCTGAGGATTCAACATCATTACCTTGTAAAAACTTAGGTGTTTTTTCTGTCTTGGTTGAACATGCCATTAAAGCAAGGGACAACGCGGATACAGACAGAATTTTTAGAAATGATTTCTTCATGTTTGGAGCCAGCCGATATGATTGTTTGCAAGTGGCTTTTCAGCCAATCTTATTTTTTCTTAGCGAAAATTCGCATTATTGCACCAATTAAGATGCCAATAACGACCCCTGTCGCTATCCATCCAACAAAACCCATGATAAAGCCTTTCAACATTGCATTAGATTGCGGTTAAACTAACAAAAATAATAGTCTATCGCTAGCCACCCAAGCATAGATACGATAAAAATAATTAGCAAAAAACTAACATACTCATTAATCAATATATAAACAAAAGAAGCTTTCCTACCCGAGCCCAATATTATTGTTCAATATGCTTTATTTTTAATCGAACAATCACCTCCAGCGCGAATAAGTGTTGCCAGTGGACACAAGGCAAGTATAATGGCAGCGTTTTCCAAGAAACACATCACTTCAGTGCCGGAGTGGCGGAATTGGTAGACGCAGTTGATTCAAAATCAACCGCCTTCGGGTGTGCCGGTTCGAGTCCGGCCTTCGGCACCATAAGAACATCAATGGACGTCAACAGACGTCTTTTTTTGTATCTGAAATCCAGTGTTTGCACGGTTTCCTCGGTATTTTCAGTCAATGCATGTCAACCTAACTCAACCCACATCAACCTCCGAGTGAGTATACATCTGAGTATATACACCGCTTCGATAATGTATGTATACTCATTATATCTCTAATTACCGATGCTAAAGCAATGAAGGTGCAGCCTGTGGCGTAGGTACATAGTTGGTTATGTCACTCGAAATCATCGACTGTAATCTGAGATATCTCGTTTATATACTCACTCTGGGGTGTAGAGGATAAAGAATATGGCATTAACCGATACAAAAATTCGTGCAGCTAAACCTGACGAGAAAGCTTATACACTGACAGATAGTGATGGCTTGTTTCTTTATATTCACCCCAATGGCTCTAAATATTGGCGCTTCCGTTTCCGCTTTGGCGGTAAACAACATTTGATGGCTTTTGGTGTATACCCTGAAATTTCTTTAGCAGATGCAAGAGAAAGAAGGGACGCAGCTAGAAAGCAAGTTGCTTTAGGTATCGACCCACGCGAACTCAAGAAAGAATTAAAGGAAGAGCAGCAAAAGGAATTTAACACTTTCGAGAAGATTGCTCGCGATTGGCACGCGACGAATAAGAAATGGTCTGAAGGACATAGCCATCGAGTACTCAAAAGCCTTGAGGACAATATCTTTGCGGCTATTGGCAAACGTAATATTGCCGAACTGAAAACTCGCGATCTCCTCGAACCCATTAAGGCCGTAGAGATGTCTGGACGTCTTGAGGTTGCTGCGCGTTTACAACAACGTGTTACAGCCATAATGCGTTATGCCGTACAAAGCGGTTTAATCGACTATAACCCAGCACAAGATATGGCTGGCGCAGTTGCGACAGGCAAACGAGTTCATAGAGCGGCATTAGAGCTTAAACGCCTACCTGAGTTCTTACAACGCATTGATGATTATAAGGGAAGACCTTTAACTAAACTTGCAGTCAAACTTACCTTGTTAGTCTTCATTCGTTCCAGTGAATTGCGCTTTGCTCGTTGGGATGAAATCGATTTTGATAATGCCATGTGGACGATCCCTGCTGAACGCGAAGAGATAGAAGGGGTTAAACACTCACATCGCGGATCAAAAATGCGTACTACTCATTTAGTGCCTTTAAGCCGACAAGCTATTGAGATCTTAAAACAGATCTATCAATTCAGCGGCAACCACGAACTGATCTTTATCGGCGATCATAACTCAAGGAAACCAATGAGTGAAAACACGGTAAACAATGCATTACGTGTGATGGGTTATGACACTAAGACGGAAGTCTGTGGACATGGCTTCAGAACGATGGCGTGTAGCTCGTTGATTGAGTCAGGGCTATGGTCGAAGGATGCAGTAGAAAGGCAGATGAGCCACCAAGAACGTAACTCAGTTAGAGCTGCTTATATTCATAAAGCAGAGCATATTGAGGAAAGACGCTTGATGGTGCAATGGTGGGCAGATTATCTGGATGCGAATAGGGAAGGGCATGTGGGAGCGTTTGGGTTTGGAAAGTAAATTGAGTATACGGATATATTAATATGAAGAAAAAGAATCGAAACGTTACGAGCAATATAAAAATCAGATGTTGGATACGCTCATATGTAGGTATAAAAGATGTTTCTATTCAATTTGAAAGAGCTATTATTATAGTATAATAGTTAAAATAGAAAGTTAGAACTGTTTCTGGATAGTCTGAAATTTACATTAAAATTTTAATCTATTCAGATAGATAGAGTGATTTTTTATTCTGAGAATTATAATTAATAATAGTAAGTCTTCATGGGCGAAGGTAGGTTACTATTTTCACTAGTAGTTATCTTGAAAAAGATAGCTGTAGTATAGTGTACTATCATGAATAGTTTTACCTTTTGCCTGATTGTTATGTTTTAATAGGAAAATTATGAGTAAGGCACCTTTAGTTATAGATCTGTTTTGCGGATGTGGGGGATTTGGGCTCGGCGCGAAGCAAGCTGGTTTTGACATCATTGCTGCAATTGATATTGATTCAACTTTGCAGTCAGCTTATGCTTTGAATTTTCCTAACACAAATGTGATTAATGGTGATTTATCATTAATGAATGAAGATAGTTGGTCCTCGATTATTCAATCACGGAAGATTGATGGTGTTATAGGTGGTCCTCCCTGCCAAGGTTATAGCAGAATGGGACATTCTGATGTAAGTGATCCTCGCCGTTCATTGTTGCGCCACTTTTTTAGAACTGTAAATATAATAAACCCTAATTTTTTTGTTATGGAAAATGTTGAGGGATTGATGGATGAAAAAAATATATACGAACTAAAATCAGCTCTTAAAGTATTAGATAAAAAATATAAAATATTTGAGCCAATTATCATTGATGCTTCAAATTTTGGTGCTGCAACAAAACGAAAACGAGTTATTGTAATTGGTTTTATCCCTGATGAATTTAATAATAGTTTTGATTTAAATCAATTCAAAAATAAAATTTACCGGAAAAATAATGTAAGAGATGCGATAAGTGATCTGCCTTCTCCATTAGTACAATCAAAAAATAATGATAAAAGCAACTTTGGGTGGCAGAAATATAGAAACTATAACAGTAATACTCTCTCTGCATATGCAAAAGAAATGCGGCAATTACCTCCGAAAGGAATGGGCTGGAGTGAGTCAATAGCACAGTTGCTTGATGGAAATATAAGTGGCTTTTTTAATACAGAGCATTCACCTAAAGTAAAAGAGCGATATTTATCTATTTTACCCGGAGCAGTTGATCCAATCAGTAAATCTAAATGCTTATCTTGGGATGGTTTGTGTCCCACCTTGAGGGCTGGAACTGGTAGTGATAAAGGAAGTCATCAAGCTGTCCGACCACTTCATCCTGAAGAAGGCAGAGTTATCACTGTAAGAGAGGCTGCGCGTCTTCAGGGATTTCCTGATTGGTTTGTATTTCATTATACTAAATGGCATAGTTTTCGAATGATAGGAAATAGTGTATCTCCTATAATGGCTAAACACATAATGGAAGTTATTCGAGATAGTATAAAGCAAGCAGGTAATGATTCTATCAAGGCAGGATAATTGAATGAATAATATAATTATAGACCGTTTATCAATTGATACTGGTGTTAGCTCAACATTTCTAGAAGAAGCTTTAACGAAGGATATTACAACATTAGAAGCAATTTTTGATCTAGTTGATAATTCAATTGATGCAGCAAGAGATTTATTAATTGAACAAAAATGTTCAAGGGGAGATGATAATTTACCATCATCTTATTCAGGATTTTATATATGTATTAGGATAGATGAAGACTCTCTTCGTGTGTTGGATAATTGTTCCGGTATTGATAGAGATACACTTTCTACTAGAACGTTATATACTAACAAGCCCTCTGAACATGAATATGGAATTGGCTTATATGGGATAGGCCTAAAACGCTCTATGTTAAAAATGGGAACTGAGTTTTCATTTTATGTCGATAATGGTATAGAAGGATTTAAATCTCACTTTAATAATAAAGCAATTGGTGGCGGTAAAGACTCCCCAGTATATGCTGATGTGGTACCCACAAAATTAAGAAAAAAATCTTTATTTAATGTGTCAAATATAAAAAGTGAAATTAAAAATGATTTCCATAATTCAAAGTGGTTTGATAATGCAATTAAAGAATTTTCTAATAGATATTCTATTTATATAAAAAAAGGATTGAAAATAGTTTTACATCATGTAAAAAATAAAGTTAGAAAAAATATAGAGGGTGTATCTCCAAGTTTAAAATTGGATGGAAAGTTTCTTCCTACAAAAAAATGTCTTTATATACAGGGTGTTGATGTAATCATAGAAAGTGGTATTCATAGTGAGTATATTTTCCCCGGTGAAGAAGGGCATAGCATAGCTAATAATAAAAAGTTGACGGATTCATTTGGTATTTATTTTTCTTGTAATGACCGAGTCATTGTAGCTGCTAGCACCGAAAAAGTTCACGGTTGGGCAACTAAGTGGCATTCTGAATATAATGGTTATGTCTGTTGGGTTAAATTTATATCAAAAAATGCAGGGTTACTCCCATGGAATACTGCTAAATCAGCATTACGAACTGACAGTGCATTATTTCTTGAAGTAAGAGAACAATTGCAGCCAATAGCAGATCAATATAGATCTGCTATTAAGCAGCGTTACTTATCTAAAAGCAAAAATAATTTTCAGAATGTAGAAGAAGCTGACAATAAAATAGATAATAAAAGCACTAAAAATGAGAAAGTAGAAAAATCAGAAGAAAAGATACCCTCAAAAAATATTTCAAGTAAGAAAGATAAGATTAAAGCTAGGCCTAATGTAGATTTGCCAAGAAATCGAGATATTTTAGTCGATTGGGGCGTTACTGATATTATTATTCCAGAAAAAAGAAATAAAGAATATCATATATTCTACGAACTGTGCCAATTAAAATCTAAAGATGAGCCAATAACATGTGTTGTTATGTTGAGAGTTTTTTTAGAGACAACTACAAAAGAAGTCATGAAATGTATAAATTCAAAACCACAAAATAGTTTAGCAAAAAATTCTGCATATATCGCTAGTGTATTAAATGAAAGGAAATATATAACAGAAGCAGTTAAATTATTAATTGAGAGATATGGGCGTACTAATGAAGATAGCCTTCTATCAATTAATAATATACAGTCTTTGGTCCACTCTGTTGACTTTAATACAGAAAAAACCCTTGTTAATAGATATTGGGATGATTTAAAACCTTTTCTTGAAGGGTGCTGGAAGCTAATAAACGATTATGATATTAAATGATTTGTTATAAAACTAAATGACTGAGTATCCCACAATATTGTGGGATATATCTTAGAATTGAGTGTATTTAATGTTTTGGATAATTTAAAAGCTATAATAAACTATATTTCACTGGTTCAGGGAATATTAAGCCTAGATCTCTTGGATTAATTTTAAACAATGGTCCTTTTTCCGATACTCTACCATTTTTTGCTGAACGTTTAATTAAATGGTCCATCAGTATTACTCAATGTTGGTAGAAGTTTTTTTATTAATTCATTATTGTCCATCGAATAGTTACCGATTTGATAGGTATCTTTAAGATAAAAATATCTAAAAGATAGGAAGTTTGGTTAGATGTTCCTTTGTAACATTCCCCGCAGGGACACCATATCTAACTCTCCCGAACTCTACCCAACTCAACAAAAATCCTTTATAATCAATAAAACCCCTTTATTTAAGCATTCTAAAGTCAACCGACTTCTACCCAGTTGAACCTAAATCAACTTAGGATTGGGGGCTTAAATAGGGGCTCATTCTGTTCAATATAAAATGAGGCCCCCAATGCCACTTAATGCACGTCAAGTAGACACAGCCAAGCCTAGAGAAAAAGCCTATAAAATGGCTGATGGAGGCGGATTATACCTACAAATCAATATTAATGGTTCAAAATACTGGAGAATGAAATACCGATTTGCTGGTAAAGAGAAAAAACTATCATTTGGAACATATCCTGATGTTTCATTAGCTGATGCCAGATCTAAACGAGATGAAGCTAGAAAAGCTTTAGCCAGTAATAAAGATCCTGGAGAAATTAAAAAGGCTGAACAGCTGGCTAAAAAGTTATCGATAACCAATACTTTTGAAGCTATTGCCACAGAGTGGTATAACGCAAAAGTTTCTAATTGGTCTAAAAATTATGCTGACTATGTTAATCGTGCATTCAAAAATAATGTTTTTCCATATATAGGTTCTAGACCAATAAATGAAATCAAACCACTAGAACTTTTATCTGTCCTCCAACGAATCGAAAAACGGGGTGCTTCAGAACTTGCCAACAAAGTAAGGCAGCGCTGTGGTGAAGTATTTTGATATGCCATAGTGACTGGTCGAGCGGAATACAATCCAGCACCAGATCTTGCAAGTGCCTTACAAGGATATGAAAAACAACATTATCCTTTCTTAATAGCAACTGAATTACCTGATTTTTTACAAAAATTATCAAATTACACTGGCAGCTCTATAACTCTCTTAGCTACTCGGTTGCTTATGCTGACTGGACTAAGAACAGTTGAATTACGTATGGCTGAATGGACAGAAATTGATTTTAACAACCGTATATGGGAAATACCTAAAAACAGAATGAAAATGCGACGTTCACATCTTGTTCCTCTCGCCAGTCAATCTTTAGATGCTCTACATCAACTTAAACAAATCACAGGAAATTACCAATTTGTCTTTGCTGGTAGAAATGATGTTAATAAACCAATGAGTGAAGCCAGTATTAACATGGTATTAAAACGAATTGGGTATAATGGTAAGGCGACAGGGCATGGATTTCGCCACACGATGAGTACGATCTTGCATGAAAAAGGATTTAATAGCGCATGGATTGAAACTCAATTGGCACACGTTGATAAAAACTCTATTCGAGGAACCTATAACCATGCGCAATATTTAGAAGGAAGACGTGAAATGATGCAGTGGTATGCGGATTATATTGATTCTTTGGAAAGCCAAAATAAAGTGATTTCGAAATAGCTTATGCCTAAAAACGTAATCATGATCACAGTTTTATTATAATGCATTTTAGTTTGTAACCCATATTCCACCAAAAGCAAGAGCCTCTGTCCTGATTGAACTGACCCTAGTTTATTGGACAGGGGCTTTTTTCGTTTTAATCCGCGCAAAATGAAATCATGATAGAAAGCATAACATGTTATCGGGACTGTAAGGCAACTCATTATCCTGCTCTAAAACGTCATTAATCATTTTTAAAGCTGATTGTCTGTTTTCAGCTGATGAGGACTTTATATCAATATCATCTTCTAAAGGGAAATAGATCCCTTTATCAAAATATCGCCATTAATTAAATCACAATACATCAATAATAGGACACGAATATGCGTATAACAGCGACGGCTTCCCCATGCCTAAAATCAGGGGTAATTTCTGTTTTTATTACGAACTTAGGAAAATATAACGAAGGTGAACTGGTTGGTGAGTGGCTTGAGCTTCCAGCAACCTCAAAAGAGATCGAACACTGTTTAATGCGGATTGGCATTGATGGTATTCAGTATGAAGAGTATTTCTTGACGGACTATGAATTCTCAATTTATGGCCTTTCGTCGTACATTTCAGAATACAGCCTTTTAGGTGAGTTGAACGAATTAGCCACGCAATTAGCCATATTATCGCCTGATGAAATTGACCTTTATCAGGCGGCAATTGAAATCGGTTCTTCAGCGAGTTCAATCCATGATTTAATTTATTTAGCGGATAATTTAGATTCTTTCCAGCAATTAGCTGGAGTCAATAATGAATATGATTTAGGTTATTACTGGATAGAAGAAAGTGGTTGTTATGATTTAGCACAACTGGGTCATTTATCCCATTACTTTGACTATGAACGCTATGGACGTGATGTTTGTCTTGAACAAGGAGGAATTTTTCACAGTGGAGGATATGTTTATCATACGAGTGGGTAGATAGGACAACAAAATGAGAGTCAAACCGCTTTCATCCCTTAAGGCGGGAAATAAAGAATGCTGTGGTCCCCCAATGACATCCATAAGCTAGAACGTTAATCAAACTAAACTCTACTTCAAGCCATCTTTACGGATATACGTAGAGATGGCTATTATGGTATTCTTTTTTTATTTAATTCAAACTATTAAATGAATACTTATCTTCCTAGGGTGACAAGCGCAAACCAAGATGAACTTAAGCGCTTATTCATGGCTATGCCATCAGTGATTACCGAACTCGAAAATTAATAAAGCAGTTAGGGTTAGTGGTTGTGCAAAAAAACAATATCGAGTCACATCAAAAGGTAAAGTGTATTTGTGTGATTACCAAGGGAAACTGACGGTATAATTACCAAGCGTTTTGTGGTCAAAGTATATATAAAGCTTGATGGGGAAATTAATATATCAATACCAACGATAGATGGTGTTGGGGAGTTTTTTGATAGATCGCAAATTGACAAACTGTGGAATAATTACTGTGCATCTCCTACGCTCAGTAAGTAAAAAAAAAAGCCACCCCTGCACGAAGTGGCAAAAATGAACTGAAAAAGTTAACCAATTATTAGGTTGGCAATGCTGGAAACATTGTTACAACGTTAGTTGTTATATCACTAATTTAACTTAAGATAAATAGGTGGAAAATATTCAACCCATATAACAGCTGTAATGTACTAAATATAATTATCTATCAGATAATTAATTGGTTGTTTGTTGATTTACCTGGCCGTACATTTCATCTTGCATGCATTTTGCGTGAACTGGCCCTCTCTCTGTACCGCATACTTTTAGTGCTTCATTGTGTTTCTCACACAAGGCTACATTGGTAGTATTAGAGCAGTCTAATAATCTAGGTCCTCTTGCTGCTGATCCTTGATTGATGTTTTGCATATTAGCTCTGTTTTGATTAAATGGGCGTTCACTAGGCGTATCTTGCCAGCGAGGATTATTTGAGTTTTTCCATGGTCCTGATTGTGCAATCGCAATGATAGGGACTAATAGAAGTAGAGGGAATAACACTTTCATAATCTGACTCCTTATATTTCTAATGAATAGATGCTAGCTTGCCTTATTAGATTACTAAATAACCACTAGGAAAAAATGGAGATATCATGAGATATATTTGAAGATTTTATGATGATAGTTTATCTATGGGTTGCTTAGTATTGCTTTAGTGTATTTCTCATAATGAAAAGCTAACTTCAAGTGATAGGCCTGCGGCTCTTGAAATCCCCCTGTAAAGCTGGGAGTTACCTTTTCATTGTGGGGAGCGATAAAGCTTAGTGTTAACAGTTTTACTTATAATGTGAGTTCAGATTAAGTAATCATCAACTGTGTTCTATATGATATCTTGATTTCATGGAGCAAAAAGAGAGAGAATATGGACTACTATGTTGATACATTGGTTGATAAGATTGGCTTTAATCGAATACACGCTGATGGTTGTAAACACTTACCCAAAGGTGTGAGTAGGCTATTTTTGGGGAATTTTGAGAATATATCTTCTGTTATTGATTTTGCTAGAACGTACTTTTTCCCAAAAGCGATGTCGTGTAGTTATTGCTGCCCTGTTGCTGACAGGTTAGCTCATCCCGAACAACCAAATACCTTACTATAAAGTTCCGGTAGCATGGAACATGCCTGACTGAACTAAACCTGCCAATACTATTACAACAACAAAATACCCCAAAAGATATTCCAAGGGCTGCGCATTGCGTGACCTTTTTCGTATATAGCCCTATCAAATAAAATCCAACGTATTTAATTACGGCAAGTAATTTACTGGCGGTTTTCTATTAACTAAATATCGGAACACTCCGCAAGGGGGATATTGATATGCACGAAAAATACTCTAGTGGCTGTAACGCTTTATGACAACAATGTTTTAGTAAAAAAAGATATTGAGCGATTAGAAAATGAAGCGGCTACAAGTCAATTCATATTGTCCACGGTTTAGAACTATCGGTAACATTCAATGAAATCTCACTAAATAACTTTAGAGAACGCGACGCGGCAGCAGCGGCTTCTGAAACGGTTAAAACTATTATCAAAATCGTTATTGTGGGTGATAGGTGCCCTGCTATTGATGCTCCTCGTGATGCTACTGTCGAGCTGTACAACCACGCGGATAGAATACGTTCAAACGCCGTCAGTGCCCATTCCAGACCATTTACTCAATGATTGTTTGCCTGAGTACATCCCTGAGGCATTTCCTTGGGGTGACTCTTTATTGATAAATGAGTCACTACTAACAGTTATCGAGCAATGTAATTTAGACAAAAAGGCCATTCGAGAGATTGAAGCGGTTAGAAATAATTTAAAATTATATTGAGGTGAATGGCTTGTTAATACCAACCCGCATGCGCTCTTGCAAAAAAAACTAAATTGATTAAAACAAGAACGCTTAATAAGTAGATAGAGAATTTTACAAAAATTGTCATTGTATTTGGCTCTCTTTTGTCTTTAAAAACAGCAAGTAGGATGTATACAAGGATAGGGATGGTTATGAGTAAGACTTTAATTGGTTGATTATACATGTGCATGGGTTCTCAATCTTGGGCAGTAGAAAATTTTTCAACTAGTTAAAGACAATCTTGACAAGAAAGCAATACGGAAAATTGAAGGGAAAAGGGCAAAAAAATGGCCCATACCACCTCCTAGTGGAATATGGGTGTTACTGGCAGTGTAAAAATGACCCCATATTGGCAATTGAATCTTGACCCCTGACGTAATATAGCGGTTTTACTTGTGAGGCCGCTTTTCAATGTTAACTCAGGAGAGGGTTGTGACGATAAAAGTTCTCAAACAACAGGGCAAATCGATCAAAAGGATTGCTCGTGAAACAGGTCTAGCGCGCAATACTATTAAAAAGTATTTGCAACGTACTGATACAAAACCTGTTTATCAGCGTAAAGCTCATCGACCAAGTAAATTGGATCCATTTAAAGATTATATTCAGTCTCGGATTGATGCGGCTCATCCTGATTGGATACCTGCATCCGTTCTTTATGAAGAACTCCTTGCTTTGGGGTATCAAGGAAAACGTCGAATATTGAGTGGATATCTTGCAGCTTTAAAACCTAAAGCATTGCCTGAGCCACTTGTGCGATTTGAAACAGAGCCAGGAAAGCAATTGCAAGTTGATTTTACCATTATTCGGCGAGGTAAACAGGCATTAAAGGCCTTTGTTGCAACGCTTGGTTATTCTCGCGCCAGTTATGTTCATTTTTATGACAATGAACGAACTGATGCGTGGATTGATGGATTGGTACGTAGTTTCGAGTTTTTTGGTGGTGTTCCTCATGAAGTCCTTTTTGATAACGCAAAGGCGATCATCCTTGAGCGTGATGCTTACCGAATAGGAGAGCATCGTTGGAACCCTAAACTTTTATCTCTTGCTCAGGATTATGGTTTTAACCTAACCGTTTGTCGTCCTTATCGCGCTAAAACAAAGGGGAAAGTTGAACGTTTTAACCGTTACCTAAAATCAAGCTTTGTTGTGCCATTACAAGCAACATTAAGGATGTCAGAGTTACAACTCGATGTCCAAACTGCAAATGGTTATATCGGTTACTGGTTGACTCAAGTTGCCAATGCAAGAGTCCACGGTACAACTGGTGAAGTACCGAACCAACGATTAATCACAGAGCAGAATGGCTTACTGCCATTGCCGATAAAGTTTGGCAATGTTTATGGCTATCAGAGGATAAATACAATGCCGATGCCATTTGAAAGTCTACAGCATCCACTTAGCGTCTATGATCAACTTTTACAGGGGGCATTGTGAATTTACAATCTGAGCGGATTACTGATGCTTGTCGACAACTCGGGCTCTACGCATTACCGGAAAGTTGGCCTAGGATTGCTGAAAAACACCTAGCACAAGAAGGGTCGTATGCTGACTTTATTGAAAAACTTCTTACCGAGGAACTCAATGCTAAGATGCAGCGTACTAAGGCAGCATTATTGAAGTTTGCAGGGTTACCCAATATCAAAACACTTGAGGAATATGACTTTAACTTTGCTAGCGGTGTGCCTAAAGCCCAACTGATTGAATTATCAGGTCTCAGTTTTATTGAACGTCATGAGAACGTTGTTATGCTGGGCCCGAGTGGTGTTGGAAAAACACATTTAGCTATCGCGCTGGGTTATAAAGCGATCATGTCCAATGTAAAAACGCGATTTATTACCGCTGCAGATTTAATGTTGCAATTGGGAACGGCCCATAATCAAGGTAAATTAAAAGCTTACCTACAACGGGTCGTTATGAGCCCCAAGCTCCTCATTATTGATGAGATTGGTTATTTACCTTTTGGTCGAGAGGAGGCTAATCTCTTTTTCAACGTAATTGCAAAGCGGTACGAGAAAGGGAGTACGTTATTAACCAGCAACTTGCCCTTCAGTCAATGGGCAGGCGCATTTGCCAATGATACGACATTGACAGCAGCGATGTTAGATAGGTTACTACATCATTGCCATGTTATTCAAATTAGTGGTGAAAGCTACCGTTTAAAAGATAAGCGTAAAATAGGCATTGCACCAATAGTATCTGAAGTGTAGTCAATGGGGTCAATTTTAAATTGCCAACTGGATCCTTAAAGGGGTCAAAATTAAACTGCCATTGACATGGGTTAACTATATGCACATCTATATTTATTATTATGTGTTTTTAAGAATAGTATATTAACAGATAAATAAGTGTAATAAATATTAACGAGATATGACAATCTCGAAATTATGAGGCTTTTTCATATATACAGGATAAATAATATGGCAACACAAGGTTTCGATAAACCAGCTCAATTCCGTTAAGGATTGGATAAAGGTATTCCAAAAGAATAAAAAAAGCCCCTCGTTGGCGCGGGGCGGAAGATTCGATTAATAGAACCAATTTTTTGTTTATGAATACCCAAATGTCAAATGGGTGTGCGCATGGTACCAACATAGGTTAAATAATCTAGGTATAAATTGTTACGAAATACGGAAAAGAATATTGAAAAATGCGTATACAAATAAAAAAAGCCTACACAGAGGTAGGCTAAAGTGTTGCTTTACGATGAATATCAACGTAAAGCCTAGCAGGTTATTTCAAATGCGCAATTATATTGGTGATTATCAAATGACATAAAAAAAGCCCCTCTATAGAAGGGCATATTTAATGGAAATGTATCTTTATCATTATTGTTGTAGGACCAGTCATCCTTAACCAGCGGCAAGATATTATCACTACTTATTACTTAATCCAAATCGGAGTCTTTATTGATGACTAAAATTGAATTTACA
The DNA here is from genome assembly GCF_019343475.1 of Providencia sp. R33. NCBI lineage: Bacteria > Pseudomonadati > Pseudomonadota > Gammaproteobacteria > Enterobacterales > Morganellaceae > Providencia > Providencia sp. R33. Next base: position 3,274,480 of record NZ_CP072453.1, on the reverse strand, counting down.
TCAGAACAAATCAACTCACTTCATGAGTTTGCACAGGAATAAGGACAACCGTCATGTACTATTGAAGTCAGTAAAGTCTTTGATGATGATGAAGTTGTTTATGAAGGTTTGATTACTTATTCAGATTCGTAAGATCATGGCATTCGACAACTGGAGAGCTAAAGATAAAAAATAGCCCATCAAAGATGAGCAAACAACACAGTGATTTCACTATATCCTTGTCACGGGATAGTAAACAATGAGTTAGCATAAATATTATTGTTATTCCCAATGACAATGGGTGTACTGCATGAGGTCAATGACAGTACGTGTTTATTCAAACAATAGCTATCTTATATTTGTAAAGGCTGATTGCCATCACCTAATCACTGATGTTTTTTTGTAAACGCACTTTCTTTATCTATCGCTCAGATGGGCAGCAACAAGACATTAGATTACTATCGTAAAGCGAATGTGTTCATTACAGACTGGTTTGGGTTTACAACGGGCGTAGAAGGTACTGCGTCCCACTGACAACAAACAATACACCTGCTTCACTTTGTATCCAGCCTTTTTCAGCTTCAGTGCGACTTGCTGCCGTTCATTTCCATGGAAAAAAAGCTGACGCTTTTTTTAACAGATCATTGTCACTTTTTAGACTGGCCCCTGAGATCTCCAGACAGCTGGTATCACTTAAATTAGTGATAATCTTAATACTAGTTTTTAGACTAGTTCTTGGAGATAACATGATCGAGATATTAGATCCTGAACGCAGAAAACGACGTTCCCCACAAGAAAAAATGGCCATTGTTCAACAAAGCTTTGAGTCAGGTATGAGTGTTTCCATGGTTGCTCGACAACATAGTGTCGCGGCATGCCAGCTTTTCCTTTGGCGTAAACAGTATCAAAAGGAATCCTGACCGCGGTAACAGCAGGTGAACAAGTGGTTCCTGCCTCTGAGCTAGCCTCTGCAATAAAGCAAATTAAAGAGCTACAGCGGTTGCTTGGCAAAAAAACAATGGAAAATGAACTTCTTAAAGAAGCTGTCGAGTAGGGTCGAGAAAAAAAGTGGATAGCGCTCGTGCCCTTATTACCCAAGGATGGAAAATAAGCTTAGTGAGCAGAACCTTATGTGTATCACGAGCACAGTTATACGTTCTAGCAAAACGGAAAAGTGATTGGAAAGTTAAACTAGGACGACGCCATCAAGATGATAGCGATGCGCTTGCTCGTATACACAACGTGATTGATAAGCTCCTTACGTATGGTTATCGTCGCGTCTGGGCGATGTTACGTCGTCAATCTGAGAATGAAAATATTGCGATGATTAATGCCAAACGTGTTTACCGTATCATGAAGCAATCAGCATTATTACTGGAACGTAAACCCACAATCCCAGTCTCGAAACGAGCTCATACAGGAAAAGTAGCGGTGAATGAAAGCAACCAACGTTGGTGTTCAGATGGTTTTGAGTTCCGATGTGATAATGGTGAAAAACTGCGCGTCACGTTCGCTTTAAACTGTTGTGATCGCGAAGCCCTTCATTGGGCAGCTAGCGCGGGAGGCTTTGACAGTGAAACCGTACAAGATGTCATGATGGGTGCAGTGGAGTATCGCTTCGGTAACGTGTTACCGACAAAATCAGTAGAGTGGTTGACCGATAATGGTTCAGCATATCGAGCCCATGAAGCGCTGTGGTTCGCTAAACAAGTTGGTTTATCCCCTAGACATACGGCGGTACGTAGTCCCCAAAGTAACGGTATTGCAGAAAGCTTTGTAAAAATCATGAAGCGAGACTACATAAGTTTAATGCCAAAACCTAATGGATTAACAGCAGTAAAGAATCTTGCGGCAGCCTTCGAGCATTACAATGAATGGCATCCTCACAGTGCACTGGGGTATCGTTCTCCGCGAGAGTACCTGCGGCGTCTAACTCATAATGAAATAAGTGATAAAAAGTGTCTGGAAATATAGGGTTAAATACACTTTTTAATTGTTCTACTTGGGCTTCCAGTTCCTGAATTCGTTGTTGTTCTGTGGTAATAGCAGATGCTTTAGGGGTTAGCTCCTTCAGATATGCCAAGCTGCGAAGCTATTTCTCGAAGTGATATCACGCCAACTCGGAGTGGGGGCGATGACAATTATAAAATGCCTCCCATTCAGCTAATTTTTCATGTAAATCAACATCATCCTTATAATCGATTAATTGATAAAACTCCTGTTTATCTGTTAAATGAGAACGCTCTACTTTCCCATTCAATCTGGGGGGAGCTGGCTTGATATAAATATGCTCCACTCCTAAATCATGAATATGCCAATTAAATTTCGATTAGAATTCGTGCCCATTATCCGTTCTAATCGTTTTGATTCTAAAGGGAAATTTATTTACAACATAATTAATAAAATCAATGGCATTAGCCTGATTGTGCCTTTCATAAATTTTAAGTGCTCTTATCCGTGTCGCATCATCAATCGCCGTATTTGGGGAAGCTGGTTTAATTTGTTTCTTAGCAATACATAGTAGCAGCCAGAACGTGATATTTTGATATTAGGAAACCGTAGAAGATATCAAGCGATACGTTGGGGACCAAAATGGTAAGTGGTACGCAGATAAATAACTAGCTCTTCAATGTGTTTTGCAACTCTTCTGGTTGGATTTTCAGGGCAGGGTTTATTGTTGATTAATCCTTTCTCGCCATCTCGTTCATAAGCGCTTTTCCAAGTATAAAAAGTTTCTCTACTGATCCCAAAATGACGACAAGTTTTAGTAATGTTTTACTCTCACGGGCACGATTTAAGATTTTTGTTTTATGTGCAATATCTCGTTTAGCTTTAATGTTCATCATATCTGACCTCCGGCTACAATTAGAAAAACTAATTATCAACCGAAGTCCAGACTTTCATACATACCAAATACCAAACAACAATTAGCTATGCTAAAACAGATAGTTAAAGGTAAAATTTAAACCTTACCTAGGACAGCCCCAAGAATTTTTCATCATCTAGCCCCTACTTGAGGGAAATAACTGGTTTCTAATTAAATTCTACTCAGAGCTGTATACATAAAAATATATATTGAATATATGCTCCTATTTTTCAAAAAGATCATCTATTCGATAAAAGTAATTATCATATTTCACATTAAAAATATGAGTATTCCCTGATGCTATAAGTTATTTTTTAAATTTACATCTTATTATAATTTAAAATTCAGACAATTTAGTTATTGTAAAATGCTTCGTATTTTTTAAGATTAAAATTTGGGACGTAAACGTCCTCTTGTTCAATCACCAATAAAAGTAAAACATTGACGTCTAAAATCATACTTATTTTATATAAACAGTCGACGCTAATTTGATTTATACCTCGTTCATATCGCGATATTTGTTGTTGGCTCAGTTGTAGCATTTTCCCAAGTTGTGCCCCCGATATCCCTTTTGATTTCCTAATATTCCTTACTCTCCCTCCAATAAGTACACTCATATTATTATCATTTTTCGACATTAATGTTTGCATAAAATATACCTCTACGACTTGCTACGGATGTGTGACTAAATATTGATACTCACTTTTTAATAAATTAACGTAAAACAATTGATAACTCTGCACTCCCTTTGACTTTACCCGTGATACCCGTCCCGCGGGAATAGAGGCTGTAGGTAATGGGGTAACTGAATGTTGCACTCGAATTACTAGCGTCGATAGTCCCAATATCAATCGGTGTGCGATTAAACGGAATATTGGTCGGCGTTCCATTAATATTAAGAGACATCGTCACATAGGCACCGGCGTTATTCTCGCTGTTGATTAAATTGGCTTGGTAGTTATCGCCCGAAAAATAAATCGGATTAATTCCTGCCGATAGCGAAAGTGTCGCAGACATAGGATTGGTATTTTGTTGACAATTGACCGTCAAATTACCGTCTGATTTTGTGGTTAATAGTTGACCATTTGTCGCATTGGCGGATTGTGGGCCAAAATCAATCACTGTAGGGGTAGTCAAGGTACACCCTAAATCACTTACCACAACCGAGTAGCCACCAGCAGGTATTAAATTGCTAGAGGAATAACCCCCAGCAGATCGAGGATCTCTGATCATTATTTTAAAAGGGTAGTCTAGATACCCTGTTCCTGATTGCTGAGTACCAGTACCATAAATAAGTACCCGTCCAGTCGCACTTACCTCATGAGTCACAAATCCATTATAAAGAGTCGATTGAAGCGGATACCACATACATCCTGCTTCACTGCCTAAATTTTCATTTGTGTTAGCACCATAACCATTCATTTGTCCAACGATGGTATTAGCATATGGTGTTGTACCTATAGTCCATGAACGATTATCTGTAAAAATCACCTCAGGCACTAACATAAGAGTTTTCTCGGCATTTAGCTTAATCCCTTTAACGCCATCTATCTCCATCAGGTAGTTCCCTTCAACTCCACAGTTAGAACCGTCATCATAAAATGTCATATGCACATAAGCATAAGGAAGAAAATCGTCATAATCACTGGTAACATTCATTAATGAAGTAGAAAACACTTCATTTGCAACCCCCACTAATCCACGACCATTTTGGATGATAATCGGTGCAGCATTTGCAGTCGATTGATACCCAATCAATGCAATGGTACTCATCAAACCATATGCACAAACTAGGGCTTTCTCTGTCATTATTTTTTTTATAAATCCAAATAAGTTTAATCTCATTTGTGTGCTCCTACGCGTGAAGTCCCTGTCATTGTATTGCAGGTAATCGTCAATTGACGTATTGAAGAATATGGACTATCAGTGGCCATTGCCAAGTTAAAATTCGCACGACAATATTGAGACGTTGTATTACCCCACTGCACCATCAAGGTTCCAGTCTCCGGTAATCCTGACAGATAAACTTGCCCATTATCCCCCACAATCCCGGTATTCTGATTGGGTGTCTCATCCTCATGATTGACGACAACCACCGCGCCCAACGGAATAACCTCGTCACTTTTTAAGGTCAGCAAGGCTTGATACCCTTTTTTCGTCTGAAAATGGGCTTTAACTACCGCGCCTTTGGTAGGGTAAAGATTGACCGCGGTCTCTTCACTCGCCACATTCTCCGGTAATGTATTCACATCCAAACTGACCACGTTTTTACTGTAATCCATTAAATAAGGTACCACCGCATAACCCCATCCCCCGACTGTGGCACTGCCGCCATTTAAGGTGGCTCCTTTTGCATCCGGGGCGTCTATCAGCGCGACTGAACTGCCCAAAAATCGGCTCAGTGTTATCCCCCCTGAGTGTGCAACAATTCCACCATTTGCACTGAGGTTTATCGACTGCATATCACTACCGTAACTGTATCCGCCCCCAAAATAACCGTTATCGCCCTGATAGCCGACATTCAGCGTGCTGATATTATGCTGAGACTGATTATCCCCACTTTCCGTTAATTGGTAAGTCAATGCATTATCCAACAATCGCCCATTGATCCCGAATTGTTGGTAAGTTCGCCCGTGGTTATCATGCGTCATTTGGTAGCTACTTTGGATATCTTGCAATAGTGGTTGATGACTAAATAAGTCAAAGGGAACATTGATATTCAACGCAATTTGCCGATTTTCGGGCCAATCCCCATCCCCTTCTGCGCGGCTAATACTGTAACTGAGGGCATAGTTCACGCCTTTAACACTTCCGTTGTAGCCAAAACCTAAAGTCGTGATAGTTTGCTCAGTTCCCCAATAATCTTCTCGCATACCCTGTAAAAAAATCCCCCCCCACTCCCCAAATGACTGGTTAATGTAGGTTTGAAAACTGCTGCGCTGACGTGACGTCAGCCAAGGTGCAAATCCTTGCTTCACCTGATAGCCCGCTTGGTTAAAATCCGCAAAACTGTAATAATCTTTCGTGGAATATCTCAGTGCAGTTAAATCAATAGAAGTGCCGGTTTCAAGCAGGTTTTTCGAGTAACGCAGTCGATACGACTGCCCCTCTTTAGTCGCCTCCGATAATTCAGCACGCGTGTGCGTGATATCACTTGACAACGCCCCGAATGGCCCTAACGATATCCCCGTTCCCAGCATCACAGCGTAGTATTGCCTCGCGGCTAGCGCACCTCCGTACAAGGTGATGGACTGCGGTAAACCATAGATAAGGGTCGCCTGCACAAAATCAGCCGCTTTCGAACCCACCGTGATCCCCCCATTATATTGGCCTGCTGTCATTTCATATTTAACACCACCAGGGCGTAACATGACTGGTAAACTGGAAAAAGCTTGGGTAAAAGTGCGGGTCGTACCATCTTCTTCCGTGACAGTGACCTCTAAGTCCCCTGCCGAACCAGTCGCATACAAGTCATTGATATTAAATGGCCCAGGTGCAACATAGGTCTGGTAAACGGTATTACCATTTTGACGGATAGTGATACGCGCATTCGATTGGGCAACTCCGCGGATATCCGGTGCAAATCCGCGTAAACTGCTCGGTAGCATTTGCTCATTGGACGCTAATTTAATCCCTTTAAAAGGTAGGCTATCAAAAACAGCATTCCCCGTACTGCTTTCACCCACTAAAAATTCAGCATCAAAGCGCTGAATATCCCGCATAAGATGCGTATTGTTAAAGTTGGTATGCCGCGCGCGTGTTGTGACCCCCGCCTGAGTGGTACTGGTATCGGTATAGGTCATGGTGCTACGCAGTCGCCATGCCCCTAAATTTAGACCGCCATTCAGGTTGACAAACGCATTATCATTTTGACTTTTAAGCCCATTCGATTTGCCACTCATCCATTGACGCCCACCACTCAATTGGTAATTTAAGAGAAACGCCGTGATCCCTTGATCCAATAACGTCGGGTCAATATAACCACGATAATCTGGACGCATAGCCACTTGGGGCACACTCAGGTTTAAACGCAGCTTTGCCATATCAAACTGCACCTGAGCGGCGGGGATCCATGCCGACAAATCCTCAATTTTGGTGTCAGAGGCTAAAGCGTTTAACTTCGGGATAGCCGCCACATTAACCCCGGATTCAGTGAGCAGTGCAGGGGTAATATCGGGGGTCACTCTTCCTTCAGGCGTTGCCGTAAAGGCAATTTCACGTTGTCCGATAACTTGTTGATTAATGAGCAATGTCACCATATAGCGTCCTGCCGGGATATGGTCCGGTTGACTGAACGTTGATAAATCAATTTGCTGCGGATCAACGCCTGCAGGCAGGTTCAATAACGCAGGGTCAAAATAGGTCTCCGCCTGCCCCCCAATCGATAACCCCATTGACACGCTTAGCGCACAGATATTCAGTAGAGTCCATGGCCTGCGGTTATTTTGCAGATGAAAATCAGTCATTGGGGCTCCTTGGCGGTCAGTCGACCTTGTTCAATTTTCGTGGCCAATCCATATTCATTGAGCGCCCGCCAGAAAACGTCACCTTTTGCATTTTTGGGCAACGGATAACGTTGTTCACTGAAAGGTGAAACCATCCGACTTAAGGCCGTATCCGGAATGGAATAGTCCCCAACTTGCAAACTGGCAAACGTCATCGATAACGGGGTGGGATTATTCACGACCAAGTATTCCCCTTGCCGTTCAAAGCGTAACTGACTGACGACATTATCGATGCGAGTATTCTCAAGACGTTGAGGGCGGTATAACATCTTGAGATAAATCACGGGGCTTAACACAAATTCGCCTGCTTGCCCTCCCTGATTGTTGGTCGTGGGAATGGCCTTTAGCGCGATGTAAAAAACGGATTCTTTATCCACGGGTAACTGCCCTTCATTTACCCGCTGAATGCGCCAACGATAACGCTCTCCCGGTGCTAAACGCGTGAGCGGTGGTGTCACCATAAACGGGGAGTCCATTCCTTCACCTCGTTGTGGATTAGGTAAGCCAGTGTCCGGGTCGACCGATGTTAGCCAACTTTGTATCAAATAAGGTGCTGCTGAACTATTTTCTAACTCTGCATACGCGCCCCCTTTGTCACTTTGTTGATAAACGACGCGGGCGGTAGAAAAGCGTAACCCACTGTCTTGTTGCGCAGATAAAGGCAGACTCACGGCCAAAATCCACATGCCAACCCCCCAAGTCCATCGTTGAAGGCGAATTAACATTTGTTGCCTCCACGTTGTACTTGGGTGTCAAATTGGGGGGTACTGCCGCCGTAATCATTCAGTGTACGCCACTGTATACGTTGAATAGGCTCAGAGACACCCAGTGTATAGCGACTAAATGGAGCCAACATCAAACCAGCCGGAAACGGCAATGGGCGCTCAGCCGTGTGCAGTGTACTGAACGTCAGATAATACGGGGTCGGATTATCAACGCAGAGGGTGTGACCCGATTGAGTAAAGGTGACTTGGCTCGATGCTTGCTCATACGTCATTGGTAACGTCTGTGGTCGATAAAACAATTTGACGACTAAGCGAGTAGCCACCGATATCTGGGCAACGGATGGAGCACCGTCCACCGGTTTGGGTATAGCCGGTAACGCCGTTGCACTGAAATAAAACAGGGATTCGCGATCCGTTGGCAGGCTTTCTATCCCCGCTTGAGGCAATATTTTCACCGATTGCTGGCTGTTAGACGCCAACCGAAATAACGGCGGTGTCACGAGCCATAAGCTCGACACCTCACCGTCAGGCGTTTTATCTCGCACGTTGGTTTGGATCAGATACAGCTTGTCACTGTCATTCTCTATCGTCACGGCCTGTTGCGGTTGATTTGCCTGAACGATGATCCGGCTTTGGTCTAAGCGCAATCCTGCCGCAAATACCGATGGTAGGGATAAGAGACTCATCAGTGCCAGCAGACTCAAACCTAACGTTGCCTGTTTACACAAAATAAAGGGCATCAATTTCACGTGCTTTCTCTCTTAATATCTATTCGCGCTAATACGTCAATACCGTAAACGTCATCGTGGCGCGCATATCGCCCACCGCCATGTCATTAACATTTGTGCAATGACCACAAGAAAGTGCCGCAGTCAACGTACGTGTATCATTTTCGGTACTCGTACTGTTTAATAACCACACTTCATCGCCGTCGGTTTTCGCGATACCATCGGCAAGCAATTGGATACCCACGCCTCCTGCAGTACCACTGGCTTTAAAAAGGGCATGCCCGTTGACGGTCACCGTTGGTCCCGTCACCACCACATGGCTATTCGCTAATGTCCCTGGACCACTGCACTCAGTGAGAGTTAACACGATATCGCGATTAAGACTCTGGGTTGTCCCAGCATCATTTTTGATTATCGTATCTACCTGAACCGACCCGTATTCAATTAAGGCATTAGGGCGAACGTCAATTTTACAGGTCTTGGTATACAAGGAAGCTTCGAACTGAACGGTCACGGAGTTAGTGCCTGCTGGTGCGCATAATGGCAGTAATACCCCCCAAACTCCGACGAAAGCCCGCGCAATTTTTAGAGCCATGTGAGACACTCCTCTTTTCGAAGTTATGGGGTGATATATGTCAAGGTGATAGTCGCGTTGACGTCACCGACGGTCACAGGGACACTGGCGTTTTGCTTCACAAAACCGACCGTGAGGAGCTGAGCGCCTTGTGTGTTGCTGGGTAGAACAAACGTATCGTTTGCCAGCAACGTGGTGCCTGCGGTATAAAACCCCACTAACTGTGAGACCTCGCCAAGTTTGAGCATAAACCCGCTGCCTGCCGCACTTTGACTTTGAGGCGGCGATAAAAATACGTGCGCATCAGCCACAGCCGTTTGCCCTGTCAATTTGACGCTCGGCAATGTTCCTGCAGAAAAACCCGCACAATCATAATTCAGATGAAGAGGGGCACTCTCAACCGCATTACCTGGCTGAAACTCACTGACAATGTGAGGCGATAAAAACGTCACGGTTGTCGGTGATACACTCAGTGCACACGTACCTTTTGTGATCGATGCCGTCATTTCCAAGGTGTCATTGGCAGCACTAACGTACAGTGAAACCATCATGCCGCTCATCAGTGTTAGGCTTAACCTCGCTGCCTTAGCGTGGGACTTGATGAACATCATAGCCCCCTAAATCATTGATTGTGGTCCACGCTATCGCCCCATTTTTTACCGTTGTCGGATAGGTGCGTTCACTGAAAGGAGCCAACATCGCTTCTTGCTGGCGAATAGTAATAGGCTGCATCCCCATCGTTAATCCTGCCAAAGTAACATGATAAGGCGATGGGTTAGTTACTGTTACTCCTCCCGGAGCGACTTCAAACAAGAGCCCGGCTTGTGCTTGCATCGGCGTAGAGGTTAGCCCTTTAGGGCGATAAAACACTTTAATCACATTTTCTAACGCAATTTTAACCGTGCCGTGGTTTTCTTCGTTTGGATTTATCACGTTATGTGCGTTATTCGGAATAGCTCGGGCATGAAAATAAAAAACGGACTCCCGGTCTGTTGGGAGACGCGTTGTCAATCCTGACTTCTTGACTAATCGTACTTCTTGCTGACTATTGGGAGCCATCTTTATCATTGGCGGTAATGCATCAAACGGTGCAGAGGCTGTCGATTCAGTATTATCCGCACTGAGATATGATTGTACTAAGTACGTCTCTTCATCAGTATTGTTACGTAACGTCACCGATGCGGCTTGGCTACCTTGGTTAACAATAATTCGAGTGGTATTAATCCCCACCCCCGCAGCAAACGATTGAGAAAGCCCCGTGAAGAGCAAGAATATAGGGATTAAACGGGTTGCGGAAAATGAAGGGAGCTGCATAATAACCTCAATAAAAAGACCTTCAAAAATACGATGGCATGGGATGATGTCATGCCATCGTCGGATTTAGTTAGTTATAAGCAATTGAAAACGTGATTGGAGCTTCAATTAACTGTGATGCAGGCGTCACAACGGTTGAATAAAGTGAAGCAGTCATTGGAATAGATGCACTTCCGCCAACGCTTAACGTCTTGAGCGAGGTGATGTTGCTCGCCACATTGGGTTCCACAGCCGTGGCGTCTGCCATTAATTTAACACCAACAGTTCCTCCGTCTTTGTTATTAAAGTAAGCGGTGTTAGCTGCTAAAGCGGTGCCTTTTGCATAGAGGTTAACTGGCGATGCAGTCCCGCCAGTGTTGTCATACGCTTTTGTACAATTGGTTAAATTTAAAGTAAAACTCTGGCTGCTGCTCGCAATTTCCCCACTAGTGGAAATGCTTGAGGAGGTATACGTACCTAAATCAATATTGTTTTTAGTCACACTTAAATCACAGGTAGCCGCCGCAATTTGGCCAGTGATAGTCACTTGCGCATCCGTTGCAGCGTGTGCTGTGCTGGCTAAAGTAATGCTGGCTGCGAATGCAGTCAAAAGTACTGTTTTGTTTAAAGACATTCTTTTTATTCCTTTTGGGTTGATGAATTACGCGCAATTGCGCAGGGGTAATACAATAGAAACTAAAATGAGAGGCTAAAATGCGTTATACTACATTCATATTTAAGCGAATTTTATATTCAAGAAATCATCATGAACCTAAAACGTTTAGGACCTAGGATAATTATTCGAATTTTTTATTTAACACAATGAATAATTCACCCTTATTATTTTAAAATTAGGGCTATAAATATTCAAAATTAGACTTCTTCTTAATAATCAATTTAATTCTTAAGACGAATTCACCCAGCTGTACTTAAGTATAGAGTGATGTAAAATTAAAAATCATCACCTACATCATTCATATCACAATAATAATAAATTTAGATTAAGTAAAATCGTTAATGTCGATCGAAAAGCACTCATTTGATAGCCCGTGACTATCGATATTTATTTTATGATCGTTTTAAACGATCGTTTTGGTTATTGACTTTTTATAAAAAAATAAAAATCAACGACTTAAATTGACGGTGAAATTTAAATCACTTAAAGAGTTACCCTAATTAGCTCCAGCGTATTTATATTAAATCATGTTTAAGTATCTCAATTTGGTTATTAGCTTTGATGAAGTGAATCATTTTTAAATATATTCCTTTTTTATACATAATTTAATATTTAAATGGACTCACAAAATACCCCTTCTATACCCAATCTAATTTTTTTGAATAGGTAATATCGATAACTGTATTTAACCAGCTCTTTAGTCGAATCCTAATTAAACTATCAGCTAATAGTATTTCAGCTCTTAATAAACGTTCATCGTTTATGGGAATAAAGACAAGCATTATAGGGATACGAACACCGAAAACACATAATAGGTGTATATTCTTAGCGAAATGTTGTGTTTCGTCAATTTAATATTATATACTCGCCAATATTTTTTACCTTTGTTACAATTAAATTGTGTAGGATATAAAAATCAAATAAAACAATAACTACATACTCATACCGCAGATTGAGTAGTCTTAAAACAATGGTGATTCTCACTAATCTTTACTCAAATAATGATTAAAAAAATTTTTAACTCTAAAAATAGCCAAAAAAAATATTTGGTTACACTTTGTCATAAATTAAACGTTCGAGAACAAGAATGTAAAGTCATACTTAACATTCCCAAATATAATTTCTTTATGGCAATTCGCTACCGAAAATAACTAGCATGAACATATGGATAAAAAGAACAGAAAAATGACTCACAACACCCTGTTTTATATTTATTTTTTAAAACTTCCACTTATTAATTCAAATTAAATAGTACCATATTTGATAAATTTCAAACTATCGCCATGTTATTAAGAATAATAACAAATCATAAATTAAATTAAATTAAATTAAATTAAATTAAAATCGCACTTACGATAACAACATTAATTATAGTTACCATTATCATTTAATTAATTCTCTTAGAGCCTATCTCAATAGGGATTAATTACCACATAAAAAATATATTATCACTGTAACCAAAACCTTATACAGCCTGACTTTTAAACATCGATATGGCTGGGTAAGGTGATGAATTTAGCTCCTATTTAGATAGGCTCTTAAACTTAGATAGAAGTCTGGCTTGTTCGCCTCTTGAGAAACATTAGGAAAATAGATGTTTTTTTGGATTTTTACAGAATGTAGTATTTTACTTATTGCTCAATAAATAAACAAAAAAATAATTTATGATAGAAATTTAGCCAGAATTTTAAAAACCGCAAAAATTAGCAAAGCAACCCATGCAAGATAAATAAAAACAGATTAAAATTCATACAGATAAATGATAACGAAAATCAATACTAACTAAGTAAAAAGCAAGAGACATTAAAATAATTAATTGGTTTCAATTTAAAATAAATTGCGATCAATATTTTAAAAATACAATTTATATATTTTTAACCAGACCTTACCCTATTCTATTTACGAGATAAATTTATTTTATTTTCCAACCACTGTTCAACCTCACTTTTAAACCACCGAGAGCTACGCCCTAACTTAATCGGCTTAGGAAACTCTCCTTCTTTAATTAATTTATAAAACCATTTATCGGTAAGCCCTGTAAATTGGGTAATAAATTTAATATCGACTAATTGATCGTCCAGTAAAGATGTTTTCATATTATTCATTGGGAAACTCCTGTCTTTGAAATAAAAAGGCAGAAGTGATATCGAGATAATTATCGGGATATGACTTCTCAAATCATATCCCCGATATGTAAAAAATTACTTATTGACTATACCCAAAACAACGATAACCATCGTGATAAGTTTTTGTATCATTCTTTGCAAAATAATTTAATGCGTTCAACGCATTTTTATAAGCATAATGATAATACGCCTTTTCTTTTTCTATATGATAGTAACCAGAAAAACGCACCAATCCCTCAGGCGGATCATTCACTAATTCTAATGCACTATTCCAAGCATTAATAATTAATCTAGCTAAATTATTAGCTTCATGATAATGCCCCGTACTATAATAAACATCTTTATTTAGGAATAAGGCAACATGGTAGTAAGTCTTACAATTAATGTCCCCAACTTCTCTTACCCAAACATAATCGACGTTTACGTTTAAATTCCGTTTCCACAATAAACTTTTATTTTTGACATCAGTTTTTATTCTTAACTTTAACGAATCTAAAAATCGAGTAATCACTTTATGGTCATCCTCATAGTCGATTCTTCCATAAGGGGATCGTAAATCAATTCTAAAGATAGATAGTCGTTTAAACTCACAGAGTGATTTATTAACAGCTTGTTCAATTCTTTTTTGGCAATAAGGATTATGAGTCCCCTTCGACATCATTATACCTCTCATATTTAACTGTGATTAGCACTTCATATAAGATGTTTTATATTCATTCAATTACATTATCTATCTAAAGTAATTAGTATTATCATAAATACACTATAATAATTAACATCATGAATATCATTTGTTTAATCACTCTATATATACTTATATACTTATATACTTATATACTTATATACTTATATACTTATATACTTATATACAATATTATATTTCTTTAATAACTGCAGCGTAACCTAGATAAACACGCGCTAAAATACGAGCTTGTATTATGGTAATCACTTAAAATAAATCCAAGTTTGACGTAAAAAAAGAAAAAACTCACCCGATGAAAATGACATTCTATTTTACCTCAATATCTCAACAACACTAAAACACCAATTCCTGCACACACATTGCCCCTCAAGCGCATCGGCTTTCTTTCCTGCCATTTTGTGTCATAAGGCTACTCATGCTCATTAATTGATACTCATTGGCGCTTTGGAAAAGAAAAAAAAGATGCGTAAAAGGCTAAACGCTGAGTCTCTGTTGCAATCTCCGTATCAAAATAAATGGATACATAACTCAAAATTTGTTGAATCCAATCATCTTTAATACGACTTAGGGAAACTTGTTGAAATGTCGTCCTGTCTAACGTATTCACTATCTGATAATCTGACAGCACCAATAATGCCTTTAATAAATCGCCCTCATCCCCCGATAATAGACTGTAGAACAAACAAATCGAAGATATCTCAATAAAATCATAATCAAAAACAAATATTTTTTGGATGAGATGCATTTTAGTCACAACATATGACAACTCGATTCGATGGCATTCATCAAGCAATAATTTGGTGAAAGGCATTTCAAGTAGTGCATGCGATAATGTAACTGGTAAGTTATTTTTCTTTTCTTTATCAAAATGAAATTCGCTCAGTCGACCAATTCGGTGAAATAAGGTCGTCATTTCACTCTCGCTGAACATCTCGATTAATCCATTGAACAAGGTTGTTTCGAGTTTAATCGCACTCTGCATTGACTTTACCCCATTAAGGGGCTCGATATGACTCTTTTTCGGCAAGTGATTTGAGCGTAAACGATTCACTTTTCCCGGTCCGATAAGGGTATTTGCAAGTGTATTCATACCGCCTTTAGAATTAGGGTAACGATGGCACACAGCTAAATCCATAAACGGCGTCAGTACATGGCCTTTTTCATTCTCATCATAATGGACATAGGATTTTTGATATCCTGCCTTTCTCACATATAAGTGAACCATGTCAGCAATATCATTAAGATGATTAATTGACGCCACCCCTTTCGGATTACGTTTAATAAAACGTTCTACATTTCGCCAATATGAGTGATTAATAATCCTGAAAATGACCTCATCATTAATTAATCGAGAAGCGAGATGCCGACATTCATTTGAGCAAAATTTTTGGTTATGCGTCCCTAAGAGGGTTTTATCACACCCCTGTCGTGCACAGTTTTGCGTGGCTTTTAGTAATCTATTTTGTTGATTGCGTAAGCGTGTTGAATAGTGGGTTGCGCACAAATAGGCGCGCCTCGCTTCCGGAATATCTAGCACCCTATTTTGGCAATCATTCCGTTTACACTTGACGAACTTCTTCATTAATAACCCTTTTATATCATCAAAAAAACAATGTTAAACCCACCATTTTCCATGCCATATTTTCATTGACACTTCTAAATTTGATGAGACTGTAAAACAATTTAGCCCGAATAAAAATCCACTGGGTTTTCAATTTCTAGACTCGAAAATTCTGGCTTGTAACCACATTTCAACTTCGCTCTTTAACCAGCGAGAACTACGACCTAACTTTATTGGCTTTGGGAACTCACCGTCTTTAATTAATTTATAAAACCATTTATCCGTTAGCCCAGTCAATTGGGTAATAAATTTAATATCAACTAATTTATCGTTGAGTAATTCTGTTTTCATCGTATTCATTGGATAACTCCTGTCTTTGGAATGGAAAGGCAGAAGTGATATCGAGATAATTATCGGGATATGACTTCTCAAATCATATCCCCGATATGTAAAAAATTAATTATTGACTAAATCCCAAACAACGAAGACCATTATCATGATTTTTACGGCTTATTATAACGAAATAACCCCCCGTTTAAGAGCGTGAGATAATGATATACGCATTCAATACGCAATCGAAGGTAGCAATAATGCGTTATTGCTAGTAAGGATAATAAGGGTATTTCATGATCATAAACTCCGGTTATTTATCGTTTAGCTTCCATTTTTATTCATCTCAATTCAGGATAAATACCCTCATACTAAAAAACTTAATGCCTCTAAATTCAATCTCGAGGATATTACTTAAACCTGTTGAAACTCAAAATCAATAATACAACACCATAAATAACACCTTGGTATATCGCATATCGCATTCTATATCTTTAAGATTAACGTCATTATTATCGACATTTTAAATATCAACCTAGATTACCTTTCGATATTATCATGAGCCACACTACTTACAAAATGAGCATTTTATTATTGAGAATAAATTAAACACCAAAATAGAAAGGCATGTAAATACTAAGCAAGCATTCTTCATTTACTTTAGAATGTGACTCATTGAAATAAATTTCATTTCAATATAAATAATTTCATTCATACCAATTCTCAATCGTGAATATAGGCATATTACATTGCATATACATTATCTAATACACTTCCTTTATTATTACAACACCCACCCAACATAGAAAAAACTATTATTAACTTAATGAATAGCAAGCCTTCATGGTCTTTCATGAAATCGTCTCATATGAACGTTGGAATTCTCAATAATAAAACATACCACCACAAAAATAAAAAATGACAGCAAGAAAATAGACTCATTATGGACGAATGACAACACATTGCTTTATCGATTAACGTAATGAATACGCTACAGGACTATTTTAAACTTCATTATATTGTCTGAGTCATGGACTCATTATCTTCCTGAAATCCTTAGGGACCTCTCTCCTGTCTTCGAATGACAGAGAAAGAGGTTCTGATTGTTCCCATACCTGGTAGATAAAAACACTGTTAAACGTGCCGTATCGAGCAAAAATGATGATATAAGTAGATTTTTTGACAAGAATAAAACCAACAGATAACATTCATCAAACTCAAGTAAAACCGTGTGATGACGACAATCTTTAAAATAAACAGACAACAAAACCATTGACGGCACACGGTATAACTACGAGAATGATGACTATGTAGTTTTTTTATTTTGAGCAAAAATTAATATGAAGACGAATACGCATCAACAAAACATGATTAAAAAATTGGATTTAAGAGCCTGTTTGTTTTATTTAAACTGGTTACAGTCAAATAAAAACATCACCATCAACCGAGTCAATAAACAAGAATGTGAAAGTTGCCGACGAGAAATAAGCCATGCACTCAATTCTTATTTTCCAAATGAACATGAGAGAATGGAAGTCATCGCACTGCTAGAAGCGGCCTATGATGAAAATATTCTGCCTATCGACAGTTTTGATTGGTTAACTAAAAATGAGCGTGCAACTTTTTGGTTATGGGCCTATATCTGTCAGATAGATGACTTTACCTTGTTCGGCTTATTTTTTTCAACCGACCCAGCACGGTATAAAAATTTGTATCATTACTTCACACTCAGCCTTTCCCCATCGAATCATCAGGAAAGACTCGAACTGATTATTCAATTCTTTGACAATGTTTTTATTTCGGCACCGCCAGTAAGTTATGTTAAAAAACACGTGATGGAAAAACTCAAAGAACACTGGAAAAGTATTTACAGTCGACCGATGCCATTAAAATGGTTACCGAATGAAGAGGAGGCAATACGATGGGCATGGGAACATCTCCAAAAATGCCAACAAAAAAAACTCTCCCCACCGGATGAGCTTGTCATCCGCACCCGTATTATTTCTCCGGGGTTAACAACCTGGTTTACGCCATTAAATTCTTCAGAACGCTTACTGGCTTTACGCGCGGCTTTAGATTTATGGGATGACGCACCGGATACAAAACATTTATTTTTATTGAATTTAAATAAGGCCTGGAATCAACAAAAACTACGTCAATCACGAACCGATAAAAAAGCCCTGAATACCTATTTAAAAAATGAAACGAAGCAACGATTAGATTTTATGGCAGCACAGCAAAATATCCGTATCAGTGAGATGCTCGAAAAACTTATTAATGAACGTTATTATACTGACTTTGATAATAGTTAAAAAATGAGGGGCGTTGTGTTAAGTCATATTACCCGCCCTTCTCCATTTATTTGATTTTTCAATCCTCGTTCTGACTGTTTATCATTTCCTATAAAAATGAAGTCATGATACAAATAATCCTATCTGTACTTTTTTGTATTTTTTGATGGATTGGGATTTTTTCTCCAGTCGATATTATGTAACCATACCAACGTGTCAGAGAGGTCAATACACAGAGAGTAGCCCTTATTACCGATTTCGCTTCATCAGTATAACGTTATTATTATATTCCATTATTTTTCACTTCTATATCATCCCCATGAAGTCACCGTGTCTCTTAATACTGAGTGGCTTCTTTTCTTACCTCATCATTGTGATAAAGATCAAAGACACACCTTGACCTGACTATTTATCGTTTTTGCTGAAAATAATTTTTTACGCGACATACCCTGTCCGGTCGGTTTGTTACGCTGTTGGCTCCTTAATTTATTGGAATCAACATCATGCCAAAATACCGTATTGACCCTGATTTAGCTTTTATTGCTCACTGCAATAATGACGACTTAAGCCTTTTAGTTTCCGTTCTGACTCATGACCATAACGATGGCAAAAAACGCTGGAGTGAGCGTTTGACACGGAAGCCGGAATATCAACTCTATTACCCTAACCATCAGCGTTATTGGACAGACATTTGTGCTGAACTACAAACCTATGGAGCCAACAGTTTAGTCAGCGCCGTACGTGGAAATAAAGGCGTGTTATATCGTGAAATTCTGCTTGATGTCTGTAAAAAGCTGAAAGTTAACTTTAATTCCAAAAGCGACATTGAAACACTGGAAATGAATTTGTTAATGACGGTGATGGAGAAAAGCTTAGATAAACTCAGTGAAGAAGAGCTCCGTACTCTTTCCCACGATTTACAACTGAATCTCACTAATCCCACTCCGCAATTGGTCATGATTGCCTTACAAGCCGCCGTTCGCACTTCCGGATTTGCGGCTCTGGAAATTGCCACGGTCGCTGCAATGAGCATCATCGAGCTACTTGGTGGCGTGGCGACATGGGGGACGGTATTTGTCGCTAATCGTGCCTTATCCTTCTTAGCGGGTCCTATTGGATTAACGCTCACCTCCGCATGGCTCATTGCGGACATTGCCGGTCCTGCGTACCGCGTCACGATACCCGCTTGCATCATTGTGGCATATCTGCGCCAAAAGTCCCTTTCACCGGCCTAAGCCCACGCTTAAGCCCTTTTGTGTTATCGCTGGTAGGAAACCGAATATGGCACAACCGTCACCTCGCCATGACCGATTAGTTCATCGGTTGGCGTATATCCTGACCCATTTATTTAAAGGAGAAACCCTATCACCCCGAGTTTTAGCGGCTGAGTTTAATGTATCCCTGCGCACCATACAGCGGGATTTTCATGAACGTTTGGTCTATTTGGACATTGAACAACAGGAGGAAGGCTATCGCCTTGCAGGCGGACAATCCGCCTTACGCACCGACAGTGATATTTTGCAGTTTGCCCAGATTACGGATATTACACCACTTTTTCCGGTGCTTGACCGCAAATTGCTGTCGTTATTACTGAGTCGGCACGCGCAAGGCTCCCCGTATGTGGTCTATCACGCACCGCCCAAAGCTTTGCCGTCCGTGTACGGCGGCTTTGCTTTAATCACACAAGCCATTTTGGATAACCGATTTATTCATTATGAGATTGGGGGAAAAACCACTCATTGTGTCGCACCGTATAAGCTCACCTATTTTAATGGGCATTGGTATGTCTGCGGCGTGATGAATGGCCTTATTCATGCGGTTGAGTTGTTACACCTGCGTGATGTGGGGCTCAGTGCACGGCACTTTAAGCCGGACACTGCCTTGTTACAACGCATGACTGAGCGCGCTTTTATACAAGCGTTACCTCACTTTCAATACATCAAGGGGATATTACATCCCCATCAAACTTAATCATAAAGGAGACACAATGACGTATCCATTAAAAACACGGGTTAACCTCCTGAAGTGGGGAGTGCCCTTTATCACCAGTACCTTACTCTTCTTATCGCCCGCCGCATACAGTCTGATTTTAGATGAAGAGTGGGGCGATTGGTATGGCAGTACCGCGATGGCATGGGCGCTGAACACGCAAAATGAAGCAGGTGAAACCCTGACGTTAACCTGCACGAATAAAGCGTTTCGTGTCCAACTGAACGCGCCGGATTTCACGGAGCCCGTGGGTTCTGATTATTTCGTTCAAGGCATGCAACTGCGTATCAACGATACCGCGTACGATTTTTTTCCTAGCGCATTTGAAGATACCGTTGGACCGGATAAAGCCTTATTCCATGCCCTTAAGCAAACGAAAGACACCGACATCTTACAATTTACATCCTTACCCATTGATTCCGAGCCTTTCTCGGCAAAAGGTCTCGCTGAAGCACTCGCCGATACCGATTATCAGGACTGTGTTGACCATATGTAAGCTTCATCCCTGAGTCAATCATTGCTTTATTAACAACCTCATTCCAATATATTCTAAAAGGAGTTACTTCAGTGATAAGTAAACTAAAATATCCTCTATTATCCAGCTTGTTACTGACCTTCGCCGTCAGTACAGCTGCTCAGGCCGTCCCGTTACGTGGAGAAATACAACCCGACCGTTATACCTACTATCTCACACCGGCTTATGGCAAAACGTTAAAGGCGTTAAATGATAAATCCAATCGCCCTTACTACCCCATTTATCCACATGGTGAGCTTTATCCTTATGGCTCTTACCAACAAACCAAAGATAAACCCGCCCCCACCGCCATGACCTGCGTCAGCAGTGTTTATTACAATCAAGGCGCAGCAGCAAATTGGTTAAAAATTGTCTGTGCCGATAATAACGGATTGGAATATACCGGCAATCAAAAGTGGCCTCCGAAGTCTGTTGCTACCCGCATTTGTAAAGTGGGAGAAGCCCGATGTGATTCCTTCTTGAGCTTAAAGAGTGACGGTTGGTCAGGTCCACAATAATGTGTCGTTAATCATTTATCCACATAAAGCCAACCTCACGGTTGGCTTTTTTCGTTAAGGAAAAACATGTCAATTTTAAAACTCATGGCCACCACCGCCAGTGTTGTATCACTAGTCTACGCGACAAAATATGCACAACAAACCATTGCCGAAAAAATGGCTCAAACGGGGCAGTATTCCGATGCAGAAATACAGGCAGCACGATTAGGCACAATATTGGCCTGTGCTGATTTGCTCGGCGGTGCACTGGATAAACTGCTGAATACCTTCTTTAAAGCACACTAGCCCCTTCGATTTACATTCTATCCAATAGACATACGGCAGGCGAGCGAGTCTGCCGTTTTTTATTCCCTTCAATATCACTAATATCAAGGTTATTTTTATGAATACTGACACAATCGCAGTCACATCGGTTCCTAACCACCAGCGCACGGATTTCTGGCAAACTCATTTTGGCAACGTTAAAGGCTTTTCAACCTTTGAAGTGGTCATTTTTACCACCATGGGCCAATTTTGTGAGGACTACCACGGCGGGTATTGGGAATATTGCACTTTATCTAATGGCGGCGCTTTTGTTTATCCCGATTTGAATCAAGAGGAGCTTACGCTATTCAATCCGCATAACGGCAATGAAGCGAACGTTAGCTGTGAAGCGGCAGGCATTGCTGTGTGTTTGATGATGTACAGCTTATGGTCATTTCAAACAGAAAGTGACACCCTCGTCGATCGCTTTTATCAATTGCGTGATTATGCGGCGCAACACCCAGAGCGTTCCGCCATTTTCCATCTTATCGACTAACTACGCCTTTATTTACGCCTCCGTCTTATCTATCTTTTTTATTTAAAAGGAAATTTACTATGACTCGCTTAGCGTCCCGCTTTGGTGCGGCGAATAGCATTCGCCGTGACCGCCCGTTAACCCTCGAAGAGTTATTTCGCACAGTACCCAGTGTGTTTTCAGAAGAAAAACATGAATCTCGTAGCGAAAAGTACACTTATATTCCTACGATTACCTTACTCGATAGTTTACAGAAAGAAGGTTTTTACCCGTTCTTTGCATGCCAAACCCGTGTTCGAGATGAAAGCCGTCGCGATCATACTAAGCATATGCTTCGCCTCAGACGCCATGACCAAATTACGGGCAGTCAAGTGCCTGAAATCATATTACTTAATAGCCATGATGGATCGAGTAGCTATCAAATGTTACCCGGCTTCTTTAGAGCCATTTGCTGTAATGGCCTCGTTTGCGGTGACACGTTTGGTGAAGTGAGAGTACCGCACCTATGTTGATCTCTTAACTATGTGTAGTTTGTTGTTAATCCGTCTCCATTTAACCTGTTATAGGTAGCTGGCTTAAAATTTCTCCTATACATAGTTTTCATTTTCGAACCAACCTGTTGTCTCCCATTTCAAGGAGATAATCATGAATACCGATCAACCTACTTTATGCAATCACGGTGACCCTACCGGTTATGTTCCATTATTGATTGAATACAGAAAGACATTTCGAGAGTACTTAGCATGTCGTGGATATTCGAACAGTTATATTCAGCGTTGCGGGGAGATCATGGCACAGTTTTCACGTTGGATGTCGGAAATGCGCCTGTCCTTGTGTGATGTAAATGAGACTCTGGTTGAAGAATTTTTGCACCAGCGCGTTCCCGATTATATTGAGCCTGTTTCGGGATATCGGCGCAACCATAGTCGCTCGCCCCTAGGGCACTTGTTAAACATGTTGCGGGCCATAGAGTTAATCCCACCTAAACCTATTGATATGCTCCCAGTGGCTGTAGAGTTACGCCGTTTTGACGACTATTTACTACAAGCCCGTGGATTCGCGCGAAGTACTCGGGAGACTTCCATACGAATTGTTGGCAGATTTCTTCGCGATAAATTCAACGATGGTGCCATCAATTTATCCACGCTCACCCCCGCACATGTTCGTGATTTTCTTGCCTCACAGGCTAATGTCTATAGAACACCGGTAAGCTTTAGCCTCGTTGTGTCCAGTCTGCGTGGCTATTTCCGGTGGCGTATAATGCAAAAGGATGATTTGTATGTTTTGATTGGCGCCCTTGCAAATCCGGCTAACTGGCAGCAGGCATCTTTACCTAAGTCACTCAGCACCGACGAAATTGAACAGCTGCTAAACTCACTTGGGCAAACAGATCCTATTGGATTGCGTGCTGATGCCATGGTGCGCTGTGCTCTGGATCTCGGCCTTCGTATTGGTGAAATCGCCCGCCTGAGCCTGGATGATATTGATTGGGTGAGCGGAACAATCACCCTGCGTCGGACAAAAGGCCGCCGGGACGATGTAATGCCTCTGCCCGTAACTACAGGCAATGCCATCGCTGCCTACCTACAGAACGGCAGACCGAAGACCCTGCATCGGGAGGTCTTTGCCAGCCATAAAACACCTCGTGAACGTCCCATTAGTAGATCGGTAGTCAGTATCGCTATACGCCAGGTATATACGCGTGCCGGGCTTCAGTACACCAGTGCCCATTTACTGCGTCACACGATGGCCAACAGGTTGCTTGCGACTGGTGCGTCGATTAAAGACATTGCTGATATTTTGCGTCACCGCTCGTTAAATGCCACACGCATTTATGCCAAACTCGACAGTCGTAATCTTGCACACGTAGCTCTGCCGTGGCCGGGCTTTTTTGACATGGATACTGCAGGGGGCCAGATATGATGGGCGATCTGACCATACAAGTTGAATGTTATCTTTCTGAAAAACGGTATCTCGGCTTCGAAATGAGTCATGCCAGTTATTGTTTACGTAGCTTTGCACGATACGTACAGCGAGCCAATCATCAAGGGCCATTAACTCTTGAATTGATGACAGAATGGGCATCAAAAGGCCGGTTTACCGAAGCTGTGCCCATTAGCATGGCCCACGGTCGCCTGAAATATTTGCGTACCTTCATGCGCTGGTTGCAATTCTCAGAACCGGAACACGAGGTGCCAGATGGCTCGGTCTGCGGACGAAAACCAGAGCGCGGAACGCCGCATATCTACAGTGAGCAAGAGATCGAGGATCTGTTGGCTGCGGCGAAGAGGTTGGGCCCGCACAACAGCATACGAGGTCTGCTCTACGAGACACTCTTTGGCCTTCTCGCAAGCACTGGATTGCGTATTTCTGAGGCTCTGTCACTTCGCATTAGCGATGTAGACTTACGTAGGAGCATATTGATAATCCGGAGAACCAAGTTTGGAAAATCACGTTCAATCGTGTTGCACCCGAGTACGAGCAAGGCATTACATCAATACCTGAACCAACGTAAATTAACGAGGGCAGCATCAGATGAAGATGCTTATTTTTTCATCGGATTACGCGCCGATGTATTAGGAAAACGATTAGGCGGACAACAAGTTTGTCAGGTATTCCGGGCATTACGCCGGGAATTGGGCTGGGTTAATCATGGTACTCATCATGCACCACGTATCCACGATCTACGGCATTCATTTGTGGTCAGGCGGATTATTCTGTGGCAACAACAAGGGATCGATGTTGCTCATGAGATGCTGTCACTATCGACTTATTTAGGGCATGCCAGCATAGCGGAGACTTACTGGTATCTACAGGCGGTTCCGGAGCTGATGGCGGCTTCGGCAAAGCAATTCGAAATGTGTATGCCGGAGGTGAATGATGCGTAAATCGATGTCTAAGCAATCAAGTTTCCCGGAAATTGTGCAGCAGTTTTTTACTGAATACCTGGTGGCGCAAAGGGCTCTCAGTCCGCAAACAATCGCCTGTTATCGGGATGCGCTCAAGCTATTTCTTGAGTTTGCAACTTCGCAGTTGCACAGACAACCAGTAGCCATGAAGTTGGAAGATATCACGCCAGATCTCATCTTGAAGTTTTTGGATAATCTGGAGTTAGAACGTCAGAATACGGTACGAAGCCGCAACCTTCGCCTGACTGCCCTACGAACGTTTCTCAGGTTTGCTGGCCGACGAGACATTACCGCGTTACACACGGTAGAACGGGCACTCAATGTACCAATGAAACGCTTTGATCAGCCACTAATCGGCCACTTAACTCGCCCAGAAATCATCGCCATACTCGGTGCCCCTGGTGATGACTGGACCTCACAGCGCGATCACTTGCTGTTTACGATTATCTATAACACGGGGGCTCGAGTGTCTGAGGTAATCAATATACGTGTTGTTGATGTCGTGCTTGATGGAAGCGCATGCGTTCATCTGAATGGAAAAGGGCGACGTAAGAGATCGATACCATTATGGAAATCCACGGTTGGAATTATACGGGCATGGTTGCGAACCAATCAGAACATGCACGGTGATGCGGCATTGCTTCCTGCCAGATCGGGGCAACCAATGACGCGAGCTAATGTGGCACAACGTTTAGCACTTGCAGTCAATCGTGCAGCAGCCACTCAACCCAGTCTGAAGACCAAGCGAGTGTCACCACATGTCCTCAGGCATACGACCGCCATGCACCTTCTGCAAAGTGGTGTCTCCTTCAATCTCATTGCTCTATGGCTTGGTCACGAAAGCGTGAATACGACGCATCGCTATGTCGAAGCCAACTTGCAGATGAAGGAAGAGGTGCTTTCTCGCCTTGATGCACCAGACACAACATTCAAGCGATTCCGGGCATCAGATGATCTACTCAACTTTCTGAAAACGCTGTAACTATGCAAATCAATTGTCGGCTCCAGGTCAATAAACTATAGGGGTCGACAATAGCTCCGCGAGCTAACTATACATAGTTGAGAAATTAACATAGATGAGGCTATGAGCATCTATTCATAGCCGCACAAGGGGGATGTGGTAGGTAAGGTAATTGAAGGCGCTTATGAGGTACTGGAAACCTTTGATACGGTAGCTGAAAAGCGCGAACAGATGCAGTCACTATTGTTACCGCCACCAGCACAGCAAGCCTTGGCGCAAGCGGCTTTGACGTATCGTTTTGGTGAGGAACATCAACCTATTACCGAGGAGCAAGTATTACAGCCTCGTCGTTGGGAGGATAAGAAAGATGACCTTTGGACGGTATACCAACGTTTACAGGAGAATTTAATCAAGGGAGGATTATCAGGTAGAAATGCAAAAGGTAAACGCGCTCGTACTCGTTCGGTGAATGGCATTGATGGGGATATTAAATTGAATAAGGCATTGTGGGTGATGACAGAAAAGATGTATGAGCATTTTTTGTAAATAAGATAAATGCTGTGGATTTTCTTTGAATACTTTGATGTGGTGCTAAATGTACGATTGATGCTCTTTGGTTGTTAATCTTTTTAGCATAATTTTAAATAATTATCCTTTATGAAGGGAAAGTTTATGGACAAAATTTATATTGACCGAGTAATCATCTGTGATTTTATTAAAAATCCAAATCTCTATGATTCAAAAACACCAGAAGGAGCTATATTGCGTACAGCATATAGTAATGGTATTAAGTTTCGTCACATAAAGGGGGGATGGACAGAATTTTGTGATAAAACACAAAGATGGATTGTATATAAAGTGTGGGTTTATACCTATAAATGATGTTTTTTAAGTAATTAATTAACTGTCACTTCCAGTAAGTAGGCAATAGCTTGATTCAATGTGTATTTGCCTACTTAATGAATTATTTAAAACCAGAGAGCAACTATTCCACAGTTTAAAAGCTGAGTTATTCACCATATAATCAAATTATTCAATGTGTTAATTTTTAGAGGTCAAGATGTTAAAAGCTATTGTATTCATACTTCAAGTAATAGTTGGTATTTATTGTCTTGGAAATATGGCACGTCAAAATCCTAAATTTGATGCATTTTTAATTTTGCTAGAAGATGGTTATGGGAGAGTTAACGAAAAGGTTAAAGAAACTAACGTTAAGGATGGGGTGGAATTTTTAAAAAAAATTTATGGGTATATGGTTTTGGTTTTCTTTTTACTTCTTTTGATAGGCAATTATTTAGCTTTAAATAATGAACAATACACCTTTATTTTTACTATAGGTTTTTGTATAAGCCTTCTTGGTTTGGGGGGTGTTTCATGGTGCTTTCAACATAAAAAGATGGTTGCAGGTAATCTTAGGATTGTGCTGTTGATAGTGGTATCTCCATTTTTTTTAGCATTTTTAGAGTCCCAGTCTGAAGTTTCATTATTGGGTCGATTTTCAGAACCTTTGCTAAATTTGTTAGAGCAACTCGGTTTTTCTAAAGATCTTAATGTAGAAACTTGGGCTCTAGCCTTTATGATTAGTGCAATATTATTAGGAATGATAATTGTTCAATATGTGTTTGCATGGGGTATATTTATTCCTATCTTGCTGCTCAACATTATAATTGTAGTTTTAATTATAAATTTTGCTAAGTTGGTTAATATATTTGCACCTAAAAAAGCATTTTCAGGGTTAATGGCGGCAATGTTTGTATTCTTAATGTGGCTACAAAATTATGCGCTCTAATCTATTGAGAAAAGGAATTAAAACAGAAAGTTGTATTCTTTCTTCTATTTCATAGTAAGAAAGAGGGCAATGATAGTAAATATAGTCTAATTCACTGAGTATACATTTAAGTATACAAAAAATT
Organism: Providencia sp. R33; assembly: GCF_019343475.1. Taxonomy (NCBI): domain Bacteria; kingdom Pseudomonadati; phylum Pseudomonadota; class Gammaproteobacteria; order Enterobacterales; family Morganellaceae; genus Providencia; species Providencia sp. R33. Next base: position 3,246,541 of record NZ_CP072453.1, on the reverse strand, counting down.
AATTATAAATTTATACCAAATAAAAACAATGCATTGCTTATTAAAAGCGAGTCCGGCCTTCGCACCAAAAATTAGACGTTAAGGCCTCTTTTTTATGTCTAAAATTCAGTGTATGTAAGGCTTTTCCCCGTTTTTCATTTTTCTAAGCAATTTGTATTAATTGCCTGAAACTACTTTTTATCAAATTTATTTAGTGTTTAAAATCATTTTTTCTTTAATATCAACAACTCTCTTGTCTAAAAGAATATGGCCTTTTAGTCTGATTAAATGGGCATTTGTATGCTTACTAAATCTAGCGTAATCACCAATGACAGCATGCGGAATTTGATACGCTTCGATGACATTATATTTTTCATCAAATATGACAGCGATTAGGTAGTCAAATTCATGGGCATCATAGTTACGCAATGCGCTCAATTGTTTGGAAGGGTTATCTGGGGTGACTCTGCGAGCTTTAATCTGAACCTTTTGTCCACTAGAATCGATAGCATCTACACCCGGGTAAGAATTATTGAGTAGCTCCATTTTAAAAGCTTGTGAAACTAACCATTCTGCATAGTCACCCACTGGATTATTCTTGGTACGTAAAACATTTCTTGAACGCAATTCGAGCAAAATATCTGAATGTATTGAAAGTAATTCAGTATTACTCAATGCTGGTAGAAGCTTTTTTATTAATTCATTATTGTCCATCGAATAGTTACCGACTTGATAGGTATCTTTAAGATAAAAATATCTAAAAGATAGGAAGTTTGGTTAGATGTTCCTTTGTAACATTCCTCACAGGAATACACCAAATTCCCTCATCACATTTTGGGCAACATTTTTAATTGTTTGTAAAGTATTCACTGACACTGGACACAAAACCAATCCGTGACCTTCAAAATCGGTGAAACTAGGGTGACTTTTTCACCACTGAGCTGGCTGCTTTTGAGGGGGCTGTCTAGCTGGAATCCAGCGTAGGTCAGACCTTTATCGACACTGCAGCCTTACGATGTTTGACGATTAGTGTGATTTTCTTTTTTGGAGTATTTGCTAGAACAGGACGACTAACCAGCCACCCCAACTGTTAAAGAAGAAGTGGTCAAAACCAAACAGTATACAGTGGGTTATTTACCGAACAGAGGAAAACCCAACCCCAGCTCACAACTGACTATTAGCGGTAATTGGTTGAAGGAACAGGGGTTTGAGGTGGGCAGTCACTACACCCTCACTCGCCAAGCCAGACAGTTGATTATCCGGTTGGCTGAGGGGGAGTAAAGCGGTTAAGTAGATCCCTGTGTGGGGCAGGGATCTACTGTTCTTAAAATAGTATAAGCACTTAATCTTTAATGTTTTTTTCTTCATATGTCAGTTGAATTTTAATAGACGACAAAATTTCACTAACTCGATTTATAAACTCAATACATTCATGAGGAATGCTATACTTAAAGTAAATTTTAAACATAACCTCCTTTCCAAAGGCATCTGGATATTTATCTAACATTTCTCCACTTTCAACAAATTCTATATATTTATTAATTTTTTCTTGTAATTTATATAAATGATCATTGGTATATTCTGACCACTGTAAATGATTTGTAATAACTAATATAACTTGTGGAGGCACTATGTCTTCGCAAGTAACTGTAATTAAATCGATTTTATTTAAATCTTCTATAGACATGTAATATCCTTAATTATCAGTTGCTTTTGGTCTAACAACTTCAACTTCTGTCGGTGATATTTTAGTTTCACATTCAAATCCAGGCTTTCCTTTTCCAACAATGGTTCTGCCTTCAGCTTTAAGTTCAGGAAAGCCTTTTTCTTGGTTTTTAGTGAATGGAGCCGTTTAAGAACTCTTACATTCTATACACTTAATATTTCCATTTTCATCTTTAGCCATTATATCAATTCTAACTTTAGTTCCTTTATTTTGTAGTGATGTGATGGACGTCCCTCTATGTAAGTTTTGCCATACTTATGTTGAGCGATTTTATTCACAGAGGTACTACATCATGAACGAGATAAAAGTTATCGGTATCGATCTGGCAAAATCTGTCTTTCAGGTTTGCGTCTGGATGAGTGATGGGAATATTGCATCTAACCGCAAGGTTTCTCGGGCTAAATTGCTGGATACTATTCGTCAATTCCCTCCTGGGTCGATGATTGCAATGGAGGCTTGTGCTACTTCCCACTACTGGGGGCGTACTTTTCAGTCAATCGGTTTTCAAGTCAGACTGATACCCACGCAACACGTAAAAGCATTAACACATCACCAGAAAAATGATGCCAACGATGCTCTCGCTATTTGTGAGACAGCTTTTCGCCCAGGTATTCATTTTGTCGCTATAAAAACTGTTGAACAACAAGATATTAAAGCCCTCAGAGCTGCCCGCCAGTTGATGGTGGAACAGCGCACTGCGCTGGCAAATCAGGCCCGGTCACTGGCGGCAGAACAAGGCGTTGAGATCCCTGTCGGGATTCATATTTTACAGCAACGACTGCCTGATATTATTGAAGATGCAGAACAGTTAATTTCCCCCGTGCTGCGCCAGTTGCTGTTATCGTTGTTAGAAAATATACATTCACTTAATGAACGTATTCTTTCTGTAGAGCACAGTCTTGCGGCTCTTTGTCAGCAACAACCCAAATACAAAGTACTGATGACAATACCAGGTATTGGTCCACTTATTGCCGCTGCATTTCTGAGTGAAGTTAACGCAGCGCAATTTACTAACGGACGACAATTGTCTGCTTGGTGTGGTCTGGTTCCCCGCCAACACAGCTCTGGAGGAAAAAATAGTCTTTCTGCGATGACCAAAAACGGCAATCGTGATCTCCGGACATTGATCATTCATGGTGCGCGGTCTGTTATGCACTGGGCTCATAAACGCGATGACGCACTGGGAATGTGGCTGAAACGGCTTATTGAACGAAGAGGAAAAATGAAAGCCACTGTTGCGCTGGCTAATAAGATGACACGCATTGTCTGGCGGTTACTGACAGAATCCACAAGTTTTAATATCGACAGGGCTTTTGCGATGAACTGACCGTAGTTGTATCCAGAGAAGAAGATTTATCCTGAGTTTGCAGGTACTGATGAGAAAACGGTAAACCGACCCTGTAATAGCCTGAACTATGCCATGGTAGTGACATACCGATGTAGTGATAAGGAAACAGGGTGCGGATGACATCATGGCGCGGGTCATTAGATCCACTAACGACGCCGAATATATGGCAGCAAACCGTATCAACTCAGAGCTTGCACAACACGGGACGTCCATATATGGCATAGTTAATTTGGTCACCAACTCAGAGGTGATATCATCGCCTCACAAACAGATAGGTGACAATTATGGCAAAACGAATAAGACGGCTTTTCAGTGCTGAATTCAAACTTGAAGCGGCTCAACTGGTGCTTGACCAAAACTATTCCGTGGGCGACGCCGCCAACGCGATGGGTGTTGGTAAATCAACTATGGACAAATGGGTTCGGCAACTCAAACTAGAACGCAAAGGTATTTCACCGAAAGCGTCTCCCATGACACCAGGGTAAGTCTAACAACTTGAATTTAAAAAGAAAATCGCACAACTTGAAGGGCGTAATGAGATCTTAAAAAAGGCTACAGCGCTGGTGATGTCGGACTCTCTGAACAATTCTCGCTGATCGTGAAACTCAGCGGCGCTTTAGTATTAAACAACTGTGTAACGTGTTCAGTGTTCATCGCAGTAGCTATCAATACTGGCGTCACCGGAACAAATTCGGCTTCGGGCCCTTGTTCGAGAAGCTCATGAAAGCAGTCACGGTTCTGCGGGTGCTCGTACTATTGCTGACATTGTATCGAAGACAAAACAGGTTCCTTTAACGCGCTATCATGCAACTCAGATTATGAAATCACTTGGCTTGGTGAGTAGCCAAACACCGAAGCATCGATATACAAAATCAACTCAAGAGCACGTTGAAATACCGAATCATCTCGGGCGACAATTTGCGGTCACGGAGCCAAACCAAGTTTGGGTAGGTGATGTAACGTATATTTGGTCAGGTAACCGCTGGATGTATCTTGCGGTTGTGATGGATTTATTTGCTCGAAAGCCCGTTGGTTGGGCGATGTCATTTTCACCCGATAGCCAACTAACGGGAAAAGCATTATCAATGGCTTTTGAATCAAGAGGTAGGCCAAGAAATATGCTGTTTCATTCAGATCAAGGAAGTCATTATACAAGCCGGCAATATCGTCAATTATTACGGCGTTATCAGATAAAGCAAAGTTTATCTCGACGAGGTAATTGTTGGGATAATGCGCCGATGGAGCGATTTTTTCGAAGTTTAAAGACAGAATGGGTACCCATTTTAGGCTACTGTAATTTTATAGAAGCACAGCAAGAAATAACACGATATATCATTGGGTATTATAGTCAGGTTAGACCGCATTAATATAACGGTGGCTTAACGGCCAATGAATCAGAACGATTATATTGGGAAAACTCTAAAACCGTGACCAATTTTTGTTGGCGACTTCAATAACGAAGCCCAAGCGATTGGAGGATTAAAGTGTATTTCAGATATTTTTAGTTTAACAATAAAACGGTCTATTTTAATCGAGTAATATATTACCTTAAGTGCTGGTTTTTATATTAAATGCTAATTCTGATGATTTGTTTTTATTTTGATATTTATACGTCAATGTTTCTTTTATTTTTTAGAATATTATCAATTAAACTAATCATAATATGACTGGTGTATTTAAATATAAAAATTAAATTAATTTAAAAATTGAAGTTGATATTTTTCAAAGGTAAAATGCATTTTTTATTCTGATGAAATTATACCCTCTTTTGTTGTCAGTATTTAGTTTGAAATGAATGAACACAAAGGAACTTATGCTATGCAAAATCCTTTTTCCGTTGCTTTAGGAAAACAGTTTTTTTTAATAAAAAAAGAATATGAAATACCCAATAAAATAATAAGTGAATTAATAGGAATACCCGAAAATGAGGTCATAAATAGTGTCGCTTTTATTGAAAAGCTCAATGCTGAGTCTATTATAAACTTTTTAGCACTATCTAATATTTCAATCGAGGATTTTTTCCATCGCGTCTTGATCTCTTTGAAAGAAATTGACGTAGAGAGCTATGAAAAATATCATTCAACTTTGAGTAAAAATAGCGTTTAAGTTATTCGTGCTCATTTATTCAGAAGGGCTAAGTTAATAGAATAATTGATAGGTTAACGTAGTAACCTATCAATTATAGAAAATAAAGATTATAACGATACGATATTATTTTTACCTGAAGATTTTGCCTTATAAAGTAACATATCAACTTGGCTTAAAATTTCTGATTCAGTTTGCCCTGACCAAGTTAGAAAGCCACCACTAAACGTTACTTTTAATTCACTAATATTAGACCAGTTCATTTTTTGCACGCTTTTTCGCCATGCATTGATGCATTGCAACGCTTCATCATTGGTTAAACTAAGGAAAATAACAATAATTTCCTCCCCGCCATAGCGGAACAATAAATTATTTTTTCCAGCATATTTTTTGCCTTTATCACATACACCTTGAAGGACTAAGTCGCCAATAGCATGGCCATATTGGTCATTAATTCCTTTAAAATCATCAATATCAATCATTCCAATTGAGAATGCTGTTTTAGACTCAATAAGTGATTTTAGGCAGTAATTAAATGCACGTCGGTTATACAGTCCTGTTAGTTCATCTTCTTGAGCAGCTTTTGCCGCAATACTTTTTTCTTGGTGCTGTTTATAAATTTCATCATAGATATTTAGCATTTCTTTTGAGTAATTTGTTTCTTTTTTTTCATAACCATTTTTTATGGAAGAAAGTAACTCACTCATCATGCGCTGGAAGTTTGCATTCCACAACATACTTACAGCGATATACAGAATAAAACTGATAATGCCTATTATGATAAATGAATGGCGATTATCATCTATAAGATTTTGAAATTGTTCATTTTTGACGACCAATAGCATTATCCAATCAGGATCTGTAAACACATAGTAATAGATATAACTCTTTGTGAGTGGGTCATAAAAATAGTTTTGAACAGAGTTAATATTATCTAACCACTTGAGATTTGATATTTCACTGTAAATTTGTTGTTTATTGGCACTCATGATAATACGGCCATCTTTGTGTGCTATGTATAACTCGCCATTCAATGGGACTTTGATTTGGTTTAGAGGTTTGCTCATCTCATATAAGTCAAGATCCATAGAGACAAGCCCATAGTTGTTGCCATTGGTGTCATAAAGATTTTTAGATGCACTGATGATAGGTTTATCAGTAAGGATATCTAAATATGGATAGGTAAAAGTGATTAAATTATTCTTATTGGTATCATTTTTAAACCACGGCCGCGTATGAGGGCGGAAATCCTCATTAGGAATTTCTGGGATACTATTAAATTTTTCGCTTTTGTCCATGAATAAAATATTAGAGATAAAGCGGCTTGAATTTAAGGTATATGAAATTAATTTTTTTAAATCGCCGGAATCTTTGAGTACAAAGTTAGACATCTCTTTCTGATTGGCGAAGCTGGACATAGTGACAATATTATTTTTAATATCACTAATTTGCTGGGTTGTCGACTGTATTGATGCATTATGCACTAATAGCGTAAATGTATCGTGTATATCCTTTTCTGTATTATTTTTGACATATACATAAAACCAGATGTTAGTAAGTAACATCGGGATAGCGAGCAATAAAATGGCCACGTAACTTTGTTTCTTAAATGACCAACCTGTTTTTTTTATATATAGCATATTTGGAATAGATATTTAAAAATAGTTATGTGACTGATTTGTTATATATTTGAAATTTTATAGTTTCATTATGAAACGTAATTACTGATTTAAGAGTGGTTCAACAGTACGAACAGCATCGAATCTTCATTCGTGAGAAAGAAGATGTTGTTAATATGGAGTGTCGGTTCAATTATATCCGTATTTCGTGTGGAAATGAATGTTTAAACTGTAATGACAATCAAATAAGATATAAATTTCAAATTTTTAATTTAGGTGGAGCTATCTATCGGCATTACTCGCTATGCTGAAAGCATCAATCGAATATATTTTATTCTGATGGTCGCATTTGGTCTTTGACCACCAGAATAAGCGTTAAGGGCTACGGTGTCGTTGGATAAGGCACCCATTTTTTGTTACTCATGCGAACATAAGACTTTCCTTTATAGTCTATGACAATGTAATTCGCATTCTCTGCCACCTTGGCGGTGATCGGTAAATTCGCAGTATATTTTGACCAATCTACCGTAGTATCAGAGAAAATTTTTCCATCAACAGCTCTTGCTACTAATTCGGAAATGGCTAAATAGCTGCTTGGCTGGGTTAAAATAATCTCTTCTTTTGGTGGTAATGATTTCATTCCAATAAATTTTATACCGACAGGAACATCCGTAATTGTTGAATTTGGGATATCCCTTAAACCAGATATCTGCATTTTATCTCCTTTTAATGCAGCACCATGTTCAGGCGCAACAATCACCATGACATGACGTTCTGACTTCTCTAATTCATCAAAGAAACTATTGAGTTGATCTAAGAGGATCTTCAAATCAGTATGATAGTTTGCAATTTTTTTATCTTTTACATTTCGATTACCGTCATGTAAGGGGATTAAGTTAAAGAATGTGGCAGTTCTTGGGTTATTTGAGTGTTTTATTGTATTCAACCATTCTCTAAGAATATCTTGGTCATTATATATTGGCGTTCCATCAAAAGCGGTGATTTGATGAGAGAGATTAGCTTGAGATTGCAGTGGTGCTTTTAACCCTGCATAGTCTCTTAGGCCGGATAAATAGTTACCATAATCACCTTTATGATCCATTATCAAATATTCTTCAAAACCAAGATTAGCTAAATTATCCAGCAGCAGGCACTGTTTATCGGCTTCTTCATAAAGACTTTGATGCGGATCTTGCCCACAGCTTGCTCGTAATAAGCGAATCGATGCTGGCCCACTGTAAGTGGTGGCTGAGTTAAAGTTTTTAAATAAGATATCGAACCGTTTCCAAATAGGGTGATTGATAAGCTCTGTATCATCAAAATCATCCCAAGAGAGAGAGCATATGTTTATCATCAATACATCAAAGGGCTGGGCTTCACTTGGTAACGATGTTAAAAACTGCGTTTTTCTTTGCTTTTCATAAAGATGAAATTGTTCTAACCATTTATTGAGTGTTTCATCGGTTGGTTCACCTGTTTGTAGAGGTTGAATATTGCTATTCGTTGTTTGCCTTTCCGATGAACCGATAGTGGTTGTGGCGACAGGTTGGGTAAACGACACTTTAAAATCAATCACATTTGAAATGTTAAGCCAGACTATTCCAATGACAACAAAGGTTGAATAGCGGATCCAATTCGCGGAAAAAATATAGATAACAAGCAGAATAAAAGCAGCCGCTAGCATTTTTACATTAATGAACCTAACGATGAGTTCATATAAATACTCAGCAGAAAAACCGGTAATTTGGTCTTTTTGTTGCCAAATACTCTCCATGCTAGGAAGCCAGCTATCTAAGTAGAGTAATGCTATTCCTATCGGAATTGCTATCCAATAGCGAAGTTTACTTATTTTTGCCCAAGGGATAGGGAGTAATAAGAATGCAATAAATAATAAATTCTCGAAGGCATTAAAATTGAGGTAGCCATACCACAATAGTCCAAATTTAAGAAGAAAATAGAAATTCCAGCCTTTTAAACCATAGTAATATGGACGAGTATCTGTATTTTTAGCGTGTAATGTTGAGTGATTCATTGTTATCTTTTTATTTTTACCCATAAAAATCGGCAGAAATTGATAAAGAGTCCTTTAAATAGTGGTATTGAGTACTCTCTAATCAATTAAATAGCATATTTGGATAAAAATAAGCTATTAAGCCTGCACGTCATGTTTTGGACGTATGATAAATATTAATCTTTTACGCAAGTAAAAGATTACTAATGTTAATCAATCCATGTTTTAGCTGAACTTGAGTGTCACAGGTTTTGGTGTATAAGGCTGTTTTCTTGACACTAAATTAGCGGGTATATCTTGTATTTCTGTATTGGCATTTTCTATAACATTTTGTATCAATTGGCTATTTCTGAAAGCAGTTACGTGTTTTCTGATATCTTTATCTCGATTAAATACCTGTTTATTTTTAAAGATATGTTCAATAGGTAATTGAAAAATATTACTTAAAGCCTTTTGTTCATCCACCAATCGGCATGATGAAAGGAAAAGATATATGTTATTGTCCAAAATAGTGAGTATGTCGCCATGTCGTCTTATCTTACATAACGGTAGGGCTTGTTTAGCTGGTAAACCATTTACGGTCGTAAAAATGAATAATAAACCACGGGCATCTTCAGGTAGAAATTCATTTCCCAAGAGGATGTTGATGGAATCCATAAAATTGTCTGGGGAGACAAAACCTTTGATGCGTAATGCTTTCATTCCTTCAATGACGGGATGAATATCATTAAGTAATGCTTTTGAATATGTTTGATTTTGAATGCTTTCCAATAGCGAAAGAAACTGTGTCAGTGTCGTACCGTATCGTATTACAAGATTAGCTCCGCAAGTCAGTAAAAGCCTTTCATCACTAGAGCGAATGCAAGGGGTGACTTCTGCGACAACGAGTTTAAGGTGTTTTCCTCTAATTGAGCGAATATGGTGTATTTTCTCTGCTAGCTCATCGATATCACCTATTTCATTAATAGATAAAACCAATGTGGCCGAATAGGAATGCTCCGCAATATTAATTATTTCTTTATTAGACTTAATTGATATCCAATTATCAGAATGCAGTATTTTATTAGCCATAACTTTTTCATGGATATAGTAAATATTACTGTCATTTCTATAGTTAATAGTATTTTCTGTTTTATTATCTAACATTAACTTGTTATCTCTAAGTGTTAATGCTAATTGCTCATTAGATAATATTGTATTCACACTGAACCAATAACAAATATCAAGAATGTAGCCTTGAGGGGGATGGGTGAGTAGTGAGAAGCCACTTAACAGCTTGAACTTATTAACTAATAAATCTTTCAATTGATGAGTGCTATTACTGTCACTGATGAAAAGAACGCTACAGTTATATTTAATGCAGGCTAACTTAATGTTTTTTAAGAAAACACCTAAAGATGCAGTGAGGTATTCATTTGGAATAAAAAAGACAACTAATGAGTTTTTATGCATCTTGAGTTGTTTTATATATTCTTTCAAATTTAAAGTATTACTGACTTTTCTACGATTGAACAGATTAATCCTATTATCTTCGTATGCATTATCAACTTTATTTTGATAATAGTTATGCACTTTGCTGTCAATATTAACATTTAATTTACAATCGTTATTAAAAAGCATTACTTGGTTTATAAAGTTTTTTATATCGGTTTTTTTGGTATTTAACCAATATATTTCTTTAGGCTTCATGTTTTGAGCATTGCCATCAAGATAATTGATGCCTAAAGCATAAGTAACGGTATTGTTCATATATTTATTCTTATTGTGACTAAGTGGATATCACTATCATCAATTGCATTTGATAAGCTTTGTAATAATATGTATCATATTTCACGCGTTATGGTAGTAACTGTAACATTATATATCATCGTGCGCAATTGCATGGCAAGTTACTGGCATAGGAATTAACCTGTTTTTTTCCACCCTAAGCTTTATTAATCCATGGCTTTGGTAAGTTTTATTTAACTAATAAAAATCAAAAAATGAAAACAAAAACATTATTAAAAACCGAGAACACATCATTTATCGAATATACGGACATAGAAAATCTAGAACATGAGTTTACTTTTAGTGATTTTGAATACCAAGAGATAAAAGATAATACCACCTATAATATTCTGAAAAGTAAATGGGCTTTATTAGCAGATAGTGCTGATATTTCTTCTCGGAGCTAGCCACGATGCCTATTATTTCTCTGAAAGGCCTTCGGGGGGGCGTGGGGACAACAACATTGTCTTCCGCCTTAGCGTGGGAATTAAATAAGCTTGGCGAAAAAGTTATCGTAATAGATATGTCGCCAGATAACTTGTTACGCTTACATTTTAATAGTGATTTTAGCGACCCTTCGGGTTGGGCGAACGCCATTTACGAAAATAAAAGCTGGGAAACTACGGCATGGGAATATAAGGATAACTTACTGTTTATTCCATTTGGAATATTAAGTAGTAAAGAAAAGGAAGCAATGCTGGTTAATCAGAATATATTTTCTTTTTGGACTTCTAATATTGATAAAATAAAGAACAGAACAGAATATAATTGGGTCGTTATTGATCTCCCAACAAACAGTTATTCTCAATGTTCCCCGATGGAACAAATTAGTGATATTGTTGTTAATATTGCTGTCCCTGAAACTAATTGTCATACCAGAATATTTCAAGAGTCTGAAATTAATGGTTATTTGCTTGCCAATAAGTTTGATGTGCGCAGTGAATTACAAAATGATATTTATCAGTACTGGACACATAGATTAGATAATCTTTTACCTATTGCGATTCATCATGATGAATCAATTATGGAATCGGCAGCATCTAAATGTCCAGTTGGGCAATATCGGCCTGAATCTTTAGGAGCGAGTGAAATTCATGCTCTCGCGATCTGGTGCTTAACACACGCTAAAAAAATGGATATTCAGTAATATGAAAGAAGTTAATTCTGATTTACTGAGCGGATTATCATTTTTTTCGCTTGTTGCACGTTATCGGATTTATCGCACACATCAAAGCTCTGTGCTTGCATCTGTGATGACTTGCCTAACATTATTAATATTGGGTATTTTTTTTAATTACAATTCTAACTCTTGGAAAAAACTAAGGAATAATCATCAAGATTATTATCCTAAAATAAACCCTTTAAGCCCTAAGCCTCTCGATTTTATTCGGTATGTGATCCAGTCTTGCGGGTTACTTGTCTTTAAAACGAATGCTGCACATAGATTACCTAAATGCATGTATCCTTTTTGGAAAAGCATGCAGTGTTACCGTTTGAAGTTTCATCATTGGCTGGCAGAGCTACCCAATAAAATGGCGTATGAACAGCCAGAAGATAAAGCGTTAGATCGAAAAATTGCTCAACCTAGCAGGCTTAGAAAAGTCATGTTATCGGTGATCATTCTTATTTGTACTCTTATTGCATTATTATGTATCACGCAACCTTTTGACCTTTGGTCACAATTTATCTTTGTACTGCTTCTTTGGGGAATTGCAATGGTGATCCGCAGGATCCCAGGGCGCTTATCTTCCCTTATGATGATCGTTTTATCATTAACGATTTCATGTCGCTATATTTGGTGGCGTTATACATCAACACTGAATTGGGATGACCCGCTTAGTTTGATCTGCGGCTTATTGTTGCTAGGTGCGGAAACATATGCATGGTTGGTTTTGGTACTAGGCTTTATACAAACCGTGTGGCCACTGAACCGTAAACCTGTTGCGCTTCCTGCGGATACAACCATGTGGCCATCAGTAGACATCATGGTTCCAACATATAACGAACCTCTTAGCGTCATTAAACCGACGATTTATGCCTGTTTAGGTATGGATTGGCCTAAAGATAAAATAAATATTTATATTTTAGATGATGGTGGCAGGGATGAGTTCCATCAATTTGCAAATGAAGTCGGTGTTAATTATGTTGCAAGGCCGACGCACGAGTACGCAAAAGCAGGTAACATTAACAATGCATTACGCTTTGCAACAGGTGAGTTTGTGGCTATTTTTGACTGTGACCATATACCAACCCGATCATTCCTGCAATTAACCATGGGTGGCTTTTTGAAAGAAAAGCGGCTTGCTGTTGTTCAAACTCCACACCATTTTTTCTCGCCTGATCCCTTTGAGCGTAATCTGCATAATTTCCGAGAAACACCAAATGAAGGCTCATTATTTTATGGATTATTGCAAGATGGTAATGATACTTGGGATGCCACTTTTTTCTGTGGCTCATGCGCAATTATTCGACGTGTCGCGCTAGATGAAGTAGGTGGTATAGCGGTTGAAACAGTCACTGAAGATGCTCATACTTCTTTGAAATTACACAGAAAAGGATGGAGTTCAGCCTATATTAGAATACCTTTAGCCGCGGGGTTGGCAACTGAAAGTTTATCTTCACATATTGGCCAACGTATTCGTTGGGCTAGGGGTATGGTGCAAATTTTCCGTTTAGATAATCCACTCTTTGGTAAAGGATTAAAACTTGTTCAGCGCTTATGCTACGCAAATGCGATGTTACATTTTTTATCTGGGATACCTCGAATTATTTTTCTTGTGGCACCTTTAGCTTTCTTGCTACTCCATGCCTACATTATTTTTGCGCCTGCTTTAGCTATTGCCCTGTATGTCATTCCTCACATGGTTCAGGCCAGCCTGACTAACTCTAAAATACAGGGGAAATATAGACATACTTTTTGGAGTGAAATTTATGAAACTGTTTTGGCTTGGTATATCGCAAGGCCAACGACGGTTGCTTTGTTTAGTCCTCATAAAGGAAAGTTTAATGTTACGCCTAAAGGGGGATTAATTGATGAAGAATATATTGATTGGAATATTAACAAGCCTTATGTCTTTTTAGCCTTATTAAATATAGTGGGGCTTTTGTTTGGAATATGGCGATTAGCGGTAGGTCCAGCAGATGAAATACCTACAGTCATCATGAGTATGTTATGGGTCGTTTATAACATGATTATTCTTGGTGGGGCAGTTGCTGTCTCTTTAGAGGCTAAACAGGTTCGTAATGCCCATCGTGTTGAAATCAATATACCAGCGATCATTATGACAAACTCTGGTCATTTATATCCTTGCACATTATCTGATTATTCAGATGGCGGTATGGGCGTTAAGTTACCTATGAGCAATCCAATTAAAGTTAATGAGAGCCTCCATTTAATTTTAAAACGTGGACAGCGTGAGTTTTCTTTTCCGATTACAGCCGTTCGTTTGAATAAACTCTATATTGGATTTCAGCTTAAAAAGATGTCAAAACAACAACATATTGATTTTATTCAATGTACATTTGCGCGAGCAGATACCTGGGCACAGTGGCAAGCTCAATTTAAACACGATAGACCAATTAGCAGCATGTGGGATATTTTTAAATTAGGATTTAAGGGGTATCAAATACTCTCCGAAAAATCTTCACCGATTGTTAATCTCCCGTTTAAAGGATTCATCAGTACGATTAGCTGGCTTAATAGTTTTGTACCGGAATTCAGTAAACGTAAACATTCAAATAATTAATCTTACTAATAAATTTTACATACCGTATATGATGGTTTTAAACATGAGAAAAACACCTTTATTAATGCTTGCTACTGCTCTGAGCATGACAAATTTAAGTTATGGGGAAACACTTCTAGCTAACGAAGATACAGAGCAAACGCGTATCGAAAAAAGCGTAAATGTTCCCGCTCACATAATCCCAACGCGAGACGTTAACGTAAGTTTTGCAAAAATTTATCCTACTCAGGGACCTATTCATCTAAAAGGTACCCGCCCAGATAGCTATATTGATTTTGGGGTTCGAAGCGATGAGCTGGTTTCGATGGCACGCTTAGATCTTGAATTTACACCGTCACCATCGTTATTGCCTATTGAGTCACAATTAAAAGTTTTTTTAAATGATGAACTTATGGGTGTTGTGGCGATTAAAAAAGAGGATCTAGGTGTAAAAACGCTAGCAAGTCTACCGATTGATCCGCGATTTATAAAAGATTTTAACCAAGTAAGAATGGAATTCATTGGTCACTACCGTGATATTTGTGAAAATCCAACGAATAGTACGCTATGGCTAGATGTTAGCCAGAATAGTAATCTTAGTATGCAAGTACAACCTCTTGTATTAAAAAATGATCTATCTCGATTCCCAGTACCGTTCTTTGATGCTCGAGACTCAGAAGCGTTAACACTTCCTATTGTGTTTAGTCAGTCGGTAAGTACAAAGCAACAAAATGCGGCGGCTATCTTAGCATCATGGTTTGGTTCTAAGGCGCAGTGGCGTGATCAAAATTATCCCGTATTTATGGATACGTTGCCTAAACAGCACAGTATTGTGTTTATGACAAATGAACATAGACCCCGTTTTTTAGCGGATTACCCAGTTGTTAAAGGCCCGATGATTGAGATGATAAGTCATCCTGATGACCCTTCCATTAAACTATTGTTAATTCAAGGGCGTAATGATGATGACTTGATCCAAGCGGTGAAAGGTATTTCACAGGGGGAACTGCTGTTACGTGGTGCTGCTGTCAGTGTTGAAAATGTAGAAACACTTGCACCGCGCGTCCCTTATGACGCACCAAATTGGGTGAAAACAGATAAACCTGTCAGTTTTGCAGAATTGGTTACTTATAAAGGACAGCTGCAATCATCGGGTTTAAATCCTAAGCCAATTAATCTTGAACTTAATTTACCGCCTGATCTTTTTACCTTCCGTAATTCAGGTATTGAGATGCAACTAAATTATCGTTATACAGCGCCAAATATTGAAGATGGTTCAAAGATGATGGTCAATTTAAATAATGAATTGATCCTATCTCAATCTTTAGTACCAAACAAAAAAGAGTCTTCACTGTTAGCTCGTTTACCCTTTACGCAAAGTTTATTTGACCCTGATAGTCAGCTGGCCGTTCCGGCGCTTAAGTTAGGTCAGCGTAACCAATTACAGTTTTCTTTTAATTATGCCAATCCGATCCCAGGTGGCACCGTTGATCAATGTATTACATATCAACCTGTTAATAACACAGTTGTGATAGATGAAAATTCTACTATCGACTTCTCTGGTTATCGACATTATATGGCAATGCCAAGTTTACAAGCATTTAGCAAGTCAGGATTCCCATTCTCTCGGATGGCTGATTTATCTGAAACTGTTGTGTTAATGCCAGAGAATGCATCCGCAGAACATATAACAACGCTGTTAAATACAATGGGAATGATTGGTGCGCAGACAGGATTTCCTGCAATTAATGTCACATTAACGAATGCATTAAATGAAGCAAAAGACGCCAATGCTGATTTACTCTTTATTGGTGAGATGTCTAATGCGTTGACAGATAATGAAAACAATCAGGAACTATTATTAGAGAAAACGAAAAGTTGGATAAAAATGCCGATGCGCCCAGCTTATCTAGATAGTAAAGCGCTAAGTGCGGCAGATAGTGCAGTGAGCAGTAAGACAACAGTCAATTCTCAAGGAAATATTGCGGCAATAGTTGAATTCCAGTCGCCGTACAATGATCAACGTAGTGTTGTTGCATTACTTGCTGATAGTTCCAAAGGGTTCTCTTTATTGAATTCGGCAATTACGGATAGTGGTAAGCGCAATTTTATGTCTGGTAGCGTTTCGGTGATCCGAGATTCAGGTATTAATAGTGTGCAAGTGGGGGATATTTATTATGTTGGCTATCTACCTTGGTGGGAGAAAGTATGGTCAATTTTTGCATCTCATCCTATTTTGTTAACGCTATTAACAGTGGCTATTGTTGTGATCTTTGGTCTCCTATTATGGCGATTAATGAAATCAATTAGCCGCCGACGTCTGCTATCTGAGTAAATAACATGAAATCGGTTAGGTTGTGTCTACAAATATTGTGTTTGATTGCAGGAATAGTATTTCCTGCACAAGCGATGACGGAATGGACTGAATGGGCGCAATTTAAAGCCAGTTATATTCGCGATAGTGGGCGTGTCGTTGATCCCAGCACCAGTAATAAAATAACTACCTCGGAAGGGCAGAGTTATGCCCTCTTTTTCGCATTGGTTGCTAATGATAAGGAAACATTTTCACAACTCATTGAATGGACGGAAAATAACCTTGCTGAAGGTGATTTAACACGGCATTTGCCTGCTTGGCTTTGGGGCCATCGAGAAGATAATTCGTGGGGAGTTATCGATAGTAACTCCGCATCTGACTCGGATACATGGATTGCTTATTCGTTACTTGAAGCAGGCCGTTTGTGGAATATTCGCGAGTATGAGTCGAAAGGCTATTTCCTTTTAAAAAGGATTGCCCAAGAAGAAACGGCAGATATTCCTGAACTCGGTTTGATGTTACTCCCTGGTAGAGTGGGTTTTGTGCATGGTAATCAATGGAAATTAAATCCGAGTTACCAACCATTGCAATTAATGAAGCGTTTTGCTCAAAACTCATCATCTTGGCAAGAAATTGAGAAAAATAGCCTTCAATTATTAGTCGATTCCTCCTTGAAAGGCTTTGTTCCCGATTGGATTAGGTGGCAATCCCCAAATGGTTGGCTGCAAATCGATGGCGTTGCTGGGATGGGAGGATATGATGCGATCCGTTCTTACTTATGGGCTGCCATGCTACCGGAAACAGATCCGAACAGAAAAAAATTACTGGCTCAGTGGCAACCGATTTTAGATGTCGTTATTTCATTAGGCTATCCACCAGAAAGAATTAATATTAATACAGGTAAAACAGAGGGATATGGTAATGCTGCCATTGCTTATGCCTTGTTACCTATGGCATTAGATAATGAAGCCGCAAGAACGATCTTAGAAAAAAAGATCGCGGATTCCCCCCTTAATGATGATGCTTATTATAGCTATGTATTAATGCTGTTTTCTAAAGGCTGGGTAGACAAACGTTTTTATTTTGACTCACAAGGTCAATTACACCCAAATTGGAAATAAGAATGAACAAGTTTGCCACTAAACTCAGCATTTTGACTGTCAGCGTACTGCTAAGTTCATCCTTATATGCTAGTAATTCCGCACAGCAAAATGTTTTATTACAACAAATTAGAAATGCGGAAGTCGCCTATCGGGATGATATTGTTAAGGATGCATTATTTAGGTTAGAACTTATTGATGCAAATAATCCAGACTACCTTTTTGCGAAAATTCGTTATGCCATTCGCCAGGGTGATGCGGCTCAGATTGAGGAAACCTCCGCATTATTGCAAAAAATTGCGCCGAATTCTCAAGCGTATAAAGAAGCGAAAATAAGCCAGTATTTATCCACAATAGAAGGCAGTAATTTATTACAAGAAGCGCGGACTGCCGTTAAAAATGACAATGATAAACTTGCTGTTGAGATTTATGATCGCCTCTTTAACGGTGTTTATCCAACGATTGAGCTGGAAATTGAATATCTCAACGCTTATTTTTATTTGCCTAATAAAAAACAAGAAACACTGAGCAAATTAAAAATGCTTTACAAAGATAACCCAGATAATGCACATATTATTGAAGCATTAGCTAAACGTTATTTTTATTTTGGTCAGCGAGCAGAAGGTTTTAATCTTTTGGCCACATTGAGTCATAAAGGGACTGAAAATGAAGCTATTGGTGCGAATGCTTGGGTTAAGGAAGTTCAAAGCTGGCCTGTTTCGACTGACAGCCTCTCGTATTTAGAGCGGGCGCAAACGGTATTCCCAAATGCGAAGTCACAGCAATCTCAAATTGCGACTCTACTTGCAGAGCAGCGTAATCAGATGAAGGATCCAAGCTTCTTCTCACGAGCAGAAGCTATGAGATCGTTAAAATCTAAAGAAAATAAAATACAAAGACGTGCATTGCCTTTGCTTCTTACAGCATTAAAAAATAATCCTAATGATGCCCAAATATTGGGTGAAATAGGTTTACAGTATTCAGAAAATGGGCAAAGACAATCTGCAATCAATTACCTTTCAAGAGCATTAAAAACGAACCCACAACATGAAGATAGCGAAGATTGGAAACGCAGTTTAGATAATAATCGCTATTGGCTACAGATAAGCCTCGGTGATAAAGACAAAGAGAAAAACGCACTTGAGAGTGCAAAGCGTGCGTATCAAGCAGCACTAAGTCTTAATCCGAAGGGGACTCAAGCGCTCATTGGACTTGGTGATGTTGCTGTATTAGAGAAAAATAATGAGAAAGCAGAGAAATATTATTTATCTGCGCTTAATCAAGAAAAAAATAACCTTAATGCAATGGAAGGGCTTACGCTTTATTATTTGCAGCAATCTCCCGAGAAAGCTTTTCAATATTTAGAGAGCTTATCGGCCTCACAGAAAAAAACGCTTCATAGTCAAGGCCGCTATTTATACAGTAAAACATTGGATGCGTTGGCAACAGAGGCGGAGCAGCAGCAAAATACTCTTCGTTTAATAGATGTTAGGCAAAAAATTGCCAGTTATGATCCAAACAATAAATGGAATATTTATCATTTAGCGAAAGGTTATCACGCACAGAATAATGACCTGCTTGCAGAAAAAACGATCCAATTACTCAATGCTCCTGCCTTGCGTGGAGCTGATTCTCATTATATTCAAGCCTTGTACTATAGCTCGATTGGTCACGCGAAAAAAGCATTGGCTCTGCTTGATGAATTACCCCAAAATCAATGGAATAAAGAGACTGTTGCGCTTTACCAACAATTAAAATTCACGGATGCGTACAATAATGCAATCGCATTGAAGCATGCAGGAAAAGAAAGAGAAGCCACCCTTCAGCTTGAAAATCTTCCAGATACTGAGCAAACGAAGCTCCCTAAGCGTCTACTGCTATCCGATTGGCACTTAGACGCGCATCAATATGCTTTAGCGCTTGAGGGCTATCAGCAAGTTTTATTGCAAGATCCTGAGAATAAGCTGGCGCTGATCGGTGAATTACATTCTTTACAGGGCTTGAATCAAACACAAGCACTGAGTGAGAAACTCCAGCGTTTTAACGATTTACGTCAACTGAATACATACTCCGTATACAGCCAGCGTAATATTGCGAATATATTTGCGCAATTGGGGGAAAATGCACAGGCGGAACGTATCCTGCAATCATTAGTTGAATCTCAGTCGCCATTGAGCGATGAAGAACGTGCTTTGATGTTGCGTGATTTAGCGAGAATTCAGCAACAGCAAGGACATATTCGATTTGCGCTCGATAATTATGCGAAAGGAATGGTCAGCGCTGGAATAACAGATGAATTACCGAAAAATAGAGAGCAGCTCACTTGGTTAACCAAGCACAATGCAGAAGATGGTTGGTTAAAAAGTAGTCTTCGCTCGGATGTTGCAAAGCTGGCAAAGCAAGATGATATTAGAGTAACCCTAGCATACGATTATTGGGGTTCTAACGGAAAAAGTGGCTATTCTAAACTGCGTGCACAGACAACGATGCTACAAGCGGATATGCCTGCTTATGACGGTGGGCTATTTTTTCGCCTTGATAATGTCAATCTTAATGCAGGAAAACTGAAAGGTTCAGACACAGAGAAATTTGGTGTTTGTGATGACTTTGAGTGTGACTCTTTTAAAAAGCAGCAATATAACGGTAATAGCCTCGCTTTAGGTTGGAAAAATGACCGATTTAATTGGGATATAGGTACCACTCCACTGGGTTTTGAGGTAACAGATTGGGTTGGTGGCTTCGAATATAACAATCAATTAGGGGATATTAATTGGGCATTAAATGCACATAGGCGTCCGTTAACTAACTCATTGTTGTCATTTGGTGGGCAAAAAGATCCATTATCCCGAATTATTTGGGGCGGGGTTCGTAAAACAGGTGTGAGCCTAAGCGGCAGTTATGATTTAGGTGGAAATGATGGATATTGGGCGGATATAACAGCAGATCAATTGACAGGAAAAAATGTCCCTGATAACCAAAGTGTAAGATGGATGGGGGGATATTATTATAAAGTTATTAATGAGGCAGACCGCCGAGTCTCTGTTGGACTCAACAATATGCTTTGGCACTACCAAAAAGATTTAAGCGATTACACTTTAGGCCAAGGTGGATACTATAGCCCACAACAATATATTTCATTTGGACTTCCGGTGACCTATCGTCAAAGAACAGAGAATTGGTCTTGGGAAGTTTCTGGCTCTGTATCGTGGTCTTACTCTCATACAAAAAATAGTCGAAAGTATCCGATTTCTCGTTTTTTTGATTCAAATGATGCTATTGAAGATAAAGAATATTTTAGACAAGCCGATAATAAAGGAAGCTATAGTCATGGTGTTGGATACACGACGAATTTATTAATTGAGCGAAAAATAACGCCGCACTGGTTTGTTGGGGCATCTGTTGATATTCAACAAGCAAAAGATTATACCCCAAGCCATGCATTAATTTATCTACGTTATTCCTTCGATGGTTGGTCTGGCGATTTAGACATGCCTCCACAGCCATTAATACCTTATGCTGATTTCAAATAGGATTGTTTTTTTATTCTATATTGATGATTAGGGTGCCCATTGTTGGCATCCTAATTTTTATCGGCAATAGATATATTATTAATACATCAATAAATCATTAATGATTTTACAAAAAAAATGCAAAATGGTTTATAAGTTAAATAAAAACAGGCGCATTTTGATAACAAATGGAATTGCTATGATTTATGATGGTTAATCATTCAATTGATTTATTTTTGTAAGGGTTATTACCTGTTCATGCGAGTGTTTTTTTTGTATTGAGTTGATAACATTGTAATTTTTCACTATATAGTCTACGATGAAGAGTAGGCATTTTTTCAGCTTACAGATAATCCTTAACTGATGTCGACGGCTTTAATAAGAATGGTTGTTTTAAGGAGATAGACTTGCGTGCACATAGATCGCTGACAAAAAAATATATAATAATCATGTCGATCGTATCGTCGATTTTGGTCTGTTTTTTTACGATTATCCAATTTTATGTTTTTATTGAGCAACGCAAAGAAATATATTCTAATAATTTAAAAAACATGTCGTATTTTGCGATACCTATCCTTTTGGATGCAATAGAGACTGACAATGAAGATAAAATTAAGAATCTACTCGCCGATCTAACTAAAATTAACGAAATAGATAAATTAGAAGTTATTGATCTCAAAAATAATAGACAGTATAAAAAAGAAATATCTTCCTTGCCGAAGGAAAAAGCATGGTACCTTACAATTATTGATATTGAGGTCTCAGTAAAATCCCCTATTTATTCTGGCTTGAAAGGCTCGTCGAGTGATGTTATCGGCTACGTCACCTTTTATACTAATACGATGCATGCCTATGAAGTATTTTGGTTTCGTTTTATTTCGCTGCTTTTAAGCTATACCATTCTATCCGCGATCATATTGTGTTTTTTAGCTTGGCAATTAAATAAAAGATTGGTTTACCCATTAAAGTCTATCATCTACCAATTAAAAAGCGTTCCTCAAAACGGTGAACAATTTCATCAGCTCAAGCTAAGTTCAGAAGAAGATAATGATGAACTTGGAATGTTAGTACGTAGCTATAACGATAATCAATTAGCACTGCAAAGAGCCAAAAAATCAATTAGTCAATTGTCAACGCATGATCCGATTTCATTGTTGCCAAATATGACGCTATTTCACCCCGTTTTTGAACAGCACTTGCTCTCTTCTTTTGGGGCATTTAGCAGTTTGATTATTATATCAGTAGATACGTTACAGGAAACAATAGGTGTCCTTAATGCGGAGCAGCAAAAAACCTTGATCCGTAAGCTCGTCGCTCGTATGAAAAGCGTTATTGACCAGACGGATTTGTTGGGTCAGCTTGCACCCGATCGGTTTATTATCTTGCTAAGGGAAGTTGATACCCCTTATCAAGTGATGAATACAGCTCAAAACTTGATGTCTGAAGTGACTGAAATTGTCTCTGTCGATGATATGACACTACGCTCTAGTGCCCGCATTGGCGTTTCCTATCAAAAAAGTTTGTCTGAAACAATTTCGAGTGCGGCTAAATTAGCGGAAAGTATGATTGCTCAGGCTACATCGGCATTGAATACGGCGATGCGTGAGGGGAAAAATCAGATAGTCTTCTTCCAACCAAGTTTAACGGATAAAGCGAAAGAACGATTAGTGCAAGAAGCTGAAATTGTTAAAGCACTTGAGGAGGGCGAATTTTCATTATACTTACAGCCGCAGGTGGATTTAAATACGAATCAGCTCAGTGGCGCTGAAGCGTTAGTCAGATGGACTACACTCGGTGGAAATGTGAACTCACCGGCAGACTTTATCCCATTAGCGGAAGAAATGGGGGGAATTGTGCCTTTGGGTGAATGGGTATTGACTGAATCATTTAAAGTTTTATCAAACTGGCGAATACTCGGAATTAACATTCCAATCTCTTTGAATATTTCAGGGGTGCAGCTTTCTCACGAAAATTTTGCTGCGTCGATAAAGGATAAGCTAGCTCAATTTGATGTACCTGCAGATAAATTGCATATTGAGATCACAGAAACTGCAAGTATTTCAAACCTTGCACGAGCGGCAGAACAACTGAAAGAGCTTCGTTCCTTAGGTATTAAAGTTGCATTAGATGACTTTGGTATTGGTTACGCGGGACTGAATTACTTGAATCAGCTACCTGTTGATATTATTAAAATTGATCGCAGTTTTATTCAGCAAATCCCAGATGAAAACTCACTTATTAAAGTTATTAGCTTAATCGGAAGCGCATTATCTATCGACATTATCGCCGAAGGTGTTGATTCACAAGCTAAATGTGACTGGTTATTAGCGAATGGTATTCATTATATTCAAGGTTATTGGTTCTCGCCTGCTTTACCTGTTGGTGAATTTAACCGTAAATATCAATATAAATGACATTCAATAGATAATGATTTTTAGTGGCGCTATCTTCTGTTTATTCGCGCCACGAGAAAGAGAAAATGATCTTCTTTTTTACTCATTGAATGACATCGTCATTCATCAATTATCATAACAACTTCAAAGCCCCTTTAGAATTTCAAAGACGAGAGGCACTTCATATTTCATCATGATTTCAAATTTAGATTATCTATAAATATTGATTTAATTAATATTAAATAATTACTTTCATATTTAAAGGTAGTTAATTATTTTCATGATGACCCATGATAAAAAGATATTTCAATTTATTGAAAGAACAGTTTTTCTGTCATTCTTTAATAACAAAATGAGGATTTCATACTTTTATATTATTTTGAAAAACAATAAAAAATCTGCCTTTTTTAAGTGAGTTATGAGCACACACAAAACCCTTGTTTTTGTATGGAATAATTGATCGCGCACAATACCTATCTATATGCCCGCTATAAAATAACGATTGAAATCAGAGAAGTGAAAATACCAAAAATAAATTACAAAAAATTATTTTATAACTTTAAGAAGCAATGTTAAGTGAGGCAGATATGGATAAAGCATTATCTGATGGGTTACTCCAATCGGAGATCAGCCGTCGAAAACTAATGCAAACCAGCACTGTGGGCGGGCTTGCGCTTGCTAGCGGTGCATTAAGTTTACCTTTTAGCAATGTCGCCAATGCTACTGAAGCGATGCCAACCCCTGAAGAAAAAATTGTCTGGAGTGCGTGTACCGTTAACTGTGGAAGCCGTTGTCCGCTGCGTATGCACGTGGTGGATGGTGAAATCAAATACGTTGAAACCGATAATACAGGGGATGACGTGTATGGTGATAAGCACCAAGTTAAAGCTTGTCTGCGTGGTCGTTCCATGCGTCGCCGTGTGTATAATCCTGACCGATTGAAATACCCAATGCTGCGTGTTGGTGCGCGTGGTGAGGGAAAATTTAAGCAAATTAGTTGGGAAGAAGCATACGACCTCATTAGCGGCAATCTCAAACGTATTATTAAAGATTACGGCAATGAAGCCGTCTATTTAAACTACGGGACAGGTACCTTGGGCGGTACTGTTGCGCGTTCATGGCCGCCTGCTAACTCGCCAATTGCGCGTTTAATGAACTGCACCGGTGGTTATTTAAACCATTATGGTACATACAGCACAGCACAAATTAGCTGCGCAATGCCGTATACCTACGGCAGTGGCGCGGGTAACAGCGTTTCTGATATCGAAAATTCTAAATTGGTGGTGTTGTTCGGAAATAACCCAGCTGAAACACGGATGAGCGGCGGGGGGATCACTTACCAATTAGAGCAGGCACGTGAGCGTTCCAATGCACGAATGATTGTTATCGACCCTCGTTATACTGACACCGCCGCAGGGCGTGAAGATGAGTGGATCCCAATTCGTCCGGGTACTGATGCCGCATTAGTGGCGGGGCTTGCCCATGTATTGATCACGGAAGATTTGGTTGATCAGCCATTCTTAGACAAATATTGCGTTGGATATGACGAAAAAACGCTCCCTGCGAATGCACCAAAAAATAGCCATTACAAAGCCTATATTTTAGGGCAAGGGGATGATGGCATTGAAAAAACGCCTCAATGGGCAGCAAAAATTACCGGTATCCCTGCCGATAAAATTATCAAACTAGCGCGAGAAATCGGTAGTGCGAAGCCTGCTTATATCAGCCAAGGCTGGGGGCCGCAGCGCCATTCAAACGGTGAGCAAACTGCTCGTGCGATTGCCATGTTACCGATTTTAACGGGGAACGTGGGAATTAGCGGAGGGAATACAGGGGCGCGTGAAGGTAATTACGATATCCCCTTTGAGCGGATGCCAACCCTTGAGAACCCTGTTAAAACCAGTATTTCGGTGTTTTTATGGACGGACGCCATTGAACGTGGCCCTGAAATGACGGCAACCCATGATGGTGTTCGTGGTAAAGATAAACTGGACGTGCCAATTAAATTTATTTGGAACTACGCCAGTAACAGCTTGATTAACCAGCATTCTGATATCAATAAGACCCATGACATTCTTCAGGATGATAAAAAATGCGAAATGATTGTGGTGATTGATAACCACATGACTGCATCGGCAAAATATGCGGATATTCTTCTGCCAGATTGCACCGCATCGGAACAAATGGATTTTTGTCTTGATGGTGCCGCCAGTAACATGGGCTACGTGATTTTTGCCAGCCAAGCCATTGAACCACGTTTTGAAAGCAAAACTGTGTATGAGATGTGTACAGAAATCGCCCGTCGTATGGGGGTTGAAGATAAGTTCACCGAAGGGCGTACACAAGAAGAATGGTTGCGCCATCTGTATGAAATTTCAAGAGAAAAACTGCCTGAGTTACCAGATTTTGAAACTTTCCAGCAGCAAGGGATCTACAAAAAAATGAACCCGCAAGGGCATGTCGTGGCACACAAAGCGTTCCGCGAAGACCCAATAGCGAACCCACTAAATACCCCATCGGGTAAAATTGAGATTTACTCTGACCGCTTAGCGGATATCGCGAAAACGTGGACCCTTGAAGAAGGTGACTTAATTTCGGCTATCCCGATGTATTCCCCGGGCTTTGAAAGCCATGAGGACAAACTGACCGAGCAATACCCGCTGCAATTGAGCGGCTTCCATTATAAATCCCGTGTTCACTCTACGTATGGCAACGTCGACGTGATTAAAGCCGCGTGTTTACAAGAAATGTGGATCAACCCGATTGATGCTGCGCGTCGCAATATCAAAAATGGCGATATGGTGCGTATTTTCAATGATCGTGGTGAAGTGCACATCAATGCCAAAGTGACACCGCGGATCATCCCAGGTGTTGTCGCAATGGGGGAAGGGGCGTGGTATGCGCCAGATGAAAACAAGATAGACCATGGGGGAAGCCTTAACGTTCTGACCACGCAGCGCCCGTCGCCGCTGGCAAAAGGCAACCCGCAGCACAGTAATCTTGTTGAAGTAGCTCGGGTATAGGGAGGGGATAAATCATGACAACACAATATGGTTTTTATATTGATTCAGCCCGTTGTACGGGGTGTAAAACGTGCGAATTAGCGTGCAAAGACTACAAAAATTTATCTCCTGAAGTGAATTTTAGGCGCATTTACGAGTACACGGGCGGTGACTGGCAAGAAGATAACGGCGTCTGGCACCAAAATGTGTTTAGTTATTACTTGTCAATTTCGTGCAACCACTGTGAAGACCCTGCGTGCGTCAAAGTGTGCCCAAGTGGCGCAATGCATAAGCGCGAAGACGGCTTTGTAGTGGTGGATGAAAGTGTTTGTATCGGTTGCCGTTACTGCCACATGGCATGCCCATATGGTGCGCCACAGTTTAATGCCGAAAAAGGGCACATGACAAAATGTGATGGCTGTTATGAGCGTGTGGCTGAAGGGAAAAAACCGATTTGTGCCGAATCTTGCCCGCTGCGTGCGTTGGATTTTGGCCCAATCGAAGAGCTGCGTAAAACCTATGGCACATTGGCAGAAATCGCGCCATTGCCAGAAGCGCATTACACCAAACCGAATATTGTCATTAAGCCGAATGCCAATAGCCGCCCAGTGAACGATACCACGGGCCACTTAGCTAACCCAAGGGAGGTATAAGATGGGCAACGGATTACATGAATGGCCGCTGATCCTGTTTACGGTATTAGGACAAAGTATTGCGGGCGCACTGATTGTCACAGGTCTCGCGTGGTTATCGACGGATGATAAACTACAAAAGCAACGTATTGTGAATGCGATGCTGGCTTTGTGGGTGCTGATGGGCTTAGGGTTCTTGGCTTCCATGATGCATATGGGCTCGCCGCTACGTGCGTTTAACTCAATGAACCGTGTTTTTTCATCGTCACTCAGTAATGAAGTACTGTTTGGCTCCCTCTTTTTTGCATTAGGGGGCTTATGGTGGCTGCTGGCGGCGCTGAAAAAAATGCCTGAAGGACTCGGCAAAATTTGGTTGCTGGTTACGATGGCGATGGGGCTGCTATTTGTCTGGGCAATGACTCGCGTTTATATGATAAGCACCGTCCCGACATGGAACACGCCACACACCACGATTGGCTTCTTTATGACGGCCTTTGTGGTGGGGCCGATACTCGGCACGCTGTTATTACGTATTGCCAAGTTCCCGTGTCACAGTGGGCGACTCGCACTGATTAGCATCGTGGCGTATGTGGTTACGATTGCATTTGTGCTGGTACAAAGTGGTGAAATTGCGCTGATAGCAACGTCGGTGCAAAGTGCGAGTGCATTAGTGCCTGATTTTGGTACGCTGCAAATGGTTCGTTTAGTGGCAACAAGCCTTGGTTTGATGTTATGGATTATACCGCTAATGAAGCAAAACCAGCCATCCGTTATCAGTTTGTTCATCGGCACATTATTAGTGTTGTTCGGTGAATTAATTGGACGCGGGCTGTTCTATGGTCTACATATGACAGTAGGAATGGCAGTCGCCTAATCGGTAAAACATCTCAACGTAGGGAGCCAGTTTCCCTACGTTGAAAACGCAGAGACAATCAATATGCATGATGCGCAATTTCTTGAACACGTTGCTGTAACGGGGCGGGTTTTGGGTTCTTTATTTTATTTTGCTCCAGACAGTGAAAATAACGCGGAGCTTATCGCGATTTTGCGAGAGCCAACATGGCATGAAGAGTGGCCATTTGCGTTGGCATCACTCAATGAAATTAACGCATTATTTGCAGATTCAACAAAACAAAATGAGCCACTTGATGAAGCGTGGCAGCGGTTATTTATCGGCCCCTATGCCTTACCTGCACCACCTTGGGGCTCAGTGTGGTTAGATAAAGAAAATATTATTTTTGGGGATTCCACCGTTGAGCTGCGCCAATGGATGCGTTCAAAAGGTATTGAACCTGCCACAACGCAAAAAGAGCCAGAAGACCATATTGGTTTGATTTTGATGTTAGCCGCATGGCTGGCGGAGCAAGATAGGCACAATGACCTTGAGGAATTGCTAGCGTGGCACCTTTTACCATGGTCAGCACATTTTCTTGATGTTTTCGCCACGCAAGCTAACAGCAATTTTTACCGTGGGCTCGCCATGCTAACGCAAGAAACACTAGCGGGAATTCAAAAGCAATTATCTTTACCCATTATGCAAAAAACGGTGTATTACAAAGGGAATGTGCCTGAGTAACACATCGTCTATCCAAAAAAATAGCACCGTAGCCTAGGCCAACGGTGCTATGCAACGATTATTCAATCAATCATTGTTGCGCTTCGTTTTGTGAGACATACGGTGTGTAAACACCCGTTAAGCTCTTCAGGAAGGCGACAATATCGTCAACATCTTTTTGTGGTAACTCTTTACCCACTTGATAACGCAGCATCAGTTTGACTGCTTCATCTAAGCTTGCTACATCACCACGGTGGAAATACGGTGCGGTTAACTCAACATTACGCAGGGTTGGGACTTTCTGGCGCAGTTTATCGCGTTCCTCAGAGGTGACATTCATGCGGCCAATGTCTTGTGCAGTGACTTCACCAAATTCATAGTCTTTCTTCAAACCTAACGGTTCAAAAGAACGACCACCGAGGATCACGCCACCGTGGCAGGTCGCACATTTATTCTCTTTAAATAATTGGTAACCATGCAACTGTTGCGCTGTCAGTGCAGTGCTATCGCCACGTAACCAATTATCGAATGGTGAATCTGGGGTGATTAAGGTTTTTTCGAATTCCGCGATGGCATCTGTGATGCTGTCGCCCGTAAACCCTTCAGGGTAAACCGCATTGAAATCCTGTTTTAATACCGGGTCTTTATCCAGTTTTACAATGATTTCATCCCATGATTTGGACGCCATTTCGATTGGGTTTAATGGTGGGCCACCCGCTTGTGCTTGTAAGTCAGGGGCACGACCATCCCAGAATTGCTCGACGTTAAACACAGAGTTGAACACAGTTGGTGCGTTGATTGGGCCAACGGCACCGCCAACACCGATAGAGGTTTTACGACCATCAACACCACCCGCGTTTAGTGCGTGACAGTGAGCACAAGAGATGGTGCTGTCCCCTGACAAGCGAGCGTCATGGTACAGGCGAAAGCCTAATGCCACTTTCTTATCATCCACATCCAGTGATTTTGGAATTGGTTGGATTGGCTCATTGCGGTGCTCCGCCGCGGTGTCCTCGGTGGCATAATGCTCTGCGCGTTGCTTCGCAATCCAACCGAGTAATTTATTGCGTTCTTCGTCACTTACGCTACTTGCCCAGTGCAGTGCGACATAGCGTGTTGGTGGCATGGTGTGGTTCTGCATCACCCACTCAATTTTATTCAATTCGCTTTGAGGAACCGGTTCCCCAGCAATTAACGCAGCACGAGCAGCTTCAAGGTTAAAGGACTTATAACCCAGCTGAATATCGTACTCCATCAGTTGTTTAGCAATTGGAAATGAGGCATAAGCAGGTAAGTCAGTTGACGGCGTGTGACAGTAATCGCATCCTTTTTCGGCAAAGAATTGGAGGACTTGATTATTTTCTGCAATTTTAGATGTCTGAATGTCATTATTTTGTCTTCGTTGATCATCGTGGTACCACACATATCCCGATAACCCAAAATAACCGAGTAAAAGCAAAAATATGACAGCGACCGTAATGCGAGTAAGTTTTTTCATTACACTATCCTTGGAAGATTGCGGTCAAATATAATTAAATATTTTTAGTTAATATAATTCTACAGCCGGACTATGATGGGTAAATAAAGCAAAATGGTTCTTGATTTTTATCAATAATAACCATTGGTTTAATCGATTGATGAAATAAGATTTACCTATCAATAAGAATAAAATATATTTTTATCGTTTTTTATTTATCGCAACTAGGTGATTTTATTGAGTTATATTTGTTTTTGTGATTTTATTTTTATTTGAAATTATCATTTATTGCTGACTGGTCATTAATGATGACTTTGCTATTAATTCAAATAAATTAAGTAAATCTAACCAATTTCAATATAATTTAAGTCAGGTTTTATATTTATTGCAAATCAAATGCATATTTAAAAGGAATCAAATAAAGAAATAAATAAAGCATAAATTAAAAATAATGATGTAAAAATAGCGCATTATTTTTATTTTATTACCGTGAAATCGTTAAAAATAATTCAGCCAGTAAATTCTCACCTAAAATTCATTCCCTCCGAAAATATTTTTTGATGTAGATGCGTGTCGATAATGGCCATTTGCCGCCCTCACTTCATCGTCATTAGTGTCGAACCTTCCAAGGTCTTTATTTAATCTATTGATAAATAACAAAAATAATCATGGCATGAAATATGCTAATACAACTCCATCAATATGAATAATTCGACCAATTTGATTGGAGGGTAAGGCGAATGAATCGCTTTGTGATTGCCGACCCGCAACTCTGTATCGGATGTAATACCTGTATGGCTGCATGCTCAGAAACACATAAAGCACAGGGATTACAATCACATCCGAGACTAAGTGTGGTGAAAGTAGGAGAGCTAACCGCCCCGATGCTGTGCCGTCAGTGTGACGATGCACCGTGTGCGCGGGTGTGCCCAGTGAATGCGATTACACATGAAAATGACATGATCGTATTGAATGAGAGCCTGTGCATTGGCTGTAAGCTTTGCGGCCTAGTGTGCCCGTTTGGGGCGATTACGCCATCGGGTAGTAAACCTGTCGATATGCCTGATTTCTTTGAGCAATATGTGCCGAAAGAAATGCTGCTCGATGTGCCAGACAGCTTGCCGACCATGAACCCATTCTTAGCGTGGAATGCGGGTATTCGCAATATCGCCGTGAAATGCGATTTATGTGATTTTAGCGAAGATGGCCCTGCATGTGTGAAGGTTTGCCCAACCGATGCCCTCCATCTGGTTGAGGAAAACCAATTGGAAAACGAAAGTGCGAAACGCCGCAATGCGTCTGTCGATGCGATGCCGCCGGAGTTCGACATTTTTGTCTCACGGCAGGAGAACCTCTAACATGACAGCGCTTCAATTACTTTTGTGGTCAATTGCCTTATATACCGTCGGCGGGTTCGCCTCGCTGCTGTTTAAGCGCCAAGAAAAAATTGCCATTTATGTGGCGGGGATTTCAGCCATTATTGGTGGCTTATTGGGGTTATGCAGCGCCATTCCCGTTTTAATGAATGGCGAAGTGCTGACGTATATGGCACAAGGGCCATTCCCCTTTGCCCATTTTGTGGTGCGAATGGATAGCTTAGCCGCCTTTATGGTGATGGTGATTTCGTTGTTGGTCACCGTCAGCGCCCTATATTCACTGAACTATGTTCAAGAATATTACGGACGTGGGGCGTGGAGCATGGGCTTCTTTCTCAATCTGTTTATCGCCTCGATGGTCGCCTTGGTGGTGATGGATAATGCGTTCTATTTCATTATCTTATTCGAAATGATGTCACTCGCTTCTTGGTTCTTGGTTATTGCTGACCAAGATGACAAATCGATTCGTGCTGGCCTGCTGTATTTCTTTATTGCCCACGCTGGGTCGATTTTAATCATGATAGCCTTCTTCTTAATGTGGCGACAAAGTGGCAGCTTAGATTTCGACTCCTTCCGTCAATTGACTCTTTCACCAACCATGGCATCGGTTGTGTTCTTATTGGGATTTTTTGGCTTTGGCGCCAAGGCAGGGATGCTCCCATTGCACAGCTGGTTACCGCAAGCTCACCCCGCAGCACCGTCACATGCCTCTGCTTTGATGTCAGGAGTGATGGTGAAAATCGGTATCTTTGGGATCATCAAAGTGGGTATCGACCTGCTAGGTGCCACCCAAGGCTGGTGGGGTATTGTGGTGTTGGCTTTCGGCGCGGTGTCTTCTGTCCTTGGGGTGATGTACGCACTGGCAGAGCACGATATTAAGCGCTTACTCGCTTGGCATACCGTTGAAAATATTGGGATTATTTTGATGGGCGTTGGTGTTGGCATGGTTGGTATGGCAAATAACATGCCAGTGTTAGCAACTATTGGCCTGCTCGGTGCGGTTTACCACTTGCTCAACCACGCGGTATTTAAAGGGTTGTTATTCCTTGGGGCTGGAGCGGTGATTTACCGTATTCATACCCGCGATATGGAAAAAATGGGCGGGTTAGCGAAACTAATGCCATTGACGGCAACCGCCTTTTTAATCGGTTGTATGGCGATTTCAGCGTTACCGCCTTTAAACGGTTTTGTCAGTGAGTGGTACACCTATCAATCCCTTTTCTCAATGAGCCACGAAGGCACATTCATCATGCGTATCAGTGGTCCTATCGCTATTGTGATGTTAGCCATCACAGGGGCGTTGGCGGCGATGTGTTTTGTGAAAGTGTACGGGGTCAGTTTCTGTGGTGGCGCGCGTAGCGAACAAGCCACCAAAGCACGGGAAGTGCCTTGGACAATGACCGCGGCGATGCTGATTTTAGCGGCTATCTGTGTGGTTTTAGGTGTGGGTGCCAGCGTGATTGCCCCCGTATTGGCGAATGTGGCGATGTCATTAACCAGCGCCACGGATATTACCGTTGCCCAAGGGGCGATGCTCATGCCAGATAGCGCGGCACAAGCGATGATCTCCCCAGCGATGACCTTCGTTCTGTTGCTCGCCTTACCGCTTATTCCGTTCATTATTTACTTGGCATTCAAAGGCAAACAAATGGGCTTTCGCCGTAAAGGTGATGCGTGGGCATGTGGCTACGCGTGGGAAAAAGACATGTCAGTGTCTGCGGGGGGCTTTACTCAACCGCTGCGTTCTATGTTTGCGCCGTTGTACCGTATGCGTGAGCAACTCGACCCATCGGCGCGGTTAGCACAAACCTTAGAAGTGACGAAAGCAGGGGCGGGGAAAGTTGAGCCTTTCTGGGATGAGAAAATTATTTACCCGTTCGTCCGTTGTATTAATCGAATTGCGAAGCGCATGCAGTGCTTACAAGGCGGGGACTTCAGGTTGTATTGCCTGTATGTCGTTGCTGCGTTAGTGGTGCTGCTCGTCGTGATCGCGGCGTAAGGGGAGAAACCATGACAATTCAAGAAACACCGACGTTGATGATGGGGTTCTTTGCCGTAATTCAAGCCGTTATTTTGCTGCTGTTAACCCCGTTATTCACCGGTATTTCACGGCAAATTCGCGCCAAAATGCACTCGCGCCAAGGCCCCGGTATTTGGCAGGATTATCGCGATATTATCAAACTGCTAAAACGCCAATCCGTTGCGCCTCGTGACTCAGGGGCTATCTTTCGTATCATGCCGTATGTGCTGCTTGGCAGCATGTTGTTGTTAGCGATGGCTTTGCCCGTTTTCACGTTGAACTCGCTGTTTAGTGGGGCGGGTGACTTAATTATCGTGCTGTACATTTTTGCGCTGTTCCGTTTTTTCTTTTCACTCTCAGGTTTGGACACGGGTAGCCCGTTTGCAGGGATTGGCGCAAGCCGTGAGCTCACGCTTGGGGTATTAGTCGAACCGATTTTATTCCTTGGCCTATTGGTGGTGGCGCTGATTGCTGGCTCAACCAATATCGGCACCATTAGCTCGGTGATGAGTGAAGGCTGGATTTCGCCCACCGCCACTTTTTTAGCCTTGTTAGCGTGTGGTTTCGCCACCTTTATTGAAATGGGGAAAATCCCGTTTGACGTGGCAGAAGCAGAGCAAGAGCTTCAAGAAGGGCCATTAACGGAGTACTCAGGTTCAGGTTTAGCGTTGGTGAAATGGGGCATTGGCCTCAAACAAGTGATTGTGGCGGTACTGTTTTTATCCATCTTCTTCCCATTTGGCAATGCCAGTGTGTTGACGGTGGGCAGCTTGCTGATTGCGTTAGTGCTGTTGCTGGTGAAATTACTGGTGATTTTTGTGCTGGCGTCGCTGGTGGAAAACAGTCTGGCGCGTGGGCGTTTTTTACTGACGCACCATGTGACGTGGTTAGGGTTCGGTGTTGCGGCACTCGGATTCGTTTTTTACCTCACTGGCCTATAAGGAGCGACACAGCATGTTAGAAAATATTGCACTCGCCACGCTACTTATTCCCTTTATTGGTGCATTTCTGGTGAGTAGCTTACCCACTCGTATGGCACCGTGGCTGAGCACCGTTGTTGCACTGATTGCCTCAATCGGTACGGGGATACTCGGCTGGTTGTATTTATCCGGTGGCAAAGTGGCCACGACGCTGACCCTGATCCAAGCAGGGGATGTCGAGCTATTCGGCTTCACCATTGACGGCGTTAGCACGTTGATTGCCTTTGCAGTCGTGTTCTTAGGTTTCTTAATCTGTTTATATTCAACGGGTTATTTAACTGAGGGGAACCGCGAGCACGCCCATGGGCCAACTCGTCGTTATTATGCATTCTTGCTGGTATTTATCGGGGCAATGGCTGGTGTGGTGTTATCTTCCACCATTTTAGGCCAGTTAGTCTTCTTCGAAATTACGGGGGGATGTTCTTGGGCATTGATTGGTTATTACCAAACTGAAAAATCCCAACGCAGTGCGATGAAAGCGCTGCTTATCACTCACATTGGTTCGTTAGGGCTGTATTTAGCTGCTGCCACTTTATTTATCAACACAGGGACATTCGCGCTGAGCGCCATTGGCCAGCTCAATGAGTCTGCAAGTTTGATTGTGTTTGGTGGGATTTTATTCGCTGCGTGGGGGAAATCAGCTCAACTGCCTCTGCAAGCGTGGTTGCCTGATGCCATGGAAGCACCTACCCCAGTGAGTGCTTACTTACATGCGGCATCAATGGTGAAAGTCGGGGTGTATATCTTCGCCCGTAGCTTGATGTCCTCGGATCATGTGCCTGAAATCATTGGTTGGGTAGGTGTGGTGATGGCAGTTATCACGCTGGTGTATGGTTTTATGATGTACCTGCCACAAAAGGATATGAAACGCCTGCTGGCATGGTCAACCATCACTCAACTGGCTTACATCTTCCTTGCCCTGTCGTTATCTGTCTTTGGGTCGAAAGAAGCTTTCCAAGGCGGTATCGCCTATATCTTCAACCACGCGTTTGCCAAAAGCTTGTTCTTCCTCGTTGCGGGTGCGCTGAGTTATAGCTGCGGAACACGGATGCTGCCACGTTTACGCGGCTTAGCAAAACGTTACCCGCTGTTGGGTGTTGGTTTCTGCGTTGCCGCACTGGCAATTGCAGGGGTACCACCGCTTAACGGCTTCTTCAGCAAATTCCCTATCTTCGCGGCAGGCTTCGCCCTTTCTGAACACTTCTGGATCCTCACACCAATTATGGTGCTGGTGTTGATTGAATCGGTCGCTAGCTTTGCATGGCTACTGTACTGGTTCGGCAAAGTGGTGCCCGGTGAGCCAAGTGAAGATGTGGCAAACGGCAGTGCTGTGCCATGGGCGATGCAGTGGGTGATCGGTTTACTGATCGTGATGTCCTTCGGTTCGAGCGTGATAGCCGTCATCTGGCTCAATTAAGGGAGAGAAAGTATGACTGGTTCCATGATTGTGAATAATTTAGCGGGATTGATGATGATCACCTCGCTGTTGGTTATCGGGGCGAAGCGTCCTGTGACCTCGTGTTGGTTCTATGCCTTGCAATCGCTGGTGTTAGTGGCGATTTTTGGCACCTTATCCTATACCTTGAATGCCCCTGAACTCGCTATGTGGGCGGGGTCGGCATTTATCACTAAGGTGATTTTAGTCCCTGTAATCTTAGGTTATGCATTTCGCAAGCTGTCAGACCCGTCAGCCAATGGCGGGGTGATTAGCCCTGCATGGTTGATGTTAGCCGCGGCGGTGATTGTGGTGCTGTGCTGGTTTGTGGTCGAGCCTATCAAATTGCCGATTGCCACAGAGCTAAAACCTGCGTTAGCGGTTTCCCTCGGTCACTTTATGTTAGGCCTGCTGTGCATCGTCACACAGCGCAATATCCTCAAACAGGCGTTTGGTTACTGCTTGATGGAAAATGGCTCTCACTTGACCTTGGCCTTACTGGCTTATAAAGCGCCCGAGCTGGTGGAAATTGGTATCGCCACCGATGCGATTTTCGCTGTGATTATCATGGCGGTACTGGCGCGTAAAATTTATCGCACGCTCAACACACTGAACGTGGATCAACTGACCGCGCTGAAGGGGTGATGAGATGAGTCAAAGTATGTTGTTAACGTTATTAATGGCAACGCCGTTGGTGATTTCACTGCTGGCCTTTGCGTGCCGATTGCTAGGCAGCGGCGCAAAACCCGCAGTTACATTGGTGCATACCGTCGGCATTGTGGCGCTATTGGTTTTGTCACTGTGGATGGTCAATACCATCAGTGAGGTCGGTGATTTGCTGATGGCGGGGAACTGGATCCACCTCGATAGCCTTGCAGGGTTATTTCTCGCTATTTTAGGTATTGTCGGCTTCTTAACGGGGTTATATTCCATCGGCTATATGAATCACGAAGTGGCAGATGGCGAGATCAGTGTAGGAACCTTATGTAATTACTATGGTTTCTTCCACCTGTTCTTATTTACCATGCTGTTGGTGATCACCAGTAATAACCTGATTTTAATGTGGGCAGCGGTGGAAGCGACCACACTGAGCTCGGCGTTCTTAGTGGGGATTTATGGGCAGCGTTCGTCACTGGAAGCGGCGTGGAAATACATCATTATTTGTAGCGTGGGCGTGGCATTTGGCCTGTTTGGGACAATTTTGGTGTACGCCAATGCGGTCAATGTGATGCCAAACCCTGAGCTCGCCATTTTCTGGACCGAAGTGCTGAAATACACTGAACTGCTTGACCCAACCCTGATGCATTTAGCGTTTGTTTTCGTGCTGATTGGTTTTGGTACCAAAACGGGCTTGTTCCCAATGCACGCTTGGTTACCCGATGCACACAGTGAAGCACCAAGCCCAACCTCTGCGTTACTTTCTGCGGTACTGCTTAATTGCGCGCTGCTGATCATCATTCGCTACTACATCATCGTAACCTCCGCGATTGGCGGTGAGTTCACTCAAACGCTATTGCTGGTATTCGGCTTGCTCTCAGTGGCCGTTGCCGCATTTTTCATCTTAGTGCAAAAAGACATGAAACGTCTGCTGGCCTATTCCAGTGTGGAAAACATGGGGCTGATTGCAGTGGCATTGGGTATTGGTGGCCCATTAGGGGTGTTAGCGGCCTTGCTGCACACCTTGAACCATAGCTTGGGTAAAACCTTGCTGTTCTGCGGTTCAGGGAACGTTTTACTGAAATACGGCACGCGAGATATCACCGTGGTGAAAGGCTTACTGCGTACTATGCCATTTACGGCAGTGGTGTTTGCCGGCGGCGCATTGGCTCTGGGCGGTATGCCGCCATTCAATATTTTCCTCAGCGAATTCATGATTGTGGTCGCGGGGATCGCCGCTAATCATTTCTGGTTAACCCTGCTGGTTTTGGTGTTGATCACTATCGTGTTAGGCGGGTTGGTGCGCATGATCTCGAAAACCTTATTTGGTGAGCAACCCGACTGTGTGTCTCGTGGTGAGCTGGGTATTTTAACGACATTGCCAATGGCAATTCTCATCGTATTGATGTTAGTGATGGGAACCCACATTCCACAACCGGTTAGCCGCTTACTCGAAAATGCCGCCACTATTGTATTAACCGATAGCGCGGCAACTTCAACAGAATCAACTCAATTACATTACCAATGGCCGTGGGGTGTTAGCGCCTCTACCGCATCAGTGCAGGAGAAATAACGTGAGCTATCAGAACTATACAGATACCCTTCAAGGCGTTCGCAAAGGCGTTGGCTATCTGGCACAAGTGCGCGAGAAATTTCCCCATGCGGTGCTGGATGAAGAGTGGCAAACCGCTAATCAGCTCACCATTACGGTGAAAACGGATATGCTGCCTGAGGTGGTGGAGTTTCTTTACTACGGCTGTGGCGGTTGGTTACCAGTTTTATGGGGCAATGATGAACGCCCACTCAATGGCCAATTTGCCGTGTATTACGCGCTTTCTATGGAAGAAGGGGAAAAATGTTGGGTGACAGTGAAAGCCTTTGTTAGCCCAATTACCCAAGAGTTCCCGTCTGTGACGCCGCGTGTCCCTGCGGCGGTCTGGGGGGAGCGCGAAATTCGCGATATGTACGGCCTGCGCCCCGTTGGCTTGCCCGATGAGCGCCGTTTAGTGTTACCTGATGATTGGCCGGAAGATTTATACCCGCTGCGCAAAGACACCATGGATTATCGCCAGCGCCCTGCGCCAACCACAGACACTGAAACTTACGAGTTTATTAACGACAGCAAAACCCAAAGCCGTGTTGTACCCATTGGCCCGCTGCATATCACCTCCGATGAACCTGGGCACTTCCGCTTATTCGTTGATGGCGAACGTATTGTCGATGCAGATTACCGTATGTTCTATGTCCACCGTGGGATGGAAAAACTGGCAGAAACCCGCATGGGCTATAACGAAGTCACGTTTTTATCTGACCGTGTTTGCGGAATTTGTGGTTTTACTCATAGCGTGGCATACACCTCATCGGTAGAAAATGCCCTTGGTATTTATGTACCGCAACGTGCGCACACCATTCGTAGTGTGCTTTTAGAAGTTGAACGCCTTCACAGCCACTTATTGAATATTGGCCTCGCAAGCCACTTTACAGGTTTCGACACGGGGTTTATGCAGTTTTTCCGCGTGCGTGAAAAATCCATGACCATGGCGGAATTGCTAACAGGCGCACGTAAAACGTACGGCACGAACCTGATTGGCGGCGTTCGCCGTGATTTCCTCAAAGAACAGCGTGTGAAAACCATTCAGTTGGTGCAGGAGATGCGCCGTGATGTAACCCAATTGGTGGACATGTTACTGAGCACGCCAAATATGGAACAACGTACTGTCGGCGTAGGGCGTTTAGAGCCACAAATTGCCCGTGATTACAGCCCTGTGGGGCCGATGATCCGCGCGAGCGGTTTTAAACGCGATGTGCGCTTTGATCACCCATTTGCTGATTATGGCAACCTGCCAAAAACCTTATTCAGCCTTGATGGTTGCGATGTCTATTCAAGGGTGATGGTGCGTATTAAAGAAACGCTGGATTCCTTGTCGATGATTGAATACGCGCTAGATAACATGCCAGAAGGGCCAATCCTCACGGAAGGCTTTACTTATCAGCCCCATAAATTTGCGCTGGGTTATACGGAAGCGCCGCGTGGGGAGGATGTTCACTGGAGCATGTTAGGGGATAACCAAAAACTGTACCGCTGGCGTTGTCGTGCGGCGACCTATGCCAACTGGCCAGTGCTGCGTTATATGTTGCAAGGTAATACGGTTTCCGATGCGCCGCTGATCATTGGTAGCCTTGACCCTTGTTACTCTTGTACTGACCGTGTGACGCTGGTGGACGTGAAAAAACGCAAAGCCAAAACCGTGGCATACAAAGAACTTGAGCAGCACAGCATCGACCGTAAAACGTCGATAATGAAATAGGCGGAGGGCATATTATGTTTAAACTGTTTAAAACCCTTCAAAATGCAGGAACGGCGACGGTGAAATACCCGTTCAAGCCTCTCGAAGTGGCTCACGGGTTTCGCGGTAAACCCGAGTATGACCCGCAGCAATGCATTGCCTGTGGCGCCTGTATTTCAGCGTGTCCTGCCAATGCGTTAACCATGGAGACTGACTTAGCAAGCGGTGAGCGTCGTTGGCAGTTATTCCTCGGGCGCTGCATCTATTGCGCCCGTTGTGAAGAAGTGTGCCCAACTCGCGCCATTCATCTAACGGAAGAATTCGAAACGGCAGTCATGAACAAGGCTGACTTGTACATGAAAGGCACCTTCCGCTTACAACATTGCCGCCAATGTGGCGAAGCATTCGCTCCTAAAAAATCGGTAGATTACGCGATGGCGTTAATGGTGGCGTCAGGTATCGAGGAAAGCGGCATTGAGGCGCTACGCCCGATGTATGAAACCTGCCCATCCTGTAAACAAAAAAACAATTTGCTGAACAATGGCCGCCAAAATTTCCGCTTGCACATTGAGGGAGATAAATAATGAGTCTGCCAGATATTCCTATTAATCATCATGTTAGTCGGCCTATTCAATTGGATGAGCAAGTGGCTAAGCTGAAAAGCACGCTGCTCAAAGACATCAAGCGTTCCGCCTATGTGTACCGTGTTGACTGCGGTGGTTGTAATGGCTGCGAAATCGAAATTTTCTCAGCAATTACCCCCGTTTTTGACGCAGAACGCTTCGGGATCAAAGTGGTTGCCTCTCCTCGCCACGCAGATATTTTGCTGTTTACTGGGGCGGTTACTCGCGCCATGCGCATGCCTGCATTGCGGGCTTATGAGTCCGCACCTGACCCCAAAATTTGTATCTCTTATGGGGCTTGTGGTTGTGGTGGCGGTATTTTCCATGATCTGTATTGCGTGTGGGGTGGCAGCGAACACATCGTGCCTATCGATGTGTGGATCCCAGGTTGCCCGCCAACCCCTGCGGCGACCATTTATGGCTTTGCTGTGGCGCTTGGCTTACTGAAACAAAAATTATCAGCGCAAGACCACCATGAAGCCGACGATGAGCGTGTTGAGCTTATATTGCCATCAATTCCATTAGCCACTCGGGTGATGATCGAACGTGAAGCACGCCGCCAAGCGGGTTATTACCAAGGCCGTGAAATTAGCGACCGGTTTTTATCTTTATTGGAGGGGGCGAGCCCAGCCCAAGTTCAAAGCACGTTACAAACGTGGCTCAACGAAGAGCAAGACCCCCGTTTGCGTGACATTGTTAACCATTTAGTCGCTGTGTTGAAGCAAGGAGGCATTCATGACTAGTCCAGCTTCGGCTAGCTCTTCGCCAACGGAAGGCGAAGTCTTTTTTTGGTCTTTGCGCCAAAAGTTTGTCGACAGTGACGATGACATTCCAGAAGATGCCCAGCAAGTGATGTATTACTCGTTGGCGATAGGCCACCACGTTGGGATGATTGATTGCCTGAAAACCGAGCTAGTCTGCCCGCTAACAGGCTATCAGTCTTGGGTTCAAGCCTTACCTGAGGGGGAGGCTCGTCGTAAGTTACAAGGCTTAATCACCTTTGGTGAAATTAATATCGACTCGACCCATACCAATATGTTGGCGTTGGCATTAGATGGTTTTGCCAAAGACCCGCAGTCCCCTTATCAAGCGTGGAGCAAAACGCTGATCCAGCTTCTCGGCGAAATTGAGCGGGAACCCGCGATTTATTTGATTGTAAAGCGGCAGGGCGTAGGGCATACAACCAGACAAGGTTCCCCATCATTAGACGATGAATTTACTGAAAACAAGGTATTAGCCGAACCAAACCAACCCTCTGTGCAAAACCTGATGTTGGCTGTTGGGAATAGTATGATGGGGGATGACGGTGCAGGGCCGATGTTATTCGATTTAATGGAAGCCAACCCGATTGATGGCTGGCAGGCGATTAACGGCGGGAGCAGCCCTGAAAGTGTGTCTCACCAAGTGCGTGCATTAAAACCCCAGCGCTTGTTGATTGTGGATGCCGCCGATATTGGCTTAGCACCGGGTGAAATACGAATTATTGACCCCGATGATATCGCTGAAATGTTTATCATGAGCACCCATAATTTGCCGTTAAATTTTTTAATCGACCAATTAAAAGAGGATATCGAAGAGATTATTTTCTTAGGTATTCAGCCAGACTTAGTGGGTTTTTATATGCCAATGAATGAGAAGGTGATTTCGGCAGTGCAACAAGTGTATGCCGCGTTACCTCAGTGGCAAGGGTTAGGCGGCTTTACCCTATTTGAGGGGGAATAAATGCCTAGGGGGCGGATCGCAGTGCGGTGAGGCGCTGCGATTTGTCCTCAACTTAAGCATTGCCTCGTAAAAAGTAGCCTACATCTTCCTCGACTTCTTCCATCGCCATGAGTGCGGCAAGGGTATCGTGCGCCTCTTGTTCATCAATGATGCTCATCGCAAAGCCCACGTGGACAAGCACCCATTTGCCAATCATTGCTGCGGTTTCCCCTTCACACACTAGCGCAATATTCACATCGCGTTTGACACCGCAAACTTCAACTTGGGCGGTATCCATCGGGGACTCGCCTACGCTGACCACTTTTCCGGGGATGCCTAAACACATAACAAACTCCTACATAGAATATTATTCAACTTCAATCTGTTTGACCTGCATGCTACTGCTGCTATCCACGTGCAAGTTTCGGCTGCCACAGTGTGGGCAGCCCGCTTCAAATTGGGTGATTTGCACGGTACGTTGGCAATCGCGGCATTGTGCCTGTGCAGGCACGGTAGACACATGGAGCGTAGCACCCTGCGCAAGGGTATTGCGGCAAATAATGTCGAAGCAAAAATGCACAGCAGACTCTTCCACACAAGAGACAGCACTTAATTCGAGCCAAACCCCTGTGACACGCTGGGCATGGTTTTGCTTGGCGTGTTGTTCAATGATTTCAAAAGCATTTTGGCATAATGCAACTTCATGCATAGCACGCTCCTTACAGCAGGATATCCGGCGGAATTTCAAAGGCAGCACGGCGTCGGCGCTCTTTAACGATTTCATCCATACGGTTTCTATCGACAACCATCAACGCTTCCGTTGGGCACACTTCGACGCAAGCAGGGCCACCTTCTCGGGTATGGCATAAATCGCATTTATGGGCTTCTGCACGGTATTGTGGGATGGTATTGAGAGCGGTCACTTGCTGGTCGACTTGTCGACTAATCACTTCCATGGTGCCGTAAGGGCAGGCAATAACGCAGGTTTTACAACCAATACATTTTGATTGGTCAACATAGACAAAATCGTCTTTGCGGCTGATTGCGCCATTTGGGCACACATTAGCACATGGCGCATCTTCACATTGGCGACACACCACTGCCGTACTGACGGTATAGCCTTTTAATACATGAATTCG
Organism: Providencia sp. R33; assembly: GCF_019343475.1. Taxonomy (NCBI): domain Bacteria; kingdom Pseudomonadati; phylum Pseudomonadota; class Gammaproteobacteria; order Enterobacterales; family Morganellaceae; genus Providencia; species Providencia sp. R33. The sequence continues at coordinate 3,203,081 of NZ_CP072453.1, read as the reverse complement.
TGGGAAAAATTCATCTTTGACGACAGTGGCAATCCCCGTTTCTTGTTCTTGGTGGGACACCACACACGCGACTTCGCAAGTATGGCAACCAATGCATTTTTTGGGATCTGCAATGATGAAACGGTTCATCCTACTCTCCTGAATAATAGATGATGACAATACATTCAACGTTCCGATGTACTTGTTTTCAATTTAGATACTCAGGTATAAGCATGGATCGTGCCAAATTGATGGAATAATTAAATTCAGTTAAATCAATATATTAATAAACAATTAGGTATTTCATTTGTAGAAAATAAATATATTCGACACGCTTTCGACAATAATGACGACGTTTAATATTGAATCGTTATATAATAATATATATTACAGTTTAATTTACCGTGAAAAAATAGGGGATTGGATCAAAGTTAAATCAGTCAATGATATTATTTTTCTTTAGAGTCATTACAATAATCTTATTTGGTGTCGTATTGATGTTTAATTATATCAATGGCCATTAGTTTGAGTGTTTATAACATCTCAAGGAAATGATTAAAAAGAATGGGGTATTTGTGGGGATCACTGAAAGTAATGAACGTATACGCCATGAACGCGACCAATATCGAATACTGGTAGATATTACTAATTCCGTTTTATCACATTTAGAAATGGATGGATTAGTTGCCGAAGTTTCCCGGGAAATTTACCGCTTTTTTGGTATTAGCCAAATTAGTATTGCCCTGTGTGATAATTATAGCTCAGCGGTATACCTTTGTTATTCAAGCCATCACCGCCGCGGAAAACCCGTCGAAAAAACTCAATATCATTTAAACGAACTACACCCTGATTTAACGCAAGTGCTTGAAAGTAATCAGTCTATGCGCTTAGCTCTTGACCAATCGACCCAAGACCCACTGTATCAGCACGTGTGTGCTCAAGGAATGACGGAAACACTATTATTGCCGTTGGCATTTAACCATAAGCCCCTTGGCGTTTTAGTCTTATCCCACGAAGATACCCATATTTTCACCGATGATAACTGCAATTTACTCAAACAGATTGCGGCGCGCTTTGCTATTGCGGTAGACAATGCGGCGGCATATGGCGAAATTACTCGCCTAAAAGACAGTCTGAAAAATGAAAACCTCTGGCTCAATGAGCAAATTCACGGTAATGAGAGTTTTAGCGAAATCATTTTTCAAAGTGCCGCCATGCGTAATGTGCTCGACCAAGTGGATTTGGTGGCACGCAGCGACAGTACCGTATTGATTTTAGGGGAAACGGGAACAGGTAAAGAGCTAATTGCCCGCGCTATTCATCGGTTAAGTGACAGACATCGCCGTGCAATTATTAAAATGAATTGTGCGGCGATCCCGTCTGGTTTGTTGGAAAGTGACTTATTTGGTCACGATAAAGGCGCATTTACTGGAGCAACCACTACGCACATTGGCCGTTTTGAAATGGCAGATAAAAGCACGCTGTTTTTAGATGAAATCGGCGATATGCCATTGGAATTACAACCAAAATTACTTCGTGTGCTACAAGAGCGTGAAATAGAACGTATCGGTGGTAACAAAGTTATTCCTGTGGATGTACGGCTGATTGCGGCAACGAATCGTGACTTAAAGGGCATGACGGATGAGCGTGAGTTCCGCGAAGATCTGTATTATCGGCTGAATGTGTTCCCGATTATTATCCCGCCGCTACGTGAAAGGCCTGAAGATATTCCACTACTTGCCACCCATTTTACGCAAAAAATTGCGCAGCGTATGAACCGTAAGATTGAGTGTATTCCCCGTGAAGCACTGGCACAGTTATCATTGTATCCGTGGCCAGGTAATGTCCGTGAGTTGGAAAATGTCATTGAGCGAGCGGTGATTTTAACCCGTGGAAATACTTTGAATTTACAACTACATGAACTCAATATCCCAAAGCCTTCACGCCTTAAAAATGCCTTTGAAAAGCCCAGTGCCATAGAAAAACGCATGCAAACCGCAGCCCCTGAAAGTGACGATGAAGAGAGAGATAGAATTATTGCGGCGCTACGAGCGACAAACGGCGTGGTGGCTGGTGCGAGGGGGGCTGCAACCCGCTTAGGGTTAAAACGCACCACATTATTATCACGTATGCAGCGGTTAGGGATCTCGGTTCAAGATTTATTTTAATTGTATGTTTTTTGATTATATTTATCAGGTTGCTTATTACTGTTTTTATATAATTGATAGTCATATAAAATGAACAATAATAGCCTTAATGAAATTAATTATTATTTATATTTGAAGGTCACGACTGTGATTAAATTTATTCAAATATAATTTAATTTTTTTGAAATCAGACTGAATAACAGATTATCAATATTTTATTAATATACTTATTATTAATTAACTAAATAAAAAAGCCAATGGTTTGACTGGAACCATTGGCTTAGGTGATTATTTAACGAAAATTAAAGGCCTTCGGCCGCCTCACGTAACCGACGTTTAATCCCTGTGTATTCCTGAACAACGAAATACTCAGCTTTTTGTTGGTCTGCAATGGGCTCAACGCGTACCGCACAGTACTTATATTCAGGAGTTTTGGTAATTGGACTGAGGTTTTCTGCTACTAACTCATTACAGGCACCAATCCACCACTGATAAGTCATGTATACCGCTCCTTTATTAGGTCGGTCACTGATATTGGCTCGGGTAATGACTTTACCTTGCCGTGATGCCACCCAAACTAGCTCTTGGTCTTTAATTCCTAACGATTTTGCATCTGCGGTATTGATTTGTACAAAACCTGGTTCATCCGCTAACGCCGCCAAGGCCTTACAGTTACCCGTCATTGAACGGCACGAGTAATGGCCCACTTCGCGCACTGTTGCTAAAACCATCGGGTATTCTGTGCTAACTTGGTCAATCGGTGGGCGCCAATCGCAGGTAAAGAATTGGCCTTTGCCATTTGGCGTGTCGAATTGACCACCTTCGTACAAATATTCCGTGCCGGGGCTGTCTAATGTCTTACACGGCCATTGAATATAGGCTAAGTCCGCCATTTTTTCATAGGTCGCGCCATAATAAATTGGGCACAATTCACGTAACTCATCCCAAATTTCTTTGGTGTTGTTGTAGTGCATTGGGTAACCCATAGCGGTTGACATTAAGCTAATGATTTCCCAGTCTGTTTTTACGTCACCGACAGGCTCAACTGCTTTATAGAAGCGTTGGAAACCACGGTCAGCGGCGGTGTACACACCTTCATGTTCCCCCCAAGACGTGGCAGGGAAAATCACGTCGGCAATGGACGCGGTTTTGGTCATAAAGATATCTTGGACAATCAGCAGCTCGAGCTTATCGAAAGTACGGCGGATAGTAGCAAGGTCAGGCTCCGTTTGTAGCGGGTCTTCCCCCATCACATAGTGAGCTTTTAACACACCTTCATCAATAAAGTGTGGCACTTCGCTCAGGGGAATGCCGTTCTCTGCTGGCATGCTTTCAATGCCCCAGAATTGAGCGAATTTTTCCAGTGCAGCGGTATCCGACACATATTGGTAGCCCGGCAGGGTATTTGGCAGTGCACCCATATCGCAGGCGCCTTGTACGTTGTTTTGACCCCGAACAGGGCCAACGCCAACATGCGGCTTACCTAAATTCCCTGTGAGTAGCGCAAGGCTAGTGAGGGATTGAACAGTTTCAACACCTTGATAGAACTGGGTGACACCCATGCCCCACAAAATCGTCGCGCTTTCTGCTTTGGCATACATGCGGGCTGTTTTGCGAATGTCTTCTGCTTTGATACCCGTGGTTTCTTCCACTGATTCAGGGGTATAGGGCGCGACTAAGGTGCGATATTCTTCGAATTTTTCAGTATGTGCATCAATAAATGCTTTGTCATACAGGTTTTCTTCGATGATCACGTGGGCAAATGCATTCAGTAACGCAATGTTTGACCCGTTTTTCAAAGGTAAGTGAATATCTGCAATGCGCGCAGTTTCAATATAACGCGGATCGCAAACAATAATTTGAGCCCCTTTTTCTTTCGCTTTTAAAATTCGGCGAGCGACAATAGGGTGTGAGTCTGCGGCATTGTAACCGAAGACAAAAATGCATTTGGTATCCTCAATTTCGACAATTGAGTTGCTCATTGCGCCATTACCGACCGAACGCTGCAGACCTGCAACCGAAGGGCCGTGTCAGACACGTGCGCAGCAGTCGATATTATTGCTACCGACGGCTGCACGAACAAATTTTTGCATCACAAAGTTGGCTTCATTACCCGGGCCACGGGATGAACCCGTCGTCATGATGGCTTTAGGGCCATATTTTTCTTTAATTGCCAGTAACCGAGAACTGGCAAATTCAATCGCTTCTTCCCATGAAACCACTTCGAGCTTGCCACCACGCTCACGACGGATCATCGGGTTTTTTAAGCGAGGCGTTAATATTTTCGTATCGTGAATGAAGTCCCAGCCATAATAACCTTTTAGGCAGAGCTCCCCTTCATTGGTGTGACCATTTGCGCCCTCTGCGCCGATGATCTTCCCGTTCTCCACCTTCAGGTATATTTTACAGCCTGAGGCGCAATACGGGCAGACGGTGATGACTTTTTCCATCAACATTGCTCCTGTGTTTTTATGTAGCGGTTATTGCCGCCTTAACACCTAAGCTAATGCAGGGTTTATGCCAATTTTTAAGGTAAATTTATTGATATCTAACTGATTGAATTTATTGTTTTTGATGTGACTAACGCTGTGTTGTGCCGTTTGGCGAACAGCGTGATCGTCAAAAGTGTCGACGGCTATTGACGAGTTAAATGGTTGATAAGCTGCTCTACCGCAGGGGAAGACAATGATTGGATGGCATAACACACGCCGATACGTCGTGACAGTGCATGGACAGGTAAAGGGCGGGAAACGATGTTTGCGTGTTCACTGGCAAGGGATTGGGGCACGATTGCCACGCCTAAGTTGAGTGCTACCAGAGCAAGCGCGAGGGAAAAGGTGCTGGCATGGGCGGAGGGGGAATTTGCTGTCGCGCCGTAAATCGGTAAAAAACGCTGGTGCCAAGTGAGCTCAGGGCACATAACCCAACTCAATCCGTGTAACTCAGCGGATGTCATGGCCTTTTTACTGGCGAGTGGGTGCTCAGGTGACATTACTAAAACAAATGGCTCACTAATGAGTGGAATAAACAGCTCATCTTCACAGCGCATTTCTTCGCAAGCAAGACGGATATCTCCTTTGCAACCTGACTCCAAGGAGATTAATAAATGAAAATCAGGGTCTTGAACTTGTTTTAGGAACGCGCAAATGTGTTGATTAGCGATATCCTCTTCAATGCCAATTTGCAGAGGCTGGCGGTTTTTTTCACGTTTAAAGCTGCTTGCCAGAGTGTCTAACTCAGCCACCATGCGTTGTGCATGCGGGTATAAAATTCGCGCATCTTCAGTGACATCAACGCCTCTTGGTAAGCGCTTAAACAGCTGGGTGCCTAAGCTATCTTCCAGCGTTTTGATCGTCGCTGAGAGCGCAGGTTGTGTGAGGAATAACCGCCGTGCAGCCGTGGTGATATTGCGTTCTTCGAAAACGGCGATAAAGGCGTGAAGTTGGCGATAATCCATAGATTTTTTTGATGTCTGTGAGAAGAATAAACCATTTTAATGTAACTTTCGGATGAAATATAGTCTGCCAATGGTTTTAGATATCAATTAAATTTATATGGGATGCAATATGCAAAACGTAAAATCATTAGTGGTCATTACTGGTGCGAGTTCAGGCATTGGCCTTGCCACGGCAAAAATTTTGTCTAATGAAGGGCATGCACTTTTATTGCTGGCACGGCGCATTGAACCCATGTTGGCATTAAATTTACCTAATACGTTATGTAAGTCTATAGATGTTACGGATAGAACCGCCTTTGTTAATTCCGTTAAAGAAGCAGAGGCACAGTTTGGCCCGGTTGATGGCCTAATAAATAATGCGGGCGTGATGCTTTTAGGTGACATCACAAATCAAGACCCTAACCAATGGGATACTATGGTGGATGTGAATATTAAGGGCGTGTTGAATGGTGTTCATGCGGTTGCTGGTGGCATGGTAGCGCGTAAAAGTGGCACGATTATTAATATCAGTTCAGTCGCAGGGCGAAAAACCTTTCCAAACCACGTGGCGTATGTGGGCACTAAATTTGCTGTTCACGGCATTTCTGAAAATTTACGCGAAGAGCTTGCCCCGCATAATGTTCGTGTGATCACCATTGCACCAGGGGCGGTTGAAACAGAATTACTTAGCCACACGACGGATGAAGGGATTAAATCGGGCTACCAAGAGTGGAAAAAAGAGATGGGCGGTTTAGTTCTGTCTGCGGAGGATGTCGCCAATACCATTCGTTTTGCCTATCAACAGCCGCAATCGGTGTGTATCCGTGAAATTGTTTTAGCGGCAACTCGCCAACAGGCTTAGTTTTCTATCGCTTCATTATTTCGTCATAAAATTGTCATCATGTTGTCACGTATCTGACTTAAGTTCGCAGTAACTCAGCTCGGATGGAGATAACATGATGTTCAGTATCGATGCCTTACTCCACGATATATACCCACATCAAGCCCCACCTGCATGGAAACGCAATGTATTAAAACGCCTTCTTTTCGAAAAAGAATTTAGCCAATTTGCCCAAGATTACCCCCATTTGAAAGGGTTGGATCTTATCGAACAAGTTATTGAGCATTTCAATATTCGCTGTGAATTAATTGATGGTGATTTAGAAAATATCCCCGCAGAAGGCCCTGTTGTTTTGGTGGCAAATCACCCAATAGGCTCGTTAGATGGGCTAGCGTTATTACGCACCGTGGCAACCGTACGCCCTGATGTGAAAATCGTTGCAAACCAGTTTCTTAACTATATTGAACCACTAAAAAGCCTGTTTATTGCCGTCGATAATATCAGCAACCGCACCAATCGCCAGCAAGTGGAAGCCATGCAACAGCACTTGGACAACCGCGGGGCATTGATCGTATTCCCTGCGGGGGAAGTGTCGCGGCTCAGTAGTAAAGGCATTCGCGATAATCACTGGCGCACGGGTTTTTTACGCCTAGCTGCAAAAGCACGCGCCGCGATTGTGCCTATTCATATTCAGGGGCGAAATAGCCATTTATTCTATTTTGCCTCACTGGTTTACAAGCCATTGTCCACGTTGATGTTGGTCAGGGAAATGTTCAAACAGCGGGGCAAAAAACTCAAAATTTGTATTGGGGGGCGGATCCCTTTTAGTCATTGGTATGATGGCCACACCAAAGCCCACGAATTAGCAGAACGTTTTCGCCGCCACGTTTATTTATTAGGAAAGAGTAAAGACGGGTTGTTTACCAGTGAATCGGCAATTGCTTTACCTGAAGACCGGCTTGAACTGAAAAAAGCCTTGACGGCTTGTGAGCGTTTGGGAACATCACCAGATGGTAAAGCCATTTACCTTTATCAACGTCATCAAGAAGTCCGCTCGCCCATATTGCGTGAATTAGGGCGGCTACGTGAGATATCGTTTCGTGCGGTAGGGGAAGGTTCAGGAAAGCGCCGTGATTTAGATAGCTATGATGACGATTATTATCACTTAGTGTTGTGGGATGAAGATGAGCTCGATATCGTTGGCGCTTATCGTTTTATTCCTACAGAAAAGCAAATTAAAACCAAAGGGTTAGCGGGGATCTACAGCGCTAGTTTATTCCACTATGACGAAGGCATGCTTCCCATTCTTGCTCAAGGTATTGAGTTAGGCCGCAGTTTTATTCAACCTAAATATTGGGGAAAACGCGGGCTGGATTATCTGTGGTTAGGCATTGGGGCCTATTTAGCGAAATACCCCCAATACCGTTATTTATTTGGCCCCGTCTCCATTTCGGGCGCGATGCCGATTGCGGCGCGTGATTTATTGATCACGTTTTATCGCTTATATTTTTCCGCTGAACAGTCAATGGTGCAATCCCACAAACCCTATCCAGCTTCTTTACCGCAGGTGTTAGCGCAATTCGCCGGTGATAATTACCAAGAAGACTTGGTGAAACTCAAAAGTTTATTAAATAACATTGGGTGTTCTATTCCCACGCTTTATAAGCAATATACCGAGCTGTGCGAGCCCGGTGGCGTGCAATTTATGGATTTTGGTACAGATCCATCATTCAATGATTGCATCGATGGTTTGGTACTGGTGGATTTAACCAAACTAAAACCCGCACGTTACCAGCGGTATGTTGGGGTGCATCTGTAAATTTTTATTTCTGTACTGTTATTTTGTTGGGCAAATTGTAGTTTTTATTAGTGATTATCATTTAATAAAATGGTAATCACTAATTATATTAATCTTTGCGTAATAACTTAATTTGTTTTCATTATGGAACAAATACTCCACTATCTTATTCCCCTTAAGTTAAATATACTCATTTAATAAGTTAATTTTTTTATTTTTATATTACCCATAAAATGAGTTATGAGGTTGTATATCTTATTGTTATTGAATTTTTTATTTGAAAATATTGTTATTTTATAATGGATAATATGGGTTTAATGCTATTTCAATTTTATTGAAATATTATTATCTTGTCTTGTTTCTATATAAAAATAAATGTAACCATATGTAATATTATATTTCATAATTAATTTAAAATATCAATTCATATGTTAAATTATGTAATTAAAAAATTAAAAATATAACATTAAATATATTGTTAAAAAATAAAATAACCGTTTATTATCAATTGGTTGATTTTGTTTTGCTCACCTTTGTGATCGGTATTTCCGATCAAATATTAAAATGCGATAGGTGGTAACTATCAATATTATATTATCGATCGGCACAAACGTTTTTACTCTAATATCATGTGCCAATATATTATGCGAAATCCTACTTATGTTGAATATTTGAATTTTATAATTAAATAGGGGGTAGGAATGAATGAGCACTCTAGTTTTATAAGACCAAATATTTTTAATAAAAAAATCGGATGTTTTATTAGAAATAAAAGAAAACGCATGGACATAACCGGGAGGGACTTGGGTGTTATGTTAAATGTAAGTCAGCAGCAAGTATCTCGGTATGAGAATGGAATAACAAATATTACCGTTACAATGTTAAATGACATATTGGAAATACTGGATGTATCTTGGGAAGAGTTTTTATCATTTAATGAGTTAAATGATAATGCCTAATATTTAAAATTTGATTACGTAGTTTGACTGTTAATTAAGAAATTATTATGTGTACAAATATGGAGAGTTATTTAATGAAAAAATTATTATTACCATTAATGGTAAGTGGCGTGCTATTCAGTGGATATACTTTTGCTAATACCGGTGAAGTTCAGTTCATTGGCGCAGTGACATCAGAAACCTGTGATATTGATACAGAAGTGGGTGGATTAGTTAAATCAACCATCGATCTAGGTCAAATGACTACAACAGATAAAAACGGTGATTATGTTGAGTTTGATTTAGTCCCTCGTACTGATGAATGCTTGAAAAAAACCAGTGGGCAAGTGGGTTGGCAGAGCGCAGGGTTTACTAACTCAGGCCTTGCAAACATGAAAGGGACTGCGAATGGCGTGTCAATCCAACTGACAGCCACCAACTCGACAACGCCTAACCAGGATGTCACGTATAACAGCCAAACCGTTGATTTTGGTAATGGTACTGATGCTATTGGGAACATGAAATTCAAAGCAAGAATGTTAGCGACGACAGGCCAAACTGTGACTGAAGGTACAGTGATTTCAAGTGCAACATATGCCGTAGCATATAAGTAATTAATATTAATAAATAAAAAGGGTCTTTGACCCTTATTTTAACTTACAAATAGCTATGGATAATATCAATGCGTTTAAAACCGATTAATGCTTTTATGTTATCCCTGTTAGTAAGTCCATTTTACGCAGATGCAAATTTAAATATGGACTTCTTACATGGAGGAGTTCAACCGCAAGCTGCAAGCGTTTTTGATGAAAGTGTTAAGTACCCTGCAGGTCATTATATTGTTGAAGTCATTTTTAATCGCCGTTCTGTTAATCGAAAAGAACTCATTATTTTACCAGAGGATAAAGAGGTCTTATGCTTAAACTCAGAATGGATATCAGAATTATCATTGCCTATCAACCTGACTTTGCTTGCAAATAATTTTGACGCAGCGAGAAATTGCTACAAGATTAGTCAGTACCCAGGTGCCGAGGTTGTATTTGATAATGCAAAGCAGACCTTGTCTTTTAGTGTGCCTCAAATCGCTTTGGATGAAACTAAAAACCAGCAAGAATGGGATTATGGTATTCCAGGCATTAAGGTGAATTATTCAGGATATATATCAAAAACGTCTTCTGCAAAAACCCAAGTTTATGGTGATTTTGATTTATATTCTAATGTTGGCCGATGGGTGGCCTATGTCCGCAGTAGTTATCTTAATGATTCAGGCACTGAAACGTCTGAAGCAACAATATCCACCGCAATTAAGCCAATACAAGGCAGTTTTATTGTAGGTAAGACATTAACGTCTTTATCTATTTTGCCTAATTTTGTTTTTTATGGTCTATCTTTACGCTCAGAAAGGGATATGCGTCCTTGGGAGATGCGAGGCTATGCCCCTATTATTTCTGGTGTTGTTAATTCGAATGCAAAAATTACCATATCGCAAAATGGGTATATTTTAAGCTCACAAGTGGTCCCTGCAGGTGCCTATCAGTTAAAAGATATATCTCCAGTGAGCAATGGTGATATTACGGTAACAGTTGAAGAAAATAACGGAACAAAAACAGTTCGCTATTACCCTGTTGCAACGCTTCCGTCTTTACTGCGTGCTAATGAGATTAATTATAACGTCGCAGTAGGAGAAAGAGAGGTTACGGGAAAGCGAGAAAATCGTTTGTTTTTTCTTGGTGCGTTTGATTATGGACTCACTCACTTTACCTTTCATACCGCAGGTATTTTGCATAACGATTATAAAAGTGCAGGGTTAGGCGCGAGTAAAGACTTAGGGCAATTTGGGGCGATTTCATTTAACTTAAATACAGCTGTTAGCACGTTTCAAAAGCAAACCCCAACCATGTCAGAATCTCGACAGTCTGGGATTAGTTATATGCTTAAATATGCTAACTCATTGTCTAATAATACAAATTTACAGTTATTAGCTTACCGTTATACAGGTAAAGACTATGTTGATTTTAATGAGTTTAACTCAAACGCGTTATATCATCGAAGTAATCGTAAAGAACGTTATGAAACTATCTTATCGCAGAACTTTGATAATAGTTTTGTCAGTGTTTCAGGTTGGGTTCAAACATACCGCAGTCAAATACATAATGAAGTCGGTGCGAATATTACCTACAACACAACTTTGAAAGGTGTGGATTTATCTGTATCGGCAGATTACCAAAAGTTAAATGATTATGACCGTGATAACTATGTTTTATCTGTTGGTGTGAATATTCCATTTAGTTTATTTGATAAAAACCATTATTGGACAAACTCGGTGAATTACGACCGTAGAAATAAATCGAGTTTTAACTCAGGTGTTGCGGGGAATATTAATGAGAAAATCAACTATAGCGTGAATACAAATAAAGATCGTGAAAGTTGGTCTAATTCTGCTTATTTCGGGGTTAATCAAGATATTGTTAATACGGGCTTCGCAATTTCGAAAAATGAGAATAAAACAACAGGTTCAATAAATGCATCCGGAAGTTTACTTGCGACTCAGCAAACGGGATTGTTATTGAGTAATGTTCGTCGCGATACAGTTGCCATTGCGAATATTAGCAATATTAAAAATATTACCTTTAATGATTCACCACCCACGGATAGAAATGGCAACACAGTTATTGGGATATCTCCTTATGTTGAAAATAACTTAAAAATCAATACAGAAGAAGTTCCTAATGACATTGAATTGTTGGATTCCGTACAGGGGTTTGTGCCAACCGATAAGGCAATTATTTATCGTGAGTTTAAATTCTCAACGATTTATAGATATATTTTAAGACTGAAAAAACCAGGCGGTCAATTTGTTTCAGCGGGCAGTTCGGCGAGAACAGAAAGCAATGAATATGTCGGGTTTGTTTCTAATGGTGGAGTGTTGCTTTTAAATTTACTCAACAAACCAAAAAAGATTTTTATTTCTTCCTCAGATAATGAGGTATGTACATTAAATTTGGAAAACATAGAATCAAATGAAAATAAAATTATGGAAGTCGAATGTAATTAATAAAATGGTATCACATTTTATTATACTGATATCGTTATTTGCCAGCGTAAATGCTTATTCTGCATTTACGTTGAATGGGACTCGATTTATCTATGATGAAGGGCGTAAAAATATTGCTATTGAAGTAAAGAATAATAGCGATAAAACTTATGGTGGTCAGGTTTGGGTTGATAATTTAAGTGGCACTGATGTTTTTTTTATACCTGCACCTAATTTATTTAAAATTGAGGGTGAAGAAAAGCAGTTAATTCGCTTACTTTATGTGAATGATATTTTGCCCAAAGATAAAGAATCTTTGTTTTGGTTAAATGTTCAGGAAATACCCCCTATTGCTTCTGCTGATGAAGGTAATGTCCTTGCTGTTGCTTTGAATACACAAGTGAAATTGATTTATCGCCCCAAAGCACTCGCTGATGCCCGTGAAGATGCAGAGAAAAACCTCACGTATTCAGGATCTGTGTTGAAAAACCCAACACCTTATTATTTTGCACTGACTCAAGTATCCGTGAATGGTCGCCCATTGGCTTTATCAAAAGAAATTGAGCAATCAATGAGTTTATTCCCCCCTTTCAGTGAAGTGAATTTACAGAAATCGTTATCTGGGAAAGTCACGGTTGAGGCAATTGATGATTACGGTGCTCGGCGTGTTATTGAGCTTCGTTAAGGACGTTAGCATGAATAAAAAACCTTATTATTTCATCGCATTAATGATTTTTCTTTTTTCCCTTGATGCCTCTGCTGCACGGTGTAGAAGCTTATCGTTGAAATATAACTTTCCAGCGCAAATTGATGTTACGAATAAAAAAGTCGGTGACCAACTCTATTCGTTTGGGAACCCTGGAGCGCCAATTACTTTTGCAGGGCAATGTTTACGGGCATCAAGTGGAGCAGGAAATACAACCGGAAACTTTATTTATATCGTTGATAAATTTGGTGCGTCTCCTAATGACTGTTCTTACGGAACTGTAGATAAAAACTCGACGGATGGTTATTTAAGGTTTCGTTCAACAGGAAGTTGCGGGAATACGGTTTGGTTATTACTGGCTGATTATAAAACAAGCGGAACAGGCTATACCAATTTATCGGGGCCTGGTGGCAGTACAGATTCTGGTGTTGTCTATTTACAAAAGAAGCCACCTCCAGGAAAAACAACCGTTAACCCAACCTATATGTTAACCCGAAATTTTTATTCGCGAATTGGTGAAAATAGCCGGACATTACAAAAAGAAACTGTGGCTTTTAGTGCACCAACATCGATGACACTGATAAACAATGCCTCCTGTGCAGTTTCTGTCAATGATGTTGCTTTTGGAGAGCAAACAGCGAGTTCAGTAAGAGCGAATTCGATTGCCGCTAAAACAATCAATATTGCATTTACCTGTAATGCAGTGCTCCCTGCATACACTTTAAGTTTTTCAGGTAGAGACGGCGTAAACAACGCAACGACTGGGATTATTAATGTGAAAGATAATAGCTCGGTTGGTTATCAATTTACGTGGGGAAATAACACTGTGAAGCCTATTAATAGTGCGGTGGTGATCAATGGCACGGCAATTGCCCCTAATTCAAAACCCACAACCAATAACTTTACGATCCCTGTGACGGTAAAGCCTGTTGCTTTATCAACGCAGCCCATTCCCGGGCTAGCGAATACCGCATTAACGATTAATGTGAAATTAAATTAAAAGGAGTGAATCATGATAAAGGAAACGTTATTTATTTCTCTTGGCTTTCTATTTTCTGTTTCTGCTAACGCGACCAGTTTTGCCTCTAATGTGACTGGTGGAACCGTTACATCAAATTTAAGCATGACCGTAAAAGCGTCTTGCAGTGCAAGCGTTGCGGATGTGGCTTTTGGTGACCAAGCTGCGGGGGATATCAAAAAGGGAACTGTGGCAGATAAAGTGATGACCTTAACAGTGACCTGCGATACAACGCTCGCAAATTATACGTTAGCGTTTACGGCAGCGGATGGCGTGAAAGATGTGGCTAATGGAATAATGAATACAAAAGGGAATGCAACGGTTGGATATCAATTAAAATGGGGAAGTTCTACGGTTAAGCCAGTCGATACCGCTTTAGCGATTAATGGCACTGTGATTACGCCAACCACTAAGCCCACAGCGGCAAGTTTCAGTGTGCCAATTAAAGTAAAGCCTATCGCATTGGGCGATGTTGTTTCTCCCGGGGCAGCAAATACGGCTTTGAATATTAAGCTGACATTTAATTAGTTAAGGGTAACTATGCTCAAGTCTATTTTGCTTGCTGGTTTCTTCATACTCAGTGCGCCACCAAGTTATGGTGAAGTGCCAAAGCAAACATCGATTGTTGGTGAAGCAATTCAATCGCAGTTTAGTATGAATGTGAGAATAGCGACTTGTTTACCTGCAACTGTTGATGATGTGAGTTTTGGATCTCTCGATGCTGCAACGATTTTATCGGGTGAAATTGAAGGGCATTCGATACTTTCATTAGATTGCTCAGGAACGATTAAGCCACAGCGGATATCAATACGGTTTGAGCCAGCAAACCCGCATTTAACAATGGCTTCCTCGGGGTATATTGGCTCAAAAAATACGACACTGGGTTACCTTGTTTCATGGGAAGATGACCAAGTCGGTACTGTTGGCTCGGGGGTTCCTATGGGACAAGAACTCTTTTTTAAAAAAATAGGCGCGTCTTTGATGAAGGTAAAAATCAAGGTAAAGCCTGTTGTATTACCGCTTGGTGGGCAGTCTGTTAATTTAGGCAGTGGGAATACACATATTACAATTAAGATTAAATATATTTAATGTGGATAATAATATGAATAAAAAGATATCAGCTTCTTTAATTGCCACTATTCTGATTGGTTATTCACATTACGTTTTTTCTGATGAAGTGTTACCGGACACAATACTAAAAATTTCACTCGATATCGTGAATATTACCTGCGACATTAATGATGGAAAGGGGTTTAACAAAGTTGTTGATTTTAAAATCATTAATGAAGGGGATTTATTGGCAGGAAAGCAACCTGCGGTAAAGACACAATTTATTGTTGATTGCCAAAAAAGTGGTTTTAAACCTAGTCATATCGATATTAAGTTCCGGCCTGGTAGCCAAGGTGCCCTTAATAATGGGATAGGCGGCGAACTAAAAACAAATTTATCAGGTGTTGGTATTTATTTATCGTGGTTAGATGCAACACCCATTGATTTATCTGGGGCAAATACGCGATTCAGTGCAAATAATAACAATCAGTTTGATATTAGCTTTTATGCAAAGCCTTATGCTCAGGCTCAGAGTATTGAAAAAGGTGTGATGAAAAGCAGTGTGATCATCGATATGCTTTATAAATAAGATTAAGTTGAATGAAGTTTAGCTAAAAGATTTCATTCAACTTAATCAATAGAGTTGGGGAATTAAGGAACTGGTACTGCTTCACCCTTGTAATTATCTAAAATAAATTTCTTCGTTTCATCGCTTTTCAGTGCAGCCATAAGTTTTGTAATTCGCGGGTCATTTTGGTTATCTTCGCGTGTCACCACTACGTTGGCAAATTTGCTGTTAGCCGCAGGTTCACTGTAAATGACGTCTTTCGTTAAATCTAAACCTGCATTAATCGCAAAATGGCTATCAATTGAGGCAACATCAGCTTCGCCATTTTTATAAATTTGTGGCATTAATGGCGCATCATAGGTAAATAAAAACTGTAAATTGCGTGGATTTTCAACAATATCGTCAATGGTTGCATCATCAGGGTCAATATCACTGCGTAATTTAATTAAACCTTCATCTTGGTACAGTTTTAGAATA
The DNA here is from genome assembly GCF_019343475.1 of Providencia sp. R33. Lineage (NCBI taxonomy): Bacteria > Pseudomonadati > Pseudomonadota > Gammaproteobacteria > Enterobacterales > Morganellaceae > Providencia > Providencia sp. R33. The sequence goes on along the minus strand of NZ_CP072453.1, from coordinate 3,187,089 downwards.
TGACCATGTTGGGAAATATTGTTGCTGCTCAGCACTTTTGCCCCATTGGGTAAATCTTGCAGGCTTTTGTGTTTTTGCGAGAAAAAGCGGTACGGGTGCATATGCACTGCACCAACAGACACGAGTTTCCAATCAGGGTGGTCCGCCAATGTTTTATTTAAATACGGCACATGCTGGAAAAAGTTTGCATCCAGTTCTTTGTCTGCCAGTGCTTGGTTCGGAATAATGTAATCATTAAACACACGGATATCTAAATTAATCCCGTCTTTTTCGAGCTGTGGTTTGACGAATTCTAATATTTCCGCATGGGGTGTTGAAGATGCCCCAATCGTTAGTTTATTACTTTTTTCTTGTTGGTCTGGTTGGCAAGCAGTGAGCGCTAAACTGGTAATTAATAATGCCCCGAAACGCGTTAATAATGATAATTTCATACTGTTATTCCTAATTAGCTGAGTGTAGATAAAATTAATAATTTGTTGGTCTAGGTTGATGTTATTAACGTTTATCAATCCACCGAACTAGGGTGTCTCCTATAACTTGAATACATAAAACAATGGCTAAAATCACTAATGTAGCGACCCAAACGACATCCATATGGCTGCGTTGGAAGCCTTCTAAATAGGCCAGATTTCCTAACCCACCTGCGCCAATCGCACCAGCCACAGCGGTACCACCCACTAATGAAATCAATGTGACCGTTAAACCTGAAATCAAAGCAGGGGAAGATTCGGGTATCAACACATTAAAAATCAAAGTGTGCAGTTTTGCCCCCATGGATTGGCTGGCTTCTATAACCCCTTTATCTACCTCACGTAAGGCAATTTCCACTAACCTTGCATAGAAAGCGCTTGCTGAAATTACCAAGGCGGGAAGCGCAGCATTAACCCCTAAAATAGTGCCGACGATCCATTTGGTCACAGGGAATAATAAAATGATTAAAATAATAAACGGCACAGCACGGAAGATATTCACAATAAAAGAAAGCGTACGGTAAACAGCGATATTTTCTTTTTTACCCTCTTGCGCGGTTAAAAATAAAAAGGTGCCAATTAAAATTCCAAAGATGCCAGATAACGCACCAGAGACTAATGTCATATATAATGTATTGAGGGTTTCAATGCCCAAAACATGTAATTTTAAATAGGGTAAATAGCCACTAACCCAGCGCTGTATTTCATCCATGACTAAATCACCTCAACAACGATATTTCTTTTATTTTTAAGATACGCAACGGCATCCGTTAACTTTTCAGTTTCAGGCAAAAATTGCAGATATAAAAAGCCAGCACCTTGGTTAAATACGCCTTTTATCAATTTAATCGGCTCATTAAATTGTGAAATTAAGTCATACAGTAAATAGTGACTTTGCTTTTCTTCATCTAAAACGACGCGAATAATCGGGCCATCAGCCAATATTGCCTTTAAGTCTTCTTGGTTATCTGCGGCAATCTCACTTTGTGATAAAAACTGCCGTGTAATTGCATGTTGTGGGTTATGAAATACTTGGCTAACCAATCCTTCCTCAACAATACGGCCTTTATCAATGACCGCCACTTTATTGCAGATGCTCTTGACGACCTGCATTTCATGAGTAATTAACACGATGGTGATGTTCAGCTGGCGGTTAATACGCGCTAATAATTGCAAAATAGTTTGCGTCGTTTTTGGGTCTAATGCAGACGTTGCTTCATCACACAATAAAACATCCGGGTTGTTGGCAAGGGCGCGTGCGATACCCACCCGTTGCTTTTGCCCACCACTAAGCATGGATGGGTATTCATCAGCTTTATCGGTTAGCTCAACCAATGCCATTAACTCATCAACACGTGCTTTACGTTTCTTTTTATCGAACCCTGAAATCTGTAATGGAAACTCAATGTTTTCCCGCACTGTCCGTGACCACAGCAAATTAAAATGCTGAAAAATCATGCCAATAGATTGGCGTATTTTTAAAACTGCTTTCTCGTCACTGTGAGTAATATTATGTTGCCCAACAATCACTTCACCACTGGTAGTGTCTTCTAACCGATTTAGCAAACGGATGAGGCTACTTTTGCCCGCACCGCTATAACCGATGATGCCAAAAATATCCCCAGCGGCAATATTGAGGTTGATGTTATCAACCGCCACGGTCTGCTTTTTATTGCGGCTGTAGATCTTGCTGACATTTTTAAGTGTTATCACGCTGATCCCCTTGGATGAATTGGTTATATCATAGATCCAAAGATGGATATCTAGACGTCTATACTGCCAAAGTAATTGGAAATGTGATGAATGTCAAATAAAAGATAGGGATGAGTTAGATGAAAACAGTCTAATTAATAAAAAATATTAATAATCATGTGGTTATTTTTTTAGAGAGGCTTGGGATGAGGGGGCAGAATGAAATTGAGGGAGTAAATACCCCCTCAAACATTAGAAATTATTTCGAAAATTGATGACCAATAAAGTAGATAACAGAGGAAGAAACTAACCCAGCTACGACAACGGAAAGTTCAGGGGCGTAAGCATTCACTATTAACGCAATACCAGAGGCGAGTACCCAAGCAATGAAAGCTAATGGTTGCCAGTTCTTTGTTTCATCATTTTTACGTTTGAGGACTAATTGATCCATGATGATAATCGCTGCAATCGGTGGAACAATAAGACCCAGTAGATTTAACCACGTTTGGAATGCGTTCCAAATGCCAGTGATGGCAACAATAATCCCGATAACACCCAAAATAATGGTTAAGGTTCTCATTTTGCCTTTGGTAATATGAGACCAACCCACCGCACCATTGTATAAACAGTGAGTACAACCCACGCCCAAGTTAACAAACACAAAAATAATCGCGAGAACAGACAGTAATGGGCTTGAATTTGCCAATATGGTGATAAAGTCACCGCCAGTCACTTCAGGGTGTAAAACGACGCCAGTGGCAACAATAATCGCACCGATCACTTCCGCAAAAAATTTGGAAATCGGGAAGGCGGTAAAGGCAGCGAGAAAGCCTTGTTTACCGTTTTTTGCCCAGCGGGTAAAGTCAGCGGTCATGGTGCCAGAATCAGTAAAGGTGGAGAAAATCATCGTGACGGCAACGCCAAATGATAGCGCTCCAGCACCGACGGCAGGTTGATAATTGATAATATCGGATGAACCATTTTCCATGGCAATTATCACAGAAATAACACCTAAAATTAAATACATCGGAGCTGCGATATAGCCGAGGACCGCAAGCGCTTTAATACCGATAAAGGTCGCTGCGACATATAATATTCCGCCGAGTAATGTCATGAACAATAAATTTTGCCCGAATGAACGGAACATCGTATCACCGGTGAGGCCAACCATCAGGGCGAACCAACCGATAACAACGGTAGCAAGTAAACCTGAGACAGCGATATAACCTTGTTTACCAAATGTTTTTTTAGCGGAAATGGCAAAGTTCTCGCCAGTTTTCCCTGCTAAGTAACTTAAAGAACCGATTACTAAACACAGCAATAAATTCCCCACTAAAATAGCCGTCACTCCCATTTTGAAACCTAAAAGTGCAGTGACGATACCGCCAATAACCGCACTGGTTAAAACCAACGGAAAGCTATACCAAACAGCGGAAACCGAGGCAAAACTTTTTCGGTGTTCGAGGGGAACGGGAACATGTTCATATTCAGAATCTAATAAAACATTGTCTTTTTCTTTATTGGACATATTAGGTGAACCTCATTTTAATTAAAATTAATTGGCGTACCTATAAAAATTAATAATAAAATTTTTATATTTTAAATTTTATGGATGTGAGTGAATTAGCGAAAAAAATAAAATAAGTCTCATGGTGAATAAATTATTTTATTAACCTGTAATTTATTGATTTTTTTGGTTTGTTTTTATGGTGTAGCAAGCATAGCAACAGTGAGAGCAGAATAGAATCCATTTAAAAAGCATTCATCAATAATGTGGTCAATTGTTGATTTGTTTTCAATAAAGGCACTTTTATGTGATTGCACACATCGTTAATGAGTGGATTAATGTTGTTTTTAGATGATATTTAGGAAATAAATTTTAAATTTAATTTTTTCATTAAATAATAAATTTGAATTTGTGATTTCAATCAAATTGAATGTTTTATATTTGTTAAAATATTATTTATATAAATATAACGGATTTATTAGGTTGTCATTTTCCATTCACAAAACCTTCATCAAACTGACGTATTACCCCCGTAGCATCATCGGCAACGATTAAGTCCCAAAGAGGATACCAAGATGATGCAACATGCTCTCTCTTCATCGAGTGAGTGCTCGGCTATTTTGCCTTTCAGGCAAGTCGCGAGCGACTTACCCATGATCGCAATACAAAATTTGTCACAGGCTTTTTCACAACAATATGTCCTTAATGGCATCGATTTAACAGTGGAAAAAGGTACGGTTTTAGCGCTGCTGGGGCCATCTGGCTGCGGTAAAAGTACCTTGCTCAAACTGTTAGCGGGCTTATTGCAACCCACTGATGGCACTATCCAATTTGCCGGCAAGACCGTCGCAAGTCCTCACCACCTCGTCCCTCCAGAGAAACGCAATCTTGGCATGGTATTTCAAGATTATGCTTTATGGCCGCACATGACTGTTGCGCAGAATGTCGCGTTTCCCTTGAGAATGCGGGGCGTTGCAGGGCAACAGATTGAAGCTCGCGTGACTCAAGCCCTTGAGCGTGTTGGGTTAATTGATTTTGCCAAACGAAAACCCGCGGATTTATCCGGTGGGCAGCAACAGCGCGTTGCACTCGCTCGAGCCATTATTGCTGAACCTGAAATTTTGTTATTCGATGAACCCCTTTCCAACCTCGATATCGCACTGCGCCAATCCCTTTGTGAGGAAATGGCACAATTGTTGAGAGCTCTGGAAATTACTGCGGTGTATGTCACTCACGATCCCGCTGAAGCCAATACGTTAGCACACCAAATTGCCCATATGCGTAATGGCAAAATTGACCGTTTGACGACCTTATGAAGAGAGAAAATTCCATGCAAAAGTTAACCGCAAAACACGTTTTTTCATTAAAGGGTATTACCATGAGCCTTGGCCTTTCCTGCGCACTATTTTCTGTTTCAACTCAAGCCATTACCGTCTATACCGCAGGGCCTGGCGCGATGGCTAAGCAACTGGCTGCAGGGTTTGAAAAACAAACGGGCACGAAAGTGGATGTATTCCAAGCCACAACGGGCAAAGTGATGGCAAGGCTTGAGGCTGAGCAAGCCAATCCACGAGCGGATGTGTTGATTTCTGCTTCATGGGATACCGCGGTTGATTTACAACAAAAAGGCTGGTTATTGCCTTATGAAAGTCCAAATGCACAGCAAGTCCCTGAGCGTTTTAAAACGCCTTATTATGTCGCCCAAGGAATTTCAGCTCTCGGTATTGTGTGGAACAGTAAAAGTGGTACGCCAAAACCAACGGATTGGCAAGATTTAGCGCAGCCTGCATTTAAAGATAAGGTGACGATGCCAGACCCTGCATTATCAGGGGCATCGTTGGATTTAGTTTTAGGATTACAGAATGCCAAAAAAGAGGCTGCGTGGGCACTTTTTGCTGATTTAAAAGCCAACGGTATGGTGATATCGGGGCCAAATGCGCAGGCGTTAACCCCAGTCTTACAAGGGGCTAAAGCCGCTGTATTTGGTGCGGTGGATTATGTGGCCTATGGCAGCATTGCTAGTGGCGAGTCCATTGAGGTAATTTTCCCGAGTAGCGGTACTGCAATAGCCCCGCGCCCAATGATGATTTTAAAAAGTAGCAAGCAACCTGATGAAGCGAAAGCGTTTATTGACTATGTGCTGTCACCTGAAGGTCAAGAAATCGTTGCCAATGCATGGTTGATGCCTGCTCGTGCAGATATTACGGGGAAACGCCCTGATTTCTCAACACTTACATTATTGCCAGAAGCCACGACAGACAGCGCTGAGCGTAGCGATGTTCTTTCTCGTTTAAGCGCCTTGTTCCGTTAGTTTTCTAGATAATAATTAGCAAACCGCTGGGTAGGTCTCTTACCCAGCAGGAGTGTTGTTTCTAATGATAAAAATTCGTTTTCTCCCTTTAATGGTGGTGATTGCACTAGTCATTTTAGTGGTTATTCCGCTGTGTTTTATTGTGTTACAGGCGCTGTTTCCACAACTAGGACAAGGGCTGTTTTCTCAACCTTTTGAACCGATTATTCATCTAATCAATGAGCCAGAACTCCCCGAACTATTACAAAATACATTATTGCTCGGCGTCGGCGTTGCAATCATCAGTGCTGTGATAGCTATCCCTTTGGGGGCGTTACGTGGCTTATTTAACCTCCCGTTTGCCAAGGTTTGGGATTTACTTTTTTTGATCCCATTTTTGATCCCACCTTATATTGCGGGTTTATCATGGATGTTGACATTGCAGCCGAACGGGTATTCCCAACAGCTATTTGGAGTTAGCCCAGGAAGCGCAATATTTTCCTTAGGGGGAATGATGGGAATTATGGCGCTGAATTTATTTCCAGTGCTGTATTTTGCGGTCTCACGCAGTATGGCAGCGAATGGTAACCGCCTTGCTGACGTGGCGAGGGTACATGGCGCCCCACCTTGGCAGGCCTTTTTCCTCGTTACTCTTCCGTTATCATTACCCTCAATAGCGGCTGGGTTATTGCTCGTGTTTACCTTAGCGATTGAAGAATATGGCATTCCCGCGGCTATTGGCGCGCCAAATGGGATCCGCGTACTCACAACAGACATTGAACAGCGTTTAGCGGATTGGCCGATTGATTTACCCGGTGCGGCATCGTTATCACTGATTTTGGCGAGTGTGGCAATTTTTGCTTATACCTTGCAACGCTCGATAGTTTCGGGGAAAAACGTCGCGACGACGACAGGGAAAGCTGCAGCGTTGGTGACGCGTTCCTTAGGGGTATGGCGCTGGCCTGTTGTCGGGGTATTTGCAGTGGTGAGCTTTTTCGCCGTCGGGATGCCGCTACTGGCAATGTTTGGTACGGCATTTTCGTCGACAGTTTCAGGCGGTCTAGTACTAGACAATTTAACACTAAGGCATTTTTCTGGCTTGGTTGACTCCCAAACTGAAGCGCTAGATGCGTTATTCACCAGTGTGTCATTAGCCAGCGCAACCGCGGTATTGACGGGCGTGTTAGGCTTTTTATCTGCGTGGTTGGTGGTTTCTCAACGTATCCGTGGTGCCGTTATCATTGATGCCTTGTCTTTATTACCTATTTCCATTCCAGGGATCGTGATTGCGGTAGGGATGATTTTAGCGTGGAACCAGCCATTTTGGCCTGTTACTCCATACCATACTTGGGGCATTTTACTCCTCGCCTACAGTTGTTTATTGTTGCCATACCCTGTTCGCTATTGCAGCGCAGCGCTCACTCAAATTGGTGGCAGTTTAGCGGATGCCGCACGAGTACACGGCGCATCTGCAATAACGACATTACGTTTGGTGCTGTTCCCATTAGTTTTACCAAGTTTACTGGCAGCGATGATGTTAGTGTTCGCGGTGGCATCGCGTGAACTCGTTTCGTCACTGTTGCTCGCTCCCGCAGGGATGCAGACGGTATCTATCTTTGTGTGGCGGCAGTTTGAGCAAGGCTCCATCGGTAGCGGCATGGCGATGGCCTGCGTTGCCGTGTTGATCAGTTTAAGCTTGATGCTGTGCGCACAATGGGTGCAGGGGCGTTATAGCAGAGAATAATGTGGAAGAACTCAAGGTGGCAATACGCCACCTTGATGATATCGACTAGCTTATATCACTCGCGTCGTGGCGCTCGCGCACTTGCTGTGCGGGGTCGCCTTGTAAGCGATTGACGCGGCGGCCGCGTTGTACCGCAGGGCGTGCATACACTTCATCTGCCCAGCGAATGACATTTTTGTACTCATGTACCGATAAAAACTCGGCGGCGTCATACAGCCAGCCTTTGACTAAAGCACCATACCACGGCCAAATGGCCATATCGGCGATGGTGTAATTATCACCTGCCACGTATTTATTATCTGCTAAGCGTTTGTCTAACACATCAAGTTGGCGCTTAGTTTCCATGGCAAACCGATTGATTGGGTATTCATATTTTTCAGGGGCGTAGGCGTAAAAATGCCCGAAGCCGCCTCCCGCAAAGGGAGCTGAGCCCATCTGCCAAAATAACCACGATAATGTTTCGGCGCGTTCAGGTTGAGTCGTCGGTAAAAAGACAGAAAATTTTTCTGCTAAATAAGTGAGAATCGAACCTGACTCGAATATACGAATGGGGTCTTTACCGCTTCTATCAACCAATGCCGGGATTTTTGAATTCGGGTTGATATCCACAAAGCCAGACCCAAACTGGTCACCTTCGCCAATATTAATCAACCAAGCATCATACTCCGCTTCTTGAATGCCCAGCGCTAACAGCTCCTCAAGCATAATCGTCACTTTTTGGCCATTAGGCGTGCCGAGTGAATAAAGCTGTAGTGGGTGTTTGCCAATCGGGAGCTCCTTTTCGTGCGTAGCACCAGAAACGGGGCGGTTAATATTGGCAAACTTGCCGCCATTACCTTGCTGCCATTGCCATACTTTGGGTGGAATATACGGTGTATCTGCCATTGATTATCTCCTTAATCGTGTCAAAGGATTTGCTTCAATAATCCCATTATTAACGCTTCCACTGTAGCAATCTGCCATCAATTCGCCACCTTTTTTATCGGTTTTTGCTGTGTTCAGGGATCGAACAGCACAGAGTGGATGAAATATACCACTTAAATAGAGTGAGTCTTTCTCTTTGCATAAAATCTGATTGGAGAGGCTGTGGAAGGATTGTTAATACGCACAATCATTAATTAAAGAATTGCCCTTAGGTATTTATATCTTAAACATTAAGTTGGTAACTAAAGGTAAATATTTATCGTTGAAATCAAAATGGCACGTTTATACGACACTTAAGCAAAAAATATTTAACAAATAGATTATGCAAATAACTAACCCAATTCAAAAAAGGATGTGAACAATATGTGAACATTGGCACTAATTTCATAAGGTGCATTTTATACATTGAATACCAATAAGAGATACCCGTTGGTTGGAGTGTGCCCATGCTTGCGTCAAATTCAAATATTTATCAAAGCCTACTAAACAGGGCAAATACACAGCCTGATGCTGTAGCCATTGTTTTTGAAGAGCAAAATTGGAGTTATCGCCAGTTATTGGTGAAGGTCAACCAAACGATGTTTTGGCTAACATCGACCCTGCAATTACAAAAGGGCGACCGTATTATTTTGGGGTGGGGAAATACCATTGAGTTTTGCCAGCTATTTTATGCGGCGGTGGGACTGGGCATTCAGGTTATTCCGTTGAGCACCAAAATGAAGGAGTTTGAGGGCAAAGAGCACCTTTCACGTATTAATGCCGATGCTATTTTTTGGGATGATAGCTACCAGCCGTGGTTGGGAGCATTAAGTGCGAAGGGGATTAGCCTTTCTCAGTGGAAAACATTAACGCTGGCAGACGAAATGACGTTTGTTAATCAGGTGAGTGAAGAAGACCCAGCCGTAATTATTTTCACCTCAGGCACAACGGGCGCACCAAAAGGTGCGGTCATTACGCATAAAAATATATTGTCAGCCATTAGCGCTTACCAACAAACGTTAAAACTGACTGAAAATGATAAAACAATATTAGCGGTTCCGATTTACCATATTACTGGGCTGTCTGCGATTTTAGCCTTATTTATTCACATTGGTGGAACGATTTTCCTGCATAAAAAGTTTAATGCTAAAGAGATGATTTCAATTATTGCAAAAGAAAAAATTACCTTTTTACATGGTTCACCAACAGTCTTTATTTTATTAATTCAAAAAATAAAAGAAAATAAGAGTATTAATTTAGAGAGATTTAATTCATTAAAAATGATTGCATGCGGTGCTGGGCATTTAAATGAAGGGACTATTAAAGAGCTTTCATATATTTTTTCGAAAACATCAATTCATTCGATATATGGTTTAACAGAAACGTCATCCCCTGCAACGGTATATTTAGACGATATCCGAAATAGCCCCAAAAAAGCCAGTTCAGGGACGCCAGTTCCGGGGCTAAAAGTATCGATTAGAAGCGAAAAAGGTGAAGAGAAATCAGCCAATAAAACGGGGAACATCTGGGTTAAAGGGGATGTTGTGATCCAACGTTATTGGCCTGATAGCCCTGCAAATACCACCTCATTTCAGGATGGATGGTTTTTTACTGGGGATATCGGTTACCTGGATGACGATGGCTTTCTTTATATTCAAGACAGAATTAAAGATATGATTAACCGAGGCGGTGAAAAAATCTATTCCATTGAAGTGGAAGATTTGATTTCTAATTACCCTGGTGTGAATGAAGTTGCTGTGATCCCAATCGAAAGCCCGATTTATGGTGAAGAGCCTATCGCGTTTATTATTCCAGAAAGCCAAGTTTGCTTAACCAGTAAAGAAATTATGGAATGGCTAAAAGAACGTATTCCGAATTATAAAGTTCCTGTGAAAATTATGTTCACCCGTAACTTTCCAAGAACATGGAATGGGAAAATAAGTAAGAAAGATTTAAAACAACGATATTACTCTTTAAATAGCTAACAGCTAATTCGTTTTTAATTCATCAAATAAAGGGCTATGAAAAATTAGCCTTTAGGTAGGTTTTATCATGAATAATAAGTTTATCTCTAAACAAGAAGCCGCTGAATTAATTAATGATGGCGATACGATTTGTACTGTGGGAATGACATTAACCAGCGCAGCAGAATCTATTTTGTCTGCCATTGAACAGCGTTTTTTATCTGAAGGCTCACCGACACAATTAACGTTAGTGCATGCTGCGGGGCAATGTAACCGTATTCGCGGTAATCAACATTTTGCTCACCAAGGTATGGTGAAGCGCATTATTGGCTCTCACTGGGGGCTAGCACCGCGCTGGATGCAGATGATCAACGACAATGAAGTAGAGGCTTACTGCTTACCGCAAGGGCAAATGGTGCATTTATATGGTGCGATGGCAGCGGGCCTTCCCGGTCGTTTATCCAAAGTGGGTTTAGGGACATTTATTGACCCTGACCTAGAAGGCGGCCGAATGAATGCGAAAACGCTAGTGCTGCCACCGTTAGTCGAAAAAGTAAATTTCAAAGGGGAAGATTGGCTGTGGTACCCCGAAATTCCACTGGATGTAGTGGTAATCCGTGGAACGCACGCAGACAGTAAAGGTAATTTGACCACCGATGAAGAAGCGATGTCGTTGGAAGTGTTGCATGCGGTTTTAGCGGCAAAACGCTTTGGTGGAAAAGTTATTGCTCAGGTGAAGTATTGCGTGGAAGAAGGCACTTTGCACCCGAAGCGGGTTACTGTTCCTGCCAGTTTTATTGACCACATTGTGATTTGTGATAACCCAGAAGAAGACCACCGCCAGTCTTCAAGTTGGTTCTTTGACCCAACACTGTGCGGTGACATCCGCACGCCTGTACAGCAAGCCACACCATTACCTCTCGATATTCGCAAGTTGATCGGGCGTATCGCTTGCCGTTACCTCACTGAAAACTGTGTGATTAATTTAGGGACAGGGATCCCGAATGATGTCATCGGTTCAATTATTCAAGAAGAAGAAGCCACCAAACGCGTTGATATCACTGTGGAATCTGGCATTTGGGGTGGTGTGCAAGCGGGTGGTATTGATTTTGGTATTGGGCGCAACCTGTCCGCAATGATCAGCCACCAAGACCAAATGCTGTACTACAACGGGGCGGGGGTAGATATCACCTATATGGGCGCGGGAGAAATGGATGCCAGCGGTCATGTGAATGCCACTTTGCTTGGCAATATCTGCCCAGGAGCAGGTGGGTTTATTGATATCACACAAAATGCGCGTCACGTGGTTTTTTGCTCAACATTTACTGCCAAAGGGTTAGATATTCGCTGTGAAAATGGGCAGTTAAAGATTATTCGTGAAGGGGATATTCGTAAGTTGGTGGATAGCGTTAGGCAGGTTTCTTGGAACGCAGATGTGGCACGCCAGATTAACCAAACCATGCATTTTGTTACGGAGCGCGCGGTATTTACTTTGGGTGGAAAAGTGCCTGTATTAGTTGAAATCGCCCCGGGTATTGACCTTGAGCGTGACATTCTTGCCCATATGGATTTCGTGCCAGAAATCTCCCCTGATTTGAAAGTGATGTCGTCTTCATTATTTGAAGAAGCCCCTTTTGGTCTGGTTTCGTATTTATAGTTTCAATATTAAAGAAGGATTTATTTATGTTAGTCAAAGACAAAGTTGCCATCGTCACAGGTTCTGCAAGAGGTATTGGTTTTGCTATCGCACAGGTGCTGGCAGAAGAAGGCGCCAAAGTCGTGATTTCTGACCTCGCCATGTCCTCTGGCGAAGAAAGCGCAAAACAGTTACAGGAGCAAGGTTTTGAAGCCGTGTTTATCCCGTGTGATATTTCCAAACGCGAACAAGTCAACTCGCTGTTTTCCCAAGCCAAAGAACACTTTGGCGGCATTGATGTGATTGTGAATAATGCAGGGATCAACCGCGATGGCATGCTGCATAAGTTAAGCGATGACGATTGGGATAAGGTTATCGACATTAACTTGAAAGGTACGTTTAACTGCATGCAAGAGGCAGCCAAACTGATGCGCGAGCAAGGCAGCGGCCGTATTGTGAATATCTCTTCAGCGAGCTGGTTAGGAAATGTGGGGCAAGCTAACTATGCGGCCTCAAAAGCAGGGGTTATTGGCTTAACGAAAACGGCTTGCCGCGAATTGGCGCGTAAAGGCGTCACCGTCAATGCTATCTGCCCTGGGTTTATTGATACTGATATGACCCGTGGTGTGCCTGAAAAAGTGTGGGACATCATGATCAGCAAAATCCCAGCAGGTTTTGCAGGTGACCCACGAGATGTTGGGCAATGTGTGGCGTTTTTGGCGTCAGATAAAGCGCGCTATATCAATGGTGAAGTGATTAACGTTGGCGGCGGCATGGTGCTGTAGGAGAACAGAATGAAAAACGCAAATGATATTGTGATTGTTAGCGGTGTAAGAACGGCGATTGGTACCATGGGTGGCAGTTTTGCGAATACGCACCAACACGATTTAGGGGCTGAAGTGATCCGCGAAGCCGTAAAACGTGCAGGGATCGCGCCAGAAGATGTGGACGAAGTGATCGTCGGAAACGTGGGGCAAATCGCAGAAAGCGGTTTTATTGCACGGATCTGTCAATTACGTGCAGGTTTACCAAAAGAAACAACGGCTTACTCCGTTAACCGTCAGTGTGGATCGGGGTTGCAAGCGCTGGCAGATGGCATGATGTTGCTGCAAACAGGTCAGTCAGATGTCGTCGTGGCATGCGGAACAGAAAATATGACCATGCTGCCGTACTACTTACGTAAAGCGCGTTATGGCTACCGTATGGGTAATGATGTTTTAGAAGATGGTTTGACGTCGATTTTAACTTGGCCAGAAGGCCCGTATCACAACGGGATGACGGCGGAAAATGTCGCGGAGCAATTTAATATTTCTCGCGAAGAAATGGATGACTTTGCATGGGATAGCCAGCAAAAAGCATTGAAAGCTATCGAAGCTGGCTATTTTAAAGATGAAATTCTGCCGATGGAAATTCAAGAAGGGCGCAAAGGGACGCGTATTTTTGATACGGATGAACACCCTCGGGATACCCCAAGAGAAAAACTGGCAAAATTACGCCCGGCATTTAAAGCCGATGGTGTGATTACTGCGGCTAACTCTTCAGGGATCAATGATGGTGCCGCGGCATTGGTGATGATGCGCCGCGAAGAGGCCGAAAAACGCGGTTTGAAACCACGCATGAAAGTGGTGGATTGGGCGGTAGCGGGTTGTGAAGCTGCCATTATGGGGTTTGGTCCCGCCCCTGCGACACGCCGCTTGATGGAAAAACTAAAGATGGATGTCAAAGACATTGATCTGATTGAGTTAAATGAAGCTTTTGCTGCTCAAGCGATAGCTGTTATGAATGATTTGTCATTAGATAGTTCACGGGTCAATGTGAATGGCGGGGCGATTGCTTTAGGTCACCCAGTTGGGGCGAGTGGGGCAATTTTACCGGTTAAATTAATGTATGAAATGGAACGCCGTCAGGTTGCTACAGGGTTAGTGACGATGTGTATCGGTGGTGGTCAAGGGATATCAATGTTGTTCGAAAGAGAATAAGAAATACTGCAAGCAAAAAGCCCGACGTGGGGCGTCGGGCTGTTGCTGAGGTAATAACAACAGGTATTGGTAACGCTATGAAGCACCAAATCTGTTTCACTGCAACATGAGGATCTTATCTATGTTTTCTACAAATGCAAAGTTAGATTATGCGGCACAGGGTAAAAAGACCAACGCAAAGATATATCGCAACCTGATGCCGCTATTGATTTTGGCTTATATTATTAGTTTTATTGACCGTACCAATATTGGGATGGCGAAGCATGCCATGTCGATTGACCTCGGATTATCTGCAACTGCATTCGGGATTGGTGCGGGGTTATTTTTCCTGACCTATTCAATTCTTGAGATCCCAAGTAACTTGATCATGGAAAAAGTGGGTGCGCGTTTTTGGATCACGCGGATCATGATCACGTGGGGGCTTTTATCGGCTGCAATGGCATTTGTCACAGGGCCAACGTCTTTTTATGTGTTGCGCTTATTACTAGGCGCTGCAGAAGCGGGTTTATATCCTGGGGTGATCCTGTATATGACCTACTGGTTTAGCCAAGAGGAACGGGCTAAAGCGACGGGGTTATTTTTATTGGGTGTGTGTCTCGCCAATATCATTGGTGCGCCATTAAGTGGTTTATTGTTAAGTATGGATGGCTTATTAGGCTTCCATGGTTGGCAGTGGATGTTTGTGATTGAAGGCTTACCTGCGGTTATTCTTGCGTTTGTTGTTTGGTTTGTTTTACCGAATAAACCCGAAGACGCAAAATGGTTAGATGAAGACGATCGGAATTATATTAAATATAAACACGAGCAAGACCAAAATAGTATCAGCGTCAGCAATAACAAATTCTCATTAAAAGCAGCGTTTAAAAACAAAGCATTTATGATGATTGTTGCGATTTATTTTACTCACCAATTCTCAGTATACGGCTTAAGTTATTTCTTACCGACTATTATTGGTGAATACGGCAAATTAACGCCAATTCAAATTGGTTTATTAACGGCAATTCCTTGGATTTCAGCAGCCATTGGCGGTGTTTTTGTGGCAAGAAAAGCCAACACACCACGCCGTTCATCCCGTATCTTGGTTTCAGGGTATGCCGTGATGGCTGTCGGTCTGGTAATAGGAGCTCTAGGTGGCCCGGTAGTTGGGTTAATTGGTTTTTGCTTAACTGCCTTTATGTTCTTTGTGGTGCAATCCATTATTTTCTCACTCCCACCGACTTATATGAGTGGTAGTATGCTGGCAGGAAGTTTGGCATTACTGAATTGTTTGGGGCTGTTTGGTGGTTTCTTGGGGCCATTTATTTTAGGGTTCTTTGAAGATTACACGGGGACAGCCACCTCTGGATTATGGTTTGGTGTCGGTCTGTTGGTTATTGGCACACTTATCGCTTCAAGGGTAAACACTAACGGTATGAGTAACAGTGAAAAGGTGGAAACGCTAGCATCGGTACAAGCGAAATAACTCAACATCGCCATTTACAATAGGAAAGTTTACATGAAAATTGTTATCGCACTTGATTCCTTTAAAGGAAGTTGCTCAGCACAGCTTGCATGCCAAGCAGTTGCTGAGGGTTTCAAGCGTGTATCCTCCGATTTGGATATGACATTATTGCCCATATCTGATGGCGGAGAAGGCCTGTTGGAGTCACTAGAGCATAGTCCGGTTTTATCTGGTGTAACGCCTTACATATTGACGTGTACTGGGCCCTATGGCAGCAAAGTTGATGCGCGGTTATTAGTGTTGGAAGGAAAAACCGCCTTTATTGAAATGGCTCAAAGTAGCGGTTTAGAGCTTGTCAAACCTGAGCTTCGCCATGCCGAAAAAGCCTCGACATACGGTTTGGGGGAGATGGTTAAATACGCCCTCGATTTGGGGTGCAACCGCATTATTATTGGCATTGGCGGAAGTGCAACAAACGATGGCGGGGCGGGCTTTGCACAAGCACTAGGCGCTCAATTTTACGATGAAAACAATCAATTAATGAGCTCGCCAATAAATGGTGAGAATCTCATTAATATCGCAAAAATTGTGTTGGATAAGTTTGATCCCCGTACGAAGGCCGTTGAATTTAGCGTATCTTGTGATGTAGAAAACCCGTTGCTGGGTAAAAATGGGGCAACGTATATCTATGGCCCACAAAAAGGCGCTGATAGTGCAATGCTCGACCAGTTGGAAGCGGGTATGAGGCACTATGCCCAATTAATGTCGAACACCCTAGGGAAAGACGTCTCTGCCGAGGCGGGTAGTGGGGCGGCGGGGGGCTTAGGTGCTGGGCTACGTTGGTTCGTGGATGCCAAGCTCGAAAAAGGTATCGACCTTGTTTTGGGGTTATTGGGGGCAGAGGCTTATATCCAACAAGCAGATTTAGTCGTGGTTGGAGAAGGGCGAATGGACAGCCAAAGTGCGAATGGTAAAGCCCCTGTCGGTGTTGCTCGAATGGCAAGTCGCTATGGCGTGCCGACAATTGCTTTATGCGGTGGATACAGCGAAGATAGCCGAATTTTGTACCAACATGGCATCACCGCGATGTGGTCACTGTGCCCAGGCCCTGTCTCTTTAGAACAAGCAATGGTTAACGGAGAACGCTACTTGGCGGATACCGCTGAAAACTTGCTAAGAACGGTATTATCAAGCCAAAAGAAGTCAATAAAACAATAAGATGAGGCGGTAATATGCTACTGACTGAAAAATTAGCCAATGATATTGTCATGCGTGCAATGGGGATTATCCACCACAACGTCAATGTGATTAACAGTCAGGGCGTGATTATCGCCTCAGGTGAAAAAAAACGTATTGGTGAAACTCATGAAGCCGCAGTGGAAGTGATCCGTTGCGGCAAACGGATCACCATCTACAATGAAAATGAAGCGCGCGCATATTCCAATGTTGCACCGGGGATCAATCACCCGATCATCGTGGCAGACAAGGTGGAGTTAGTGATTGGTGTTAGCGGCGATCCTGTGGTTATTCAGCGTTATGCTGAGCTAGCCATTCTCACGGCAGAACTATTGATTAAGCAAGAGATTGAACGTCGCAGTATCAATTGGCAGCACCGTTTGCGGGATATGTTATTTGTACAGTTTATTGAAAGTACCACGCCCATTCAGGGGCGAAGTGCATTATTAAAGCTGCATAATTCTGGTTTTTCGTTTTCGCTACCGACTATTCCAGTGATTATTAATATTGAAGCTATACAATATCGCCCTGAAATTCTAGATACCATTATTACCGAATTATCGGCGATGGAAAAAAGTGATGTACTGCTACTCAACAGCCGTGAAGTTTTGATGTTATTTCCCTCAAAACACTATCAAAATGAATCGTTTATCCCTAATTTACATTTTATTTTGGATAGCCAATTGAGCCAGTATTATATTGGCGTTGGCGTGCAAGCAGATAGCGAAGAACATGTACGTGATGCAGTGCATTTTGCGCGCTCAGTAATTGATGTTGGCCGCCAAACCGTCCCTGAGAAACAGGTTTTCTTATTTAAAGAAATGGCCTCATTTTGTTTGTTTAATGAGTTAGAAAACAGTTACTTATTTAATTTCTTTTTGGACATTTGCAACAAGATTTTATTGCATGACTCAGGGGAAAGCTTGTTAGAAACGTTAGAGCTGTTTTTATCGCAAAATGGTGAAATTGGGAATACCGCTTTGCAGCTTGGCATCCACCGCAACACGCTAAGTTATCGGTTACAACAAATCAAAAAGCAAACGGGGCTCGACCCGACAAAATTTACTGATTTAATTCAATTGTCCGTGGCAATGCATGGCTACCGTCGGCGTTATCCAAAACAGCAGCCATGGCTAGATGCATTAACCTAATAAATCAGTCGGTTACTTTTGCTGTAAAACCCAAATCGCGGCTTCAACGCGCGATTTTAAATTAAGTTTTTTCAGCAAATGCTTCACATGCACTTTAACGGTACTTTCCGTAATAGTTAATTTATTGGCAATTTGTTTATTGGATAAACCCTGTGAGATTAAATCCAATATATGGGTTTCTCTTGGGGTGAGCGCCGTTAAATTATGATCTGTCGATGCGCGGTTATCTCTTAATGATTCAGCTAAAACAGAGGCTAACGTTGGGCTGACTACCATTTTACCGCTGGCGGCTTCTTTCAATGCAACAATCAGTTTTTCGGGTTCCATATCCTTTAATAAATAACCATCAGCACCGTGTTTTAGTGCATTAATTAAATCTTCACCATAATTAGAAACGGTGAATAAAATAATGCGGCCAGAAAGTTCGCGACTACGTAAATTACTGAGAACTTCAAACCCGTTCATTCCTGGCATATTTAAATCTAATAGGATTAAATCAGGGTCATATTCTTCGGCAAGTTTAATACCTGTTTCGCCGTTATCTGCTTCTCCTATCACCTGCAAGGTTGGTTCTAAACTGATTAGTTGTTTAACGCCATTGCGCAGCATAGGATGATCATCAATGAGTAAAATAGTGGATTGCCCAGTCGTGATATTTTTGCTTTCCATCAACACGTAACTCCAATTTAATTAAGCCACAGCGAGTGGGAATGTGACGCTGACTATCGTTCCCCCCTGAACGCGAGGTGTAATTTGGTACTCCCCGTTTAAGCTCAGAGCCCTTTCCCTCATGATAATCAGCCCATAATGGTTATTTTTTGTGGGCTGGGGTTGAATGCCATCACCATTATCTTCAATGGTGATGGTGATAACGCCTGAATTTTCGAATAACGAAACTTGCGACCAATTTGCATTGGCATGCTTGAGAATATTACTCAAGGCTTCTCGGATTATCTGTATGATATGAATAGCTTGGTGCGGCGAAATACTTTTCGCTGGAATTTGGTAATTCAAATCTATTTTAAAGCCAACACGTTGGCTAAATTCACTGAGGGTACTTTCCAAAGAGGGTAATAAACCCGGTTCAGTGAGTTTTAACCTAAAGGTGGTTAATAATTCACGTAATTGGCTATAAGCAGAATTAATTTCATTGCGCATTTCATTGAGTAAATCTTGCTGTTTATTAGGCAAGGATTCAGGCTGCATTTGCAGATAACTAATTTGCATTTTTAAACATGATAACGATTGAGCAATAGAGTCATGGAGTTCTCTGGCGATTGCCGAGCGTTCATCCATAATTAGCAATTGTTGTTGCTGCTCTAATTGGTGCGCCATTGCTAACATGCCAGTGATTTGTTTGACCAACATCAGCACTAAATTATTTTGCTCATCAGATAAAGGCCTATCTATTGGGATCTCGGCTAGAATAGCCCCATAGCGGTGTAAATTATCGGAGATATCCCACGATAATACTGTTGAATGTTCCACGCTTTCAGAGGTTGGAAATTCACCACAGTGGATGTCATGAAAATAGGTATCGTTATTTTCTTCATATAGCCGCAAGCTGATATTTTTAAGGGGTGTTAGGTTTTGCAGCTCCACCAGTACTTTTTCCAGTCGTACCGCCAATGGGTCAATGGAATGCAAAGTACGATTCGATTGATACAGGTACAGCAATACTTTGTTTTTATTCTGTAAATCTGCTGTTTTTTCTTCAACGCGAGATTCTAATTGATGGTAACTTTGTGCTAATTCGTCAGACATTTGGTTTAATGTTTGCCCAAGGGCGCTAAGCTCATCGTGTTTTTTATACGTTGGATAACGTTGGCTAAAATCCCGATGGCTAATCGCATTCACCATATTTAACAGTTTCAGCCAAGGGTAATAAATTTTCTTTCTAAAATGGCAAATAGTGAAGAGTAATAATAGGGAAACGAGGCCGATAAATACCATTTGCGTCATGGCAACATAGGTCATTTTACGTTCTGTTTTTTCGTCGATACTTTTTACTAACTCATCGATTTTATTAACAAAAGTGATAACCTCAAAGCGTGCATCATTGGGGGAAGTGGCTTTTGCTAGCGCAGGTCTTAAACCGTTTAGCCAATATTGGTGAAGCTCGCTAAATAGGGGCGTTAAATTTTCAATTTCGACCACTTGGGTTAATTCAGGACTTAATAAATCACGTTCAAGTTCATTCAGATAAACATCCGAATAGGTATTGAGTGGCGTTAATGAAAGCAAGTGATAACTTTGCATTCTTAGCGACCCTGATTTATTTATTGCGTGAGCGTTCCCTTGCACGCTAATAATCATTTGGTTGGAAATTGTCATGCCAATAATACCGAGTACGGCAATCAATAACATTAAGCCAATAACTTGGTTAATGATTGAAAATCGACGGTTCGCAGTTGGCATACATAATCCTTAATTCCATTGCATCATTATTCAATATTTTTTATAACGCTATTATTGTTCCTCTATTCGACAAAATTGAATATGCCACTTCGGTATTACTCCCTAATATCTCACTGAGTATTTTTGCTAAAAATCTCATCAATAAGTGTTTTTAATGATTAATGTTATTTGTTTATATTCAATAAGTTAATTGATACTACCCCTAGTACTCCTCTGGTGGGCTGTCTGAATTTTACGCCAAATTTGATTTAAATCTCCCTTGATTTAGATCAGCTTCATGCAGGCTTATTCGCCACACACTGCGCTCAGAAAATCGTATTTATCGGGGTGAGTTATGTCTCAACGAGAGAGTGTTAATCATACTGCTGTGCAGCCAAAAGGCGTTATTCAGGATTGGCGCCCTGAAGAAAGCCAATTTTGGCAGCAAACCGGCCAGCGAATTGCTAAGCGCAATTTGTGGATTTCAATTCCGTGTTTGTTGCTCGCATTCTGTGTATGGATGTTATTTAGCGCGGTTGCCGTTAATTTAAATAAAGTGGGTTTTAATTTTACCACTGACCAATTATTTCTATTAACCGCACTGCCTTCCGTTTCAGGTGCATTATTACGCGTGCCTTATTCTTTTGTTATTCCTATCTTTGGTGGTCGTCGTTGGACGGCAATTAGCACCGTATTCCTGATTATTCCGTGTATTTGGTTGGGCTATGCGATTCAAGACCCAACAACGCCATACCAAGTGTTTGTGATTATTTCCCTGCTTTGTGGCTTTGCAGGGGCAAACTTTGCCTCAAGCATGGCGAATATCAGTTTCTTTTTCCCTAAAGCTCGTCAAGGTGGCGCACTGGGCTTAAATGGTGGCCTAGGAAACCTAGGCGTTAGCGTGATGCAGCTAGTTGCACCGTTTATTGTCGGCGTAGGTGTGTTCACTTTTGCAGGGGGAACCGGGGCGGTTCAGCCTGATGGTTCAGTGCTGTGGTTGGAAAATGCGGCGTGGGTTTGGGTGCCATTCCTGCTGTTTTTTACGGTGATGGCGTGGTTTGGCATGAACGATTTGGCTGCCAATAAAGCCTCTTTAAAACAGCAACTTCCTGTTTTGAAACGGGGACATCTGTGGATTTTAAGCCTGTTATACCTCTCAACATTTGGTTCATTTATCGGTTTTTCCGCGGGCTTTGCCATGCTGTCGAAAACCCAGTTCCCCGATATTGTTATTTTGAAATTTGCCTTCTTTGGCCCATTCCTTGGCGCATTAGCCCGTCCACTTGGCGGCATGCTGTCTGACCGTTTTGGCGGCGTCAAAGTGACGTTCCTGAACTTTATCGCCATGGCCATTTTCTCAGGTCTGCTGTTCTTCACCTTGCCAGAAAACGGCCAAGGTGGCTCCTTCGGCGCATTTTATGGCGTGTTTATGGTGCTGTTCTTAACGGCAGGGTTAGGCAGTGGCTCCACATTCCAAATGATTGCGGTAGTTTTCCGTAAATTAACCATGGACAAAGCCTTATTAAGAGGCGCTTCAGAGCAAGAAGCGCAAAAAGAAGCAGTAACAGAAAGTGCGGCAGCACTTGGGTTTATCTCTGCCATTGGCGCAATTGGTGGCTTTTTCATTCCAAAAGCCTTTGGGACGTCTTTAACCCTGACGGGTTCGCCCGCTGATGCCATGAAAGTGTTCTTTGTGTTTTATCTCTCTTGTGTGTTTATCACGTGGCTAGTCTACGGGCGTACCCACAAATAATAACAAGTAATAAAAACCCTTTTTAAGCAATGTACGGCGGCGGTCGCCGTCTCTTTGGAGGCAATCCGAATGAGCAAATTTTTAGACAGATTTCGTTATTTTAAGCAGCTGGGTGATACCTTCGCAGGCGGTCATGGGCAAGAGCTCAATGTTAATCGTGATTGGGAAGATGGTTACCGCAGCCGCTGGCAGCACGATAAAGTCGTGCGTTCTACCCACGGCGTTAACTGTACAGGTTCATGTAGCTGGAAGATTTACGTCAAAAATGGCCTTGTGACGTGGGAAACACAACAAACCGACTACCCTCGCACTCGCCCAGATTTACCTGACCACGAACCACGTGGTTGCCCGCGTGGTGCCAGTTATTCATGGTATTTATACAGCGCAAACCGCGTGAAATACCCGATGATGCGTAAGCGTTTACTGAAATTATGGCGCGATGCAAAAGCGGAGCACCAAGACCCTGTCGCGGCATGGTTATCCATCATTAGCGACTCAGAAAAAGCGCAGAGTTACAAACAAGCCCGTGGCCGCGGTGGTTTTGTGCGCTCAAGCTGGCAGGAAGTGAACGAATTAATCGCAGCCGCGAACGTGGCGACGATTAAAGAATTTGGCCCAGACCGCATTGTCGGTTTTTCACCAATCCCTGCGATGTCGATGGTGTCTTATGCATCAGGCGCCCGTTATTTATCCCTCATTGGTGGTGCTTGCCTGAGCTTCTACGATTGGTACTGCGACTTGCCGCCAGCATCTCCAATGACGTGGGGCGAACAAACGGATGTGCCTGAATCCGCGGACTGGTATAACTCATCCTATATTATTGCTTGGGGCTCGAACGTCCCGCAAACCCGTACGCCAGATGCTCACTTCTTTGCAGAAGTCCGCTACAAAGGGACGAAAACTGTTGCTGTCACGCCTGACTACGCAGAAATCACTAAATTCTGCGACCATTGGCTGAACCCAAAACAAGGGACAGACAGCGCAATGGCGATGGCGATGGGGCATGTCATCCTTAATGAGTTCCACGTCAAACGTGAAGCGGAATATTTCCGTGAATATGTTCGCACCTACACCGATATGCCGATGTTGGTAATGCTCGATAAACATGAAAACGGTAGCTATGTTGCTGGGCGCATGCTACGCGCTTCAGATCTGGTTGATTCTTTAGGCGAAGAGAAAAATGCCGAATGGAAAACTATCGCGATTGATGAAGAAACTGGGGCACTGTGTGCACCTCAAGGTTCGATGGGATTCCGTTGGGATGACAGCCAAAAATGGAACTTAGAACCGCGCGCAGGGCAAGATGCGCACCAGATCAAAATGCAACTCAGCCTTGCAGACACGCACGATGAGTTTGTTGAGGTTGGCTTCCCATACTTTGGGGGCTTAGAAAGCGAACATTTCCAAAGCGTTGAACTGAAAGACGTTTTACTGCACAAATTACCCGCGAAACGTATTCAGCTTGCCGATGGCAGCGAGTCACTGGTCACTAGCGTGTATGATTTGATGCTCGCTAACTACGGTATTGACCGTGGTTTCGGTGATGAAAACTGTGCTGTTGATTACGATGATATGAAAGCGTATTCCCCTGCATGGGCTGAAAAAGTCACAGGAGTGAGCCGCCAAGATATCATTCGTATCGCCCGTGAATTTGCGGATACCGCAGAGAAAACGCATGGTCGCGCCATGGTGATTGTCGGGGCGGGTATCAACCACTGGTACCACATGGACATGACTTACCGCGCCATTATCAACATGCTGATTTTCTGCGGCTGTGTGGGGCAAAGTGGCGGCGGTTGGTCACACTATGTTGGGCAAGAAAAATTGCGCCCACAAACAGGTTGGATGCCACTGGCTTTTGGCCTTGATTGGCAGCGCCCACCACGCCATATGAACAGCACATCATTTTTCTATAACCATTCAAGCCAATGGCGTTATGAAACCGTAGGGACGGAAGAATTACTTTCACCTTTAGCGGATAAAAAAGCATTCAGCGGCAGTTTAGTGGACATGAACGTGCGTGCGGAAAGAATGGGTTGGTTGCCATCAGCACCGCAGTTAAGTGTTAACCCAACCAATATTGCTAAACAGGCACAAGACGCAGGGCTTTCCCCTGTGGATTACACCGTTAAGCAATTGAAAGACGGCAATATTCGTTTTGCGGCAGAACAGCCAGATGACCCACAAAACTTCCCACGTAACCTGTTTATTTGGCGCTCAAACTTATTGGGTTCCGCAGGGAAAGGCCATGAATATTTATTGAAATATTTGCTAGGTACTGAAAATGGTATTCAAGGCAAAGACTTAGGTCAACAAGGTGGCGTGAAACCGGAAGAGGTGGAATGGCAAGATACAGCGGCACAAGGGAAAGTGGACTTAGTGGTGACTCTCGATTTCAGAATGTCGAGCACCTGCCTGTTCTCAGATGTGATTTTACCAACTGCCACTTGGTATGAAAAAGACGATATGAATACCTCGGATATGCATCCGTTTATTCACCCGTTATCCGCTGCGGTTGACCCTGCTTGGGAATCAAAAAGTGATTGGGAAATCTACAAAGGCATCGCTAAAGCTTTCTCCGACGTCAGTGTTGGCCATCTAGGCAAAGAAACCGATGTCGTCACATTGCCTATCCAGCACGATAGTAAAGCCGAAATGGCTCAACCTTTTGATGTGAGAGATTGGAAAAAAGGCGAATGCGACCTGATCCCAGGGAAAACGGCGCCGCACATTATTTGTGTTGAACGTGACTACCCTAATACTTACGCGCGTTTTACCTCCCTTGGCCCATTAATGGACAAATTAGGGAACGGCGGGAAAGGTATTAGTTGGAATACACAAGATGAAATTGATTTTCTGAAAAAACTGAACAAAACCCAGCCAGAAGGGGCTAATGCGGGGCGCCCTAAAATTGACACTGCTATTGATGCTGCCGAGGTGATTTTAACCTTAGCCCCTGAAACCAATGGGCAAGTGGCTGTGAAAGCGTGGGATGCGCTAAGCAAAGTCACAGGGCGCGACCATACGCATTTAGCGCGCTACAAAGAAGATGAAAAAATTCGCTTCCGCGATATTGTGGCACAACCACGTAAGATCATTTCTAGCCCAACGTGGTCAGGTTTAGAAGATGAACATGTCTCTTACAACGCTTGTTATACCAACGTTCACGAGATGATCCCATGGCGCACACTCAGTGGCCGTCAGCAGTTATATCAAGACCATGAATGGATGCGTGCTTTCGGTGAAAGCCTTGTGGTGTATCGCCCGCCAATTGATACGCGTGCGGCTCAGCCATTAATGGGTAAAAAATCCAACGGTTACCCTGAAAAAGCGCTGAATTTCCTGACGCCACACCAAAAATGGGGCATTCACTCCACTTATAGTGACAACTTATTGATGTTGACGCTCGGCCGTGGTGGCCCTGTGGTTTGGCTCAGTGAGGACGATGCCCGCGAGTTAGGTATTGAAGATAACGATTGGGTTGAAGCATTTAACAGTAATGGGGCGCTGACGGCAAAAGCGATCGTTAGCCAGCGGATCCCTGATGGCATGATCATGATGTACCACGCGCAAGAACGGTTGATCAATTTGCCGGGGTCAGAAATTACGGCACAGCGCGGGGGTATTCATAACTCAGTAACACGTGTTTGCCCGAAACCAACCCATATGATTGGTGGTTACGCCCATCTGGCCTATAGCTTCAATTACTACGGAACCGTGGGTTCTAACCGTGATGAGTTTGTGGTTGTTCGCAAAATGAAACAGGTCGACTGGCTGGATGGGGAAAACGATGCCTATCAGCAGACCCTGAGCGGAAAGGAGAAAGCATAATGAAAATTCGTTCTCAAGTCGGTATGGTGCTAAACCTTGATAAATGTATTGGTTGCCACACGTGCTCAGTGACCTGTAAAAATGTTTGGACCAGCCGCGAAGGCGTTGAATACGCATGGTTTAATAACGTCGAAACTAAACCGGGTATCGGCTACCCCCATCACTGGGAAGATCAGGAAAAATGGAAAGGCGGCTGGATCCGCACCATTAAAGGTAAGCTGGTTCCACGTATGGGGAACAAAGTCGGCGTACTGTCTAAAATCTTTGCTAACCCTGATGTACCTGCTTTGGATGATTATTATGAGCCATTTAATTATGACTATGGCCATTTAAAAAATGCCAAAGAAGGCAAACATGTGCCAACTGCGCGCCCACGGTCGTTGATCACCGGCGAACGGATGAGCAACGTGAAAATGGGGCCTAACTGGGAAGATGACCTCGGTGGTGAATTTGCGAAGCGTGCCGCAGATAAAAACTTTGAGCACATCCAAAAAGAGATGTACGGCCAGTTTGAAAATACATTCATGATGTATTTGCCACGCCTGTGCGAACACTGTTTGAACCCTGCTTGTGTTGCAACGTGCCCAAGTGGTGCGATTTACAAACGCTCTGAAGACGGTATCGTCCTGATTGATCAAGACAAATGCCGTGGATGGCGCATGTGCTTAACAGGCTGCCCGTACAAAAAAATCTACTTTAACTGGAAAAGCGGCAAGTCAGAAAAATGTATTTTCTGTTACCCACGGATTGAATCTGGCATGCCAACAGTTTGCTCGGAAACCTGTGTTGGGCGTATTCGTTATTTAGGTGTGTTGCTGTATGACGCCGATAAAATTGAATCGGCGGCGAGTGTGGAAAAAGAAACAGATCTGTACCAAAGCCAGCTCGATGTATTCCTTGATCCACACGACCCTAAAGTGATTGAAGAAGCGCAAAAACAGGGGATCCCATTAAGTGTGATCGACGCCGCGCAGAAATCGCCAGTGTATAAAATGGCGATGGAGTGGAAGCTAGCGCTGCCGCTGCACCCTGAATACCGCACATTACCGATGGTGTGGTATGTGCCACCTTTGTCACCTATTCAATCTGTCGCTGATTCGGGTTTATTGGCGAACAATGGTGTATTGCCTGATGTGGAAAGCCTGCGTATTCCAGTGCAGTACCTCGCCAATTTATTAACCGCGGGGGATACGGAACCTGTGCTGTTAGCACTAAAACGCATGTTAGCGATGCGCCATTATAAACGTGCTGAAACCGTAGAAAACCAGTGTGATACCAGTGCGTTAGAGCAAGTGGGGTTAACGGAAGCGCAAGCCCAAGAAATGTACCGTTACTTAGCAATTGCTAACTATGAAGACCGTTTTGTGATCCCATCCAGCCACCGTGAATTAGCGCGTGAAGCGTTCCCAGAAGCCAAAGCCTGTGGCTTTAGTTTTGGCGATGGTTGCCATGGTAGTGATAGCAAAACCAACCTGTTTAATAGTAGACGTATTGATGCCATTGATGTAACACCAAAAACGACACAGGAGAACACACTATGATTACGTTAAGAGTGATTTCTCGGTTGTTAGAGTACCCTTCAGAGGCGCTTTGGCAGCATCGTGATGAGTTAATCGAGGCGTTAGAGCAGGCGGATGAATTACCGGTGACCCGAGCGGTTCAATTGATGATGTTTGTGCGTGAATACCTCAATGAAAACTTGCTGGATATGCAGGCGCAATATTGTGAGCTGTTTGATAGAGGACGCGCGACATCGTTACTGTTATTCGAACATGTTCATGGGGAATCCCGTGACCGCGGCCAAGCGATGGTCGATTTAATGGGGCAGTACCAGCAGCATGGTTTGCAAATTGATTGCAAAGAGCTACCTGACCATTTGCCTATTTACTTGGAGTATCTCACTGTTTTACCACAACAAGAAACTGTGGGGGGCTTGCACGATATCGCGCCAATCTTAGCATTATTAGGGGAGCGATTAAAACAGCGTGAAAGCCGCTTTGCGAGCTTGTTTGAGATATTACTCGAGCTATCCAATAGCGAAATTGCCACTGAGCAACTTAGCGAAAAAGTGGCATCAGAAGCGCGGGATGACACGCCTCAAGCCCTTGATGCAGTGTGGGAAGAGGAACAAGTGAAATTTTTTGCGGATGAGAAAACCTGCGGCGGGGAAGTCACCGCCCATCAACACCGTTTTGCCAATGCCGTCACGCCACAATACTTGGATCTCGGCACGAGCAGCCATGTAGGAGTGCAAAAATGAATTTTCTCAATCAATTCTTCTTCGACATCTACCCATATATTGCGGGTACCGTGTTTATTGTCGGCAGTTGGCTGCGCTATGACTACGGCCAATACACGTGGCGTGCGGGTTCGAGCCAAATGTTAGATAAAAAGAATATGCGTCTGGCATCCAATTTATTCCACTTGGGGATTATTGGGATTTTTGTCGGCCATTTTCTGGGGATGTTAACACCACATTGGATGTATGAATCTTTCCTACCAATGCATATCAAGCAGTTGATGGCGATGATTGGGGGCGGTTCTGCGGGGGTGATGATGTTAATTGGTGGTGCGATGTTATTGAAACGCCGACTGACTAACCCACGTATTCGTGCGACATCTTCCTTTGGTGACATCATGATTATGGTGTTGCTGATGGTGCAAGTCTGTTTAGGGTTACTCACTATTCCATTCTCTGCGCAGCATATGGATGGCAGTGAAATGTTGAAATTAGTGGGATGGGCACAGTCTGTGGTGACATTCCATTGGGGCGCATCGAATTACCTTGAAGGCGTTGGCATCGTGTTCAAGTTACACATCGTATTGGGGATGACGATATTTTTACTCTTCCCATTCTGCCGTTTAGTGCACATTTGGAGTGCACCTATCGAATACCTAAGTCGTCGGTATCAGTTGGTGAGAAATCGCCACTAAGTTCGGGTTTCACAGGGAAGTGAGCCAGTACATTGCTCTTGTGTAATTGATTCTTGTGTAAACAACAAATATGGCTATTTTGGCACCCCATCTAACATGTTAGATGGGGTTTTTTTGTGTTTATTTGCTGACGGCGGGTTCGATATAGCCAAGGCGGCGAGAAATAAGCAAACAGACATGGGCAAGTTCATCATTGACTCGGTCTATTTTGGGCAACATACGGTGTGTCGGGCCTGCAACGCTGATAGCCCCAACAATACTGCCGGTGTAGTTGAATATTGGCCTTGCAACACACGTTAGCCCTTCTTCGTTTTCTTCATCATCTAAAGAAAAGCCTTTTAAACGAATATCGGCCAACAATTCATACAGTTTCATTCTATCGACAACGGTTTTTTCCGTGAATTTCACCAGTGGTTTATCCAGAACCTCATCAATTTCTTCCAAAGGCTGGAACGCTAAAAGCGCTTTCCCAATCCCTGTGCAATAGGCGGGTAACCTTGCCCCTAATTTTGCCGTTGTTTGAATCGATAGGGTGCCTTCGCTTTTATACAGGTACACCACATGCCCACTGTTATAGACTCCCAAAAAGCAGGTTTCGAATGTTGAGCTCGATAGTGTTTTTAAGTAAGGGATTGAAACTTCAACTAAATTAACATTCATTAAGCCTTTAATTCCAAGTTCAAGGCTTTTTAAATCAAGGTTGTAACGCTCTGTAAGGTGATCGATGCTGACATATTGGCGTTCTTTTAACGTCTCTAATATCCGAAACGCCGTTGTTTTGGCGATCCCTGTGTTTTTCACCAATTCTGCCAATGAAATTCCATCGGAATGATTACTTATCTCTTCAAGGATGGTCAGTACTCTATCAATGTTTGATGAGTTTGCTTGGCTCTCTTTCGTCATTGTTGGCTCCTTACCTGCGCTGGGGTCATTGTACGCATAATTTCATGTGAATTAAACGTCGTTCCATTTTCTCCTTACACTCACCACTTTTGTGCGTAGGGACAGGTGATTTGTAATTAATTGATAAGCCTTATCTTTACGTTATTGATTGTGATCTCGATCGTCATTTTCATAAAAACGGAACGACATTCCTATATTTTAATGTATGTTATTAAAAAAGGAATGACGTTCCGTTATTTTAAAGGGATAAATATGTTGATAGTGACCATTGATACAGGGACAACAAATACCCGCGTGAGGGCATGGCGAAACAATACGGTTGTGGGGGAGCTGAGCGCGGAAGTCGGAATTCGGGATTGTGCGAAAAATGGAAGTAATACGCATTTAATTCAATCAATAAAAACGCTTTTGGCACAGCTGTTGGCAAAATTTAGCGATGAAGAAAGGGAAAACTATCGCTTGGTGGCTTCAGGTATGATTACTTCAGAAATTGGGTTGTGCCATTTGCCCCATGAAATAACGCCAGTTTCGATGAAGCAACTCGCACAAAAGGTGAGCGCGTGCGTGATAAATGAAATTAGCGAAAAGCCCATTATTTTTATACCGGGCATTAAAAATAAAACTACGGAGTTAACATTTGATTCCATTGAAAGCATGGATGTAATGCGTGGTGAAGAGGTTGAAATCTTTGGTATTTTGGCACAACAGCCAGATTTAGGCGCTTCGCTGGTTATCTTACCGGGTTCGCATTCAAAGTTTGTTCGCATTGATGACAATAAAAATGTGATTGCATTGGCAACCACGATGGCAGGCGAAATCTTCGATACGCTGACGCATCAAACGATACTCGCCAGCTCATTAGAGCATCAATTTGCTGAACAACTTGATGATGAATACTTACTTAAGGGCGCGGCGTTAAGCCAGCAAGTGGGGATTGCGAGGAGCTGTTTTTCAGTCAGGTTATTAGACCTCTTTACGGAGGCCACACTTGACCAAAAATCAAGTTTTCTATTAGGTGCAATTTTAGCATCGGATTTGCTTGCGATAAAAAACAGCCGAGCTTTGTGTGTGACTAACGATATAAAAATTGTGATTAGTGGAAAACCTATCTTAGCGAATGCACTTCAATTATTAATTAAAAACGATAGCTATTTCACGGGTGAAATCAGCGTATTAAAAGATAAAAAGGAACAGCCATATTCTGGGTTAGGAGCAATTTCAATATTAAACCTCACAGAATATAGATAAACATTTTTAATAATTTGTTATTAGGTGATTGTATGAATCTTGAAAATGAAATTCCTTTAATTGCAATATTGCGTGGAATTAAACCCGAAGAAGTTTTAGACCATGTTTCAATATTGGCTGAGGAAGGTTTTAAATATATAGAAATTCCATTGAATTCCCCTGAATGGGAAAAAAGTATTCCATTGGCTATTCAACATTATGGCAACCAATTAAAAATAGGCGCAGGAACTGTCCTGAATCAACAAAATGTTGAAAAATTAGCAGCAATGAACGCAAAGATTATTGTCACACCAAATATTAATGTTTCAGTGATCAAATCATCTTTAGCAAACAAGATGGAAATATACCCAGGTTGTGCAACAGCCACTGAGGCATTTACAGCGATTGATGCAGGTGCTTGTAATTTAAAAATATTTCCAACCGCACCACTGGGTGCTAACTATATTAAGTCACTGATGTCAGTGATCCCTAAAGAGATAGCTATTTATGCCGTTGGTGGCGTGACGCCACAAAACTTACATGAGTACCTAAGCATTGGCTGTTATGGCGCAGGGCTTGGGAACGACCTTTACCGAGTAGGCCAAACACCAGAGAAAACCAGAGAAAACGCGAAAGCATTTATATCTGCATATATCGCATTTAAAAATCAAAATGATTAAATTAAAAGAGATATTAAAATGAAATTCGATTATGTTTTTAAAAATGCCACTGTTATTGATGGCAGTGGTAAAAATGAATTTATCAGCGATGTGGCAATTAAATATGACCGCATTATTAAAATCGCTGAAAATATTAACGAAGAATCTGAAAAAATAATTGATTGTTCTGGATTGATTTTATCACCAGGGTTTATTGATGTTCATACACATGATGATTTAATTGTTATAGATAAACCTGAATATATTGAAAAAACATCACAGGGTGTTACCACCATTATTGTGGGTAACTGTGGGATTAGTGCAGCATGTGCCACGTTAAAAGGTGAAGTACCTGACCCAATTAATTTATTGGGTGAGTTAAATGAATTTAATTTCTCCGATTTAGCCAGTTATAAACAAAAAATTAATGAAATCGCACCGACCGTTAATGTAGCGACATTGATTGGCCATACTACATTAAGAAATAACTGTGTTTCGGATTTATTAAAACCTGCGACCCAAAGCAATATCGAACAGATGAAGCAAATTTTGAAGTCTGCATTAAATGAGGGGGCTTTAGGGCTAAGCACAGGGCTGTCTTATGGTAATGCCATCAACTCATCCACAGAGGAAATTTGTGAGCTGGCTGAATTATTAGCTGAGCATCAGGGTATTTACACCACGCATATGCGTACTGAATATGATGGGATTATTGATGCAATGCATGAAGCTTTCCATATTGGTCGTCATGCAAAAGTCCCTGTACAAATTTCCCACCATAAGTGCGCTGGAGCAAAAAACTGGGGACGAACTAAAGAAACACTCGCGTTAATCGAAAAGTATCAATCAATGCAAGATATTAACTGTGATTGTTACCCATATAGAGCGGGCTCTTCCAATTTAGATATCACTCAAGTCACTGAGGATTATGACATTTTAGTGACTTGGTCAACGCCATTCCCTGATGTGGCAGGTAAGACACTGAAAGATATTGCCACAATGTGGAATATCGATATTTACCAAGTGGCGGAAAAAATCGTCCCTGCGGGCGCTATTTATTTTCAAATGCATGAGGACGATGTTCGCCGCGTATTGCAGCACCCAAGCAGCATGGTGGGTTCCGATGGCTTACCTCGTGATCCTAATCCACACCCACGTTTATGGGGCACCTTTCCACGCGTTATTAGCCACTACAGCCGTGATGAAAAACTGTTCCCAATGACCACCGCGATTTACAAGATGACGGGCATGTCGGCTCAGCGTTTTTCTTTGAAGGATAGAGGGCTTATCCAAGAAAACTTTTTTGCAGATATCGTCTTATTTGACCCAATAAAAATCAATGAAACCTCGACGTTCCAAGATCCAAAGCAAAAAGCAGATGGTATTGAATATGTTTTTGTTAATGGTGTTCTGACCTATACCGCAAAAGAAATGACTGGGGATAGAGCAGGTAAATTCTTAGAAAGAAATAAATAAAAGAGAGAAATAATAATGATTAAACGATTTGGCGTTGAAGGTTCAAAAGGGACTGGTGGGCAATCATTACCTTTTTCAAAAGCTGTGCTGGCTGACGGCTGGTTATATGTATCAGGGCAAACACCGATGGTTGATGGCGAAGTAATTGATGGCGGCATTATTGCACAATCGAAACTGGCTATCGAAAACTGTTTAAACATCATGAAGGACGCGGGCTTTGAGCGCCAAGATATTGTGCACATGAAAGTGGTTTTGAGTGATGCTCGATACTTTCAGTCCTTTAATAAAGTGTTTCAGCAATTCTTTGCGGAGCATCCACCAGCAAGAGTCTGTTTTGTCGCGGATCTTGTGGTTGATTGCATGGTTGAAGTGGACATCACCTGCTTTAACAGCAAGTTCAAATCTTAATCGCTGAGACGATAGGGGGCTATTATGGAACATAATAATTTCTTAATGTGGTTTTTGTTGTATGCGTTCGTCATGATGTTCATTGGATGGTATGTGACAAGGCATCAAAAGACGGGTGAAGACTTCATTCTTGGTGGCCGAAAATTACCGATGTTACTCACCTTAGGGTCGACTGTCGGAACGATGGTGGGAACAGGGTCAAGTATTGGTGCGGTGAGTTTCGGTTATTCGAATGGTTGGGCCGGTATGTTATATGGTATCGGTGGAGCGACGGGGATTTTACTGACGGCTTGGTTATTTGCGCCCGTGAGAAACTATCGCTTTATGACAATGAGTGAGGAAATTTGTTACTACACAGGCGGAAGCCGCTTAGTTAAAAACCTAGTTGCGATATTAATTTTCTTAGCATCAATTGGCTGGTTAGGGGCGCACATCCTTGGCGGCGGTTTGTACTTGGCGTGGGCCGCAGACATTGATATCACGGTTGCGAAGATCATTATTGCTGTTGGGTTTGTATTTTATGTAGGTATTGGCGGTTATAAAGCTGTGTCATGGATTGATACCTTACAATCTATCGTCTTATTCCTCGGGTTTATTATTCTTGCCGTCGCCTCAGTAAGCTATGTAGGTGGATGGGATGTTGTGGTGCAAAATACGGATCCGAAAGCGTTTACTGTTTTTGGGATTGGTAAGCTTGGTATGCTACCGGCTATTTCACTTGCTATCGTGATTGGCATAGGTGTATTGGCAACACCGTCATATCGCCAGCGTATTTATTCAGCGGCATCGACAAAAGCCATTCGTCAATCATTCATTATTACTGGCGTCTTGTATATGGGGTTCTCGTTCTTGCCTGCCATTATCGGTATGGCAACCCATGTAATGGAGCCTAATCTAGAAAATAGCAGCTTTGCATTCTTATATGCGACCAATGCATTACCGCATGTACTGGCAATGGTGGTATTGATTGCAGGTATGTCTGCCAATATGTCATCAGGTAGCTCAGATGCCATCGCAGGGGTTTCAATAATATTACGTGATATCTATACGATGGTGACAGGGAAAATGCCACCACCAGAGAAAGCAATTAACTTATCTCGGATATTCTTACTTGGCGTAATATTGCTTGCACTGGTATTCGCATTAACCTCAAATGACATCATTGGCTATATCACTAAAATGATTTCAATGATCATGTCAGGGCTCTGTGTCACGGTGTTATTAGGTAAATTCTGGCATCGCTTTAACTGGCAAGGTTGTATTGCCGCGCTGGTGGCAGGAAGCTCGACATCGTTAACGATTATTTTAACACCGGAGTGGTCAACAAAATTAGGTAACCCAGTAATCCCTGCATTATTGATTAGCTTTGTTTGTGCGGTGGTTGTGACCTTAGTAACGCCAAAAAATAAACTCAGCCGTGAAGAAGTTTTAGAAAACATTACTCACGAAAGAGAAAACACCGCGAAAAGTAAATAAATGTTCAAATTGAGAGATGCAAATGACTAAACATAATTTTCTCGAAGCGATAAAGCATAAATCGACGAAGTTGCCTAATTCAGAAAGTGTACAGGTAAACATTCTGCACGAAGATGTGTGTTTACCCGCCGTGGTCGTGAAACAGCGTGAGTTAGAAAACAATATTGCATGGATGCAATCTTATGCGAATACCGCGAATGTGTCGTTATCACCCCATGGTAAGACGACGATGACCCCCGCGATTTTCAAACGCCAAATTGAACAAGGTGCGTGGGGGTTAAGCGTTGGAACGGCTTATCAGGCAAAAGTGGCAATTGAATCAGGTATTCAGAATATCGTGATTGCTAATCAGGTTGTTGGTAAAACCAATATTCGGTTACTTGCCGAACTGGTTAAACTCAATCAAGCTAACCTGTATTGTTGTGTTGATAGTATTCAAAATGCAAAACAACTTGCCGAGGTTTTTTCACACGAAAACCAACAGCTGAATGTTCTGATTGAGCTGGGTGTTAATGGTGGGCGTTGTGGTTGCCGTACAGAAGGTGAGGCGCTATTACTTGCTGAAGAATTAAAAGCGTTACCCTCTTTAGTCATCGCTGGAATTGAATTTTATGAAGGTGTTATTCATAGTGATGATGCAGGAAAAGACATTCATGATGTACAGCAATTTTTGCATCGAGTCCTAGAAACGAGCCAAAAGCTCGATAGCTTAGGGGCGTTTGATAAACATCAAGGTGAAATATTACTCACAGGGGCGGGTTCTGTTTGGTATGACCTTGTGAGTAAAAAAATGGCTGATTTTACCTTTTCAAAGCCTTTTCGCTTTGTCATTCGCCCTGGTTGTTATATTACACATGACCATGGCATTTATGATGAGGCTCAAAAAGCCCTCAAAGCAAGGGACAGTATTGCTTGTCAGTTAGAGGGAGACTTGATGCCTGCAATGGAAATAGT
Organism: Providencia sp. R33; assembly: GCF_019343475.1. Classification (NCBI taxonomy): domain Bacteria; kingdom Pseudomonadati; phylum Pseudomonadota; class Gammaproteobacteria; order Enterobacterales; family Morganellaceae; genus Providencia; species Providencia sp. R33. Next base: position 3,151,058 of record NZ_CP072453.1, on the reverse strand, counting down.
GGCATTAGTGCAGTCGATTCCTGAAAAAGGGCGGGCAATCGTTAATTTTGGCAAAAGAGATGTTGCATTTGATGCTGGATTACCCCAACCGATAGCGCAATATCGTGATAGTAAACAGCTTTCTTTTCAACGAGAGAATGCAAAAACGATAGGTTTAATGGATCAACACGCCATTTTGTCTTTTGATGAAAATTGCCACTTTCAAGTAGGGGACATCTTAGTTTTTGGGACTTCCCACCCCTGTATTACTTTTGATAAGTGGAAAATTATTTATCTAACTGATGATGAATACACGGTGCTAGAAGAGATGCCAACGTATTTCTAAACGATATTTTTCCGATGAATTAAAATCAGCCACGTTTTAAGTGGCTGATTTTTTTAGTTATTGCATTAAGGTATTTTTCGTAACTCATCAGCAACCACAAACTCAGCTTCAGTACAGACTTTGATAGTCTCAATATCTGTATCTGCTGCATGTTCAACTAAAGTCAGCTGCCCATCAATAAAGCGAAAAACAGCTAACTCAGTGACGATTGTTGAGACACATTTTTCTGCGGTTAAAGGAAATTGACACTGTTGCACTATTTTTGCTTTACCTGCTTTAGTACAATGTTCCATCGCGACAATCACATTTTTTGTTCCTGCCACTAAATCCATTGCACCTCCCATTCCAGGTTTCATTTTTTCTGGGATCATCCAATTGGCAAAATTACCGTGTTGGTCGACTTCAAGGCCACCTAGTATACATGCGTCAAGATGGCCACCTCGAATTAAGGCAAAGGAAAATGCACTATCAAAGGTGGCTCCTCCTTGAATAATCGAACAAGGTTGTCCAGCCGCATTTGTTAAATCGGGGTCTTGTATGCCAAAGCTATTATCACAAAGGCCAAGAATGCCATTTTCAGAATGAAATAAAACGTCAATATTATCAGGAAGGTATTGTGCGACGAGGGTTGGTAAACCCGCGCCAAGATTTACGATGTCGCCATCGTGCAGCTCCTGCGCTACTCGGCGGGCAATACGATTTTTTATTTCCACAGTGACTCTCCTTGAAATACGCCTGTCACTAATATGCCAGGTGTCATAATTGAATCAGGGTGAAGTTCTCCAACATCCACCAATTGTTTGGCTTCAGCTAAGACAGTATTAGCCGCTAGGGCTATTAGAGGGTTAAAATTGCGAGTGGTTAAGCGGTATGAGAGATTGCCTGCTTTATCGCTTTTATCTGCATGAATGATCGCTAAATCTGCACGTAAGGGAAGCTCAAGTAAATAGTCTTGATTTTCAATATGGAAGCATTGTTTTCCATTTGCAACTGATGTCCCCACTCCTGTTGGAGTTAAAAAACCGCCTAAACCAGCTCCACCACAGCGAATACGTTCCACTAAGGTACCTTGTGGGATAAATTCTGCGGTAAGTGTTCCTGAGCGGATTTGTTTTGCTGCTTCTGGTAATAACCCTATATGAGAGCTAATAATGTGTTTAACTCGTTTGGCTTCGATTAAACGTGCAACACCGATATTGGGCAAACTGGTATCGCTGCCGATAAGTGTTAGGTTTTTTATGCCAGACTCTAAAATAAGCGAGATGAGTGTATGAGGGGTGCCTTGCCCCATAAAACCGCCATACATCACACTCATTCCATCACTGAGATAGTTTATTATTTTGCCCTTTTCGATGAGTTTGTATTTCATTAGTCACCTTTCGATTAAGAGTGTTATTTCACAATATCGGAGGGCGCGGTTTTCTTATCTACATAAATAAGAGTAGTGGCTAAGATTTTTCGCATAATAAATTAAATATCTTGTCTTATATCGATATGTTTGATCTAGATGAATGCTTGTTTTGATTTTAATCAATAGTTACTTTGTGAAATAGAATAAGTATGTCTTGAAATTAACAATGGGTAATTTCAGTATGCTATAAAAATCTATTTTCTAGTGCGTAATTTTGCGTAGGAATTAGATAAGGAAGAGTTAGTAACATGGCGTGATATTTTAATTTTTGTGGTATGGATCCGTGCTAAAAACCTTTACCTGTTATAGGCTTTATTTGTTCTGTATATAACAATAAAAATGATAATGGTTAAAATTTTAACTGTCTAAATAATTTAAATGGAAGGTTGGCTTTTTTTTTAGTTTCATTTTTTTATCGGTAATATGATGAATTATATTTTTTATACTATGAAGATTACCAGTAATTACATTTTGAAATATTTTGAAATGTATTTTTTTAATTTGTTGAGTAGTTTTGTTTGTTAGTTTCTTTAAATAATCATTAGCTTTTAGTCGGTGAGTTTTCTGTTTGCATTCTTTTCTAAATTGTATGTTGTTTTTTTATCAAATAGTTAATTATATTAATAATTCATTCCGTTATTTTAATTAAGTGCATGTATTTTAATGTGTTTTTTATACTTGCGTGGTTTTCTTTTGCCTGAAGAAATGTAACAAAAAGTAAAATAAGAAACATTGTGACATTATTTAAAAATTAAAATTAAGATATTTCTCATTAAGATTGGAATATAATTGATTGGATTTTAATTAAACATACTTAAAGTTAAATAAAAACATTTAAAGAATAATTTTTTATACTAATGAAAACCCGTTTTATGAGTATAAAAAACTTTATTAATGGCGAATGGGTTTATTTTGTGGTCTTTTGCTAAAAATACAACATATCAATTAGGGTTTATTCTCTTGTTTATCCTGTATTGGAGTATAAGTTTGTGTTGATTTTGTATTTATTATATATATTTCACTAACTTAACGAGTAAGGCTTTAATTATCGGTGCGATTTGACATAACTAAAATGAGATATAATAATGGCTTCGCATTGATACATTATTAATTATCTAGTTTATTGACGGAGTTTGATAAATAGGAATGGTTATAGTATCAATCCTTAATGTTTACTAACCAAACATATTTTAAGAAAAAATTAAAATAATCAGATTAATAATAACTCGTTATTTTAATTTGTGTTGTCTTTTTATCTAATGGAAATGTATAAAATGAAATTAAATAAACTTGCTTTAGTATTAGGTTTAGGTCTGGCAGTTGTTGCAGGTTCAGCAGCTGCTGCAAACCAAGGTTCTGGTACTATAACTTTTAAAGGTTCAATCATTGATGCTCCTTGCTCAATTCCACCAACATCAGAAAAATTTGAAGTTAAGATGGGTGCTATCGCAACTTCTGCATTAAACGGCGGCGGTAAAAGTGTTGCTCGTCCTTTCAATATCGAATTAGAACAGTGCGATATCACTACTCTGAAAACTGTACAAACTACATTCACAGGTACACCAAGTACTTCTGTTAATGGTGGTTTAGCTATCGCTGGTACAGCTAAAAACGCAGGTATCGTTATCACTGACGTTAATGGTGACAAAATTGACTTAGGTGCTAAGTCTCCATCTCAAACTCTGTTTACTGGTGCTAACACACTGCGCTTCACTGCATTCTTACAAGGTGATGCAGATGCAACAAACAAACCTGCTGTTCCGGGTGAATTTGATGCAATCGCAACATTTGCTCTGAGCTACCAGTAATTGGTATCGCCCGTACAAGGATGTATGGGCACTAATTTTAATGAATTGAAATTGGTTATTAAGTTGAAATGGAGTCGCTATGAATCACTTTGGCACAATTGTCATGGTGCTTTCAGGAATAATATTTGCCCCAATAGTTAGTGCGCAAAATCAAATTTCTCGGGCGCAAGGTCCGTTTGAAGGGACTGTCACAATGGGAGGTTCAATTATTGAAACCCCCTGTGCAATTGATGCAGATAGCCGAGATCAATCAGTTAGCATAACTACTGTACCTGTTAGTCAAATAATTCATGATAGAGAAAGTCCTGTTCGTAATTTCTCAATACGTCTCATTAATTGTGTTCTAACACCGGCAACTCCTGGAACCCCTAATTGGCAAACTTTCAATATTACTTTTGATGGCCCGACAGATGGCCGAAATTTTGATGTTTTCGGTCACGCAAATGGGTTGTCAGTAAAAATTTCTGATGCTGATGGAAATGTTGCAATACCTGGTAAGGCGATGCCTGATTTACCCATCAAAGCAGGTGAAACAACACTTAACTATAACGTTCGTGTTGTATCAAATAATAAACGCTTAAAACCAGGGAATTATCAGACCACTATCCGTTTTAAGATGGATTATTACTGAGTTATTACTAAGGGACTATTATGGCTCTGTTATTAAAAAGTAAAAATAAAGTATCTAATAACTCAGTAAGTTATTTTTTAACACCTATAGCTACTATGGTGTTTATTGCAATTGCTCATATAAATTTAGCTAATGCGAATAATGATAGTATTGAGTTTAATACAGATGTTTTAGATCTTCAGGACAAAAGTAATATTTCGCTAAATGAGTTTTCTAGGGCTGGTTATGTGATGCCAGGAAAATACCCATTTAAGATTAATTTAAATAACCGTGATCTCGCAGATAGTTTTGACATTGAATATATCGCGGATCCCAATGATCCAAGCATTACTACGCCATGTTTGACAGCAAACATTGTTGACAGCATTGCTTTACGGGATGAATGGAAAAAAAAGGTTCAGTTTGATAGCAAAGGGCAATGCTTAATACCAGAAAGTATTCCTGGAATGACGGTTGTTGGCTCATTGGCTAAAGAAACAATTACGTTGACCGTACCACAGGCTTATATCGAGTTTACTTCTGATAATTGGGATCCACCATCTCGTTGGGACGAAGGTGTGCCTGCCTTACTTTTTGACTATAACTTGAATGCTAACGTCACAAGACCTGCTGATTCAGCAAATACCCAGTCATTAACAGGGAATGGAACCACAGGTTTTAACCTAGGCGCATGGCGTTTTAGAGCAGATTGGCAAGCAAGTTATAATCGCACTAATGGGCAATCTACAGACCGTCGTTGGGACTGGAGCCAATATTACGCATACCGCGCTGTGAAAGAACTTAACGCTAAGCTGACAATGGGTGAGCAGTTCTTGCGTTCAGGGCTTTTTGATTCATTCCGTTATATGGGGGCTAGCTTGATCTCTGATGAGAGAATGCTACCACCAAATTTACGTGGTTATGCACCTGAAGTAACAGGTGTTGCAAGAACAAATGCCAAAGTCATTGTGACTCAACAAGGACGGGTGATTTATGAAACCCAAGTCGCGCCGGGACCTTTTCGTATCCAAGATTTGAGTGATGCAGTTAACGGTAAGCTAGATGTCCGAGTTGAAGAACAAGATGGTTCTATACAAGAATTCCAAATGAATACCGCATCAATACCGTATTTGACGCGACCAGGTTCAGTGTTATTTAAAATCGCTGGTGGTCGTCCCAACAATATGGATCACAAGACTGAAGGGCAAGGGTTCGTCATGGGCGAATTCAGTTGGGGGGTCTCGAACGGTTGGTCATTATTTGGTGGTGGGCTTGCAGCCGGTGACTATAACGCATTATCGCTCGGTGTTGGTCGAGATTTGTTAGCCTTTGGTGCGATTTCTTTTGACGTTACTGAGTCACGAGCAAAGCTTAAGACAGATAACAAGATTTATACGGGGGCATCGTATCGTTTAAGTTATTCAAAACGCTTTGAAGATTATGATAGCCAAGTGACGTTCGCAGGGTATCGATTCTCTGAACGTGACTTTATGAGTATGAACCAATATTTAGACCGTCGCTACAGAGGCGTGGAATTTGATAACAGTAAAGAGCTGTATACCATTACGTTTAATAAATATTTCACAAGTGCGGATCTGACTGCATATCTGAACTATAACCACGAAACGTACTGGAATAAGCCAGCGGCAAAACGTTACAACCTCTCTATTGCGAAATACTTTGATATTGGTCGTTTTAAAAACATTAACATAAGTTTAACGGCGTTCCGTAACAAATTTGATAATAAAAACAATGATGACGGTATGTATATGAACCTGTCTGTGCCTTGGGCTGATAGAGCGTCCATAAGCTACAACAACATGATCACAAAAGATGGAAACTCGCACACTGTCAGCTATTTTGACACCGTTGATGATAAGACAAATTATCGTGTTGGGAGTGGGGTAAGTAGCCGAGGTCGTGGAACTATCGATGGTTTCTATACTCGTTATGCAGATTTAGCAACAGTGACCGCGAGTACGAGTTATATCAATGGGGATACGTCTTCAGCGGCATTCTCCTTACAGGGCGGGGCAACTGTAACAGGACATGGCGCTGCATTACACCGTATTAATACTCCTGGCGGAAGCCGAGTAATGGTTGGTACTGAAGGGGTAGGGAATGTACCTATTCAAGGGTTTGGGCCAAATACAGAAACCAATATGTTTGGTAAAGCGGTCGTCGCAGATATTAGTGACTATTACCGTACCAGTGCGCGGATTGATGTCACTAATTTGCCTGACAATGTAGAAGCAGTTCGAACATCTCAGCCAATTACACTAACAGAAGGTGCCGTAGCATATCGTGAGTTTGAAGTGCTATCGGGTATTAAAACGATGGTAAGGCTTGCACTTGCAGATGGTAGTTATCCACCATTTGGTGCAACTGTACGAAATGAGAAAAATAGAGAGTTAGGGATCGTTACAGATAATGGCTCTGTGTATATCTCAGGTGTGAATCCAAACGAAGTGTTAGATGTTTATTGGGATGGTAGCGTGCAATGTAAAATTCAGGTTCCTGAAAATATTAGCACGGCGGAGTTTAATTCCCTGTTATTACCATGTACTAACAGTCCGAATGCCAAGCCTGGATATGTGCCGGCAAAAGCAGTACCAGTGGGGAAACCTGCTCCAGCTTATAAGCCTGCACCAATTCAGCAGGGAGTTGCACCTAGTCAGCGTTGGTTATTAAAGCCACCGGATCTTGCTCAGAATATCGATTACACCGAGTAACCGGATTATTAGAGTTTAAAAAGAGTTGGTACTTATGAATATTAAAAAAATTGCGTTTTTTACTACAACAATCACGTTGTCGACTGTGCTGTGTGGTCAAGCATTAGCTGCCATTGCTCTGGATCGAACTCGTGTCATTTATAATGGAGCTGAAAAGACCATTAGTTTAAATATTAAAAATGAAAACACAGAATTACCCTACCTTGCACAAGGTTGGATTGAAGATGCGAATGGCAACAAAATTGAAAGCCCATTAACAGTTTTGCCACCAGTTCAACGTGTGGAAGCAGGGGAAGGGAGCCAAGTTAAAATTCAATCGCTCCCAGATGTATCTGCATTACCACAAGATAGGGAAAGCGTTTACTACTTTAACTTACGTGAGATTCCACCACGTAGTAAGGAAGCTAACGTATTACAAATTGCATTGCAAACGCGCATTAAGTTGTTTTATAGGCCAAAAGCGTTGTATGCCACACGAACAGATCTCGAAAACCCATGGCAGGAAAAAATTACGTTAACACGTAAAGGTGATGCTTATGAAGTCACCAATCCAACGGCTTATTTTGTCACCATCGTGGATGCAAGTTCAAGAGTAGGTGGTGATACGGTTAAACAATTTGAGCCAGTTATGATCTCGCCAAAAAGTAATGGAATGCTAAAAGGCAGTGCAAGTGCAATGGGTGCAAAACCCGTTCTAACGTATATCAATGATTACGGTGGAAGGCCAAAGTTGACGTTCGGCTGTGCGGGCACTACGTGTAAAGTTGAATCTTCGACGGATAGATAACGGAGAATAATGTATGAAAAGGACTCTCCTGTTTAGCGCTATTATATTCAGCGTCGCGCCAGTGTTTACGAGCAGCGCAGATAGTTGGGATATAGAGGGTTTACATGGAAAATTGACAGTCAATGGCATGATGACAGAAGCTCCTTGTACGATGGATGTGACTAATTCAATGCGCCAAGAAGTGTCTCTTGGGGAGATCCCTTCTTATTCACTCCGTAAACCTGGTGATCGAGCGGAACCTGTCTCATTCGAATTAGAATTTAGGCACTGTATTCGTACAGAAAGCAGAATGAGAGATGTGAGAACAGATACGCCGATCTGGGACGCGATGCAGCCTGTCATAACCGTTTCTTTTGTTGCTGTTTCAGATAAGCATTTCCCAGAAATGTTGAGCGTTAAAGGTGTTTCTGGTCTGGCATTAGAAGTCACCGATGCACAAAGGCAGGATATCAGGCTTGGAAGCCAAGGTCGTCCTCAGTTTCTTGATGCACCACAAGGTACCCTTCAATATTTTGTCACGCCAGTGAGAACACCCGAAAAACTAACGGAAGGAAGTTTCAGCGCTGTAATGGACTTTAAGGTGGATTATGAGTGATTTAAATAAGCAGCGGTACCTGCTGGCATTCTGCCTTGCTGGAATATTTTCAACATCAGCTTCATATGCAGGGCTACCCGACTCACGTATTAGCCCTTCAGCAGGTACAAGGGCAACAATAACACCCGGTATGGTGACAGTTCCGATTAAAGGTGTGGTTTTAGCACCGCCCCCTTGCGTCATTAACAACGGTAATATTGTAAAAGTGGACTTTCAAGAAGTGATGAGTACGCGGATTGATGGCTCAGCTTACGCCAAGCCCGTTAATTACAATATAAAGTGCGACAAAAGACCCACAGAACAAATGAAAATGACCCTTGTTGGCATCCCAATATCATTTGATTCAGAGGCAATTGAAACGGATATCCCAGGCTTAGGTATTGCGTTTCGTTATAACGGGAGCAAACTTCGTTTAAATCAAGAAATTAAATTTGTTTATCCAAATGCGCCTCAATTTGAAGCGATACCTGTTCGTGATTTATCGAAAACACTGACACAAGGTGGTGCTTTTCGTGCAGGCGTCACTATCAAACTTGATTATCAATAAGGGGAAGGACAATGCAAAAAATCATAAAAAAACTTCCTTTGGTAATGAGTTTGTTAGTTATACCTACGGGTATGGCTATTGCTGATAATGTGGAGTTTACAGGCACTTTATTAATACCGCCTCCGTGCACTGTATTTGAAGATAAAGTGGAAGTTATTGATTATAAAGATATTGGGTTGCACAAGATTGATGGAACTAACTTCACAAAACCGATTAATTATGCGTTGAAATGTGATGCTAATTTAAAAGGTTGGGATTTGATACTGACCATTAAGGGAGCCGCAACTGATTTTGATAAAGCTGCTCTGCAAACCAATATTCAAGACTTAGGAATGCGCATTACGCAAAATGGCCTCGGTTTTGAAATAAATAAACCAATGAAAATTGTTTATGGGCAAGCACCTGTTCTCGCGGTGGTGCCCGTGAAGAAACCGGGTGTTACGTTGCCGGAAGGAAGCTTTACCGCAACAGGGACATTGCTCGCGGAGTACCAATGATGAACAAATTAATTCAATGTGTAGTTGCTGGTGCTTTATTCATGAATGTGAATGCGGCTTTTGCTGTACCAGATAACTTAAAAATTATCGGTAACTTAGTGGAAGAACCCTGCACAATTTTACCTGGTGATGAAAATGTTCCGATGGATTTTTTTGATACGCCAGAAAAGAACTTTTATGCGTATGGCGAAACGGTGCCGAGGGAGTTTGCGATTAAATTAGCAGATTGTGATACCACAATTGGCAAATCTGTTGAGGTTACCTTTTCAGGAACACCCAATCTCGCATTACCTGGTTTCTTAGCGCTTTCAACAAGCAGTGTGGCATCGGGATTTGCTGTGGGTTTGCAAAATAGCGATAAAACAGCTCTCGATATCGAAAAAAAGGGCGCGAAGATCACACTACAAAATGGGGCTAACCAACTGCGTTTTTATGCCTATTTAAAAGGTGAGCCTGAAGCGATCAAGAACAAGACAATTAAAGTGGGGCCATACAGTGCAGTGGCAACATTTAAATTAGATTATGAATAATAAGGCTGTGAACTAATATGAAAGTTTTCTTATCTCTATTAATTGGTGCAGTCATGTTTTCATCTTCTGCATCGGCATCTATATTCTCCTATATCACAGAATCAAGACCAGGAAGTAGCCCTGCTAATGGGGATGCGGACTATAAATATGTGATAGCACGTTGGGATCCTGAATCACCCAGTGTGATGAACCCTTGTTATGGCTGGTCTCAATGTTACCTCACCGTTAGCCATAAACATACCGCGAGTGGGACACCTGGTGCGGCGACAGTAAATATTGCTGAAATTTCCAAATATCGAACGATGAGAGAGGTTCAGAACATCCCTGGTGTGATGGATAAAGCACTGGCTCCGGCAACACAATGGGCTGTACACACAGGCGTCAGATTACAGAATAACCAAGAGTGTGTAGGGTTATTTTATCAAGCAACGACGGGTGTGACGAGTAGCGGAGGGCTAATCCCTGGCTCACTATGTGGTATTGCGCCACCGCCAATAGGTGCTTGTAAAATTAATAACAGTATTCCCGATATTAACTTTGGTTCGATTAGTGAAGCCGATCTCGCGGGACAATCAAAAGAAGTGCCTATTACTGTGACATGTAACTTAGCGATGGATGTGCTGGTTGTGGCAACAGGAGTGAACGTTACAAATGGTCGAGTTAACTTAAAGTCAGATGGTAGTTTATATGCCAACTTATATTTGGGGAGCAGTAATACTCCAGGAGAAAATGGTTACAAATTTTATGTACCTGCTGGGGGAACAAATACTGTCAACCTGAAAGCCGTGTTAGGGACGAATGGTCGTGTTCAACCCGGCACGTTTGAAGGCGCGGCAGCCCTTATTCTAACTGTACCTTAATAAATGGTGAAAATATGTATTCAGAAAACGGTAGTGAAAAAATCCATTATATGGTCGGTCAAAGGATCTTAGAGAAACGCAGAGAGTTGGGTTATACTGGCTTTCAATTGGCTCAACTGTTAGGCGTCAGCCAGCAACAAATCTCTCGTTATGAAAGAGGGAAGATCAAAATTGACCTGTTCCATCTATTTAAGCTTTCATTTCTGATGGGAACACCGATTGATTGGTTCCTAGAAGATATCAGCTCGCAGCTCACCGAGAATGGGCAGCTAGATGATATTCATTAATGAGGTTTAAATTGGTATTAATGATAAATAGGCTGGGATTATAATTTCTGTCGTTCGTTGTAATTAACCTGTCAGAAAGCAAGTGTAGTTGAAGACTCAGCCTATTTATTTTTGCCCGACATCAGGGGCGTGAGTATCCATCATTTCAATAGTTTCCTTTCGAATAATTCCATAAATATCCTTATCTTTATTGTCCTCCATTCGTGGAATTGGTGATTTTGTGCGTTCAAACACCTTTTTAGCAAATGCAAATGCAAACTAATATCATTAGCGCTTAATAACGTGTAAGATACCTCCTCTTCGAGACGTTGATATTTTATCGTCAGCACTTTTATAGATGGATGGAGGAAATGAGATGTTTGCAAAATCATTAGTTTCAGGCCTTGCCTTATTATCTGCTTTAGTTTTAGCGGGTTGTGATAACACAAAAGAAACGCCAGAGACAACCCAAGCGGCAGAGAAACAAACCATTACGATTGAACATGTGCAAGGCAAAACTGAAATTCCTCGCCATCCACAGAAAGTGATTGTCATGAACATGGAAACACTGGATATCATGGATGCACTAGGTGCGCCAGTGGCAGGTGTTCCACAAACCAACGTCCGCTTTCCTGAATTCTTAACCAAATACAGTGGCGCTGAATATGTCAATGGCGGAACCCTGTTCGAACCTGCTTATGAAACATTAAGTAATGCAAAACCTGACCTGATTTTAGGTGGTAGCCGTGCCCGTGACGCGTACGACAAACTGAGCGGCGTTGCTCCAACAATTTCTTTAGATATTGACAACAAAAACTTTATCGGCAGCTTAACTGAGCGTACTAACGAGCTTGGCGCCCTGTTTGGTAAAGAAGATGAAGCAAAAAAACTGATTGCTGATTTCAATACCAAAATTGATGGTATCAAAACTAAAGCGCCGACTGCGGGTAAAGCAATGGTGATTTTAGTCAGCGGTGGCAAAATTTCAGCCTATGGCCCAGGTTCACGTTTTGGCTTTATTTTTGACGTGTTAGGTTTCGAGCCTGCATATGTCTTTGAAGAAAACACGGGTCGTCACGGTAACATCGTCAATGCTGAATTACTGGTAAAATTAAACCCAGATTGGCTGTTTGTGATTGACCGCGATAGCGCAATTGGCAAAGCAGATGCACAACCTGCTGCGGAAGTTCTCGATAACGCATTAGTGAGAAAAACAGCAGCTTGGGAAAAAGGTCAAATTACTTACCTTGACCCAACAGCGGTATACATCGCAGGCGGTATCCAAACCTATTCCAAATTAATGGATGATATCAATACTGCACTAGAGAAGAGCCAAGCAAAATAACCAATGAAAACGCTTTATCTTTTTTGTGGAATTATCGCGTTATTGGTTTTAGCGGTATTAAGCTTGTTTGTAGGAGCGGGTGACGTGTCACCCGTTTCGCTTTTTACCGACCCAGAGATGCAAGACATCTTTTTTATTAGCCGAATTCCCCGAACCGTCTCCTTAATTCTAGCCGGCAGTGCCATGAGTGTTGCAGGGCTTATTATGCAATTACTCACCCAAAACCGCTTTGTTGAGCCTTCCCTCGCGGGTACCACTCAATCTGCCAGTTTAGGTTTACTGGCCGTAATGATCCTGTTCCCAGCGGCAAGTATTATGACCAAGATGGTCGTTGCCAGCGGATTTGCCTTGGTTGGTACGATGCTGTTTATGATGTTATTGCGTCGTGTCATTTTAAAATCAGCCTTGATAGTGCCATTAGTGGGTATCATGTTAGGTGCGGTTATCAGCGCGCTAACTATTTTCACTGCCTATTCTTTTGATTTACTCCAGTCCCTTGGCGCATGGATGAGTGGTGACTTTTCTAGCATCATTCAAGGCCGCTACGAATTATTGTGGCTGGTGGGCATCCTAACGTTAATTGCCTGCTGGATTGCAGATAGCTTTACCGTTGCAGGTATGGGGCGTGAATTTTCCATTAACGTAGGCCTCAATTATCGCAAAGTCATGACCATCGGTTTATCCATTATCGCTCTGATTAGCGGAGTGGTGGTTGTCGTAGTGGGCGCGTTACCTTTCCTTGGCTTAATTATTCCAAATCTTGTGAGCTTAGTGATGGGGGATAACATTCGCAAAACCATCCCGTGGATATGTATTGCGGGCGGCGGTTTAGTCTTACTGTGCGACATTATTGGGCGTTTAATCCGCTATCCATTTGAAATCCCAGCAAGTGTGATTTTAGGGGTAGTTGGGGCGGTTATTTTCTTATATTTACTGTTGAAGCAACAACGTTATGCAAAAAGTTAACTCCGCAATTGCGTTAGCAAAACCTAAAAAAGGGTTAACGCCACTGCAAAGAATATGGGTCTTGCTGGCTTTATCGCTGCTATCCATTGTGCTTTATATGACAATCAACCTAGGCAATAACCTCGCGTATATTCTGCCGCATCGTGGCTATATTGTGTTGACCATGATTGTTGTGGCGTTTGCTGCGGGGGTATCGACGGTACTATTCCAAACTATCGCAAATAATAAAATACTGACGCCATCAATCATGGGGCTTGAAGCTCTGTTTGTCTTGTTGCAAACCATCTTTATTTTTTATACCGATAGCTTCCCCGCTTCATGGCTGTTAAATATCGGTAAATTCCTGTTGGAATCGACGTTGCTCGTGCTGTTTTCGGTTCTGCTTTATCGCTGGTTATTTGTTTCTGTAAAAATGAATATCAACCTTGTCTTGATGGTCGGTATTATTTTAGGCACCTTATTTCGCAGCGTGGCAACGTTACTCCAGCGTTTAATGGACCCAAATGAGTTTTCCATTTTACAAAGCCGCATGTTTGCAACGTTCACACGAGGCACGCCAGAGCTTATTTTCTTTACCTTGCTGATTACCGTTGTAGTTGGTGTTCTCTTATGGCGGATGCGTTATTGCTTTGATGTTTTGGCATTAGGGCAAGCCAATGCCGTGAATCTAGGGATTAATTACCGCCAGCAAGTTACTGTTATTTTACTGCTGATCTCCATTTTAGTGGCTATTTCAACCGCCTTGGTTGGGCCTTTAACCTTTTTAGGGTTGATGGTGGCAAACCTTGCTTACTTTATTAGCGGTAGCAGTCAACATCGCTATTTATTACCTGTTTCTTTCTTATTAGGTGTTATCGCGCTGATTGGTGGGCAACTTGTTCTTGAATATGGTTTAAATATGGCGGGAACGTTGTCTGTTGTTATTGAGTTTGTTGGCGGAATATTCTTTATTTACATGGTGTTAAGAAGGTTTTAGTATGATTGAAATTAGTCAGATATCGAAAAGTTATCAGGATACTAAAGTCTTAGATAACGTCACAACAACGATCAAAAATAGCGGTATCACCTCGATTATCGGGCCTAATGGTGCAGGCAAATCAACCTTATTGTCGATTATTGGGCGCTTATTAACGCCTGATGAAGGTGGCTATGTTAAGGTCAATGAATTAGATGTTTCGACAACGCCAAGTGATAAGTTAGCCAAATGTTTATCGGTTCTGCGCCAAGAAAATCAGTTTGCGAGCCGTTTAACGGTGGAAGAGCTAGTTGGCTTTGGGCGCTATCCCTATACTAAAGGGCGTTTAAACCTTGAAGATAAACAGAAAATTGATGAATCACTGTCTTTCCTGAATTTATCTGATTTACGCCACCGTTATTTAGATGAATTGTCAGGCGGGCAACGTCAACGTGCTTATGTCGCAATGGTTTTGTGCCAAGATACAGAGTACGTATTACTGGATGAGCCCTTAAATAACCTCGATATGAAACACGCCGTGATAATGATGAAGTTATTGCGCCGCGCTGCGGATGAGCTGGGGAAAACCATTATTTTAGTGATCCACGATATCAACTTTGCATCGGTATACTCAGACTACATAGTGGCGCTAAGAAACGGACGATTGTCTTATCATGGCAAGCCCGAAGAGATTATGAAGTCAGATATTATTGAGGATATCTTTGATACGCCAGTTGAGATTAAGCAGGTGGATAATCAGTTCATCGCCCTCTATTACTAAATTTTCGTCATCCTTCGCGCTGTGGCGGTGTTGGCTTCATTCGGCTACTTGGGTCACATACTTTTGTATGCGCCCAATTTTCGTCATCCTTCGCGCTGTGGCGGTGTTGGCTTCACTCGGCTACTCGGGTCACATACTTATGTATGTTCCCCAAGCTATCCTCATTTTGCCGCCTAGCCACAACACGAATGATTTAGAAAATTAAATGGTTGTTATCCTTAATGCGGTGGCGGTGTTGGCTTCACTCGGCTACTTGGGTCACATACTTTTGTATGCGCCCAATTTTCGTCATCCTTCGCGCTGTGGCGGTGTTGGCTTCACTCGGCTACTCGGGTCACATACTTATGTATGTTCCCCAGGCTATCCTCATTTTGCCGCCTAGCCACAACACGAATGATTTAGAAAATTAAATGGTTGTTATCCTTAATGCGGTGGCAGTGTTGGCTTCACTCGGCTACTCGGGTCACATACTTATGTATGCTCCCCAAGCTATCCTCATTTTGCCGCCTAGCCACAACACGAATGATTTAGAAAATTAAATGGTTGTTATCCTTCATGCGGTGGCGGTGTTGGCTTCATTCGGCTACTTGGGTCACATACTTTTGTATGCTCCTAGGGATTAGCTTCACTAGCCGCCTTGCTACAACCTAAATTAGTTAGAATATTTTTTGTGTTTTGTGTTTTGTGTTTTGTGTTTTGTGCTAATGAGATAAAAGCCATAAATTATGGCGGAGAAATTTCAATATCTTCTTCTGTATTCAGCAAATCTAACGACTGAAGCACTTCCAAGCGCTTAATTCCGTCAGCATTAACGACTAAGCGCGCTAGCTCATTGTAGGTCTTTTTATCCATTGTCACGCGGCGGCATAAGTAAATATGATAGACCTTTTCACTAATCATGGCGGGCTCTTCGTCATTCACCGTTAATTCTTCATAGCTAATATCAATGTATTTTAAAAAATCTGAAATATTAAAGCGGGTGATATCTGCTATCGACGATTGGTTCTTTTCAAACACCGCTTGACGATTGTGCAACAGGACATCTTTTCGGTAGTACAAAATATCTTCCACGCGCTGCACATTCACTAAATTCACCCAGTGGGATTGTTGGCGCATCTCGCGAATATCGGGCGATAACATGGCTTCACTGATAAACCGAAAAGACTCTTTACACACCCCCACAGGGGCTTTGACACCTTCGCGATAAATGCGTAACTGTCTATCAGGTATCCATTTTTGAAAAATGCGATATAGCTGCTCGCGGCCGATTTCTTTTAGTCTATCTTTGAAAATATAACCAATGACCATGGCTAAAAAGAGATTAGCGCTGAGTGCACCATATTTCCCCTGCCAAAGAAACGCAATTAAGGTGGCGAAAATCATCGAAATTGCCGCTGCAATACCATAAATAGAATGCAAAAGTAGCGGTAAGCCTCGCTTATGGCGAATATCCAGATACAAATAGCGATTAATGTACTTTTTGAGTAAGTTGCGGCGGTAAGTCACTAACTCTGCATCGGTTTCGTTACTGGGAAAACAATCTGGGTAATGTTTTTTTAAGTAGCGCATTTCTTGATACCAAAAATGGCGCATCTCTTCGCGTAATGGCAATTGTTTATCTGCCAGTAAATCGTGCAGGTAATTCATGGTGTAGTAGGTCATGAATTCGTCGCAGTACGAAAACGCATTTGAGTGAATTTCAGTTTCAATACTGGCAGTATAAATGGAAAGTGTACGATAGCAGTTAAGGCACTTTTCAATATCAGCAAGTAGATCAGTTAAATACTCAGGCGTTTGTCGCTGTGGGTTTTGGCTCACCATTTTGAGATTCAAACGCACAGTGCGTTTAAAGGTTAATGCGTACCGTTTGAGTTTATTTTCATATTCATCCAGTGACGGAGGGTTTTGCGGTTCGCACTTCTCTAACCACTGTTTAAGCTCATCGAGTTCCCCATTTTCAGTGGCTAATGACGACAGTTTTACTGTGGGTGGGCGCAATCTAATATAGTTTTTTAGACTGCGCTGGAGGCTCGATGCGGTGTAAAGATCTGGATTGACTTGCAGTGAAGAAGGCAAAAAGAAAAACGTTTCAACTTGATAGCGGATCTCCTTAGATTTGCGCGGAAATAAAACCTTTTGTTTGATTTCAAACTGTTTTTTTCCGTGGATCTTGAGAGACTCTTTAATCATATTATTCCTTTATGCTTCTTCACATTAATGGCATTCTCTTTTTTACCAAAGATAACTGTTAAAACCCATGAGTGGCATTACGTAATGAGTCCACAGAATTAGCAGTATCCAGATAAGGACAAGTTGAATCATACCATATTTAAATGAGTCACCAGTTGAATATTGGTCTGTTAAATAGCTGATATTGGCAGGCTTAGAATTAAAATACAGGACATACACTTGGTTAATCATAAACGCCATCGGTAAACAGAAGCCAACTAAATCCCAATCATACCGTTGTGCAATTGCGATAATAATCGGGAATAGAATAATGGTACGGGCGGTTTTACTTTCACTAATCAATGTTGTCAGGGCAAAAACAGCACTTAATATAGCAAAGACGAGCAGCTTTCCTGCACCTTGAGGGTCAATATTCCAATGGTCAAATGCTTTGTGAACATATAAACCTACGATATCAGTTTGGTCCATCATGCCGCCTAAGACGTATGCACCAAAGCTAAACATCAACATATGCCACGGAATATCCGCATCATTCCATTTCATGACGCCCATTGCAGGTAAGCGAGAAAACGATGGCATGAGTACGATACATGCACCAGCAAGAGCGACAACTTCAGCACGTAGACCTGTCCATTTTCCCGTAGACCACAAGAGTAAAACTAAGAGAAAAACGATACCGGCTTTGATTTCACTGATTTTGACTTTCCCAAGCATTTCGTATTCTGTCTGCAGGCGTCCCATACCGCCTTCTAATTTCGGCGTTTTTTCTTCATCTGTAATGCGGAAAATAACGCGTGTACCCGTCCACCATGCAACTAAACACTGGATCACAGCGAGTGGGAAGAGGGCAATAAACCAATCTTGGTAAGTGACTAATGCACCTGCTTTTTCTAACATTGCGGCAGCCAGTAAATTAGCTGCCGAACCAGTTAAAAATGCGCTGGCAGAGACGTTATTTGCTAGCAGGTTTAGTAGCACCATATTCCGGCCTACGTTATTGCGTTGTGCGCCGCCTGTTGCACCATAGATGGCAGAAATTACCATAAAGAGAGGCAATAAAAGGGCAGTTTTTGCTGAGGTTGCACTGATAAATGCACCAAAAATCAGGTTGAGTGCGACAAAACAGAGAAACAGCATGGTTAAGTGATTTTTGGTTTTTAAAACTAACATCAACGAAATTCGTTTTGCCAGCCCTGTAGTGACGAGTGCACTGGCAAGAATAAAGCTCGCGATGTTTAAGATCATGACAGGCTCACCCAACATAGCAAAAGCAGGTCGCATCTTCATGACACCAGTTACAATAACGACCACCACGACAATCAAGGATGTGAGGTAATTTGGAATGGCCTCTGTGAGCCAGAGAATTAATGAGGCAACGAAGATCCCCATTGCGCTATAGCAGTGGGCAGCCGGTACTTTAGTTTGAGATTCAAACACATCAATTGTACCGCACCATTGTAATTCGAAAAAAAGGAATGAGAGAATAGCTAAGGGGACACCAATTAATTTGAGATTTTGCATTAGTGGACCCGCTTTAATATCACGGAATTTTTCTAAGGAATAATTCCGCATATCAAGGGGATCAAAACTTGGCTTACTATTCGCTGACATACCTATCTCCTTTTATTATTATCATTTAAGGGCCGATTGGTAGAGCCGCGGCCCAGTGAGATGAATAACGATATGCATTAACCGAACTACATGCCAACAACCCGTTTGGCGGCTTTTAAGTAATTTACGTTGGGTTGATTTTCAATACCTAAGGCTTTGACTACGCCTTGCATTTTTTCATAGTCTTCACTTTCACAGCAGGCAGTTTCCATTAATGCGCCATTGAACCAAACACGGGCAAATTCACAGATGATGCCATCGACCATAAATCCATAGCGCATTTTTTCGACAGTTACTGCGTTTAATAGAGGGTGTTGGCGAACAAGTTGTTTAAATTCCTCTAGTTCGTATGTCTCTTTCTCAAGAGAAATATCGACTTCAAGGTGTGACAAGATAATGGCGAGCTCTTCTTTTTTTACAGGAAATTGAAACTTGCCACGGGGCTGAAATATTTCATATCCTTCTTTGGTTTCGCCGACTTTGACTTTGATATCTAATAGGCCATCGCGGACTTTTACGTTGGAATTATTTGTTTTTTCAGACAGGAAATAAGTTTCCAGTGGTATTTTTCGCGCAGCGTACAGCGTTGCTTTGACATCCCAAATTTTGGCTTCAAGATTATGGATTAAGTCATGACCGAAAATTCGAAATTCAGCACGAGGAATAATTTTACTGGCCTCTTCTTCAGAGATAGCGACATTTTTTGTGAGCGTATTCATGGGGTTCCCCTTATTTTTTCCAAGTAGTATAAGGATTAGCAACGAGATTAGAGTTAAAGTATTTCGGATCTGACGAAATCTCCTCACCTACCCAATCTGGTTTTTTGAATGCTTGGTTTTCATCGCTAAGTTCAACTTCGGCGACAATTAAGCCTTCATTCACCCCAAAAAATTCATCAACTTCCCACACCAATCCGTCATAAGGTATTTTGTAGCGTTTTTTATCAATAATGGGCTGCTCTGCCAGTTGAGTCAGCATGGCAACACAGTCAGCGTAGGGGATTTCATACTCATATTCTGTGCGAGTGATACCCACAGTGAGTCCTTTAATTGTCAGGAATGCTTTATCATCGATAGTTCTTATTCTAACGGTACGCTCTTTCTGACTATTTAAATATCCTTGGGTATAACGAACTCCTTTTGCTAATTCTCTCCATGAATCACCCGATACTAAAAATTTACGTTCAATTTCTTTAGCCATAATGGTTACTCCTGAGTAGGGCGAGGATTTTAAAATCCTATTTTTGGGATGAATTTTTATTTAAATTCATCTTTGCACACTCAAAGAAGAACCAAAAATCAGCAAGTTGTATGCGTATAATAAGCAATTCTTATTGTTGCGATTATGTTATTCAGTTGCGGTTTTTTAGATATTTTCTGCATGAATAAGTTGCTCAATATCACTGTTTAACCGAATTTCATTCGAGATTTCGCGTAATAACATAATAAATTGAAAAGCAGCAGCAGATAAGGAACGATTGGTTTGATAAGTTAAATAATAATCCGCATTCATATCGAAGCCATTTATTTGTAATTGGATTAATTTTCCTGCGCTAATATCGTCAATAACACTGAGATAAGGTAAAGCAGTGATCCCAAAACCCGTTGCGATAAGCCGCTTAGTTGCTTCTAAATTTGTCACGGTAATGACAGGGGCTGTTGCATCACTTTGTGGCGAATTTATTTTTAACCAATCTTCAATTTTTGCTCGCGTTCGGGTGCCTTTTTCCCGCATAACGAGCGAGGAATTGGTGAATTCATTGATGGTCAAGGGGCGTTGAAGTTGTAATAGCGGTGAGTTTGTTCCTACAACAGCCACATAAGGTTCCCGATGCAAAAACACCTGATTGACGTTTGGTACAATTGGCACTCGGCCAGCTAAACCAATTTCGGCCTCTTGATTAGCCACCCAATCCATCACTTGTTGGGAATTACCGATTTTAATTTTGATATGAATAAGTGGGTAACGTGCATTAAATTTTTTGAGGATATCGGGTAAGTAATAACCTCCCATGACGGCAGTGGCGGCAATAGTGAGAGTGCCTGTTTGCAATAAATTTAGGTCTTGAAAAACGTGCTCAATTTCATCAAATAAAGCGAATAACCTCTCGGTATAACTGTAAAGTACTTTTCCTTCACTGGTTAGAGTGATTTTTTTTCGTGAGCGATCAAACAAGGACACGCGAAGTGAGTTTTCTAGACCTTGAATTTGTTGGCTAACAGCGGGTTGGCTGAGAAATAAAATATGTGCAGCTTGGGTAAAACTGCCACTTTTAGCAACATAATGGAATGTTTTTAGGTGGTCTAAATTCATGCGGCTGACGGTGTTGTGTGTCATGATGATTACCTGCAATGCGATAGTTTTACCGAGCTAAGAGGTTATAAATGATTATAAAGAGCGGGGGTTGGCTTGCACAGAATATGAATGGTAATTTGTGAGCGAAACAAGAGTGTATGCAGTAAAAAGATTAATTAAACAAAGGTGTACATCGAAAAAAGAGGAAGGTAGGAGTGAAATAAAGAATATAACGAGGCATATTGCTATGCCCCATTATCGATTTGCTATTCGCTAGAATAACTTATTTTTTTGCAGCAGGACGAACTGCTGTTACTTCAATTTCCACTCTCCAAGCTGGGTTAGCCAGTTTAGCGACTTGGAAAGTTGAACGAGCTGGCAGATTAGTGACTTTCTCAGACTCATAGAACTTGTTGTAACCAGCCATAAAGCCAGCAAAGTCCATAGTACCTTGAGTTTCTTCACCACCAACTAAGAATACTTGCATTTTAACAACGTCGTTCATGGTCAAACCCATACCTTCGAGGTTAGCTTGGATTTGTTTTAACACGTTGATAGTTTGTGCTTCGGTATTACCGTAAGACTCTAAAACGCCTTCTTTTGCATCTGCAGAGATTTTAGAAGGTACTTTTCCGCTTAGAAAAATAAGGTTGCCCGCGCTGATTTCTACTGATTCAGAGATAGGGAATCCTTTCACTGGAACGCGTTTAACATCTTCAGCTGCATTCGCACTTGCTACACCTAAAATTAAAGGCAGAGAAAGCAATAAAGTTTTATAGCGCATGTAAACTCCTTAACATTATCAAAGTAAACGGGATCTATCGGTTTCACTTAAGACTAAATTTTAGTCTAGTTCCATTGACAGAGAGATCCCAGTAAAAAAAAACGCGACTTTTTCGTTTATTAGTTAAAACGAGAAAGTTTGTACGGCGTTGGGTCGATAAATGGTGTTTCGCCCATCAACAATTCAGCCGTTAAGCGACCAGATGCAGGGCTTTCTGTCATACCCCAACCTGTTGCGGTATTGATGACTAAGCCTGGGTACTGCTCGACTGTTGAAATAATTGGAATTTCATCATCCGTTGGTGCAACGGTACCACCCCAACGTTCAACCACTTTAGACTCTTTAAAGACTGGGAATTCATTTCTCAGTCTTTCCAGAACGCCATCTAAGTGTTCGTTGTTTGGTGTATTGGTTGCAGTACGGAACTCTTCAAATGGTGTCTTCTCATCTAAGTTCCAAGATGTCGACATCATGAAGGAGTTAAATAAGTCTTTACCAAGAGAGAATTCTAATGGTAATTCGCCGCCGCCTAATACGTGCAGGAATCTTGGTCCTAACAGGAAGCTGTCTTTAACGACAGAGCTGGTAAAGATACGTGGTGCAACCGCGTAGGTACCATCAGCTTGTTCACGGAAGTGAATACCGTTAGGTAAGTGGACGTTACCTTTTGGTGCACCCGGAACGCCTGAGATGCGTTGCTGTGACAGGTAGACGTTCAGCGTTGGAACATCAATACCTAAGTTGCCCATAAACAGACGAGACCAAATACCACCAGTCAGAACGACACGAGAGGTTTTGATAGCGCCTTTTTCAGTCACAACATCGGAAATTTTACCGCCCGCTGTTTCAATGCCGCGTACTGCACAATTGGTATAGATACGGATACCGATTGATTTTGCGTAGTTCGCCATTGCTGGGGTAACAGTTTCTGGGTCAAGGCTACCTGAGTCTTCTTCAAATCCACCGATTTTCCATGGAGTTTGAGCATCAACCAGACGATTCGCCAGTTCAGTACCTTCGATCATACGAGTACGTAATGGGGTATCGAAACCTGGGTTTTCAGACGCAGCTTTGATCCAAGCTCTTGAAACTTCTAAATCTTCTTCGCTTGAAGGAACTTCAACACGGCCTTGAACACGGTAGCTAGTATCAGCACCGATTTTTTCGTTCATACCGAGCCATTGGATTTTTCCGTAGTGGTGTAAAGGGAAAATCGCTGGTGAGGTTTTATAGCTGATGATTTGGCTGTATGCACGGCCTGATTGCTCACCGCCGACAACGCCTTTTTCACAAATAACAACATTCAGACCTTTTTCAGCAAGGTTAATTGCTGTCATGATCCCTTGAAGGCCAGCACCGATGATGACTGCATCTGCAGACTCAGGTAATTTGCCTTCAGTGCCAGCAACAGCTGGTACGCGCGATGGTGTAGATTCGAAACGGCCTTCACGACGGATCATCGGAACAACTGTTGCACCCCCTGCCAGAACACCAGCAGCACCAACCCCTAATAATAGCTTTCTTCTCGAGATTTTCATCTATAACCTCAATAACAATCTTGTTTTTTATATAGTAAATAATTTCAAATTGAGATGATGATCTTATCATATATTTTGAAATTGTTAAGTGGGGGTAGCATTTGTTAATAAAAGTCGATGAAATGAATGTGAACGTAAATTGGTGTGGTCAGTGCTGTAAAGGGTTTGTCGAAGATTTCTCTATTTTATTTATTGGCTAATTAATAATTTTGAAATGCAAGTGTCATTAAAAGTGTACGGGTGTAAACTTTATTATTTTGCCTTAAGTATTTTTTTCTGTACTACATTAATGAAAAATAAAAATAATGGGTTTCAGAAGAAAATGCTAAATATGAGTTAAGTCACGCGAGGGGTCTGAAAATATAAAAATAATCTTTTTATTAAAATTTGATTTTATTTCACCCAATTAATGATGAAATAATCAACAAGTTTTATCTTTCTAACTTTAATACACCAAAAGCACGACTTGGTCTTTTTATTTTCAATATAATATTGAAATATATGGTATTTTTATGGTTTTTTTGGTTTGATGAAATAACTTATATTTATTAAGGTTAATGATGATAAATTATTTTAAATTTATTTATTTTAGAGTGAGAAATAAATATACCCAATAAGATGTTTATTTAATTAGGTAAGTAGATATATCAGAATGACAGAGATGTAGAGGAAGTGGGGAAATTAAAAGTCAAATTGTTTCATTAAGTACAATTAATATATCTATACATTAATAATATTCTTGCGAGATGGTTAATAATAAAAATACTGGAATTTTAATTACCTATAAATTAGCTTGTTAAATAACCGCCTAGTAATGGGGTGTATATTATTTAGCTATTTTACTTTATTAGTGAATATACACCGTACTGAGGTCAATTATTAGCGATATATTCATTCTTAGTGGGAATTTGAGCGAAAAAGTTAGCATAATCCTCGGTACGAACCTGTTGAGGAATGGTCATGAGTGTTCTGTTTAGGGACATTAGGCACGCAGGTAAGGCGTTATATTGAAAGGAATTTAGTCCCACTCTCAGGGTAATAATCGATAAAAACCCCCTCCAAAGCTTTGAAGGGGGGAGAGTAATTAACCCAGTTTAGCCTGTGATAAATATTTTTCCATTTCGTCACTCGGCACCATACCGCCGCCTGTTGCCCAAACAAGGTGTGTGGCATTTGCCATCTGCTGCGCACTGAGCGCTTTAGACTGCTGGTAATCGGTGTTTTGTGTGACATGCACGCAGCCCGTCATACCCGCAAGGGCTGACGGTTCTAGTTTGATAGCTTCTGTTTGGTTGAGTAACCCTAACAGGTTATACATTTCTGAGTCATCAAGGGTGTAGTACCCATCGATTAACCGCTCCATCGCACGACCCACAAAACCAGAGGCTCGACCAACAGCAAGGCCATCTGCGGCAGTGATATTATCAATACCAATTTCTTGAACAGAGATACCATCGTGTAACCCAGTGTGGACGCCCAAAAGCATGCACGGTGAATGTGTTGGTTCTGCAAACAGGCAGTGCACTGCATCGCCAAACGCCAGTTTTAATCCAAAGGCGACCCCACCAGGGCCACCGCCTACGCCGCAAGGTAGGTAGACAAACAGCGGATGGTCTTTATCAACAATAACACCTTGTTCTGCAAATTGTTTTTTTAGACGCAGCCCTGCGACGGCGTAGCCTAAAAACAACGTTGTGGAGTTTTCATCATCAATAAAGAAACAGTTTGGGTCTTGTTCTGCTTCTTTGCGACCTTGTTCAACGGCAATGCTGTAATCTTGTTCATATTCAACGACATTCACACCGTGTGAGCGTAGTTTGTCTTTCTTCCACTGGCGCGCATCCGCAGACATATGCACGCTGACGCTAAAGCCTAACTTGGCACTCATGATGCCGATAGACATCCCTAAATTACCCGTTGAGCCTACCGCGATGCTGTATTGGCTGAAAAATTGGCGGAATTTATCAGAAAATAAAACTTCATAATTATCATCAATGGATAGCAGCCCTGCCTCAAGTGCCAGTTTTTCGGCGTGGGTGAGCACTTCATAAATTCCCCCACGCGCTTTGATCGAGCCCGAAATCGGCAAGTGGCTGTCTTTCTTTAATAACATTTTCCCGGTGATTGGCGTTTGGTAACGGGCTTCGAGCGCGGTTTGCATATTGGGGATTGCCACCACGTCAGACTCGATAATCCCTTGAGTGGCTTGCGTTTCTGGGAACGCTTTCATCAAGTATGGTGCAAAACGGTTTAAACGCGCTTCGGCATCTTGAACATTCTCAAGGGTTAATCCCACATAAGGTAAACCTGCTTCTGTGGTGGTGGCATTAGGGTTGAACCACGCCACGTGTTTTAAATTGATTAAGTCCTGAACTAAAGGGTAGTCAGCAATTAACTTATTCACGTTTATCTGAGTCATAATTACTCTCTTCTAAATCACAAATGAAAGTGCAAAGGTGCCTGCCAGCGCAACAAGGGATGCGATAAGGGTGGCGACACTGTAAAAACGGAATGTTTCAGCCAAGGTGGCATTACAATATTGTTTAACCAGCCAGAACAGGGAGTCTGTGACGATAGTACAACCAATCGCGCCAGAACCGATGGCTAATGTCATAATTTCTGGGCTGATATGTGGGTACATTGGCATTAGCGGTGCCACAATGGCGGTGGCGCCCATCATAGCAACGGTGGCGGAGCCGACTGCTGCGTGCAGAATAATCGCCACTAACCATGCCAGTAAGATTGGGTGCATGTCGATACCAGACAGCACCAGCGCAAGGGAATCACTCAGTCCGCTACCTTTTAAGATACCGTTAAATGCACCACCCGCACCAATAATCAGTAAGATATTGGCGATTGAACTAAAGCTTTCTTCGGTTTTACTGAGTAATACGCTCATGCCCATGTTACGGCGAATACCAAGCATGTAATACGCGACAAACGCGGCAATAAACATAGCGGTAATAGGGTTACCGATAAACTGCAGGAAGGTATATAACTGATTGTCTTTGCTCATGTTTAAATCAGCCGCTGTTTTGATTAACATGAGAATAATTGGCAGTAAAACGGTAAATAATGTGGCGCCTAAAGAGGGTAAATCTTTTTCGTCACGCACTTCGAGGTCCGAAAATGCCTCTGGCACCGTTTTGAACGGTAAACGCTCACCTAAGAATTTCAGGAATAATGGCCCACCTACTAATGAAGCTACAAGCCCCACAGCAAGCCCAGCAACAATCACCGTTCCAATATCTGCACCTAGTTCATTGGTGACAAACAGCGCTGCAGGGTGTGGTGGCACGATGCAATGCACCGCCATCAGTGCGGTACATAGCGGAATGGCGAGTTTTAATAACGACGTATTGGTTCTTTTGGCAATGGAAAACGCCAGTGGGATCAATAACACCACACCGACTTCAACAAACAGGGTGATACCGCAGATTAAACCGATTAACACCATCGTGACATCGGGGGTTAACCAGCGGCTTTTTTGTAAGGTGACACCGATACGTTCCGCTGCCCCCGAGATTTCCATCATTTTTCCGAGGATAGTCCCTAGCCCGATAATGGCGGCGAGGAAACCGAGTGTACCACCAATCCCATTTTCAATGGCATTCACCATTTCTAACGGGTTCATTTTCATGGAGATACCGACAAAGAAGCTGGCGAGTAAAAGGGCTAAAAAAGGGTGAAACTTAAATTTAATAATCGAAACGATGATCAGCAAGATACTAATAACCAGCGTGCCGAGCATCCACATTGTAGAGTCCATATCCTACCCCTAATCATTTTGTTGTTGTGCCTCTATTGGATAATAAATATTCAGAGGTGACAAACGATGAAATTGGGGACTTAGATGAATTAAATTAACTCAACGGCGTGATGTTTGTCATAAAAAAGGGCAATTTACCGATTTGCATCATAACAATTCATGTTAAACGCGTTATTCTAGAAAAATGCAGGACACGCCTAGGAGGTTCGATGTCACCTAATCATAATCCCTTTGAACAATCAGGCTTTATTCAATGGCATAAACGGTTGTCGAGCCATCAGCTATCCCGCTTACATACTTTTGAAGCGGCGGCTCGTCATCGCTCTTTTGCCCTTGCATCACAAGAATTGGCGTTAACGCCCAGCGCCGTCAGCCACCGAATCAATACTCTTGAAGAGGAATTAGGGTTTAAATTATTTGAGCGTTTTCATCGACGTATAGAGTTAACCGCAGATGGTGAGCGAATTTATTGGGCATTGCGTAAAAATTTGGATGATATCAACCAAGAAATTTTAGACATTAAAAACCAAGAAATTTCAGGGGAATTAACGGTGTATTCACGGCCTTCTATTGCCCAGTGTTGGCTTATTCCCAAAATTGCTGACTTTACTAATCAATATCCCTCCATTCAGCTCAATTTATTGACGGGGAATGATGATGTTAATTTCCGCGGTTATGGTATTGATGTCGCGATTTATTACGATGATATCACGCGGCCTAATTTGTATTGTGAAGACTTAATGCCTGAATCTATTGTGCCTGTATGCAGCCCACAATACGCCAAACAGCACGATTTGATGGACAATATTCACCAACTCAAAAACTGTACCTTGTTGCATGACAGGCAGGCTTGGAGCAGTAACTCCGACTATGATGAATGGAAAGCGTGGAGTGAACACTACCAATTATCGCTATTTCCGCACCGTCGGAACCTGTGTTTTGACCGTTCAGATTTGGCGATTGTGGCGGCAATGAACCACGCGGGTGTGGCGATGGGTCGTAAACAATTGGTTGAAAAACGCATTAAGTGCCAAGAGCTGGTGATGCCTTTTGGGGATATTGCACTCAAATGCCAACAACGCCATTACTTTGCGATGCTAAATGAAAAACGTAACCCCAAAGCCGATATTTTTATTCAGTGGCTAAAACAGCAAGTTAGGTGAATATGGCAAGTAAATTGCTGTTAATTCGAGTAAGATAAGGCATTAGCCTTTCTTTTCAGCACATGGAAAAAACGCGCGCGATGGCACCGAAAACTCAAAAAGTAGCAACAATTAAAGATGTGGCTGCCAAAGCACAGGCAGGGAAAACCAGTATCTCACGTTATTTAAACGGTGAATTCCATTTGCTGTCAGATAACATGCGCCAACGTATTGAAGTGGCAATCCAAGAACTGAATTACCGCCCAAACCAAATGGCACGCAGTTTAAAGCATGGCCGTACCGGGTTGATAGGGTTGATTATTGCCGATATCGGAAATCCATTTTCGGTAGAAGTGCTCAAAGGCGTTGAGTCAGAGTCCATCAAGCAAGGGTTTATGACGGTGGTGTGCAATGCAAATAATAGCATTGAGCTGGAATGCCAATTTATTCAGTTATTAAAGGGCTATCGCGTTGATGGGTTAATTATCAACTCTGCGGGGGTAAACGCACAATTTATTGATGTGCTGAAGCAAACCACATTGCCTTTTGTGTTACTCGATAGAAAAATCGAAGATTTCCCGTGTGATATGGTCGGTTTAGACAACCCTGCATCGGCTGAAATGGCATTTAACCACTTGATAGAGCAAGGGTTTGAGGCGATTTGCTTTGTGACTGAACCCATCGAATATAACAGCGCGCGTAAAGAGCGCCTGCAAACCTTCCAACGCTTGCTGAACCAGCAAGGCCAAGTCAAAGGTGAGTTTCACCAAATTACCTTACCGAACCCAGCGGAATTAGATTCCATCGTTGCTAACTTTTGCACATCTCACCGCGGTATGCGTAAAGCCATTGTGGCGGCAAATGGCGTGTTAACCTTGCAGCTTGCCTACGTGATGAACCAACAAGGGCTACGTTGGGGGGCGGATATTGGTTTTCTCAGTTTTGATAACCTCGAATGGGCGGCCTTTGCTGGGCAAGGGATCACCTCTGTTTCGCAACCCACCGCTGAAATGGGGCACAAAGCCGTTGAGTGTTTATTAGAAAAGCTGAAAAACCCCGAAAAAGCCCCAACACAGTACCTGTTTCATGGGGAGTTAGTCGTGAGAAATTCAACCACACTATAAGTTAGGGTTGCAAAAAGAGGGGAATTTCAGCTCCCCTCTTTTTGTCTTGTGAAGAAACTAGTGTGTTTGTATCGCGCTTAAATTAGCGCAATTTTCGCTAAAGTCACCGTTTAGTGCGGCAATTAAGTTATCGACTGCACATTCCACCATGGCATAGCGCGTTTCATGGGTGGCAGAACCGATGTGGGGTAGGGCAACAACATTTGGTAAGGTAAGCAGTTTAGAGTCAGCAGGCAGTGGCTCAACTTCAAACACATCTAATCCTGCGCCGCGAATTGTACCGTTTTCTAAGGCGGTTATTAGCGCCGCTTCATCAATAATTTTCCCACGAGAACCATTGATTAAAAACGCACTCGGTTTCATTTTCGCCAATTCGGCTTTACCAATTAGTTTTTCAGTGGATGGCAGCAATGGCACCACGACACAAACAAAATCAGATTCTTTCAGTAGTGTGTCTAAATCACAGCGTCGGGCGTTAAGTTTGGTTTCTGCCTCTGCATGTGCATGGTTACTGTAGTAAAGTACAGGCATACCGAACCCTGCATTGGCTCGCTTCGCTACCGCATAACCAATGCGGCCCATACCTAAAATCCCGATAGTTTTGCCATTCACGTTACTGCCGTAATCACTTTCGCCAATGCTTTTGGTCCATCGACCATTTTTCACCATTTCCGCCATTTCGATAATGCGGCGGGCACTGCAAAGCACTAAGGTGAAAATGGTGTCTGCAGTGGTTTCTGTGAGCACATTGGGGGTGTGCATCAAGGCAATTTTCCGCGCATTCATTGCGTCAATGTCAAACTGGTCAACGCCAACCGAAATGGTTGATGCCGCTTTTAGCTGTGGTGCAAGGGCGAGCTCTTCTGCTGTAATCGGGTAGCTTGCACCAATGATGCCCTCTGCGGTACTTAACGCTTGCAGGAAACTTGCCCTGTTTTCGTCCGTAATTTCATCAAAAACAGTGACATTAAATTGCTGTTGTAAGCGTGCAAGTTGCGTATCGGGGATTGTCTTATACAAAATAACATTCTTTTTCATGGTTGCCCCTTATTAAGCGTGTTTGGCGATAGCGGAACCGCTGCTCGGTTCTTGGTTGGGTTTCACAATTAGCGTAAAGAACACTGAGGCTAACAATGCCAGACCCATAAACATATAGGAAGCGCTTGGGCTACCTGTGGCACCATTGAGGTAACCGACAAACCATGAGCCGAAGAATGACCCCAAGGCACCCATGCTGTTGATCAGCGCCATTGCGCCCCCTGCGACATTTTTTGGTAACATCTCAGGAATGATTGCGAAGAATGGGCCATAAGGTGCGTACATGGCGGCACCCGCAATCACCAGTAAGGTATAGGATAACCAGAAATTTGAATTGCCTAGCATGTATGAGCCAAGGAAGCACACAGCACCGATTAAGAGCATTGGCCAGACAAATAATTTACGGTTATGCATACGGTCTGAAGCCCATGATACCAAAATCATCGCCAACGTGGCGGCAAGATATGGCACCGCAGAGAGCCAGCCTGTTTCCACCATGCCTAAGTTTGATGCACCGCGAATAATCGAAGGCAGCCATAACACAAAGCCATAAACCCCGATACTCCAACAGAAATACTGTGCGCACAGTAGCACAACGTTACGGGATTTGAACGCCTCGCGGTAATTGCGTACGGGCTTGATATTTTTCTGTTCATCACTGAGTATTTTGTCTAAATCCGCTTTTTCTTGCGGACTTAACCAATTGACTTGACTTGGTTTATCACGGGCAGTTCGCCACCAGAAGAAGGCCCATAGAACCGCGGGAACCCCTTCAATAATAAACATTTCACGCCAGCCAAAAGCTTGAATTAAGTAACCCGATAACACTGACATCCATAACACCGTCACTGGGTTACCTAAAATTAAAAAGGTATTAGCACGTGAACGTTCGGATTGAGTGAACCAGTTACTGATGTAGATAAGCATTGCGGGCATAACCGCAGCTTCGACGACGCCTAAACTGAAGCGGATAATCACCAACATCGGTATGTTACTGACCATCCCCGTTAAGCTAGCAAATATGCCCCATAAGAAAATGCAGGCAAAAATCAGTTTGCGAACACTGCGTTTTTCTGCGTAGATAGCCCCAGGGATTTGGAAGAAAAAATACCCTAAGAAAAATAAGGAGCCGAGCAGGGAGGACATCCCCTTGGTAATGCCTAAGTCGGCGTTGATCCCTGCGGCGGCGGCAAAGCTATAGTTAGCGCGGTCGAGGTAAGCAAGGCTGTAAGTGATAAACACGATTGGCATAATGCGCCACCAACGTGACATCGCAGGAGCTCTGGTTGTCATAATCTATTCCTTCTTAGCACGCAGCATCTGCGGTAGTTGAGGGGGAAAATGCCATCATTTCTTGCTGTAACTGTGCTTTCGTCGGTAAGCCTTCACTATCACCAATCACTTGGATAGCTCTAGCACCAATAAAGTTACCTCTTTCAACGGCTTGAGGTAAAGATAACCCTTCAAGAAGCGCGCTAATAACTCCAACGGCAAAGCCATCGCCAGCGCCAACGGTATCCACTACATTTTTGACTAAGCAAGCAGGGACGATACCTTGCTGATTATTCGATGTTTTATAATAAGCACCTTGTTCACCTGTTTTGATGACAACGGCTTCCACCCCTTGAGAGAGGTAAAAATCGGCTATCGCTTCGGGCTGGTCAAAACCAGTGAGAATTTTCCCCTCTTTTAAGCCCGGCAAGACCCAATTGGCGTGAAAGGCTAACTGATTTAATTGCGCCACCATTTCACTTTCACTGCGCCATAACGATGGGCGTAAATTAGGGTCAAAAGATAATGTTTTTCCCGCATTTCGCATCCATTTTGCCGCATATAGTGACAATTGATAGCTGGTGGCAGAAAGCGCTGCGGCGACACCGCTTAAATGCAAGTGGCGGGCAGAGGAAAAATAATCTTCATTGAAATCAGTGAGGTCTAAATGACTTGCCGCTGAGCCCTTACGGAAATACTCCACTTTGGGATCGGTTCCATTTTCAGCTTTAGATTTGAGCTGAAAGCCCGTTGGGTAATTTCTATCGAATTTAACACATTGATGATCAACGTGTTCTTTATCTAATGTACTTTGGATAAAACGCCCAAAAGAGTCATTGCCGAGGCGACTTACCCAACCGCTTTTTAAGCCGATACGGGAAAGGCCTATCGCCACATTCAGCTCTGCGCCTGCGGCACGGCGAACAAAGCTTTCAACCTCATGGAGCTCACCCGTATTGGTCGCCACAAACATCATCATGGCTTCGCCGAGAGTTACAACATCTAATTGATTTTTCATGAATTAAATCTCCTTTAACAGAGAAACATAGTGTTCAGTTACTGCACGTAGGTCATCACCCTCAAGCGGGAATTCAATCCCGCGGGGAACGTTACTAGGAAGTAAGTTTAAGACGGCTTTCCATGACCCGTCGCTATCATCAAGGGCAACAGCAACGCGTTTATTATCTGCACGTAACTGGCAGGCTTTTACGTGGATATAAGCGACTAAAGGGGCAAAGTGCTGTGCGGCAACGACAGGGTCTTCACCGAGCCAGTGCCAATTGGCCATATCGAATGCCATTTTAATTGGCAGCTCTTTTTCCACGACATCCACAAAAAAGCGTTTGAGTGGTGCAATGTGCCCACCAACCTCAGTTTGGTCATTTTCGATAACTAGTTGGGTAGAATAATGCTTGAGTAGGTTGATAACGTTCGTTAAATCATAATGTTCTGGTAGATCACCTAATGAAAGCTTAAGGAAACGGGCATTCAATTTTTTTGCATCGTCGAGGTAATGCTTGAGTTTTGTCATTTCAATCGGTGCATGATGCTGAAATAAGGTATCTGGCACAGAATAGACCGTGCTAAGTTGCCTTGTTTGTAGCCCGTTGGCGATATTATCAAGGTTATCGTTAGGCTGTAATAACTCTTGGCGGATCTCTATGCCATCAGCGTTTGCTCCTTGAATAGCATCAAATAAAGCCTGCTGGCCGCCAAGTTGTTTTACGGTTTGCGCGCCATAGGCGGCGGTGACGACAATAATTTCTTTGCTCATGACTTTCCTCTGTCTTTTTGGAGGGGTGAACCCTATTGCCATTGCGAATGGCTTATTATGGAATCGGTTCCATTTTGGTTTCTAGCGAGGAAAATCGAAAATCAGGGCTATATCACTAATCCATGCTTGGTAAACGCTGAATTACCGATCTCCATCACAACTCTCTATGTAATGAATGAAAGTGAAAAGAATGGTGAATAGGAGGGGGGTATAAATAAATAATTGTTTGTTTAATAAAGAAATTAATAGCTAATTAAAGGCGGTGGTAACACTAACAAGCTCTTTTTTTCTTCCATTTTAGATATTTTTTATTGGTACTTGTATCCCAATTTCTCAACCTAACGCTTTCAATGAAATATTATTTCAATATATTAATTGAATGATGAAATTTTGGTGCATTCTTTTATGGAAAACAGTTATGGAAAAGCGCTATGGAAAAAATTTTATCAGTTTGTTTCACCAGTATAGAAAAAATAAACGATAAAAATGAAGGATCTGGAGATGAAATTAATCAATACCACCGCACTCTACAGCACGCTGTTACTGACCACGGTTTCATGGGCACAGGCGAATACCAGCGAAAATGCAGGGGTGTATACCAAAGCGTGTACGCCTGAACTAATACAAGCAGCAAAATCCAACGCCGACCTTTGTTATGGCGTGAATAGCAAAACGGATATTCAAATTACCAAGAAAAGTGCGGACAAATACAAGATAAAAGTCGTCATCATCGGGGAAAGTACCAATAAAAACTATATGCACACCTATGGTTATCCATTAGAAAACACGCCGTTTTTGTCTTCAGTCAATGGCCGTTTTTTTAACCACTTTATCAGTGCTGCGTCGAATACCGTGCCAACACTGACGCGTGCATTAGCTAAAAATGATCTTAGCACTATCACGGAGCACCACGAAAAGCCGTATTACAACAATAATTCCATTGTTGATCTTGCCAACCAAGCGGGCTATGAAACCTATTATATTGGTAATAACGGTAGCTTTGGGGACGACGAAATCGGCTTCACAAATTACTTTTTAAAAGCCAATTATTTTTTACCTGTAAGGGACAGCAAAGCTGGGTTTGAAAACTTGTTTGTGCAAGAGAAGTTCACGGTTGATGACAGTGTCAATAAACTGACTAATGACTTCAAAATGCTGCCTGCTTTTAAAGCCGCGTTAAATAACCCGTCAGATAAAGAAAAAGTCATTTTTGTGCATATGTGGGGGCCACATCATGATGGCTGGCCAAAAGGTGCATGTGGGCTTATCAAAGAGAATTACAACATCAACCCTGAGCAGTTTGATACTGGATGGGGCAGTCTGGTGAATTGTTATGTATCAGGGATAAAACTCAGTGATGATTTTATTGGTGATGTGTATAACATTTTGCAAGAAAACAATAAAAATGGTGAAAACCCATTCTCTATTTTGTACTTTGCTGACCATGGGCAAGGCTTAGTGAAAGCGAATAAGCAACACGTTGCTGCTTTGGAGGCAGAATATAAAGGCTTCATTAAAGAGGGCAACTTGTATCTACGCCACGGACAACTGGTGAAAGGGGCGTATCAAATTCCATTAGTGGTGATGAATTCGGACGATACACAGCGTGAATTCCGTGATGAAACATTAAGTGAGTGGAATTTATTTGATTACTTCGCGTCTTGGTTAGGTGTTGAAACAAATCTGACATCGCCAGCAAAAAGCATTGTCTCGGGCACCATCACGCCTGAAAAAGACATCGATGTGTTTGTTTTCCCACGAGATGAGTTTGTGAAATATGACAGTTTACCGCAGGATACTGTGCTTTCCCCTGTAACGGTTAATACAAAAGTTGTTGCGGATTAATTGAACAAAAATAAAGGCAGGGCTTAATGTCAGCACTGCCTTTATTATTTTCGTGTATTTAATGACGACTTAATGCATCCGCGACCGCTTTAAAACGGGCGAATTTATCACGTAATTGCTGGTGACCTAGTGCATTAGGTTGATAAGTAGTGATTTTTGGCGTACTCGCTGCAATCGCCGCATCAAAACCTGAATAATACCCCGTTCCCACCGCAGCACACAATGCCGCAGCTTGGCAGCCTGATTGCTGCACGTTCACAACATCTAGCGGCAAGTTACTTGCATCACAGAACATTTGCATCCACAGTGGTGATTGTGTTGGTCCTCCCGTAAAACGAATGGACTCAGTGGCATTATCAAGGCCCACAATGCGGTCTTGGTGCAGTAAATGCGAGAACACGATACCTTGATAAATGGCATACACAATGTCAGCGTCAGTATGGTGTGAGCTCAACCCTAATAACCCGCCATGCAAGTTACTGTGGTAGTTTGAGCCGTACAGCCATGGGAAAAATAATATGTCATTTTTCCGTGTTGCTCCTTCAGCGACGCAATGGTTCAGCACGTCATAGTCTTGTAACCGTTGGTTGAAGAAATGGCGGGTAAACCACGCTAAATTACTGGCTGATGTTGGGCTGCCTTCGTGGACAAAATAGGTGCCTGGAATACAGTATTTACTCCAAACATACGGGTAGTCTGAGGGAACAATTTCGTCGAAAACGCGGGTGGAAATCGTCCATGTCCCTGCAACGGCGCTGAGTTTGTCTTTTTGACTGACACCAGATGCTAATGCCGCACCAACCACATCAAAGAAGCCGCCAAATACAGGGGTTCCTTCCACAAGACCGGATTCTTCAGCGGCTTGGTGTGTGACAGTCCCTGCAAGCTCTGCGGAATTGATTACAGGGGCAAGCTTATCATTCACCTCATCAATGCCAAAAAGTTGACAAAGTTTAGGGTCATAACTCGATTGGATTTGGTTAAACAGCTGGCTGCCTGAAATATTGGTTTCTTCGCAAGCGATTTGGCCTGTTAGGCGGTAACGAATATAGTCGTGCACCATCAAAACATGGCCTGTATCACGGTAGTTATCGGGCTCGTTTTCTTTTAGCCAACGCAATAATGCGACAGGGTGGGAGGCCCACAACTGCTGCAAGCTCAGCGGATAAGCGTTGTCTGCAGTACCATTTTGATGCCATGCATCGACAATGGCTTGAGCCCGTGAATCTGAGGACACAATCCCTTTACGAACAGGTTTGCCGTGTTTATCCAGTAAATACAGGCCTTTCCCGTGTGAGGAAAAACTGACCCCAGCAATTTGGGATGCATTTAATCGGCTGTTTTTGATGGCATCACGGATAACATGGCAAGCGGCTTGCCATAGTTCGTCCATATTCCGTTCGCTGAAGCCCGCTTCAGGGCTTTCGGTCGGGAATGGGTGCTCAGCAACGGTAATTTCTTGGCCTTCTGGTGTGTAGATCCCCGCTTTAATGACTGTTCCGCCGAGGTCAACACCCATAAAAAATGTGCTCATTTTGGGCTCCTTTACGCGTTGTTCCAACCCGCTTGCTGCATTTTATCTTCCATCCACTGACGTGCCTTAATAATTTCGACGAGTGGCTCATCCGCTTTTTCCGTCCACATTTCAATTAAGAAAGTACCACGGTAATTTAGACGTTTTAACAGTTTGAATAAACTCACAAAATCGACACAGCCTTCACCAAATGGCACATCGCGAAATTGCCCCTTGCAGGTTTCAGTAACGGCATAAGTATCTTTTAAATGAATCGCCGCAACATGTTCAATCCCTTTTGTGAATTCTTGCTCCACATCATTGCCCCAAGCGGTCAGGTTGCCAACATCAGGGTAAACGCTGAACCATGGAGAACGAATTTTGTCGGACAATGCTTGCCATTTGCTAATGGAATTCATAAATGGTGTATCCATGATTTCTACCGCACACATCACTTGGGAAGCCGCTGCGATTTCACTGACCCATTGCATACCTTTTTCAAAATTGGCAATGGTTTGGGCATCTTGCTCTTCATAATACACATCGTATCCAGCCAACTGAATAGTGCGGATGCCTAGGTCTTGAGCCAGTTTGATGGCCTTTTCCATTAAGGTATATGCCATTAAGCGAGTGGCTTCATCGTGGCTACCAAACGGAAAGCGGCGATGACCAGATAAACACATACTTGGGATGCGAACGCCAGTGTCTTGCATGGCTTTGACGAGTGCTAGGCGTTCTGCTTGGCTCCAGTCTAATCGGGCAAGGCGCTCGTCAGTTTCATCCACTGACATTTCAACAAAATCAAATCCCGCGGCTTTGGCTATGGCTAACTTTTCTAACCAGCTGCTGTTTTTCGGTAAGGCTTTTTCGTAAATTCCAATCGGATGCTTGCGCATAATAATCTCCCTGAAAAATTTAACTTTGTGACGATGCTTTATTGAGTTTTTGGTTACGGGTCATAGCACGTTTGGCGCTCCATTTTTCTTTGAAGAATTTGAACGCTAACGCCAAGATTAAGGTGATACCCCAAACCGCAAGGTTAAAGTGCAAGCTGATACCGAGCAGGCTTAAACCCGTTGCAATCACCTGCAAAACCAAGAGCGCACAGAACACACGGCTCACCTTACCGACTCCCCCGAATGGGTTAGTTCCGCCTAATACGATGGCAAGGATGGTCAGTAATAAATAAGAATCACCATATCCCATACGCGCCGAGTTAAAGCGCGCCATCATAATCAGCCCTGCCAGTACACACAGCAGGCTCGAAATGGTGTAAATCGCAATCATCACACGGTCAGTTCGAATGCCACTGAACCACGTTGCGTTGATGTTGCTGCCGCTCATGTAGATATTTTTGCCTAAGCGGGTGCAGCCTAAGAACAGCGCCAATAAAATAGCGGTGACAATAAATATAATCATGGCAATCGGCACACCAAAGACGGTATCAGAACCGATAGCGCGTACAATCGGTGGCATCCCACTGAGCGCCGCACCTTTAGTTAGATATACGCCAATACCGCTGATGATGGTCATTGTCCCTAAGGTCACGAGGATTGGGTGGGCACCGATATGGGAAATCATTAACCCCGTTAAGCTGCCGATAATCACCGCTATCACAGTAGCACCGACTAAAGCAATCACGAGCCACATAATCTGCGTACCTGTGCCTGCATCGACAGGGAGGTAATTGATAAACACCCACGCCATAAATAACCCTGTTAAGTTGGCAGTACTGATAATCGCAAGGTTCAAGCCGCCGCTTAACATAGGCACGAACATAGCAAATGTCAGTAAGCCCAACTCAGGGAGCTGGAAGGTAATACTCAAAAAGGTATTTTGAGTGAAAAAGTGCCCCGGCATAGCGATGCTGAAGGCCGCGATAGCCAGTACAAAGATTGAAAGCAGTCCGATAACAGAGCCATCAATTTTAAAAAAAGCTTGTTTTTTCATGGTGATATTCCTGTTAAACAAAACCTACGTCCGTCTCTTTGCGTTTCTTATAGTGGGTAATACAAATCGCAATGAGGATAACCATACCGATGACGATATTGACGAAGTAGTTTGAGACACCAATCAGGTTAAGGCCATTTTTCAAGATACCGATGAGGAATACCCCCATCAGCGTACCGATAACGCTTCCGCGCCCACCCGATAAGCTAGCGCCACCTAATACAGCCGCTGCGAGCACATCTAACTCTCCACCAACGAGGGCGCTTGGTACAACTTCGCTCATACGGTAGGTTTGCAACATGCCACCAATGGCTGCCATTGCACCGAGATAACCGTACGCAAACAGGTAGATAACCCATACCCGAATACCGATACGAGATGCCGATTCTTGGCTACCCCCAACCGCATAAAGTTGGCGGCCAATATGGGTTTTATTCATTAAAATCCACGTTAAACAGGCGATCCCCAACATGACAACTAGTGGTAAACCAATTTGGTAATATTCCCCGTCTACCTCGAAAGGTAAGATGGTCACAGGGTCGACCCACCAATCAGGCAGGTCATAAATGCTGTGCCCGTTGGTTAGCCACATCAACATACCGAATAGCAGTGATTGCATACTGATGGTGATAATGATCGACACCACATTCAGAGAGTAAATCAAAATCGCGTTGATTAAACCGAAAGTGATCCCGATGATAATCGCTAGCGTGATACTTAATGCAGGGCTGGCAATAAAGCCTTGCAGTAGCCACGTGGCAATGACGTATTGAACGACGGAGGCCACAGCTGCGAAGGAAATATCAATCCCGCCCGTGACCAAAACAACAAATAACCCTAAAGCAAAGATACCGGTGACTGCATAGCTTTCACTTAGGTCGAGTAAGTTTTGGATCGTCAGAAATTGTGGGCTCATGGTGGTGAAGAAAATCACCATAATCAATATGACCCACGTTAACCAACCTTCAACAGATTGGGGGCGAAGTTTTTGCCAATTAGCCATTGATGATTTCCTCCAATTGCTGCTCATTGATGGAATCCGTCACAATTTCTTTGACGATAGAGCCTTGTTTCATATGTAAAATTCGGTCGCAGTTGTAATAAGCTTCGGAGGCTTCATCGGTAATTAACAAAATGGAAATACCGACACCGGATAAACGGTGGATCAGTTTATAAATACTGTCTTTTGCACCAATATCGACCCCAACAGTTGGCGAATCGAGAATCAACACTTTAGGGCGTGTTAAAATCCATTTCGCCAGTACCACTTTTTGTTGGTTACCGCCAGATAACGTTGAGAGGGCGTTATTCGGGTCAGTGACTTTGATGTCTAAGTCGGTAATCCACTCTTGCACAATATCTTGGCACTGTTTTTCATCGATTAAATGCAGTGGAGTTTTGAGGCGATCCAGAATTGAAATCACCATATTGTCCGCGATGGATTGCTGCAAAATCGCGCCTAATGTCAGGCGGTCTTCAGACACATAACCAATACCGTGTTTAATCGCATCGGTGTTGTTTTTTAACTTAACTGGCTTGCCTTCAATGTTCATTTCACCGCTATCGGGGTGGGTGATCCCAAACAATGATAAGGCGAGCTCAGTACGGCCAGAACCTAACAACCCACATAAACCCAGTACTTCACCGCGTTTGAGGTTCAGTGAAACATCGCTATATTGCCCCGCACGGCTTAAATTTTTCAGTTCTAACACTGAACGGCGGTCTTCGGCATTATTTGGTGGTTTACGCTCATGGACGATGTCTAAACCTGTCATGAGTTCAGTAATTTTACGGGTAGTCAGGCCTTCAGCAGGCCATGTGCCAATTTTTTGCCCATCACGGATTACCGTAATACGGTCTGAAATTTCTTTTACTTCTTCCAAACGGTGGCTAACAAATACGACCGTAATGCCTTTATCTTTTAAATAGTTAACGGTAGATAAAAGCTGGTTTACTTCGGTACGGGTTAATGACGCTGTTGGTTCATCCATAATCACTAGACGTGCGTCTGCGACTAATGCACGGCAAATTGCCACTTGCTGGCGCTGGGCGATAGGTAAAAACTGCACGGGGGTATCTGGATTGATGGTAAAAGACAACTCGTTTAAGATTTCTAACGCTTTCTCACGCAGTTGTTTTTTACGAAACCAGCCAAAATAGCCTTTGAGATTCAGCTCAAAAGCGATATTTTCCGCAACGGTTAAGTTCGGAAATAACGATAAATCTTGGTAGATAACTTGCACGCCTAATTCACGCGCTTTGTCTGGCGTTAAACGGTTATAGCTTTTGCCGTCTATCTCAATTTTACTACCGTCATCAGGGGCATAGACACCACTAATGGTTTTGATCAGTGTGCTCTTCCCGCACCCATTCGTGCCCGCTAAGCAGTGCACTTCACCTTTGTTGAGCGTCAAATCGATATTGCGTAGCGCGCGGTGGCCGCCAAAGCTTTTGGAAAGGTCGCGCAAGGTAATGAGTGGATCGGATTTGTCAGCTTTTGAGGTGGTTGTCATAAGTACAATTCCTACTGCAAATAAATTGGTGTTGGCTTGTTCTTCAGCGTTCGAGCTGCCGCGCTATTGGGGCAACTCGAACGATTTGAAAACAGAAAATTTAAAATCTGGGTCAATCTTATTTTTTTGTTTTATATGACATTTTATAGATAGTAATTACAGGCCGACTTCAACCAGTTTTTTGGTATTTTCAATATTCAGGTTGACTGGGTTATCGCTTAAAATTGTGTTGCCACTGACTTTAATTTCACCCATATCACCGATTGAAACGCCATCTTTGATCTCTTCGCCATTCATCATTGCGGTCGCAACTTGAACGAAAACTTGTCCTGCCACTTTTGGATTGGAAATATAGCCGCCATCAATGGCGCCTTTTTCCAGTAATTTGATACCTTGGCCTGGGGTGAAAGTACCGAATACACAAGTTTCCGCATTTTTACGGCGTTTATCGATAGCACGGCCCGCACCGATAGGGCCTTGTGAACCGAATGACATGATGCCTTTTAGGTCTTTATGTTTGGATAACAGGTCATTAGCGGTACGCATTGAGTCATCAACGGATTCAGCTACGCCGAAACGGTCATCGACCATTTGCATTTTCGGGTAGTTAGCTTTTTGGTAAGCGATAGCGGCATCTGCCCACTCATTTACCAGAGGAACAGTTAAGCTACCAACAAACATGGCGTATTTACCTTCTTCACCCATACAGGCCGCCATATCTCTCATATGGTTAGCGCCCATGCTTTGGGTGTCGAGTAATTCAAAGTCCCAGTCTGCGTTAGTTTGGTTTGGTGATTCGTGGGTGATAACTTTGATACCCGCTTCTTGTGCACGTTTCAGTACAGGCTCAAGCACTTTTGCATCGTTTGGCACGACACCGATTACATCCACTTTTTTCGCGATTAAATCTTCAATTGCACGAACTTGTTCCGCAGGGTCAGCTGTTGTTGGACCAACTTGGAATGCATTCACACCGAGTTTTTTACCTTCTTCGGTAATCCCTTGTTCCATCACGTTAAACCAAGGAATACCACCGACTTTCACCACAACGCCCATGGTAAATGGTTTTTGTGCTTTTTGAGATTCAGCCATCGCAACATTTGAAAACAGTGCAACGCTCATTAAACAAGGTAAAACTAGCTTCTTCATGTTCATAGTTGTATTCCTTAGTGTAGATGGATACTAAAATCGGCTATCTCATCAACGTAGGGTCAATGGTATTATCGAATTTAGGTATGCCTATAATTAGGTGCTCAGGAATTATGGGTGCATAATATCCCCGCACTTTTTTAATACAGAAAATAAATCAACAATTATTA
This sequence comes from Providencia sp. R33, assembly GCF_019343475.1. NCBI lineage: Bacteria > Pseudomonadati > Pseudomonadota > Gammaproteobacteria > Enterobacterales > Morganellaceae > Providencia > Providencia sp. R33. The sequence continues at coordinate 3,108,366 of NZ_CP072453.1, read as the reverse complement.
TTTTACTTACATCACGGTTACGGACTTTTTATATTTTAATAAATTACTTATCGCACTCGATAATATTTAAATTCGGAAATTGCGTTTGAAAATTAGTATCATTCAGCTTATTGGTAATGAGTACGTTAATATCATCGAATGTACAAACTTGGCTAAATGCATATTTCCCAAGCTTACTGTTATCTGCGAGCAAAACGGTATTCTCAGATACTTGCAACATAATATTTTTGAGTTTTGAGTTTATTTCGCTGCCATCACGAATACCATTTTCAATATTAAAACCTTGGCATGATAGAAATAATGTTTTTATTTGAAAGCTACGAATAATACTTTCAGCGATTGGGCCATGGAAATCATCATGGCGCTCTGAATATTCACCACCAATCCCAATGACACGTACTCGGTCGCGGCACGCTAAGGCTTGGATAATTTTGACGGAATTTGTGACCACCGTAATATCGATATCTGGAATTTGCCTTGCCAGAAACCAGCATGTACTACTGTTATCTAACATAATACAGTCGCCAGGCTGGATAAATTTCAGCGCAGCTTTGGAAATTTTCATTTTCGCATCAGGGTGTTCTTCAGTTCTTTTGCGAAAAGACTCTGCACCATCAACCATTTGACTGAGTTTGACCGAGGATGGCATTACGTTGACCATCGGCATTTCTTCTTGGTCAATAGCAACGGCGCCGCCGAAGCTACGAATAATCCGGTTTTCACGTTCTAGCACCGTTAAATCGCGGCGAATTGTTTCTTGGGAAACTAAGCATAACTGAGCTAATTCACGCACTAACGCCGAACCATTTTGCACAACATGGGAACAAATTAATTTATGTCGTTCGGCTTGTAACATTTTTAGCTCCTATTCTTTCCACGATATTTATTCTGCCTGCGTTACTTTTTTTTTGTCGTGACTGGATTCAAGTAATCCCTTTTTGAAAAAAACAAAGCATCTGATAGTGATCTAGTCCGCTTATGTTTGAAATAAACATTAATTTGTTACATTAAAATTGTGATTTTAATCTCGTTATTTGCCTTATCTTTCCGCGTTATTCATAAGAAGCAAAAAAGATTGGTCTAACTCGGTCACCTTACCACACGATGAAATTGACTAAAGATGACTAAGCATGCCCGAGTATGACTGATTTGGCCTGAATTGTTGCGAGTTTGTAAATGTGGCTGCTTTTTAAATCAGCAAAATCTGTTTACCTTAATAGGTAGAGACAGGTTATCAACACACAAAACACACCCAGAGAATAAATTTTTGTTGTTGATATTTAAGCAAATTTTATAGCTAGGGGATCATTATGTTAGAAAAACTCAAACAACAAGTCTTTGAAGCGAACCTTGCTTTACCAAAACACAACTTAGTGACGTTCACTTGGGGAAATGTCAGTGGGATTGACCGTGAAGCGGGTCTGATGGTGATTAAGCCGTCGGGTGTGGATTATGAAACTATGCAGGCAGAAGACATGGTCGTCGTTTCATTAGAAACGGGGAAAGTGGTGGAAGGGAAATACCGTCCCTCTTCTGATACAGACACCCATTTAGCCCTTTACAAGGCATTTCCTGAAATCGGTGGCATTGTGCATACTCACTCGCGCCACGCAACCATTTGGGCGCAAGCAGGGCAACCATTAAGTGCGTTAGGCACCACACACGCTGACTATTTTTACGGTGAAATTCCGTGTACGCGTTTAATGACTGAAAGTGAAATTGCCGGTGATTATGAAAGGGAAACGGGTAATGTCATTATTGAAACCTTTAAAGAAAAAGGCATTACAGCAAAAGATGTCCCTGCAGTATTGGTCAATAGCCATGGCCCTTTTGCATGGGGAACGAGCCCTGATAACGCCGTGCATAATGCAGTCGTTTTGGAAGAGATTGCCTATATGAACTTATTTACTCGCCAATTACAGCCTGCGGTGGGCGCAATGCAGCAAGAACTTTTAGATAAACATTATTTACGCAAGCACGGCAAAAATGCGTATTATGGCCAGAAGTAAATCTTTAATAATTCATATTTAAACATAATAAAAATAGTTGATAATATTTCTAGGAATTAAATCATTATCACTATTTTTTAAATAAAAATAGCCACAAGGAATGATCCAGTGTGGCTATTTTGTCATTTTTTGAAAATTAATTTCCCTAGCGTTTAATCAGCTAAATTAATCAATTTTAATTTTTTATTTAAATAGAAATTAATCTAAATAAATGGTTTTCAATTTTTTGATATCGTCATCGGTAAATTTAAGCTCATTTTTAATATAAGCTTCAACTGAGCCTGAGATTTCTTCCATTGCCTTAAAGACCTCAATAATAAACGCCTCTTTGGTATCAATTAATGAAAGCAAATAATCCAAAACATTTTGGTCTTGTGTGATCTTTCGATAGCCTGACATTTTAATTTCATTACGTGCAAGCCGATTAAAATGCGTTACCATATAGTCTTGCACAATGGTTTCCTTGGGTACGCCCAACATTGAAAGGATCAGCAAAGCACCATAACCTGTTCGGTCCTTACCACCTCTACAGTGTTGAATACTCGGACTATTATGTTCATCGAGCAATACTTTAATCATTTGGTGGAAGGCAATTTTAGATTTCTCGCTGATAACAAATTGGCGATATTGCTCCAATATTTGCAGTCCATCACCGTTAACCATTTCTTTGGGAATATGGTGGATAACACTTTCAATTAACGCTTTATCTTCATTGTCTGGCGAGGCCGCAAACTGCGCTGCAAGTTCTGCGGTTTGTGCCGTTGCATCTAAATGATAGGTTTTATCTTCACCAATAGGGCAGTTAGGGAATTTATTGATTTCATTTTGAGTTCGATAATCAATAATACTTTTAATACCGAGGTGAGAAAGATAATTTTTGGCCTGCTCACTTAAATTAAACAGATGGTTCGAGCGATATAACATCCCCCATTTAACCTGTCTCCCTTCCGTTGTGGTATAACCCCCAAAGTCACGAAAGTTATTTAACCCTTCAATGGGCAAGGTTCGTTCAGCGAACAGTTGGCACCCACTTTCGGTTTGCAAGATAAAATAAATACGTTGTTTGGCATTTAAAGGGTCGTGCACGGTCAGTGCGCTTTTCAATTTATCGGTAATAAAATTCTCAGGGCGAATTTGTATATTCGCCTCATCTGTCCAATATAAAGCCGCTGGTGAGCTGGGTATTTCACTGAATTTAATTTCCAGCGTGGACGCGTCAATTCGATTTACTGCGATTTCCATATATTTTCCTTAATCATCCTAAAATTCCAAACATAGAACACACCACGCCGAGAACCATAATGGCCACAATCAGTGCAACTGTATGTTTTCCTTGTAATCGACGTACGAGGAAGAAAATCCCGAGTGCAAATAATAGGGTTAGTAAGTTAGGGATAACTTTGTCAAACATCTCTTGTACTTTGATGGACTGTTCACCCACGGCAATGGTTAGTGGGGTGGAGAGTTTGACGGTGGTGGCTATCAAAGAGCCTAGGACCATCACCCCGACGACGTTCGCTATATTGGTAATACGTTGAATGATATTTGATTTTTTCGACTGCTCGATTAAATCAACCCCTTTGTTATAGCCGTAATGAATAAAGAAATATTTGGTACCGATGTTGACGATGTTAAACAGCAGGAACATCAGTATCGGGCCAATAATATTGCCTTGAAGTGCAAAGGCCGCACCGATACTTCCGCAGATTGGCAGCCACGTAAACTTCAATAAGCTGTCTCCAAGCCCCGCAAAAGGGCCCATGAGGCCTGCTTTTACGGAAACAACGGCTTCTTTTTCTTCTTCGGTAGTTTTTTCTTCTAATGCCGCAGTCACACCGAGGATCAGTGCCCCTGCGTTAATTTGGGTATTAAAGAATTCAAAGTGGCGCTGCATTGCTTTAATACGTGTTTCTTGGTCGGCTTTTTCATACAGCTTATCGAGAACAGGCACCATGCAATGGGCAAAACCAATGGTTTGCAGCTTTTCGTAGTTATAGGAAAATGACATGGTCTGAATTCGCCAAAACATCCCATTTAACTCTTTTTTCGTGAGTTTTTTCTGTTCAGAAGCCGTATCTGAAACAGTATCGGTAGTGATATCGGTCATAGGTCATACTCCTCTTCTTCGTTTTTCTGGGAGGTTTGAGTCGCTTTTTCTTCTGGTGCTTGGCGCATGCCATTAGCGAACGCCATGTCATACAGAACGGCGAAAGCTAGGGCGATAAAAGTAATTGGAATGATTGGCAGTTTTAAATAAGTGGTAAGCATGAATCCGAGTAAGAAAAAGAACCACATTCTGCCTTTGAGTAACATCAATAACAGGATACAAATACCGACGGCAGGGATTAGTTTAGAAGCGACACCCATGCCTGTGAGGATGCTTTCTGGAACGGCATTTAAGATACTGTTGACTAAGTCACTACCGAAGTAGACGGCAATAAAACAGGGAATGGCGCGAATGAAAAACCACAATGGCGTTGAAAAATAATGGACTTTCGTTAAGCCGCTGTAGTTACCATCGAGTATCGATTTACTGGCCCAGACGTTTAAGAAACTGGCAAACGAGCGCCAAATGATCAGTAATTGCTGACACAAAATGGAGACAGGAACGGCGAGGGCAATACCCGCTGCAATCCCTCCATTTGAAGCAATACCCAGCGCAACACCAATAATTGAACCGGCAATAATATCAGGTGCAGAGTATGCGCCGACGTTACCAATACCCATCCACATTAACTCTAATGTGGCACTAATAGCTAACCCTTGAACCATATCGCCCATAATAATACCGGCGACAGTACCCGTTAACAGTGGGCGTCGGAGCATTTGTGGACCAACATCATCCAGCGAACAAATCCCCGCCCAAATTGCGATTAAAATGGCCTCAACCAACATAATAGGCTCCTTGCTTATTAGCCAAAATAAGCATAAATAAATGAATTAATTGAGTAATGTTTTCAATTCAACAATCGGGTCTTTTGGTACCATCTGAATTTCAACGGCCACGTTGTTGTTGATTAACGACTTAAATGCTTGTTCTTCTTCAGGTGTCACCGCAACGGCGCGGGATAAATTGCGGCGACCTTCTTGCATCCGCATGCCGCCGACATTGAGTTTTTCAAGTTTTAAGCCATTCTCAACCAGTTTGTTCACATCGACGCTGTTGGTGAAAAGCAGCATGGTGCGGCGTTTGATTTCGGCTTTTTTCAAGACATCGATAAATTTATCAACACCAAAAACCACTACTTTCAAGTCTGGTGGTGCAGCCATGGTGAGCACAGATTGCTGTACGCTATCGCTGGCAACTTTGTCATTCACGATAATGACTTGTTCAATATCGAAGTTTTTTACCCACGTGGTAATCACTTGTCCGTGGATCAGTCTGTCATCTATACGAGCAACATTAATTGGCATGGTTAACTCCTAAAGTTCGTTTTCATCTTGAATTAAAGGTTTAAGTTGTTCACTTACATTAATGCAGCTGTCTGGGAACACGTCAGTGATAACTTGATGAATTTTATGTAAAGGCAAATCACGGTTACTTAAAATTTCAAGGAAAGTAGGGACGTTGATCCCGCAATACAGCGCAACATCATTTTGTGTTAACACTAGTTCGCTGGCTAAGTTGCATGGCGAACCACCGAGCAGGTCAACTAAAATGAGAACACCATTGCCTTGGTTGATTTGTTGATAGGTATCGAATAACTGCTTTTTGACTTCATTGATATTGCTTTCTCGTTGGATGGATATCACGCTGATATCTTCCTGAGTGCCAATTAGCATTTCTGCACATTCCAGTAACCCTTGTGCAAAAGGGCCATGGCTTGCCAGTATGATGGGTAGTTGAGAGCTCATTTTTTCCCCTTTGTATCTCGTTTTTATTTTAGTAATAAAATTACTTTTATATATTTATTTTTAAGTAACAATATCACAAAAAGGGCGAATGGAAAGAGTAAGCGAGTAAGAAAGGATCAGTTTTGTGAGCGAGATCGAAGTGGCGACATCGCGCCACCTCGAGAAGATAAAGAAGAGAAATAAAAATTAATTGTTGCTATTTAAGCGTGAGAAACGCTCTGCGCGGGTGCTAATTTGCTTTTGGATACGCTCATCATACTGATTAATAAACAGGTTAGTAATCAACATATTAATAACTGTCAGCTGTGAAATTTTTGAGCGAATAGGGATAATTCGTGAGATATTTTCGGTTGATGTGGTATGCAAAATGGTTTCTGCTAAGGAAGAGACTGAGCTTTGACCCATCTTGGTGATAGCAATGGTTGGCACCTGCAATTCACGCGCTAAAGTGAGTAACTTAATGCACTCGTGGTTTTCCCCTGAATGGGAAATCACAATCACTAAGTCGTTTTTATCCAACGTATTTACGATGCTAAATTGAATGCTGTAGTCGAGGTGGCAATTAACGTCTTTTTTGATTTTAATAAGTTGATATTCAAACTCTTTGGCAACTAACCCACTGCTCCCCGCACCGTAAATGACAATTTTTTTGCTTTTGCTAATGAGCTCGTTAGCTTGTGCAAATGCATTGAGATTAACTAAGGCACACGTTTCTTCTATTGACGATTTTTCGATTTGGCTGACTTTAAAATTCACCGTTTCCATCGAGTCATTGATATCAATGTCTTCTTGCAGCAGCGTGCCATATGATTTGTTGTTAATTGATGAAATTAAATCGATTTTAAGCTCGCTAAAGCCTTGGTAACCGAGCTTATGGCACAGGCGTAAGATAGTTGTCGTGCTGACTTTGTTTTCTTGGGCTAGGGATTGAATACTGATGCTTTGCATATTTTTTTTATTAGCAATAATGTATTCAGCGACCTGCTTTTCCTTGGTTGATAGGCTGTCTCTGGCTTCCCTAAGTTTTAGATCTATCATCGTTCACCTTGCTAATAAATTGAAAATCGTTATCTCAGCGTGATCCTACCATATCTTAAAAATAGCGAAATGATGACTTTTCTTTATTGTGCGCGAACGAATAACAATGGCTGATAATTTGTATACAGGGGAAAATACGAAGAGGGATCCCTATTGCCCACATATGTAAAACAATAGGGATGTGCTTGAAATTAAAGCGTGACACCCATTTTAAAAATCGCTAATTCACGAAAATCATTGATTTCATTTTTGGTCTGTTCGCCATTGACGATTTTGACGACGTGCAAAATAAAATCATCCAGTAATTGGTTCATGGATTTACCGTTTAACAGTGCGCCTGCGTTAAAGTCAATCCAGTGGGGCTTTTTAGTGGCTAATTCATTGTTTGTCGCAATCTTTAAGGTAGGTACGAAACCGCCATAAGGTGTGCCACGGCCTGTGGTGAACAACACCATATGGCAGCCTGCTGCACCCAAAGCACTGGTGGCAATGGCATCGTTACCCGGTGCACTCAATAAGTTAAAGCCTGGTGTTGTTAGGCGTTCACCGTATTTCAAGACATCCATGACTTGGCTGGTGCCCGCTTTTTGTGTACAGCCGAGGGATTTTTCTTCAAGGGTCGAAATACCGCCCGCTTTATTTCCCGGAGATGGATTTTCATAAATCGGCTGATCATGGGCGATAAAATACTGTTTGAAATCGTTGATCATCTCGACTGTTTTTTCAAACGTTTCTTCATCATGGCAATGGTTCATTAAAATTTGTTCTGCGCCAAACATTTCAGGCACTTCGGTTAATACAGTCGTCCCGTTATGGCTCACCAAAAAGTCAGAAAAACAGCCTAATAATGGGTTTGCGGTGATCCCCGATAACCCATCGGATCCGCCACATTCGAGGCCAAATTTCACTTCACTGAGTTTGCCTGCGACACGTTTATCTTGCCTAACAACTTGATAAAGTTCGTTAAGATGCTCAACACCTGCTTCAATTTCATCTTCTAATTGTTGGCACACCATAAACTTAACGCGGTCTGCATCAAATTCACCGAGAGTTTCTTTAAAGGCGGCAACTTGGTTATTTTCGCAGCCAAGTCCAATCACTAATACGCCCCCTGCATTCGGGTGCTTTACCATATCTTGCAAAATTGTGCGGGTGGTTAAGTGATCGTCCCCCAATTGGGAGCAGCCTAAGGTGTGGTTGTATAAATACACTCCATCAATATCAGTCGCGTTGCTATTTTGTTTTTGGAAACGGTCGATCATTTTACGGGCGAGGGCGTTGACACAACCTACCGTTGGGATCACCCAGATCTCATTGCGAATAGCCACCTCACCATTGGCACGGCGATAGAGTTGAACGTCAGGATCTGCCACGGTCGCAGAAATCGCATTATGCTCAGGGTGATATTCATAATCATTTAATGCGCTAAGATTCGTTGCGGTATTGTGAGTGTGTACATGCTCACCAATGTTAATGTCTACGGTGGCGTGGCCTATTGGTGCCCCGTATTTCATGATATTTTTGCCTGTTTCAATGGCCGTTAAGGCAATCTTATGGCCGCGGCTCACATCTTCTTTCAATGTAATTGATTGATCTTCAATGGTGAATGTATCTCCAGCCAACCTATCGATTAGTGTGACGGCGACATTGTCATGAGTATGTATTTTAATAATTTCTTTTTGCATGTTTTGCTCCCTGGGCGGTACATCGGACTGAAAAGATCAGTTGGGTGATAATTTTCAATTTTGCTGCCTAATTTTCATGCATTATACGATCTGGTTTATAACTTTAAAAGATATTATACCAATTTTCAGCGAAATTATTCCTTGGTCATATTCTTGCTTCCCCATCATTGGGTAATTTCGTTATACTAAAGCCATCAAAGCGTTGCCAAGTTAGGCCATACTGCAAAAGGAGAAAATCATGAGCTCAGCTGAGAGCGAACCGCGCCTGTACCAGCAAGTGGCTGCACTGGTTAAAGAACGTATTGAAAATGATGAATACCCTGTTGGCACTAAATTACCTGCAGAAAGGTTATTAGCTGAAGAAATGAATGTCAGCCGTACAGTGATCCGTGAAGCTATTATCATGTTAGAAGTGGAAGGCTATGTGGATGTTCGGAAAGGCTCTGGTATACATGTTATCAGTAATCGGTCTAATAACTCTGTCAACACTGAAGGGGGTTTGGAGTTTAGCCGTTGTGGGCCGTTTGAATTATTGCAAGCGAGGCAGTTGATCGAAAGCCACATTGCGGAGTTTGCCGCCACTCAAGCCACCAAAGAAGATATTTTAAAACTTCTTGAAATTCAAAAGAATGCACGCAAAGAAGACCGTTTTCGTGATTCAGCGTGGGATCTGGCATTTCATATGCAAATTGCGGCTTCGACCCATAACAGCGCTATGGTGGTGATTGTTGAACAAATGTGGAGCCAACGGTTACGTAACCCGTATTGGTTAAAACTGCATGAGCACATCGATAACCGCTCGATTGAAAGTTGGTGTGATGAGCACGACCAAATTTTACAGGCATTAGCCCGTCGCGACCCAAAAGGTGCAAGGCAAGCCATGTGGCAGCACTTAGAAAACACCAAAAAGATGTTGTTTAACGCCACCAGTGACGACTTTGAATTTACCATGGATCGCTATTTCTTTGCCGATAGCCCACCGGTTGACCAAAACGACTAACTAGTCTTCATCATCCTCTGAAATTTGCTTTAATGCGGGAAGGTTTACTAAGACAATTTTCCCGTATTTTGCATCAATCCAGCCTAATTTTTCCCATGCTACCAAGCGCTTATTGATGGTTTGGCGAGTGGTATTAATAATCGTCGCAAGGTCATCTTGAGTGAGGTATAAACTCAACTGAGTGCCTTTTTCATGGGGTTCTCCATAGCCTTCCGCTAAACTTAAAAGACGTTTTGCCAGCCTTGCAGAAACTGAAAGCAGGGCGCTGTCATTAATAATCGTGAATGCATTGCGGATCACTTTACAGAGTAGAATATTTAAAAATTGATAGAAAACCGGGTGCTTTTCCAAGATCAGAGAAAGATCTTTTGGGGATATGGTCAGCAAGATTGTTGGGCTAATGGCTTTAGCATCATGGGTGCGTGCTGATTTATCCAGCATGGCTATTTCGCCAAACCAGTTGCCGGGGGAAAGGTAACGAAACACACATTCGCGCCCATCGGTGGAAATAGAACTGACCTTTACTGAACCTTGGATGACCGCATACAACCCGCGAGCAGGATCACCTTGGTAGTGAACCATCTCACTGTCATTATAAAAACGCAGCGTGGCGCACTCCATCAGAGCGTTACTCAAATAATCTGGTAAGTTACTGAACCAGCTATTGGTTTGTAAAACGTCTAGCACTTCAGCATGCGTCATAACCAACTGACTGTTTTGTACAGCAATGTTCATTTGAATGCTCCCTGCATGAGTCATAAGCCTTATCATGGCATTGGGTAGGGTTATGTTCAATCATGAACAACAGCAACAGGTAATTCAATGGGTTTGATCGAAAAATAGAAAATCCCGAGCCACCAATGATGACTCGGGAAGGTTTGACATCAAACGAAATTAGTCTTCAAATTTCTTTTCGATGCCGAGTTTTTTCAATGTGAGGATTAACAGGCCGCCGATAAAGGCGACTAACGCAATGAAATACAAGCCAGCTCGTGCGGATTCAAAGGTGGTTTCTGCCCAGACTCTTAAGTTTGGTGCGACAAAGCCGCCTAAGTTGCCCACTGAGTTAATTAAAGCGATACCTGATGCTGCCGCTGTTCCGCCTAAATAAGCCGATGGGAAGCTCCAGTACAGAGGTTGCATCGCTAAGTGACCTGCAGCTGCTACGCACAGCGCAATGATGGCAATCACTGGAATGCTATCGAATAAGCCTGATACCGCAATCCCTGCAGCCCCTAACATAAAAGTAATGGCAGCGACTTTGCGGCGCTCTTTTAAGCGCTCAGAAATACGAGGCACATAGTAAACCGCGATAGCCGCACACAGTGGTGGAATTGCTGTCACAAAGCCGACTAACACGCCCACTTTACTGCCTAATAATGTCGCGATTTGTGTTGGTAAGAAGAAATAAATGCCGTATCCACACACTTGGACGGTGAACCAAATCAAGCATAGGTAGAGAACGCGCATATCTAGCAGGGCACTCAGCGCACCTTTCGGGCTGTGGCCTTTTTTCGCGTCTTCTTCTAATGCAAGTTTCGCAGCAAGGGCATTTTTCTCGTCATCCGTTAGCCATTTCGCTTTTTCTGGGCGATCATCAAGGTAGAAGAATACCCAGACCCCGACGATGGAAGCTAATAAGCCTTCCACAACAAACATTAACTGCCAGCCGTATAACCCAAAGGCAAAGGATGAGCCTTCTAAGGCAAGTAATGAACCGGATAATGGCCCACCAATAATAAATGCCAGTGGCGCACCAAACAGGAAGTAGCCTGTGACTCGCGCACGGATGTTTTGTGGGAACCAGAAGGTTAAATATAAGATAACCCCAGGAAAAAAGCCGGCTTCACTGACACCGAGTAAAAAGCGTAAGACAATAAAGGTAGTTTCATCATGGGCAAACATCATCGCCGCAGAGATTAACCCCCATGTGACCATGATGCGCGATAACCAAACTCGTGCACCAATGCGGTATAACAAGATATTACTCGGCACTTCAAATAATGCGTAACCGATAAAGAAAATCCCTGCGCCGAATGCATAAGCGGCGTCGCTTAACCCTGTTGTTAGCTGAAATTCTTGTTTAGCAAAGCCAATATTCGAGCGGTCCAAGTAAGCTAATATGAACATTAATACCACCATCGGTATTATTTTTCGTATCGCTTTGCTGGTTGCTGATGATAAGTGGTCAATATTGGTGGACATGGTTCACCCCAGTATTTTTTATAAGGTAATGATGTTATCTATTCATTTTTATTACGTGTTTAGCCCACCACTGAGAAACCAGCAGAGTAGAGTATAGAGCTATTAAATAGGTAATTTAAATGAATAATTCTTGTTATTTATTTCCCTTTCCCTTGCTGTGAATAAGTAAAATATCAGGAAAGGGATTTTTTATTATTTCACGTTAAATTTTGCTAATGCTTCTGGTTTTAACGTTGTGCCCGCGCCTGGTGCGGTCGGGGTGCTGTACACACCGTCAACCACTTCCACTGGGTCAACAAAGCAGTCCAGTGTCCATGGAATAAATTCCAATAATGAACAGGCAGGGTGCGCCATTACGAGATGCAATTGTGCCTGCATCATATCGCCATGGTGCGGTGTGACTGGCAGGTTAAATGCCATACCGAGGTCGGCTATTTCCCACACTGCGGTTAAGCCACCACAACGAGTTGCATCCGGTTGTAAGTAATCAACAGCACCAGCGAGTACAAATTCTTTAAATGAATCATTGTGATACAGCAATTCACCTAAAGCGATTGGCGTATCCATATAAGCCGCTAATTGCTTATGGCTCGCCACATCATCGTGCCACAGTGGTTCTTCAAACCATTTGATATTGAAATCATTCAAACGGTGGCCATATTGCTTAGCGATGCTGATGTCCCATTTACCATTCGCATCAACCATTAAGTCAATATCGTCGCCGATTGCGTTGCGAACGGCTTCGATACGTTGTAAATCTTCCCGTGGATCCGGTTTACCAATCTTCATTTTGATGGCTTTAAAACCTTCTTCGAAGATCATTTTTTTACAGTCATCAACAAGGTCGTCTTGGCTGCGCACTAACCAACCGCAGTCGGTGTTATACGCATTCACTTTATTGTGCTTCGAACCGCCAAATAACTGCCATAGAGGTTGCTGCGCCGCTTTGGCTTTTAAATCCCACAGTGCGATATCAATGGCGGAGATTGCCATTTGCATTAACCCCCCACGCCCTACCCAAATATTGGTGGAGCTACGAGTGAGTTTGCGGTGTAAATAACGCACTTCGTTCGGGTCTTCACCCAGTAACATAGGGCCAAATACATCTTCAATGATGGTGGTAATTAAACGGTCTGTTGTAATGTCTGCATGTGTGCCAGTGTGGCCATAACCGACTAAACCGCACTCTGTTTTAATCATCACACCCGGCATCCCCCAGTGGGTAATGCTGTGGGTTGAATCGCCGATTAGGTCGTTGGTGACCGGTACGTGCATGATAAAGGTGCTAATTTCTTTTATTTTCATTGCTATTCCCAGGTGTTGAAAAGTGACTGAGAGCCAATCTAGCAGTGAGAATTGGAATTAACTGTCAAATGATTTACAGATTGTGCCGACGAGCCGTTTTTTAATGATAAATATGAGCTAGATCTCTTTATTTTGTATGATAACTCATAAATAAATACTTAAATTGGTATAACAACTTAAGTTGGCGAATTTAAATTGAAAGTGAAAAGTTTGAGAAATTAATAATGATATGACTAATCTATTGATTTTAATTAAAAAATAAAAATTTTTATCAAGCTATAGGGTTAATTATTGAGTAGGTTTAGAATAATTGCGGTAAAACTCAGTGGATGATGGATGACAAATGTATAAACGATTTTTTTTACTGTTTTGCGTGTTACTTGTAAACTCAATTTCTCAATCACTGGCGGCTGAGATAAACAGCACCGATGATTGGAAACTTGCCGATATCCCGCCAAAATTAGTGCAGACCAAAGCGTCAGAAATTATCTTTTCACCGATTGCAGGTGAAATGCGAGCAGTTGCTGAGCTAAATGCAGATCACGGTTTTTACGCTTATTCCCCCTCAGGGGATTACTGCGAAATGCAATTTGGCAATGATTATGCCTTTGTGAAAACCTCATCTTTTACCGATAAAAAGCCCCGTTATGTGCCAGAAGTGGATCGACTAAATGATTTGCAGAACCCGATTTATGATTATTTGATCACCCACCAAAAAACCCCTGTTTACCGTACAACCGACAGCAATAGCTCACAAATTGCTTCTTTATGGGATAACTTGCGCTACCCTGTTTTAGCTCGAATGATTAAAACGGACAAAACGGGGGAAAAAACCGCGTGGTTAACCATTCGTCTAGGGGACCGTTTGGGCTATGTTCGATTACAGGATGTGGCACTGGATAAAGGCATTCCTATTTTAACCTATCACCATATTTTGCAAGATAGCGAAAATAAAAACTTCCGCCACACCTCGACCACGACATCCGTTAAGGCATTCAGCGAGCAAATGAATTACCTGAAAGAGGCGGGTTACCAAACACTGTCTCTAGAAGATGTGGAAGATTATTTAAATAAAACGGCCAATCTGCCGGGCAAAGCCGTGGTACTCACCTTTGATGATGGTTTGAAATCGGTTTACCGCTATGCGCTGCCCATTTTAAGGGATAACCAGCAGCAAGCGACGTTATTTGTGATTTCCTCACGGATTAAAACGCAGCCGCAAAAGTGGTCGGCAGACTCGTTGCAATTTATGAGCAAACAAGAAATCAAAAATAGCCAAGATGTCTTTAATATCCAGTCTCATACGCATTTTTTACACCGTTTAGATAACCATAACTCGCCTATTTTATTTAGTCGCAAAGAACACACGATCATGTTGGATTTTAAACGTTCGATGAAGATTTTGAGCAACTTCGAGCCAGATCAGCGTTATTTAGCCTACCCGTTTGGTGGTTATAACGCATCGGCGATGGAGGCAGCCAAAGAGGCTGGGCTGCATATCGCGGTGACGACGATCCAAGGAAAAGTGAATCTAGGAGATAATCCATTTGCTTTAAAACGCTTATATGCGTTTCGTACCGACCCACTGGATAAATTTGCTCAAATGGTGGGCAACAGCGAGCAAAGCGTTGTGAACCAAAACATTATTGTTGATAAGTAACCAGTTTTTCTTAACGCACTGAGTTTTCAAAACGAAAACTCAGTGCTCATCTGCCTGTTTGCCTGATCCCATCTCTTTTAAGAATCGCTGTTGATACACAAATAACTCTTTAGCACTAATACAGTGGTAATCCATTGAAAATTGCTTCGCCGTTTGCTCAATAATTTTAGCCAGAGCAGGGTAATGACGATGATTCCAGTTGGGAAATAAGTGGTGAGTCAGGTGAAGGTTTAGCCCACCAAGCCAATAGGTTAGCCAACGTGGTGTCGTTTGCCAGTCATAAGTGGTTGAAAATGTGTGTGTATAAAAGCCATGGGGCATGTTGCCTTCTTTGGGTGGGGTATAAAAAGTAGCTTTTGCCCAATGGGTGCCAAGTATTAGAACCACAAATATTAATGATGCAAACATTTGGCTGAGTATGTAGGTCAAGAGTAGCGTGCCGAGGCTGATATCGTGCAAAACAATGGCGGGGATCACAATGGCCATCACCAAATGCAGCAGTTTTGCCATGATAAACGCCAATATACCTTGTTGGCCTTGATGACGCATATGGGGGGCTACGCGGGTAAAGTGAAACCTATCCATCCAATCAAAAAACCAAATAAGTGCAGGGAATGTCATTGCTGCAATCAATGGCCAATACAGGTGCTGGGCTCGCATAAAAGGATACCAGCGCTGGTAAGGGGTTTGGCGTAAAACAAAATTTTCTTCAATATCCAAGTCGTAATGGCGAATATTGGTGTGAGCATGGTGAAAAATAATATGCCGCACGCGCCAGCATTCGGGGTCTAAACCAAGGGGAATGGTGACCCAAAAGTTGAGCCAATAATTGGCTTTGGCATGTTTAAAAATTGCATTGTGCGAAGCGTCGTGCACTAAATTAATCGCCAATAATAAGGCGAAGCAGATAAAACTGGGGTAAAAAACAAAAAAGGCCCAAGATGCATTGAAGAATAATGCCGCAAAATAGCTGCCTAAACAGCACAATACCAATACGGCGCTTTTGGCATAAAAGCGCCCGTCAGCAAACCGGTGATCAGCATTATCATGCAAATATTGTTTAGCCGCCTTGTTCAAGGCTTTTTGGAAGTCTTGATCATGGCGGTGCTGGTAACTGAGTGGCCTAAGCGGTTTAAGCGACATTCGCCACCGCTATTGGTTTTCGGCCAATCCCAACTAGCATCAATAAGCTGTGCAGCCACAACGCGCTAGTGAAAATAACCCAGAACGGGGTCGTCCATTGCCAAATGAATATCACACAAATTAGCAGTAAGCAGGCGATAAAAAACCAGCTCATTAACCCTGATTTTCGCCCATCAGAAATCCCTGATAACGCCACGGTTCCCAAGGCTAACAGCACAAATAAAACCACCTGTTGTAGTGTCGTCCCTTGGTAGCCGTAGCCATAAAGGTAGACATAACCTATCACCAACGTAAATAAGAGAAGCGTTCCCATGACCAAAGCCACTTGGTTTACGCGAAATAGTGGGGGCGATTTTTTTGCGGGTTTGCTGGCTCGTTTAACAATTCGCCAGAAAGGTAAGTTGCTGTCAATAAAAGGGTTTTCAGAAGCTGGAGCCCCTTTAATGCCAAAGTGATGTTCAGTTTCAGGGAGTTTGGCAAATGTGCCGAACAGTTTATCCCAAAAAATAAAGCTTCCCGCAAAGTTACGATTGGAATAATGACCTTCTTTAACGTGGTGAACGCGGTGGTGCTGCGGTGTTACCATAAATTTTTCTAGCCAGCCCAAATGTGGGATAAGAGCACTGTGGTTAAAAAACTGGATGGTATAGTGCAAAATGGAGACGGTAAGGAAAATTTCTAATGGGATCCCCATTAATGCTAATAACATAAAGAAAGGTATTGATGTGAGGGATGAATACCAAGAATTTCGCACCCCTAATGACAGGTTATAATGTTCCCCTTGATGGTGAACAACATGCACGGCCCATAATACTCGATAAGTGTGGTGTAATCGATGCAGCCAGTAGAAGCCGAAATCCCATGCTAAAATGGTAAAAATCCAGACTAACGCAGTTGGCCAGCTTTCAACAAGATTGAACGAGTAGTGAGTGACCACAAACCCATAGCAAAAAATCTCTAACCCTCTAAATAACCACAACATAATATGGCCAGAGTTAAGGTTAAAAACCAATTCTTGCCAACTTACCGTGCCCTTTTGTGTTTTGGCGATCACCAAGCCTTCAGCGACAACGATCGCTAACATAAAAATAATGGGAAAGGTTAATTCATTCATGAGCGTTTTCTCTCTAAGCGGTATTTTGCGGCGTGGACAACCCACAGCACGCAACAAGCCGTTATTGCTCCAGTAACAACATCAATAAATAAGTGGCGTTTTAGCACCAATACGGACACGCAAATGGCAGTGGCCCATAAACAATAAAACAGTGTGCGAAATTTATATTTTACTGACCATAATGCATTCAGCACTACAAGAGTCAATGAGACATGTAGAGAAGGTAATAAATTTTGTGGGCTATCGATATCGATTAATGCAGATAATGCATGACCAGAAAATGTCGTTAAATCATATTCGTGGTACAGCATTGTGGTGGGATACAGCAAATAAACCACGCCTGAAACCAATGCGCATAATTGCATGGCGAACATTAATAAACGGGCACGCTCAATCGGGCTGTAAAGATAGCCGAGTGGAATAAATAAAAAGAACGACAGATAAAACCAAACCGCATTAGGGGAAAATTGCACGGCATTATCAATGGTGCTTGGGGTTAAAAAATTGGCATTCTCAACAATTTTCCCCGTGTAGTTGTACACAATGCCAACGGTTCCCCAACCAATTAAACAATAGATTAAGCGCATGAATAAGACGTTGCTTGTCATTGAGGTTCCTTGCGGGTAATGCGGCGTTTTTTGATGGAAAGTGATTGCTCGATGGGTTCGGCTAATAATTCCCAATGTAGTTGTTGAATATCCACTTGTTGATTGGCTAAGTAGCTTTCAAGTTGTTGATGACAATGAGCAAGTTCTTCTTCGCTGCACTCGGCTTGTAAGCACAGGTGATGACCTTGTTGGGTAAGCCGAAAATCAGCGGTGAGGGGCAAATGATTCACAATGACTCTTGCACAAGGGTCTGCAAAGATGGTGATTATATTACCTTGTTGATCAGGCAGTTGAAGTAAATCATCGCAGCGGCCTTCAATACGTTCAATGGCAAGCTCTGGAGAGCCACAAGGGCAGGGAGCTTGCTTGATCACTAACACATCATCAAGTTGATAACGCACAATGGGTTGTGTTTGGCGGGTAAAATCGGTAATTATCGGTGAAAATCGTGTTTCATCCAGCCAATTTGGTTCAATATGTAGGAATGACTCATTTAAGTGCAACGTGCCATGGGAGCAGGTACACCCCAAAAAGCCTTCTGTGGCTTGGTATACTTCACCCACTTGTGGAAAACAGCGCTTAAGTTTCTCTTTGTCTTGTTGTTCAAGGACTTCCGCTACTGAAATCACTTTCTGGGTCGTTAGCTGGATTTGCTGGTGGATAATGGCATCGGCAATGGCACACAACACTTGTGCAGGTGCGACAATAATCGAGGGCTGATAGGCTTCAAGCGCGGCTAATTGCTGTTGAAAATCAGCAAAAAGGTCGTAAAACCGTAAGGATATCCAGCGGTTATTTACGCTTTCATATAAATTATTGTTGGCGCGTAAAAAGAGAGCAACCCGCTCACCGTGAAATAACCCATTGGGCAGCATTTTCGCTAACATACTGCCAGACCAAATATTTTGCTCCTGTGGGCTCACCACAAACAGACCGCGCCGCCCAGAAGTGCCTGAGGACAACCCAACGCTATAACGGCCAACTTTCGGTGCAAAATCTCGGGATTGCTCACTTTTTTGTGCGCATTCGAGAAGTGTTTGGCTTGATAAGCCAGCGGTGTTCATTTGGTCAAAATTTTCCATCATGATGGATTTATTCATGATAGGGAATTCATGTAGAGGGCGGTCGATATAGGCACGAAAATAAGGGCTTTTTGCCAGTGTTTTGCGTTTAAATTTGATTACGCATTTTTTCTGGTAAGCCTCTAAATCTACACGGTTTTTGAATGACAAACGGCGGGCTCGCCAATAGTGCCAGAGCGTCGACAAAATCACTGTAAATCACCTTCATGGCAAAGCTGAATAACAATATTTTGCTTATCAATTTCATGCAATTTATTCAGCGTTTCATAATAGGCTTGTTTGTCATCCATGATGATATTGGCGATAGCCATTGGACCGCGCAATTCACGGTAATTGGTTGGTGACCATGCCGCATCCCCTGCAAGTAGCACCCAGCCAGCCTCTGTAAGCACACATAAACCAATATGACCTGCGGCATGCCCCGGTAGTGGTACGATCAATAAAGTTTTTGATTTATTCACCGTATAGCCTTCACCCAGTATTTGTAATTCGCTGGGTAGGGCAACACGGTCAAAACCTTCATAAAACACGGTGCGCTGCTCAAAATCATCAGGTAATAAACCGCTAACAAAGGCACTTTTGAGGGCCGCAAAGCCCGTTAACGGGCGTGTTTTTGCCCAACCATCACCTGAACAAATGATTGGCATCTCGGGGAAATCCCGCAGCCCTGCGATATGGTCACCGTGGAAATGGGATAAAATCACACCATGAATGTCTTTGGGTTTAAGGCCATCGTTTGCAAGTTGGTTGACTAACGCGTCTTTACTATCGAAATAAACGGGGGTTACTGTGCGGTATAACCGCATGATACCTTTGCGTGTATGGTCATAAAAATGGGTGGCATACCCCGTATCAAATAACCAGCGCTGCTGTTCATCTTCGATTAACCATGCTCGAGCAGGGAATTTGCAGGATTTAAAACTGGCGCCTTTAAGGGCTACACAGCCAGGATGCGTGCAATACCCGACTTCATATTGGTGAATGGTTAGCATCAATTCTCCTGCTGTTTTAGCCAGTTAGCGGTTAAATGAATTCCTTGTTCCATGGAATATAACGGGTAATAACCTAATTCTTGTTGGGCTTTTTGGTTATCAAGGGTCATAGTGAAATAAGCGGCACCAAGGCTATAACGGGTGAGAAGAGGCTCTTTTCCAGTGAGATGCCCAATGCCCTCTAGCAACATAGCAATGGCATATAATAGTGGATAAGGCGCGGAACGAATTTCACACTCGAGTTGAAGCTCATGGAAGAGTTGTTGCAACGTGTGTTTCAGTGCTTGTGGTTGCTGGTTGGTAATATTATATACCGCACCGCTTAGTAGCCCTTCTTTATGGGTAGCAAGTTGCATACTGTGAACCACATTCCCCACATAGGTTAAGTCAAAATGGTTATTCCCCCCGTTAGGAAGCACTAACTTACCATGACGAGATTTGATTTGCGCCAGTAACCTCGGGAGTAACACTCGGTCATAGGGGCCAAATAATCCGCGCGGTCGTAACAGGGTATAACGTGTGTTAGGATATTGCTTAACACATTGTTGAATAACGGTTTCTGCCAAATATTTTGTTTTCGCATATTGGTTGGCGAAACAGCTGTTTTGGGTGGTTTCTGCAATATCACGCTGATGGGTGAAATTGAAATAAATGGCAGGGGTCGAAATATGGATAAAGCGTGTTATCTCTAGCTCCCCTGCTGCGGTGGCCAATATCCGCGTTGCATGAAGGTTAATATTTTCAAAGTCTTGGCGCTTACCCCATGGCGAAGATAGTGCGGCACAATGCCAAATAGCATCACAGCCAATCATCATTTCTTTGGCCTGTTGCAAAGAAAGTTCAGCCAGCTCACAAGGGATAAATTCAGCGCCCATGTTGGCTAATTGCTCTCCCGCTTGCGGGTTTCGGCCACAAGCTATGACATCAAAACCTCGCCCCAGTAAGTACTCACTCGCATTTCTGCCAAGGCCACTCGTGGCACCTGTGACGAGGATTTTCATGGTACTAATACCATGGCGCACAGGGCCAACCCTGCCGCAGTACCAATTAACATTACATTTTGTTTTTCATAAAAACGGCCTGTGATAATCGCCTCGTGCAGTGCCGATGGAATCGAGGCAGCAACTTGGTTACCGCGATGGCGATAAATATCAATGAGTTGATCTGGCGTGACACCAACACGTTGGCGCATATGCTCTAGCGATAAATGACTGGCTTGGTGAGGTACAACTGTATCAATTTGTTCGAGTTGTAAGTTTGACTCGGTGAAGACGCGCTGCATAAATTCTTCAATTAAGGCAGATGCCATGCGGAAAAGTTTTTTACCTTGCATATGGAACAGAAAATCATCTTCAGTCATTCCAGATCGCGGGTTTTTCCGAGTTCCGCCTGCACGGATCTCACAAAAATCAATCCCCTCGACATGCGTAGTGTGAGTGTAAGAGAGAATACCACTGGTACCATCGCCTTTTTCAACGATCACACACGCTGCACCATCACCAAAAATGAGTGAGGATTCTTTATCCTGCCAGTCGATGCCCCGTGAGGCGATATCCGCAGAGACAATGGCAATGCGTTGGAATTGACTGGTCGCTAGCATACCCGCAGCCACTTGCAGCGCTGTAATGAAGCTAATGCAACTTGAATTGATATCAAAGCAAGCAATGCCATCATTTAAATTTGATTGTTCAAGGACATGAGCCGCAGAACAAGGCAATGCTTGAACAGGGATCGCAGAGGCGTTAATTAGCATATCAATACTTTGTGGCAACAACCCATTTTGTTGTAATGCATTTTCAATGGCTTGTGCAGCAAGTTGCGCCTGTGAGTCCGTATAGTTTGCATGGTAGCGATATTCGATACCTGAATGTTTCTCCACAAACCCTTTCGTTTTATTGAGTTTTTCATCGAGCATTGAGGAGTAAATTTTGTTTTCAGGTAAAGCAACGCCAGAAGCGATGATTTTAAGTGGAGCAATTGACCTATTTACGGACATATATAAAGTGCCTATCTAACCAAGATAACAACAATAAATATCAGAGTTCATTTATTTAATATATAGGAATTACGGAGTTATTCTTACCGTCTATTTTCACGGAGTTTCATGAATATTATCAATCAAAGTGTGGAAAATGCTTTGCCATGTTTTCGGTAATGACGTATGCCAAACGACATCAATTTGCCATTTTGCGGCTTCGCAGTGGTGGAGCGGAATGAAATGGACATCCTCTTGAGCGATATATTTTGCACTGTAAGGAACAAGGCTAACACCCACTTTCGCTGCAACTAATGCAATGAGTGTTTGTATATCGCTTGCCTCTTGTAAGGGAGCAATATGCAGGTCTTCCGATTGCAAGTAACGTTGAATTTGTTGATAAAGCCCAAGGCCGCGCTCTGCACGTAACATCAGCAATGGATATTGTGTTAAATAATCCCTTATCGAATTATGTTGTGTGTATTCACGTGATATGGCGAGGGCTAACACTTCAGTTTTTAAAAATTGTTTAATAATATTTTCTGTTGGAGCTTGGGGGACGTGGCGAGTAAATGCAATATCTAATTGATGAGAAAGGAGATTATCCCTCATTGTATGTGAGGGCATATCGTCCAACACAATGGCAACGCTGGGCAGTTTCTCCCGTAAGTGAGCAACAAATAAAGAGGCTTCTTGAAAAGATGAGATCCCAAAACCGACATGTAAAACCTTCGGGGGTTCTTCCTTGAGCACCAATGCTTGGTTTAACAATTCTTGCACGTGGCTTAACACTTGTTTTGCGTATGGGAGCAATGCTATCCCATGCTCTGTTAGCATTGCTCCGTGGCGTCCACGTTCAAACAGCCGTAAATTGAGTTGTTCTTCTAATAACTTAATTTGCTTTGTTAAGGCAGGTTGGCTTATATATAAGCGTGTTGAGGCTTCTTTGTAATTTTTCGTTTCCGCAAGGGTAATAAAGGCACGGAGAAGTCGAGTATCCATATTTACCTCTTACACAAAATGATAAACGCTATAGTATCTAGATAATGAGTAAACCACTATAGCATTCGTTATTTCACTGGCTTCTGATTTCTTTTTTCATAAAAGGTATTGATTGAGACGCGAAACGAACCTGATGAATATCTGTTTCATAACCCATTGAGGTATTTAGGATCTGGTAGAGTTCAGGACGCCGCCCCATTAACCAACGCCGCCCATTGGAGTCAGGAAGCAAGCTAAGGTCTAAATCAGCGATGACCATATCATTTTCAATCGCAGCAGTTTCTTGAATAATTCGACCATAAGGGTCAATTATCATGGCGTTACCTGTTCTAACTTCATCATCATCACGACCAACACCATTACTAAACAGATAAAAAACACCATTATCATGGGCACGTGAAGGTAGCCAACGTAATAGCCAGTCCCTACCATTTTCCCCTTGAAACGCATTCATCAACGCTTGTGGGTTCTGTTTTCTGTTTTCCCATAAATGTAGTGGTATGCGCTTCATGCCATACGGGCTACTGGAGTTCGTCCCGCCAGTTTGATGAGGGGCAAGGATGATATCAGCACCAAGTAATGCAGTAGCTCGCGGATTTTCAATGAGATTGTTATCCCAACAAATCAATATACCGACTTTTACACCCCAAGGAGTATCAAATACGGTGTAGCTATCACCGCTTTGAATCACTGGATGCTCAAAGGCGTGCAGTTTTCGATGTGCATGCAACTGCCCATCAGGCATGCAAGCGACCCATGTATTATAACATTTGCCATCTAGGCCTTTTTCTATTAATCCGACGCCAATAAGCATCCCTAGCTCGATAGCACGCTGGCGGATAGGCGCTAGTGAAGGGCTGTCATGCAAGGTTTCACTGAGTGCATAAACGTCTGTATCAGGCAACTTTGGCACATGCCAATATCCTGTAATACACATCTCAGGTAATGCGAGTATTTTGACCTTTTTTTGTGCGGCTTGTGTAATAAAGCCGTGGATGCAGTCTAAATTGTAGGTTTTATTTCCTGGCTGGTGTTGGAATTGTACAGTGGCAACGCGAAGTAATTGTTGTGTTTTCATCATATCTCCTTAGTTAGGAGAAATAAGAACATGTTGCTTAGATAAAAAATAATGAGTTATTTTTCTTTTCAATAACCATTGGTTATCAAAGTATGTTTTAGATAAAAAGTGGACTACAATTGATGATTTCAGATGAAAAAAAAAGTTGAGATACATTATATTCTTCGAAAAAAAACCTCTTAATAGGTGAAATCTTCTTATATAATCGAAGGGTGAAAAAAGTAACCTATTGATTAATACTTAATTTTTTAATTAAAAAGCCTCAAAATAGCATAATAGGCCTAAATAACACGTTGTATTTGCGCGATTGAATACTTAAATCTCCTCTAAACTAAAAGGGACTGGTTGTCTTATGTTTTGTTGGGAGTAGTGTTTTTGCCTGCAAATTGGTCTAGATGTAAGTATAAGTAACTATTTTACACGTAATTTGTATTATCTTTACATAATTATTGTGTTTTATTTTTGTTAAGAATTATTTTTTTCTTAATTTCATTAATAATATTTATGCTATCGTTACATTTTGTAACAAACACAACTGTATGTTATTTAAGGGGTATATTAATTTCTCTGCGTGACTAATTTGTGCATGAGTTGTCTATTCAATGATATCGTTAACATTGGCGTCTAAAAAGACGATAATATGCTATTTTTACACATTTTAAGTTAGTTTGCTGGTTCTGATATCAGTTTCATATATATCGCACTCGTTTAATGTGTTAACAAAAATTCTTATATCTACCCTATGAATAATTCTTAAAAATGAAAAAAACCACCTATAGTGGTTTTTTTGGTATATAATAAAATAATGTAAATAAAAAATTAATTTACGCATATTTTTTGTAAAAAATGCTTATTAATCAATGCCTCAATAATAGATAATAAATAATTAGAAGCTAATTGCGCTAAATATAAATAGATCGCCATTTATCTGTATTACCATTAATAGTGGTAATATGAGTTTATTTAAAATGAATCAAATAGTTAGTTATTATTTTATGCTATCGATAATAATTTAAATTACAATTTTATTTGATGGTTTTGAGTTATTAACTAATTCAAATTGAATTGCTTTAATTTTGATAGGTTTCGCTGGCTTTAATCTATTTTATTGATCGTTAGAAACAGTTTTACTTTTATATCTTGAAAATTATAATTAACTCAAATTTCGTGTTTTCATTGATTAGCTATATTTTAATTTTCATTCGGAAAGATAAATTTTGATATGCTAAAGGTTTTTGATCTGTTATATAGTTTAGCCGTTTAACATTTTACGTTTTTTTTGGGCTATAGTTGATGATAAATGTAAATCGTATCGTAGGTAGAGAAATAAGGAAAAGAAGAAAGCATTTAGGGCTTTCAGGTATTGAGCTTGCGAACCTTGTTGGAGTGAGCCAGCAACAGATCTCTCGTTATGAAAGAGGCGAGTGCAATATTAATATCGAAAATTTACATGTTCTAGCTAATGCACTAGAAACAGAAATGGTTTGCTTTTTTATTGATGATGTATTCTTAAATAAAGAAACTATTTAAAATAAAACTATTAAGAATTATCTAATTACTAATTTGAAAATCAATTTATTAATATAATAAATGAAATAAAAAATTAAATGGCTATTTATTCTAATTAATAAAATGGCTGTTTTTATTACATCCCCAGCAAAAAATATCAACTTAATAATTATATTGATTATTAGGTGATTGGTACATCTGTCGTCTTTTTATAGGAAAATATAAATGAAATTAACTAACATTGCATTAGCTACAATTATCGCTTCTTCATTTGGTATTGCAAATGCAGCCACTGTAGACCAAGGAAGTGGTGTTATCAACTTCACTGGTAAAGTCATCAATGCACCTTGCTCTATCCCAGGTGATGGTACAATTAACGTTGATCTTGGCCAAGTTGCTAATAAAGTATTAGAAACGGGTAATAAATTTAGCCAAAGCGTTCAGTACAATATTCAGTTAGAAAACTGCGATTTAGGTGAAGTTAAAGATGCTTCAGACAAAGTTATTTTCCCTGCAGTTAGCAAAGTTAAAGTGACTTTCACTGGTACGCCAGATACAACTGCAAAAGAACTGTTAGCAAACACTGGTACTTCTAAAGGTGTTGGTGTTCGTCTGATCAATGCTGATGGTGCAACAATGAAAGTTGGTGACACAAGTGTTGAAATGCCATTAGCTGACGGCCCTAACAAATTAGCATTTAGTGCACGTGTAGAAGCAAATGGTAACAAAGTAGAAACTGGTAGCATCATTTCTCAAGCGACTTACGCTTTAAATTACCTCTAATCTATACCTTAAATAACAGGCATATTATTGCCTGTTATTTTCCCTTTTTATTTTGATTTTTTATCTTTTTGACAGGGAATATCATGTCTTTATTGCCTCAGTTTAAAATGAATAAAATATTATGTTCTATTGTGTTGGCATTTTCCTTTTCAGGAATGTCTAATGCAGTTGAATTTAATATGAATATTATTGATGCAAAGGACAGAGATAATATTGATTTAAGTCAGTTTTCAAATCCTGATTTTATCCCTGCGGGTGAATATCTTACCGATATTACATTGAATGGTAGAAAATTAGCGGGACAACATTTAATTAAATTTATTGAAGAGAGTAAAGATAATTCAACACTCTGTGTTACGCCAGAGATGGTCACCCTTTTTGCATTAAAAAAGAAAGTTCAGGAAGAACTTCTGCAAAATAATAATAACCAGTGTGTTGAACTATCTAAAAAATTAGATATTCACTATCGATTCGATAAAGAGAATCAGAATATCTTATTTTCTATTCCTCAAGCTTGGTTAGAATATGACGATCCGTACTGGGTTCCACCATCCCAATGGGAAAATGGAATTGCAGGCGCATTTCTCGATTACAACCTATTTTTAAATTACACCTCCCCTAAAAACACGAGTGAAACGTTCAGTGGTAGCAGTAATGGTACGGCTGGCGTGAACTTAGGGGCTTGGCGTTTCCGTGCGGATTACCAGTATCAATACAATCGTTCTCAAGGAAAAACAAATGAGCGGTTTGATTGGACTCAGCTTTATGCATTTCGCGCATTACCTGAAATGGGTGCCAAAGTTTTACTTGGGGAGTCTTATTTAAGAACAGATTTGTTTGATAGCTTCCGTTTTATTGGGGCATCGTTATTTAGTGATAACCGAATGCTTCCTCCTTCATTACGTGGTTATGCACCACAGGTGACCGGTATTGCCAAAACCAATGCGATGGTGATTATTTCACAAAATGGACGAGTGATTAAACAAGCTAAAGTGGCCCCAGGTCCCTTTAATATTCAAGATATTACAGAAGCAGTGCAAGGTACGTTAGATGTGACCATCGAGGAAGAAGATGGCTCAAAAACGACTTACCAAGTAACGGCGGCTTCATTGCCATTTTTAACACGCCAAGGTCAGCTTCTTTATAAATTAACGATGGGGCAGTCAGACCCGTTTGGGCGTTCTCAAAAAGTTGAGCCACGGTTTATTGCGGGTGAATTATCTTATGGTTTATTTGGCAATACCTCAATTTTTGGCGGTTTAATTGCCACTGTCGACAATAATAATTATCAAGCCGTCAATCTGGGGATTGGGCAAAATATGAATGTGTTTGGGGCAATATCGCTGGATATTACGCGCACCCATGCAGATTTAGACCATTTTGGTTCTTATTCAGGGAACAGTTATCGTCTGAATTATTCGAAACGTTTCGAATCCACTAATTCACAAGTTACTTTTGCAGGTTATAAATTTTCTGAAAAAGAATTCCTAACCATGCCGCAATATATTGATGCTGCCAATGGTGTTCTTGATTTTAGACGCGATAAGAACGTGTATACCGCATCCTTTAACCAATACATCAGCCCATTGGATTTAACGGTTTATTTGAATGCTTCTCACCACCAGTTTTGGAACAGTGAGTCGACAACCAACTTTGGCATGAGCTTGAGTAAATTGTTTAGTGTTGGGCGACTTAAAAATGTCTCGGGGACATTGTCTCTCAATAAAATTAAATACGAAAAAACGGATGACAACCAAATTTATCTGTCATTTTCGATTCCATTAGAAAATGGCGGGTCAGTCAGTTATGACGCTCAATATGCAGATAATGACCATAATTTTGGGCAATCCGTCGCCTATTACAGCCCTAATGAGCAAAATAATTACTGGAGTATGCGTGTAGGGGGAGATCAGCATCAACTTGGCCGTGCAGAACCTAATATTAGTGGTAGCTATCAACGTTCATCTGCATATGGCGTATTAAACGTTAATGCAACGGAAAATGTGAATAATTATCGTGCGTTTGGTGGTAGCTGGTATGGCTCAATGACTGCAACTAAATATGGTGCAGCAATGCACCGTAATGGCACAAATAATGAACCTCGCGTCATGATTGATAGCGATAACGTTGCGGGGATTTCTATTGATAATGGCGAATCCGTCACTAACCGCTTCGGTATTGGTGTCGCAACAAGCCTGAACAGTTTTTCAAACTCGGATGTATACATTGATATGAATACGTTGCCTGAAGATGTTGATGTGAATGACAACATTATTGGAAAAACGTTAACTGAAGGCTCAATTGGTTATCAAAAAATAAAAGCGAATCAAGGGAAACGTATTTTAGCAGTGATCCGTTTGAGTAATGGCAATTATCCTCCTCTGGGGACGAGTGTCATCGAAGTGAATACAGGTAGGGAGGTCGGCATTATTGCGGACAGTGGTGTTGTTTATTTAACTGGGGTGGATCCAGATGAAAACTACATTGTTAAGTGGGCAAGTGGTGCAAATCAATGTCGCTTGAACTTACCGAATATGACTGAAAAGAATCAAGGTAAAGTCTTGATCCCTTGCCAATAAGGAATGATGTATGAGTAAAAAGTACGTAGTTGCCCTCGGGCTTTCATTAATCTTTGGTGGCATGGAAGTTGCCTCTGCGGCAATCAATATTGACCGCACTCGTATTATTTTTCCGGGCAAAGATAAATCCATTAGCTTAGTCATTAATAACCAAAGTAAAACTATGCCTTATTTGGCGCAATCATGGATGGAAGACGCGAAAGGAAACAAAGTTTCAGAGCCTTTTACCGTTTTGCCACCAATGCAACGCGTTGAGCCGAATGCAAAAAATCAAATTAAAATCATTAAAACTGAAGGGATTGATGCACTGCCCCAAGATAGGGAATCGCTATTTTACCTGAATGTACGTGAAATCCCTCCAGTTTCAGATAAAGAAAATGTGGTGCAAATTGCGATTCAGAGCCGTTTAAAAATGTTTTATCGCCCAGCTCAAATTGAAAATAACAGCGATAAAGTGTGGGCGAAAGAGTTGAAGTTTACGCATTCGGGTAGTCAGTTATTGATTGAAAACCCAACGAAATACTACGTCACATTGGGTTATTTAAGTAACAACAATAAGAATAACTTTCCAGGTTTTGAGAGTGTCATGGTAGCGCCATTATCAAAAGAAAGCGTTTCTGTACCAAGTGCCAGTTTTAGCCAGCTTTACGCCGGATATATGGATGACTACGGCGGAATGAAAATGTTGACTTATCAGTGCGCTGCATCGATATGCCAGCTATCAAAAGAAAACCAATAGGATTTTAGAGATGAGAAATTGTTGCTTTTCAATCGGTTTTTTCATGTTATCCCTGTTTGGGAATCATGCATATGCAGACAGCAGCATGATGCGAGGCGATCTCAATTTTACCGGCAACGTAGTGGCTTTGCCTTGTAAAATCACACTTTCCTCGATTGATCAAAATATTGAATTAGGCCCAATTTCTCTTAATTATTTCAATGAGATCGGGGATAGAAGTCCTAAGCATGAGATCAAATTGAAATTTGACGACTGCATTTTCCCGAAGCGTGATCGTGATGACCGCGATCCTGTCGTTAGGATCATGTTTATTTCAGAACCAACGGCAAGCACGGATCGTAATTTATTTGGTGGTAAAACGATTTTAAATGGTTATGGCATTCGCTTACTGGATAAACAAGGCAATACGATACCGAATGGTGAATACCGTAACTATCCAGTTTATTTCGATGATAATCAACAGATTGTGATCTACTCCATGTTGGAAAGTTATCGTGCAAGAAGTGAATTAACCGTGGGTAATATTAAAACGCAAATTACCTTAAATATTACCTATATATAAAGGTGTATAAATTATGATACACAAATTTATTAAGCAGTATGGGTTCTACTTTTTATTCTTATTTATTTTTATCAGCCCAAAGACTTTTGCATTAGATTGCGTTGAGAAGGGAACGGGGGCAGTAGAAAAACCCGCGGTTCCTGTCGGGCAGTTGGCTATTCCATCAGACACAACGGCTGGGGCAGTTATTTGGCAGTCTAACCCGATGACAGTGACGGTCTATTGTGACAACGTCCTTGGGGATGCAGTTGACGTTGTGCATATGTATTTTAACCCGAAATCCCAAAAGCTGGGAACTGGGTTATTACTTGGCGCAAACTACCAAGGCCAGCAGCTTGAGCAAAATGAACAACGCGTTAATTTAGGAACTAACCCAATTCGTAAAGGACAGGATGTGACTGTAACTGTCACATTTACATTGTATATCAAGGTCACAGGGATTGTTCCACCATCAGGAAATTATACAGGTGATAACCAATTTACCGTTTTCCAATTTGATGGTAGCGGCGGGATAAACCATACCGCGGGCGCTAAGAACTTAAAATATTCAATTACGGGGCTACAAGGTATTCGGTTTTTAAAATGTGGTGCGGATATCAAAGTTTACCCTGAATCCCAGCAAATAGACTTTGGTCAATTGATGATTACAGACCTTAATCAAGGTAAAGAGTTTAAAAAAGATTTTCAAATTCAAGCGGTAAAGCGTGGTTGTTTAGATAATTTCTCGATGAATATTAACTTTGAAACCACTGATCAGCTAAATGGTGAATATGCGATTGATTTGAAAAATGGGATGAACCTAACGATTGCTGACGATAAAGCGAATCGTATCAAATATAATTATTTCCAATTTTTTGGCACATTACCTTTAGGTTTGACCTCAGTCACGCGTGATTATAGTGCGACGGTTAAAAAAGTGAGTGCAATTAAAACGGGACCTTTTAAAGCATCAACAATTGTTCGCATTAACTATTATTGATAGAACTGGTGAATAAAAAAGAGCAGGCATATTGCCTGCTCTTTTACTTGCATGACTTATTAACGATACAAGCTAACCGAGATTAGCGCATTCCGTTGGTATCGATGTGTCCTTTTATTTTACACATTTTTGGCAAGTCGTATTTTGTACTTGCTCAAAGAAGTTGTTTCCTTTGTCATCAACAAGGATAAAGGCGGGTAGGCCTTCAACTTCCATTTTCCAAATTGCTTCCATACCTAATTCTGGATATTCTAAGCAATTCAGGCTCTTAACATATTCTTGCGCTAAGATTGCCGCTGAACCCCCAATGCTGCCTAAATAGAAACCACCGTGTTTTTTACATGCGTCGGTCACTGCTTGAGTACGGTTCCCTTTAGCAAGCATTACCATGCTACCACCGTGGGATTGGAACAGGTCAACATAAGGGTCCATACGGTTACCCGTTGTTGGGCCTAACGAGCCTGATACCATATCTTCAGGCTTCTTGGCTGGTCCTGCGTAATACACCATATGGTCTTTGAAGTATTGTGGTAATTCTTCGCCGTTATCTAAACGTTCTTTGAGCTTAGTGTGTGCAATATCACGTGCGATGATCAGTGGACCACTGAGGGAAACACGAGTCGACACTGGGTGCTTACTCAGCTCAGCCAAAACATCTTTCATTGGGCGGTTGAGGTCAATATGAACCACTTTGCCTTCAGCTTGGGTACGCATAGATTCAGGGATATATTGCGCTGGATTATGCTCCATTTTCTCCAGCCACAAACCCTCTTTGGTAATTTTGGCCTTGATATTACGGTCAGCAGAACACGAAATAGCTAAACCAATAGGGCAAGACGCGCCATGGCGAGGTAAGCGTATAACTCGGACATCGTGAGCAAAATATTTACCACCAAACTGCGCACCAAAGCCAAGATGTCGTGAAGCTTCTAATAACTCATTTTCTAGCTCAATATCACGGAAAGCGCGGCCATACTCATTACCCGTAGTTGGTAAATTATCGTAGTATTTAGCAGAGGCTAATTTTGCTGTTTTCAACGTTGTTTCCGCTGAAGTTCCACCAATAACAAAGGCAATATGATAAGGCGGACAAGCCGTTGTTCCCAGATTGCGCATTTTCTCAATTAAGAAGTTTTTCAACTTAGCTGGGGTTAACGTGGCTTTTGTTTCTTGATAAAGTGCGGATTTATTCGCAGAACCGCCGCCTTTATTGACGAACAGGAAATGATATTCATCGCCTTTGGTGGCAAAAATATCAAACTGTGCTGGTAGGTTAGTGCCCGTATTCACTTCGTTAAACATATCAAGCGGGGCATTTTGAGAAAAACGCAAGTTTTCATGTTGGAAGACGTTGTAAATTCCGCGAGAGAGGTACTCTTCATCATCGCAATCCGTCCAAACTTGTTGACCTTTTTTCCCAACCACAGCAACGGTTCCGGTATCTTGGCAGTTTGGTAAAATGCCTTTTGCAGAAATTTCAGCGTTACGTAGCAATTGCAGTGCGACGTATTTATCATTTTCGCTGGCTTCTGGGTCATGCAAGATGGCTGCAACTTGTTTTTGGTGTGCGGCTCTTAAGAAAAACTGTGATTCATAAATTGCACGCTCAGCGAGCAATGTTAGTGCTTCGGGCTCAACTTTTAAAATTGGTTTTCCTGCGAATTGCTCGACAGAAACATATTTATCAGAAACGTGGGTATATTCAGTTTTATCCTCAGATAGGGGATAAGGTTCTTGATAAAAAAACTCTTTATTAGCCATTTTGCTCACTCACATATTAATTTCAGTGGAATATCCAAAAATAATCGCCCGTAGGCTTATGCTTATTCTTTAATAAATTCAGTACAAAGGAACAAAGTAAAATTTATAAGTGTAATAATGAAACAAAAACTACAAAAGAAATCACGAAAAGTAACAGTTTAGGTTGAAATTATATCAATTTGACCATTATATTCAAAGGGATGCACTTGATAATATGATGTTGGTTAAAGTTATCGAGATAAAACCCACTTCACGATAAAAATTAGATGTAAATCACATAAAATTATATTTGATGATATTTTTCTTTTTTCAATTGTAATTATGAATTATTTACTTTTTAAGTATTTCATTGGGATAAATTACTTTTTAAGCTATTTGAGTAAGTTTAAACGATTCAGTTCTTGATGATTTTATCTTAATCAGAGGGATATTTGATGGGCGAGCAGTAAGATATATTTTTCATATCTTAATTTAAGAAATAATTAATTTTTAGAGTGAAATTAGTTATTAAACTAGTACTGACTAACTTTATGAATTACAAGGTATTTGACTTAAGTTCTGTACTTTGATGTACAAGGGAAACCTATAGATAACGGTAGGGTAACAATATATATCGCTATGTTGCTTATTTTTATCAAAAAACAGTTTTATTTATTGTGAATTCATAATGAAAGGCAAACGAAGTGTCGAAAATGGCTTTCAATTTATAAAAACTGTGTTTATCATGCAGGGCTCAATGAATTTGAAAAATGGCGCTACTGGTTTTGGGCTTTGCTGGGGAAAATTATTTACTCAAAATAATTCCAGTGATATGTAGGCCGCAAACGATGGCACCTCGATGAGCATACATAAGTATGTGATTCGAATGGCAGCGTGAAGCGAACATCCATATCACTTGAAGTATGAAGAGTAAACCTCCGACAAGCTTATACAGTCTTTAACGGTGGCGGTTCTATCTGCATTATTCCTAGGGATAGAGTGTATTATAAATGACTGAGACAACCTCTCTGACACCACTCGTCGAATTAAAATCTTTAAATAAAGGTTTTGATGGCAAACAAATTATTTCTGAACTTGACTTAACCATTCGAAATGGTGAGTTTTTGACTATTCTGGGGCCTTCTGGCTGCGGTAAAACGACGGTTTTACGTCTTATTGCTGGGCTTGAAGATGTCGATGAAGGTCAAATTATTCTTGATGGTCAAGATATTACGGATATTCCAGCGGAACAACGTTTCGTGAATACCGTATTCCAAAGCTATGCTCTTTTTCCTCATATGACGGTCTATGACAACGTCGCTTTTGGCTTGCGTATGCAAAAAACACCTGCTGCCGATATTCAAAAGCGGGTTGATCAGGCACTGCGTATGGTGCAATTGGAAGATTTTGCGCAGCGAAGGCCGAATCAACTCTCTGGCGGGCAGCAGCAGCGCGTGGCAATCGCTCGTGCCGTAGTGAATCGCCCAAAAGTCTTATTACTGGATGAATCATTGTCTGCGCTGGATTACAAACTGCGTAAGCAAATGCAGAACGAGCTAAAAGCCCTTCAACGGAAACTGGGAATTACCTTTATTTTTGTTACCCATGACCAAGAAGAAGCCTTAGCGATGTCTGACAGGATAGTCGTCATGCGTGAAGGGAAAATTGAGCAAGATGGTACACCTCGTGAAATTTATGAGGAGCCTAAAAACCTGTTTGTTGCTCAGTTTATTGGTGAAATTAATATTTTTGATGCGAAAGTATTGTATCGCATTGATGATAAACGTATTCGTGCCAATGTTGAAGGTCATGAGTGCGACATTTTCACTGAGCTTTTGGTCAAAGAAGGGCAGCACCTTAATGTGCTTTTGCGCCCTGAAGACTTACGCGTTGAAGAAGTGAATGATGCAGAAAATCATCCAGGGCTAATTGGTTACGTGCGTGAACGTAACTACAAAGGCATGACTTTGGATTCTGTGGTTGAGATGGAAGACGGCAAAATTGTTATGGTGAGCGAATTCTTTAACGAAGACGACCCCGATGTTGACCACTCCTTGAATCAAAAAGTTGCTGTAACTTGGGTGGAAAGCTGGGAGGTCGTTCTGGATGATCATTCGTAAACACAAGATCCTGCAGAATGTGATTATCACAGGGATTGTCGCTTGGTTGGTCTTGTTCGTTTTCTTGCCAAATATCATGATCATCGGGGCAAGCTTCCTAACACGCAGCGATACCAATTTAGTGGATCTGATCTTCACATGGGATAACTACATCCGTTTATCTGATCCCATGTATGCGGAAGTGATGCTGCATTCACTGAATATGGCGCTGATCGCCACATTCTTCTGCCTTGTGATCGGCTATCCATTTGCCTTTATTTTGGCGAAGTTACCTAAACGTATTCAGCCATTGATGCTGTTTTTATTGATTGTACCGTTCTGGACAAACTCGCTGATCCGTATCTATGGCTTGAAAGTGTTTTTGAGTACCAAAGGCTATTTGAATGATTTTTTGCTTTGGATTGGCATTATCGATAAACCGATACGCTTAATGTACACCCCAGAAGCAGTAGTATTAGGGCTGATTTATATCCTATTGCCTTTTATGGTAATGCCACTGTACTCCAGTATTGAAAAATTGGATAAGTCATATTTAGAAGCAGCTAGGGATCTCGGTGCTAATAAATTCCAGACCTTTGTGAAAATCATTATTCCATTAACGATGCCAGGTATTATTGCTGGGTGTTTATTGGTTCTGTTACCTGCGATGGGGCTATTTTATGTCGCCGATTTAATGGGCGGCGCGAAGAACTTGTTAATTGGTAACGTGATAAAAAGCCAGTTCCTTAATATTCGCGATTGGCCATTTGGTGCAGCAACCAGTATTTTCCTCACCGTGATGATGGGGCTGTTGCTGTATGTGTACTACCGAGCGGCTAAGCTTCTGAATAAAAAGGCGTATGAAGAATGATCGGGCGTACTTTGCGTGGTGGCTTTATGGCCATCGTCTATGCGTATCTTTATATTCCAATCATCATTTTGATTGTTAACTCCTTCAATGAATCTCGTTTTGGTATTCAGTGGCAGGGGTTCTCAACAAAATGGTATGAACTGCTGAGCAATAACGACAGCTTATTAGAAGCGGCGGGGCATTCATTAACCATGGCGGTGTTATCCGCCACATTTGCCACAGTGATTGGCACATTAACCGCAGTTGCGCTGTTTCGTTACCGTTTTCGTGGCAAGCCCTTTGTGGGCGGAATGCTGTTTGTGGTGATGATGTCCCCCGATATCGTGATGGCAATATCGTTATTAGTGCTGTTTATGATCTTGGGCGTTTCACTGGGTTTTTGGTCGTTGCTGTTTTCGCACATTACCTTCTGTCTGCCTTTTGTGGTGGTCACGGTATATGCAAGGCTTAAAGACTTTGATGTGAAGATGCTGGAAGCCGCGCGAGATCTTGGGGCGGGTGAATTTACTATTTTACGTAAAATTATTCTGCCATTGGCGCTCCCCGCGATTGTGGCGGGTTGGTTGCTCAGCTTCACATTATCGATGGATGATGTGGTAGTGTCGTCGTTTGTGACGGGGCCAAGTTATGAAATTTTACCGTTAAAAATCTACTCAATGGTCAAGGTTGGCGTATCGCCTGAAGTGAATGCGTTGGCAACGGTGCTACTGATTATGTCGCTGGTGCTTGTTTGCTTAAGCCAATGGGTAATGCGGGATAAATACGGTAAAAAAGCGCAGTAAAAATAATAGGATGGCACGGTGTTACAGTTTTTCGTGCTTTTTAAATGCCATAAGGCGAGAGGGTGGGCTCCAATTGAGCCTATAAGATATCACCCCTAAATCATTCAAGTTACAGCTTGGTGTAGGCAGGGATAAAAACAGGTTGTTGAGGGAAACTCAGTCATGAAAAAATGGTCCTATCTACTGGCGGCAGGCTTAATGGCTGCAAGTATTGGCACGGCGACTGCCGCTGACGATAACAAAGACGTACTGTATTTCTATAACTGGACAGAATATGTTCCCCCCGGTTTATTAGAACAATTTACCAAAGAAACGGGTATCAAGGTGATTTACTCCACCTACGAATCCAACGAAAGTATGTACACCAAATTGAAAACCTATAAAGATGGGGCTTATGATTTGGTGGTGCCATCTACTTACTTTATTGCCAAAATGAGTAAAGAGGGGATGCTGCAAAAGATTGATCAAAGTAAATTGAGCAACTTTAAAAACCTCGATCCGAATTTAATCCACAAAGAATTTGACCCCAATAATGACTATTCTGTGCCTTATATTTGGGGCGCAACAGGGATTGGCATTAATGGTGAAGCCGTTGACCCAGGTTCTATCACGTCGTGGGCAGATTTTTGGAAGCCTGAATATAAAAATAGCCTATTGATGATGGATGATGCACGGGAAGTATTCCAAGTCGCATTAAATAAACTGGGTTATTCAGGTAATACCACCGACCCGAAAGAGATTGAAGAGGCCTATAAAGAGCTGCAAAAGCTGCGCCCGAATATCTTAGCCTTTAACTCGGATAACCCTGCCACACCGTTTATTGAAGGGGAAGTGGATGTGGGGATGTTATGGAATGGCTCTGCGTTTGTCGCAAGGCAAGCGGGCTTACCGATTGAAGTGGTGTGGCCAAAAGAAGGCGGCATCTTCTGGATGGATAGTCTGGCGATCCCTGCCAATGCGAAAAACGTTGAAGGCGCCCATAAACTGATTAACTTCTTACTACGCCCTGAAATTGCGGCACAAGTTGCTGAATCCATCGGCTATCCAACACCCAATTTAGCCGCTAAAAAGATGTTACCCGCAGAGATTGCTAACGACCCATCCCTTTACCCAAGTGAAGAGGTCTTGAAAAAAGGCGAGTGGCAAAGCGATGTTGGGAATACCAATATTTTGTACGAAGAATATTTCCAAAAGCTAAAAGCTGGCCGTTAATGGTTTGACGAACAAAAAAGGCACCTTATGTAGGTGCCTTTTTTGTTCAATAAGTTACGCAGACGGTAGCTTACTTACTCACAGCATTATGGGCAACAAACTGAGCAAAGGTATCCGCCCACGGTTGCAAGAAATCTTTGCTTTTCGGTGAAATATTGCCTTGCTCATCCACCATACCGTCATACCATTTCAGGTAACATTCAGGTTGGTTCATCGTTGGCATATTCAAAAAGGCGAGGCTGTTGCGCAGGTGTTGTTGGGCAATTGCTGTACTGATATTACCGATGGATACACCTAAAACCCCCGCAGGAATTGCATTCCACGAGTTATCACCCCAAGGGCGAGAGCCTTGGTCAATAGCATTTTTTAATACGCCGGGGATAGAGCGGTTATATTCGGGGGTGGCAAAAATAATACCGTCACAGGCTTTAATTTGAGATTTAAAATTGGCGACAACAGGAGGCACATTTTGGTCTGCATCTTGATTGTAGAGAGGAAGGTCGCCAATGTTGATAAATTTGAATGAAAAATTTGCAGGGAACAACTTAGTCATGGCTTTAGCGACGATTAGGTTGTAAGAATTCGCACGCAAGCTACCCACAATAACACCAATATTATATTGTTTTGACATGGTAAAACCTCTTCTATCGACGGTTGATGACGAATGTGACAAATAATTTGCACTTTGTCAGAATTTTATTTTACACCCATTATTAAACATCATAACCCGAATCGGTGCAAAACTAAGTTAAATGTAAAGTCAGCCAAAACAATAAAATCAAAATACAAAATAATTTTAAATTATCAATTAATTATGGGCTTATAGCTTATCTAAAATGGATATTGTGAGTCCCATTCCACTATTTTGATTTAACCTTGAACAAAACAGGGTTACTTGATTTCGGTCAAAATGAAACATACCGACTGGTCGGTATCATCCATTGCATGAATAAAACAGCGCAGCACAGAAAAAAAGACCCTATCAAACTCCAAGTGGAGCTACTAAAAGCGGCTCGCATCATTGCGGGTAGGGAAGGCATTTCTGCATTATCGCTTAATGCTGTCGCACGAGAAGCGGGTGTCAGCAAAGGGGGGCTGATGCACCATTTCCCGAGCAAACAAGAGCTTATCCACGCGTTATTTCTGCAATTGCTGGGCATTATGGATGAGCGAATTA
Organism: Providencia sp. R33; assembly: GCF_019343475.1. NCBI lineage: Bacteria > Pseudomonadati > Pseudomonadota > Gammaproteobacteria > Enterobacterales > Morganellaceae > Providencia > Providencia sp. R33. The sequence goes on along the minus strand of NZ_CP072453.1, from coordinate 3,069,583 downwards.
GCCTCATCATGGAAAATGATACCAATACATATGGGCGTTTTTCTCGTGCGTATTTGCACTATATTGGCGAGCTAAAAGAGTCAGATGAAAGTTTCCAGCTCGCGTTATTGTCTTTGGCCATGCCAAATGAGCCTGTATTGCGTAAATGCTGGCGTGATTGGGTGCTGGGCCACTTAGCTAAAGGTGATGAGTTCGATAACAGCTATTTAGGGGCGCTAGTGCGTTATGGTGCGGACGGCTTGTGGTTGTCATCGTTAACGGAGGGCGAAACGCTATCGCAACAAGAACGTGATGCCATTGTCAGCCGTTTAACGGCGATATCGTTTGAAAAACTGCCTTAATATGGATAAGTAAACACCGAAAATACCGTCATTAATATAATAAAAACATGGGGCGACAGTGAAATATAAAATCAATGCCTTCATTATATATGATGCAGTTGATGGCACTTTGTCTTTGAAAGAAGATGAAGTGGATACGCAATTGTCTATTACCGCCAATGCATTGCTCTATTATTTTATCCAAAATAGGGGAGTGGTATCCCGTGACGATGTCTTAAAAGTAGTATGGGATGATAATGGGTTAGTTTCATCCAACAGTAATTTAAACCAATATTTGAGCTTATTAAGAAAAGCATTTCGCCAGTATGGTATTGAAAATATCATTATTACGGTAGCAAGAGGGCGATTGGAATTTAACTCAGAGGTAACGTTAGAGCGTTTGAATGATGCCAAAATGCACCCCGCGGAATTTATTAAAAGTTTGAGTGAGATAGATGCCGCCGAAGTTGTATTATCACCTGTTAATGAGCCGCCATTAATTAACCCAGAAACAACCACTGTCTTACCCCCCAAGCCATTCACCAAAGCAAAAAGAGAAATGTGCTGGTATTTTGCCAGTGGTGCATTTTTGCTGTGCTCTATCTTATTATTAGTTATGGCTTATTTATCAAATCAGCCATCCCAACCGATTAATATGACTGTGCTGGAACATGCTGGTTGCGATGTGCTTTCAAATGAAAAAATGATTAACGGCACTGTCGCGCAAAATTATGTGCAAAACTTTGACAAGGTGAGAAATAACTTAAATCTTGCCTGTGTAGAAAAAGAGCGATTTGTTTTCTTCTATGGGGATAAATTACAAACCAACGGATTAGGACGTGTGTTTTTAGCCCATTGCGCAGTAAATGAAGATAATCCTTTTAGCTACTGTGATAACTATTTTTATTATTCTTGGAAGCCATCATGAAAATATCTGGGAAAGTATTATGTTTACTGAGTGCTTTGCTTTTTATTGTGGTGGTGATTTACACGCAATCCGTTTTATTTGCTAATAAGCAAGATGGCTTAATGGTTTGTTCGACCAAAGGTATTATGCGTTTTGAAAATATGAAAGATGAAAACGTTAATGGCAATATTCACTTCAATTTTGGGGCGAATGGAAAAGGGTCTATTGTCGTTGAGGGTTATACAGACTCTAAAGCAGGATGGTTGTATTTACAGCGCTATGTGAAATTTAATTATACGACCAAACGCGTTTCCCCAACGGAGCGCCATTATAATATTAGTCAATGGGAATCGAGTGCCTCTTCCATTGATGAATCCCCCGATGTGATTTTTGACTACTTTATGCGAGAAATGTCTGATAGCCATGATGGGTTATTTCTTAACGCCCAAAAGCTGAATGACAAAGCGCTGTTATTAAGTTCAATTAACTCCCCACTCTATATCTGCACATTAAAGCCCGGCAGTAAATTTGATTAGCAAAATGCCTGCCGAGAGTATTAAAGTCGTCCTATTGTTGTAGCGTTTTCCCCTTCTAACTGCCTTTAACTTCCATTGAAATGATGAGCAACTTTAGTGTTATTTGCAGGCTATCTTAGTGTGAATGTCTTGCCCTAGATTGCTGAGCTTTTCTTGTTTTCGTCATGCAGAAAGTTATCTTCGTTTGCGAACAATGCTTATAAGCCAGTGAGCTGTCCCACAATTATCATTGTGTAAATTACCCCTTGGTATCAGCTTAATAATATCCTGTTAACAATCCCCCTCGATTAATCCGTAATCTATTTTTCGTGTTTTTTATTCACCAGACGGATGCGTGAATTTTTCGTTTTTTTAGCATGGTTATGTGAATTGAAGACCTTTGAAATCTAATTTTTAGTTAAATATTCTAAGTATCTACTTATTGTGGATTTATATTTTGTTTTTATTTTTCGTCTCTATAGTGAGTTTGAAGCCAAAGGCTGCGTTCAATTAATCACCGCGCAGACACTGTTGGCGTAAATGATTACCTCGGTTCTGCAAGAAACATGTATTCGGACACATCAACTTAAAGAGCGCGGTAAAGAAAAATGAAGAAGGCTTCTCGGAGGAAACAACAATGGGTGATGCATTAGGTCTTATCGAAACTAAAGGTTTGGTAGCTTGCATCGAAGCGGCTGACGCAATGTGTAAAGCCGCAAACGTTGAGCTAATCGGTTATGAAAATGTGGGTTCAGGCCTCGTAACCGCAATGGTTAAAGGTGATGTTGGCGCAGTCAAAGCGGCGGTTGATTCAGGTGTTGAATCTGCTCAGCGTGTTGGCGAAGTCGTGACGTCTCTGGTCATTGCGCGTCCACATAACGATATCAACAAAATTGTGATTAAACATAAGGCATAACTTTTTCCGGAGGAAAAAACATGGGTGACGCATTAGGTCTTATCGAAACTCAAGGGTTAGTGGCATGTATTGAAGCGGCTGACTCGATGTGTAAAGCCGCAAATGTTGTGCTGATTGGTTATGAAAATGTTGGGTCAGGTTTAGTGACGGCAATGGTGAAAGGGGATGTGGGCGCGGTAAAAGCAGCGGTTGATTCAGGCGTTGAATCGGCTTCTCGCGTAGGCACTGTTGTGACATCTCTGGTGATTGCACGTCCTCACAGCGATATTCAGAAAATCGTCGCCCAGTATAAAGTCACGGAATAAAAAGGAAATTACTTATGAAAGAAGCGCTTGGATTAATCGAAACCAAAGGTTTAGTGGCCTGTATTGAAGCCGCTGATGCCATGTGTAAAGCCGCTAATGTCGAACTGATTGGCTATGAAAATGTCGGCTCAGGGCTGGTGACTGCGATGGTGAAAGGTGACGTCGGTGCGGTTAACGCAGCCGTTGAGTCGGGTGTTGAAGCTGCAAAACGTGTTGGCACCGTGGTGACATCACGTGTGATTGCTAGACCGCATAATGATATCGGCAAAATTGCACAGCAACACAAAGCCTAAGTTGTTGGCTGATAAGTAAATAAAACAACAAGTTAATTAGTTAATTTTGACTCCGATACGGGGGAAGACATGGTTGCATTAGATAAAGATCTGCAATCCAGACAACTGGCAAGAGAGCTAGTTAGAAACGCGAAACAAGCGCAGAAAGTTTTTGCGACATTTTCGCAGGAAAAAATCGACAGTATCGTTAAACACATTGCTATTGAATCCGCCCTTCACGCTGAAGAGCTGGCAAAAATGGCCAATGAAGAGACAGGTTTTGGTAAGTGGCAAGATAAAGTCCTGAAAAACACCTTCGCTTCAATGCGTGTCTATGAACACATCAAAGATCTCAAAACCGTTGGCATCATTAATGATGACAAAATCAACAAAGTCATGGATGTAGGCGTTCCATTAGGGGTGATCACGGCACTGGTGCCATCGACAAACCCGACATCGACCATCATCTACAAAACGTTGATTGCCTTAAAAGCAGGTAACGCCATTGTCTTCTCCCCGCATCCTAATGCCAAAGCCTGTAGTTTCCGCACATTAGACATCGTTAAAAAAGCGGCATTAGAAGCGGGTGCACCTGCAGGGATCGTTGATGGCGTCACGATGCTGACCCTTGAAGCGACCAAAGAGCTGATGCATAGCAAAGATGTTTCCTTAATTTTAGCGACTGGCGGGGAGGGCATGGTGCGTGCAGCCTATGCATCGGGTACGCCAACAATCAGTGGCGGTCCGGGTAATGGCCCTGCCTTTATTGAGCGCAGTGCCAATATCAAACAAGCCGTGAATGACATTATCACCAGTAAAACGTTTGATAACGGGGTGATTTGTGCATCTGAGCAATCAATTATCGTCGAACGTTGTATTTATAACGAAGTGCACCGCGAGCTGTTAGCGCAAGGCGCTTACTTTATGAATGAAGACGAAGCGAAGCGCATGGCGTCAATGTTATTGCGGGCAAATGGCACCATCAACCCTGAAGTGGTTGGGAAAGATGCCATTACCTTGAGCCAACGTGCAGGGTTTAGCGTACCTGCAAATACTCGTGTTCTCATTGCGTTACAAGACACCGTTTCACCGAAAAACCCGTATTCCCGTGAAAAACTGTGCCCAATCTTAGGGATGTATATCGAAGAGGATTGGCAATCTGCTTGCCATCGTGTGGTGGATTTACTGACCAACGAAGGTTTAGGCCACACACTGGTGATCCACACGCAAAACGAAGATGTGATCCGCCAGTTCTCCCTCGAAAAACCGGTTAACCGTATTTTAATTAATACCCCTGCGGCACTGGGTGGTATTGGGGCTACGACCAACATTACGCCTGCATTAACCTTAGGTTGCGGTGCAGTGGGTGGCGGTTCGAGCTCAGATAACGTCGGGCCAATGAACTTGCTGAACATTCGTAAAGTGGGTTATGGCGTGCGCTCTATTGATGATTTAAGACAGCCAGCACAACCGTGCTCAGTTGCTCAGCCTGCGGTTTCAACAACGGTAAATCAACCGCAAATTAGCATTTTAGATGATGACCGTTTTCGCCAGCCAGTGACGGCTTCTGCGCCTGTTTCTAATGCCGCAGACAACCGTTTTAGCACGGCGGCCATCACGGAAGCGGTGGTTTCTCAAGGTGATATCACTGAGGAAAATGTTGAGCAAATCATCAAGGCCGTTCTCGGTCGCCTAAATAAGTAACTCATTGAAATAAGGCGGTATAAACCATGATTTTGGCAAAAGTAATCGGGCATGTTGTCGCAACGCAGAAATGCCAAGAACTTAGCGGAAGCAATTTATTGATGGTTGCTGCGCTGGGGGATGACCTTGAACCGTTGAAAGACCGAACGTATGTGGCGGTAGACAGCGTTGGCGCAGGTATCAACGACATTGTGTTAGCCGAAGCGTACTTCGCGTTGAACAAAGACAAATACAAAGCCATGTCAGTGGTTGCCATTGTCGAAAAGGTTTATACCAAGGAGTAAACAACAGCATGAACCAGTTTCTCATTAAACCGCGAGTGCAATTTGGTGCTAATGCACTGGATTTCATCTCAACGATGCAAGCTCAGCAGGCCTTTATCGTGACCGATAAAGCCATGGTGAAGTTTGGTTTAGCAGAGGAAGTCACTCGTCGGTTAACACACTCAGGCATTGCGTTCTCAATGTATGACGATGTCCTGCCAGACCCTGATATTTCAGCCATCGTAAAAGGCATGAAAATCATGGATGTGCAATATCCCGATGTGGTGATTGCGCTGGGTGGCGGCTCTGTGATTGATGCGGCGAAAGCGATTATTTACTCCTTATGGCACACGAAAAATGACGCCAATCGGGCAAAACCGCAGTTTATTGCCATCCCAACAACCAGCGGCACAGGCTCTGAAGTGACCAGTTTTTCAGTGATTAAGTCTCACTCTGAAAAATTGGTGTTAGTGGATGAGTTTATGCTGCCCGATGTGGCAATCCTCGACCCTGTTTTAGTGAAATCAGTACCTGCTTCAATTACTGCAGATACAGGGATGGATGTGCTTTGCCATGCATTAGAAGCGTATGTTTCCCGCACTGCATCTGATTTTTCTGATGCATTAGCGGAAAAAGCGGTGCAACTGGTTTTCGGTCATTTGATTGACTGCTACCGCGAAGGGGGCAACTTGCTTGCTCGCGAAAAAATGCATAACGCTTCTTGTATTGCAGGAATGGCATTTACCAATGCTTCTTTAGGGATCACGCACAGCTTAGCTCACGCATTAGGCGGTGTGTTTCACATTCCACACGGCCGTGCCAATGCACTATTGATGGCACAGGTAGTGGCATTTAATGCCGAGTTAGAAGGGCGTTGTGATACCGACGCGGCGAAGCGTTATGCGCACCTTGCGAAGAATTTGAATTTACCTGCCTCAAATATACGTGAAGGCGTTGAAAGCCTGATTATGGCAATCAACGTATTGAAAGATGAAATGAATATGCCAAATGGCATTCAAGCTACAGGCATTAACGAAACTGATTTTAACGCCCGTTTAGGGGAAATGGTGGGGCAAGCACTGCGTGATAGTTGCACTCCGACCAATCCACGGGATGTGAACCAAGTGCAACTTGAAACGCTATATCGGCAATCTTTTTAACAGCCGCAAGCTGTTAGGTGATGAACAACAAACGAGAACAAACATCAGGATAGGCTAACATGACTAAATATGCTCTGACCCCACGCGTAAAAATGCTGGCTGAACGCTTAAGTGCCCGCAATAGCTCAATTATTACTGAACGTGCCAACATTTTAGAAGCACTGGAAAGCCAACTTTCGGGTGCACCGCAGGCAATTAAACCTGCTCAACGTTTTTATGAATTTATCCGCCATTTCCCTGCGTTTATCGCGCAAGATGAATTGATTATTGGTAGCCAATCCTCCACACCACGTGGTGCGATTTTCTTCACTGAAAATGAAATTCACAGCAACAGCATTTACACTTTCTTAGCGGGGGATAGCACTGTTGATGCCCCTGACTATTTGGCCGTATTGAACATCGGTTTTTTAGAAATTAAATCCCAATTGGAAAACCGTGTTAGAAACATCGGTAGCGCGGTCAGCCGCAATAGTATTGATGAGGCAAATAACTGCCGCGCCGCAATTTATGCCTGTGATGCGGCTATTCATTTTGCACAATCCCTTGCATCGAAAGCGGAAAGCATGGCTGCGGTGGAATCAAACCAATACCGCCGTTTAGAACTGCAAGAAAGTGCGGCAATTTTGCGTAATGTTCCTGCCAAACCAGCACAGACTTTTAAAGAAGCTTGCCAAGCGTTCTATTTATTGCAGCTTATTTTGCATCTGGAAAATGGTAGCTACGCAGTTAACCCAATGGGCTTTGACAAAGCGGTTTACCCATTCTACCAACGAGACATCGAGCAAGGCCGTTTAACACCCGCCCAAGCATATGAAGTGGTTGAAAGTTTATGGCTAAAATTGGCGGAGCTTTCTGAAGTGCGCTCGACAAAAGTGGTGGATGGTTACCCAATGTTTGATGCATTAAAAGGCGGTGTGTATTTAACCGACCCTCGCGTATGTATTAACGAATTATCCTCCATGATGTTATCGGCTCATGAGAATATCATGGCCATTAATAATGGATTAAAAGTTCGCTTATATTGCGGCCAAGCAAGTACGCAACCACAATATTCGGCTCCAAATGCCAGTTATGTTGCACCGTCTGCACAAGCTGAGACAGAATTTAAAGTCATGGAAGGGTTGACCCCACGTTTACAACGCCTGCGTAATCGCTACTTGGAAGCGCGCCCAAGCGTCTCTATTTACCGCGCTTTAGCTTTTACTGACGTTGTCAAAAATAACCCAGGTTTACCGCCGATTTTACTGCGCGCAAAAGCGTTTCGCCGCGCATGTGAAACCGCACCAATCTTAATCCAACCAGAAGAGTTAATTGTTGGGCATCCATGTGGAAAACCACGTGCAGGTGCATTCTCCCCAGATATCGCATGGCGCTGGGTGGTCGAAGAACTCGACACCATGAGCACGCGCCCACAAGACCCATTTGTTATCTCTGAAGAAGACAAAAAAGTCATTCGTGAAGATATCGCACCGTTCTGGGAAGGCCGCTCATTAGATGAAATCTGTGAGGCGCAATACCGTGAGGCAGGTGTGTGGGAGTTTAGTGGCGAAACATTCGTCAGTGATTTGTCCTATCACCAAATCAACGGTGGGGGCGATACTTGCCCAGGCTACGACGTCTTATTATTCACTAAAGGTATGAATGGGATTAAAGCAGATGCACAGGCGAAACTGGCCGAGCTCAGCATGGAAAACCCGGATGATATCGACCGTATCTATTTCTATAAAGCGTCTATTGAAACTTGTGAAGGCGTTGTGGCTTACGCACACCGCATTGCAGAGCATGCACGTGAATTAGCCGCGAAAGAAACGGACGTAAAACGCCGTGAAGAATTACTGACTATCGCGCAAGTGAATGAAAATGTGCCTGCCAACCCACCAGTGACCTTACAAGAAGCATTGCAAAGCATTTGGACGGTGGAGTCTCTGTTTGAAATCGAGGAAAACCAAACGGGTCTATCTTTAGGGCGCCTCGACCAATATTGCTTACCGATGTATGAAAACGACATCAAAACAGGCCGCCTAACACAAGACCAAGCACTGGAAATGATGCAGGCGTTTATCATCAAATGTGCTGAATTAATGTGGATGTCCAGTGAGTTAGGGGCGAAATATTTTGCGGGTTACCAGCCGTTTATCAACTTAACGGTGGGCGGGCAAAAACGCTCAGGCGGTGATGCCTGTAATGACCTGACCTACTTAATTATGGATGCAGTGCGCTTTGTTAAAGTATACCAGCCATCACTGGCTTGCCGTATCCATAACCAATCACCACAAAAATACATGGAAAAAATTGTCGATGTCGTTAAAGCCGGTATGGGCTTCCCTGCCTGCCACTTCGATGATTCCCACATCAAAATGATGCTGCGCAAAGGCTTTGATTTTGAAGATGCACGTGATTACTGCTTGATGGGCTGCGTTGAACCACAAAAATCAGGCCGAATTTATCAATGGACATCAACAGGTTACACCCAGTGGCCAATCGCCATTGAGTTTGTCTTAAACCGTGGTCGCATGGTGCTATTTGATAGCTACCAAGGTTTAGATACGGGTGATCTGCGTGATTTGAGGACCTTCGAAGACTTTGACCGCGCAGTGAAACAACAAATCGCCCATATCGTCCGTTTATCTGCGGTCGGTACAGTGATTAGCCAACGTGTACACCGTGATGTTGCGCCAAAACCATTAATGTCCTTGCTGGTGGAAGGCTGTATGGAAAAAGGCAAAGACGTTGCGGCAGGTGGTGCGATGGTTAACCACGGCCCAGGTTTGATTTTCTCTGGCCTTGCGACTTACGTCGATTCCCTCGCCGCCATTCGTAAACTGGTTTATGAAGATAAACGCTACACCCTTGAGCAAGTACGTGATGGTCTATTAGCTAACTTTGAAGGTTATGACGAGCTGCGCCGCGATTGCTTAAATGCACCGAAATTTGGTAACGATGACAACTATGTTGACCAATATGCGCTGGATATTACGGAGTGGACAGAGCGTGAGTGCCGTAAATACGACATGTTGTACTCCACATTCAGCCACGGAACCTTGTCGATTTCTAATAATACCCCCATCGGGGAATTGACTGCCGCGAGTGCCAATGGACGCTTGGCGTGGATGCCATTATCAGACGGTATTAGCCCAACGCAAGGTGCGGATAAACAAGGCCCAACCGCCATCATTAAATCTATCAGTAAGATGAATGTGGAAACAATGAACATCGGTATGGTGCATAACTTTAAGTTCTTAAAAGGCTTGTTGGATACGCCAGAAGGTCGCCACGGCTTAATTACCTTACTAAGAACCGCTTCTATTTTAGGTAATGGCCAAATGCAATTTAGTTATGTCGACAATGAAATGCTGAAAAAAGCACAGCAAGAGCCTGAAAAATATCGTGATTTAATCGTTCGAGTCGCAGGTTACAGTGCTTACTTCGTCGAACTCTGTAAAGAAGTTCAAGATGAAATTATTAGCCGTACCGTGATTGAGAAGTTTTAAATCGATATTGGCAGGTATGGCAACATACCTGCCATTTCAGAATAAAAACAATAAGTTTTGTCATTTTTTGAGGTGCAATGATGAGCGCGGCAGATATTAAAGGTCGGATATTTAATATCCAAAAATATTCCATTTATGACGGCGATGGTATTCGCACGCTGATCTTCCTTAAAGGGTGCAATATTCGTTGTCCATGGTGTGCGAACCCTGAAGGGTTAAGTAGCCAATTTCAAGTGATGTTTTCCCACGATAAATGTGTCAATTGCGGTAAGTGTGTGGATGTTTGCCCAACAGGTATTCACTACAAAACAACTAATGAGCAGGGTGAGCAGATTCACCGTGTTAATCGTAGCATTGATTGTATTGGTTGTCGTAAGTGTGAAGAGGTGTGCATTGGCGGTGCGTTAGACATCATGGGCAAAGATGTCACAGTCGCAGAAATGATGGAAATTATTATGCAAGATTATGATTTTTATATTTCCTCTGGCGGTGGTGTCACGATTGGTGGCGGGGAAATGAGTCTGCAAACTGATTTCGCTGTTGAACTGCTGCGTGAATGCAAAAAAATGATGATCAATACCGCGGTAGAAACCCAAGGGACAACATCATTAGCCAACTATGAAAAGCTCGCCCAAGTTGTTGATTTATTTTTATATGACATCAAACACATCGATAGCGCCCAGCATAAAAGTATCTTTGGTATTGGTAACGAGAATGTACGCCAAAACCTTGAAAGACTTATTGAATTAGGTGCAAACGTAGTGGTGCGGATGCCTTTGGTTCGTGGGTATAACGATTCGTACGATGCCATCACGGGCGCTATTGAATACGCGATGGAATTAGCCAAACGCGGAAATGTAAAACGTATCGATATTCTACCTTACCACCAGTTGGGGCGCGGTAAATACGACAAACTGGACATGATTTACCCAGTGAAGCAAGACCCAACTTATAGCGCAGAAGAGCTAGACCAATTGGAAGCGTTCTTTAAACAGTTTGATTTTGATATTCGACTGGTTCGTCACTAAGTAGGAGAGACAGATGAAAAGTTTAGGTGTGATTGAAACTCGGGGACTGACATCCGCAATACAAGCGGCTGATGCAGCGTGTAAAGCCGCGAGTGTTGAGATTGTCGGTTATCGGAAAATTGGATCTGGCTTGGTTTCCGTTTGCTTTCAAGGGGAAATCAGTGCAGTACGTACCGCCGTCGATCACGGTATTGCGGTAATCAGCAATAGCCAATTATGCGTAGGATCACTGGTGATTGCGCGCCCTGAAGAAAGTGTGATTACAAAATTATTAACAGTAAAAAGCAAAAAGGGTGAGTTAGCAAAAAGCGTCGAACAAACTGAAAAACCAAAAGAAAATTTGGTTACCGAGGAAAAAGCTGAACCAGAAGTGACGGAAAATAGCGTTAAAGAGCCCAAAAATGACCTGCGTAAAGGTAAAAAATCATGATGAATGAGCAATTGATGGGCAAAATTTTATCTCGCCTTTCAACTTACAGCCCCGCAAGTGGAATGCAGCCTGCGATTGCGATCCCTGTCGGTGTTTCTAACCGCCATGTGCACCTTTCGCAGCAGGATGTTGAAGCCTTATTTGGTCAAGGTTATCAACTCACGCCGTTTAAGGATCTCAAGCAACCTGGGCAGTTTGCAGCGAAGGAATGCGTAATGGTGGTTGGGCCAAAAGGCTCAATCAGTAAGGTTAGAGTTTTAGGCCCTGTACGCCCAAAAAGCCAATTAGAGGTCTCAAAAGCGGATTGCTTTGCCCTAGGGATTAAAGCGCCTGTGAGGGAGTCTGGGGATTTAACGGATTCTGGTAGTGCACTATTAATTGGTCCAGCAGGGCATGCAAACCTTGAATCTCAAGTGATTTGTGCACAGCGACATATTCATATGAACACGATGGATGCTAGAGCATTAAACGTGGTGAATGGGCAAAAGGTCAATATTCGCACGGAAGGTGAGCGCCGTTTAGTGTTTGATGAAGTTGTTGTCCGTGTGGATGAGCGGTTTTCCCTTGAATTTCATATTGATACTGACGAAGCCAACGCTGCGGGTCTGCGCAATAATGACAGCGTATTTATTGTTGGTTAAAGGATGGTGGCAAGGTGAACGAAAAACAGATTGAGCAGATAGTTGAACAAATTGTATGGCAGCTAAATCAACGCGTTCTTGTGGTGTTATCCCCAGTCGAGGGCTACCAACAGGCGATTTATCAAAGACTAACGCAATTTTCATCGGTTTCTTTTTCACTCTATGCTACGGATTTAATGCCATCAACACCGTATTTCGAGCAGTGGGCAACGCTGGGAACAATGTTTGATAAAAATACGTTGCAGCTAAATGCATTAGGACGTTATCACAGCGTATTTTTGCCTTTTATTGATGCCAAGGTGGTTGGAGAAGTCGCAAACGGCTTATTTACTAGTGAGGAAAGCCAACTGGTCTTGCATGCCCTTGCACAAAATATTCCTGTATTGGCATTAAAACACCATTGTTGCCCTGAAAGTGAACTCAACCAAATTTTAGGTTTAGATAAAAATAAACACTATAACAACTTGATTAAAGAAAATATGACGAAGATTATTTCGTTGGGCGTGCAATTTAATACATTCAATGAAATTGAAAATAAGCTTTTAAAAAATAATGTTAATCAAATTATAGAGCCTAAAAATAACCACTACGAAAGTCGCTATATTACTTTAAATGAAGTAATGAAAAACCCTGGAGGGTATATTGCGAATGATAATAAATTAACAGATTCAGCTATCGATTATTTAAAATCTTTAAAGAAATAAGATATCAAAACTAAATTAATCTAATTTGTCTATTTATTGTAGGAGTATTATCTATGTCCCCTAAAGCAAAATCGTGGCTTTGGATGCTGGCGGTTATTATTTCAGAAACTTCAGCAACCTCTACATTGAAAATGTTTGATAATAGTGAGGGTACTACAAAATCCCTATTATTAGCGCTGATCGTTGTATTGTATGTTATCTGTTATTACTCACTTTCCCGAGCAGTTAAATATATCCCTGTAGGCTTAGCTTATGCAACATGGTCAGGTACTGGGATCCTCATGGTATCCACACTGGGCATGCTGTTTTATGGGCAACATCCTGATACGGCAGCAATGATTGGTATGGCAGTGATCGCAAGTGGCATTGTTATCATGAATCTGTTCTCCAAAATGGGGGCTGAAGAAGAAGTCGAAGCACCCAATAAAGAAACGAAAGAGTCATTATTATCCACCAATAATAAAGCTGTTCATTAATTAAAATTTAAGGGGAAAGATTATGTTTACTGGATTTCTATGGCTAGCACTTTCGATTGGTTCTGAAATAACTGGAACCTCAATGATTAAAAAAACCAATAGCTTTAGCAAATTAGGCCCGTCTGTTTTAGTGATCATTGCCTATTGTTTATGTTATTTTGCTCTGACCCGTGCAATGGGATATATCCCTGTCGGGGTGGCTTATTCATTATGGTGTGGGTTTGGTATTGTCGGAGTGACATTAGTTTCCATGATTTTATATAAACAAAAACCAGATTTCCCTGCGGTATTTGCAATGGGGTTAATTATCTCTGGTGGAATAATTATGAATACTTTCTCAACGATGTAAGTCTTATTTTACTCTTGCTCTTTATCTCGATCATTGTTTGCCCTCAATCGTTTTTTTGTTGAGGGCTATTTTTTGCAAATCATCTGAGACTATTGAGTTTTTTGCAATATAAAATGATTGTTTGGCGATAATGCCTTCTGCGTGTCCTATGCTAATTTAGTGACCAATAATGATTTAGTTTAGGAATGAAGGTATGCAAACTATTGAGTGGGGTGATTTTACCCGTGTTGAAATGCGTGTTGGCACCATTATTAGTGCAGAGCTAAACAGTAAAGCGAAGAAACCCGCGTATGTTATGGAAGTTGATCTTGGGGAGCTGGGTATTAAACGCTCTAGCGCACAAATTACCGTCAATTACACGCCTGAAAGCCTAATCGGCAAGCGTATTCTTTGCGTTTGTAACTTTGAAGTAAAGCGTATTGCAGGGATTAAGTCGGAAGTGCTGATTACAGGGGCACCTGATAAAACGGGGGCTATTGTTCTTGCTGAATTTAATTTGCCTCTTCCAAACGGCGCTTTACTCGCCTAATGCTCAATGCTCGTCATACTTCGTTCTATCACGTTGTTGGCTACACTCACTCGCCCTAGTCACATACTTTTGTATGCTCCTAGGATCTCGTTTGCTTGCCGCCTAGTGATAAAACGAATTATTTAGAGCATTGTTTCTTGGTCGTCATACTTCGTTCTATCACGTTGTTGGCTACACAAAGTTACCCTAGTCACATACTTTTGTATGTTCCTAGGGATAACTGTGTTTGCCGCCTTGCTACAGCACGAACTATTTAGAGCATTTAATTTGATATAATTTTTCGTTATATTTATTTGAATTCTCAAGTGATGCCATATTGGCATCACTGCCATTTATAGGTAAAAAGGTTATACTGCGACTATCTGTATTAGTGGAGTGTTTCCTTTGCGATTACCTGAGCTGCATTTTCGGCAATATTCTGACGAGGTCATTTCTCATCAACATGATGGGCAGTGGCAAGTCGTATTGTCGTTATCTGGGCAAATGGAAATCAATATGTATCGGCAGCATTTTCAATTAGATGCAGGAAAGGGTATCGTGATCCCGCCAAGTGTGAGCCATGCGTTTAGCGGCCAAGAAGGTAACCAAAACTACGTTTTGGAAATGCCAGCCACCGCGCAGTGGGCGCTAGACGAAAAAATGACCCAATTTGCACTTACGCCATCAGCAATTGGTTTACTTCACTGGCTACAAAGCTTTCCCCAGGCATCTGAAAATAATTTTGCTGTGGCACGTTTACTGTTGGCGCAATTAAAACCCGAAAGTCAGTGGATTGATGCGGTTTCCCAGTGGGTTGAAACACGGCTACATCTGCCCATTAGTTGTGAAGATATGGCATTGGCTTTTTGCATGTCAGTCAGTACGTTACAACGAAGAATTAAGGCCGAAACAGATTTAACGGCGATGCAATTTATCCAACAAAAAAGGATGGAAGCCGCGGGGAGTTTGTTGCTCACCAACAGCAGTATAGAAACGATAGGCCTTTGTGTGGGGTATGATTCCCACTCTGCATTTAGCCATGCATTTAAAAAATACTATGGCAAAACCCCGCTTGAATACCGAACACAAGCAATAATACACCGTTAAAGTTATTTCTCAGTCTGTGCCATGTGTGTCGAAATCGCCTGCGAATACTCACCCTGTAAAAAATCAGTATTGACGCCAGCTTGCCTTAATTTTAATTCAAGTAATGCGAGCTGCTTACTCACATTGGCATAATTTGGATCATCAATTGATAGCCCTTGAAGCATATGGCTAAGTGTTAGCGCATCCTTTCTTTGCTGCAACTCGGCAGGCAAATACCCCGAATTCTTTAATAAGCGATATCCAGCTCTTAACTCAGGAGGAACTAAACTGTCATCTTCAAGGTGTAGTGGTTTACCTTCGCCATTAAGCTGTGACAACTCCCCTTTATTTAAGGACTCCTGAATATGGCGTTCAGCCCAGAGGTCAATAATAGACATAATATTTAGACCAGTAATAAAATTTCTCTCATTATATCTTTTTCAATTAGGGCGGTAAAACGAGACTGTTTTCTGTGAACAATCAGTTTTTCTGCTATTTTTGTATAGTTAATAATGATTATTTTTAAACTCCCCTCTATAAATGTTAATGAATTGTTTTGTTTTTTTCACTGTATCGTTTGATAATAGATTGGGCCAATAACACTTGTGCAGTGTAAAAAATTGTATTTTTAGCTTAAGTGTTATAATTCACTATATTTATCAATTGAGTTTACCTGAAAAAAGATATGTTTGTTCATGATTGTTTTGCAGAACTGAACATAAAGACTGAAAAACAAATAATAAAGATCAAAAAAAATCACAATCATTAAATTAAACTGATGAATTGGAGTGGATGTTTACTCGGGCACCAGTTTGTTATTTTTATTTTGTTTAATTACTATTTGCCCACTCGTTAGTGTTGTACTTGTATTGGATTTGGTTTTTAGATGTAACTTTAATAATGGAAGGTAAATAATGCCTAAGTACCCCGTTGCCAAAATAGTAGGGAGTAAAATAAAAAGATTAAGAAAAGAACATGGGCTTACAGGAACAGAATTAGCAGCATACTTACATGTCAGTCAGCAACAATTCTCTCGATATGAGCGAGGCGTTAATCGAATTGATATTGATTCTTTAGTAGTTATTGCAAATTTTTTGAAAGTAAGTATTCATTACTTTTTTGAGGACATATCTTCCTTAGAGTCTATTGATCATTCTTGGCTAAATAGTGATGATTTAAATAGTAATTTACCTCCAGAAGATAAAAATATTTATTAATTAATGAGTTATAACTATTAAGTCTTTTAAGGGTTTCCTTATATTTATTACTCCAATTAAATAATAATCTATTGCACATGTTTTCGGGGACTTAAACGTAATAAGCAAAGACAACATATGAATCTAATTAGTGATATTTGCAATTGCAGATATCACTGTTATCTCACACGAAGAAACTTCTTTGTGTAACAATTATATTATGAAATAAGGATTTAAAAATGAAAAAGACGCTTTTAGCCTCTTCAATTATTGCTTTAACATTCACTGCTGCATCAACTTCATTTGCCGCAGATCTTGGAAGCGGTACTATTGAATTTAACGGTACAGTTAACTCAGGCGCTTGCACTATCGCACCAGCATCAGTTAATAAAGAAGTTCAGTTAGGCTCTGTTCCAGCTGTTTCTTTAAAAACAGCGGGTGCGCAAGGTCCTAATATTGATTTTACCCTAGAGCTGGCTGACTGTGTGTTAGACCCATCAGCAAGCGGTACAGATTACTCTAAAGTCACTGTTAAGTTCACAGGGCAAATGGATGCAGCTGGTGCTTTATGGGCAAACAGCGGTACAGCACAGAATGTTGGTATTTTATTCCAGAATGGTAATGGTACTGACTTAAAAACAGGTGATATTATCACTCAAAATTTAAATGCAGGTTCTAATACGATTAATTTATCTGCTCGTATGCAAGCATTAGGTGCAGCGACAGCAGGTTCAGTGAAATCAACAGTCGCTTACGTTCTAGATTATCAATAAGCATATCTTAGTAATTTAACTGCTATAAATAAATTTTCTATTTAGTTATTAATATGCCGATTATGCTATGTGAAATGAATATTTCATAGCGTTTTCGGCTATTTATAAATAAGAGAATAATAAATATATTAATCACAGAATATTCCGGCTAATGAAAATGGATAATTTTAAAAAAAACATAGTAGCTAGTTTTATATCTAGTCTATTTTTTTATACAAACTATGTTAATGCAGACTCAGTCCAATTTAATCAGGATGCTTTGTCTATTTCTGGTGATTCAGATATTGACTTAAGCGCCTTTGAAAAAAATGCAGTTGTTGAAGGTGCCTATTTTTCAAATGTTTCTGTAAATGGAAAAAGAATTAATTTTTTTGATAAAATTGATTTTTTGAATAAAGAAGGGAAAGCTCAGCCTTGTATTTCACAAAAATTAGTAGAGCTTATTGGGCTGAAAGAAGAATTTATCAATGAAACCCCTACATGGCAAGATGGCCAGTGTTATGATTTATCATCACAGGATAAAAACATTACATCAAGATTTGATGATGAAAAACAAGAGCTAGCATTATCAATACCACAAGCTTATTTTTTGTATGCGGATGATAGTTGGGTTCCTCCTATGCAGCGTGAGACCGGTATTAATGCATTAGTTTTTGATTACAATCTCATCGAGAATTACTTTAAGTATAAAAATAATGAAAGCACAAATAACTTGAGCTCATTCGGTTCCGTGGGCACTAATATTGGGCGATGGAGACTACGCAGTAATTATCAATTCTTGAAAGATTTTAACAATAACCAGAATGATAATTTCAAATGGGTTCAAACTTACCTTTTTACTGATTTACCGAGTCTATCAGCTAAATTTTTTGCTGGAAAATATTATACAGCTAACCAGTTATTTGACTCTGTTCGCTTTAATGGAGTTAGTATTTTCACCGATGATAACATGTTACCTGCTTCATTAAGAGGATATGCTCCGAATGTCTCAGGAATAGCAACAAGTAATGCGACAGTGACAGTATCGCAAAATGGACGGATATTAAACCAAGTTAAAGTCGCTCCTGGACCATTTTCGATTGATAATTTAAGTTCCTCTTTATCAGGTACATTAGATGTTAAGGTAACAGAAGAGGATGGCTCTATTAGGGAGTACCAGATATCTTCGACAAGCATTCCATTTTTAACGCGACCAGGTATGGTTCAGTATAAATTAAACGCGGGTCGGCTCGATCCTATGGGATATAAGAATGTTAAAAATGATTTTATCTCAACAGAATTTTCGTGGGGAATTTTAAATAACTTATCTGCATTCGGTGGGTTATTTGCAACTTCTGATAATGAATACAATGCCTATAGTGTGGGTGTTGGGTTAAATATGGAACGTTTTGGTGCGATGTCATTTGATATTACACAATCTAGAAACCAATTGAAAGATGCTGCTTCGCATACAGGGGAAAGCTATCGAATTAATTATGCTAAACGTTTTTCAAACACTAGCCGCCTTGATTTGACAGGATACCAATTTTCTAATGAAGGCTTTATGTCAGTTAATAATTATATTGATACTAAAGGTAACCCTTCTGGAAATTATTATCGGCAAAAAAATGTATTTACAACATCTTTTACTCAGCAAGTCCCTGATTGGAATGCAGATGTAAGTTTGAGTTATTCAAGAGAAAGCTACTGGAATGAATCTAAAAGTAATGACACATTAAATTTATCTTTTAATAAAACGATTAAAAATGATTTTATCAATAATGCACTTTTATCTTTTTCAATTGGTGAAAGTAGTTATGTAAAAGGAAAACGTTCTAAACAAGCTTATCTGTCTTTAAGCCTTCCTTTGGGAGAGGAACGAGATTCTAGATTACAATACTTTGCTTCTTATAATGACCGAGATAAAAAGTATAGTAATAATGTGAGTTATTACACCAAAATGAATGGTAATAATGTAAATATTGGTTTGTCGAGTAAAGACTTTTTCGAGAATGCCGCCATTAATACCTCTTTATATCGTGATACTCAATATGGCACAGCTCAGTTTACTGGGGCTTATAGCAATGATTACCATACAGCGAGTGGTTCATTAGATGGCTCTTTAACACTCACAAGCCAGGGGCCAGTCTTACATCGTCGAGTTTATGAGAATCAGGCAAGAATGGTTATAGATACAAATAAAGCAAAAGATGTGTCTATTAATAAAAATGAATCAATAACTAATAGGTTTGGCTTAGCTGCAATCAGCAACGTACCAACTTATTACAGATCAACTCAGTATGTAGATTTAAATAATATACCAGCAAATGTCAGTATCGATGATAGCGTTGTTGAGTCAACACTGACAGATGGTGCGGTTGGATATTCAAAACTAAACACTATTATGGGTGAGAAAGCACTATTAACAATTAGTTTCCCTGATGGAAAAACACCACCATTTGGTGCACTAGTTTATGATTCTGATGGTGAGAAAGTATTGGGTATGATTGCTGAACAAGGGGAAGTTTATTTGGCAGGTATTCAACAGAATCAAAAATTAATTGTTAAATGGAATGGAAGTCAGTCTTGCCGAATTGTGCTAGATAACACTAATGTTCAAAATATAAATTGTTATAAATAGTAGAAGATTATGAAAAATTTAAAATTAATAATGAGCGCATTACTTTTAGTAAGCACATATACACATGCATCAATTTCAGTTGACCGAACACGCGTTATTTATGATGAAAAGAGTAAGGGCGTTAGTGTGGTTGTTGAAAATACAGATAGTAAAGATCCATTCTTAGTTCAGTCTTGGATTGAGGATGAAAAAGGTAAGAAAATTACGGATCCTTTAGTGGCATTACCTGTATTACAACGTATTGAGCCGAACCAAAAGAAACAAATTAGGATTAGTACAGCGAATAATAGTCTCAATATCCCTGACGATAAAGAATCATTATTTTATTTTAATGTGCTTGGTATTCCCCCTAAAAGCCAATTAGAGAATGCAGTTGAAATTGTCATTCAGTCCCGCTTTAAGTTGTTTTATCGTCCAAAGGGAATAACTAAGTATGCAGATAATAATTGGCAAAAAGAGCTTAAAATTGAAAAAATGGGAAGCACATTAAAGCTGGTAAACCCGACTGCTTATCATGTGGTTGTAATCAATATTAATGATAATAAAAGTAAGGTTGCTAATTTTGAAGAAATAATCATTAAACCGAATAGTAATACAAATTATTTTTTATCTGATAAACAAAAGAATGCATCTGAAATAGTTGTAACATATATTGATGATTATGGTTCCCCTAAATTATTAACCTATTCATGCAGTAATACATCATGTGTGCTTAATGCAGAAAAAGAATAAGAGGGTTCTATGTTCTATTTTAAAAAAATAGTGTCAGTTATTTTATTCGGTTTTATATTTCTCAGTTTTAATGTATCTGCAGCGGTATCAAATTGCCGAGTAAACTCAGGACCTGATTATATACAACAAGACATCACATTCGAAATTACGAATAGCAATTCGACAATAGCGACTGGCACATTATTAGCATCTGCAGCATCTTCTTTTATATCATTTTCATGTGATTTTACGGGAACGGTAGCTACACCTAATCATGTTTATTTTAAAAATGCCATGCCTGCAGAGATAAAGTCGCTTTTAATTAATAGCGGCGTAACTGTGACACAAAGAAGTGCAATTGGTGGCGGTATAACGGCGACAATTACCAATCCAAGTGTACCTAATATTGACTTAGGCTACTGGAGTCAGCCTGCCGTAGGCGTTACGACGAATATTGGGATAATGTATAACTTTGCGGTTAATAAGGGCGCGAATGCTTTAAAGCCATTTGATACGGGGAATTTTATGCTCGGATATCATGAAGATTACCAAGCAAAGTACCTTGGGGTGCCCGTTTATGCTCATATTGTCGGTAATTTAACACTACTTTGCCCAACCCCAGCGATTAATTTGTCCGTATCACACGGTGGTAGTATTGAGTTTGATACAGTTTCACCAAAGCAAATGAACGCAGGGGATTCAATTAGCCGACCTTTTCATTTAATGATGGCCGTTCCCCCTGATTGTGCAACAGGCTTAAATGTATCTGTTCGTTTTGAACCAAATAATAATACTATTTTGGGTGGTAAATATCTTGATATGGGAAATGGATTGCAAACGATGTTGCAAAGCGGTTCGACCGAAATAAATTACAACCAAAATTATGCGATTGGTGAAGTTTTACCGCAATCATCAGTTAATGTTCCTTATACGGCGATTTTAAATAAAGTCCCAGGGAGTACGATAAGTTCAGGGCCATTTTCAAAAACAATCCGGGTTGTTGTGTCTTACTAAAAGAATAAGTGTTTGTTTTTATTTGTAAAAGTAAAATTGACAGTTTTAAAGTTTAAAATATTTATTTGAAATGATATTCGTAATTTGACTTTCTATAAACGGTGGTATATTCAATTATAATCACCCTGATAACGAGTAATATCGATGAAAAAGCTATCATTAGTTTTAGTTGATGATCATCCAATTGTTCTCTCTGGATTGAAAGATACTTTATCACAATCATCAAATTTATCTGTTATGGGGGCTTTTACCCAAGACTCGGAACTATTTACATTTTTAAAACACAATACTGTTGATGTTATTGTGACTGACTATATGATGCCCAATAATACACTATCAAGTGACGGCCAAAATTATATTCAGTTTTTACGTCGTAAGTATCCAAGCATCGCTTTAGTCGTTTTAACTATGGTTTCTAACCCCATGCTCATACAGATGTTGTATGACAGTGGTGTAAGTGCTGTAGTTTCAAAAGAGGCTTCTTTGCAGGATTTGATGAAAGCAATAAAGTTAGCGGGGCAGGGCCAAGAATACCGCAGACCGGTTGCTGATTTAACCACAACATTAAAAAGCCGTAATGCGACAACGCTTGATGAACGCGTAAAAACGCTATCACCTCGTGAGTTAGAGGTACTACGACTATTTGTACAAGGCAAGCCCATTGTTGAAATTGCTAAGCTATTAAATCGAAGTGATAAAACAATTAGCTTACAAAAAAATGCTGCGATGCGTAAATTAGGTGTTGATAATAATCAGGCTTTAATTAGCTACTGTGTGACTCACCATCTGTTTGATTAAGTTTGTTGAGCCAGGTTATTAAATCATAGCAAATACTCAGGTCAAACCCAGTTGAATTTGCAGTTTCTAAATTTAATGATTTTTCAAATTTTAAAAGTTTATCAGCAAGCTCGTGCTCTTCTACCGTAATTAATGCTCCACGTAGTCGATGTGAGAGTTGCTTTGTTATTTCGATATCTTGGTTGCTTATCGCTTGGTTTAAAGCTTGAATGTCAGTGCTAAATTGTAAAATAACATTTTCCTTATCAGAGCCATGAAGTGGATTAATGGCTCTGATTACTTCATCTTCAGAAAAAGAGGAATGGTAGATAGGAAAAAAACGATTAAAAAGATGAACTAAAGTTTCTGATTCTATTGGTTTTACAATCCAAGCATCCATTCCTGCTTGTAGACAACGTTCTTCCTCTTCTTTTAGGCCATTTGCAGTTACACCGATGATTGGGCAGGTTTCCCCTTCAAGACGAAGCTGTTTTGCGAGTTCATAACCGTTGCGATATGGCATGTTGACGTCTGTAAGAATAATATCAACAACCTCATTATCCCAAATAACTAAAGCTTCCTCACCATCACTGGCTGTAAAAACGTGACAACCAATTCGTTCAAGCTGTTCTTGAAGAACGACTTGGTTTATTGGGTTATCTTCTGCAATTAATACTTTTAATGGAAATCGGCCAATCTGTGTCAGAGCACGGGGGATGGGACATATTAATGAGGTTGTTAAATGCTTATTCGTTTTTAATAAAAATAATTGTTGGTTGAGCTCGAGTAATCTGAAATGGTTTTCAGAGGCGAACCATGTTCTTCCAGCCCAATTTTCAGGTAATGAAAGCTGCTCTATTAGTATACCAACGGCGATAATAGATGAGGTATCCTCAGGTAAGCTATCTTGTGATAAATAAACTGTAGCTCCCCATTTTTTGAACCATTGAGCGAGATTTTGGGTGAGTAACGGATTGACGGTTTGAATCCAAATATATGTATTAGTTAAATCAGCCCAAATAGTTTCTTGTTTTCCAAGCTTAAGAGGCAGAGTTATAAGAAAAGAACTCCCATGTCCAAGTTTACTTTGCAAGCTTATTTGCCCACCCATTAATTTGACTAGATTTGAGCAAATAAATAAGCCTAGCCCTGTACCTCCGTATGTATGAGGTTCTGAGTGTGCTTGGTAAAATGGTTCAAATAGTTTTTTTTGTTGCTCTAAATTAATACCAACACCAGAGTCAATAACGCGAATTAATATATTGTCATTAGTGCTTGTTTTAAGTTCTACAATAATGCTACCTTTTTGCGTAAATTTAATCGCATTACTGAGTAAATTCCCAATAATTTGCTGTAGCCTTGCGGTATCTCCAATTCTATTGGATTGAATGCTAGGGTCTATAATCGTAAAGAGGGCTAGCTCTTTTTGTTGTGCTAAGCCTTGATATAATTGAACTATTTGTTGTAATAATTCTAAAAGGTCGAATGGTTGATTTTGAATTTGAATCTGGTTAGCTTCGATTTTACTGATATCTAGAATATCTCCGATTAACTGCATTAATAATTGTGATGTAGTGGACATGCGATTAATAAAATTAATTTGCTGAGAAGATAATGCGGTATTAGAAAGTAATTCTAACGTACCAATCAGTCCATAAAGTGGTGTTCGAATTTCATGGCTCATTGTTGCTAAAAATGACGATTTAGCTCGGTTGGCCTCTTCTGCTAACCGTTTGGCATCATCTAACTGCTTCTCAGTTTCTGCTTGTATCGTTATATCCGTAAATGCACATAAAATGACAGAACGTTGCTGATAATTTGTTGCTGTACTCACAATATATAGAACGTGATCTCCTGATTTTTGTGTTGTTTTAACATCTTTTTTCTTGGTAATAACATGTTTGAGAAGTTCTTGATATTCATTAGAGTTATGAGGCTGGGAAAGGTCGGAGATTTTAAGCCAATATTGTGCAAGTTCATTCGCGAAACGCAGTTGCTGAGTTTCTCGATCAATAACACATAGGCCAATAGGCGTAGTGGCAATAAGTGTTTGATTAAAAGCTTCGTTGTCTAAAATGATTTGTTGGGACTTAATGGCGGGTTGTAGAATTTTTCGTTGATACCAACGGTGGTAGCCCCAACCACAAAAAAAGCTAAAGAAAAGAGCTGTTATAAGACTAATGGGCAACCACATATTATCTTCAAAAAATGCCGCGTAGCTAATTCTGTAATACCCATCCCATTCTTCGTTTTTAGAGGCTAATTTAAGTACAAGTCCATCTTTGGTATAAGAAAGTCCTTCATTAGCATCATATGGTATTTTTGTATCACCTAATAGCTGGCCAAATTCATTATGAGTTAACCAAAATTGATGTGTCAGTGTTGGGTTTAGTATTTTTTCAAAAACGCTAATTCTGACTTGGCTTAGTAAAGAGACTGTATAAATATCTTTAGGTGATAATTGCGCATTTTTCCACAAATGTGTATCGAAACCAGCTGGGATCACACCGATAAGATTATTTGTAGAATCGGATTGCCTTATCCAAATAACAGTATCTTTTTCATGATTTTTTTGTGCATCTTCAAGCTGCTTTTTGATTGAGGGAAGGTTGATACGAATACTGTCAGTGACCGCATGAAATAATTCAGGGGATATTGATTCATTTCCCATAATTGTGCCAACGGAAGGAACGCTGATACTTATATGATCATGTTCATTAATAAAGAATACAGCAGCCGCAGGGTAATATGATCCTCCCCAAAATGTAGAATAAAAATCTGCTAAATATGCGCCAAGTGAAAAGAGTATGCTCGGTACTCGGGAGCACTCTAAACTTTCATTACAACCTAAGGTGAATGGCATCGCAACAATCGATTCTTTACCTTCCAGTAATCGTAAAGGCCATTTTTTAGGGGGGGTTTGGTAATTTATTGAGAAAGTTCGGCTTTCAACTAACTCTGATAAGTCTTGATTTTGCTGGTTTAGTGCAATTAAAAATTTTTCTTGTTCAAGTATATAGCCAATAAGTGTACTAAAATCTACCTCGAGCCGCTTAGTTTCTTGTTGAACAATTCGTTCTGCACTCCAAACTAGAGTTGCAATGAGAATAAACAGGAGAGGAAGAGCTACCGTTAATATACTATTAGTGCGCCCAGAGGTGCGTGTTATTCGCGAAAATGCCGTTGAAGAGGAATTGGTCATGGCGCTATTCTCAATGATTATAGGCAAACTCCATGATTTCCATCATAATATAAAATATAAATTGAACAATGATTATTTTTCTAAAAGTTAAACAATTGTTGACTGATAATAGTCTTTTAAGTCATCTAGTCCCCAACCAAACCCATCTAAATTTGATATATAGCGGGATAACTTTGGATGGCGGCTAATAATATAGAATAACCGATGGTAAAATTCTGGGAAGTTAATGCCAAGAATAAGAATAAATTTAAATAAAACATCGACAGTTAGAGCATTTTCGCCTCGTTCATAACGAGATAATTGCTGTTGACTGATACCTAGCTTGGTTGCAATGCTATTACCACTGATTCCTAGTTCAACTCTGTATTCCTGCAAGCATTTCCCCACTAATTGGCTGATGTAATATGTAGTGGTTTTCTTTTTCATTTTGATATTTCTCTCATTATTCTCGTTTGGTAAAGCTATGTTTTTATAGAATTATGACTATTCTTATTTTATATGGATATAAGGTATTCCTTAATTTTAATATTTGTTGTGAGTTGATTTTTTATTGATTGTTTTTATGAGTTATTTTATTTTTTATTTCTTATGGAATGTTTACTCTTATTGTATTTGAATATTTTTGTATCACAATAGATTTAAATAAAAAATGATATTGTGATTTTTTTTGTGAAAATATTTATTTTTTTAAAATAAAAACTTATGTTTATATAGCATGTTGAAATAATACTCCCTTGATTACTCATTATATGAGTGATTGGAATTTTGCCTTCTACTATTAGTGTTTCATTGATAAAGATAAAGTGGAGATTTTTGTCATTATGTAGATAGGTATTCAGATTACAGTGGCGGAGTAAAGCTAAATGTGAGTACTGAATTTAATAAGGCTTTTCTAAAGGCGCTTAGCCTAACAAGCATTTCTAGGCTAAGCAATTTAAATAATGGGTGAAACTTATTTGGTTACACCATGCGGATCCCTTCAAATGGGTTCCAGCCATCTAGCCCTTTGGTTTCTTTTATATAATAAGCGTAGTTTGCAATCATAGCCCAAAGTACTGAAATACCAACAGATAGCCCAGTATATGCTCCATTAGGAATGGTGCCACCAATCATAAAATCGATAATATTAAGTACCAGACCTAAGCCAATGGAAATGCCTAGCAGGACTAAACCCTTTTTCCATAAGCCTAAAATTAAAAAATAAATAATGCCAAAGAAAAAGGCAAAAAAGTTCATATTAATTAGAAGTCGTCCACTGAAAGACTCTGCTTTTAATGCGGCTTTAAACTCAGCTGTATCAGGTGCTCCGTGGGTATCAAAGAAATCAAAGCGCTTTTGCCATTTATTAGAATATTGTTTTTGTTCCATTTTTCATCCCTTACTGTTTTAAATAAATCCATAACGCAAATAATACTGTTAAAACAGCAATAAGCAGAAGAGAAAAAATCTTAAATTATTGATTTATAGATTATTCTTACTTGGTGCGTTTCTTTTATTAAGAAGGAATTGTAAGGTTGAGATATATGATTGGTTATTTTTTCTTTTCAAAATCAATTGATTGTATTTATTTTTTTATAACGCTGGTAATTTGACGCTATAAATTCATTTCAATTCAGTGAATGGTTGTAAATAAATATCTCAAAAACACTAATTTGGTGTATATAAAATATATTTCACTCACGTTTTACTCTTTGCGTGTGTATTTTTGTTTATATTGGATTTGTTGGTCTTTTATACTGAGTTATTACTGATTTTCGGATTTTTAATCCTGTTTGTTGATCTGCTTTTTTGTTGGAAATCGTAATGATAAATTTTTTGTTTTTTAATTTCTCATTTATATCAATGAGTTAATTAAATATATTTAGTTACATTCTTTGAGTGGAATACATACTTTAGAGATATCTGCGTACGCTTTTTATGGATAATATTTGTCTCGTTCCCAACAACAGATGAAAAATTTTAATTAAATAACTTTTAAATAAGGTATATAGAATGAATAAAACATTGATTGCATTATGCTTAGCATTAACGACAACTTCTATTTCTGCAATGGCTGCGGATGCAGGTTCAGGTAAAATTACATTTAAAGGAACAGTAAATAGCGGCGCTTGTACGATTGCTCCTTCTGATGTTAATAAAGAAGTTCAGTTAGGAAGTATTTCAGCAGCTAATTTATCAACTGTAGGTAATAAAGGCCCATTAAATACTTTCGAATTAAAATTACAAGATTGCCAATTAGACTCAGGTACTGCGGGTTCTCCATACTCTAAAGTGAAAATTGAATTTAATGGTCAGCCAGATACAACTAAACCTACATTATGGTCGAACGCCGGTAGCGCAGGTAACGTTGCAGTAGCGTTCTTTGATAATGAAGGAAAAGTAATTAAACCAGGTGATGTTTTAACTCAAACACTGAAAGCATCTGAAACAACAATTATTTTATCTGCACAAGCAGAATCAACAGGTGCAGCGACTTCAGGTAGCATCAACTCTGTCGCAAACTATGTATTAAGCTACGAGTAATATAGTCATTATGCTCAGTCAAAAGCTTTACGCTTTTTAGCGTAAAGCTTTGTATCCCTTTCTATTACTATAAGAGTGAAAACATGTATTTTAAGAAAAAAAATATAGGTTATATTATTTCACTCATTATATGTGGTGGATATTCTAACGCTGAAACTTTTAATGTGAATGCGCTTAATTTGTCTGTAGACGATAATATTGACTTAAGCTACTTTGAAAAAAATAGTTTAAGTGAAGGTTTGTATGAATCAGATATTATATTAAATGATAAAAAAATTATTCGTGGAGAAAAAATTAAGTTTGTTAGCAATAATGGAATTATTGAACCATGTATTACAGCGGAGTTAATAAAACGTTTTCCTTTAAATGAAGAAACCAAAGAAAAGCTAATATCATCTCAAGAAGATAATTGCATCAACTTATTATCATTCGATGAAAATGTGACCATCGACTTTAATGATAGCGAACAGGTCCTTGTTATTTCTATTCCACAAAAATACATGGAATTAAGTAACTCTTCGTGGGTTAGCCCTGAGATGCGTGATTACGGTATTGCTGGTCTCATTTTAGATTACACGATTAGCGATAATCATTTAGTTCGCAAAAATGAAGAAACACGTAACCAGTTATATGCATTCGGTAACGTGGGGGCAAATTTGGCTCAATGGCGTTTACGAGCAAGCTATCAATATGAAAATAAATTAGTAGGAAAAGAAGAGGGTGGCGGTAAAAAACGCAGTTTAGATTGGGAGCAAGTTTATGCTTTTAGAGATATTGCGAGTTTATCCGCGAAGCTATTTGCTGGGGAGATTTTTGTTAAATCGGACTTGTTTGATAGTGTGCGTTTCAAAGGCGTGAGCGTTTTTACCGATGAAAGCATGATGCCACCTAATCTCAGAGGTTATGCACCTCAAATTACAGGGATTGCTGCCTCAAATGCAACCGTCACATTATCACAAAATGGCCGTATTATCAGCCAAGTCAAAGTTCCAGCGGGTCCTTTTGTCATAAAAGACTTAAGTCAATCAGTTATGGGAACCATTGACGTCACAGTGGCAGAAGATAATGGTAAAGAAACGAAGTTTCAGTTTACGACAACTAATATCCCATTTTTGACTCGTAAGGGCCAAGTTCGCTACACCATGAATTTGGGCCAGTTATCCCCGAAAAATGGGAGCTTTGCCAACGATAATTTTATGACTGTGGAAAGCTCTGTTGGGGTATTCAATAACACCTCAGTCTTTGGTGGGTTAGTGGCGACGTCAGGGAATAAATATCAAGCAGTTAACGTTGGTATTGGTCAAAATATCGGTTTTTTAGGCGCTTTTTCTGTGGATATTACCCAATCTTATGCGGACACTTTATTGGGCCGTGAAAAAGGAAAAAGCTACCGCATTAACTATGCAAAAGATTTACCAAGTATTGATGGGCAGTTGACATTAACAGGGTATCGCTTTGCAGACAGAACCTTTAATTCATTATCCAATTTTGTTGAGCAAAATTTTGCAGACAAACAGGGATCTGATATCAATAAAGATAAACATGTATTTTCATTATCTTATGCTCAGCAATTACGTGTTATCAATGCAAGTGCGAATATCACGGCATCACGTAGGACATACTGGAATGGCAAACAAAGTAACTATTTTAGTTTAGGAATTAATAAGTACTTTGATGAAGGAATGATGAAAGGCGGTAATATTTCATTGTCCTTGAACCAAGTTCGTGGATCAAATGATAAAACAGATAACCAGATTTATTTGTCTGTAAGTAAACCATTAGGCTCTGAAAACCAAAATGCGTCAATGTCTTACTTCGCATCTTATAGTGACAATAATAAGCGCTATATGAACAACGTAAACTATAGCCGATATGTCAATAAAGATACGAATTATAATATTACAGCATCGACACAAGATGGATTATCAGAAGGGATAGTTAGCTCTTATATTTCGCACAGTGGTGATATAGGGCAAGTTCAAGTGACAGGATCGTTATCAGACTCTATGAATTCATTCAGTATGGCAATGAGTGGTTCAGTTACTGCGACACAGCATGGTATTACAGCTCACCGCTTAACGTATCGCGACCAATCTCGTTTGGTGGTTGATGTACCGAATGCAAAAGGTGTTGTTATTGAAAACGGTAATGCAACAACGAATAATCGTGGGTTAGCGACCATCAGTAATGTACCAACCTACTATAATATGGAATATAAGGTTGATGTGAATAACCTTCCAGATACCGTTAATATTGATGATAACGTTTTAGAGTCTACACTCACAGATGGTGCAATAGGCTACGTTAAAATGGATGCTGATATTGGCAAGTCATTAATAACAAGAATTAAACTAACTAATGGTCAATACCCGCCATTAGGTTCAGTGGTGAAAAATAACGTAACGGGTAAAGTTTCAGGCATTATTGCTGAATCTGGCATCGTGTACTTAACTGGGTTGAACATGGGCGATCAACTTAGCGTCAACTGGGGGGATGCACAAGCGTGTACATTCCTGGCTGACAGTCTTCTTGCCAAAAGCAGCAATTCAATTACTTGTCGTCACTAATGTGATTTAAATGGGTGAAAAAATGACATTATTTAAAAAAGTATTTTCCATTGTTTTGTTATCAAGCGTAATGAGTCAGGCATATGCAGTACTTGGATTAGATAGAACCCGTATTATTTTTAATGAAGCAGAGGGTGGAACAAGTGTCGTTGTTGACAATCAAGATCCTGCTTCTTCATTTTTAGCGCAAACTTGGATAGAAAACCAAAAAGGTGAAAAACTGACTAATTCGTTAGTTGCATTACCTTTTTTACAAAAAATTGGCCCTAAACAGAAAAAACAAATCAAAATTTCGTATATGGATGGGCAAAATACATTACCAACTGATAGGGAAAGCCTGCTTTATTTCAACATATTAGGTATTCCACCTCAAGGTAAAGAAGCGAATGCGGTTCAATTTACTATCCAATCGCGCTTAAAGCTGTTTTATCGTCCAAAAGGTATCGATTACAAAGTCTCAGCTGATAAGAATTTTCAACGTGATATGAAAGTGTCTAAGCAGGGCGGGAGCATTAAGCTAACTAACCCGACACCATTTAATATCATCGTGACGAATATTAATGTAGATAGAAGCAAAGATAATAGTTTCCCAGAGACAATTATTGCGCCATTTAGTGATACTACAGTGACATTAAAAAATCCGTCATGGAATAGTTTTGAAGTGGGTTATATTGATGATTTTGGTGGGTTGAAATTTAATAAATATCAATGTGATAGCGCTCAGAATTGTCAGTTGCAACCATTGGTTAAAAACCAATGAAAATCACAAAAAACAACTACGAATAAAAGCGCTACAAGGTATCTCAAAGAGGTTAAGTGTGCTGTCAAACACGGCTAGTTTGAGCTTATTGCAAAAATAATGTCTGCGAGCAACACTAAGGCTATCGTTTGCTTCTTTAGGAAAAGTCATGCCACCAAAAGAGGTTAAATGGTAGCCCATTATCATCTTTTGGTGTTTGCGTTGGTATGGCTCAATATAGCCAAGCTATGCCAACATCAGTGAAATGCTGGACGAATTCAATGGCAAACGCCATCTCATTGGCTCTTCATTGAACAAGACTTTAATGTATCCCCTCGAGTTCCAGTTTCTCTATCACTATTTTTTAGTGCCGTTTACTTTTGGATCCCAAGCCAAGGCTCTTTTATCTTACAATTACGATAATGTATATCAATGTATTAAATTGTGAGTTTCATTCAGAGCCCAGTACCACGCATTTATGCCCCTATCTTCAGTGTTTTTTTGCTTTTTAGGCGAATAGAAATTGTTCACCTCGATTTTCTCTCTTTTTTAAAAAATTTACCCCTGAAAAGCAATAATATTTTATTTGAATAATGGCGTATTTTATTTTTTAACCCAAAAACAGTCCAAAAAAATTGAAAACAGTTCCTCATACTCTTATCTTCCAACACGTTTTTTTCTCGCACATCGCAAAAAAATAGAAATAACAGTCATCACATCTAATTATGGTGACTCTTTTCATGGGGGATGTTTTTCCATATGTAAATAATGGTAACGCTTATATGGTGTAAACATGAACAACTCAATTGAGCATCTTTATGATTTAAAAAATCAATCGCTCTGAAAAAAATCGGAAAAATACTCTAAACCATAAAAATAAAGTCATTTTCTTCGGTTTAATTTTCACTTTAGCTCAACATGCTTTCGCGGGTAATTTTTTAGAAATAACAGCGGAAATAGAAAGCACAGGGGTTTACCTCAAAATTCATTAGATAATTTACCCAAAGATCGAGAGTCTATTTTCTACTTTAGTACACTAGCGATCCCTGGAGTATCACAAGAATTAATAAATAGTGATGCGGCACAATTATCTATAGGTACCCGTTTAGTTATTAAATTATTTTATAGACCGACTAAATTAAGTTACTCATCAGAAATAGCAATTGAAAAATTAAAATTTCCCACGAGTTCAAATGGTCTTTGTATTATAAATGATTCACCTTATTTTATTACATTAAGCAACTTGTCTATTAAAAATATGGTCATTAACGACGCTATTGGTTTGATGGTATCACCCTATAGCCAACAAAAAGTTTCTGTACCAAGCCGTTTAGAGCCAAATACAAAAATTGATTGGCAAGCGATTAATGACTACGGTGGGGATACCCAAGTTAATTCAGGCTCTATCATAGAAAATAAGGGGGGGGCATGTCAGTAGTAAAAAATTTATGGGCTTTCTTCTTTATTATCAGTGTTAGTGCAGCTCAAGCATCAAATATGGATACAGGATTTAATTTTTCGCCTGAGCGTATTATCTATTTAGAATCCAATAAAAAAGGCGTTATGGCTGGGTTAGAAAATGCAACTGCAGATTCGGCTTTAATTCAAGCACAGATTATTCCTTCTAATCCACTGACGGGCTTACCTGCGCTTGATGGTCAAAATGGAGAAAGCCCTTTTTTGATTACTCCACCATTACATCGCTTAAACACCAATGAACGATTTAATTGGCGGATCCAAAGAGTCAGTGATGGCAATCTAGCAAATGACAGAGAAACTATTTTTTATATCGCGCTAAGGGTGATACCAGATACATCAAATATTAAATTTCAATCAAGTGCAGGCCTTATTTTAACACCGACAATCTATTTAAAAATGTTATATCGGCCAAAAGCAATTGAAAATATAAATATTGGTAACCAAGTATCATCATTAAAATTCACACAAAATGATAAAAAATTAATTATTAAAAACCCGACACCTTTATCAATGACTTTCGCTTCATTACAGGTTGGCTCTTATTCCATTCCGATTGAGCGACTTAATCATAGTCTCCAACCTTTTGGAGAACTACAAATTGAATTACCCGCTTCTGTATCCGGAGAGATTACATGGCGAGTATTAAATGAGTATGGATTAGCAACAAAGCTTGAAGTGTATAATCAGGATAAATAGAACAATGAAACATCAATCATTTTTATTAAAACCTATTGCATTCGCGTTAGCTTGCTACTTATTTAGTGGAATGGCTCACTCTGCGCCTTATTTTGATCCGACTCTACTTAATTTACCAGAAGGTACCGATGTTAATGACATCGACCTTTCTGCATTTACTCAACCCGATATTGTTCAACCTGGGCGCTATGTTGTATCGTTACAAATTAATAAAGAAGATAAAGGCCAACATGAAATATTTTTTGCAGCTAATGATAAAGGTGAAGTTACACCCGAAATTACACCTGAATTATTGGAAAGTTTAGGTGTAAATATACAGTCTATTCCTAAATTAAAAGCATTACCCCATAACGAGCCAATCAATTCGTTAGAAACGATAATACCTGATTCTCAGGTACAATTTAATGTTGCTAAATTAAGTTTGAATTTAAATATCCCTCAAATTGCGATGCGCCAAAGTGAGAGAGGTGCTGTTCCTGCGGAGTTATTGGACCAAGGGATCCCTGCGTTTTTAATGAATTACCAAATAAATGGCAGTAAACAACAATACAATGGCAGTTCATCGTCTGGAAAAACCAAGAATCAATCTATTTATGTGAATTTAAATGGTGGCATAAATTTAGGTGCATGGCGCCTGCGCTCAAATTATCTTTATATGGATAATGAAGCTAAGTATGCGGGTAATAAAACCACCTACAACCAAAATCAATTTTCTAATACAACGGTTTCTCGTGATATCCACGCGTTAAATTCTGAAATCGTGATGGGTGAAACCAGCACTCAAAATGATGTACTTGATAGCGTGCCACTCAAAGGGGTTCGCTTGCTATCGAACGAGCAAATGGAAGCCAAAGGCAATCGCGGATTCGCGCCACAAATACGCGGGATAGCAAATTCGAACTCCCGTATTACCATCACGCAAAATGGAAATACCATTTACCAAACGTATGTGGCTCCTGGTCCATTTATTATTAATGATATTTATCCAACAGGTACCGCGGGTGACTTAGAGGTTTCCATACAAGAAGAAGACGGGAGTACTCGTGTATTTACCCAGTCATTCTCATCCCTACCGGTAATGCAAAGAGCGGGTGGTGCGAAGTATGAAATTTCTGCAGGGAAATATAATGGCGGAATAACACAAGGTTCCAAAGAGCGTAACTTTATTATGGGGACCTTAATTTACGGTCTACCTAAAGCTGTCACGATTTATACGGGAATGCTCGGTGCCGACCAATACTGGACAGGAATTATCGGAACCGGCTTCTCTCTTGGAACTTTCGGGGCGATGTCGATGGATATTACCCATGCTTCCACGAAAATCAATGATGAAAATAAGCAAGGCCAATCCTTCCGTGTTCGTTACTCTAAAAACTTATCAGAGAGTGGTACATCCGTTGACCTGACAGCATTGCGTTATTCGACAAAAGATTATTATAGTTTCGCGGATTTCAACCAAGCGGGTTACACCTTAAAAGATAATGCGGCACCATGGCTAGCAGGTCGACAACGCAGTAGTTTGCAGTCTTACATCAACCAGTCTCTGGGTGAATGGGGATCCGTTTATTTTCGCGGAATGCGCAGTGATTACTGGGGACGTAAAGAAACGATTACGACCTTAGGTATTGGCTATAATGGTTTCTATCGCGGTATAAACTATGGCTTAGACTACAGTATTAGCCGAAGCGAAGGAAAAGGCGACTGGCCTGAAAACAAACAAGTTAGCTTTAATATTAGCATCCCATTTAGTCTTTTTAGTGAAAATAAAGACGTCCAAAATATTTACAGTAACTTCCAATTGAGCCATGACAATTCAGGTAGAACTTATCAGCAAACTGGGATCAATGGTCAATTCTTAGATAATAAACTGACTTATCAGCTTAATGAAAACAGCGATAATCGCGATCAGAAATTGAATAGCTCAATTAACTTAGGTTACCAAGGCAATAAAGGTTATATCGGTGGTGGCTACAGCTATTCTAAAGAAAATCAATTGATGTATGTGAACGGTTCTGGTGGCCTTGTGGTTCATCAAGGCGGTATCGCATTGAGTCAATATTTAGGGAATTCTGCTGCAATTATTTATGCACCGCAAGCAGCAGGCACCACGATTAATAACGGCAGTACAACGGTAGACTCACGCGGGTATGCCATCGTACCTCACCTTTCTGACTATACCCAAAACATAGCCAGTCTCGATGTGAACACCTTGCCAGAGAATGTAGAAAGTAAAGAAACATCAATTAACTTGTATCCAACAAAAGGGGCGGTGGTCAGAGCTAACTTTAACACCGTAAAAGGCTATCAAGTTATGTTTACATTAACGAGCAAAAATTCTATCCCGATGGGTGCGATTGCTTCATTAAAACAAGATAGTGACACGCCTAATCACAATACAATATCCGGTATTGTGGGTGACAATGGCCGCGTTTATTTGAGTGGGTTACCAGAAAAAGGAATATTGGTCATTAAGTGGGGTAAAGATGACAATCAAACTTGTCATGCCCCATTTGATATTAGCACTTCTGCAGAAAATGCCTATTCATCTCTGCGTAATTTAAACCTGTCATGCCAATAAAAGAGATAAATAATATGACCGTCATGAATATTATAAAATTATTAAAACACTATCTTTTGCTAAGTATACTATTAGTGACAGCAGCGCCCAGTCTTTCAAGCACAATCCAAGTATTTAATGGCCGGGGTTTGATTGGTGTCCTTGGTAGTTATACGGCCAGCGTCACTCATGTCACCAATGGGCCCGCAGGAGACCCTTTAGGTAATTTCTATTATGTTCAATTATATAACCTCTATAACAATGCCATTAATTTATGCTCAGAAGGTTATGGTGTTCTAATGAGTATTGACGGGGTGAGAGGCATCCCCGTCGGTGACCGTGAAATCATGCTGGTCCCAGAATTCACGTTTGTTGATGACCGAGTAGTTCCCGCGAATAACTTTTACATTGATACCGTTACTGGGCATTTTAATGGCTGGGGCTCGGAAACAAACCAGCGTCTCGGAATTGGTGATTGCCTTTGGTCTCCTTACCAAACAACCCCGCAAACAGGCTCCATTCGTCACAAAGTAAAAGCGACTGGAAGGCTGTTAGTTTATGGTACAGGTAAACAAAAAAGTGGGACATATTACTTACTGAATGATATCGGTATCTCTATTCAAAATCCTGGAACAGGTTCCGTAGGTGAACGATTAGTATCCAAGGACGAGCCCATTGAGATCATTGTATCTGGCCTAACATGTACACTAAACACACCGACTTACGTCAACTTTGGCGCACAAAGTTCAGGGGATTATTATGAGGAATTGCTTGCCAGTGTGACGAATAATATGAATGTAACTTGCAATCAAAATAAGAACCCTTCAAACGCGACTATTGCGATTTCAGCGAACGTAAAACCTCAGTATTATGCAGGTAATTTATTCGATGTTAACTTATTAGATTCCAAAAATAAGCCAGGGGCTTTTGTTAGGTTGTTTGCCAAAAAAGGCTCAAACAATATCGCCATCCCCCTTGACCAAACGCCAATAGATTTATCAACAATATCATCAAACCAACCAACAACCAGTTTCAATAATGAGATTGTTTATGAGCTTTACTCCTATGGAGAAGGTACAACAGGTAAAGTCAGCGGTAGTGTAGAGCTCTCAATTATTATGCGTTAATCGTTCTTTCGCTGAACATCGTTTCAGCGAAGTTCTGATTGAATATGGGCTAAATGGCGAACCCTCGGTTTATTTTTATGAAAAATAGAAGGTAATCGTGTCGCCGTTTTCATTACTGGCTCGCTATTGTTTTGCAATCGTTTCAAAATTTAGCCACGCGTTTTTGTTCACAGGGGTCAATGCCATCAGCAATCAGCTTTCTTGCTTCAGCAGTGCTTCTGATAAAGAAACGTTAGGGGATAACCCTAACGCTAAGGTTTTCTCTTATCTAAATAACGATAGCGTAATTGCCAGTACTTAGAGTGCGCTATCAGTTAATTCCTAGGGTTTCGCGACCCAAATTTTAGCGCCAGTTAAAGCCATAGCTAGCTTCCTGAGGGATAACGCGGGTAAAAAATCCTGCCGAATTATCACATGCTTAAAATTATAGTCGCACAGTGATATTGCAGAGGGCTGAGTAGAATGGAAATCAGTTGAGCTGGCGTTTTGGGAGAGGGTGTTAATTTTCATTAACCTGAAAAGCAAAAACCCGCCTTTTGGGCGGGTTCTTTAAATAGTGGTGCCCGGACTCGGAATCGAACCAAGGACACGGGGATTTTCAATCCCCTGCTCTACCGACTGAGCTATCCGGGCAACGGGGCGCATTAAACCGTATTCAGCTGTTTGCGTCAATGAGTTTTTCATAAAAAAACGCATTTTTTTGCTGAATGTTTTCTTTTTCAGCAAAAGGTGGTGGTTTAACGCGCGAATGATGCTTTTTTAGCTTAGAGCACCTTTTTTCCGGCATAACGCAATCGTCAAAATATCTTCAGAAAGGTGTTGCGCTATTTCAACATCTTGAATGTCACGTTGAACTAACAATCTGTTTAAACACCCTTCAAGTACTAGCTCCATTTGATTGGCGACAAGCTCAGAGTCTTCAATATCGAGCTCATCTAATAACTCTTTGGTGAAGTTGAATGAATTTTCTTTTTGCAGACGGCTGAGTTGATGAATGGGGTGATCGGAATCTGGGTAATAATTACAAGCAGAGATAAATAAACAGCCTGGGAATCGCCCCTCACTGACTTTCTCTGAAAGTTGTTGGTAACGAGCCATTAGCTTCTGATGTGGGCCTAGGGCTTCATCTAGGAGGGTTTGGCGC
The DNA here is from genome assembly GCF_019343475.1 of Providencia sp. R33. NCBI lineage: Bacteria > Pseudomonadati > Pseudomonadota > Gammaproteobacteria > Enterobacterales > Morganellaceae > Providencia > Providencia sp. R33. Next base: position 3,031,383 of record NZ_CP072453.1, on the reverse strand, counting down.
TGCCAAATTTCAATTTGCTGCCCATGAAAACGTAGGCAATCATAAACAAGCGCTTCATCATCAGGCCAAAATTGGCGAATAGTCGAAAAATCAGATTCAATTTCACTGAGTAAATTTTCTGTTGATGCGGATAAACCCTGAATTTCCAATTGGTTTAATGCATGGCTTAAAATCGTTTCGCGTTGGATAGGCATTGTGAACTCCATCACCATGAGGTCTGTTTTTTTTCATCATAGCAATGATCAATGCTGAATTATAGCGGTTTACTTTGAGAACAACTCGTTGATAGGAAAGGTATGTAGCTTGAGGAATTATCATTTTTTGTGAAATATAATGATATTAAACATGAAAAACAGGAGGGGGAATTATCCCCCCTGAATCTAAATCAATGAGTTATTTCAAATTTAGATTGGAGTCTTAGTTAATCAAATTCACCTCTAGCGCAACATCGATATAGTAAAACTGAAAAATTTTCTTCATAAAATCATCGACATCATGCTTTCTTAGCTCAAGAGCTTGTAAAATATCCAACAGACCTTGCATGGTGATGGCATTTTTACCTCTTTCGTAACGAGAAACTTGCTGCTGGCTAATACTTAACCGTGATGCTAATTGCGCACCTGTTAAACCAACTGCTTTTCTACGGCGTTTTAAATAAGTTCCAATATAAATAGAAACATTGGTATTATCATTTCGTTGAGTACTTAACATTCCTCCTCCAAATAAATTAATGTTGACTAGATAAATTATTTTCATTAATAGGATTATTTTATATATAGTGCTCGCTTAACGAGTTTAAAAGAGAACCTGAACGGTTTCCTAGTACCTATTAAACAAGGATGAGTTTATTATTACCAATATTTATGGCGGATTAATTTGATGATATTAATAGATGATGCCTATTCGCAATACACAAAAAAAGAGTGCAATCGATTCATTTTTTGAAGTTATAATTCAAAAACAATTATTTTTTATCATATGGTCAGAATTATATTTCGATGTTTTGATTGATTATGGTTTTAAAGTTCTTGTTATTTTTGGGTTGATTTTAAGGGGTAAACCTAAATTTCGAGCAATGCATTCATTGTTTGTTACACTTATATTGAGGTTGTTAATATAAATGTTTCATTGGAAAGATTTGGTCTTTTTTATTCGTGTTTTATATCTGAATTTGGTATTTTTAATATATGCATGATGGCTGTTATTTATATATTTACATCGTTTATTAAATTGAAATTTAAATTCGTAATATGAAACTGAAATAATATTGAAGAATGTTCTTTGTAGGTTTTATATTGATTATTGCCACTCTCGTGACAATAAAAAACCCGTGAATGATTTCACGGGTTTTAGTCTACTCAATTTAATGAATAGGGCTAGAGCATCATTCCACCGAATAGGAAGCCGAAAGTAACGGCGAATGCGACAGCAATGGTACCTGGGATAAAGAATGGGTGGTTGAAGACGAAGCGACCAATGCGCGTTGTCCCAGTGTCATCCATTTGTACCGCAGCAACCAGTGTTGGGTATGTTGGCAGAATAAACAGGCCAGAAACCGCAGAGAACGACGCAATTGCAGTCAGTGGGCTAACACCTAAAGCTAGAGCCATTGGCATCAATGCTTTTGCTGTTGCGGCTTGTGAATACAGAAGCGCAGAACAGAAGAAGAAGATAACCGCTAACATCCAAGAATGTTCATGGATTAAGTCACCTGCAGTGGCTTTGATCCACTCGAGGTTGTGCTGTACGAAAGTATCACCTAACCAAGCAACACCTAAGATACAGATACACGCACTCATACCTGCTTTAAAGGTACTGGAGTTCAAGATAGCATCGGTATTGACACGGCAAAGGATAGTAATCAACGTTGCGACTGTCAGCATGATGATTAAAATCGCATTGGTGGTGTTCATCAATGGTGTTTCGACAATCCCTAAGCTTGGGCTATTGATGATGGCATAACAAACAACGCCAATAACACCGAGTAAGAACAGCAGAACAGAAGATTTAGCACCAGGTTTGATTTCTTTGACTTGGCTACCACGCAGTTCAATTAAGCCTTCTGCTAAACGTTTTTGATAGATAGGGTCATCAGAAAGTTTAGAGTTGAACGTCCAAGAGATAATAAATGACATCAACATAATCGCAAGGAAGGTTGATGGTAGTAAAATCCCTAGCAGAGTGATGTAGCTAACAGTATTACCAGCGCCCATCATTGCAGGGTTTTCCATGACCGATGCCATATAGACAACCGCAGCGGAAATTGGTGATGCAGTAATACCAATCTGAGCTGCAACGACAGCTGTTGATAATGGACGGCAAGGTTTAACGCCTTGCTCTTTTGCCACTTCTGCGATAACAGGTAGTGTTGCTAAAGAGATATTACCTGTACCAGCAAAAAGCGTTAAAAAGTAAGTAACGATTGGCGCAAGGATGGTGATGTATTTAGGATTGCGGCGCAGTAATTTTTCTGTTTGAGCAACTAAATAATCTAAACCGCCAGCAATTTGCATTGCAGAGATAGCGGCGATAACAGCCATGATGATGGAGATAACGTCAAATGGAATGGTCCCTGGTTTCACGCCAATTGCAGCGAGTACCAGTACACCAAGGCCACCGGCAAAGCCGATACCTATCCCACCAAGACGGGCCCCCAAAAAGATGGCCAGCAGAACAATAATAAATTCTACGGCTAACATAGTGTTTACTCCTCGACAAAATGAAAATTAAAATTATGAAACTGTTATGTTAATTATTTGTGTGTGCATGAATCAAAAAAGGCACGCTTTCCGATGAGAGGCGTGCCTTTATTTTTAAGTATTATTTATGATAAACATAAATTTTTTAGTCATCAAAACGTTTTGCTTTATAAGCTGGGTGTTTTAAGTTCTCAACAGAGAAAATATCGTCCAGCTCTGCTTCAGTCAGTAAACCGCGTTCAAGAACCACTTCGCGGACGCTCTTACCAGTTTCAGCACAGATTTTACCCACGATGTCACCATTATGGTGGCCAATGAATGGGTTCAAGTAAGTGACAATACCGATTGATTTAAAGACAAATGCTTCGCAAATTTCTTTATTTACGGTAATGCCACTAATGCATTTTTCTTGCAAGTTGCGACATGCGTTGCTCATCAGAGAGATAGACTCGAACATCGCTTGGCCGATTGCAGGTTCCATTACGTTTAACTGTAATTGGCCTGCTTCAGCTGCCATTGTTACACAGATATCGTTACCGATAACTTTGAAACACGCTTGGTTAACCACTTCAGGAATAACTGGGTTAACTTTTGCTGGCATGATAGAAGAACCTGCTTGTAACTCAGGTAAATTGATTTCTTTCAGACCTGCACGAGGACCAGAAGACAACAGACGTAAGTCGTTACAGATTTTAGACAGTTTCATTGCCAGACGTTTCAAGCCCGCGTGAACAGTGATGTAAGCACCACAGTCAGAAGTTGCTTCAATTAAGTCTTCCGCAGGAACGCATGGTAAACCAGTGACTTCTGCTAATTTCTTCACTGCTAGCTCTGAATAGCCCGGAGCGGTATTCAGGCCAGTACCGATAGCAGTTGCGCCTAAGTTAACTTCGAGCAGTAATTCGATGCTGCGTTTTAGGTTTTTCTCTTCTTCTTTCAGAAGGGTAGCGAAAGCATGGAATTCTTGGCCGACGGTCATTGGAACGGCATCCTGTAACTGGGTACGGCCCATTTTCAGAATGTCTTTGTATTCTTCAGCTTTAGCTTCAAAGCCTTTTTTCAGGTATTCAACAGATTCAATTAACTTCAGCACAGAATTATACACTGCGATACGGAACCCTGTAGGGTAAGCATCGTTAGTGGATTGGCTTTTGTTCAGGTGGTCATTTGGGTTTAAGAATTCATACTCACCTTTTTTATGACCCATCAGCTCAAGACCGATGTTAGCAAGGACTTCGTTAGTATTCATATTCAGTGATGTGCCCGCACCACCTTGGAATACATCAACAGGGAACTGGTCCATGCATTTGCCTTCATTTAAAACAACATCACATGCTTTGATGATAGTTTCCGCGATGTTACGCGGAATAGTGTGTTGTTCTTTGTTGGCTAAAGCCGCCGCTTTTTTAACCATAACCATGCCACGAATAAATTCTGGGACATCGTTAATAGTGCGGTCGCTGATATAAAAGTTTTCAATCGCACGCAGAGTATGAACACCATAATAGGCATCGGCTGGAACTTCTTTTTTACCTAACAGGTCTTCTTCGATACGAGTATTGTTTGACATGAGAACCTTCTTAATTAGATTACAGTTACTGTCCGTTTATGCGCTTTTTAAAAATCCATATATCGTAAAAACAAAACTTCACAGGTGATTAATATTGCAAAATAAAACTTTACAAGCGATTAACACCTTCTACTACGTTGTCAGCATTATGATCTACTGATTTATGGGTAGATGATATGCTTTTAAAGAAACAATGCCTTGAACCTAGATCACTATATAGTTTGATTTATGCAACAGATTTTACGTTGTGTGATGTTCGTCACAGATAAGTCTGGTTAATCAAAAAAAATTGTGAGTTGAAAAGCGTTATCTTTGCCCCAATTATTATGGCTATACTAAAGAAAAAAGCGAATATTGATAGTTGTCTCTTAGATGCAGTTCACAAAGGTTTTCCGAGGGGCGCAAAATTGTAGATAGCTTATTGAAATAAAGGAGAACTTGTGCGCTGGTTACCACTAATTCTGATATGTATTCTCATTTACATTGAGTCCGTCATTTTTGTGAGAGTGGCTTCTGAAGTCGGTGTTTTGATGACGCTGATTCTGGTGGTCTTAACATCCTGTTTAGGGGTGTCTTTGGTGAAAAACCAAGGCATGAAAAATGTCCTGCAAATCCAACAGAAATTAGCATCTGGCGAGAGCCCTGCAGCGGAAATGATCAAAAGTGTTGCGCTCGTTTTAGCTGGCTTTTTGCTCATCGTGCCAGGTTTTTTCACTGACTTTATTGGTTTATTGTTATTACTTCCACCAGTACAAAAACTTATTGTAATGCGATTAATCCCGCATATTCGTTTTTACCAACCTGGTGCGGGTTTTAATCAGCCAAGAAATGGTGGATACCAAAACGGTAATACGTTTGATGGGGAATTCCAACGTAAACAAGACGATCCGTCTTTTACTATTGATAACACTGATAAATCAGACTCATTAGATAAGGACGACCGTCCGAAATCGTAAGTCCTTCATATTTGTAGGGAGATAAAAAGAAAAATTTTTTATCTCCCCCCCTTGAAGTCCTAAGGTCTAGCCCCAATCTGCTCAAACATGGTACTAGTTTATTTAAGACATGCTGGTATCGTCCTTTTACCTAGTGTGGACTTTATTTATAGGAGAACTATTAATGAAAATTCGTCCATTGCATGACCGTGTTATCGTTAAACGTAAAGAAGTAGAATCTAAATCTGCGGGTGGCATTGTTCTGACCGGTACTGCGGCAGGCAAATCAACGCGTGGTGAAGTTCTGGCAGTAGGCCAAGGCCGCATCCTCGAAAATGGCGAAATTAAAGCGCTGGATGTGAAAGTTGGCGACATCGTTATTTTTAACGACGGTTATGGCGTGAAAGCTGAAAAAATCGACAATGAAGAAGTCCTGATTATGTCCGAAAGCGACATCCTGGCAATTGTTGAAGCGTAATTTTCACTTAAAACTTCTCAACGAACGAAAAGAATTTGAAGGAAAGAGATAATGGCAGCTAAAGACGTTAAATTTGGTAGTGATGCACGTACGAAAATGCTTCGTGGTGTGAATGTTCTGGCAGACGCAGTTAAAGTAACCTTAGGCCCTAAAGGCCGTAATGTTGTTTTAGACAAATCATTTGGCTCACCTGTTATCACTAAAGACGGTGTTTCTGTTGCACGTGAAATCGAATTAGAAGATAGATTCGAAAACATGGGTGCGCAGATGGTCAAAGAAGTTGCCTCTAAAGCAAACGATGCTGCGGGTGACGGTACAACAACTGCGACAGTTTTAGCACAAGCTATCATCACTGAAGGCTTAAAAGCGGTTGCAGCGGGTATGAACCCAATGGACCTGAAACGTGGTATTGATAAAGCGGTTGTTGCTGCAGTTGAAGAACTGAAAGCACTGTCTGTTCCATGTTCAGACACCAAAGCGATTGCACAGGTAGGTACTATTTCTGCAAACTCTGACGAAACCGTTGGTCGTTTAATCGCAGAAGCAATGGATAAAGTCGGCAAAGAAGGCGTTATCACTGTTGAAGAAGGTACAGGTCTGGAAGATGAGCTGGATGTGGTTGAAGGTATGCAGTTTGACCGCGGTTATCTGTCCCCTTACTTCATCAACAAACCAGAAACTGGCGCAGTTGAGTTAGAAAACCCATTCATCCTGTTAGTTGATAAAAAAGTTTCTAACATCCGTGAATTATTGCCAGTATTAGAAGGCGTTGCGAAAGCAAGCAAACCACTGCTGATTATTGCTGAAGATGTTGAAGGCGAAGCGCTGGCAACATTAGTGGTTAATACCATGCGTGGTATCGTCAAAGTGGCAGCGGTTAAAGCACCGGGCTTCGGTGACCGCCGTAAAGCAATGTTGCAAGATATCGCAACACTGACTAACGGTACTGTTATCTCTGAAGAGATCGGTATGGAGTTAGAAAAAGCAACGTTAGAAGACTTAGGTCAAGCTAAACGTATCGTGATCAACAAAGACACCACTACTATCATTGATGGTATCGGTGAAGAAGACGCGATCGCAGGCCGTGTTGCTCAAATCCGTCAACAAATCGAAGAATCTTCTTCAGATTACGACCGTGAAAAACTGCAAGAGCGCGTAGCGAAATTAGCTGGCGGTGTTGCGGTCATTAAAGTCGGTGCAGCAACTGAAGTTGAAATGAAAGAGAAACGCGCTCGTGTTGACGATGCTCTGCACGCAACTCGCGCAGCGGTTGAAGAAGGCGTTGTTGCTGGTGGTGGTACTGCGCTGGTTCGTGTTGCTGCTAAACTGGAAGGTTTGAAAGGCGACAATGAAGACCAAACTGTCGGTATTCGTGTTGCTCTGCGCGCGATGGAATCTCCAATGCGCCAAATTGTGACCAACGCAGGTGAAGAAGCGTCTGTGGTTGTTAATCAAGTTAAAGCAGGCAAAGGTAACGAAGGTTACAACGCAGCAACTGATACGTATGGCGACATGATCGACATGGGTATCTTGGACCCAACTAAAGTAACGCGTTCTGCTCTGCAATTTGCAGCGTCTATCGCTGGCCTGATGATCACCACTGAAGCGATGATCACTGACCTGCCAAAATCAGATGCACCTGACTTAGGTGGCGCTGGAATGGGCGGCATGGGTGGAATGGGCGGCATGATGTAAGCCATTTGGCAAACATCACGCGCCAATCACGATAATTCGTGATATAGCCTGAATAAGACCGGTACGGTGAGTTTATCTCGTCGTGCCGGTTTTTTATTGGAAATAATGAATATTTATTTGAGCGATATACGATTTATTTTTGCGTCAACGTTGCTTCGCGGGTTATATTTAACGTAAGGTAAGTGGTTTGATTGGCAAAGAATAGGGCAGGTTTTTGATTAATTTGTGGTAGACTCTATTCGGCTGGTGATGTGCGGCAATTGTGACGCAGTATGCGGATCACCTTCTAGCGATTTATGATAGATTGCTATCAATACCGTATTCGGCTAATAATTTTTCAAACCAGCTGCAAAACACAATGAAAAATGAGGGAAAACATGCGAATTAAAGTCTTGCTTGGTGCTGCTGCATTACTGCTTTTAGCGGGTTGTTCAACGTCAACTAACTTGACTGCGGCAGGCTCACAAGTTCGTTTTGTTGAGAATCAACCTGGAAGTGATTGCCAACTTCTCGGTCAAGTTGCAGGAACACAAAGCAACTGGTTGAGTGGTGTGAATAATGAATCAAGCTCAATGCGCAGCGCAGCGAATGATTTGCGTAATAGAGCGGCTGAAATGGGTGGAAACGTAATTTTTGGCGCGACGAGCCCAAGTGAAACCGTGTTATCTAGCTTTATCCCGCTAGACAGCAAAATGGTTGGCCAAGTCTATAAGTGCCCCTAACATGAATTAGCGACGCCCAAATAACCATTATTTGGGCGTTTTGCTGATTAGCTCTGCCTTAAATTGAGATCGAGCAGTGTTTTGCTAGGTTCTCCACCAATTTCCCGTGCAAGTTTAGGCACGAGATATCCTGATACCTTACTCAACAATTGTTGTATTAATTGGCGTGCTTCAATATCGCTCACTAAAAAGTGAGCAGCACCTTGTACTTTATCCAATACATGCAAGTAGTAGGGCAGAATTCCTGCGTCGAATAAGGCATTGCTCAAATTCATCAACGCCGTTACGTTATCATTGACTTGGCGCAGTAAAACGCTTTGATTTAATAACGTCACACCCGCTTTTTTGAGCTTTTGCATTGACTTGGTGAATGCCTCGTCAATCTCATTAGCGTGGTTGATATGCGTGACCATAACCACTTGTAAGCGCGAGCGTGCCAGTCTTTCGCATAATGCATCTGTGATCCGCTCAGGGATAACAACAGGCAAACGCGTATGAATTCTCAACCGGCTGATATGGGGAATATCCTCCAATCGGCTAATCAACCAATCGAGTTCATGGTCTTTTGCCATTAACGGATCACCACCAGAGAAGATGATTTCATTGAGTTCGGTGTGGTTTTTTATATAATCCACAGCCATCAACCAGTTATTTTTATTTCCTTTGTTATCTTCATAAGGAAAATGCCGGCGAAAACAGTAGCGACAGTTCACTGCACAGCCACCTTTAACGAGCAGTAATGCGCGGTTGTGGTATTTATGCAGTAAGCTTGGGATCTCATTATCCTGCTCTTCCAGCGGGTCGGTAGAAAAACCAGGATGTACATCAAACTCGGCTTTTGCAGTTAATACCTGCAATAACAGCGGGTCTAGTGGATCGCCTTTTTTCATTCGTGAGATAAATGGCATAGGGACACGTAATGGAAATAGTTGACGTGCCTCACGGCCTTCTTGCGAAGCAAGATGATTTTCCAAGTTAAGTATTTGTAGCAATTCATCTGGATTAGTGATTGCTTCTGCAAGTTGTTGTATCCAGACTTCTCTGGATGAGGTATTTTGAGTTACAATATCGACCATTTTTTGGCTATGCCATTTTTAGTTTATAAATTAGAGGATCACCATGGCTACTTATAGTACCAATGAATTCCGCTCAGGTCTTAAAATCATGTTAGATGGCGAGCCTTGTGTCGTTTTAGAAAGCGAATTCGTAAAACCGGGTAAAGGTCAAGCGTTCGCACGTGTGCGCATCCGTAAACTGATTTCTAACAAACTGTTGGAAAAAACCTTTAAATCTACTGATTCTGTTGAAGGCGCAGATGTCATGGATATGAACTTAACTTACCTGTACAACGACGGTGAGTTCTGGCATTTCATGAACAACGAAACTTTCGAACAGTTAGCAGCGGATGAAAAAACCGTTGGCGATAACGCGAAATGGTTAGTTGACCAAGCAGAATGTATCTTAACACTGTGGGACGGTCGTCCTATCGCGGTAACCCCACCTAACTTTGTTGAGTTAGAAATTACCGATACTGACCCAGGCCTGAAAGGCGATACCGCAGGTACAGGCGGAAAACCTGCAACACTGAGCACTGGCGCAGTTGTTAAGGTTCCACTGTTTGTTCAGATCGGTGAAGTTATCCGTGTTGATACTCGCTCAGGCGAATACGTTTCACGCGTAAAATAACGGCGTATCCTATACGGGATCGTTAAAAATAAAAAGCCGTGGACGAGTGCCACGGCTTTTTTTGCATCTTTTTTAGGTCTAACAGCACTTAAACCCACCTTTTCCGCCATAACGTGCATCTTGGCGCTCTTTAAAAAACTCCTCGTAGGTCATCGGAGTTTGATCAGGGTGAGTCCGTTGCATATGGGCGACGTAGTTGTCATAGTCAGGGACGCCGACCATCATTTTTGCCGCTTGGCCGAGGTATCTCGCTGCTTTTCCTAAGTTTCCAAACATAAATCCTCGTCATATTTTGTGTTGTAGCGGTGTTGGCTTCACTTGTTAACCCTAGTCACATACTGTTATGTATGCTCCTAGTTTCTCCTTCATATTTCACGCTGTTGCTGCGTTGGCTTCATTCGCTAACCCTAGTCACATACTGGAGTATGCTCCTAGGGATTATCTTCTTTGCCGCCTTGCTCCAACGTGAATTATTTTGGAGAAAGAGTATATGTCCTAAACAGTGACAAGCTTTTCCGCAAAAATCAATGATGGCGCGTATTGGCCACGATTTCTTCGTAGTTGGCTGGCATTGGCTCATATGGCACTTCATTCGCGGTTGGTTCACTTGATTTTAACGCTTTAAGCGCGGTGCGGATGGAGAACAGAGCCAGTAAAACCACAACAATCATAAAGAAAATCGTTAAGCCAGCGTCTAAACGGTTATTGAAAATCAACTGTGTGAGCTGAGATTCCGTATATTGTGCTGGAATATTACCGCTATCAATCATCGCTTGGAATTTATTCGCTACAGCTAAGAAACCAACACGGGCATCTTCACTGAAGGTCTTTTCCCAGCCAGCGGTCATGGTACAAATCAGTAACCAAGCCGTTGGGACGAGGGCAACCCATGCGTATTTTTGGCGTTTCATTTTGAACAGTACCACAGCACACAGCATTAACGCCATACCTGCCAACATTTGGTTTGCGATACCAAACAGTGGCCACAAGGTATTAATACCGCCCAGTGGGTCCACAACGCCTTGATGAAGGAAATATCCCCACGCGAGCACACACAGCGCAGTTGCAATCAAGTTTGCGGGTAAGGAATCTGTCCGTTTTAGCGATGGGGAAACGACACCCAGTAAGTCTTGCAGCATAAAGCGTGCCGCACGGGTTCCTGCATCAACAGCGGTTAAGATAAACAGGGCTTCGAATAAAATCGCAAAGTGATACCAGAAAGCTACATTCATCAGCCCGCCAAGCGCCCCATGCAGAATATAGGCCATCCCAACAGCAAGCGTTGGCGCACCACCGGCACGGGAGATAATACTGGTTTCACCCACTTCGCTGGCAATGGTGTTGAGCTGCTCAGGGGTGATTTGGAAGCCCCAACTACTGACTACTTGCGCGGCAGATGCGACCACATCTTCGGTGCCAGCTGGTGCTAACATCGCCATTGGGCTATTCATGGCAAAATACACGCCAGGGTCAATCACACACGCTGCGACTAACGCCATGATGGCAACAAATGACTCCATTAACATGCCGCCGTAACCGATGAAGCAAGCTTGGTTCTCATTAGCTAACATTTTCGGTGTTGTACCGGAAGAGATCAGCGCGTGGAAGCCAGAAACTGCCCCACAGGCAATCGTAATAAATAAGAACGGGAACAAATCACCCGCCCACACAGGGCCTGTACCATCAATATATTTCGTTAGTGATGGCATTTGCAGGTTTGGGTTTAAAATTAAAATACCAATTGCGAGGCCAATAATGGTCCCGATTTTTAAGAATGTCGAAAGGTAGTCACGTGGTGCAAGCAGCAACCAAACGGGTAAAACAGCGGCAACAAAGCCGTATCCGACTAACATCCACGTTAATTGCACGCCTGTGTAGTCAAAGTACGGTGCCCATGTTTCACTTTCAGCAACCCATCCACCTGAAATAATGGCGAAAACAAGGAATACGAGCCCGATAATAGATACTTCACCAATGCGACCTGGGCGAATATAACGGGTATAAATTCCCATAAAAATCGCCAGTGGAATCGTAAAGGCGACCGTGTAGGTTCCCCAAGGGCTGTGAGTTAAGGCTTTTACCACGATCATCGCGAGTACCGCTAAGATGATCACCATGATCATAAAACAGGCAATTAGTGCCAGCACACCCGCGGTATTGCCCATTTCTTCTTTGACTAACTCGCCAAGTGAGCGGCCATCACGGCGCGTAGAAACAAACAACACCATAAAGTCTTGAACGGCACCTGCTAATACCACCCCAGCAAGCAGCCACAGCATACCCGGCAGGTAACCCATTTGCGCAGCAAGCACAGGGCCAACTAAAGGACCTGCACCTGCAATCGCCGCAAAATGGTGACCAAATAACACTTTTTTATCTGTTGGAACGTAATCTAATCCATCATTATGGCGAATTGCGGGAGTCATGCGTGTTTCATCAACTTGCAGAACTTTTTTCGCAATAAACAGCCCATAATAGCGGTATGCAATCAAGTAAATACACACGGCTGCTACTACAATCCACAGTGCATTGATCTGCTCGCCACGATACAAGGCGATGTAACCGAGTGAAAAAGCACCGAGCAGAGCGAGCGCAATCCAAATAAATTGTTTACCCATAGCCATCCCCATCTGTTCAATGAATGATATTTGTTATTTATTTAAGTAAAACTGAGGAAGATATAGCCATAGTTAAGTTAAAGAAAAAGTAGCTAAAACGAGACACCTAATTGAAATTTGAGATAAATTCGAGAATTGCAGTGAACATCACTAATCTAAGAATATTTATTGGATTTTATCTGGTTTTGATCTAGCGAATAGTAACTGGATTGGATGGTTATCTGGATTTTGAATTTTTTGTGGTGTTTTCAACTAAAATAAGAAAAGGAAATAATAGAGCGAAAACGAATAGAGTGCATTGATTACCGAAAGCGAAAAACCGTCGGTAATCAAATGCATTATCTTAGGCGTGTCTTAAGCGTTGGATAATTTTTTTGCCAAAAAGTGTCGTAATAAGACCAAACATGATCAAAATTAAACCAGCAACTTGTATGCTATTAATGTGCTCACCGAGGAATAATGCACTGCTGCTTAAACCGAACACGGGTACCAATAATGAAAACGGTGCAACACGCCATGCTTCGTAGCGTCCAAGCAGTACGCCCCATAAGCCATAGCCGACAAAAGTGGATAAATACGCCAAATACAAAATCACACCGAGCACAGACCAATTAAAGCCAGATAACCCGTCGACAATGGCATCTTCACCTTCAAGGATCCATGAACTAATTAGGAATGGAATAATGGGGATCAGCGCGCTCCAGCTCACGAGTGACAAAGCACTGCATTTTTCTGTGCCTTCGTGTTGCATGATAATTCTGTTGGTAATATTCCCACAAGCCCATGATAAGCCAGCAATTAATGTGAAGGCTAAACCGAGCATTGGGATATCATCTAATCCGCCCGCAGTTGCACCATTGGCTAACACGGTCAACCCTGCGATAGCGATAAACATGCCAATGAAATGGGTTGGTTGTAGTGTTTCCTTTAAAATCATGGCCCCAAGTAATAAGGTGAAAAAGGCTTGAGATTGCAAAATAACGGAGGTGATCCCTGCAGGCATACCAACGCGGATGGCGCAAAATAAAAAGGCAAATTGGCCAAAGCTAATGGTTAAGCCGTACAACAATAATAATTTGAACGGAATTTTAGGCCGCTTGAAAATAAAAATGGCAGGAAAGGCAACAAAAACAAATCGTAATGCCCCAAGGAGTAATGGGGGAAGCGCTGTGACACCAAGTTTGATAATCACAAAGTTAACGCCCCAAATAATTACCACACAGAGGGCAAGTAATATATCTTTGAAACTCATGCTATTTTCTCGATGAATAGACCCGATAAGATTTCCTACTTTACCTTTGCTAGGCGCGCAGTGCGATGACAATGATGCTTATTGGCGAAAAACAGAATAAATAGGTTAAAGAAGATCGCCAATTTACGCTTATTTGTTATTTTTCGTTGCTTGAGTCTGTGCTGGCGAATGTTTATAATGAGAGACACATCACACGTATTCAGGACGACCTGAATCACGTCATTTAATTATGGGGACGACCCCGAGTTATTCATGGGAGTAACGACCATGGCATGGATCGTCCTTTTATTCGCAGGTTTACTCGAAGTGGTTTGGGCTGTAGGGTTAAAATATACTCACGGCTTTACACGCTTAACACCCAGTATTATTACGATTGTCGCGATTATCGCCAGTATGGGTTTATTAGCCTATGCAATGCGTGATTTACCTGTCGGAACGGCTTACGCAATCTGGACAGGGATTGGTGCAGTGGGTACAGCAATTGTCGGGATTATTTTCCTTGGTGAATCCGCCAATATGTTCCGCTTATTAAGCCTTGTTTTGATTATCACTGGGTTAATTGGCCTCAAAGTATCGAGTTAATGACTTAATATAAAAAACAGGCGGGTGAGGTAATAAGCCATCCGCCTTTACTGCTTTTTGGATACATCGTCAGGCATAAAATACTTAGTCCTTTTGCTCTCGGTCATGATAGCGAGATGGCCAAATTTCAGCCGGCGTGACACCTAAAAATTCAGCAATAATTCTTTCTCCTTTTGGCCAGCGCCTTGAAAGTGCGTTGTTCAGTGTGGACGAATTTAAGCCAACAGAACGTGATATTTCGGAAAGAGAAGATCCCTTTTTCTTTATTGCTGCAATGATATCAGCAGGGTGCCAATCTTTTTTCATAATATCTCCAGTGTTATTAGTTGAATAATGCTTGGTAGTTTTAAGAATAATATTACTGTATTTTTTATTTTCTTTTTTTTAATACTATTATTAAATTATACTTTGAATATTTTTTATTCTGTGATAGTGATATATATCCTTGGTTATTATTTTTTTATTAACATTTAATTATATTAAAAGGAATTATTATGGATGTTAAGGGTGATCTCTTGGAAAAAACGTGTTCAGGTTTAAAAAATACTTTTTCTAATTATTTTGATTGGAATGATATTGACTTGTCTTTTTCAAAAGTAGATATTTTAAATAGGCAGGTCTATACTACATCGAGTAATTATGATTGGGTTTTGATGTATTGGGATGCGGATTTGGATAAAGTGATTGGTGAGCGGCTATCGACAGGGATACAGTACTGGAGTAACTACTCAAAAGAATATATGAACACCTTATTAAGAACAGATAAGTGTAAACTAAAAGTGGATTTTTGTGCTAAATATGGAAGTGTATATGAAATTACGTCAATTAATTCTAAAAGAAAGTTATCGATAAAAGATATAATGGCAATATATAAATGCCGACCTATTATTTCTGATTATACTCACGGAGTATGGAAACAAAGTGATGAAAATTATTTACCATTAAGAAGCAGTTTAGATATACCAATAGAAGGTAAAAACAGTATTAATGACTTAGAAAGTGAAATTTTAGACATTCACCAGTATATGCGTTTTGGAAATATTCGCTTTACTCGAAAAGAAATTATTACAATAAGAATGTTACTATCCCATTGTAAAGTAAAAGAAATTAGCTATGCGCAGGGATGTTCAGAGGTGTGTGAACACAAACGAATTCAAAGGATTAAAGAGAAACTTTCTTGCCCTCATGCGTCTTCAAGTGGCTTATTTAGTGCATTAAAAGAAAATGGAATTACACTCGCCTGCTTAGAAACTTTAGTCAATTATCCTTAATTTTCAATGAATAAGATAGATGATGTATGAAATCTTAGGGATGATAAGGATAAAAAAATGAAATGGAAATTCAGGTTTGGTGCCGTCGCAGGTAATGCACTTGAATACTATGATATTGCTGTTTTTGCTGCAATATCAACTTATTTGAGCGCTGAACTAACAAAGTTAGGTTATGAGCAAGCAACAGAAATGGTTTGGGGTATATTTGCACTGCGTTTTTTAATACGACCTTTAGGCGGATATATTATAGGGCGCTATGCAGATACGGTTGGGAAAAAACCTGCTTTAATATTAACAAGCTTAATTACAGGTATTGCAACATTAATGATGGCTATATTACCTATTGAACTATTAGGTAACTATACACCAGTTGCTATATTAATATTACAACTCGCTTTGTCATTTAGTTTTGCAGGGGAGTATCCATCTTTAATTACCTACTTATTTAAAGATGCACATACTAGAGAGCAAGCAAGAGTTTCGTCTATTATTGTCGGTAGTTCTTTGCTTGGCGTTATTGCTTCTTTAGGTATTGTTTTAGTGTTAAAAAATACGCTGAATGAAGATATGATGCAATCAATAGGTTGGCGAATTCCCTTATTCATAGGGGTCGCAAATATATTAATGAGTTTTTGGTTTAGGTTTAATCTTCCAAATTATCAAGTGATTTCTAAAGATAAACAATCAATTAATTGGAAGAATGTGTTTTGGGTGTTTTTATTCACAATTCCTGGAACTGTTACATTTTATTCTCAAAGCCTATCAACATCATTGATAATAGAGCAATTAAAGATTGAAGAAATAAAAAACTATTACGCAATTTTATCGTCAAGTTTACTTTTACTCCTCATGTTAATATGTGGTTGGCTAACGGATAAATACAGTTCAGCTAAGCAGGTTTTTAATATTGGCGTTATATTAATGGTTTTCTGTTCTGCACCGCTTTATCTCATATTGCAAAAGAATAACTTATTATTCGTACTAATAGCTCAACTACTAATGTCTGTTTATTCAGCAATGATATTGTGTAATTTATCAGCAGTTCTCATCAGTAAGTCAAATGGGCAGGCGGCAATTTTAGGCATTGGTTATAATGGCGCTTCAGCTTCTCTTGGAGGGATCACGCCTTTAATTGTCGGTTACCTTAGCCAATATCACCTAGCTTACGTTGGGGCATTTATCGCTGTTTGTGGGTTATCGTATTTTATTTCCTATTTACTACCAAAGCACGCTCATACGTAGCTTTTTCTCCATTCATCCCCTCGTTCTATAACTTGGATGAGGGGATGAGCATTATTTTTTAGAATAACAAGACCACTACAAAACCCATGCTGTTCGGGCACCGACAGTGGTACTTTTATGCAATCGAGTATGGCTAAGGCAAAATGCATCAATGCCTGCGCTATGTTGTGAATACCATGCACCACCGCGCATTAAAGCACGTTCACCATAGTTACGCAGGTAGATTTGATCATCTGATTGTTTAACTTTGTAGGGTGCGAGACCCAATATCTTCAATAAAGTCGGAATTTGTTCACCTTCGGTCGTTCCAACCAATCGAAAAGGACTGTCCAACAGGCCCTGCGGGTAGCCTGAATCCGTTGGGTCACCATTAAAATGATGGATTTGTGCCGAGATTATTGGGGTGCCAGCATTGCCATCAAGTTTGGCTATTGGTGAATCATATTTTGCACTTGATGGGCTATTAGGGGGGATTAACTCACCACTGCTCATATCAATAGCTCGCCAATCTAACAATGCGTCATCAAGATGAATAGCGGCATCACTATTTTTTATGATTTGAATTTCGCCAGCAACTAGGCGAACCCCTGTTTGCCACTCCCAAAGGTTACCAACTAAATCGCTTATCCCTGAAAGTTGGTGATTATGGTACCAGCTTTCCCATTGTGCATTGGTTGGGGTTGTTGGTGTGCCTTGCAAATCGCCAGTCGCTAGCCCGTCAATTCGTGGAATAAATTCATCATGGTTAAAATAATTACGGCCGTAATCCGTATTACCATGAATAAGGTTATTATACTGATTAGCTAAGGCTGAGATGGCGCTCCACTCGGCGTTAGTACTGATATGACAGCCTTTACCTGATTGCTGCGCTAATGATTGAAATTGCGCTAAATTTAAATTGCATGCGGGTGGCTGATTGGGTTGGCTAATTAATTCACCATCTCGCAAACTTGCGCTGTAACAGGCGTAGAAAAAGGCATCAATAGGGCGCTCATTAATAATAAAAGCAGGATGGATACCAGTGCCTAGAGAGGAGCTAATTTCTTGTAAATCAAACTGGGGTACGATAAAGACATAGTTAGGCTGCCCTTTAGGGCTGTAAATAATGGTTCGTTGCCCATGGCTTTGTTTTTCAACTTGGGTTCGTAGTGGGTCAGGGGAATAAATTGTGGTCATCATAAGCCTCTGTTTTAAAGGGAAACCCAGTAGCCTTCTTGCCACTTGATGGGTAAGAACTGTTCAGTAAAATCTTTGAAAACCGTATTAACATCCAGATCAGGGAATATGCTAGGGTGCAACCAAGTCGCAAATTTTAGAGCGGCGATAAAGCCAAATGGGCTGTCGTAAAAAGTGTGCCAAATAGCATGGACATGCTGCTGTTTGACTGCATGCAATGTTTTAAAGGCATTACGCTGCATTAAAATTTTAAGCCTTTGTTTCGCTAGCAGTAAATCCGCTCCAGGGCCTAATCCTACCCAATTACCTTTCGGGTTATAGCCACTCCAATCGGTACCTGTAACAATCACCATTTGAGCTTGGGTGTGAATAATCGTCTCTTGGTTTAGAACGCCATATGTTCCATGAATGTATTGGTTAGCAATATTCTCTCCACCTGCAAACGAGAGAAACTGGCCAAAATTTCCGTTTCCGTAGGCTAAGCAACACTCTTCCGTAAAGCCCGCAGCACGCTCAAGGAGTACTTTTGGTCTTATAGGATTTGCATTAGCGAGGCGAGTTTTTACATTATCTAGCTGTGTTTTAATAAATCGATTGATGCGATTAGCCCTTTCTTGTAAACCAAAGACTTCCCCCATAATCGCAATGCTTTTCGGCGTATTAGTGAGTGGGTCAACACTCATATCGAGGGCAATAACAGGAATATTAGCGCGCAGTAAAAGTGTGAGAAGCCCATTGGCTTGTAAACCTGCAAATGTGCCTGTTGTCGTAAAAATAATGTTTGGCTTGAGCTCTAAAATCGTTTCCAAATTAGCCTGCGCCCCGCCAATCGCGGGGAGGTGGGGTAATTGTTCAATCTTAGGAAAAGCCGTACAGTATTGTTGGTAGCTACGCAAATCAGCAGTACGAAAGTTACTGGGAACAGCGACAAGTTTTTCCACAAACTTGGTCATTCCCAATGCGGCAAAGAGAAAAACCAGTGATGGGTCAGCCAAATAAATTCTCTGTGCATTTTCTGGGTAAGCAATAGTGCGTCCAAGGATGTCTGTCACCTTGGGCATTGCGGCTGCGACAACAGGGAAAGGTATTACACTTAATGTCGCCATTGCTAACCCCGCCTTAATCAAATTCCTTTTAGCACTTTCCATAAGTTGCTTACCTGTTGAATTAAAAGTAGTAATTAAGTGTGGCAAGTAACGTTCTATTCGTGCCAATACTGCAATAGGTGGAACTGGTGCAGCTCGCAACGTAGGATTTATTGGTGACATTACTGACAGTTAAACCCAGTTCCATACCAGTGAGTTCAGGGATTAATGCATCCATTTGGTACCTTGCGCTGATATCGCCAAGCCAGACTGCTGGTACTTTAAATGTATTGGTGTTGTCACCCCATGTTTCGCCTAGATAACGCACGCCAACGCCGACTAAAGCGCCTTCGAGGTAAGGGGAGTGAAAACGGTAGTCAACCCATGCGGAGCCGCTGTGTTTAGGGACTTGAACAGGGTATTTATTTAAGACTGAAAGGTCTTGGCTTTCGGTGATTTTATTGTCAGTAAAGGCATAGTTCACCATGATATTCACTGACGGTGTTAACGCCATACGGCTTTCAAAATGAACTCCACGGGAGCGAATTTTCCCCGTTTGATTATAGTAATCTGGGTTTAGCGGGTTATGGGTGGTGACATTTTTTTGTTCTAATTCATATGCGGCTACGCTTGCCATTAGGTTATCCGATTGGTATTTAAGCCCCATTTCGGCTTGTTTTGATTCAGTTGGGATAAAGGATTTTCCATCCGCATCCGTCCCTAAAACGGGGTCAAAGCTATCGGAGAAACTGATCCATGGCGAAAAGCCATTTTCAAAAGCATAGGTTAGCCCAACGCGTTGGCTCCAAGCGGAAGTGTCATTTTTTTGCGTTGTGTGAGAGAGGTTATTATCAGTATCTAAATAAGACCAATCATAGCGCCCACTCAGGATCAAATCCCATTGCTGCCAACTAAGTTGGTCTTGTAGATAAACCCCATAGCGATTAAAACGTTGGGTTGTTGATGTGCGGGAAACGGGGTAAGGTTTAAATTCAGGGTGATGAGGTTTCACCCATGGATCGAAACTGACGGTTTGCGAGCCCCACCAGTCTTTATCCAGTTTTCCAGTTTGAAAATCAAACCCAGTGAGTAACTCGTGGCGAATATCGCTAGTTTTAACTTTATAAACCAGTTGGTTATCAGCAACAAAGGTTTTTGATTTACTTGGTGAATCTTGGTAAACCGCAGTGAGTAACCGATCTCCCGCTAAGAAGCCGCGTGTGAAGTCTCGTTTAATGTGGGTATCTACATCAGAGTAGCGCATATTTTGTTTCAGTGTGACGGACGAGCTGACTTGGTAGTCAACTAATGAGGTCACTGACCACTGTGTACGTGTGGATTTTTCATGTTTGGGGTCACTGTAGTTTTGAGTGAAATCCAGCTTTCCATTTGGGTTCGGTAGCAAGCCAATTGCTTGAGCGGGCAAGGTATTATAGTGGCCAATGTGTGGATCATGTTGATATTGACTTAATACTGTCCAATTGAGTTTTTCATTAGGTTGCCATGTGATGGAAGGAGCGAGCAAGTAGCGAGATTGCTTCGAGGAATTCACTTGCGAATCCGTTGACAGCGCTAATCCATTCATTCGATATAGCAATGTTTCATCGTCATTCATGGTGCCAGTGGTATCAAATTTGACGGCATTGTTATCAAAATTGCCTTTTTGGAACTGAATTTGATGTGATTCATTGGCACTTGGGCGGCGTGATTGCATATTGATAACCCCCCCAGCCCCTCCTTGCCCATACAGTGCAGATGACGGCCCATGAACGGCTTCGATACTATTGAGTGTCCATGAATCAACTTGTGGCCCCCAAATTCCACTGTTGCCGATAACCCGTAACCCATCCAAGTAGTAATCGGCATCGAAACCACGAATTTTTGAAAAATCGATACCGCCACCAAAGGCGCCAAATTTTTCGCTGGTTACACCTGCGCTGTAGCGTAAGGCTTGGCTGATTGATTCAGAAGGCAGAGTATCCATTTGCTCGCGTTTAATCACCGAAACAAATTGCGGTGTTTCCAATAAGGTGGCTGAGCTTTTTGTGGCAGTAGATTGAGTTTTATTGGCATAGCCAGTAGGTTCCTGATCTTGGTTTTCTGCGGCGGTGACGACCAAGACGTCTGTTTTAGGTTTCGCATTTGCAGTATTTGAGCAAATTAGGGCGCAGGCCAATAAACTTAATGTGGAAAGCGTGTAGGTTCGATGAGTGAAGTTATGCATGCAATTTTAGCCAATAAAGTAAAAGAGAAATTTTATGGCGCTAGCATAGATCGGCGACCGACCATCAGTCAATCTAATTAATAATCATTTGCATTTAATGTGCGTAAATTAATTTATGTGATAAATGAGAAGCTATTTATTTCATTGATATTCAATAATAAATCTAGCCGTGCTCGGAATGGTTTTTGTTTGTGTATGAGATTAAAACAACGAGAGCTCGCTTGGGCGATTCACTCGCTGTATTTTTTATTTAATCAGTTGGCTAAATCGCTTATACAAAATTTCGCCTAAATTTTTTTGAGTATATTCATGGCTATTGGCGAGGTTGTCCACGGCGGCATGCATAGAGTGGTAAATCATGGTGGCAAGAAGGTCTGGAGGAAGGGCTGACCATTCTTGATTTTTTTCGCCAAGGGCTAAAATCGCTTTGATTTGCAGGACTGCGCGCGTTTCATGGTCATTACTGCGCCCGTGATATTCATCATGAAACAGCATGTCATGAACCTGTTGTTTTTCAACGTAATATTTGACACTGTTTTCGCACCAAGACTGGAGTTTTTGCGTCGCACTTTTTTGCAGGGCTAGCGCGTCATCAATATTTCCTAAATACCAATCCATATAGCGAGTGCGTAAGGCTTCCATTATGTCATTTTTTGACTGGAAGTAGTGGTAAAATGTCCCTTTTGCCACATCCGCAGAGCGCACAATTTCACTGACAGTTGTGTTGACAAACCCTTTAGAAAGAAAGAGTTTTTCCGCTGCATTCATCAGGTCATCAAGCCGTTCTTCAGCGGGTTTTGTTCTTGGCTTTTTAGGTGGTAGTGTCATCGGGTTTGTCTCTTAATGTCTTGTTCTAAAAAACAGTAGGAATAGTGCATCATAGCATTGAAAGGCGATGTGTTAAAAGTTAGTCCATTGAAAGTATGGCCTGCTTGGTTTTAGTGGTTAATTTTTGCTGAAAACGCAAATAAGCGAAGATCAAAAATAAATACATTAACGCCCCAATTAACCACACCCAGCCATCCCAAAACGATAATGTTTGGCCATAAATAAAGCTGAATAGTAGTGGGCCAACAACACCTGTGGCATTGGTTAAACTGACAAGAATACCTTGCAGTTTACCTTGGTTTTCTTGGTTCACTTGTGTAGACATTAACCCTTGCAGTGCAGGAAGGGCGATGCTGCCCCCGGCAAGCAGGATTAGTGTTGGGTAAATCATCCAGCCTTGGGTGAGCAGTGATAAAATCAAAATGCGTAGCCGTCTACCATAAAGCCCAGTAAAATCGTTGTTTTTTCGCTAAATTTTTTCGTTATTGCCCCTGCAACGAAAGCTTGAAATAACGCATGCATCACACCAAGCCCAGCCAACGATAACCCAACTTCCATGCTGCTCCATTGAAAGCGATTTTCGGTAAATAATACCCAAGTTGTCGCGGGGATTTGGCCTATTAATTGCGCCATAAAAAAGACGAATATTAGCAATGTAATTGGCTTTATGACTTGTATAAATGAGAAGGATATGACCTGAGATCTATGGGTATCTTCTTGTTCTATTTGAGCTTTTTTATCCTTGAATATCAAAAAGGTACCGATAAAAGCCCCTGTATTTAAGATGGCGGCAATGATAAACGGCAAATGGGGGGAATATTCACCTGCAAACCCGCCAATTGTGGGGCCTGCGATTAGGCCAACACCAAAAGCGGCACCTAGCCGCCCAAACCACTTAGTACGCTCATGAGGTGGGGTATTATCCGCAATTACGGAGGCTGCGACTGCGCCTGTTGCACCCGTAATTCCTGAAATTAGCCGCCCTAAATATAACATCCACAATGTGCTTGAGAGGGCAAGCAAGGTGTAATCAACAGCGGCACCTGCGAGAGAGAGTAGTAATATTGGGCGACGCCCCAGTTTATCTGACAGTTTCCCTAATATAGGAGCGAAAAAAACCTGCATGATGGCGTATAGCGCCAGTAGGATGCCGTAATGATTGGCTAAATTCTCAGCAGACACATATTCCCGCAATAATGCAGGCAGTACAGGCATGATCAACCCAATTCCCATGGCATCGAGGGCGGTAATGGTTAGAGCAGTAATTGCGAATTTATTCATTTTCATTTTCTCTATCACTGATAGAGTTGGAATGTATCCCTATCAGTGATAGAGTGTCAATCAGAAAATAAGGGGACAACCATGGCGCGATTAAATAAAGAGACCATTATTACAGCCGCTTTAGACTTACTAAATGAAGTTGGTATGGAAGGGGTAACAACGCGAAAGCTAGCTCAAAAGCTAGGCGTAGAACAGCCAACACTGTATTGGCATGTAAAAAATAAACGGGCTTTGTTGGATGAATTGTCTGTTGAAATGCTAAAACAGCACCATGACCATCCATTGCCGAAAGCGGGTGAAACATGGCAGGCATTTTTGCGAAATAATGCATTAAGCTTCCGTCGAGCGCTATTGAGCTATCGTGATGGTGCGAAAGTACACTTAGGGACTCGGCCTAGCGCGGAGCAATATTCCACGGTGGAAACGCAGCTGCAGTTTATGGTGGATAACGGTTTTTCATTAAAAAATGGCTTATATGCGATCAGTGCAGTAGGGCACTTTACATTGGGAAGTGTGCTTGAACAGCAGGAGCATAGCGCTGCCCTGAGTGAACGCGAAACGACGGATGAGAATGCAATGCCTCCGTTATTAAAATCGGCTCTTCAAATCATGGATAATGATGATGGAACCGAGGCTTTTTTATTTGGTTTAGACGCGTTAATTCAAGGGCTTAAAGCTTAAATTTAAAGTATGGCAAATAAGCGCAAAGCCATACCTTAAACGGTGGAAAGTTATTTAGCACATTGTTTATCTATTTGGCGTTTTCTATCGACTGCTTTTTGTGCCGTTTGCATCGCCAATTGTTGGTCTGCTTGCATTCTTTTTGCGAATGCTTCAGGGTCATTACCCACTAACTCATAGAACAATTTATACTCAAGCGGTGCAACACACTTACATTTTTTCTCAACAGCGGCTTGTTGTTTTGCCCGTTTTTTATCTACTGAAGATTGTGCTTCCCCTGCCATGGGCAAATAACTGTAGGTGTTTGTGCTGACACATTCATTATAGAAATCTTTTTCAGTTGGCATTTCATTAGCACTTTCATTTCCCGTGAAAAATGAATTGGCATGGGCGGGTAATATTATGACTCCAGAAAGAAACAGCGAAATAAACAATCCTTTAAATTTCATTTTATTTTCTCTTACCATGAGTGATATAAAAATAGAGAGGGTTAGTCTCTAACTTGTTTAAGTAAATATAATTAATTTAACCTATTGATTTAAACTGGATAAATTAAATTTTTATTATCCTTCACTTATCATAACAAGCCGATTTTTTATAACAACTAAGGTTAGTCTGAATTAAAATAAACACTATTTTAGAACAGGTAATATCTATTTTTGCGTAGTTTAAGGGTTATTTTCCATTAAATTCCATAATTAAAACTTAATTTTCTAGCCATAAAAAAATACCCCATCGTTTTCACGTATGGGGTATTGATTCGTTTTTAGATTATTGCGTGATTACAAGGTAAATACACCAATCAGGGCAATAACACTAATGATTGCAGATCCGCCATAGAAAACCCATTTTGTCGCTGGGACATGGATTTTAAAATCGTGCAGTGTGTGGTGGATACGGTGCATACCACACCAAACTGGCAGGATAATCATCAGTAATAAGAAAACACGGCCGATAAAGCTTTGGCTAAATGCCATGATGCGCTCATAGCTCAGCATTTCTGGTGCAACACCCAGTGGAATTAAAATTCCTAATAGAATGATGATTGCAGGGCCAATCACGGCGCTCCACATACCACCTGCACCAAATAATCCCCAGAAAATCGGCTCATCGGAACGTTTAGGCGTTAGATTCATCAGATTCTCCTTAGATTAAAATAACAATGCGATTGCTAAGATTGCCGCCGTAACAACAATCGTGAGAGCCCAGAAGCCTTTAACGATAGGCTCATCAGACATTTTCTTATCTTTCACAATAATACTGACGGCTTTTGGTGCAAGGTTGAACCACGTCGTGGTGTGCAGCAATGTCGCAGCCAGTGTAATGATGTTAATGATAAGAATGATTGGGTTGCTTAAGAACCCAACAAAACCAGCCCATGATTCTGGACCGCTTTTCAGCGCAAATACCCCATACAGGACTAAAATACTGAACCAGACCTGAAGGACGGAGGTACTTTCACGCATGATGTAAAAGCGGTAAAAACCCAGCTTTTGCCACCAGTCGCCCTTCATTTCTCTGACATAGGGTTTACGTTTCGTAGTCATGACTTCAATTCTCCTTATCGTGGCTTCAGCATGGCGATAACAAAGTCTTGCGCGCTGGCAA
The DNA here is from genome assembly GCF_019343475.1 of Providencia sp. R33. Lineage (NCBI taxonomy): Bacteria > Pseudomonadati > Pseudomonadota > Gammaproteobacteria > Enterobacterales > Morganellaceae > Providencia > Providencia sp. R33. Next base: position 3,005,750 of record NZ_CP072453.1, on the reverse strand, counting down.
CTTTCCCTTGCTGAATAGCACCAGCAGGGTCGACATGCTTAGGACAGACTTCAGAACAGTAGCCTACAAACGTACAGCTCCAGACACCATTGTCCCCGTTTAATAAGGTCATGCGTTCTTTCGCACCATGGTCTCGGTTATCTAAATTGTAGCGCTCTGCCAATGTGATAGCGGCTGGGCCGATGAACTCTGGGTTCAGTCCAAATTGTGGGCAAGCTGCATAGCACAGACCACAGTTGATACAGCCTGAGAACTGATGGTATTTGGCCATCTGTGCAGGCGTTTGCTTATTCGGGCCTTCAGAAGGTTTACGATCATTACCGATGATGTACGGTTTAATGGCTTCTAAACGCTCAATAAAGTGAGTCATATCAACAACAAGGTCACGTTCGATTGGGAAGTTACCTAATGGCTCAATTTTCATACCTTGCGGGTATTCACGCAGGAATGTTTTACACGCCAGTTTAGGCACTTTATCAACCATCATGCCGCAAGAACCACAAATCGCCATACGACAAGACCAACGGTAAGATAGGTCTGGAGCGAGGTTATCTTTGATATAGCCTAACGCATCTAACAAAGAAGTTTGCTCGTCGTAAGGGACATCATACGTCACCAAATGGGGCTCACTATCCGTTTCCGGATTGTAACGCATGATCTCCATTTTTAGGTGTTTCATATCATCCATTAGCTTGCTCCTTCTTCGCCTTATCTTGAGCTTCAGCTTCGGCACCGTAAACACGTTTAGCTGGCTGAGATTTCGTGATTTTCACGTCACTGTATTCTAAACGAGGGGAGCCCTCTGGGTTATAGAATGCCAAAGTATGTTTAAGGAAATTCACATCATCACGTTCAGTACAACCTTCGTCGAGACGTTGGTGGGCACCACGTGATTCTTTACGATTGATTGCAGAGTGAGCCATACATTCCGCCACATCTAGACCAAAGCCTAATTCAATGGTGTACAGTAGGTCAGTGTTAAAGACGCTACTATGGTCGGTAATTTCGACGTGTTTGAAGCGCTCTTTCAGTTCGGCAATCTTATCAACGGTTTTTTGCATTAATTCAGGTGTACGGTAGATACCGCAACCTTCTTCCATTGAAATACCCATTTCATCGCGAATTTTCGACCAGCTCTCTTTCCCTTTTTGGTTCATGAGTTTTTGCAGGTCATTTTCGATATCGCGTGTACGTGCTTCAATGGCGCTGGCATTTGCAGGGGTTGCTTCAGCCGCATGGCGTGCCGCTTCTTCACCCGCTAAACGACCAAATACCACCAGTTCTGCCAGTGAGTTAGAACCTAAACGGTTTGCACCGTGTAAGCCAACAGAAGAACACTCACCCACAGCAAACAGGCCTTTAATGCGCGTTTCAGTGCGTTGATCTGTTTCGATACCACCCATAGTATAGTGAGCGGTTGGACGAACAGGAATTGGGTCTGTTACTGGGTCAACACCCACGTAAGCTTTTGCCAGTTCACAAATGAACGGTAAACGCTCATGGAGTTTTTCTGCACCAAGGTGGCGAAGATCCAGATACACAACATCACCACGGTGTGTGCTGATGGTGCGACCTGCACGCCATTCGTGCCAGAATGCTTGGGAAACTTTGTCGCGAGGACCAAGTTCCATGTATTTGTTTTCTGGTTTGCCCAGTGGTGTTTCAGGGCCCATTCCGTAATCTTGCAGGTAACGGTAGCCATCTTTGTTAACCAGAATACCACCTTCACCACGGCAACCTTCAGTCATTAAGATACCTGAACCTGGTAACCCAGTTGGGTGATATTGCACAAATTCCATATCACGCAGAGGCACGCCATGGCGGAACGCCATACCCATACCATCACCCGTAACAATACCACCATTGGTGTTGTAACGATAAACACGGCCTGCACCACCCGTTGCCATCACGATAGAGTTTGCACGAATCTGAACTTTCGTACCTTCCATCATGTTGAGTGCAACGAGTCCACGAGCTTGACCTTCATCAACAATGATATCGAGAACAAAATGCTCATCAAAACGTTGAATTTGAGGGTATTTTAATGATGTCTGGAAGAGTGTATGGAGCATGTGGAAGCCGGTTTTATCGGCAGCAAACCATGTACGCTCAATTTTCATCCCACCAAAGCGGCGAACGTTAACTGAACCATCTGGTTTACGGCTCCACGGGCAACCCCATAATTCGAGTTGGGTCATTTCTGTTGGGCAATGTTCGACGAAATAATCGACGACGTCTTGCTCACACAGCCAGTCCCCACCCGCGACAGTATCATTAAAATGATAGTCATAGGAGTCATGAGCCTGAGTAACTGCGGCTGATCCGCCCTCTGCTGCCACGGTGTGGCTACGCATTGGGTATACTTTTGAGACCAGAGCAATCTTGATATTGGGATTTGCTTCAGCGGCAGCAATCGCTGCACGTAAGCCTGCGCCCCCGGCCCCGATAATCGCTAAATCGGCATTGAAGGTTTGCACTGCGCTTCTCCATTGTTCAAGTGTAAATTGATAAATTCTTTTAAATACTTTTGATAATTAGCTAGGTCATTTTCAATTCAATCTAATGTCAAATTGTCAAATCTCTCTTTTTTAATAGTAAATAATATAATAGCTAATAATGACTTATCATGCTGTGAATTATAACGAATAGTCCCAGAGATAAATTTGATATAGAGGGGGGTTTTGGGTGAATTTACCCACAAAGTGTGAGGTGCGTCATCTTTTTATAAAATGTTTTTACAATTGGCATTTTTTTAGTGTGTTAAGAGTGAATAAAAAGGAATTTCAAATAATTATCATTATTTTTACATAAAAAAATAGGATTAAAAACCGAGTAAATTGGTCGGGTTTTATTAGCGCTAAGAGAATAATACTGATATTTGCTGTGAAGATTTTAATTCATATTGAATATTAAATTGCGACTTGCTTCACTATTTATATAAGCACATTTCTTTATTTTTTAATTTGTGTTCTTTTAATCTTTGAGAAAGAGAATTGTTCCACTTTTCTATTAACAGCTTTGTCACATAATATAAGAAATAATCATGTTTTCTATCGTCTAGGATTCAGGGCATCAGCATGATCCTTCCTACTTATTTGAGATGTAAAAAACCGTTATTCGCAAAGGTTTGCTTAATCGAGTAAAGCCGAGGATAATCATGCCATCTTTACTCACCTTTAGTACGAAGAACACGGATTATTTCCTAGTGGTGTTTTGCACCAGATAAATGTGCTTTTACGCATAGGAATGCATTGTGCGTTGTTCGACAGGTGGGTACACTGCACGACTATGTTTATTTTGGAGTCATCTTAATGAGTGATATAGCGAATTGGCAGCCAACCGCCCCCATCGCTAACCTGTTACAGCGCGCAAAAATTATTGCGGAAATCAGACGTTTTTTTACTGATCGCTGTGTACTAGAGGTCGAAACCCCCGCAATGAGTCAGGCTACTGTGACTGATTTCCATCTTGTGCCATTTGAAACACGTTTTGTTGGCCCAGGTGCTGCGCAAGGCATCAATCTTTACCTGATGACCAGTCCTGAATATCATATGAAACGTTTACTTGCGGCTGGCAGTGGGCCGATATATCAACTGGGTAAAAGCTTTCGTAATGAAGAAGCTGGTAGACACCACAACCCAGAATTTACGATGCTGGAATGGTATCGCCCACACTTTGATATGTATCGCTTAATTAATGAAGTCGATGACTTATTACAACAAGTGTTGGAATGCGAAAGTGCGGAGTTACTTTCCTACCAACAAGCTTTTTTACGTCATTTAGATATTGACCCGTTATCCGCAGAAAAAAGTGAGCTGCGAGAAGTCGCTGCCCGCCTTGATTTAAGCAATATTGCGGATCACGAAGAAGATAAAGATACGCTCTTACAGCTGCTATTTACTATGGGGGTTGAGCCGCATATTGGTAAAGAAAAACCAGTGGTTGTGTATCATTTTCCTGCCACTCAGGCATCTTTAGCGGTGATTAGTACCGAAGACCATCGTGTCGCAGAACGTTTTGAGGTTTACTATAAAGGAATGGAGCTGGCGAATGGTTTCCATGAATTGACGGACGCCAGAGAACAGCGCCAACGTTTTGAGCAAGATAACCGTAAGCGTAAAGCAATGGGGCTATCGGTTCAGCCGATTGATGAGCACTTATTGGCGGCATTAGAACATGGCTTGCCAGATTGCTCAGGTGTTGCTGTCGGGGTCGATCGTTTGATTATGATTAAGTTAAATGCAGAAAGGATCAGTGATGTGATTGCTTTTCCTGTCACGATTGCATAACGGTTATCAAGCTTAAAGCTCGTTATATAATGCAGCCAAATGGCTGCATTATTGTTTCTACAAGACAAAAAAATTATTTTTGATTTTGTAAGAACTGTACGCCTAAATCTGGGAAATCAGTAAATGCGCCATCCACATCCGCTTGGTTGTAGATGATGTCATAAAGCTGTTGCCCATCTTTTGCGTATTTAGGTAGTTTATCGACACGAATGGTGAATGGGTGAACCGCCATGTTGTTTTCGTGGGCTTCTTTTACCATGCCATTGACTTTGATATTGGTTGGCGTGGATTCTTCACTGATTAGCATATGATAATCAGGGCCAATACCATCCGCATAGGTGGCAATTTCTTTCATTGCACCCGGTTTCATCATCCAATCGTAATTGTAATTGACCCAAGTCCCATCGGGTTTTTGCTCTTCGGTTTCATTCCAATCGGTATAAGCGATTAACTGGATGAGTTTCAGGTTCATACCCATTTCTGGCATCAATGTATTTTTAATGCGTTTTAGTTCGTTCGCATCGAAACATTGTAGATAAACGTTGGAATCTTTTTCAACATAGCCGTACTGTTTCAGCACTTCCAGCGTTTTTTTAGTGATATCTTTGCCTTCTTGGTGATGGAACCAAGGGGCTTTGATTTCAGGGTAAATACCAATATTTTTCCCAGTGGATTTATTTAAACCTTGAACAAATTCAATCTCTTCTTGGAAGGTATGAACACGAAAGTCTGATTTACCCATTGGGAATCGATTCGGATAGCTTTGTACATGTTTACCATCAACAATATCGAACCCTTCTGTGAATTTCAGAGACTTGATTTCAGGTAATGTGAAGTCAATTGCATAATAACGGCCATCTTTACGCGCTCTGTCAGGGAAACGCTCAGCGACATCCGTCACACGGTCAAGATAATGGTCATGTAGCACAACCAGCTCATTATCTTTCGTCATTACCAAATCTTGCTCTAGAAAATCGGCACCTTGTGCATAAGCCATCGCTTTAGCTGGTAAGGTGTGTTCAGGTAAGTAACCACTTGCACCACGATGGGCAATGACCACTTTGTTTGTCGCTTGCGCAGCTGCGGACACTGACATCACTAAAACCATACTTGCCACCAACGTTTTTAATGGAAAGTTCATGATTATATCTCCTTGGCACTTTTTGGATAAAAAAAGGGCCATATCATGATGATATAGCCCTCAGGTTTAGCGTTTATTCATAAACGAAATGTTTATTGAGAGTTCGCTAATTCGCGTTTATGTTTGCTTTCGCTAAGCATCACGATGAACAGCAGAACAACAGAAAGGGCTGAACCACCAATCATGACGGCGAAACCACCGTCCCAACCGAAGTAGTCAACGGTATAACCGACGATAGCACTTGCCGCGACCGAACCACCGAGGTAGCCGAATAGCCCTGTAAAGCCAGCTGCAGTACCTGCTGCTTTTTTCGGTGCTAATTCAAGTGCGTGCAAGCCAATTAACATGACCGGACCATAGATTAAGAAACCGATGATTAACATACATGCCATATCAACATTCGGGTTACCCGCTGGGTTCATCCAGAATACGATAGTTGCGATGGTCACCAGGATCATGAAGAACACGCCTGTTGCACCACGGTTACCGCGGAACACTTTATCTGACATCCAACCACACAGCAGTGTTCCTGGGATACCTGCATATTCATACATAAAGTATGCCCATGAGGATTTATCCATCGTAAAGTGCTTCACTTCACGCAGGTAAGTTGGTGACCAGTCAAGCACGCCGTAGCGCAGTAAATATACGAACACGTTGGCAATTGCAATCATCCACAGAAGTTTGTTAGGGAAAACATACTTCATGAAAATAGCTTTTGCTGTTAACTCTTCTTCATCGGAAGCTTTATAGTCAGCAGGATAGTCGTTTTTGTACTCTTCAATTGGCGGAAGACCGCAGGATTGTGGCGTATCGCGCATTAATGCAAACGCAATAAGGGCAACAAGGATCGCGGCAAATGCAGGCATATAAAGAGCGGCTTTCCAGTCGTTAAACCATGCCATACCGAGCAGGAACAGTAACGGCGGTAGACCACCACCAACATTGTGGGCACAGTTCCAAACAGAAACGATACCACCACGTTCTTTTTGTGACCACCAGTGAACCATGGTACGTCCACAAGGAGGCCAACCCATACCTTGGAACCAACCACAAAAGAACAGTAACACGAACATGACCATGATGCTCGATGTCGCCCATGGCACGAAGCCCATGATCAACATCACCGCAGCAGCCAGTATCAAACCAGCGGGTAAGAAATAGCGTGGGTTCGCACGGTCAGAGAATGACCCCATGATAAATTTAGAAAAACCGTAAGCAATTGAAATCCCTGATAAGGCGAAACCTAGGTCACCTTTAGAAAACCCTTGCTCAACAAGGTATGGCATTGCTAAGGCAAAGTTCTTTCGGACGAGATAATACGCTGCGTAACCAAAGAAAATACCCATGAAGATCTGCCAGCGAAGCTTACGATAGACTGGGTCTACCTTATCAGCTGGCAGCCTCTCTATATGAGGTGCTGGTTTAAAAATGCTTAACATATACGCCTCCGATGGCATGCTAATATTTATTTACACTTGATCGCTCTCAATGTTGAGAAAGATTGAGTGTTTATTATTGGTGAAGTAACAAAAACGAAAACAACCGAGTAATTTAAGAGCTTTTATTTTCTTAATTGCTCTAAATTGTATCCATTAGAAAACATTTTATCTGTAATCCAACGCACAATTATTGATTTTGTTTATGAGGTTGCATAGTAAATGACATTTGTGAATGGAATGGAACTAGAAATGTTAATTATTTTGTGACTTTCATCACGATATTGTTCTTTATAACACTGAAAATGTACAAATCGCTTTCGTTTTTGTTCCTTATCAAACATTGATCGCGTTTCTGCTCTATATTTAATAATAGATTATAAAAATAGAATCTATACTTATCGATTATAGAAATGTTTATTAATGTGAGGGATGCAACATGAATGGCTCATCTGTGACTGAAACGGATGTCATCATTATCGGTGGTGGCGCAACAGGTGCAGGAGTCGCTCGTGACTGCGCTCGCCGAGGTCTAAGAACCGTTTTACTTGAAAGGCACGACATCGCGACTGGCGCAACAGGGCGAAACCACGGTTTGCTCCACAGTGGTGCGCGTTATGCGGTAACTGATAGCGAATCGGCAAGAGAATGCATTGAAGAGAACAAAATCTTAAAGCGGATCGCCCATCATTGTATTGAGCGAACGGATGGCTTATTTATTACCTTGCCTGAAGACAGTCTCGATTATCAGCAAAAATTTATCACGGCTTGCCAAAGTGCAGGTATTGACGCAAATGCCATTGACCCCGCAGAGGCTATCCGTCTTGAGCCATCGGTCAACCCTGCCTTAATTGGTGCTGTTCGCGTACCTGATGGCACCGTTGACCCATTTCGTCTAACCGCTGCAAATATGTTAGATGCCAGAGAACATGGTGCAAAAGTACTGACTTACCATGAAGTTATTGGCCTTATTCGCGACGGTGATACTGTTCGCGGTGTCACTGTGTACGACCATCAGGCAAAAAAACAGTATGACATTTACGCCGAAATTGTCGTTAACGCAGGTGGGATCTGGGGGCAAAAAATTGCCGAATACGGCGAGCTAAAAATCAAAATGTTCCCTGCAAAAGGGGCATTGCTCATTTTAGGTCATCGGTTAAATAACATGGTGATCAACCGTTGCCGTAAACCTGCGGATGCGGACATCTTAGTGCCAGGTGATACGATTTCACTAATTGGGACGACTTCCACACATATTGAATATGACCAAATCGATAATATGTACGTCACTCCAGAAGAGGTCGATATTCTTATTCGTGAAGGTTCGATGTTATCACCCGCATTGGCGACAACGCGCATTTTACGTGCCTATGCAGGGGTTCGCCCTTTAGTTGCTAGTGATGATGACCCTTCAGGGCGAAATGTCAGCCGCGGCATTGTCCTTCTAGATCATGCAAAACGCGATGGAATGGAAGGCTTTATCACCATTACAGGTGGTAAATTAATGACTTATCGTCTGATGGCGGAGTGGGCGACGGATAAAGTCTGTGAAAAACTGGGGCATTCTGCAAAATGTACAACAGCAGAAGCACCACTTCCGGGTTCTCAACACAGTGCAGAAGAAGCCTTGCGCAACGTGGTATCCATTCCTGCGCCAATTCGTGGCTCTGCGGTTTACCGCCACGGTGACCGTGCATCTGCCATTTTAAGTACTGATCGCTTAGATAAAAGTTTAGTGTGCGAATGCGAAGCTGTAACCGCAGGAGAGGTGCGTTATGCCGTCAATTCGCTCACAGTAAACAACTTATTGGATTTACGTCGCCGTACTCGCGTAGGGATGGGGACTTGCCAAGGGGAGCTGTGCGCTTGTCGTGCGGCAGGTTTACTCAACCGATTTAATGTCACGACACCACATGAAACTGAGCAGCAACTTGGTCATTTCCTCAATGAGCGTTGGAAAGGCGTACGCCCCATTGCTTGGGGGGATGCATTGCGCGAAAGTGAGTTCACCAGTTGGGTTTATCATGGGTTATGTGGGATGAATGAAGCCACATTGGGCAAAGCATCTCAGAAGGAGGCGGATAATGAAATATGATGTCGTTGTGATGGGCGGCGGCCTCGCGGGGCTGCTTTGCGGTATTCGCCTAACCCAGTCTGATCTGTCTTGCGCAATGGTGAGTGCAGGGCAAAATGCACTGCATTTTTCATCGGGTTCATTGGATTTATTAACCCATTTACCCGATGGCCAAATTACAGAAAAACCACTGACAATGCTCGGAGAGTTAAAATCGCAAGCGCCTTTTCACCCCTATAGTTTGATGGGGGAAAACCAAGTTACCGAACTGGCTAGAATGGCAGAATCCATCTTGCAGCAAACGGGAGTTCGCTTAAAAGGTTCTTGCGAAGAAAATCATTATCGCATTACACCGTTAGGCCATAAACGTATGACGTGGCTGAGTCCCGAGTCAGTCCCTACGGTTGGATTACATCAAAAAATGGATGCCAGCAAAATTGCCATTGTCGGTATTGAAGGGTTCTTGGATTTTCAGCCGCAAATGGTGGCTGATGAGTTACAGCGTGAAGGGATACAGGCAAGTGCTCATTATGTGCATTTGCCACTACTTGACCGTCTACGCGAAAATCCAAGTGAATTTAGAGCGATCAATGTCGCTCGCTGGCTTGATAGACCGGAAAACATGGCGCAAATCGTTGAAGAAATTTCGCCATTAATTGCTGATGCAGAAGCTGTTTTTATGCCTGCTTGTATAGGACTGGACAGCGAACAACCGATGTTGGAGTTACAGAAACGACTAGGTAAACAACTGTATTTATTACCTACTTTGCCACCATCATTATTAGGCATTCGCCTGCATGAGATGTTATTACGCCAGTTTCGTCGCCAAGGTGGGATTGTCATGCCTGGGGATAAGGTTACGTCAGTGAATTATTCAGACGGCCGCATTGAGTCTGTGCAGACGCGTAATCACGGGGATATTTCGCTCAAGGCTAAACATTTTGTGTTGGCGACAGGTAGCTTCTTTAATAATGGTTTGGTCGCCGAGTTTGACCGTGTGTATGAACCGCTGATGAATTTAGATTTATGTGAAATCTCAGAGCGAGCGAAGTGGACTAATAAAGAGTTTTTTGCTTCCCAACCTTATATGGCCTTTGGCGTGAAAACAGACGAAAAGCTGCGGGCTCAAAAAGCAGGTGCAGCGATTGAAAACCTGTATGTCGCAGGTGCGGTACTTGGGGGTTTTGACCCATTAACCCAAGGCTGCGGTGCGGGAGTTTCAATGATTAGCGCATTATTTGCCGCGAATGAAATCATTAATGAAGTGAATAAAAACAAAGCGATGCAGGCGGAGGTGGCACAATGAGTATTCAAGATGCAAGCTTTGAAAGCTGTATTAAATGTACAGTGTGTACAACATATTGCCCCGTCGCGAAAGTGAACCCATTGTATCCAGGCCCAAAACAAGCGGGGCCAGACGGTGAGCGTTTACGCTTAAAAGACCCAATGCTCTATGATGAGGCACTGAAATATTGTACTAACTGTAAACGCTGTGAAGTCGCTTGCCCATCGGACGTGAAAATTGGTGATATTATTGCGCGTGCAAGAAATACCTACAGTCAGCAAAAGCCGAAAATTCGCGATGCAATTCTTAGCCATACGGATTTAATGGGCTCGCTTTCTACGCCGTTTGCACCAGTGGTAAATACCATCACTGGGTTAAAACCTGTGCGCCAAATTCTGGATAAAGCGCTAAAAATCGACCATCGCCGTGAACTGCCAAAATATTCATTTGGCACATTCCGTCGTTGGTATTCTAAACAAGCCGCAGAGCAAGCTAAATTTGAAGAACAAGTGGCTTTTTTCCATGGTTGCTATGTGAATTACAACCACCCGCAATTAGGGAAAGACTTAATTAAAGTCTTTAATGGCATGAACATTGGTGTACAACTGCTTAAACGTGAAAAATGTTGCGGTGTCGCATTGATTGCCAACGGGTTTATGAAGCAAGCAAAACGCCAAGCCAATGTTAACTTAGAGTCACTTCAGGAAACTATCCTCGAAAAACATATACCTGTAGTTGCGACGTCCTCAACGTGTACATTTACCATCCGTGATGAATATACCCATGTATTGGATGTAGACACTTCAGAAATGCGCGATAACATTGAGCTCGCAACGCGCTATATTTATCGCCTGTTAGAGCAAGGGCGCGAACTCAAACTGAAACATACCCCGTTAAAAGTGGCCTACCATACGCCATGCCATATGGAAAAAATGGGGTGGACATCCTACACGCTAGAACTAATCAAACGTGTACCCGGTGTTGAGTTGATCGTGCTTGATTCCCAGTGCTGTGGTATTGCAGGGACTTATGGATTTAAGAAAGAGAATTATGAAGTTTCACAAGGTATTGGTGCTGGGCTCTTCCGTCAGATAGAGGAAAGCGGCGCTGATATGGTTATTACAGACTGTGAAACCTGTAAATGGCAAATAGAGATGTCCACAAGTAAAAAATGCGAGCACCCGATTTCACTCTTAGCAAGGGCATTATAATTAACTGAATTGTAGGGTTGTTATTCTTTGTTTTAGCTCAGTTTAACCCAGTTGGAGATAGCATTTCGCTATCTCCTTTTTTATGCTTAATGCTGACGAACTAATTGTTTTTTTTCTGAATTCGCAAAGAAGTATTTCAAGATAAAATTCAGTAAAACGCCATAAGCAGGTAAGAAAAACAGCATGCAAATAAGTAACTTAAAGACGTAATCGACTAATGCGATTTCCACCCAGTTTGCTGCCATAAATGGGTCACTACTGCGGAAAAAGGCGATAAAGAAGAATGCGATGGTATCAATTAAATTACCAAAAAACATGGCGCAAGCAGGAGCAACATACCAACGTGCATTTTGACGTAATTTATTGAAAACGCTGACATCTAAAATTTGCCCAAGTACATATGCCATAAAACTTGCGGCAGCAATTCGCGCAACAAATACGTTAAACTCAGAGAGTGCGGTAAAACCTTGCCATTCACCTTGGAAAAATAGCGCAGAAATAACATAAGAAATCAGCAGAGCAGGCAACATTACTGCGGTAATAATTCGCCGAGCAAGCGGTGCGCCATAGATGCGGACGGTTAAGTCAGTGGCCAAAAAGATAAAGGGAAAGGTAAACGCGCCCCATGTAGTATGGAAGCCGAAAATATTAATCGGCAACTGCACAAGGTAGTTACTGGATGTAATAATTAAAATATGAAATAAAGATAGCCAAATTAACGCAGTGGCTTTTTGCTGCACAGTAAAATCAAACATATTGTACCTTTTTAGTCGCAATGGGGTGAGGGAACCCATGAAATTCATCCCTAAATCGGGAGTAGCGCATCATACGCCCGTTGCGCAACAAAAGCAAAACTGTTCATTCATCAACGCGCGTTTTATTATATAATCAATCTATTGATCTCTTTAAGAAGTCGTTTATATGTCTGATTTATTTACCAACGCAACCAAAACCCTTGATACTCTTGGCTTACGCTGCCCAGAGCCTGTGATGTTAGTACGTAAAACTGTGCGGAATATGGCAGAAGGCGAGACGTTACTGATTATTGCCGATGACCCCGCAACGACCCGTGATATTCCCGGTTTTTGCCGTTTTATGGAGCATGACTTGCTGGCAGTTGAAGCTGAAAGCGCCCCTTACCGTTATTTGTTGCGTAAAAAAGCCAGCGGGTTATAGGTTATTGTGTGAGAAACAGTGTGGCCGTTGCCATTAGGGGCGGCAGCTGTTCTTGCGCATGTATAGAGTTAAACAGTGAAAAGTAAGTTTTTTTAAATAGCCTAATTGATTATTTTTAAAGATGCTTAATCTATTTTGACGCCGAGTTTATCTCTTCACGGCTTAAGCCTGTACTGTTAATAATTAATTCTAAGTCGACACCGCTTTTTAAAAGATATTGAGCAGTGGTAAGTTGTTGTTCATAAGCTTCTTTTCGTCCTTCTTCAATGCCCTCTTTACGGCCTTTTTCTTGTAATCTCAGCGCAATATTCATGATAACCCCTTGATGTTTTTCTGTTGCTTCACTCAGTTGCTGAACAATATATTCAAAATGAATAGAGTCCACGGTAATAAAGAGATAATTAAGGATTGTGATGATGTCATCGTCATTATTATAGTGCTGGTTGAGCGCTTGAGCCAACAAAGGAACAACCCGTTGAAACTCATCGCGTAAGTCCTTGTGTTTCATTGCAAGCTCCATGACGGCGACTTTGCGATGATTGACGAGTTCATTGTCATCAATAACCGTGATATCAACAATGGGAAATGTTTTGCTATATAAATCTGATGCGACATCCGGCCAATGAAAGCAATGCGTCCAAGGTTGAGCATATGGATAAGGGCTCACTTTTCCGTGGTAAAATAATACAGGCACAACCAACGGTAGGTCTTTGTTGCCTTGTTGTAGATGCTGATTCATGGCTAAAAAAGCATAGTGCATCAACCGCCATCCCATGAGCTTATCAGGCGATGATTGGTGCTCAACTAACATATAAATATACCCATCACCTTGCTGTGTTTCGACGGTATACAATACATCTGAGAAACGCGAACGCAGCTGTTTATCAATAAAAGATGTGTTGGTTATCGCTAATGTGTCGAAATGGCATAATTGCTTAATATTGGTGGGAAGGTGGATATCAAAAAAGTCACGCGCATTGTCAACTTTAGACATAAACCCTTTAAAGGCGGCGTCATGGGGTGTTGAATTACGCTGTTTTACCATATCGATTTCCCACTCAACAGATAGCTTGTTTACGTGGGTAATTTTACGCAACTTTCGGACTCACAGATAAAAAGTTTGTCCTAAAATTACGCATGAGATGACAATTAACTAATTGTAATAATTGATTATATTAAGTTGTGATTCGAAAAAAAAGCGCCACATTGGGCGCTTTGCTTAGTTGATGAAACACTACTTTTTCACTTGAGGTAATTTTACTCGAAGTAACCGTACAGCATTCGCGGTTACAAGCGCGGTAGCACCTGAGTCCGCAAGCACTGCTACCCAAAGTCCAGTGATCCCGAGTAAACTGGTGACTAAAAATACGCCTTTTAGCCCAAGCGCTATCGTAATGTTTTCACGGATAATTTTCCGCGTTGCACGGGATAGCGCAATAATTTCTGGTAAGCCTGTTAAACGGTTATGAGTTAAAGCCGCATCCGCTGTTTCTAACGCGACGTCAGTACCACTGCCCATTGCCACACCGATGCTCGAGGCTTTCATTGCAGGGGCATCGTTAATGCCATCACCGACCATCATGGTGCTATGGTTGCGGTTTAGCTCCATAACTGCAGTCACTTTATCTTCTGGGAGTAAACCCGCACGGAACTCCATACCTAATTGACCTGCAATTGCACTAGCAGCACGCGGGTTATCCCCCGTTAACATCACGGCATTGACATTGAGCGCTTTGAGCATGCTCATCGCGTCACTGGCATCTGTGCGAAGTGTGTCTTGCAGCGCAGTTAAACCAATAACGCGGTTATCTTCCAATGTGACAACGACCGTTTTACCCTCAGCTTCCAATGCGTCAACTTTGCTTTGCCATTCATTTTCTAATGGAGTTTCTAAGCGATTTGGTGCACTAACCAGTATGCGTTTATTGTTAAGAACACCTTCAACACCTTTTCCTGCAAGCGCTTTACGGTCTTGTGCTTCAGTCACTGACAAAGACAGCTCTTCCGCTTTATTTACAACCGCTTTTGCCAATGGGTGGTGTGAACCAACCTCAACAGACGCTGTGATTTGCACTAATTCACTTTCGGTCATGCCATCAACAGGAACTAAATTAGTGACGTGAGGTTTACCTTCCGTCAGCGTCCCGGTTTTATCTAAGGCGATAGTGGTAATTGTGCCAAGCTGTTCAAGCGCAGCGCCACCTTTTATCAATGCGCCGCGACGTGTTGCTGTCGCAAGGGCTGAGGTTATCGCTGCAGGTGTTGATATCACAAGCGCACACGGACAACCGATTAATAGCAATGTTAAGCCGCGATAGATCCATGTTTCCCAAGGTGCAGAAAAGAAAATTGGTGGGATAATAATCACTAACGCTGAAATTAACATGATAATTGGCGTATAAATACGGCTGAAACGGTCGATAAAGCGCTCGATGGGGGCTCGACGTTCTTCAGCTTCCTCAATTAGCTGCAAAATACGGTCAATCGCATTCTGGCCTTGCTCTGAAACCACTTTCATTTGCACTGCGCGGTCAACAGATAAGCAGCCAGCAGCGACTTTTTCGCCAATGTTGCGTTCAACAGGAACGGATTCCCCTGTTAACGCACTTTCATCAAAGCTGGCAAAACCTGAAACTAACACGGCATCTGTTGGCAAGCGCCCACCTGGTGCGACTTCAATAATGTCCCCTGGGCGCAGTTGTGCAACAGGAACGGTGGTTTTTTGCCCATCTTTAATGAGAATTGCATCTTCAGGAACCAGTGCCATTAATGCGCTGACCCCACGACGAGCACGGCCAGCAGAATAAGATTCGAGCATTTCTCCTAGCATAAACAGCAAGATAACCATAGCGGCTTCTTCTGTGGCTTGAATAAAAATTGCCCCTACAGCAGCAACGGTCATCAATGTTTCGATAGCAAAAGGAGTACCAGTACGAATTAAACGTAATGATTTGCTCGCGATAGGATATAACCCGTATAACGTGGTTAAAATAAAAGCAATATTCCCGATTTTCGGGCTAAATGCCTCAATTCCCCAGCTGATTGCCATCAGTATTGCTAAGATAATGACAGGCTTAGCTTCACTCAGTAAGCTTTGTGGCGGTGCAATAGATGCTGCATTATTACTACCGACTTCAAGTAATTCATAGCCTGCGGCTTCTACGGTAGAACGTACTGCCACACTGATGTCAGTATTTGCATCAACCACTAATTTTTCAGTCGCAAACAAAACTTTGGCTTGTTTAACTTCGTCGATTTGGCCAACCGCATTTTCAATTTTATTGGCGCAACTTGGGCAATCCATTCCGCGGATAACCCAGCTAAAACGCTGCCCAGCAGCCTGCAAAGGCTCAACTTCATCAACGGCATTTGCTGTTAATCCGCAGCTACCACCATGTTGGTGGTCGTGAGATCCATGGTCATGACCTGAGTGAGACCCACCACTGTGTCGGTGGGATCCTTCATCGTCATCGGGATGTTTTTTTGCATCGCTATGCTCATGAACATGTGAGTCATTACTCGCCTGCGCACCGTTTTGTGTCACCGTGGATGAGCATGCACTAGTGCTTGAGCAACATGAGCTTGTATGTGTATGATTTTCTTTATGAGAGTGTGAGTGCATAAGCGCCCCCTTATCCAACTATAATGAGTTCCATCACTGATTGTTGATAAGTCTACACTCTGGAGTCTACTCTAGAGTCAAACAAAATGAGGGGCGCCAACTGATAAAATTCTCAAATAGCATTTTTTATCAATTGGCACTTATTACGGGAGAAATCATAAATAAATTGCGCGGACAATAAAGAATTGACCAAGAAAATATAATGCAGCGACAACCGCTTTTGAGGCTTTGAACGGTAAGCGGAAATGGGCAATTAACCATACGCAGTTAGATAAAAAGAGTAACGATGCTCCCACCATGATGGAAAAGTTATATTCGCGCCCAAGGCCGAAATATTGGTCGCCAGCGACCCAGGCCATAATCATACACATAATTAAAGAGGCAAAAACAATAGCCTGTAGATTTTCTAATTTGCCCCAAATAAGAACCAGAGTGATGGCTGCAATTATCAGTGGTGCCGCTAACCAAGGTAAAAATAGCCCAAAGTTTAATTGCATACCAAAGCTAATTGTGTAAATCAGGTAGCTGAGAAACATGAGGGCGACAGAAGTTAGTAAGTGTTCACTTGAAAACATTCGCGAGAGATCAGCTATCAGTGAAACTAATAATCCGCCAAGAATAAGGTAATTTTGCAGATTTAAATCATCCGAACTCCACCCCCAAAAGAGTAACAATAACAGCGTAATAGGGCGGAATAACCAACGTTGCCATCCTGGGCCGCGGTAGGCAGCATCGACATATAACCAGCCAGAGAAGAGCACTGCGAGAAATGGCCAACTAATCATACACATATCCTTATAAGTTCAATAAATGAAACGGTAATAAGCCGTTCACTGAGATAACGTGTTCTGTTTCTACAAATAAGATAAACTATAGTTAGGATCTTTTTAAGCGAAATGCACAAATTATGAATAAGCCAATATTATTAATTATCGTTATTGCGATTATCGCCGTGCTTGCCACTAAACGTTTTTTTGATCAACGCAAGCAAAATGAAATTAACGATAATTCCTTGCCTGTTAGTTACTTAGTTAAGGTGGATAGCAAAAAAGATTACCCTTATCCTAACATGCGTTCTCGCGAACGGGATGTCGTTTCACCTGAAGCTTTCCGCTACGAAATTTATTTTAAAACGTTAGCCAGCGGTGAGGTGATTAAAACGATTGTAACAGAAGAACAATACCGCGAAGTTGAGCTAGAGCGTGAAGGTAAACTTACTCTGCAAGGAACGCGGTATATTCGTTTTGAACCCAAATAATCTATTGTTCTGACTTATTTTTCTTGGCTTTTTCTAAAGCAGCTTTCGTTTTTTTCTGCATCGCTAACATTTCGAAGACACCAAAGAAAAAGATGCGCGTTTGCACTAAACCAGAAATTTTTTCACCTTTAGGCAAAGTGGCTTTTAGGAAAATAGTTTGTAATGCGTGCATGAAAATCATAAAGACCATTGCGATATCCATGAAATATTTCAATGGTTTAGGGAATGGGTGAATTAAATTAAATACCATAAAACCCCAAACGCAAACCATCAGCAGGCGACCAACATTAATTAACATACTTTTTTCCTAAAGTGAGGTTCGAATAAACAGGCGATAAGCAACTTGGCCAGCAATTTTTTCGCGATGAAGCTGCCAGTTTGTAGGGAGGTCAGTAAGTGGTGACTCCGCCTCTGACTCAACGTATATCCAGCTTTCGTCTGCTAGCCATTGGTTTTTTTCGAGCAATTGAATTGTTTCGTTGAGTAAGCCTTTGCGAAATGGTGGGTCAATAAATACCACGTCAAAAGGGGTTCCCTGTTGGCTTAATACAGTCAGGCTACTGTTGGTGACAACGGTTGCATCATCCGCTTGTAAACGGGCCTTATTTTCAGTGAGCAATTGCGCATTTTGTTTATCTAGCTCAATGAATGTCACGCTTTGAGCGAAGCGAGAAAGCGCCTCGAAACCTAATGAACCACTTCCTGCGAAGCAATCAAGGCAGCGTGCGTCCCGAATAACAGGCATTAACCAATTAAATAACGTTTCTTTGATGCGGTCTGTGGTTGGACGTAAGCCCTCACTATCACGGACAGGCAGCTTTCTCCCACGCCATTTCCCACCAATGATACGAATTTGCCCTAAAGGCGCTGATTGTGGTTTTTTTGCCATAATGTGTATTGCTACTTAGCTTATTGTTTACTTAAAAATGATTGTTACCATTGTATACCTGTCAGGGGAGAAGTTGCAGTGTTGTTACCCCTAATTGTCTGAATTTCGATTATAGCGTGTCGTTTTCACAGTTTTAACATAAAAATTTCGATTAAATTGTCAGGATTTTTCTTTCAGATATGTGTTGCAGAGCGATGAAATGATAGACTGCATGTAATTTGATTGCGATTTGATTATCGAGCGCCATATTTTTACCGCGAGGAGTGTAGTGGCAGATGGCTAAAGACAAGAAAAAAGGCTTTTTTTCATGGCTAGGTTTTGGTCGTAAAGATGAAGAAGAGACTCAAAAACAACAAGCTCAGCAGGCAGAAACTGCAAACGAAGTTGAAAACCAACACCCCGTAGAAGATGCCGCTGCCGCAGAAGCGGAACGTCAATACCAAGCGGAGCAAGCTGCAATTAAAGCAGCGGAAGATGAAGCGGAACGCCAGTATGCAGCGCAACAAGCCGCAATAGAAGCTGCAACAGAACAAGCGGAACTTGAACGTAAGGCTCAGCTAGAGGCGATTAAAGCGGCGCAAGAGCAAGCAGAACAAGCGCGTTTTGCCGCAGAAGAAGCGCGCCTAGCAGAAGAAAAAGCACAGCGCGATCGCCAAGAAGAAGCGGCTCAACGCCTTGCGGAAGAAGAGCTGGAGCGTCAGCGTGAAGCTGAATTGGCAGCGGTCAAGGCTGCGGAGGAAGCAGTAGAGCAACAACGCCAAGCAGATTTAGCGGCGATTAAAGAAGCTGAAGACAGAGCAGAACGTGAACTGCAAGAAGCTGCACGTTTAGCGGAAGAACAAGCAGAGCAAGAGCGCCAAGCTGCTGAAGCCGCACGTTTAGCGGAAGAACAAGCAGAGCAAGAGCGTCAAGCTGCGGAAGCCGCACGTTTAGCGGAAGAACAAGCAGAGCAAGAGCGCCAAGCTGCCGAAGCCGCACGTTTAGCGGAGGAACAAGCAGAGCAAGAGCGCCAAGCTGCTGAAGCCGCACGTTTAGCGGAAGAACAAGCAGAGCAAGAACGCCAAGCTGCTGAAGCCGCACGTTTAGCGGAAGAACAAGCAGAGCAAGAGCGCCAAGCTGCCGAAGCCGCACGTTTAGCGGAAGAACAAGCAGAGCAAGAGCGCCAAGCTGCCGAAGCCGCACGTTTAGCGGAAGAACAAGCAGAGCAAGAACGCCAAGCTGCTGAAGCCGCACGTTTAGCGGAAGAACAAGCAGAGCAAGAACGCCAAGTTGCCGAAGCTGCACGTTTAGCGGAAGAAGAAGCCGAAGCTGAGCGTCTTCGTTTGGAAGACGAAAAAAATAATTCATCAAAAGAGCAAGAAAAACCGAAAAAAGAGGGTTTCTTTGCTAGGCTGAAGAAAGGGTTATTAAAAACTCGCCAAAATCTGGGATCAGGTTTTCTTAGCTTATTTACAGGTAAGAAAATTGACGATGATTTATTCGATGAATTAGAAGAACAATTACTCATTGCGGACGTTGGTGTTGAGACAACACGTAAAATTATCGACAACCTCACGGCTCATGCAAGTCGTAAAGATCTCAAAGATGCCGAAGCGCTGTATGGCAAATTGCGTGAGGAAATGTCTGATATTTTAGCGAAAGTTGATAAACCGCTCGTGATCGAAGATAAAAAACCCTATGTTATTCTTATGGTTGGGGTCAACGGTGTGGGTAAAACCACCACGATTGGTAAATTGGCTCGCCAATATCAATCTGAAGGCAAAAGCGTGATGTTGGCTGCGGGGGACACGTTCCGTGCTGCTGCGGTTGAGCAATTACAAGTTTGGGGTGAACGCAATAAAATCCCTGTTGTTGCGCAGCACACTGGAGCGGATCCTGCATCGGTTATTTTTGATGCTATTCAATCAGCCCAAGCCAAAGGTGTTGATGTATTGATTGCGGATACCGCTGGCCGCTTACAAAACAAATCGCATTTGATGGAAGAATTGAAGAAAATCGTCCGAGTGATGAAAAAACTGGATGAAAGTGCACCGCATGAAATTATGCTAACGCTGGATGCGAGCACAGGACAAAATGCAGTGAGTCAGGCGAAACTTTTTGACGAAGCGGTAGGTCTGACAGGTATAACATTGACTAAGCTCGATGGCACAGCAAAAGGTGGCGTAATCTTCTCTATTGCCGATCAATTTGGTATTCCAATTCGTTATATTGGTATCGGTGAAGGGATTGAAGATTTACGTCCATTTAAAGCCGATGACTTTATCGAGGCCCTATTTGCCCGAGAGGAATAATTTTCGATGATTCGCTTTGAACATGTTAGTAAAGCTTATCGCGGTGGCCGCCAAGCTCTCCAAGGGGTTGATTTTCATCTACAACCCGGGGAGATGGCATTTTTAACAGGTCACTCAGGTGCAGGTAAAAGTACGTTACTCAAGCTCATTTGTGGCATCGAACGCCCAAGTGCGGGTCATATCTTGTTTAATGGTCATGATATTAGTCGGTTGAAAAATCGGGAGATCCCTTTTCTGCGTCGGCAGATTGGGATGATTTTTCAAGACCATCACCTGCTATTTGACCGTACAGTGTATGACAACGTTGCGATGCCACTGATTATCTCTGGCGCTAGCACGGAAGATATTCGTCGACGTGTTTCTGCGGCCTTGGATAAAGTGGGCTTATTAGATAAAGCAAAAAACTTTCCGATTCAATTATCTGGTGGTGAGCAACAGCGTGTGGGCATTGCTCGCGCGGTGGTTAATAAGCCGACAATGCTATTAGCGGATGAGCCAACAGGTAACCTTGATGGTGAATTATCGGAAGGAATTATGCGCCTATTTGAAGAATTTAACCGCGTGGGCGTGACTGTTTTAATGGCAACGCATGATGTCGCGTTGATTGAACGTCGCAACTACCGTGTTTTAACATTAAGTGAAGGCCGGATGCTTGGAGGTCAACATGGCTAAGAATGCCCGAAGAGCCAAGCCAGAGCGTACCATGCAATCCAAAAGCAAGGCACTAAAAGGGGGATGGCGCGAACAATGGCGTTATTCTTGGCTAAATGCACTGGCAGATATGCTCCGGCAGCCTTTGGCAACCTTTTTGACCATCATGGTGATTGCGATTTCATTAACCTTACCTAGCTTATGTTATGTAGTTTGGAAAAACGTCTCTCAGGCTGCGGCGCAGTGGTATCCGACTCCACAACTCACTGTTTATCTGGATAAATCCCTTGATGAGCAAGGTGGGCAAAATGTCGTAACACAACTACAAGCACTTGAAGGGGTTGATCATGTGAATTATTTATCACGAGATCAAGCCATGAGCGAGTTTCGTAGTTGGTCAGGCTTTAGTACCGCTTTGGATATGTTAGAGGAAAACCCATTACCTGCGGTGGCTATTATTACACCAAAAATTGATTTTGAAGGTTCGGATGTCTTAACCACATTGAGGGACCGAGTCGGCCAAGTCGATGGTATCGAAGAAGTGCGCATGGACGATAGCTGGTTTGCGCGGCTTGCTTCATTAACGGGCTTAGTCGGAAAAATTGCTTCAGTCATTGGTATTCTAATGATTGTGTCGCTGTTCTTAGTGATAGGAAATAGTGTCCGACTCAATATTTTTGCACGCCGAGATACCATTAATGTGATGAAGTTGATTGGTGCAACGGATGGCTTTATTATGCGGCCATTCTTAAACGGCGGTATTGTGCTCGGTGGTGTCGGGGCGATTATTTCGTTGGCAATGACCTTCTTATTAGTCTGGCAATTAGGTAGTGGCGTGGCACAAGTTGCGAGTGTATTTGGTACACAGTTCCATATTGAAGGGTTACTTTGGGAGGAATCCCTATTAATCCTCTTGTTATCAGCCATGGTTGGTTGGATCGCGGCATGGTTAGCGACACTGCAACATTTACGCCATTTTACACCTGAGTAACTGTCTGTTTTCTTGTGGTTTTCAATGAGGGCTATCGGAGAACATATTACCATAGCCCTTGATTATATTAGATATTTAATTTAAAAATGAACTTAGTCTGAATTGTTTTGTCTTATATTGACCCACCGTTAACAATTCTTGTATATAATTTATTTAATGCGGTGAAACTGGTAAGCTATCTACTTGTTTGCTGCATATCGTTTTTCATTGTTAACCTATGCGGTTATCAACATCAAATAAATTTCATTCCTAATATTTATAGAGGATCTGAATGACCAAAGACATGCAATCATTAACGCTTGTTCCGCAAGGAAGTATTGAAGCCTATGTTAGGGCGGCTAATGCTTACCCAATGCTCACCGCTGAGGAAGAAAAGGAACTTGCTGAACGGCTGCATTATAACGGCGATCTGGATGCTGCAAAGCAACTGATCTTATCGCATTTGCGCTTTGTTATTCACGTTGCTCGTAGTTATGCAGGTTATGGTTTACCGCAAGCTGACTTAATTCAAGAAGGCAATATAGGCCTAATGAAAGCAGTGCGCCGTTTTAACCCTGAAGTGGGGGTGCGCCTCGTTTCCTTTGCGGTGCATTGGATCAAAGCGGAAATTCATGAATATGTTCTGCGTAACTGGCGAATTGTTAAAGTTGCCACGACAAAATCACAGCGCAAATTATTTTTTAACCTAAGAAAAAACAAAAAACGTCTTGGTTGGTTTAATCAAGAAGAAGTGGATATGGTCGCTCAAGAACTTGGGGTAAGCACCAAAGATGTCCGCGAAATGGAATCACGCATGGCGGCGCAAGATATGGCATTTGATATGTCAGATGACGACGACAGCGCTGATTTTGGTGGCCCAGTCGCACCAGTGTTATTTTTACAGGATAAATCGTCGGACTTTGCAGGCTCAATAGAAGATGATAACTGGGAAAGCCATGCCACTGACCGTTTGGCCGACGCGCTAGACTCATTAGATGAGCGTAGTCAGGACATCATTCGTGCTCGTTGGTTAGATGATGACAACAAAACCACATTGCAGGAATTAGCCGATAAATACGGTGTTTCTGCGGAACGTGTTCGTCAGCTAGAAAAAAATGCAATGAAAAAATTGCGTCTGGCAATGGAAGAAAGCGACGACGAGATGTAGTCCATTTCGCCTCAAGTTATCTGCATTTATTGCCCCTAAGCGGGAATAGATGCAGATACTCATATCATTAATTTACGCATCTAACCAAAATATACTTCTCACCTATTTATCACTATACAGCTCTAATGGCAGGCCATCAGGGTCAGCAAAAAACGTAAAGCGTTTTTGTGTATAGGGATCAGTCCTCACCGCTTCACATGCAATGCCTTGTTTTGTTAAATAGGCAATCCACTCATCTAGCTCATCAACACTAAAAGCCAAATGGCGAAGCCCCGCGGTTTCTGGGTAGCTGGGCCTTGCTGGTGGATTAACAAAGCTGAATAGTTCAATTTGATAATGTTCACCAAACGCTAAGTCGGCCTTCCATGAGTCATTATGAGGGCGATAATGTTCACTGAGTAAATTCAGCCCCAAAATGCGACAGTAAAAATCCTTACTGACTTCATAGTTGGAAGCAATAATCGCAACATGGTGAATTTTATTCAATCTCATCTAAATGGCCTATTTTAAATTCCCATACACCAGTCTGCGAAGTGGCATGAAATCCGCAAGTGGTTAAAAATGCATGCATGACTTGAATTTGTTTTTCATCTAACCCATCAAACTTAAATTGCCATACCGAGACGTCTGGATGCACCCTAAGAATTTCTTGCAGTAAATAGAGCCCAACTCCTCGCCTACGGGTCACTTCGCGCACACAAAAATCAGCGATAACGCCCTGTGTTTGGTTGATGGTGACTTTCGCTGCGGCAAGTAATCTGTCATTGAAGCGCGCCGCATAAATTAAGTTAGTTTCA
The DNA here is from genome assembly GCF_019343475.1 of Providencia sp. R33. NCBI lineage: Bacteria > Pseudomonadati > Pseudomonadota > Gammaproteobacteria > Enterobacterales > Morganellaceae > Providencia > Providencia sp. R33. The sequence continues at coordinate 2,981,489 of NZ_CP072453.1, read as the reverse complement.
TCAAACGGTTGTATACGTTTTTCTTTGTTCTGGTCTGGCCAGATTTTATCCAAGTCCTGATACTGGTGCTCAGTAGGATTGACCAAAGGAATAATAGTGAGTCTCATGATGTTTTATCTGTTTCCCTGCAAGGGTTGCAGTTACTCATCCTGCCAGAGTGATCTGTAACCGATTTTTTGATTTTAGAGAGAAAAATTTTGTCAGGCTGTATTTTCCGAGTTTCACTCGGATTAATTTAAATTTAACTAGAATATAACACTAGTATTTACAAAAAACCTACTGAAACACATCAGTTTTTTATTCTGCATCTAACGTAATAACCTACCATATCCATTTGCTATTTAGCATAATTATCTTGTTTAATACCCTGAAATATATAGCCTTATTCGCTGTATTTTGAAATCTCAGGCATTGTACCTGTCAACCATAATAAACGATTATAAATCAAACACAAACACTCAGAACCATGAAGACGGGGACGATAAAATGAAGAATATGAATAAAGCATTATTAGCGGGCTGTATCGCAATGGCATTCAGCTCAGCGGGATGGGCGAAGGAAATCAAAATAGCGGTTGTGGGCGCGATGTCAGGCCCTGTTGCACAATACGGTGATATGGAGTTTACGGGGGCTCGCCAAGCGATTGCAGATATCAATGCAAAGGGTGGGATCAATGGCAACACGTTAGTTGCGGTTGAATATGATGATGCATGTGACCCGAAACAAGCAGTTGCAGTGGCAAACAAAGTCATCAATGACGGAATTCGTCATGTTATTGGTCATTTATGCTCTTCTTCCACACAGCCTGCATCGGATATCTATGAAGATGAAGGCATTATCATGATCACGCCAGCGGCAACCAATGCAGATTTAACAACGCGTGGTTACCAAATGGTGTTGCGTACAACGGGTTTGGACTCTGACCAAGGCCCTACAGCGGCAAAATATATTCTTGAAGAAATTAAGCCATCACGCATCGCTGTTGTTCACGATAAACAACAATATGGTGAAGGTTTAGCACGTTCAGTTCGTGAAAGCCTCAATAAAGCTGGTGCGAAAGAAGTGATGTTTGAAGGCGTCACGGCTGGCGATAAAGATTTCTCTGCCTTAGTCGCGAAACTGAAAAAAGAGAACGTGGACTTTGTTTACTTTGGCGGTTACTACCCAGAAATGGGGCAAATTTTACGCCAAGCAAAACAAGCAGGGCTGAATATTCGCTTTATGGGGCCTGAAGGTGTAGGTAACTCTTCACTTTCTAACATTGCTGGTGATGCATCTGAAGGGATGTTAGTGACGTTGCCAAAACGTTATGACCAAGTCGCGACTAACCAGCCGATTGTGGATGCTATCAAAGCGAAAAAAGAAGACCCTACGGGCCCGTTTGTGTGGACAACTTATGCCGCAATCCAAGGTTTAACCACAGCAATGGAGCGCACGGGGAGCATTGAACCTGAAGATTTAGTCAAAGATCTGAAAGCTAATCCTGTTGATACTGTAATGGGCACTCTGAGCTGGCAGCCAAATGGTGACCTAAAAGGTTTCGAATTTGGTGTGTTTGAATGGCACAAAGATGGGACTTCCACCCCTATAAAATAGTACCAGTAGTGTTCCAACGTAGTGAACAATAACCGGAAGTGAGTCGACTCGCTTCCGGCTTCTGTTCTCTATCAGGACAAGCAGTTCGAAAGGAAAGTCTTATGTCAGATCAAATTCTTTATTTTATTCAGCAATTTCTTAATGGATTAACCCTTGGCAGCACCTATGCGCTAATCGCTATTGGTTATACGATGGTATATGGCATCATCGGGATGATTAACTTCGCCCATGGTGAAGTGTATATGATAGGGAGCTACGTCTCTTTTATCGTGATCGCAGGTTTGATGATGTTGGGGATCGATGTTGGTTGGATCCTTGTCGCCGCTGCGTTTATCGCTGCGATTATCGTTTCCAGTGCGTATGGTTGGAGTATTGAGCGCGTTGCTTACCGGCCTGTACGCCATTCTAAACGTTTGATTGCATTAATTTCTGCGATTGGAATGTCCATCTTCTTACAAAACTATGTCAGCCTGTCCCAAGGCTCTCGTGACCTTGCATTACCTAGCTTAATTACGGGTCAGTGGGTATTAGGGGAAAGCGATGGTTTTGAAGCAACAGTAACGAAAATGCAGCTCACTATTTGGGTGGTCACGCTGCTTGCGATGTTGGCATTAACTTTGTTTATTCGCTATTCGAAAATGGGTCGGGCTTGCCGTGCCTGTGCCGAAGACCTCAAAATGGCCAGTTTATTGGGGATCAATACGGATCGCGTTATCTCCTTAACCTTTGTGATCGGTGCTGCAATGGCTGCCGTTGCAGGGGTATTATTGGGGCAATTTTATGGTGTGATCAACCCTTATATCGGTTTTATGGCAGGTATGAAAGCCTTTACTGCCGCGGTGTTAGGGGGGATTGGCAGTATTCCGGGTGCCATGTTAGGCGGCTTGATCCTCGGCGTGGCAGAAGCGATGACTTCTGCTTATTTTAGTACTGAATACAAAGACGTTGTGTCATTTGGTTTATTAATTGGTGTGCTGTTAATCATGCCAACCGGCATTCTGGGACGCCCGGAGGTCGAAAAAGTATGAGAAAAGAAAATTGGATCAATGCCATTGTGGCATCGGCAACCTTCTTTGTTTTAGCCTTATTTATGATGGGCTTACAACTTGCTCTGGATGGTACTAAGCTGGTGGTCACGGTCGGTGATTCTGTTCGTTGGAACTGGATCATCGCGGGGATTGCGATCATTTTTGTTTATCAACTGGTTCGCCCAACATTAAGTAAAGTTTGGCAAGGTATGCCGAAAAAAGCGTGGTCGATCCCTGATTTTGATGGCTCAACAACCAAGCAAAAAATCCTTGCTGTTCTCATCATTATCGCTGCCATTATTTGGCCATTTATTGTTTCACGTGGAAGCGTTGATATTGCTACCTTAACTCTCATCTATGTGATGTTAGGGCTGGGGTTAAACGTAGTTGTGGGTTTATCGGGCTTATTGGTTTTAGGCTATGCAGGCTTTTATGCTATTGGTGCGTATACCTTTGGTCTGCTAAACCATTATTATGGCTTTGGTTTCTGGGAAAGCTTACCGATTGCAGGGCTAACAGCCGCGTTGGCAGGCTTTTTACTCGGGTTCCCTGTTCTAAGGTTAAGGGGGGACTACCTAGCCATTGTGACGCTAGGTTTTGGGGAAATTGTTCGTATTTTATTACTGAATAATACGGAAATTACAGGTGGCCCGAATGGGATCAGCCAACTGCCAAAACCGACATTTTTCGGCCTCGAATTTAGCCGAACAGCAAAAGAAGGTTGGGATACTTTCCATAATTTCTTTGGTTTAGATTACAACCCTGGCGATCGGATCATCTTCCTTTATTTTGTCGCCTTGTTGCTGGTGGTTTTAACCCTATTTGTGATCAATCGATTATTGCGGATGCCACTAGGCCGTGCTTGGGAAGCGTTGCGTGAAGATGAAATTGCATGTCGATCGCTTGGTTTAAGCCCAACGCGCATCAAACTCACTGCATTCACGATCAGTGCTGCGTTTGCGGGGTTTGCAGGAACATTATTTGCTGCAAGACAAGGGTTTATCAGCCCTGAATCATTTACATTTGTTGAGTCAGCATTTGTTTTAGCCATAGTGGTACTTGGGGGAATGGGCTCACAAACCTCCGTTATCTTAGCGGCAATTATCTTAGTTGTATCAAGGGAAATGATGCGTGACCTTAACCAATACAGCATGTTACTGCTCGGTGCATTGATGGTGTTAATGATGATTTGGCGGCCACAAGGCTTGCTACCAATGAAACGCCGTCAAGTTCAGGTGAAAAAAATACCTGAAGGGGAGGGGGTATGAGCCAATTAACGATACCTTTATTACAGGTTAGCGGCTTAACCATGCGTTTTGGTGGTTTACTTGCGGTGAACAATGTCGAGCTCACCATTAACCAAGGGGAAATTGTTTCTCTGATTGGGCCAAATGGTGCAGGAAAAACAACGATTTTTAACTGCTTAACTGGTTTTTATAAACCCACTAGCGGGACGATTTTATATCGTGAAAAGCACCTTGAAGGCTTAACTGGTCAAGATATTGCGCGTCTCGGCGTGATCCGAACATTCCAACATGTGCGGTTATTTAAGGAAATGACCGTTATTGAAAACTTGTTGGTCGCGCAGCATCAACATTTAAAAAATGGTATTTTTTCAGGTCTATTGAAGACGCCAGCGTTTCGCCGCGCAGAGTCTGAAGCGTTAGATAATGCGGTTAAGTGGTTAGAACGCGTGGACTTACTGGCATTTGCCAATCGGCAAGCAGGTAACTTAGCCTACGGGCAGCAACGGCGATTAGAAATTGCGCGCTGTATGGTGACACGCCCTGAAATTTTGATGTTAGATGAACCAGCAGCAGGGCTTAACCCAAAAGAAACCAATGATTTGGATGATTTAATTGCCGAATTACGTACTCATCATAATGTTTCAATCTTACTAATTGAACATGATATGAAGTTGGTGATGGGGATTTCAGACCGTATTTATGTCGTCAATCAGGGCACGCCATTGGCGAACGGCACGCCAAGTGAAATACGCCAACATCCTGATGTAATTAAAGCCTATTTGGGGGAAGCTTACTGATGTTAGAGTTTAAAAAAGTTTCTGCTCATTATGGAAAAATTCAAGCATTACATGAAATTAGCTTAAATATCCAAAAAGGTGAGATTGTCACTCTGATTGGGGCAAATGGGGCAGGCAAAACTACGCTTTTAAGTACGCTTTGCGGCGACCCAAGAGCTTCTGAGGGGCAAGTATTGTACCGCGATGTGGATATCACTCAGCTACCGACCTCAAAAATTATGCGTGAAGATATTGCGCTTGTACCAGAAGGGCGCCGCGTTTTCTCCCGCATGACCGTGGAAGAAAACCTCGCCATGGGCGGTTTTTTTGCCACGCGACAGCAATATCTAGAACGTATTGAGCGGGTGTATAAGCTATTCCCAAGGCTTTATGAACGCCGCACTCAGCGCTCAGGGACGATGTCAGGTGGTGAGCAACAAATGCTAGCAATTGGCCGAGCATTGATGAGCCAGCCTGCACTGCTACTACTGGATGAGCCTTCATTGGGGTTAGCACCAATCATTATCATGCAAATATTTGATACTATTCAGCAATTGCGTGAAGAGGGAATGACCATTTTCCTCGTGGAGCAAAATGCCAACCAAGCGCTTAAATTAGCGGATAGAGGATACGTGCTGGAAAATGGGCATATAGTGCTGGAAGACAGCGGGAAAGCGTTGCTAGCGAATGAGGCAGTGCGCAGCGCTTATCTCGGTGGCTAAAATTTTCGTCATCTTTCGCGCTGTGGCGGTGTTGGCTTCATTCGGCTAATTTGGGTCACATACTTATGTATGCTCCCCAAGCTATCCTCATTTTGCCGCCTAGCCACAACGCGAATGATTTAGAAAATTACGGTAAGTTAGTAAATTACAGTAAGTTAGAAACTGGCTAATCTATTCAATGTTATGTTTAGTTACTCGGGTTATCTGTTGATGCAGGTAGCCCGTTTTTGTTTTTATGTACTGCAATTTAGGCGGCGGTGTAAATTTGGCCTCTATACATTGTTGCAAGGTTCTGTGAAGCGACTCGCAAATCCATTATTTGCTTGTTTCTATACATAAAATTAAATGTATATACAACTTTTCCTCTAGAAACAGAGAGCTACTTATTGTTGTATAACTCCCCCTTCCTTCTGACCTCCACTCTTCGTATAAAATTTCAAAATTAAATGTATATACTTTGTGAAGTAAATGTATATATATTTAAAAGCAAGAGAAATGGCTTCAGTGAATAAATAGCTTTGAGCAAGTTGGTGAATCATTAATTAATTGATTTTCAATTGATTAATCGACTTAAAATAAAAGTGTGCAGTCACTAACAAAGTACCTCACAGATTATTATCACCAAAAGTTGTTAATTTAGCGTTAATTAAAAAATGGATGATAGGGGATACAACCATGTTAAACCGTACTGACTCAACACGTGTGATCCGTGCACCTCGTGGCAGCGAAAAAACCTGCAAAAGTTGGCTGACTGAAGCCGTTTACCGCATGCTCCAAAACAACCTCGATCCTGAAGTGGCTGAACACCCGCAAAGCCTTGTGGTGTACGGTGGTATCGGTCGTGCAGCCCGTGATTGGGAATGTTACGACAAAATTTTAGAGGTGCTGAAAACACTGGAAGACGACCAAACGCTGTTAGTTCAGTCAGGTAAACCAGTTGGTGTATTCCCAACCCATGCTGATGCACCCCGTGTTTTAATTGCTAACTCCAATATCGTGCCACACTGGGCAAATTGGGATCACTTCAATGAGCTAGATCGCAAAGGCTTGATGATGTACGGCCAAATGACGGCGGGATCGTGGATTTACATTGGTTCCCAAGGGATCGTCCAAGGTACCTACGAAACTTTCGTTTCACTGGCAAAACAACATTTTAATGGCAAGGCCGCTGGGCGTTGGATCTTAACTGGTGGTTTAGGCGGGATGGGCGGCGCGCAGCCATTAGCAGCGACAATGGCTGGGTTTAGCATGATTGCTGTTGAGTGCGATGAAAGCCGTATCGATTTCCGCTTAAGAACACGCTATGTCGATAAAAAAGCGACTTCCCTTGATGAAGCGCTGCAATACATTGAAGAAGCCAAAGTTTCAGGCAAGCCTGTTTCTGTCGGTCTATTAGGCAATGCAGCGGATGTATATAGCGAGTTAGTGAAACGCAATATCACACCTGACTCAGTCACCGACCAAACCAGCGCTCACGACCCTGTACACGGCTATTTACCACAAGGTTGGACATTAAGCCAATGGCGTGAAAAACAAGAGACTGCACCAGCTGAAGTGACCAGCGCTGCGAAAAAAAGCATGGCCGTGCAAGTGGATGCGATGTTAACCATGCAAAAACGTGGATCAGCAGCATTTGATTACGGTAATAACATTCGCCAAATGGCAAAAGATGAAGGAGTGGCAAATGCCTTTGATTTCCCAGGCTTTGTTCCTGCTTATATCCGCCCTCTATTTTGTGAAGGTATCGGCCCATTCCGTTGGGTAGCCTTGTCTGGTGATCCTGAAGATATCTACAAAACAGACCAAAAGGTCAAAGAATTACTGCCTGACGATAAGCACTTACATAACTGGCTCGATATGGCGCGTGAGCGAATTGCATTCCAAGGCCTACCTGCGCGTATTTGTTGGGTAGGTTTAAAAGACCGCGAAAGATTAGGGCGTGCTTTCAATGAGATGGTGAAAAGTGGCGAACTAAAAGGCCCTATCGTGATTGGCCGTGACCACTTAGATTCAGGCTCTGTAGCCAGCCCACACCGTGAAACAGAATCCATGAAGGACGGCTCTGATGCAGTTTCCGACTGGCCATTGCTGAATGCGCTATTAAATACCGCAGGTGGCGCGACATGGGTGAGTTTGCACCACGGCGGCGGCGTTGGCATGGGCTTCTCTCAACACTCGGGTGTTGTGATTGTTTGTGATGGCACTGATGCTGCGGATAAACGCTTAGCGCGTGTTCTGCACAATGACCCTGCGACAGGTGTAATGCGCCATGCGGATGCAGGGTATGACATCGCCATCAATTGTGCGAAAGAGCAAGGTTTGAATTTGCCAATGGTGAAGTAATGTCGTTTGCCGGCTTAGGTCGGCAACTTTCTGGAAAATAAGGAATTCAGTATGAATGCTGCGTCAACTCAGAAAAGACAAGGGCCACTGGCTGGGATCAAAGTGATTGATTTAAGCCGTGTTTTAGCAGGGCCTTATTGCACGGGAATGATGGCTGACCTCGGTGCAGAAGTGATCAAAATTGAAGTGCCAGATCATGGGGATGATAGCCGCCATTTAGGGCCTTTTATTGAGGGTGAAAGTGTTTATTACGGTTTGATCAACAGAGGGAAGCGCAGCATTGAGCTGGATCTGAAAGCTGAAGAAGATCGCGATATTTTGTTCCAGTTGGTCAAAGAAAGTGATGTGGTGGTTGAAAACTTCCGCCCAGGCGTTACCAAACGCCTTGGTATTGATTTTGATAGTTTAAAGCAGCACAACCCGAAACTTATTTATGCAAGCATTTCTGGTTTTGGCCAAGATAGCCCATTAGCGAGCTACCCTGCTTACGACATTGTGGCACAAGCCATGTCAGGGCTGATGAGCGTGACAGGTTTCCCTGAAACGGGCCCAACGCGCAGTGGTGAATCTATTGGTGATGTGTGCGCGGGGATGTTTGCATCTTGGGCGATTAGTAGCGCGTTATTTGCCAGAGAGCGCCATAACGAAGCGGCACAATATATTGATGTTGCGATGGTGGATGTCCTGCTTAGCATGCAATTAACTGGTCTTTCTAACCTGTTTGCACATGATAAAGCACCGAGCTTAGTGGGTAATCGTCACCCTGTATCTACACCGTTTGATACTTACCAAGCCAAAGATGGTTTAGTGGTTATCGCTATTGCGAGTGAAAAGCTGTTTCAACGTTTTTGTGAATGTATGGGTAAAACGCATTTATGCCAAGACTCACGTTTTCAAGATGACCCAAGCCGTACACGTCATCACGGGGAATTAAGGGCTGAAATTGAAGGTTGGACAGCGCAAAAAACGGTGGATGAAGTTTGTGACTTGTTACTAAATGCTGGGGTTCCAGCCTCGCCAATTCATAACCTACAACAAGCGACACAAAGTGAACATGCTCAAGTTCGGCAGGTTCTCATACACCTAAATGATGGTGGTACTCCATTGATTTCTCAGCCAGTCTTTTTTAATGGCAAAAAACCCCATTCAACACGAAGAGCCCCTGTCTTGGGCGAAGCAAATGCACTGTATAAATCGGCAAAAATAACAAGCAAAAATAGGGAGGCCGTACAATGAGTTTTGAAATTAATGAAACAGAACAAGCCATTGTGGATGCAATTGAAAAAGTGTGCCGCGATATTTTGCAGCCCAACGCACAACGTTACGATGAAACGGAAACATTCTGTGCAGAAAGCTTAGCTGCATTAGGTGAAATGGGGGCATGGGGAATTAACCTACCTGAGCAATATGGTGGTTTTGGCCTTGGTAGTATTGCGATGAGTATGATTGTTGAAGCCGTCGCGGCAGCTTGCGCCTCGACATCCTCCTCCTTAACTGCCCACTTTTTAGCCACTGATTCCATTTTGATTGGCGGAACGGAAGAACAAAAAGCCTATTGGTTACCGAAAGCTGCATCCGGTGAGTTATTGGGTGCTTTCGGTTTAACGGAACCCGCTGCGGGTTCGAATCCCGCTGATATGCGCACTGTTGCGACGCGTGAAAATGGTGGCTGGCGTATTCGGGGGAATAAGCACTATATTACTAACGCCAAAGAAGCTGATTTTATTGTGTTATATGCTAAAACGGATGTTGAGGCAGGGGCGCGTGGCATTAGTGCATTTATGATCCCAAAAGGCACTGAAGGTGTGGCATTTTCTCAGCCAGAAAAAACCATGGGGTTACGCGGCAGTACTATTTATGAGTTAGCACTGAACTGCTGGCTACCTGAATCTGCTTTACTCGGTGAAGAAAATAAAGGCTTCCATACTGCAATGGAAGTCTTAGACAAAGGCCGTGTCGAAGTCGCAGCAACATCACTGGGTATTGCCCGTGCGGCGATGGAAAGCACGCTGGGCTGGGTGAAAGAGCGTCAAATTGGCAAAAAACCACTAGCGGCTTACCAAGGAACACAATGGCGTCTTGCAGATATGCATACACAGCTTGAAGCTGCTCGTATGTTGACTTGGCGTGCTGCGGAACTGCGCGATTCAGGTGAACGTTTTAGTTTGCAATCTGCGACAGCAAAACTGTTTGCAGCGGAGTGTGCTGGTTTTGTCACTGATGCTGCACTGCAACTTCATGGGGGATATGGGTATATTCGTGATTTACCCCTTGAGCGGTATGTTCGTGATGCACGTATTTTGCGTATCTTTGAAGGCACGTCAGAAGTTCAAAAAATTATTATTTCGCGTGCTGTACTGGATGCAGTGTAATTTATTGAAATCGTTATTTTACCAAAAGCGGGTAGACGGGACAGGCGGCTACTCGCGAGTCAAGCAACATAGGAAGCACTACCTGACAACAGGATCATGGAATTAAAAACACAACAACAATCAGGTTTAAGAATGTATTTCAATTATAAATTATGGGTGGATAACAGATAAAACATCACCCAATGTAATGTGTAATCACTGTATTCACCATCACGGTTTTTACGAATTCATTACAGTTAATTGGTTCATTCTTTAAGCCAGCCTGCTTAAAGAGGATTTACCATGACAGTTTCAAACGACATCGCAACAGGGCAAAAAGGTCGGCAGGACAATGTCCCGCTTATCGAAGCGCGTTCCATCGATTACATTCCTGAATCTGAACGCCATGGCACCTTATCTAGCCAGTTTACACTTTGGTTTGGTGCTAACTTACAAATTACGGCTATCGTTACTGGGGCGCTCGCGGTTGTGCTAGGGGGCGATGTATTTTGGTCATTGATTGGCTTATTTATTGGTCAGTTATTAGGTGGGGCAGTGATGGCATTGCATGCGGTGCAAGGGCCAAAACTGGGACTACCGCAAATGATTTCAAGCCGTGTGCAGTTTGGTGTTTATGGCGCAGTTATTCCTATCTTATTGGTTTGTATGATGTATGTTGGCTTTTCAGCCAGTGGAACGGTATTAGCAGGCCAAGCTGTTGGGCAATTACTCCATGTGACTGATTGGGTCGGGATCTTAATTTTTGGTGCGGTAATTATCGGGATCACTATCTGTGGTTATCGGATCATTCACATTTTAGGTAAGGTCGCGAGCGTTGTGGGTGTTATTGCGTTCTTTTATCTATTTTTCCGTCTGTTTTACATGAATGATGTCTCCGTATTAATGGAAAATCGCCATTTTGATTGGACACATTTCTTATTAGCCATGTCACTCTCAGCATCTTGGCAAATTGCTTTTGGCCCTTATGTTGCTGACTACTCTCGTTATTTACCAACTAAAACACCAACCATTAAAGCCTTTCTAGCGGTGGGATCAGGGACGGTCATTGGTACTCAAGCGTCAATGATTTTAGGGGTGTTTGCAGCGGCCTTAGCGGGGAATAAATTTGCAGGCAACGAAGTTTCCTACATAGTGGGATTGGGAAGCACAGGCCTAATTGCTGCGTTGTTATATATCACAATTTTCTTCGGGAAAGTGACCATCACGGCGTTAAATGCGTATGGTAGCTTTATGTCGATGGCGGCAATTGTTTGTGGGTTTAGAGGGAAAAACACCATTACGAGAGGGCAGAGACTGTTCTTCATCATTTTAATGGTGAGTTTCTCAACCTTATTAGGGTTAGCTGGCCAACATTCGTTCTTAAAATTATTCTCCGCTTTCTTACTGTTTCTACTGGCATTTTTCACACCATGGAGCGCAATCAATCTTGTTGATTACTATTGGGTGACCAAAGGTCGTTACGATGTCCCTGAACTGGCAAACCCAAATGGTCGCTATGGTCGCTGGAATAAAGTGGGTATCTTCACTTACATCATCGGCGTATTGATCCAATTGCCATTTATTTCAACAGGTTTCTACACTGGCCCGTTAGTTGAACACCTTGGTGGCGTCGATGTTTCATGGATAGTGGGCTTAGTCGCGACCAGTATTATTTATTATATCGCTATCAAAAAATGGCCAATGTCTGTTGCTGATAGGCTGATATTACCAACCACTAAATAACCAAATGTACTATTTGATTTAATTAATAAAAGAATACATTGAGCTAGCCAATAGCAGTGAAGCTTTCACTGCTAAGGCTTCCCTCAACCTAAAAACGATTCAAACCACCTTAATAAAAGCCAATCGTTAATAGAATTGGGATAGGAGTTGCTATGAAAATTTTAGTCGCAGTGAAGCGAGTGATTGACCATAACGTTAAAGTACGCGTAAAAGCCGATGGCTCGGGAGTTGAGCTCACTAACGTCAAAATGGCGATGAACCCTTTTGATGAAATTGCGGTTGAGGAGGCTGTACGCTTAAAAGAAGCGGGTAAAGCGACTGAAGTTATTGCCGTTTCCATTGGTGATATCAGTTATCAAGAAACCTTACGTAGTGCAATGGCGATTGGTGCTGACCGAGCCATTTTAATTCAGCGTCCAACTGAGTTAGTTTTAGAATCACTCGACATAGCGCGTTTATTACAGCAAGTGGTAGCAAATGAGCAACCTGATTTAATTCTATTAGGCAAACAAGCGATTGATGATGACTGTAACCAAACAGGGCAAATGTTGTCAGCATTATTAGATTGTGGGCAAGCAACGTTTGCATCACAAATTATTGTCGAAGGTAACGCATTGCAAGTCACCCGTGAGATTGATGGTGGTTTGGAAACACTGGAGATGGCGCTCCCTGCGGTTGTGACAACCGATTTACGTCTCAACGAACCCCGTTATGCAACTTTGCCGAACATCATGAAAGCAAAGAAAAAACCTTTAGATATTATCGATATTGCGGATATGAACTTCTCTCCTTTGGGGCAAACCAAAACTATCAAGGTGTCTGAACCGAAAAAACGGGTAGGGCAATGCACTTTACTCAATGATGCAGCGGCGTTAGTGAGTACCTTACAAGCAAAAGAAGTGATTTAACCAAGGGGAATGACAATGAGCCAATCATCAGTTTTAGTTATTGTTGAGCATGATAACCAAACAATAAAATCATCAACTTTTCATAGTGTTACGGCTGCGCTGGATATTCTTTCTGCGGGTGGGCAACTGCATTTACTGGTTGTGGGCGATAACGCTGAAAACGTGGTGAAACAAGCGGCAAGCTTAAAAGGTGCGAATAAAGTATTAACGATTCAATCTGATGTTCTAAAAGACCAACTGGCTGAGCCCATGACCAGCGCCATTGTGTCTGTTGCGCAAAATTACAGCCATTTGCTATTCCCTGCGACGACCTTTGGTAAGAATATTGCCCCGCGCGTTGCTGCAAAACTAGGTATCGCACAAATTTCTGATATTACACAAGTCATTGATGCACAGAATTTTATTCGACCTATTTATGCAGGAAATGCATTGGCAACGGTGCAAAATAACGGGCAGCAAGTGGTCATCACCGTACGCAGTTCGGCATTTAGCGGTGCTTTAGAGACACAAGATAACGCAGAAATTGAACACATCATACCAAATGAACTGGTTCAACGAACTCAACTGAAAAGCCAGTCACTGACACAAGTTAGCCGCGCTGAATTGAGCTCAGCAAAAGTTGTGATTTCAGGGGGCAGAGGGCTAAGTTCAGGGGAAAATTTTGCGTTGTTAGAAACCATTGCAGACAAACTGGGTGCCGCAGTTGGTGCATCCCGTGCGGCGGTAGATGCAGGGTATGTTCCTAATGATTATCAGGTGGGGCAAACTGGGAAAATTGTCGCACCAGATTTATACATTGCTGTCGGGATTTCTGGTGCAATTCAACATATTGCAGGCATGAAAGAGAGTAAGGTGATCGTTGCCATAAATAGCGATCCTGAAGCGCCGATCTTCCAAGTGGCAGATTACGGGATTGTCGGCGATCTGTTTGAGATCTTACCTGAATTTGATAAGGCGCTTGCGTAAGAGGTGCATATGGCTATCGACAGTATTGAAAATATAAACGAGGCTCCCGAGCGGGAATCGATGGAATTTGATGTCCTGATTGTCGGTGGCGGGCCTGCGGGGCTATCAACAGCTATTCGTTTGAAGCAGCTTTCAGCTGAGCAAGGCACGGAACTATCTGTCTGCTTGATAGATAAAGGTGCGGAAATCGGTGCTCATATTTTATCTGGTGCAGTGATAGACCCGCGGGCATTAAATGAATTACTCCCTGATTGGCAAGATAAAATTTCGACGCCGTTAACTCCCGTCAGTCAGGATAGTTTTTTATGGTTAAAAGAAAATGGCTCAAGCCAATTACCGTTACCACTATTACCTAATTGCTTAAAAAATAATGGAAACTTAATTGGTAGTCTAGGGCAAGTGAGTGCAGCTTTGGCCGTTGAAGCCGAGGCTTTGGGGGTAGATGTTTTCTCTGGTTTTGCGGCAACACAGGTGCTTTTTAATAATGCGGGCCAAGTCATCGGCGTAACAACGGGTGATATGGGGTTAGATAAATCGGGTAACCCAACGGCGATGTACCAACCCGGTATGAACCTGTTGGCTAAAATGACCTTTTTTGCCGAGGGCTGTCGTGGTCAATTAGGTAAGCAGCTGATAAAACACTTTGATTTAGACTCAAATAGTAGCAAACAAAGCTATGGTTTAGGGATCAAAGAAATTTGGCAAATTCCAAAAGAGCAACATCAAGAAGGGTTAGTCATCCACTCTGTAGGTTGGCCGTTAGATAACCAAACTTACGGTGGCGGGTTTGCCTATCACTATGGTGAGAATTTAGTTGCGGTAGGTCTAGTTGTTGGTTTGAATTATGAAAACCCATATTTATCACCGTTTGAAGAGTTTCAACGTTTAAAGACCCATCCAGCTTTTAGTACCTTCTTATCTGGGGGAGAAAGGCTTAGTTACGGCGCAAGAACCATGGTTGCAGGGGGGTTATCGGCACTCCCTGAATTGAGTTTTCCGGGTGGTGCGCTAATTGGTGATGATGCTGGTTTTCTCAATGGTGCAAGGATTAAAGGAACGCATTGTGCGGTGAAAAGTGGGGCATTGGCTGCAGATGCTTTTTTCGCGTGCTTTAAAAATCAATCGATTGATTTTACTGAATTTACTTTGAAATATCGTCAGAAATTTGAACAGAGCTGGTTGTATCAAGAACTTTATCAGGCCCGTAACTTCAAACCCTATATGAAAAAAGGGTTAGTGATGGGCTCAATGTTATTTGGTGCAGAGCAATTGTTGTTAAAAGGCCGTAGCCCATGGACATTAAAGATCAAACAGGCGGATCACGAAAGGTTGAAAGAAGCTAAAAACTTCAAGCCAATAATCTACCCTAAGCCTGATGGGAAATTGACCTTTGATCGGCCTTCTTCTGTGTTTTTATCGAATACCAACCATGAAGAAGAGCAACCTTGTCATCTTAAATTGGCAGATATAACAGTACCAATTCAAATTAATTTAACGAAATACGCTGCACCAGAAACACGTTATTGCCCTGCTGGGGTATATGAAATTATTGGTGAGCAGCACCAAGAGAAATTACAGATTAATGCGCAAAATTGCCTGCACTGTAAGGCTTGTGACATTAAAGATCCGCTGCAAAATATTACTTGGACCGCACCTCAAGGGGGAGAAGGGCCAATCTATCAGGGGATGTAAAAACAAATTTGTTGTGATGTAGATGTGCTTGATGTCTTTTTATATTTATCAGTCGCTTTGGGGCAATTTTGCCCCATTTTTTTATCTTTGCATTAATTCTCAATACGTGAATGTAATTTTAATTTGTATCGAGAGCCAGCGGTGACCATATTAACGTAGCTAATTAGCGTATTTCCAGTCCATGTTCGACGTCTAAGTTGCAGGCAAGGTGAATTTTCTTTAATCGATAATGATTGTGCGATTGACTTGGTGGCTAATGCAGCTTCGATGGTATGTTCCATTTCACTTACAGGAAAATGACGTTGTAAATAGCCACTGGGTGTTTCTGTATCCCCATATTTTTGTTTAACAAATTCGGGAACGATAGCATGGTTAACGTAGCGTTCTTCCAACATAAGTGGGATATCATTTTCAAAATGCAGCACTTTACAGTAACCCACCTCACTTCCCTCACTAATCCCAAGTTGTAGGGCAATTTCTGCTGATGCGGGGATGACTTTTAATTGTAATTGGTGCCCGCTGTATTTGTTGCCACTAAGGGATATTTCATCAAAAATATCAAATGCTTTAGTGACAGGAAGTTCGTGTTTTTGCGTCGCGACAAAAGTGCCTTTCCCTGCAATGCGATTCAAAATTCCTTTTTGACTCAATTCAGAAATAGCTTTGTTTACTGTCATACGACTGACATTAAACTGCGCACATAGCTCAAGCTCTGTGGGAATTTGTGTTTCGGGTTTAAAAACACCCAAATCAATGCTGCGTAAAATGTAAGACTGAATTTGCTTATAAGCAGGTTGTGATGTCATCGCTTTTATTCAAAATTGTCGTTAAAGGAAGGCCACAGTAAAACGGTTTTATTGCCACAGTTAATGTATAGACTTTTTGGTGATTGCAAGTTTATCAGTAATTATTGGCTTTACTAGTATATAGCGTGTATTTCGGAGTATAAAACATCAGAAAATAGGTGAATAAAGGTGTTCGTCATTGTCTGAATTATTTTATTGTAAGGTAAGTTTCGCTAGGGCTATATGCCTTTATTTATTATCATAATGTTAAATTTACTTAGCGAAATAGGCATTATTCATGCGAGTTCAGTATTTCCATGTCAATCTTACTCAGTGTGATTATCTCAATGTCAGCCTAATTGGTATGGCAAGGCTGATAGCTTCTGGGAAAGTTTTTTTCTTTAATCAAGATGACTTCAAAAATAGCCAAATATTTTTAGAGCGCTTACAAAAAGGCGACTCTTTGGTTATTTGTGCAGAAGAACTGAATGATGGTAGTTATTGGCTGGAATGGGTTTATCACGAGAAGCATGGGCGATTAGAACCTGATAGAAACGTTAGTTTTACCCGCTCTTTGGGTAAACAATATATCATTTCGCTGGTATTAATGGCCTTGATCCCCGTAGTGTATTATTGCTTTATGGCTGCGGAAGATAGCTTTTTAATGATAGCGCTGGTGGCAATTCTAGGTTGCGCTGCTTTTTGCGGCATCGTTTTATTTGGCCTGGCCCTCGCACAAACGAAGTGCATTATTAGCCCTAAACGAAAACGAATTTTAAAAGCATTAGATCTTATTATCGAAGGGCGATTCAAAACTAACGAACAAAACCCATTAATTGAGATTGAAGGCATTAAAAATCCAAAATCTAAGGCGAATAATGTACGCAAGGCTGAAGATATTAGCATTGATAAAACATCATTATCAGTAACTCGTGGTAAGGTGAATATAACAGATAGCCGAAGTTTGACTGTTAAGGCGGGGGATACAGAGCAAGCGCTAAACCTTATCAGCTTACAAATTAATAAAAGCCATATGGATGTTTTAGTGTCAGCCAATGAGCCTCTATTTAATAATCACAGCTTATTTATTGCTCAAGGAGATGAGCTCGAAGTTTTCCATAAAAATATCCAAGACCTCTCAAATGAACAGGCAATATTTGGTATCTATAACCATCAAGATGGGCTTGCTTACAGTTTAATTGGTAGAGGAGCACCTCAAGAACGCGGTTTTTACTTTGGTTTATGGGGCTTTATTGGCTTTATTGCTATTTTATTTGTCCTTATTGCTGGTGGGTTATCTATTTCAGAAACAGTAGAAAAAGGCGGTTATTGGGACTATTGGGATTGGGTTAATATATTGGACACTGGGGGGATGTATATTAGCTTTACAGTGACTATTTTATTGGGAATTAGCGTTTTAATCGGTTTGAGCGTTGCTATATATTACCAAATTTCCCGACGTGGAAACGCATATTATCATGCTCAGTATGTCTTGAAGCATCTACGCCGCCAACATGGCCAGACAGACTATGTGACTGAGGTGCGCTCATGAATCCATTTTTGAGTAAGCGCTTTCTCTTATTAACCGTGATTTTTGTGATAAGTCTATTCTCCACTTTTTTTATTTTCGTGCGTGGTGGTGCGGTTGCTTGGCAAATAGAAAATCACCAAGAAAATGGTTCTGCAGTTGCCTATTATGATTGGGCAAGTACTTTTCAAACAGAGAATGGTATTTTAATTGTTACGCAAAAAAGCCAGAGCTCAAATTATTATTCATCGTATAACTCATATGCGTATGCCTCTAGGGTGTATGACTACCAAGTATTATTTGCAGATAATCAAGGCGTCCGTTTTATTACTCGTGGCGACAAAAGTTTCTATAATGCGGTATGCGAGAGAAAACAGTGTTTGTTATATCTAAGAGACGGGTATCAACCTATTGATCTAACGACATTATCCGCAAGTAAAGTCATACCATGGGAAGATAAATCAGGTGTTCAATTTGCAGGGTTGATAACAGGTAAAATTTATCAATCTAAAAATTACCCCGTTTATGTTGTGGCGAATAATGAAAAGATTTTTGTCAGCCAAGATAAAGGTATGACATGGGAACATTTTATGGATGTTCGTGAGCTCGCTAAGTCACTGTATCCTGAAGAAATAGAGAGCCGTTCGGAATTTGCTTTCGCCACATACAGGGACAAAGTCGTCATGTGGTATAGCTATGGACATCAAATGGGGTCACTGGAAGTCATTATGGATATTCCGAGCAAACAAGTCGTTAGCAGTAAATGGTTACCTGTGCGTATCAATGAAGCAGCACAAAATCTGAATGGTGACATTTTTGTTATTGCTCAAGAACCGTCTCGTAAATTATTTTCTTTAATGCAATATGAAACTAATGGCGGTTTTAAATTACTGGCAGAAACAGGTTATAACTATTTATCAAGTTTAAAAGTGGGCCAGCAAGGGCTGGCAGTGACAGAATCGGTTAGGGGATCAACGCAATTATTAACGATGGATATACAGAAAAATGAGTTTTTACATCGTTCTGATCTACCTATGTATAAAACTGTATTTAATGGTGTCAATAAGTCCTTTATTGAATTAGATAGCATGTATTCAGAGGATATTGATATTACGGAAGGCTCCTCAGTTTCTTACCAATCAATGCACTAAGCGATATTTAAAATAAAAGGATAGGGTTATTCCCTATCCTTTTTGTTGATTATTTAGCGCGTTTTTTCGGTAATAAAATCACAGCGGTAGCAGCAATAACAGCAACGACAGCAAAGGCAATAAAATTCCAGCTGGTGGCAATACCAAGGCTGGCAATATAAGCCCCAAACATTGGGCCTGTCATTGCACCAATTCGTGAAAAACTCAGAGCCCAACCTGTTGCAGATGCACGGGCATTGGATGGGTAATAGTTAGCAATATAGCCCGTTAATATTAATGCCGCTGAAATACTGCCAACGCCAGCAAAGGCAACAAGAACATAATTCATATAAATATTTTGTTTGAATACCAAGCAGCCTACACCAATAGCTCCAAGCAAAAAGAAGAAGGCCACAGAATTTCGAACACCATATCTATCTGCAATTTTTCCTAAGAATAATCCACCCAGTGCAGAAGCTAAGCTAAATACAATTAAAAATGTCAAACTGGAACCTAGGTTATACCCTTCTTTTCGCATAATAGAAGGCAACCAAGTATTTAACCCATAGACTAATAGCATGCCGCAGAATAAGGCTATCCAAAAACAGACTGTCGCCCGTAAGTGGCGCCAAGCAAATACAACTGCAACAATTTCTTTAATACTTTGAGGTTTATGTTGCACATGTTCTGATATCGATTGGTAATCAATATCCAGTTTTTTAGCTAATGTCTTGGCTTCAGAGTGTAAGCCCTTATGGGTTAAATATTCGAGTGATTCAGGAAGAATACGCGCCATTGGCCAAACAAGTAATAACGGTAATGCACCAAAAGCAATCACGCTTCGCCAGCCGAATTGTTCAAGTAACCACATTGCGACCAGCGCCGCACTTAAAATCCCCAACGAATAACCAGAATACATAATGCCATAATTAAATGAGCGTTTTTCACTAGGGGAATATTCAATGGTTAAAGCGGCGGCAACAGGAATAACGCCACCTAAACCAATTCCACCAATAAAACGCATAACACCAAATACCCACGGCGTTGGGGCAAATGCAGCACCTAACATAGTGATTGAAAATAACGTTACGCAGGCTAATAACATGCGGCGCCTACCGTATAATTCGCTTAATGTGCCAATAATAAAGGCACCAAAAAACATACCGATTAATGCATAACTACTTAGTGCCCCTAGTTCGAGTGGTGATAAACTCCATTGCTTGTATTCGGCAAGGGGTGGTAGTACCGCTCCCATTACGCCGACATCGTATCCTTCAAATAAAATACTCATCCAGCAGATCAGCAAAACTTTTGATGTTGTTTTTGTGGAACCAAATGATTTCACAGCGATTGTTTGCATCGTCATAATTAACTCTCTTATCATGAGGGTTTAATAATTTTTAGTAGCAGGTTTATTTTTATGGTCACAACGTGTTCTCCCTACACTCACTGTTTCTGAGAGAAAGTACAATTGCTAATGTTAATAAAAAGTTAAAATAATGCAGAATGTGGATATTTTGTGCAGAGAGATTTATGGATGCAGAAAGATTCATTCATATTAAGAATAAATTCTGTAAAACATTTTATTTTACTTGCACCAAGAAATGATGGTTTGCACAGGTTTATCACTCCTCTTCAAAGGAGAGTCTATACAACCCAAGGTCACCAAAGTATGGCAAAGATGCTTAGTAATGATTAGTTAAGTGACGGATAAAGCCTTGTTGTAAGGCTTTATCCATTTAATTTTAATTAAGGTGTTTTTTTATTAAGTCAAATTATTCTTTCTAATTATCAAATTAGATTTTTTATTATTAGTTTCTTTTGAAATAAGTTAAGTAATTAAAATTTTTTTTAACAATTAAATTGCATAAAATAAACACTGTGACTGAGCTCAAAGGGTTTATGCTATTTAACCTAAATAATGTGATATAAGTATAATAACATGACAATAGGAGTTAATTTAAAAATGTAACTGTTATATATATAATGCAGATGGTTGTACTAATTCCTTGTTGATAGGAGTCATAGTATGTTCTTGTTAAACGAGTCACTAATATCAAGGTATTTCTTCTATATGAAGAAATGGTTCAATATTGATATTTCCTTAGCTTTCTTTTTTCCAAATAATTAACCTTTCAATTTTTCCTCAGTTAAAAATTTCGTTAGCTTATTTTTTATAAGTTCGAATTCTTGTATTTATTATTTAATGAAAAATTAAAGGTATTATCATGGCTAAAAGAATCGTAGAACCGTTCCGTATTAAAATGGTAGAAAATATCCGTATTCCATCGAGAGAAGAGCGTGAAGCCGCATTAAAAGAAGCGGGATACAACCCATTTTTATTACCAAGCAGTGCTGTGTATATCGACTTATTAACTGACTCTGGTACCAATGCCATGAGTGACCACCAGTGGGCAGCAATGATCACGGGTGATGAAGCGTACGCAGGATCTCGTAACTATTATGACTTAAAAGATAAAGTTAAAGAGATGTTTGATTACGATTATATTATTCCAGCTCACCAAGGTCGTGGTGCTGAAAATATGTTGTTCCCGGTGCTCTTGAAAGTAAAACAGGAACAAGGCGGGGCTAAAAAACCTGTATTTATTTCAAACTTCCACTTTGATACAACAGCAGCACACGTTGAATTAAATGGCTGTAAAGCAATTAATATTGTTACCGAAAAAGCCTATGACTCAGATACCTATGATGATTGGAAAGGTAACTTTGATATTCAAAAATTAAAAAATAATATTGCAGAGCACGGCGCAGAAAACGTTGTAGCGATTGTTTCAACTGTAACGTGTAATAGTGCGGGTGGTCAGCCTGTTTCAATGTCTAACTTGAAAGAAGTTTATGAAATTGCAAAACAACATAATATCTTTGTTGTTATGGACTCTGCACGTTTCTGTGAAAATGCGTATTTTATTAAAGAGCGCGATCCAAAATATAAAAACGCAACGATTAAAGAAATCATCCTTGATATGTACAAATATGCTGATGCATTAACTATGTCAGCGAAAAAAGACCCATTATTAAATATTGGTGGGTTAGTCAGTATTAAAAATGACGAAAAAATCTTTACGTTAGCAAGACAGCGCTGTGTTCCAATGGAAGGTTTCGTGACTTACGGTGGGTTAGCTGGCCGTGATATGGCAGCGATGGTGCAAGGTCTTGAAGAAGGTGCTGGCGAAGAATACCTGCATTATCGGATTGGCCAAGTAAAATATTTAGGTGATCGTTTACGTGAAGGGGGAATTTCAATTCAATACCCTACAGGTGGACATGCAGTATTTGTTGACTGTAAAAAACTGGTTCCACATATTCCAGGTGATCAGTTCCCAGCGCAAGCTGTTATTAATGCGTTATATTTGGAGTCAGGTGTTCGTGCTGTTGAGATTGGTTCGTTCTTATTAGGACGTGACCCAGAAACTGGAAAACAAAAGCATGCTGACATGGAGTTTATGCGATTAACTATCGCAAGACGTGTTTATACCAATGACCATATGGATTATATTGCAGATGCTCTGATTGGCTTAAAAGATAAATTTGCGACCTTAAAAGGGTTGGATTTTGAATATGAGCCACCAGTATTAAGACACTTCACAGCAAGATTAAAACCTATTAAATAAAAAATAGGTATATCTTATGGTTCCCGTGCAATGCGGGAACCTTATCCTTATTCTTAAGGTGAACACCATGAATAATTCGGCAGCCAAGAAAGAACCCTCCATAATGGTAGGGGGTTTTGTGCTAGGCGGGGCTATGATAGGGGCGGGAATGTTTAGCTTACCGACTATTATGGCAGGAGCTTGGTTTATTAACTCTGTAGTTATCTTATTAGTTGTTTGTTTTTTTATGTTTCACTCAGGAATTTATATTTTAGAATGCATCTCCAAATATGGATCAGGGACGAATTATTTTTTTATATCGAAAGAACTTTTACCTAAATGGGCCTGTTATATTGCTAACATGGCACTAATATTTGTACTGTATATATTAATATATGCCTATATATCTGCAGCGGGATCTGTTATTAAGGAAGCCGCCGCTATTTATGGTTATAACATTAACTTAAGATTTATATTTATTACCTTCACATTAATATTAGGTGCGAGTATTTGGTGGAGTGGTGTCGGAGCGAGTCGTTTAACATCATTATTTTTGTTTATAAAAATAATTCTATTTATACTCGCATTTTCTGGATTGTTTTTAATCGTAAAAACAGATTTATTATTAACGTCACCTGTTGAAGGTGGGCAAACCGCATTATTGCCTTTCGTCTTTATTATTATTCCCTATGCGATTACCTCGTTTGGCTACCATGGTAATGTGTGTAGCTTGTACAAGTTATATCATGAAAATGAAAGAAAAGTGGTTAAGAGTTGTGTAATTGGTTGTTTACTCGCACTCGTCCTTTATTTCCTTTGGATTATGGGAACAATGGGCAATTTACCAAGAGCTGAGTTTTTAACAATTATTAATAAAGGTGGTAACTTAGACGCATTTATTGAATCACTCTATGCCGTACTTAACAGCAAACACATTGCGACATTTTTACTCTGGTTTTCTATTAGTGCTGTATTCTGCTCATTCTTAGGTGTTGCTATTGGGTTATTTGATTACATACTCGCCTCTTTGAACTTTAAAGATAACCCTTCAGGGCGAATGAAATCAGCATTACTTTGTTTTTTACCTCCTTTAATTCTTTGTATGTTATTCCCAAATGGATTTT
This sequence comes from Providencia sp. R33, assembly GCF_019343475.1. Lineage (NCBI taxonomy): Bacteria > Pseudomonadati > Pseudomonadota > Gammaproteobacteria > Enterobacterales > Morganellaceae > Providencia > Providencia sp. R33. The sequence continues at coordinate 2,957,939 of NZ_CP072453.1, read as the reverse complement.
TAGTCGCAATTGCATACGCAGGAATGGCGGCATGTATTTGGGCGATAATCTGTCCTGCAATTATGGCATTGAAGGTGAGAGAACGTTTCCCTGATTCAAAATTTAAAGTGTGGGGCGGGAAAGGGCTAATCTATGCCGTTATAGCCTTTGGTGTTTTTGGTATCATCTGCCAATCACTTGCTCAGTTTAATTTGTTACCGATATACCGTTAATTTTTCAACCTTGTTTTAAGCTAACTGTAGTCAAGGTACAGCGGGGTTTGCTGTACCTTTTTTCTGCTTAATATATGAGGAAATACTGAAAAAACATATCATTTTTAAAGAGTATTTTAATATTTTTTCCTTGGTAATAATTACCGTATATAGGGAAGGAGAATATTGTATTTAGCGATCTTCATCAAATTTATAAAATTAATTTATACCGTATGTAAAATTGATTCTCTTAAAACCAAATAATAACCCTGTTGAATTATAAGTGTTTTTACCTATATCGTTGATTTTTTGACTATTAACTAATCAGTTTAAGCTGCTAATTTTTTTCTCTTTATCGCCGATAAAGTTAAATATCGCCATTTTATCTCACCAAAAGAGAAATTGTATGCAGAAACTTCGAAACTACTCAATTCGTGCTGTCATGCTCGTATTACTAGGTATTTTATGTGTGATCTTGGGGGGAACCAGTTTATACAGTGGTTGGTCACTATCCCGTATTGCTGATGGTAATGATATTGACCGGCAACTTGTTAAACAAATGACAGTTCTGAGCCAAGGAAATGACCAATATTTTCGTTTTGTCACACGGTTAACGCGTGTGATGGAAAGTAAAAATGAGGGAAAAGCCATTGATTATGCGCCTGTTAAGGATGCGATGGAGAATATGGCAAGCTATCTCGAGCAGATGAAAGCGATTTCGCCAGGGCCAATGAACACTGAAATTTCTGAGCAAGTAATTAATAGTTGGCAAGCACTACTTGATGAGGGAGTTAAGCCACAGTTAGTTTTCGGTACGGGAGATAATTCACAGGAATATCTTACCCATGCACATAATGTGACACCCGCATTGAGCAGGACATTTGGCGCATCAATCCAAAAGTTTAATCAAGCAGCAGAAGAGATGATTAGTGCAACACGCGGACAAGTTGACCACCAAATGGATGTTACGCGTATCGTGATGATTGTGGCAACAGTGCTAGGTGTTCTAACGTTGATTTTCACCGATCGTTACCTTGCTGCGATGATGCAAAAGCCTTTAGATGTATTAAGGCAATCTTTTTCTCGAATAGCGAAAGGCGACCTTAGCCAAGCGATTCAACCTTTTGGAAACAATTGTGTTGGTAAGCTATTTCCTTTGCTTGAAGAGATGCAAACAAGCTTACGTGGGTCAGTTAGCATGATACGGCAGGGTAGTGAGAATATTTATCTCGGCGCGAGCGAAATTTCCAATGGTAACAGTGATCTTTCATCGAGAACGGAGGAGCAAGCTGCGGCGTTAGAAGAGACGGCGGCAAGTATGGAACAAATTACCGCAGCGGTGCAGTTGAATATGGAAAATACTCTTCAAGCGAACCAATTAGCGAGTGAAGCGTTTGTTGTGGCAAACAAAGGAAATACTCTCGTTGATTCGGTCGTGGTGACAATGAATGAGATATCCCAAAGCTCACAAAAAATCGCGGATATCATCAATATGATCAACGATATTAGTTTTCAAACTAATATATTAGCGCTAAATGCCTCCATTGAGGCGGCAAGGGCGGGTGTACATGGCCGTGGTTTTATGGTCGTAGCGGCTGAGGTTCGTAAGTTAGCCAGCCACAGTGCGGATGCCGCAATGGAAATCGAACGTTTGATTGCTGATTCAGGGGACTGTGTTAAAAAAGGGACAGGGTTAGTCAATGAAATGGGTAAAACCATGGAAAACATCCTGCAAGGCATCAATGAAGTGACTGCGATTATGAAGCAGATAACGGTGGCTTCTGAGGAACAAAGCAAAGGCATTGCACAGGTTGGTGTAGCGATTACACAGATGGACAGTGTCACACAGCAAAATGCTTCTTTAGTTGAACAAGTGGCAACAGCAGCGAGTTCATTAGCTGAGCAAACGCAGGAGTTGCAGCAGGCGGTTCAGCAGTTTAATTTAAATCCACAAATGGCTTAATTTTACGAAATCTAAGACAATAAAAAGCCCTCACTGCTCACAGCGAGGGCTCACAAAAACACTGCATTAACCGACTAGGATTAGTTCATGCCGTATTTTTTCAGTTTCTTACGCAGAGTTCCGCGGTTGATACCCATCATCAGGGCTGCACGGGTCTGGTTTCCACGGGTATATTGCATAACCATGTCCAACAAAGGCTGTTCTACTTCAGCCAATACCAGCTCATATAAATCGTTAACATCTTGATTGTTTAATTGAGCAAAATAGTTCTTCAGTGCTTGCTTAACTGAATCACGTAACGGTTTTTGAGTTACTTGATCTTGTGAATTTACAGTAGCAACGGTTAGTACGTCAGAATTTACGCGTTGTTCGAACATAGTTCTGTCAGCTCTTATCTTTATTTACGCAAAAATTTTCAAAAAATGCTTCCAACACCTCCAGCTGTTCGCTGGCATCCTCAATGGCGTTGAATGAGCGCCGAAACTGGTCATCAGGTGCATGTTCTTTTAAGTACCAAGAAACATGTTTGCGCGCGATACGGGCTCCTTTGCCTTGACCATAAAAGTCGTGCAATTCCTGTACGTGCGCGAGCATAATGCGTTGTACCTCTGCCATAGGCATTGGTGGCAAAATCTCACCTGTGTCCAGATAATGCTGGATTTCCCGAAAGATCCAGGGTCTTCCCTGAGCTGCTCTGCCTACCATCAAGGCATCCGCCCCTGTGTAGTCTAAAACAGCTCTGGCTTTAAGCGGGTCAGTAATGTCGCCATTGGCAATAACCGGAATGGTAACAGTCTGCTTAACTGCCCGAATGTTGTCATATTCAGCTTCCCCATTAAACAGACAGGCTCTAGTTCTGCCGTGAATAGTGAGGGCTTGAATGCCACAATCTTCGGCCAATTTGGCAATCTCTATGCAGTTTCGCTCTTCAGGTGACCAGCCTGTGCGGATCTTAAGAGTAACGGGAACATTCACTGCTTTAACAACGCCTTCAAGAATCGATTTCACGATGTCTGGATAACGTAACAGTGCCGAACCTGCAAGCTTACGATTCACTTTTTTAGCTGGACAGCCCATGTTGATATCGATGATTTGAGCGCCACTCTCAACGTTGATTTGAGCAGCGGCAGCCATTTCATCGGGATCATTGCCAGCTATTTGAACAGAACGAACCCCAAGTTCATCGCGATGAACCATTCTGAGTCTAGATTTGTCAGTCTTCCAAACTTGAGGATTAGAAGAGAGCATTTCCGATACTGTCATCCCAGCACCCATGTCATAACAGAGCGACCTAAACGGTTTATCTGTAATGCCTGCCATGGGGGCAGCAATAAGACAGTTTCTCAACTGATATTGTCCGATTCGCATATCTAAATGGGGGCCATACTGTGACTGCAAGGGCGCGTATATTACGCATTTTTTACGAGATATGAAAGGACAAACTTTGAGCAAACGGTTATTTATCACTAATTTTTTTATCTTGCATTTTTGCAATTTTAAAATTAGTTATATTTAACAAACAGTTAAGGTGACTACGTGACCATTTGTTAAAATAACTGTTGCGCTGTTCAAATCTCGTGCAGAACAGATTATCGCCAGCAATTGAGCAATATTTGAGCTATAAGATAATCTATTCTAGCGTTATTTTCAAAGAAATTATTCTCTGATTTTTATAATATTTCTACTAAAAATGCTTGACACCCGTGATGCGGCACCATTCTTCTTTTTCAGCAACAGGGTCGATTTCAAAGGATGCGCGGTAAGCATCTGCGACACTTTCTGCTTGTGTTGCGAGAACACCCGAGAGCCCGAGGAATCCTCCTGCACGTGGCAGCACGCTAATCATTGGTGCTAATTCACGTAATGGCCCAGCAAGAATGTTAGCAACAACCACATCGGCTTGCAGGTCTTGAGGTTGGTCTTTCGGTAAGTAGAGAGATAAACGCTCTGAAACGCCGTTACGCTCTGCATTATCGCGGCTTGCCGTAATCGCTTGAGGATCAATGTCGATCCCGATGGCATGAGCGGCACCGAGTTTGAGTGCGGCGATCGCTAAAATCCCAGATCCACAACCAAAGTCGATCACGGTTTTACCTTCTAAATCTAGGCCATCGAGCCATTGCAAGCACAGTGACGTTGTTGGGTGTGTACCTGTCCCAAATGCTAAGCCTGGATCAAGCATCACGTTAACCGCAGTTGGATCAGGGACATCTCGCCAGCTTGGGCAAATCCACAAGCGCTCACCAAAACGCATAGGGTGGAAGTTATCCATCCACTCTCTTTCCCAATCTTTATCTTCTAACTGTTCGATTTTATGGGTAAAACCAGCACCCAGTAGAGGGCTATTTTCTAATTGAGCAACAACGAATTTCATCTCCGTTTCTGCATCAAATAAGCCAATCACATCAGTATCGCCCCACAAGCGCGTTTCTCCAGGTAGCGGTTCGAAAACAGGAGTATCGTGGCTATCTTGAAACGTCACAGAGACGGCACCTATTTCGATAAGTTCGTCGCCCAGCGCTTCTGCGTGTTGCGCTGTGGAGTTAATTTTGATTTGGATCCAAGGCATAGTGTTCCTTAACTACTTGTTATATTTTGGGTTATTGCGTTATTGATGCAGATAACCCAAACTATTTAGAGCATGAGTGTCATGTTGCGAGACAATATCAAAAATAGGTCTCTAAATTAATTTGTCGCCAATTGTACTGGATTTTTGCCAAAAAGATTACCGACAAGAAACGCAATTAGGCTAAAAATGAGTGATGGCACGATGGCGTGGAAATCCATGATTTGGATTTTGAAGCTCGCTAAGATTGCATAACAAACTCCCCCGACAACCATGCCACTAATCGCGCCCGTTCCGTTAGCTTTCTCCCAATATAGGCCAAGTACCAGAGGCCACAAGAAAACAGCTTCTAATCCACCGAAGGCTAATAGATTTAGCCAGATGATCATTTGCGGTGGGTTCCACGCGGCAATGAGAAGTAATGCACCTAAGATCAGGGTAGAAAAGCTAGAAATTCGTGCGAGTTTCTTCTCATTTTTTATTTGTTCAGGCGCTGCATTCAGGTAGATATCTTTGACGATGGTCGCTGAAGATTGCAGTAACTGAGCATTAATGGTGGACATAATTGCTGCCATAGGCGCAGCCAAGAAAATCCCTGCGGCAAAAGGTGGTAATACTTGTACCATTAATGTTGGGATGACTTGGTCAGGAATGGTTAAGTCAGGTAAGATGGCTCGGCCTAATGCACCCGCAAAATGCATTCCAAACATCAATACAGCCATTACAATGGTGCCTAAAATGATACCACGATGAACGGCTTTACTGTCTTTGTAGGAAATACAACGCACTGCCGTATGTGGTAAGCCAATCACACCAAAGCAGACTAAAATCCAGAACGAGGCTAAGAATGGCCCACTTAGGATGTCGTCAGCCCCTTCAGGAGAAACCAATTTCGGGTCAATGGCCTGCATTTTTTCAATCGCAGCGGGTAAACCACCTGCGTGATAAATAATGGCAACGAGCAAAATCACGGTTCCCAGCAGCATGACCAGCCCTTGCAAGGCATCGTTTAATACACTCGCTCTAAATCCACCAATCGCGGTATACAGAGCGATGGAGACACCAAAGATAATTAACCCATAAGTATAGGGAATACCCGCAGCGGTTTCGAGCAGCCTTGCCCCGCCAATAAATTGCACGGTCATTGCGCCAAAGAAGGCGATGAGTAAGCTAATACTGGCGAACCACACCAAGAATCGACTCTGGTAGCGAGCGTACAGCATATCGTTGAGAGTCACTGCATTATAGCGGCGCGCTAAGATAGCGAATTTTTTGCCTAATACTCCGAGAGACAGCCAAATAGCTGGCAGCTGTATCATGGCAAGTAGCACCCAGCCTAGGCCATATTTATACGCGGCACCGGGCCCGCCAATAAATGAACTTGCGCTGATGTAGGTTGCTGTAATGGTCATGGCTAGGACGAACCCGCCCATGGAACGATTACCTAAAAAGTACTCATTAAGGAATTCCCCTTTTGTCCGTTTCTTATAGGCATAGACGGATAACAGAAAAACCAGTGTTAGGTAACCAATTAAAGGTAGAAGAACTTCAATCTGCATCCTTCTCCTCCAGAGGAATATCTTTAAAAATAATTTTAACCATCATAATGCAGAGCAAAATAAAGATGACGGGCACAATAAGGCATGACCACTCAAACCATAATGGTAGACCAGTGATGCCTTGCGTATTATCAGGTAGATAGGCACTAATTATCCAGCCTATCATGTATGCGATGGTCAAATAGAGAGACCAGCGCGCTTCCTTATTGGATTGAAGAAAACGTTTGTCCATCCGTTATTCCTCCTCACTCACATAAAAAATAATCAGGGATTGTACGATAATCCGTAGGTAGAGTGTAAGAAAAGGCATAAGAAAAGTGAGAGAAAAGGTGTTTAGTACAAAAAAATGCCGCAAAGCAGAGCGTTGCGGCATTTATTGGCGATGAGTCAAACAGACAATTTCAAGATTACTCAGAAATGCCCAGTTTTTTCTCTAAATAGTGGATGTTAGTTCCACCTTTTTGGAAGTTTTCATCGTTCATAATCATCTGATGCAGCTCGATGTTGGTTTTGATGCCATCAACGATTAACTCATTTAATGCGTTTTTCATACGAGAAATCGCGATTTCACGAGTTTCACCATAGGTGATCAGCTTACCAATCATTGAGTCATAGTACGGAGGTACAGTGTAGCCTGCGTAGATATGGGATTCCCAACGCACACCGAAGCCACCTGGAGAGTGGAAACGTGTGATTTTACCTGGGCTAGGAATAAAGGTTTTCGGGTCTTCTGCGTTGATACGACACTCAACAGCGTGACCGTGAACCACGATATCTTCCTGCTTAACAGATAATGGTAAACCAGAGGCAATGCGTAATTGCTCTTTGATTAAGTCAACACCAGTGATCATTTCAGTCACTGGGTGCTCAACCTGAATACGGGTATTCATTTCGATAAAGTAGAATTCACCGTTTTCGAACAGGAATTCAAAGGTACCCGCACCACGGTAACCGATTTCAATACAGGCATTGGCACAGCGTTCACCGATGCTACGGCGAATTTCAGGGGTGATCCCTGGTGCTGGTGCTTCTTCAACCACTTTTTGGTGGCGACGTTGCATTGAACAGTCACGTTCTGCTAAATAAACCGCGTTGCCTTGGCCATCGGCCATGACTTGGATTTCAATATGACGTGGGTTTTCAAGGTATTTCTCCATGTAAACCATATCGTTATTGAAAGCCGCTTTCGCTTCTGCACGTGTCAGATTGATGGAAGATTCCAAATCTTTTTCGTTGCGAACCACACGCATACCACGACCACCGCCGCCACCAGAGGCTTTGATGATCACAGGGAAACCGATACGTTTTGCGATGGTTTTATTTTTTTCAGTGTCGTTACCTAATGGGCCATCAGAACCCGGCACGCACGGAACACCTGCTTTTTTCATCGCGCTAATCGCAGAAACCTTGTCACCCATTAGGCGGATGGTTTCAGCTTTTGGGCCGATAAAAATAAAGCCTGAGTTTTCAACTTGTTCTGCAAAATCAGCGTTTTCAGCCAAGAAGCCGTATCCTGGGTGAATCGCTTGTGCGCCTGAAATTTCAGCTGCGGAGATAATCGCAGGGATATTTAAGTAGCTTTTTGCAGAGGCTGCTGGGCCGATACAAATAGTTTCATCAGCCAGCAACACGTGTTTTAGATCGCTATCAGCCGTGGAGTGAACCGCTACAGCTTTGATGCCTAATTCTTTACAGGCACGCAAAATACGTAGTGCGATTTCCCCGCGGTTTGCGATGACAATTTTTTCCAGCATGGAGACGCCTCGTTATTCGATGACAACTAATGGCTCGTCAAATTCTACTGCATCACCGTTTTGCAACAGAATGGCTTTAACAACGCCTGCTTTGTCTGCTTCGATTTGGTTCATCATTTTCATCGCTTCAACGATGCAAAGTGGGTCACCAACGCTAACAGTTTGGCCAACTTCAACGAATGATTTCGCTTCTGGGCTTGGTGCGCGGTAGAACGTTCCTACCATTGGTGAGCGAACTTGGTGCCCTGCAACTACGGCTGGTGCAGCTGGTGTTGCCATCGCTTCAGATGGTGCAACAGCATTCGCCAGAGCAGGTTGTTGTGCAACAGGTGCTGAGTAAAATTGTTGAGGTGCAGCCATAACCTGAGATGCAGGTGAAATACGGCTGATACGTACTGACTCTTCACCTTCAGAAATTTCCAGTTCAGAAATGCCAGACTCTTCGACCAGCTCGATCAACTTTTTAATTTTACGAATATCCATGGATATGATTCCGTACTCTTATATTTGGATTGAATTAATTAGACGCACACGGTTAACTGCAGCTTGTAAAGCAAAGCTGTAACCGTCCGCACCTAGACCACAAATTACACCGACAGCCATATCGGAGAAATAAGAATGTTGGCGAAATGGTTCTCTCGCATGCACATTAGACAGGTGGATCTCGATAAACGGGAGACACACGGCCAGTAATGCATCACGTAGAGCCACGCTAGTATGTGTGAATGCAGCCGGGTTAATGAGAATAAAATCAACATCATGGCGTGCAGCATGAATTCTATCGATGAGTTCATGTTCCGCATTTGATTGAAAATGACTCAATTTTACACCTAACTGGCCTGCTTCAACGCCTAGTTTGGCGACGATATCAGCAAGAGTTTGGTTGCCGTACTTGTCTGGCTCCCGTGTACCTAGCAGGTTTAGGTTCGGCCCGTTCAAGAGTAAAATGTGAATATCTTCTGCCATTATGCTGCTAACTCCGACGATATATCAATAGTCCGACAACATAACGCGATGTTGCGCGTTTGTCATCTTTTATCATAAAAATAAATGGAATTTCTACTGACAAAGGACGCTATTATAATTATTTCGTGGCATATAGCAGCAAAATACTGGTCTTATCAGAGAAATTACCCGAATTTATTTTGTGAAATGTGCGGTAATCCGTATTTTTGCCAGATGGCTGCACATATTCGGTTATTTTTCGCAAAGATTGACTAGGGTACGCCCAGTGACTTCATTTTTTAATAGTTTTTTTGCATATTCGGCAGCATCTTCCAATTTAATTTCAGAGCAAACTTGCTCATAGAAAGACGCTGGCAGCAATTGAGCAAGGCGTTCCCAGACTTTCGCGCGTTTTGCCGCAGGGAAATAAACAGAATCAACCCCTTGTAGGCGCACATTACGTAAAATAAATGGCATCACACTGGTCGGTAAGTTAAAACCGCCCGCTAAACCACATGCAGCGACAGCGCCGTTATAATGTGTCTGGGCCAGCAAGTTTGCCAGTAATTCACCGCCCACAGTATCGATAGCACCCGCCCAAAGCTGTTTATCTAAAGGTTTTGCCGGATGAGTAAAATCACTGCGTGGTAGGACGCGTTTTGCACCTAACTTCTGCAAATAGGCATTATTTTCTTCGCGACCAGAAATCGCGACCACGTCATAGCCTAATAAAGATAAAAGCTGAACTGCGGTACTGCCAACACCACCACTTGCTCCACTGACGACAATTTCACCTTTATCTGGTGTTATCCCTGCTTCTTCCAATGCATTGACACATAACATGGCGGTAAAACCTGCCGTACCGATAATCATGGCTTGTTTTAAAGACAGTTGTTCAGGAAGGGGGGTTAAATAATTTGCGGGAACGCGAGCTTGAGATGCTAAACCTCCCCAATGGGTTTCACCGACCCCCCAGCCCGTGAGTAAAACGTGTTGGCCAACTTGAAAGCGAGGGTCTTCACTGTGGTGAATCACACCTGAAAAATCGATCCCTGGCACCATCGGATACTGCCTGACTACACCCGCTTTTCCGTTAATGGCGAGGGCATCTTTATAATTTAGTGTAGACCAGTGAATATCGACTATAATATCGCCGGCAGGTAGCATTTCTGTTGTCAGAGATTGGATATCAGCGGTGATTTTTTCATCGGATTTGTTTAGGACGAGAGCTTTCATCGTTCACTCCTAGTGAAATGATTAAATATGTCATTTAAAATGCCGAAAATTTAAGGGTATTTCATTGACGTAATAACGGTTCTTAAGCTATTAATAATGTAATTATTTTGTAAAAATTCATTTTTTTCTGGCATAAATAGGCTTTTATCATGCAAAATAACGCATCGCGACGAATTCATTTTGCGTACTAATACAAATTTGCCTCATTTTTGGTAGATAATAGAGCGAACACTCGTGAAATTCATCTGATTTGTAGTGAAAATAACCAGTGCGTAGCAATAATAAAAAGATATAAATATTATTTGAACTTGTAGTCACAATTACTTGTCACACTGGGAATACAAACAATGGAGTATATAACAGCCAAAAAGTAGGGGTTATTTTTACGTAAATCTATCTAGTGATGGGAAAAGTGAAATTAATATCTATTTTTGAGGTTTTTATCTGCTTCGTTTAGATAAGAAGCATGTACAGTACGGTACGTGAAAAATAGATGAATTGACCATATTTATAGAAGCAGCTCATTAACGTCTTGAGACCGCTTCAAGTGGTTGGTAGAGTAGACGGGTTTACATTCGTCCCCAGCTTGCAGGATAACTCTTTCGTTATGTTTAAAAAATTTCGTGGCATGTTTTCTAATGACTTGTCTATTGACTTGGGTACGGCCAATACCCTCATTTATGTCAAAGGGCAGGGCGTCAAATTAAATGAACCCTCTGTAGTAGCCATCCGTCAAGACCGTGCAGGTTCGCCGAAAAGCGTGGCAGCAGTCGGTGGTGAAGCCAAACAGATGCTGGGACGTACACCAGGTAATATTTCTGCAATCAGACCAATGAAAGACGGCGTAATCGCTGACTTTTTCTTGACTGAAAAAATGTTACAACACTTCATTAAACAAGTTCATAGCAACAGCTTCTTACGCCCAAGCCCGCGTGTGTTGGTTTGTGTGCCAGTCGGTGCAACGCAAGTTGAACGTAAAGCCATTCGTGAATCTGCTTTAAGTGCAGGTGCGCGTGAAGTCTTCTTAATTGAAGAGCCTATGGCTGCCGCTATCGGTGCGGGTCTCCCTGTATCTGAAGCAACAGGTTCGATGGTGGTTGATATCGGTGGTGGTACGACTGAAGTTGCTGTTATCTCATTAAACGGTGTCGTGTATTCATCCTCTGTTCGTATCGGTGGTGACCGTTTTGATGAATCTATCATTAATTATGTTCGTCGTAATTATGGTTCACTGATTGGTGAAGCAACGGCTGAGCGTATTAAACACGGTATTGGTTCTGCATTCCCAACCGATGAAGTATTTGAAATTGAAGTCCGTGGTCGTAACCTTGCTGAAGGGGTTCCACGTGGTTTCAAAATGAATTCCAATGAAATCTTAGAAGCATTACAAGAGCCGTTAACAGGTATCGTTAGCGCGGTTATGCTTGCGCTGGAACAGTGTCCACCTGAATTAGCGTCTGATATTTCAGAACGCGGTATGGTCTTAACGGGTGGTGGTGCACTTCTTCGTAATTTAGATCGCTTATTAATGGAAGAGACTGGTATCCCAGTTATCGTGGCAGAAGATCCACTAACCTGTGTCGCCCGTGGTGGCGGTAAAGCGTTAGAAATGATTGATATGCACGGTGGTGACCTGTTTAGCGAAGACTAAATGGCCAACTATAAGCAGTTAGGTCGATGCCTAGCTGCTTTGACTATTTTTGATCCTCTGACATTAGCGAAACATAGCCACACATGAAGCCCATTTTTAGGCGAGGTCCATCCCTACAGTTACGCATTTTTTTTGCGGTAATCATTGCACTTGTGCTGGTGGTGATTGACCATCGATTCGAGCCCTTCAATAAAGTCCGTAACTATTTAGACACGGCGGTCAGCCCATTCTATTTTTTAGCCAATGGTCCACGCCAGTTTCTGGACAACATTTCAGAAAATTTCTCTTCTCGGGAACAGCTGCAATTTGAAAACAAAGCATTGCGCCAAGAGCTGTTACTGAAAAAAGCCGATAATCTATTACTGGAACAACTTAAGCAAGAAAATGCGCGCTTAAGGGAGCTTCTCGGCTCGCCATTACGCCAAGATGAACACATGATGGTGACGCAAGTTATCTCAGGTGCGAACACGCCTTATCGTGACCAAGTGGTGATTGATAAAGGCAGCAATGAAGGCGTTTATGAAGGGCAACCCGTTATTAGTGATAAAGGCGTTGTCGGCCAAGTGGTGGGTGTGAGCAATTTTAATAGTCGCGTGTTACTCATTTGTGATACTACCCATGCTCTTCCTGTGCAAGTGCTGCGTAATGACGTTCGTGTCATTGCCGCGGGTTCAGGATGTGCGGATGATTTACAGCTTGAGCCATTGCCTGAAAACACGGATATCCGTGTCGGGGATGTGCTCGTTACATCTGGCTTAGGTGGACGTTTCCCTGAAGGTTACCCTGTTGGGGTTGTCTCAGCGGTTAAACATGATACACAGCGCGCATATACTATCATCAGTGCGAGACCAAGTGCTGAGCTGCAACGTTTACGTTATCTTCTGCTTTTATGGGGTAATGATAGCGATCCGAAAACTCCGTTACAGCCTTCAGAAGTCTACCGTGCCGCAAATGAACGCTTAATGAAAGTACTCCCGCAAGTTTTACCGAATCCAAGTGAAATTCAAGGGCCACCATTGCCACCATCAATGGCACCGCAACCATAGGTAAAGGGAACGTTATTATGGTTATGGGTAGGAGGAATGAATTAAATGGATGAATACCGTGGTAATGGACGTGCCATTATTTGGCTATCCTTTATTATTGCATTGATTTTGCAAGTCATGCCGTGGCCAGAACAGCTTAACTTTTATCGGCCATCATGGCTGCTGCTGATTTTAGCGTATTGGGTGATGGCGTTGCCACACCGCGTGAGCGTTGGCACAAGCTTTATTTTAGGCATTATTGTTGATTCCATTCAAGGCTCTGCTCTGGGCGTTCACGCGCTTTCCTTCAGTATTATTTGTTATCTCGTCGCTTATAAACACCAATTATTACGCAATATGGCGCTATGGCAGCAAGCGCTTGTGATTATGTTATTGACCGTTATTCAAGATTTGGCGGTATTCTGGGCTGAATTTTTATCATCTCAGGTATTATTCCATCCGCAAGTATTCTGGAATAGCCTCGTCAATGGTATCCTGTGGCCATGGTTGTTTTTGCTTTTACGAAAAATTCGTCGACAGTTTTCAGTGTGTTAAGGGTTTTAGCTGTCGTTTCTGACGGGAAATATGTTTTATGAATTTAATCTATCTGGCATCAGGCTCACCTCGTCGACGCGAATTGGTGCAATATCTTGACTATTCTTTTGAAATTTTACGCCCAGAGGTAGAGGAACAGTGGCAACCGGGTGAGACACCTGAAGGTTATGTGCAGCGTCTTGCGCGTGATAAATCCTTAGCCGGTGTTGCCATAGCGCCAGAAGATAAGCCTGTCTTAGGGGCCGATACAATTGTCGTTCTGGAAGGGCGGATCCTTGAAAAACCACGTGATAATCAACATGCCCAAGAGATGCTCAGTGCGCTATCGGGTAAAACTCACCAAGTGATGACCGCGATTGCAATTTCCGACCGCCAGCAGACATTACATGAGCTGATTGTGACAGATGTGACATTCAGCGGGTTATCTTTACTTGAAATACAGGATTATATACAGTCAGGTGAACCTATGGATAAAGCAGGTGCCTATGCAATTCAAGGCCTTGGTGGGCGTTTTATTCGTAAAATTAATGGTAGTTACCACGGCGTAGTGGGTTTACCTTTGGTCGAAACAAATGAATTAATTCAACGGTTTTTAGCGTTAGGTGATGGTAAGGGGAAGTCATGACAGCGGAACTATTAGTGAACATTACACCATCTGAAACGCGCGTAGCTTATATTGATGGTGGGATCTTACAAGAAATACATGTTGAGCGAGAAGCAAAAAGAGGACTCGTAGGGAATATTTACAAAGGCCGCGTGAGCCGCGTTCTACCCGGAATGCAGGCGGCCTTTGTTGATATTGGTCTGGATAAAGCCGCCTTTTTGCATGCTTCAGATATCATGCCGCACACCGAATGCATTGCGGGTGATGAGCAAAAAAATTTCCACGTCAGGGACATTGCTGAGCTGGTTAAACAGGGCCAAGACCTGATTGTGCAAGTGGTGAAAGACCCTCTGGGTACCAAAGGCGCACGGCTGACGACGGATATCACACTGCCTTCGCGTTATTTAGTTTTCATGCCAGGGGCTTCCCATGTGGGAGTTTCTCAACGTATTGAAAGCGAAGAAGAAAGAGAACGCTTAAAACAGTGTGTTGCCCAATATTGTGATGAAAACGGCGGCTTTATTATTCGTACCGCAGCAGAAGGTGTGGGTGAAGATGAAGTTAAGCAAGACGCCGCTTTCTTAAAGCGCCTTTGGGCGAAAGTCATTGAACGGAAAAAACGTAATGTGACTCGCACTAAGATTTACGGTGAATTAGCACTCGCTTTTCGCATTATCCGTGACTTTGCAGGCGCTCATCTCGACAGAATTCGCGTTGACTCCCGTTTGACCTATACTCAATTACAAGAATTTATCGAAGAGTATGTGCCGGAAATGACGGCAAAACTGGAGTTATACCAAGGCAATCAGCCAATTTTCGATTTATTTGATGTTGAAAATGAAATTCAACGGGCGATGGATAGAAAAGTTGAATTGAAATCAGGTGGTTACCTGATTATTGATCAAACTGAAGCCATGACTACCATCGACATCAATACGGGGGCGTTTGTTGGCCACCGTAATCTAGAAGAAACCATTTTCAATACCAATATTGAAGCGACTCAAGCGATTGCGCGCCAGCTACGTTTGCGTAATTTAGGCGGGATCATCATCATCGACTTTATTGATATGACCGATGCTGAGCATCGCCGACGTGTGTTAGCCTCTTTGGAACAAGCACTTAGCAAAGATAAAGTCAAAACGACGATAAACGGTTTTTCACAACTTGGTTTGGTGGAAATGACCCGTAAGCGGACAAGAGAAAGCTTAGAACATGTATTGTGTGATGACTGCCCAACTTGTCAAGGTCGAGGTACGGTGAAATCAGTGGAAACGGTTTGTTATGAAATTTTACGTGAAATCGTGAGAGTTCACCGCACAATCGACGCTGATCGCTTCTTAGTCTATGCCTCACAAGCTGTAGTCGATGTGCTTAAAGGGGATGAATCTCATGCACTGGCGGAAGTTGAAATTTTCGTTGGGAAGCAAGTGAAAGTCCAGACTGAGCCGTTATACAGCCAAGAACGCTTTGATGTTGTGATGATGTAGCTGTTGCTTAAAGGAGAGGTGAGTGAAACGACTTCCACGTGTAGCACTGGTGACTACTGCGGTTATTTTATTGCTGTGCGCGCTGGTGCTGACAGGGCTGCGTTTTCTTCTACCGAATATTGATAGCTATCGCCCTGAACTCATTGCTTATATTGAAAAAAATGCTGATGTTTCGGTTCAGATAGGTGAGATGGAAGGGGCATGGCGCTATTTTGGCCCCGTTCTCACGTTATCCGATGTCACGTTGCAAAGTGACTCAACGGATGTAAATGCTAAGCAAATTCATCTTGAACTGGATATCTGGAAGTCACTGTTTTCCCTACGGTGGCGCTTTCGCGACCTGACTTTCTACCAACTGAATGTTGATTACAAAGTCCCTTTCTCGTTTGAAGGCTCTGCTGAAGGTGAGTCATTAGATGGCGTTGAAGACTTATTTTTACGCCAATTCGATCATTTTACCTTAAAAGACAGCCAACTGACTTTCCTAACACCCTCCGAGCAAAAAACTACGTTAATTCTGCCAGAGCTTTCTTGGCTAAATGAAAATGAACGTCACCGCGCGCAAGGCTTTGTTAGCCTTGAAACTATCAATAAACAGCATGGTTACCTGCAAGTTAAACTGGATGTGTCAGATAAAAATGGTGCGCTGAGTGATGGTATTTTTTACCTTCAAGCGGACAATATTGATATGCAGCCTTGGTTAAGCCGCTGGCTGCGTGATAATACCTCATTGCGTGATGCTAACTTTAGTTTGTCCTCATGGATCAGTTTAAAAGACAATCGTATTGAAAGTGGGTTGATTCAACTGCGCCAAGGGGAAGCGAACTGGGGAGAGGGTGAACTAACTCAAAACCTGCAAGTTAATGATTTACTGCTACGCATGAAAAGGCAGGGAAATGGCTGGCTATTTAATATTCCTGAACTTGATACATTAAAAACCAATGAATTTATTTGGCCACAAGGTAGCGCATCGGTTTTATATC
Organism: Providencia sp. R33; assembly: GCF_019343475.1. Lineage (NCBI taxonomy): Bacteria > Pseudomonadati > Pseudomonadota > Gammaproteobacteria > Enterobacterales > Morganellaceae > Providencia > Providencia sp. R33. Next base: position 2,941,420 of record NZ_CP072453.1, on the reverse strand, counting down.
TGCCCGCATCGAAAAAATACCAAGATAACGACCATTGGCGCGTGCGAGCAAAAAATATCGAGCTTGAGCGCTTAAGTGAAGTCTTGCCGACATTTTCATTTCTTACGCCAGATATGGTGCAAGATTGGCAGCATCGCAAGCCCACTGGTGTGGTGAGTGAATTTGCCCTAGATGCGACACAAAATAAACCTGAATCTCTTCAAGTTAGCTTAGATTGGCAAGATGTCAGTTGGAAAAAATGGAAGGAGCTTCCTTCTGTGGATCATTTCTCTGGTGTATTAATTGGGGGAATGCAAAGTGGCGGTATCTCTTTCAACCTGCAAGACAGCGAAGTCGATTACCGTGATGAATTTAAAGCACCTTTTAATATTTCTAGTGCTAAAGGGCAGCTGTATTGGGTTGATAACGATAGCGAATTTAAACTTTGGAGCTCTGCATTAGATGTGCAAGCCACATCGCTATGGGCGAACGGTGAATTCCGTTATGCGAAGGCTAAAAAAGGTAACTATGCCGATTTAGCCATTTTATCGGGCATTCGGCTGGATGATGCAGGGGATGCATGGCGCTATTTCCCGCAAAAATTAATGGGGCAAGATGTTGCGGACTACCTGACAAAAGCGATTATTGCAGGGAAAGTTGACAATGCCACATTGGTATACAAAGGCGATCCAGCCAATTTTCCATATGACCGCAATGATGGTCAATTCCAAGTATATGTGCCGCTGCGTGATGCCACTTTCGAATATGACAGCGAATGGCCAGCGTTACTCAATTTAGACATGGATTTAGATTTTAGGCGTGCAGGCCTGTACATGCATGCACCAATGGTCAAACTGGCAGACGCCACCGCAACCAACCTTGATGCGATTATCCGTGATTACACCGAGGAGATGCTGTATATCGATGCGGATATTAGCGGCACAGGAAAGCAAATTCAGCAATATTTTATGCACACACCGATGAAGCATTCCATAGGTAACACCTTGGAAGAGCTACAAATTGGCGGCACTGTAAATGGGCAGCTCAGTTTGTCTATCCCATTGAGTGCGGGGAAAGATGTTGTCGCAAAAGGGAAAGTTAATCTCAATAAAAATGATTTATTGATTCAGCCAATTGATAGCACTATTTCGTCATTAACAGGCAGCTTTAGCTTTAATAATGGTGACTTGGTAGGTGATAAGTTACAGGGGCAGTGGTTTGGGCAACCTATTTCGGTTGATTTTACGACACAGGCTGGCTCAAAAGATTATCAGGTTGATGTGAATATTGCAGGGAACTGGGCGCTGAATAAACTGGCGATGATCCCTGATGAAATTAAACAGAAAGTATCAGGTACCAGTGATTGGAAAAGTCACGTTACGATCAATTTACCTGATTCAGCAAAAGAAAAAGTCGGTTTACAAATTGATGTCACCGCAGGTCTTAAACAGCTAAAAAGCCAGTTACCTGTCCTAAATAGCCAATTACTGGCGGAACTGGGGCAAATTAATGTTCAAGCGAAAGGCGATACTGAGCAACTGACCATTGGTGGCGATATTGGTAAACGTCTTGGTTTTAATACCCAGTGGAACTTAAGCGATAAGCCATTAAGGCTAGTCAAAGCGCATATTGCTCAGTGGCAAAACAAAGCACCTGAATTACCAAAAAATTCGGTGGTTGTTGTTGATTTACCACCAGTAAAAGAGATGGATTTGGACAGACTTGCTGGGTTATTGGTTTCGTCAAATAGCCGTCAAGGTGGGGTGAATATTCGTCTTCCTGAGGCCCTTGAAGTTAAACTGGCCTCCATTTACCTTGGTGGGCAGTATTGGAAAGATTTAAATTTTTCGTATGATTTACAACGTGATGAGCAAGTGGTTAGCGTGGATAGCGAAAACCTAAAAGGTTCGCTACAAATTTATGCCAAACAGCCTTGGAAAGTGGCAGTTGATTACTTGTATTACAACCCAAGTTCGATAGCTGAAAGCACAACAGGCTCTGAGCGCGTCGACTTTAGTCAATGGCCGCAATTAAATATAACCTGCAAAGAGTGCTGGATTGCAGGGCAAAAACTGGGTGAAATTAGCGCTAATATCATTCCGAAAGGCGACTCACTGCAACTGACGGACGGTACGCTAAACAATAGTGCTATGCAGCTAAAACTGGACGCTATCTGGCACAGTGGTAACGGTAATAAAACCGAAGTGGCGGGTTCCTTAACGGGGGAAGCCTTCGATGAAAGCGCGGCTTATTTCGGTATATTAGTGCCCATTATTGAGTCCCCGTATACGATAGAATTTAATTTAGACTGGGCTAATCTACCGTGGTCACCAGACATTGCTTCATTAAACGGCAAGCTATCGGCGAAATTGGGTAAAGGGGCAATCGCGAAAATGGGCGGTGGGCGTGCAGGGCAGATCCTGCGCTTAGTTAGTTTCGATGCCTTGTTGCGTAAGCTACAGTTCGATTTTCGCGATACATTTAACAACGATTTCGATTTTGACTCGATTAAAGGTGATGCGACTTTGCATAACGGTGTGATGACATCTAAAAACACAGTTGTAGACGGTCTGGTCGCGGATATTGCTTTAAATGGTGAGGTTGACCTTGTTAAACGTCAAATTAACTTAGAAGCGGTCATTACACCTGAAATTTCTGCTACAGTAGGAGTAGCAACCGCGTTTGTAGTCAACCCATTTGCTGGTGCTGCGGTATTCGCGGCAACAAAAGTGCTCGGTCCATTATGGAGTAAAGTTTCTGTTATTCGTTATCGCGTGACAGGTAGCTTGGACGAGCCAAAAATTGATGAAGTATTACGTCAACTAAAGGAGACTCAAGAGTAATGAAAAATGGTAACGTTGCACTTTTGCAGTTATGTAGCGGAAATAATACTAAGCACAATTTGGCGCAAATAGAGCAGCAAATCAAACAGTTGCCAGAGACTGTTCAGTTAGTTTTGACACCTGAAAATGCATTGCTCTTTGCGGATGCGGCGACTTACCGCAAACAAGCTGAAGTACAAGGGAAAGGCCCGTTGCAAGGCGCTATCAGCGCTATGGCTAAACAGTATAATGTGTGGATCCTCGTTGGGTCGATGCCGATGATCAGCCGTGAAGATCCTGAGCGCATTACAAGCAGTAGCTTATTATTTGATTCCGAAGGCAATATCAAAGCTCGCTACGATAAAATTCATATGTTTGATGTGAATATCGAAGACGAACAAGGGAATTACAACGAATCGGTGATTTACCAACGTGGTGAACATATCACGGTAGTCGATACCCCTGTTGGCCGCTTAGGGATGACGATTTGCTATGATTTGCGTTTTCCTGGCTTATTCCAAGCTCTGAGAGAACAAGGTGCAGAAATTATCTCTGTTCCTGCGGCATTTACCCGCTATACCGGTCAGGCGCACTGGGAGCCATTACTGCGCGCTCGTGCGATTGAAAACCAATGCTATATTTTGGCGCCTGCTCAAGTGGGTGTGCATGGAACCCGCCGCACGTGGGGTCATAGCCTTGCCGTTGATGGTTGGGGGAAAGTGATGAAAAAGAACGTGGATGCAGTGGCATCAACAGTATTGAATATCAAAACAGACAGTTTGAGTGTCATGCGTGAGCAAATTCGAGTGGTGAAACATAACCGCTTCAGACCGCAACTGACCTCTCTGATTAAAAAAGACGCAACCAAAGAGTAACGAATATGAGTTTAGCTTCTGTCAGCGAACATTTGCTGGCCGCCAACCGCCTTGGGCATGAAAATCTGTATGACATTTTAGGGTTATTATCTGAGCGCCATCTGGATTATGCGGATCTATTTTTTCAATCAAGTTTCCATGAATCTTGGGTGCTTGAAGATAGAATAATCAAAGATGGCTCTTACAATATTGACCAAGGTGTTGGTGTAAGAGCGGTAAGTGGTGAAAAAACAGGCTTTGCTTATGCAGACCAAATTTCACTGCAAGCGCTGGTGCAAAGCGCGACCGCAGCACGAAGCATTGTAAACGAACAAGGCTCTGGTAAATCACGTGTCTTAAGCAATGTTGAGTACAAAAAATTGTATTCTGTGGCAGACCCGTTACAGAGCCTATCTCGCGAGCAAAAAATTGATTTATTGCACCGTGTCGACCAAGTCGCACGCGCCGAAGACCCACGTGTTATCGAAGTGAACGCGAGTTTAACGGGGGTTTACGAGCAAGTGCTGGTTGCTGCAACCGACGGCACATTAGCGGCAGATATTCGCCCATTAGTGCGCCTTTCCGTGAGTGTATTAGTTGAACATGACGGTAAACGTGAACGCGGTGCCAGTGGCGGCGGCGGTCGCTATGGCTATGAATATTTCTTAGAAATTCACCAAGGTCAAATCGTGGCTGAACAGTATGCTCGTGAAGCTGTACGTATGGCGCTGGTGAATTTATCTGCCATTGCTGCCCCTGCTGGTATGATGCCTGTAGTATTAGGCGCAGGCTGGCCAGGCGTGTTGTTGCACGAAGCGGTTGGCCATGGCCTTGAAGGTGATTTCAACCGCCGTGGTACATCTGTATTCTCTGGGCAAATGGGTGAGCAAGTCGCTTCACCACTGTGTACCGTGGTGGATGATGGCACGATAGCAGGCCGTCGCGGTTCCCTCGCAATTGATGACGAAGGGGTACCAGGGCAATATAACGTCCTAATAGAAAATGGTATTTTGCGTAATTATATTCAAGATAAACTGAATGCGCGCCTGATGGGAGTTTCCCCGACAGGTAATGCACGTCGTGAATCTTATGCGCACCTGCCAATGCCGCGTATGACGAACACTTACATGCTTGCAGGCTCTTCAACACCAGAAGAAATCATTGCTAGCGTCGATAAAGGCATTTACGCACCAAACTTTGGTGGCGGTCAGGTTGATATCACCTCAGGTAAATTTGTATTTTCAACCTCTGAAGCCTACTTGATTGAAAATGGAAAAATTACATCGCCAGTGAAAGGAGCAACACTGATTGGCTCTGGTGTTGAGGCGATGCAGCAAATTTCCATGGTGGGTAATGACCTTGCATTAGACAAAGGTGTAGGAGTGTGTGGTAAAGAAGGCCAAAGCGTGCCTGTAGGCGTTGGTCAGCCAACGTTGAAATTGGATAAAATGACGGTAGGCGGTACCGCGTAATTTTGCGATCTTCCACGCAATAGCGAGTTAAACGGCAGCCTCTGCTTCAGTATAGGTTGCCGTTATTGTCATAATGAAGGTACTAAATGAATAAAAAAGTCATATCACTAGTATTGATGGCTATTTTGATTGTGCTGAGTCTGTATTTTCGCGGTGGTGATATTCAAGATAAACCACCAACAGACAAATCTGTGGCTTCTGAACAAACCATCACTCAAGAAAATGCCCAGTCAAAAACCATTGACCAACTGACTGAGCAACAGAATGTCGTTAGTTATATGCAGAAATACCAAAAACTTCCGGCATTTTACATAACGAAAAAAGAGGCGAGACAAGCAGGTTGGGATGCCAAAAAAGGCAACCTTTGCGATGTATTACCAAAGCGGGCAATTGGAGGGGATCGTTTTTCGAATCGTGAAAAATCATTGCCTATCGCAGATAATCGTCAATGGTTTGAAGCGGATATCAACTACCGGTGTGGGCACCGTGGGGCCGATCGTTTGCTATACTCTTCAGATGGGATGATTTTTGTAACCAACGACCATTATAAGAGCTTTAAACAAGTCAATTAAAGGAAACGTAGCGATGAGCAAACAGGTGAGCTTTGATTTTCGCCAGATAAACACACTGAATGATTTTTATCAGCAATTTGCTCAGCAATTTTCGCTTCCAGATTGGTTTGGTCATAATCTCGATGCTTTGTGGGACATGGTTTCCGCAGGCATTGAGCTTCCAGTAACCATTATTTTTAGCCACATGAGTGCAGAACAACGCATCGAATTTGCCGATGTCATTGATGTGATGAATGATGCACAAGACATGTGGGAAGAAGAATTTGTTTTTGCGTTAGATATAACAAAAAGCTCTAACTGATCACCCTATCACTCATGGTACAGTCTAAGGAAGACAACTGAGTTGATAGGAATTCTAGGATGAGCCACTCCACTTCGGCATTACAGCCACTAAAAAATCAAAAATTCGTTATTATCCATGGCTATACAGCTTCTCCCGAAAAAAACTGGTTTCCGTGGCTAAAAAGCCAGCTTGAAGCCCTTGGTGCGCAAGTGGACGTGCCAGAAATGCCAGATGCTTTATCCCCAGATCCAGAAAAATGGCAGCAGCGCTTGCAACAGCTTCCTTTTGATATTGATGAAGAGTCCGTTCTGATTGGTCATAGTCTTGGCTGCGTTACCGCATTGCGTTTTTTACAAAATAAGCAGCAAGCTGTTAAGGGGTATATTTTAGTGTCTGGTTTTGATGAAGAGCAACAGACGCTACCTGAGCTGCGTAGTCATACCTTAAGTCCACTCGACCATACTGCATTAATTGACATCGCCGATAAGCGTATTTCAATCATATCCACCAATGATGAGATTGTCTCACCATCGTCATCAAAAGCGCTGGCAGAAGCATTAAATACGCAGGTTATTTTAGAAGAGAACGCAGGGCATTTTCTCGACAGAGAAGGCTATACGGCGTTTCCTACCTTGCTTGAGGCAATTAAACAGCAGTTTGGTTAAGGATGTGAGGGCAGGTATGTAGTGCCTGTCCGAAAATGGTTTTTTATTCGCTTTTGATCTGAATAACGCATAAGTAAGATATATAGGAGAATACAGGGATAAGCCAGATCCCATAAATAACGTATTGGGTAATAAAAATAGCTCCCGCTTGTCCTGTAAGAGTGGGCAATTTGCTATACAGCTCAATGCTTGGCAGATAATTGGTAATAAACCATAAAATTGTAGATATAATATACGGGAAGATAACGAAAAATAGAAATTTACTGATGTATCTCTTTTTTATCAATAGAAACAACATCAAAAAAATTTCTATAATTAATAGGCTAAATAATAGCTTAATATGAAAATCTACTTCGGGGTATTTTCCTAGACTTGGTAGTGGTAGAAAAGAGCCATATATGAAGGATAGAGATAGGGCTATTACGCTAAAAGAAAAGCATATAAAGCTGATTATGTCTTTTTGATGTTTAGTAAGCGCCATTCAATTTCCACCATTCACGTCCTGAAAAATAAATATCCATGAGTTCATCTTTAAATGTACTTGGGCGTCTGATATAAGCTACTGATGGTAGTCTAGTGAATATCCCTCCGCTGCGTTTTAGCACATCGGATACGTTTGTTGCGCAGAATAACGGTGCTCCACCACCTTTTTCATCAATAAGTTGTATTAGTTTATCAGCTTGCGTTTTAGGTATTATAAAGTGCATGACTGACACGTTTATGCCATCTTCTAAGTGGTAAGCTAAATAGTCTTCCCACTCCCACATAGGATAAGGAAATACGTCGTTTGATCCTCGGTGTGTAGGGGCCCCATCTTCACAACGACGATTAAAACATCCCGTATATGAACCACCAGGATCATATAGCATTGATCTTTCATTATCACCAATAATCAACCCAACATGACCTTCTTTGTCAGTAGCGATCATAATGTAAATATTAATAGGGTTTTTAATTAGTGATTCTTCGAAAGGTTTTGTTGTTGTAATGACAGGAACACTCAAATTATTAACAGCGTGAGTAGATCGAGCGCGTGTAATGTTGGAGGTTAATAAGGATTTTGGGGAACTAAACGATTTTGAGGGGGGTATTTCTTGTTTATGATAACAATCCGAAAGCGAGTTGATAAATTGCGCTTTACAGGGGCATGAACTAAAGCTGTCTAAGGTTCCTGCCATCATTCGTCCATTACCCCTAATATTACTAATTCCCCCAAGTATTTTATAGGTTCCAGCGTATTTTCCGCATGTCACGAGATCCCCTTCTCTTGCTGCTGAAGATCCATGAAATAAAAATGTATTGTCACCAGTCAGAATTTTTCCGCCACATGTTGTTTTATCTCCGGCACGAAGGAAATAACCAATACTCATATATGCATCCTATATTATTCATATATATCAATGTGTTATGGTTTTATTATTGTAAGTTGGTATGAGTTTTTAGTCTAGGGAATTATTTTTTATGATGCTTAAAGGTATCTAAATGAAGAATTTTGATTGGGGAAATTTGAATATACCTAGGGTGTTTTTATTATTTCGTGATCTAAATAAGGAGGGCATTATTAGGAATAAGGAAAATACAGCGGTCATTGATGACTTGAATTTTTCTCAAAGAGAAAGATAACCAGGAACACTATCTTCCAATAGGGCGATCAGTTCAGGATCCATATACTGATAATCATCAGGAATGTCCAAAACATGAAGGGGTTTGTGCTCAAGTAGGCGCGAAAAATCAGCTTTAAGGCGGTTTTTGTGTTTTTGTTCCATCACAAAAATGATATCCGCCCAACGGATTAAATCGGCATTGATAGGGCGTTTCGCGTGGCGGCTTGTTCCCGCTGAACGGGTGACCCAGCTTGCATGATTGCGCCAGATCTGTTCAGCGGTTGGGCTACGCCATTGATTTTTACTGCAAATGAATAAAATATTCACTGATCGTTTTGTATCTCATCAAGGCTATTACGCACCAGCTTGGCACTGCTTACTTGCGGGTAGGCCATGCCAAGTTGGGCTGCGCGGATCATTTTTTCACTGCGCCCATACATTTGCTTCCAGTTTTTTTCTGGTGCATAGCAGTCGATGAGGCGAGCGTTGAGTTGATCACGTGATTTATTGGTACGAGCTTGGGCTCTGCGCCATGCTCTATTTCGAGTATTATCCATATCTTCCTCATAATTTATCGGGGTTCAGCAGCCGCGATAATACGGGTCAGAGTATGACTAATAGGCGAATAGTACGCCGCTTTACGCGGGCTATCAATGGAAGGGATGCTTTTTAGGATTTTCCCCTAGCGCCCCAAAATAGGCGTAGGGGAAAACGATTAGGCGATTTCAGACTGGTCTTTCAAATATTGGAATATTTGACGATACGCTTTTGGCGGCTTGTTGCCTTCACGTTCTTTTTTCGCATTACGCACAAGGGCGCGCAGTTGTTGCCTGTCTGTTGTTGGGAACAACGTAACCACTTCTTCAATCACATCATCACCCCCTTCCAGTAAACGGGTGCGTAAATCTTCTAATTTATGCAAAATGACGATTTGCTGATTATGGCGGTTTTTCAGTTTATCAAGGGCTTCGGTAATCGGTTCCACTTCACGTGAACGCAATAATTTACCGATAAGCTGTAATTGTCGACGGCGACCTTCACGTTTGATTTTCTGAGCGAGCTCAATGGCCTCAAGTAGTTGAGTGTCCAGTGGAATACGTTCAAGCTCGCTTTTACTTAAATCAACGAGTTCAGCCCCCAGTTTTTTGAGGATCTCAGCATCGCGTTTAATTTCGCTTTTGCTGACCCAAATGATCTCCTCGTCTTCTTCGTCTTGCGGCGCTGGGATGTCATCCAGCCAGTCATCAGGCTGTTTGGCCATATCGATTTTCCTTTTTCCAAACACAGTAGTGAAATTACGCGTAATTAATATGATTTACTGCGTTGTGAGTGTTAACATTTGACTATTATCTATTGTAACTGGGAAAACCCCTTTATGACTACCTAGCATTTGCATGTTAGGGCAGAAAAACATTTTCCCCATATTATTGGATTGAATGCATGAGTGTAACCGAACAAGTCACAGAACAACGTAAAAAACTCGAAGATGCAGTTGCGCACGCATTAGAATTTGCCAAATCACGTTGTGATGCCGCGGAAGTAGCGGTGAATAAAAGCACGGGGATCAGCGTTAGCACCCGTCAAGGTGAAGTTGAAAATGTGGAATTTAACAGTGATGGCGCGTTAGGTATCACTGTTTACCATCAACAGCGTAAAGGTAGCGCATCTTCAACAGATTTAAGCCCAGAAGCCATAGAGCGTACCGTTCAGGCTGCTATCGATATTGCGAATTACACCTCTGAAGACCCCTGTGCTGGCCCTGCGGAAAAATCATTGCTGGCGTTTGAAGCGCCTGATCTTAAATTATTCCAAGCGACAGCGCTGTCCCCTGAAGAAGCGATTCGCTTAGCATCTATTGCTGAAATGTCAGCGTTAAATGCGGACTCGCGTATTGTGAATACCGAGGGCGGTAGCTTTAATGGTCACTACGGCGTGCGTGTGTTTGGTAACTCCCATGGCATGCTACAAAGCTATTGCTCAAGCCGCTATTCTATGTCGAGCTGTGTGATTGCAGAACACAATGGCGATATGGAGCGTGACTACGCCTATACCATTGGCCGCAGTGTGGATGCATTGAAATCCCCCGAGTGGGTTGGTCAAGAATGTGCACGCCGTACGCTAGCGCGTTTATCCCCAAGAAAACTGCCAACTATGAAAGCCCCTGTGATTTTTTCCTCAGAGGTGGCGACAGGGCTGTTTGGTCACCTTGTAGGGGCGATCAGCGGCAGCAGTATTTACCGTAAATCGTCATTTTTATTAGACAGCCTAGGCAAACAAATTTTACCAAGCTGGTTAACCATTAATGAGCAGCCGCATTTAATCGGCGGTTTAGCCTCTTCTCCTTTCGATAGCGAAGGTGTACGCACAACTGAGCGTAATATCGTGGAAGATGGCGTTCTGCAAACGTGGCTAATGACCAGCTATTCTGCTCGCAAACTGGGCTTACAGAGCACAGGTCACGCGGGGGGAATTCATAACTGGCGTATCGCTGGGCAAGGGCTTTCTTTTGATGCATTGCTCAAGCAAATGGGAACAGGCTTAGTGGTTACTGAGTTAATGGGCCAAGGTGTAAGCGGTATTACGGGGGATTACTCTCGTGGCGCATCAGGCTTTTGGGTTGAAAATGGCGAAATCCAATACCCTGTTAGCGAAATTACCATTGCAGGTAATCTAAAAGACATGTGGGCCAATATGGTCACTATTGCTGATGATATCGAAACCCGCAGTAATATTCAGTGCGGCTCTGTGTTGATCCCTGAAATGAGTATTGCGGGGGAGTAACGCTTTTTCTGTCAAACGAACAACTTTAAGCGCCTAATATATTTTATTAGGCGTTTTTACTTGATGATAATATTATCTAATCTATTGATTTATAAACTGTCATGTTATTGTCGTTTCTCTGTCGCTAAGGCGTCGTGGTCAAAATTCTATTGAGTTGACAGTATAGCCATACACGAAGATTGCTAGGTCTAAGGTAGGTTATTATGGAAAACAAAGTCAAACAGCTCAGATTGGCAAGAGCTTGGTCGCAAGAACAGCTTGCTCAATTGTCATCGCTAAGTACAAGAACGATTCAACGCATTGAAAATAATGAAGTGCCAAGTTTAGAAACACTGAGTGCACTCGCATCCGTTTTTAATGTGAGTGTATCAGAGCTAACCTCTGAGCCTTTACTCGAAAGTTATGAGTTGGACAGCCGCATAGACGAGGCAAAAAAGCGGGTCAATGATGAAGCAAAATTACTGAAGAACATCATCATTGCGATTATTGTGTGCGCCGTATTGTATACTGTTAACTCTTTTTATACTCCGCAGCGCGATTGGCCAATTTGGGTGATGTCTATTTGGGGTGGGTTATTAGCAATAAAGGCGATTAGACTCTTTTTATTGGATAAATTTTTTCGCCAGTGGCAACACAAAAGGTTACTGCGTATAACGAAAAAACCTTAGTATCATCCATCAAGATAACTAGGTACAAAAAAGGCACTCAATGAGTGCCTGAATATGCCAGAAGACTTGCCTGAGTTTCTCAAGAAAACTTTTTTCGCTAAGCCATCCTTAATTCAGCAAGTCGAAATTAACGGTGAAATTCGCCAGCCGCTTCTGGCTGATAGACGATTTCAAGAACACGAACACGTGTTTGTACACCGTTTGGTAGTTCCCAACTAATTTCGTCACCAGTGTGCATGCCTAACAGCGCTGCACCGATAGGCGCCATAACAGATAACTGTTCCGCGCTGTCTTTTAGCGAAGCAGGGTAAACGAGTGTACGTGTGCGCTCTTCGTTGCTAATGAGGTCTAAAAAGCGGACGGTACTGTTCATTGTGACCACATCAGCAGGGATTTCTTGTGGGCTAAGAATGTCTGCACGGTCAAGTTCATCATTGAGCGCTTCGGCAACGGGGGTACCTGCGTAAGCCGGCTGTTCCATCAGTGCATCTAAGCGTTCAGCATCTAAATCATTGATAATAATTGTTGGCTTTGTCATACCACACTCCAATAGAGACGTACAAAGCAAACACCCCCCACCCAGAAGGTAGGGGGTGTCGCTATAAATAAAATTTGATTAAAATATTAGGCGCTATGCGCTTTAAAGGGAAGAGATCAGGATCACGATCTCCAAGCCTGCCTTTGTAAAAATACGCATATTGATATTTTTATTGTTAGGCTGAAGTGGGCTTACCCTTTATTAAACTCATCAGGTATTAAACTCGTCGAGTTCATCAAACCCACTCTCGAACAGGTTAACAATGGCGGCTAATGCCTGATTTTCATCTGTGCCACTAACCTCAATATCAATTTTACTACCTTGTTCCGAGTCTAACATCAACATTGCAATAACGCTATCCGCCTCGGCCTCAATTTGGCTATTATTACGCAAAATAACCTTAGAGTTAAATTGTTGAACTAAATCATAAAGTAACATAGCTGGTCTGGCATGCATTCCAAGGCGGTTTTTCAGTGTTATGGTGGCTTTTACCGTCATTTCAGCTACTTGCGCTTTTCAAGCGTCCGGTGGCGCGATTGCACGTTTTTACCACGGGAACGGAAATAGTCAGCAAGTTGTTCGGCAACATAGACAGAACGGTGTTTACCCCCAGTACAGCCAATCGCAACGGTTAAGTAGCTGCGGTTGTTGGTTTCTAACATCGGCAGCCATAACTCTAAATAGCTACGGGTTTGGTAGATAAAGTTATGAACTTCAGTGTGCCTATCCAAGAATGCAGCGACAGGGCGATCAAGGCCTGTCATTGGGCGCAGTTTCGGGTCCCAGTGTGGGTTTGGTAAAAAGCGCACATCAAAAACATAGTCTGCATCAATAGGAATACCGTGTTTGAAGCCGAAGGATTCAAACACCATGGTCAGTTCACGTTCGCGCTTACCCATTAAACGTGTTCTAAGCATTTCTGCTAATTCATGTACAGACATCTCAGAGGTATCGATGACTAAGTCTGCCCGTGAGCGTAGCGGCTCAAGGAGCTCATTTTCTTCATCAATTGCACTTTCAAGAGAAAGATTCTTGCTTGAAAGTGGGTGTAACCTACGAGTATCACTGTAACGGCGGATCAGAGTGTTGCGATCGGCATCCAGAAATAAAAGTTGTGGAGAGAAGCTTGCAGGTAATTTATCAATCGCTTCTTCAAACACTTCTGGATTGTCGGGCATATTACGCACGTCAATGCTCACTGCCGCTGAGATGTTACGATCAGCCAGTGAATTAGCTAACTCTGGCAGTAATACAACTGGCAGGTTATCCACGCAATAGAAACCCATATCTTCCAGCGCACGTAAGGCAACGGATTTCCCCGAACCGGAACGGCCGCTGACAATCATCAGCACCATGAGCTTACTCCCTTTCGTTTCCTAATGATGTATGTCTTAATAAACTGTGTTGTTATCTCTAATGATAGAAACCATAACAATATCATTAGGCTATAGCAAGACACATAAATTATCACTTACTCTGTAATAATACTATATAGCTCATCATCGCTTTGCGCGCAGCGCAGACGCTTACAGAATGTTTTATCGGCCAGTTTTTTGGCGATAAGCGACAACGTATGTAAGTGCGTTTTGCATTGATCTGATGGTACGAGTAATGCAAAAAGTAGGTCAACAGGCTGGTTATCAATCGCATCAAAGGCAATTGGCTCTTCTAAATGCAAAAACACGCCAACAGCGCGAGAACTTTCGCTTTCATCGAGCTTGCCATGGGGGATTGCAATTCCGCCGCCAATACCAGTGGTTCCCACTTTTTCTCTGGTTAATAACGCTTCAAATACCGTATTTTCAGGTAATTCCAATTCAACGGCAGCCAGCTCACTAATAATTTCTAGGGCTCTTTTTTTACTGGTGCACACAATATTATTACGTGTACAGGCTGATGATAAAACGTCGTTTAATTGGATTTCTATATCACTATTCATTTTATTGTTCACTTAGGACTACAAAACCAGATGGTGTATGCCACCATCTGGTTTGAAACATTCATTGGCTTAACGAGTAAGCCGCATCAATGTATTAATGTTGTCTCAGTTTTTCTTTATGTTTGGTTAATTGGCGTGACAGTTTGTCTACCAGTAAATCGATAGCGGCATACATGTCATTTTCTTCCGCTGATGCATGGAGCTCCGCCCCATTAACTTGCACGGTTGCTTCAGCAATTTGCTGAACTTTTTCAACTTTCAGGACGACTTGGATACTGTTAATACGGTCGAACAGTTGCCCTAATTTACTGAGCTTTTTCTCAACAGTTTCACGCAGTGCTGGAGTAACTTCAATATTGTGTCCAGTAATCTGAAATTCCATACAACCTTCCTTATTTTATCAATTAAACCAGTTGTTTACGCTGGTTTGAGGGCGGAATAGATAACGATTCACGATACTTAGCAACAGTACGACGAGCCACTTGAATACCTTGTTCTTCCAGCATACTCGTCAATTTACTGTCACTCAATGGTTTTGCGGGGTTTTCCGCAGCAACCAGTTTTTTCACCAGGGCCCGAATTGCGGTAGAGGAGGCTTCGCCACCTGTATCCGTACTAACATGGCTGGAGAAAAAATACTTCAACTCAAAAATGCCTCGTGGGCTGTGGAGAAACTTTTGAGTTGTCACTCGAGAGATGGTGGATTCATGCATGTCCACTTGATAGGCAATATCTGCCAGTATCATGGGTTTCATGTGTTCCTCTCCCAGCTCAAAGAATTCTTGTTGCTGTTCAACAATACAGGTCGCCACTTTTAATAGAGTTTCATGGCGGCTTTCTAAGCTTTTAATCAACCATTTTGCATCTTGCAGATGGCTGCGAATGTATTGTGTGTCATCATCGCTAGCTGAACTATTTGCCATAGAAGCATAATGATTGTTAATACTTAGTTTAGGAATGCTATCTGTATTTAGTTCAACTTGCCAGTGTCCTGCTATTTTTTTCACTAAAACATCAGGAATAACATATTCCGATTCGCCAGTATTGATAGACTGTCCTGGCTTTGGATTCAACGTTAAAATCAAATCGATAGCTGTTTTTAGCGCATCTTCCTTTAACCGCGTTAGCTTACTAAGTTGTCTAAAATCACGGTTAGCCAGTAAATCAATATGATTACTAATGATTAGCCTTGCTTCTTGTAACCCACCCGTTTCTTTTGGGTAGAGAGAAAGCTGGATTAACAAACATTCTTTTAAATCTTGTGCAGCAACACCAAGCGGGTCAAAGTGTTGAATACGCTTTAGCACTGCAATGACTTCTTCTAGGGTAATTTCAGGGTTATCAATCCCTTCATGTATATCAGAGATTGATGTGGTGAGATAGCCGGAATCATCTATAGAATCAATAATTGCGGTGGCAATCGCACGGTCTGTATCTGTAAACGGGGTGAGATCTGATTGCCACGTTAGATAATCTTGCAGAGTTTGCGTGGTTTCACCTTGGTAAACAGGCAATTCATCGAAGCTGTAATCATTGCTGGTGCCTGATGGTGTGCCTGCAGTATAGATTTCATCCCAATCGGCATCGAGAGGGAGTTCATCAGGCATATCATTGTTTTCTAAAGCGTCTTTAGTATCGATTTCGCTGCCATCAGTGGTGTTGAGAGAATCAATAGAGTCAGTTTCAGAACCTAACTCTTCCTGTTCAAGAAGCGGGTTGGTTTCCAATGCGAGTTGGATTTCTTGTTGAAGCTCAAGCGTAGAAAGTTGCAATAGACGGATCGCCTGCTGCAATTGAGGGGTCATCGCAAGTTGTTGACTGACTCTGAGCTGCAAACTTTGCTTCATGAAACTGTTTTCTTCTCCCTAACAACGAAATACGACATACGATTTATAAACGGAAACCTTCACCTAGGTATACGCGTTTCACTTGCTCATTTTCCAAGATCATCGTTGGTGTGCCATGAGCGATAAGGTGGCCTTGGCTCACAATATAAGCTCTTTCACACACATCTAACGTTTCACGGACATTATGGTCGGTAATCAAAACACCGAGGCCGTAGTCACGTAAATGTTGGATAATTTTTTTAATGTCCAAGACAGAAATTGGGTCAACCCCAGCAAAGGGTTCATCCAATAAGATGAATTTTGGGTTAGCGGCAAGGGCTCTTGCTATCTCAACACGGCGGCGTTCACCACCTGAAAGGGATTGCCCCATGCTGTCGCGAAGATGTGTGATGCTAAACTCTTCCATTAACTCTTCAGCACGCTCTTTACGTTGTTGAGACGTTAAATCTTCGCGGATTTCTAATACCGCCATCAGGTTATCATAAACGCTAAGGCGACGGAAAATAGAGGCTTCTTGAGGTAGGTAGCCAATACCTCGACGTGCACGTTCATGCAGTGGCAGTAAGCTGATATCTTCACCATCAATTAGAATTTTGCCCGCATCCCGCTGAACAATACCCACAACCATATAAAAGGTGGTGGTTTTACCGGCACCATTTGGCCCTAACAGGCCAACAATTTCGCCTGATTTAACTTCAAGGCTGACATCTTCAACAACCTTGCGTTTTTTATAGGATTTAGCCAGATTCTCTGCGGTTAGTGTCGCCATAACGATTATTTACTCTTACCCGTAGTTGCTGATGAATTGTTTGCTGCTGGGCCTTTTTCTTGCAATTGCGCAGGTAAAATCACGGTAGTCACGCGCTTGCCTTTATCACTAAAGGCTTCCATTTGCTGTGTTGGCACAACATAGGTGATTTTATCGCCTTTGATGTTGCTGTCTAGCTGCTCTAAATACGCACCACCCGTTAAAGTGACGAGCTGTTTATCCACTTCATAGCGCGCTTTGTTTGCATGGCCTTTGATTGGTTTGCCGTCATCTTGTAATTGGTAAAACGTCACAGGGTTACCGAAAGCTTCGATTACAATTTTATCCGAGTCGCTGCTTGGACGTGTTACAACCACTTTGTTAGCACGAATATCAATAGAGCCTTGTTTAATCACAACGTCATCGGTAAATGTGGTGACGTTCTTTTCTAAATCAAGAGATTGTTTGACCGAGTTAATCGTCATCGGCTGCTGGGTGTCACTTTTTAATGCCATCGCTGGGAGGCTAAGAGCCAAAATTGCACTGGCAACCGCTCCTTGAATAAAACGCTTCTTAGTTACTTGATTCATTTTGATGCTCTTCCGGTTGTAACACATAATGAGTTTTCACATCCTCGATTAATTCTGCGGTTCTAGTACGAAGATTTCCCTTCATTTTCAAACCAGTAGAATTAAGACCGTGCCCAATAATGGTCACTTTATCGTCGGATGAAACGTCTTGTGTTGTCAAATTGACAACTGCACTTTCAGTTGTAATTCGTTGTATCTGCGACTCTTTTGTTAAGCTATCGACTTGGACATCACTGTACAGGTAAAGTACCCTGTCGTTTGTTAACCTTGCTTTGAAGGCTGTGACTGTCCATGTAGGCACGCCAGCTTCGTTATAAGTAGTTAAAACGGGTTTCGAAAACCACGTGATTTTCCCTTCGGTATAATTATCAATTTTATCCGAAACGAGTTTATACGCTAGATTTCCTGTTGGGTTATAGACGTAAGTCACTGAATCATCAGTTTGATAATTAGGTTGCCCATCATTGATTACTTTCTCCTGTGAGTCAGATGCGTCATTGCCTGCTAAATTCCAGCCAATAAGCCCTAACGCAACCAAGGACAAAATAATGATTAACCACTTCTTCGCATTGCTCATGAATTCAATCTATTCGTTATATCGATAAGCCTTTCGCTTCTTCCAATTTACCTTGGGAAAGAAGGATCAGGTCACAAAGTTCACGTACTGCGCCCTTACCACCACCGATACGCGTCACGTAATTTGCTTTCGGTAATAGTAGCGGATGCGCATCCGCAACAGCGACAGATAACCCAACTCGCGCCATAACAGGCCAGTCGATGAGGTCGTCGCCAATATAAGCCACTTCGTCTTCTGCTAGTTGTAGTGTATCTAACAGTTCACGATACGCCAAAAGCTTATCGCTTTGGCCTTGGTAAAGATATGTAATGCCTAAAGTTTGTGCTCTATCTTCGAGGAGCTTGGCTTTTCTGCCAGTAATAATGGCGACTTCAATATCGGACGTTAATAGGCAACGAATACCATATCCATCACGCACATTAAAGGCTTTGAGCTCTTCACCATTATTCCCCATATACACCAAACCATCGGACATCACGCCATCGACATCGCAAATGAGCAGCTTAATTTTAGCGGCTTTTTCGATGACGGAAGTGGCAACGGGGCCGTAGCAGGTGTTCAAGTTTTGAGAACTCATGGTATTTCCTTATATTATACAACACCTGCTTGGAGCAGGTCGTGCATGTGCAAAACACCCACTAATTTATTGTCTTGCGCAACTAACAATGAGGTTACGTGTTTTGATTGCATTAAATTGAGTGCTTCAACGGCTAACATACTTGGGGAGACTCGAATGCCACCAGGGGTCATGAGATCCGCAATTTTCGCGTTATTCAGATCAATCCCCATATCAAAGATACGGCGCAAATCACCATCCGTGAAGATACCCTCAATATTCATCTCGTCATCACAGACCACTGTCATACCCAGTTTTTTACGGGTAATTTCGACTAAAGCTTCACGCAAAGACGCACTTTTAGGAATATGGGGGATATCCTCACCCGTATTCATTAAATCACGAACTAAGAGTAAAAGTTTGCGCCCAAGTGCGCCGCCTGGGTGAGAAAGTGCGAAATCATCTGCGGTAAACCCACGGGCAGTCAACAATGCGATAGCTAAGGCATCGCCCATCACTAGGGTTGCAGTCGTACTAGTTGTTGGTGCGAGCCCTAATGGACAGGCTTCTTGTGGCACCTTAATGCATAAATGTACATCTGCATATTTTCCCATATTACTATCAGGGTTGTTAGTCATGCAGATTAAGGGAACCTTAATGCGTTTTAAAACAGGTAGTAACGCTAAAATTTCACCAGACTCCCCTGAGTTGGAAATGGCGAGTACTACATCTTTACTCGTTATCATCCCTAAATCACCATGGCTAGCTTCGCCTGGGTGAACGAAAAAGGAGGGGGTACCAGTACTGGCTAATGTTGCTGCAATTTTACGGCCGATGTGCCCAGATTTTCCCATTCCCATCACGACAACTTTACCTTCACAGCCAAAAATCAATTGGCAAGCGCGGTTAAAGTCAGCATTAATATATTGTTCTAGGTTTTTTAAGCCTTCGTGTTCGATATGGAGAACTTCTTTACCTACTTTCTGAAAATCGAAGTTTGACATTTCTCGTTCCATGCGTAGCTTTTAAGTGAATCGGATAAGCAAAAATGAATTGTATAACGAATACTTGGTATCAGTAAGTATTTTGTCTGTTAAGCTATCTTTAATGATAGTTTTGCACCTAATTGTTATTTTACTGTGATCCAAAGTACAATTGGAGAGGTAAAATCTGCTTTCTTTAGCATCTTGAACCAAAAATAGGCGGGTAAATTCGCGTATCCTCACCATTAATTAAACGCCATATTCTAAGAGCTATCTGCTGTTATTGCAGGCAATTTTTACTGACTATAAATTAATTTAATCAGTTTTGGTTGGTGTTGTTTATACAAAAACATAGTTGTAACACTAAAAGTCACATTTTCAGCGCTATAATACTATAAATTCTATTTCGTTGTGATATTAGACGATTTTCAGTTTATCTTTCGGTAATATCTGAGCGGGTAAACATGATATTCAGGCATGATGTATAACGAGTTATTTAACAATGCAAGCACAGACAGACAACTTAATCGAAGTACGGAACATGTCCTTTACTCGAGGCAATCGGAAAATATTTGAAAATATTAACCTGACAGTTCCTCGTGGTAAAATTACGGCAATAATGGGGCCATCTGGGATTGGTAAAACCACATTGCTGCGCTTGATTGGTGGGCAATTACGCCCAAGTGAAGGTGAAATTTGGTTTGATGGCGACAATATCCCGTCATTATCACGTTCAAAATTATATCAAGCACGTAAAAAAATGAGCATGTTGTTCCAATCAGGGGCGTTGTTCACTGATATGGATGTATTTAATAACGTAGCGTTTCCACTGCGTGAACATACAAATTTACCTGAGTCTTTAATTCGCACGACCGTGATGATGAAATTAGAGGCGGTCGGGTTACGTGGGGCGGCTACATTGATGCCATCTGAGCTTTCTGGCGGAATGGCACGCCGTGCGGCATTAGCACGCGCCATCGCCCTTGACCCGGATTTGATCATGTTTGATGAGCCTTTTGTAGGGCAAGATCCGATTACGATGGGAGTTTTGGTTAAACTCATTGATGAATTAAATCAAGCGCTTGGCGTAACCTGTGTGGTGGTTTCTCATGATGTGCCAGAGGTTTTGAGCATTGCAGATAATGCATATATTGTTGCCCAGCAGCATGTTATTGCTCAGGGAACGGGTGAAGCGCTGCGTGATAACCAAGACCCTCGTGTGCGCCAATTTCTTGATGGTATCGCTGATGGTCCCGTGCCGTTCCGTTTTCCTGCCAATGATTATCTGGCCGATTTATTAGGGTAAAATAAGATGATAATAAAGGCGATAGCAGCCTTCGGACGTCGATGGATTGATATTTTTTCTGCTTTTGGGCGAGCAGGCTACATGCTGTTTCGCGCCTTATTGGGTAAACCTGAATTTGGCAAACAGTGGCCGCTTCTAATGAAGCAACTGTATGCGGTAGGCGTTCAGTCTTTATTGATTGTGGCAGTATCGGGCTTATTTATTGGCATGGTGTTGGGGCTACAAGGTTACCTTGTCCTCACCACATTCAGTGCAGAAGCGAGCCTAGGCATGATGGTGGCCCTTTCTCTATTAAGGGAGCTAGGCCCTGTTGTGACGGCCTTGTTATTTGCAGGGCGTGCAGGTTCGGCATTGACAGCTGAAATTGGTTTAATGAAAGCAACCGAACAAATTTCGAGTTTAGAAATGATGGCTGTTGACCCATTAAGACGGGTTATTGCACCACGCTTCTGGGCTGGTTTTATTAGTATGCCGTTGTTATCACTGATTTTTGTGGCTGTCGGTATTTTAGGCGGTGCATTGGTTGGTGTGGATTGGAAGGGGATTGATGAAGGCTTTTTCTGGGCATCAATGCAATCTTCAATCGACTGGCGATTAGATCTGGTTAACTGTGTTATCAAAAGCTTAGTATTTGCGTTCACCGTAACATGGATCGCACTGTTTAATGGCTATGATGCAATTCCAACCTCGGAAGGGATCAGCCAAGCAACAACGAGAACCGTTGTTCATGCGTCATTGTCTGTTTTAGGACTGGATTTCGTACTTACCGCACTGATGTTTGGGAACTAAGTCATGCAAAGTAAAAAAAGTGAAATATGGGTTGGCTGTTTTATGTTATTGGCGATCGCCGCCATTATCTTTTTATGTTTAAAAGTCGCCGATTTGAAATCGATTGGTAGCCAATCCACCTATCAAATTTCAGCGTCATTTGAAAATATTGGTGGCTTGAAAGAAGGTTCTCCAATCAAAGTTGGTGGTGTGGTTGTTGGCCGTGTTGCCAGTATCACTCTCGATAAAAAGAACTATGTACCTGAAGTAAAAATCGATTTACTAAGTGAATACGACAATATTCCAGATTCAAGTTCTTTATCCATTCGTACATCAGGTTTACTTGGCGAACAGTATATTGCCATGAATATTGGTCCTGATGATGAAGAGTTAGGGACTACTATCTTGAAAAATGGTGGACGCCTTGAAGACACTAAGCCAGCGATGGTGTTAGAAGATTTAATCGGGCAGTTCTTGTATAAGAGTGGCGATAGCCAAGGTGCTGAGCCTGCATCTAAATAATCCGCAGCTCCCTCAAAATAGTTAAAGGAATGAATTATGTTTAAACGTTTAATGATGGTTGCCATGTTGGCTATTGCGCCATTTGCGATGGCGGTAGACCAAACGAATCCGTATAAATTAATGGATGAGGCGGCAGCAAAAACTTTTAATCGGTTGAAATCTGAACAGCCGAAAATTAAACAAGATCCTGAATATCTCAGAACGATTGTTCGTGAAGAATTACTGCCTTATGTGCAAATTAAATATGCAGGTGCGCTGGTTTTAGGTACTTACTATAAAGGTGCAACGCCTGCACAGCGTGATGCTTACTTCGCGGCATTCGAAGACTACCTTGAGCAGGTTTATGGCCAAGCACTGGCAATGTACCATGGTCAAACTTACCAAATTGCGCCAGAACAACCTGTTGGCGATAAAAATATCGTTGCTATTCGTGTCACAATCACCGACACCAATGGCCGTCCACCGGTACGCTTAGATTTCCAGTGGCGTAAAAACAGCAAAACAGGTTATTGGCAAGCCTATGATATGATCGCTGAAGGCGTCAGTATGATCACTACCAAGCAAAATGAGTGGGGTGATATTTTACGTAAACAAGGCATTGATGGCTTAACAAAACAGTTAGAAATCAGTGCAAAAGCGCCAATTACGTTAGAAGAGAAAAACTAATATGAGCCACGCATTGGCATGGGAAAAAACGCAATCAACACTGCATTTGACGGGCTCATTAGACCGTGACTCATTGATGTCGTTTTGGGATAAAAAATCCCCATTGCTGGAACATATTGAAAAAATAGATGTTTCAGGCTTAACCCATGTGGATTCAACGGGGCTGGCAATGTTAGTTCGCTTAAAAGGCGAGTTTCAAGCTAAAAAACAGCCCCTGAATATTATTGGTGCTAGTGATAACTTGAATACACTTATTGAGTTATATGGGGTGAAAGCCATCATTCTGGATTAAGGCGATGAGTCCTAAATTCGGTCAAGTTATGTAAAAATAAGCGCCTCTACGTGCATTTGTGCGTTAGAGGCGTTTTCTTTGGTTTAAGTGTTAGGCTTAATCCTTTAGGATAGACGTTTATGCTCTTTCAATTCGAGTTGTGACTAATTGGGCACATTCAACTAGAATTAGTCAGAGTAAAATTGAAAAACCACAAATAATCATAATAGAGTCACTATGGAAACCAACGAAATAAAACAAGTATTGATGGAAAAGTTGTCTCTGGATGAGGCTATTGTTACGGGTGATGGTAGCCACTTTCAGGTTATCGCTGTCGGTGACATGTTTGACGGTATGAGCCGTGTTAAGCAACAGCAAGCAATTTATGCGCCATTGATGGAATATATTGCGGATAACCGCATTCATGCTCTATCAATTAAAGCGTACACCCCTGCGCAATGGGAGCGCGATCGTAAACTTAGTGGTCTTTGATTTCAAAGCCTAAGCGAACAGCCTGTACAATTCGACATACGAGAATACTTGAATGGATAAGTTTTTAGTTAAAGGGCCAACCCGTTTATCGGGCGAGGTTACTATTTCTGGCGCGAAAAATGCTGCGCTGCCAATCCTGTTCGCTGCTCTATTGGCTGAAGAGCCAGTAGAAATACAGAATGTTCCTCATCTGAGGGATATCGACACCACCATTAAATTATTGAACCAGCTTGGCACGAAAGTGAAACGTAATGGCTCAGTATTTGTTGATGCGAGCACAGTAAGCACTTACTGCGCCCCTTATGACCTCGTGAAAACTATGCGTGCTTCTATCTGGGCGCTGGCACCTTTAGTTGCACGTTTTGGTCATGGCGAAGTTTCTCTGCCAGGTGGTTGTGCTATTGGTGCCCGTCCTGTTGATTTACATATTTCTGGTTTAGAACAGTTAGGTGCAAATATTGTTCTGGAAGATGGTTATGTGAAAGCCACCGTCGATGGTCGCCTGAAAGGGGCCTGCATCGTGATGGATAAAGTTAGCGTAGGGGCTACGGTCTCTATTATGACAGCTGCCACATTAGCGGAAGGCACAACGACCATTGAAAATGCTGCGCGTGAGCCAGAAATTGAAGATACAGCTAATTTCTTAAACACCCTTGGTGCAAAAATTACCGGTGCAGGCACTGACCGTATTGTGATTGAAGGGGTTGAGCGATTAGGTGGTGGTACATACCAAGTTCTGCCTGACCGTATTGAAACAGGCACATTCTTAATCGCAGCAGCGGTTTCTCGCGGTAACGTTATTTGCCGTAATGCACGCCCAGATACGCTGGATGCGGTATTAGCAAAATTGCGCGAAGCGGGTGCAACGATTGAAATCGGTGATGACTGGATTAGCTTAGATATGGAAGGTAAACGCCCTAAAGCGGTGACTATCCGTACTGCACCACATCCGGGGTTCCCAACAGACATGCAAGCACAGTTCAGCTTACTAAACTTAGTCGCTGAAGGTGCTGGGCTTATCACTGAGACAATTTTTGAAAACCGTTTTATGCATATCCCTGAGCTTATCCGTATGGGTGCGCATGCTGAAATCGAAAGTAATACAGTGTTGTGCCATGGGGTTGAGAAATTAACCAGTGCACAAGTGATGGCAACAGATTTACGTGCATCTGCGAGTCTTGTTATTGCAGGTTGTATTGCAGAAGGCACCACAACAGTTGATCGTATTTATCACATTGACCGTGGTTATGAACATATTGAAGATAAACTGCGTGGTTTAGGCGCAGATATTCAGCGTGTCCATTCAGACGACTAACTTTCTCGGTTTTTGAATTGAAACAAAAATGCCGTTCAATTGAACGGCATTTTTTATCGTCAAATTTATTTGTCCGCAATTAACTGGCTTGTCCTTCAGGGTTTTCTTCAATAACCACATCGATAGTTTTCGTTTCGCCGTCTCGCAAAATTTGTACAGAGGCTTTACTACCGGGGCGAATTTCAGCGACGAAATCCATGGTTTCAGCAGCTGAAATTGCAGGCTTCCCATCAACAGATAAAATAATATCCCCTTGAACAATACCCGATTTAGCAGCTGGGCCATTAGGTGCAACTTGGAAAACACGAAGCCCTTGTATTTGATTGATATTATTATTGTTTGACCTGATTTGTGGCAGTTCACGCGCGGTAATACCAATGTAACCGCGGATCACTCGGCCATCACGGATCAGTTTATCCATAATTTTCGTCGCGAGTGCCGTTGGGATAGCAAAACTGAGGCCTTCTGAGGTAACTCCTTGCCCTGCAGTGAAGGATAGCGTGTTAATCCCGACTAACTCACCTTCGGTATTAATCAGGGCTCCACCAGAGTTACCCGAGTTAATTGAAGCATCTGTTTGTAAGAAATTTTGCCGACGTGTAGAGCTTAAACCCACACGGCCTGTCGCACTAATAATGCCTTGGGTGACAGTTTGACCAATATTGTAGGGATTGCCAATGGCTAAGACGACATCCCCCACATGGGTGACACGTTGAGTATTAATTGGGATAACAGGGAGGTTATCCGCATCAATCTTAAGTATAGCAAGGTCTGTCAGTGAATCAGAGCCCACCAGTAAGGCATCAAAAATGGCGCCATCTTGCAGTGCTACTAAGATTTGATCAGGATTATCAACCACATGTTTATTGGTAATGATATAGCCATTCGGGCTCATAATTACGCCAGAGCCTAACGATTTAAGCTCACGACCAGACTGGGAAAAGCTCCCCTTAGAGCTACTATAGACATAAACCACGGCAGGTGCTGCACGGCGTACCGCTTTATTATAACTGACGGGCTCGCTATCTGTTTTGCCATATAATAAATCCGCTAAGCCTTGCGGGCGCAATGAAGGCACTGCAATGATGATAATCAACGCAGTTAATAGGCCTAGCATGACAGAAACAGTGAGCTTCTTTACCATAAGATATTGGAGATTCAGTTATTTTTTACATGTACTGAGCATAACATAAAAAAACAGGTACAGCAGAGTGATACTGTACCTGTTTTATTGATTTTAAGACCTACTTTTATTAATTAATTGCGCATTAATAGATATAAGGTTTCATCATCACGTAAGACTTTCATTGCCAGCACTGGAGGCTTGCCATCAATGATTTTACGGAATTGCTCAATAGTTTCAACGCGTTGGTCGTTCACGCCAAAGATTAGGTCACCTTTGACTAAGCCAATAGCAGCCGCTGGGGATTTAGGTGCGACGCTGTCTACTTGAACACCACGTGTATTGCTAATAGTCGCATTCGAAATCGTTGCGCCTAATAATGATTCACTTAATTTTTCTGCGCGTGTTGCTGAGCCTTCATCATTTTCAAGTACAACTTTCACATCCATCGGTTTACCTGAACGGATAAGACCAATAGTGATTTCTTTACCGATTTGGCTGGTACCGATTTTAGCCCTTAATTCCGCAAAGCTATTAATACGTTTACCATCGACAGAGACTAAAACGTCACCTGATTTAATACCCGCTTTTGCAGCAGATGATTTTGGCAGAACTTCACTGACGAATGCACCGCGCTGTGCATCAATATTAAAGGCTTTTGCGATGTCAGAGTTCATCTCAGTCCCTTTAATACCTAAAATACCGCGCTTAACTTCACCGTGTTTAATCAGCTGCTCGCTCAGGTTTTTGGCCATATTACTTGGAATAGCAAAACCGATACCGATATTGCCACCACCTGGTGCTAAAATAGCCGTGTTGATACCAATCAACTCACCATTTAAGTTCACTAAGGCACCGCCTGAGTTACCGCGGTTGATGGATGCATCAGTTTGAATAAAGTTTTCTAAGCCTTCAAGGTTCAAGCCACTACGGCCTAACGCGGAAATAATTCCGGAGGTTGCTGTTTGGCCTAACCCGAATGGGTTACCAACAGCGACAGCAAAATCACCCACACGTAATTTGTCAGAATCCGCAATACTAACAGCAGTTAAATTTTTGATATCTTTCACGTTCGTGATTTTGAGTAACGCGATATCAGTTTGGGGATCTTTACCGATTAATTTAACCTCAATTTCACGGCCATCATTTAATTGAATTTGAATTTTATCTGCGCCATCAATGACGTGGTTGTTGGTTAAAATATAACCTTGCTGAGCGTCAATAATAACACCTGAACCAAGGCCTTCAAATGGGCGCACATTTTGTTGTTGGGAAGGTGCATTAGGGCCAAAGAAGAATTTCAATTCTTCTGGGATCTGTTGGTTTTGTACACGGGTTCCTGATACGTGAATATTCACCACCGCTGGCAACACTTTTTCCAGCATTGGTGCAAGGCTAGGCATGTTTTGGCTTTGTGCCGTTGCTGGCAATGTCGCAGGGAGTGCAGCACTACTTACCGTGGGGATAGTGGCCAAAGATAAGCCTAAACTCATTGCTACAGCGGTAAGAAAAAAATTTTTTCTTTTCATAATTCAGTCAATTCTCTCAAAAATAAAGGTTCCAATCACTGTGAGCCTTTCGTTTGGCAAGCACAATGAGCTTCTATTTGGTTGGTATAAGATTCAATTTTACTGATGACTATGACCACAGATTATGCGCAAAAGTTCCACTTACAGATAGCAATTAACCACTCTTTTACATCTATTTACATGTAGCTTAAGTAATACTTTAACTTCTATACGGTAGCTAAATAAATCGTTAAATTTAATTTAGATGGAAATATTGTTCAGTATTATTAAATGAATATTTTACAGCAGATGATGCGAGTTGAATGGGGGATTTGAGTAAATACAACAAGAAATCACCAGCAAGGGAGGCTCACTGGTGATATACAATTAGAAACTATTTTTCTTTCTCTTCGATAGGTCGAAATAAGCCCGATGAGCCATCTGAATAATCTCTTGGTGGCATTTTTACTGGTGCTTGATCGTTATCGGCTTCAGATTCCGTTAAGCGATAGTTAAACGGGTTATCTTGCGCTGGCATATCTGGCATTAATTCAGATGAACTTTGTGCCATATGTTGGTAAAGCTGACGGTAATCACGCGCCATTTTATCCAATAATTCTGCGCTACGAGCAAAGTGACTGACTAATTCTTTACGGTACTCTTCCAGTTCAGTACTTTTTTTGTCTAGCTCAGCTTGCGCTGTTTTTTGTTGGCGAAGTTTTGGATTACCATAGCGGACAACTAATGCACCGATGATAAAACCGACAATCAATCCGATTAATGCATACTCCCAGGTCATGCTGACTCCTTCATTACTTCAATGTTCGCAGAAATTAAGCGTCGTTACCGTTACTATACCTTAAATAATTCAAGTTGCATGTAGACGTCAAGTAAAGCATCTCAACATATTGTAATTTAGTGGTTAAGTGATGATAAAAACCACAACGCTTGAATCGAGTAATTGTAAAACAGTTAACAGCTTTAAGAGTGGAATCTTAAGGTGAATTTCCTTACTCTATGATGATGCGTTAACCGAAAGTTAAATGATAACTGAATCTGGTTATAATAAAGGCAGTGTATATCAAATAACGGTAAAAAAACCGAAAATTTTTTAAGGATTATTCAGTTAATGTCACCGATGACCCCTACAATGCGTTATCAACAAGCGCTCGCGGATGGCAATTATCAGCCTGATGACGTGCAAAAGCTTGCCGTAGAACGTTTAGATAAAATTTATCAGCAGCTTATTCATACCTCATTAGTCACATCTAATGAAAAGCCAAACGGTTTTTTTAGTCGTTTATTAGGAAAAAATTCGCCTAATAAATCAATAGAACCCGTTCAAGGTTTATATATGTGGGGTGGGGTGGGACGCGGTAAAACATGGTTAATGGACATGTTTTATGAAAGCTTGCCCAGTGATCGTAAGCTTCGGCTGCATTTTCATCGTTTTATGAAAAAAGTGCAGGAAGATTTGATGGCGTTACAGGGGCAAGAAAATCCACTGGATATCATTGCTGATGAGTTCAAAAAACAAACGGACGTATTGTGTTTCGATGAGTTTTTTGTCTCAGACATTACCGACGCAATGATCCTAGGAACGTTACTAGAAGGGCTGTTTGCTCGTGGGATCACGTTGGTCGCCACGTCCAATATTATCCCTGATAACTTATACCGCAATGGGTTACAACGTGCACGTTTTTTACCTGCCATCGAACAAATCAAAAAATATTGTGATGTAATGAATGTTGATGCAGGGATTGATTATCGCTTACGGACTTTAACGCAAGCCCACCTCTTTTTATCTCCGATAAATGCACAAAATCGCCAGCACTTGGATGAGGTTTTTGTCAAATTGGCGGGGAAGCAGGGGGAGATAAACCCAGTTTTAGAAGTTAATCACCGGAAGATGCAGGTCCTTCGCTCGGCGGAAGGTGTTTTAGCTGTTGAGTTTAAAGTGTTGTGTGAAGAGCCGCGTAGCCAAAATGACTATATTTACTTATCAAACTGTTACCACACGGTTTTATTGTACGATGTGCCTGTGATGGGGACAAAAGACGAAAACCCTGCACGGCGTTTTCTTGCGCTGGTGGATGAATTTTATGAGCGTAAAGTGAAACTCGTGATTAATGCAGAAGTCCCGATGGAATCCCTTTATCAGGGTCAGCTTTTAGCCTTTGAATACCAACGTTGCTTATCACGTTTACAAGAAATGCAGAGCGAAGAGTATCTAAAAATTCCGCATTTGGCTTAAGTTTTTTTTGCGCATGGGAGCCCTAGCGTAAAAATGCGCCAAAACGTTTAAATTAAGTACAAATGGTGTTGGATATTCACACAAACGTAAAAAAAATGCATTTGGGGTCGATTTTTGTTTCTGACTTCTCTATAATCTTGCGACCCCACGTTACAGCACTGTTTTTTATTTCCCAAAAAATAGTGCATAAATGCCAGTTAGGCTGCTCGAAGGGGTAGGTTTACTGGACAAAGAGTCGTGTGAACCTCAGAAAGCTTATGAACATGAGTGTTCACCAACGTGTAACTTCAATATTGGGTAAGTTTTAATGAAAACTTTTACAGCTAAACCAGAGACCGTAAAACGCGACTGGTACGTTGTTGATGCAGATGGCAAAACTTTAGGCCGTCTTGCAACAGAAATTGCTAGCCGTCTGCGCGGTAAGCATAAAGCGGAATATACTCCGCACGTGGATACTGGTGATTACATCATCGTTCTGAATGCAGAAAAAATTGCTGTTACCGGCAAAAAACGCGAAGACAAAATCTACTATCGCCACACTGGCCATGTAGGTGGAATCAAGCAAGCAACTTTCGAAGAAATGATTGCTCGCAGTCCTGAGCGTGTGCTTGAAATCGCGGTTAAAGGCATGTTGCCAAAAGGACCTCTGGGTCGTGCAATGTACCGTAAACTGAAAGTTTACGCAGGTAATGAGCACAACCACGCGGCTCAACAACCGCAAGTTCTTGACATTTAATCGGGATTATAGCAATGGCTGAAAATCAATACTACGGCACTGGTCGCCGCAAAAGCTCATCTGCTCGTGTCTTTATTAAGCCGGGTAGCGGTAACATCACAATCAATCAACGCACTCTAGAACAGTACTTTGGTCGCGAAACTGCGCGCATGGTCGTTCGTCAGCCGTTAGAATTGGTTGAAATGTTGGAAAAACTGGATCTGTACATCACTGTTAAAGGTGGTGGTATTTCAGGTCAAGCAGGCGCAATCCGTCACGGTATTACTCGTGCACTGATGGCTTATGATGAGACTCTTCGTTCTGATCTGCGTAAAGCTGGTTTCGTTACCCGTGATGCGCGTTCTGTTGAACGTAAGAAAGTGGGTCTGCGTAAAGCACGTCGTCGTCCACAGTTCTCCAAACGTTAATTTATTGCCCTTTGGGCATAAAATTGATGAAAAAACCCGTCTTTATGGCGGGTTTTTTATTGCCTAAAAATCAGTAAATTGGCGTTTAAAGATAATTTAAAAAAGAATTAAATATTATTAGCAGAAAAAGATAACGAATTAGTCTAGAATTTAAAATAATCACTCTTTGATAATAAAAATGATATTTTTTCATCATATTATTTAGATAACAATGGAGTTAACTTTAAGGTTTATTATTTTAAAATTTAGATTAAATTAGTTTTTAATTGTAATTTCTGTGTGATTACTCTCTTTCAATGAAATAAATCTATGATTTTTCCTATCACGCCCCCCTAAGCTGTACAAAATCTGTTAGAATATGCCCCTGTTTTTTTATTTCATCATTTCTCGCCTTTCTGTGCGGGAGGGTTGTGTTGACTTTCAGTATGGATAAATGAAAGTAGAACACAGGGGATTTTAAAATGGGTAACGGGTAATTAAACATTAATTACATTTCGTCCATTTTTGTAATTTGGAGGTTTTAATGGCTGTCGCTCCTAACAAACGTTCGGTAATGACATTGTTCTCAGGCCCAACTGACATTTTTAGCCATCAGGTACGTATCGTCCTGGCAGAAAAAGGGGTTAGCGTCGAAATTGAACATGTTGAACCCGGTCATCCGCCTCAAGATCTCATTGATCTCAACCCGTACCAAAGTGTTCCAACACTCGTTGATCGTGAACTGACTTTATATGATCCGCTGATTATTATGGAATACCTTGATGAGCGCTTCCCTCATCCGCCACTAATGCCTGTTTACCCAGTTGCACGTGGAACTAGCCGTCAATTAATGCATCGCATTGAAAAAGACTGGTATTCTCTGATGCACAAAGTAGAAAAAGGCAGTGCTCAAGAAGCGGATAGCGCGCGTCGTCAATTAACGGAAGAATTAATTGCCGTTTCGCCTGTTTTTGCTGAAATGCCATTCTTCATGAGTGATGAATTTAGCTTAGTTGATTGCTATTTAGCGCCGCTATTATGGCGTTTACCTGTGCTGGGCATCGAACTGAAACCAGCGAATAGCAAACACTTGCAAATGTATATGCAACGTGTGTTTGAGCGTGATGCATTCTTAGCGTCTTTGACTGAATTAGAACGCGAAATGCGTCTGTCAGCAAGAGGCTAAAGGTATGATGGAAATGACAGCAATGTCACCACGTCGCCCTTATCTGTTACGTGCCCACTATGAGTGGTTGCTCGATAACGATATGACCCCGCATTTGGTGGTTGATGTCACCGTTCCTACTGTTAACGTTCCAATGGAATTTGCTCGGGATGGGCAAATTGTATTGAATGTTGCGCCACGTGCTGTGGGTAACTTTGAAATTACCAACGACGAAGTTCGTTTTAATGCGCGTTTTGGTGGTGTTCCACGTCAAGTGTATGTCCCTATGGCCGCAATTATGGCGGTATATGCACGGGAAAATGGCGCAGGGATGATGTTTGAACCTGAAGCCGCATACGATGCACAAATATCTTCTGATTTTGAAGATATGGATGGTTCGCAAGAAGACGGAATTACATTAGTTCAAGATAGCTCGTCGGTTGAACATAACACTGAAGAGCCTTCGGACGATGAACCTCCAAGACCACCGAAAGGTAGACCTGCGCTAAGAGTGGTTAAGTAGCGAATTTACTTCATATTGATAAAAAAACAGAGGGTATTACCCTCTGTTTTTTTATGCCTTTCTATATCTCTAAAAAAAGCAAAATACCTTCAGCAGCACTGCGCCCATCCGCAATCGCATTGACAACAAGGTCTGAACCTCGAACCGCATCACCTCCAGCAAATATTTTTTCGTTAGAGGTTTGGAAAGGAAACCGGCTGTTGCGATTTGCGCAAATATGCCCCTGTGAGTCAAGCTGCACAAAGTTCTCTTCAACCCAAGGTTGCTTGTGTGGATGAAAGCCGAAGGCGACAATGACGGCATCAGCTTCAATCGTAAAATCTGAATTTTTGATAGGCTCTACGACGGTTCGACCCTCTTTGAGTTCACCATTCTGGGTACGAATGACAGAAATTCCACTGACTTGTTGAGCTTCATTCAAAAGAATCTCAGTGGCTTGTAAATTAAAATGAAATTCAATCCCTTCTTCAATCGCATGATTTATCTCTTTTAGTGAAGCAGGCATACTCTGTTTGTCACGTCGATATATGCACGCTACCTTTGAAGCGCCTTGGCGAACAGCTGTTCGCACACAGTCTATTGCTGTATCGCCGCCGCCTAGCACGACCACATTTTTTCCTTGTAAATTGATATAAGGCTCAAGTGGTAAAGGGGCAAGCTGCATCAAATGACGAGTATTCGCGATTAAATAAGGCAGGGCATCATAACAGCCATAAGCGCCATTCCTACGCAGTTCACCTTTAATTGCACCGTAAGTACCTATTCCGAGGAAAATCGC
The DNA here is from genome assembly GCF_019343475.1 of Providencia sp. R33. Taxonomy (NCBI): domain Bacteria; kingdom Pseudomonadati; phylum Pseudomonadota; class Gammaproteobacteria; order Enterobacterales; family Morganellaceae; genus Providencia; species Providencia sp. R33. Next base: position 2,908,129 of record NZ_CP072453.1, on the reverse strand, counting down.
GTCATAATCCGTTTTGAGCGTATTTAGAGAGATATCTTTACCAATATCGACGTTAAGTTGAAATTGAATCCCCATTTCGGTGAAAATCTCACGCCGTTGTATCATGACCCGCTTTTCTAATTTAAATGTAGGTATTCCAAAGGTTAATAAACCGCCGATTTCTGAGTGTTTATCAAATACAGTAACTTGCACACCATTGCGAGCTAAAACATCAGCACAAGCAAGGCCTGCAGGGCCTGCACCAACGATAGCAACACGGTAATTCACCGGTGTGACATGGGAAAGGTCAGGGCGCCAACCTAGGGAGAATGCGGTGTCATTGATGTAACGTTCAATATGACCGATGGTAACAGCACCAAAAGTGTCATTCAGGACACAGGCCATTTCGCACAGTTCATCTTGTGGGCAAACGCGGCCACAGACCTCGGGTAAACTATTGGTATGATGAGATAATTCAGCGGCTTCAATAATGCGACCTTCTTCTGCTAATTTTAACCATTTAGGGATGGCATTATGTAAAGGGCATTTCCATTCACAGAACGGACTACCACAAGAAAGGCAACGACTCGCCTGTTGTTGTATATTTTTGGCATCATCAGGCTCATAAATTTCGACGAAATTTATTTTTCGAATATCGACCGTTTTTTTCTGCGGTTCATTTCGTGGAAGACTGATAATTTTTGAGTTCATGGTGTTCCTTACTGAACTTAGTCTGAATGTACATCATACAGTACGCTTTCAAATCGAGAGCTTAGCATGGCTAAAGTAAGTATTAAGTTGCATGATTGGTTTGTTTTTCAATCGATTATGATAAAAGTCATCCAAGATACATTTTTACCCGAGCTAAAACAAAGAAAATACCTGATTGTTATTTATCATTAATGATAAAAAATGGCTATTGAATGAGCAGGATCGACATTTTGTATTAATAAACATCCGAATCTGCCCTGTTTGATATATGATTCAAAGAGAATTTTACTAAGGGGTGGTTATGAAAGTACTTCGCGGCCTTGCGCAATACTATGTCGATTTGATGATGAAACTCGGGTTGGTAAGGTTTTCACTGTTACTGGCATCCGCACTTGTTGTGCTGGCCATGATAATGCAAATGGCTGTCACGATTTTCTTGCGTGGGCACGTAGATAGTTTGGATATGGTAGGTTCTATTTTCTTTGGGCTTATTATCACCCCGCTTGCGGTTTATTTTCTTTCCGTTGTGGTGGAACAACTGGAAGAGTCACGCCAACGGTTATCACGTATGGTCGATAAACTCGAAGTGATGCGCAAACGTGATGCTGAATTAAACACGCAATTACAAGGGAATATAGAGCAACTCAACCTTGAAATACTTGAACGTGAAAAAGCGGAGCGCGCACATTTAGAATTGCTTGAGCAACTTAAGCAAGAAATGAAATATCGTGAATTAACTCAAATTGAACTCGAACAGCAATCGGTATTGTTACGCTCATTCCTTGATGCCTCTCCTGACTTAGTTTATTACCGCAATGAAAATAACGAATTTTCGGGCTGCAATAGGGCAATGGAACTCCTGACGGGGAAAAGTGAAAAACACTTAGTTGGGCTGACCCCACTAGATATTTATGATGTAGAAATTGCCTCCAAAGTGATGGAAACCGATGAAAAAGTATTCCGCCATAATGTTTCCCTGACCTACGAACAATGGCTGGTTTATCCCGATGGTAGAAAGGCCTGTTTCGAACTGCGAAAAGTACCATTTTATGACCGAGTTGGTAAACGACATGGTCTCATGGGTTTTGGTCGCGATATAACAGAGCGTAAACGTTATCAGGAGGCGTTAGAGAACGCGAGTAGAGAGAAGACCACATTTATCTCAACAATCAGCCACGAGCTTCGCACCCCCCTTAACGGCATTGTTGGTTTAAGTCGAATTTTATTAGATACCGAACTCACTTCGGAACAATCTAGCTATTTAAAAACAATTCATGTCAGTGCAGTGACGTTAGGAAATATTTTTAATGATGTCATTGAGATGGATAAAATTGAACGCCGTAAAGTTCAATTGGATAACCAGCCAATCACATTATCTGAATTTGTGAATGATCTTGAAAATTTAAGTGGTTTATTAGTCCAGCCAAAAGGGCTTAAATTTGTGATGGATGTCGCCCCAGCGCTGCCGAAAAAAGTGCTAACGGACGGGACGCGTTTACGCCAAATATTGTGGAACTTAATAGGCAATGCAGTCAAATTCACACAAAAAGGTGAAGTGAAACTAAGTATCTGGCAAGAGTCTGAAAGTAAGTTGTTTTTTAGGGTACAAGACAGTGGAATTGGTATCCCTCAAGATGAGCTAGATAAAATTTTTGCGATGTACTACCAAGTAACAGATTCTGCGGGGGGGAAACCTGCAACAGGAACGGGGATTGGGCTTTCTGTATCCCGACGACTAGCACAAAATATGGGTGGGGATATTCAAGTTGAAAGCCAAATAGGTGAAGGTTCTACATTTACATTATCTATTTCTGCACCTGTTGTGGAAGATGACGTTGTGGAATTTGAAGAAAATGATGACGACTATCCATTACCTGCTTTACATATTCTATTGGTAGAAGATATTGAGCTAAACGTTGTTGTGGCGTGCTCTGTATTAGAAAATCTAGGGAATACAGTTGATGTCGCAATGACAGGTAAAGATGCATTATCCATGTTTGCACCGGGTGAATATGATTTAGTCCTATTAGATATTCAGCTGCCCGATATGACAGGGTTGGATATTTCAAGGCAGTTGAAGCAACAGTATGACAAAGAGGATTTGCCACCCCTCATTGCACTGACAGCCAATGTGCTTAAAGATAAAAAAGAGTACTTTGATGCGGGGATGGATGGTGTTTTAAGTAAACCATTATCTATTCCTGCTTTAACTCAAGTTATTGAGCAATTTTGGGGCGAGCAGGCTTCTCATTCTGAAGACGGAGTACCAAGTGACATCTCTAAATTAGCCGTTGATGAGTCAAGGTTAGATTGTGAAATGTTGGAGCAATATATCGAATTAGTTGGCCCTAAATTAATTTATGATGGTCTAGAGGTATTTGAAAAAATGCTTCCAAGCTACTTAGCGATTCTTGATTCTAATATGATTGCAAAGGACCAAAAGGGCATCGTAGAAGAGGCTCATAAGATTAAAGGCGCAGCAGGTTCTGTTGGCTTAAGGAATTTACAGAAAATTGCTCAGCAAATCCAATCTCCTGATTTACCTGCTTGGTGGGATAATGTCCAAGAATGGGTGGATGAGTTAAAACAGGATTGGAAAGGCGATATAGAAACTTTAAGAAACTGGGTTGACGAGCGCACAAAAAAATAACCCCAACCGAAGTTGGGGTGCGCGAATACTGCGCCAACACCAGGGAAATCGTTGATTTGCATGTGGTTTTCATTCTGGGCAAATCATTAAATTAGGCTAATCGTGGTAAAGAATAACATCAAGATACCAAAATTTAGCGAATCTGTTACAAGATTCATTAAAATCTGTGATGAAGATTGATGTTTGTCTTCTTTATCGCTTGAGAGATAATTTACTACAAATGGAGCAAGATATGAAATCAATTGCGGTTATTTTAAGTGGCTGTGGTGTATTTGATGGAAGCGAGGTTCATGAGTCAGTATTAACTATGTTAGCTTTGAGTCAAAATAACGCTAAAGTTTATTTTTTTGCGCCTGATGAGTTACAACCTACTGTTATAAATCATATAAATGGAAATGAAAATACAGAAAAACGCAGTCAATTAGAGGAGTCTGCACGTATTACTCGTGGGGAAATATCCCCTTTATCCTCTGCAGATGCCTCTAAGCTTGATGCACTCATCATTCCTGGTGGTTTTGGCGCGGCAAAAAATTTATGTAATTTTGCCGTCAAAGGTAGTGACTGCGAAATTAATAAAGAACTATTAAGTTTAGTTCGCCAAATGCACCAGCAGAAAAAGCCGCTAGGGCTGATGTGTATTGCGCCTGTAATGTTACCGAAAATGTTAAATACATCAGTAAAATTAACTATTGGTGATGATAGCGAAACGATTATCCAAATAGAAAATATGGGTGGCAAACACATCAAATGTTCTGTTGATGACATTGTTGTTGATGAAGTTAACCGAGTAGTCACAACCCCTGCTTATATGCTGGCACAATCAATTTCTGAAGCAAATATTGGGATTAATAAACTCGTTAAGAAAGTATTGGAAATGGCGTGATTATTTGAATGCTAACTATTGTTTCTAGGCTATGGCACTGGTTAAAAAAGATCACATTCTCATTACTTGTGGTGTGGTTTTGTACGGTTATCGTCTTTAAATATGTCCCTGTGCCATTCTCAGCGGTTATGGCTGAACGCCAAATAAGTGCGTGGCTAAACTTAAATTTTTCTTATGTTTCGAGTTCTACTTGGGTAAGTGAAAACCAGATCTCTCCGTATATTTATTTAGCGGTTATCGCATCTGAAGATCAAAATTTTCCTCATCACTGGGGTTTTGATCTTGATGCAATTGAACGTGCTTATAAACATAATACGATCAATAAACAATCAATTAGAGGTGCCTCAACAATCTCACAACAGACAGTTAAAAACTTATGGTTGTGGGATGGTAGAAGCTGGTTCAGGAAAGGCTTAGAAACACTAATGACGCCAGTAATGGAAGTTTTGTGGTCTAAGCAAAGAATATTGACCATTTATCTCAATATTGCTGAGTTTGGGGATGGGGTTTTTGGTGTGGAGGAAGCTTCAAATAGATTCTTCAATAAGCCTGCTAGCAAGCTCTCTATGAGCGAAGCTGCACTTTTAGCAGCGGTTCTTCCTAATCCACATCGCTATAGTGTAAAATCACCATCTTCTTATGTCTTGAAGAGGCAGGCGTGGATACTGAACCAGATGCACCTTTTGGGCGGTAAGAATTTTCTGAAAGTAAACGATGTTTTATCTGAATAAGAAAAAAGCCATAGTTTTTCACTAATGGCTCTTATTCTTATTCGGATATATTATTGTTTATGATTAATTGAGATAAGTGAAAGCAGTCGTAACTCGACGGACTCCGTCAGTTTCACTGGCAATTTTAGCTGCAGCATCACCTTCTTGCCTTGTTAATACGCCAAGTAAAAAAACTTCACCATTTTCAGTAATGACTTTTACGCTGCCTGATTTGACACTATCACTCGCTAAAATTTTCGATTTAACTTTAGTTGTTAACCAGGTATCTTTAGATGCAGTGCCTAAATCAACTGGCTCACCGCTACGTACCTCATTATAAACTGACACCGTACCATCAACATTAGAGGCGATTTGTTTAGCGCGTTCAGCCCATGACATATCTGGAGTTTGCCCCGTTAATAGCACATTACCTTTATAGGCAGTGGCAATAATACGTGCCTTACCTGTAATTTCTTTGTCTTTATTGAGCTGCCCACTGACACGAGCTTCTAGTGTGCCATCATCAACCTGCTGGCCGACAGTTCGTGGGTCAGAAGCACTCTTAGAGGCAACTGCTGCGGAACCAACAACAGCGGCACCAATACAGCCTTGTAAAAGAATCGTACTGATTACTATGGCAAAAATGGGTATTAATCGCATTTTGTCTCCTTAATCATCCTGATGAGGGAAAAGAGTATTATCTATAAGATCGCATAGACAATTTACAGTAAGAAGATGAACTTCTTGAATTCGAACGCTACGCTGAGAAGGAATACGAATTTCAACATCTTGTGGGCCAAGTAACCCAGCCAGCTCTCCGCCATCGTAGCCAGTAAGGGCAACAATGGTCATATCCCGTGTTACAGCGGCTTCAACTGCTTTAATAATATCGCTACTATTACCATGGGTGGAGATAGCCATCAAAACATCACCATGCTGCCCTAAAGCTCTTACTTGTTTCGCATAAATTTCAGTGGGTTGTTTACTTCCAGAAATCGCAGTAAGTACGGCATTGTCGGTATTGAGCGCAAGAGCAGGAAGACTCGGGCGCTCAGTTTCAAATCGGTGGATCATGCTAGCAGCAAAACGTTGTGCAGTAGCAGCAGATGCACCATTGCCACAACATAAAATTTTGTTGCCATTAAGCAAGGACTGAACCATCATCATCGCGGCTCTAGAAATCGCATCGGGCAGCGCCTCGGCGGCTGCAATTTGAGTTTGAATGCTTTCGGTAAAACATACTTTTATTCTATCTAGCACTGGTTTTTTCCTGTAAAAATTTACCCGTCATTCTTCGCACTGTCGCTGTGTTGACTGCAACGCTCGTTCTAATCACATACTTTTGTATGCTCATAGGGATTAGCTCACTTGTCGCCTTGCGACAGTACGAATTATTTAGGGTAAACTCGTCATGCTCGCACTGTCGTTGTGTTGATTGCAATCGCTATTTTGGTAAAGAATATAACAGCTTGCTGACGAATATTAACTCTCTTCATTAAAGGCGTTTTGTATCCATTCGAATTGATTGCCTGTAATAGCACAAATATCAAATCGACAGGCACTGGTTTCGAAACTCTCTTGCCGTTGTGCAAGCCAAATTTTGGCAGCGGCTAATAACTTTCTACGTTTATGCCAGTTTACTGATAAAAGTGCGTCACCGTAATCACAATTTTTGCGAAATCGCACCTCAACAAATACCCAACCCGCTTTGTCACGCATAATGAGGTCAATTTCTCCACCTCGGTTTCTGGCATTACGTTCAATAAAGGTGAGCCCTTTTTTTTTCAGGAACGTGAGAGCTTGATTTTCGTAATATCGGCCTGTTAACCATCTTAACGGTTTTTGAATTGCTTTCATGACGTCCTTGTCTGAAAAAAGCCATCATCTTGATGGCTTATCTTTTATTTTACTGAGCGGGGACAACTTGCCCTTGCTTAAACTGTAGCCATGGCAATTCACGAAATACCACACAGTTAGCCTGCGTGCTCAATGTTCCTGAAGCACCATTGATTCTCACTTGCCCCGCTTGTTGCAGTTTGTCGTAATTGTTTGCTAATGACCATGCATCAATACCCATCGCATATAAACGGAATAATGAATAATCATTGCTGAGTTTTTGTTGTGCTTGCTTACGCAGGTTATTATTTGCACCCGCAAGCAGTGGGATTTCGCTGAATTTTACGCCATCCATTTCAAAACGGTAGTCTGCGCCTGAACCCGCTTGGTTGCTACGAGAGCTAGTGTATAGTGCAGGGCGAGAACGAGAGCTGATCGCCATTTCTATCATTGGTTTAATCAGCGTGAGTTCATCGCGCGTTGCAACGATATAAACAGAATCAATTGCGCCACTCGCACCGTCTAGCTGGCTTTCTGTATTAACGGGGGTTCCCACCATGCGGATCCCTGCACCACGATTAATGGATTCTTTTAAAGAAGGCACTGAACCGAAGGTTTGCATTAATACGGCTCCGCCACCTTTTGATTGCCACCCTTGGGCGAAGGCTTTGGCTACCCTATCCCCAAACGCATTAGCAGGCACTAAAACCAATGGCATTTGTTTGCCTTGTGCTTTCATATACGCAGCCGCATTTTGCGCTTCATCTTCAGGGGAAAGCGAGAAGTAGCAAAGATTTGGGCGCGGTTGTAATTGATTTGAATCCAATTCATTCAATGCTAATACACTAATGGGGGCACCCATTTGAGCGATAGTTTGTACGTCATTTTTCAGTAATGGACCGACAACGAGGTTGAAACCTTCGTTCTTTGCTTGCTCCAGTAATTGAGGCATTTGCTTGCCTGTTGTATCAAATACCTTGATAGTTTGTGTATTAACGGGCGTGGCATCAATACGTATGCTAGAGGTAACGATATCAGTATCTGCTGGTGCATTACTTGTCGTATTCGCCACTTCTGCATAAATTTGGTCTAGCACATCATTGCCGCTATTTGATGGCGGTGTCGTTCTTGCTGGAGCTGCTGCGCCTTGTGGGATACCTTTTTGTGCATCCATAAAACCTTGCATAATGGCCTGACCAAATACTTTGCCTTGACCACTCATTGGGAGGAATAAGGCAATTTTCGGGCTGCCACCAAGGCGAGGTAGCATCGCTTGGATTAGCTGAGTTGGAGCTAATGTAGCACCTGGGTTGCTTGAGTAACGCATCTTCCAGTCATTAAATCCAGCACGAAGAGCATCTGGGTCATCTTGGTTATTTTGATAAATATCGAGTAAATCAACCCAGCCTTGAAGATTATTTTCCTCTGCGCCTATTCCGTGAATCTGTTCTGGCGTCAACTGTGTTAACATCTTCCATAATCCATCGATGTTAGCTTGGCGCTCAGCCGCTGTTTTTAACAAAGGCTCTTGGCTAATGTAGGCACGAAGCGCTTCCAGAGACGGCTTGCCTTGAGCCGTATCAATGATAGCTTGGTAACTGCTGGCATCGGACGCACTTTGCTCAGGTGTTTTTTGGGTGGAAGGAAAATAATCTGAGACAACTTGGCACCCAGAGAGTGCAAAGGTAGACAGCATCGCTGTGCAGATTAACCCTTTTTTCAAATGCAAAAAAATTGAAGGACGCATACTGTATCCAATGGTGTATTTTTCAATTGCTTAATTTTAAACCGGCTATTCGGATGAAACAATGAACCAACCTAATCAAGCTGTGGTTATGGCATCCACGCTGTATATCGTCCCAACACCGATTGGGAATATGGGCGACATCACGCAACGCGCGCTGGATGTTCTTAAACATGTTGACCTTATTGCGGCAGAGGACACTCGGCATTCAGGTATTTTATTACAAAATTTCGCGATAAATGCACGACTGTTTGCTCTGCATGATCATAATGAACAGCAAAAGGCAGATCAATTAATTAGCAGACTTCATCAAGGTGATAGTATCGCATTAGTCTCAGATGCAGGTACACCTTTAATTAATGATCCGGGTTATCATTTGGTCAATCGTTGCCGTGAAGCTGGTATTCGAGTCGTACCTTTACCCGGAGCTTGCGCGGCAATTACTGCACTATCAGCCGCAGGTTTGCCATCAGACCGTTTTTGCTATGAAGGCTTTTTACCCGCCAAAACAAAAGGTCGGAAAGATGTCTTGCAAGCACTTGAACAAGAAACACGCACACTAATTTTTTATGAATCAACCCACCGTCTACTAGACAGTTTAGCAGATATGGTGGAAGTCTGGGGGCCAGATCGTCATGTTGTTTTAGCCCGTGAAATCACCAAAACATGGGAGTCTATTGAAGGGCGCCCTGTGGGAGAGTTATTGGCTTGGGTGAAAGAAGATGAAAACCGCCATCGTGGTGAGATGGTATTAATTGTTGAAGGCTATAAGAAGCCTGAAGATGATTCAGCGATTTCACCTGATGTTATCCGCACGCTTAATTTGCTGCAAAAAGAGCTGCCACCGAAAAAAGCAGCGGCGATCACCGCAGAAATTTACGGCTTAAAGAAAAATATGCTGTATAAATTGATGTTAGATAATCAAGGTGATGAATAATTTTTAAGCAAATAGCGCTATCAGGGGCCTTAAGTCGTCAATTGCCTGCCCGAAAGTCTGTACAAGCCGTAGCAAAGTGCCTATAATTCGCCGCGGAGTTGGCCAGACAACCGCTGCTTTATCGTAGTCCCTTCGGGAGACGGGTAGAGGGGAGGAAAGTCCGGGCTCCATAGGGCAGGGTGCCAGATAACGTCTGGGAGGCGCAAGCCTACGACTAGTGCAACAGAGAGCAAACCGCCGATGGCCTGTTTACAGGATCAGGTAAGGGTGAAAGGGTGCGGTAAGAGCGCACCGCGCGACTGGCAACAGTTCGTGGCACGGTAAACTCCACCCGGAGCAAGACCAAATAGGGGTTCATATGGTGCGGCCCGCATTGAACTCGGGTAGGTTGCTGGAGCCAGTGCGCAAGTGCTGGCCTAGATGAATGGTTGTCCACGACAGAACCCGGCTTATCGGCCAACTCCCATTTTTTCGTCATATTTAGCGCTGTTACAGCGTTAGCTTCATTCAGCCACACGGGTCACATACTTTTGTATGCTCCCCGTGATGTCTTCATTTTGCTGCCTTGTTACAGCACTAACTATTTAGAAAAAATCCGAGCTTAAAAGAAAAGTGCGTTTTTAATTTTTCGTCATATTTAACGCTGTCACAGCGTTAGCTTCATTCGTCAACTCTAGTCACATACCTTTGTATGCTCCTTTTTTCTTCATACTTCAAGCTGTGCCTGTGTTGGCGTCATTCGTCAACCCTAGTCACATACTTTTGTATGCTCCTAGGGATCTCCTCATTTTGCCGCCTTGGCACAACTCGAATTATTTAGAAAAAATCTGGGATTAGAAGAAAAAATCATATTTTTCTTTTCTGAATTACCTTCATTATCTTTTTGTATCAAACCATCAACATCACCACGCTCTGATGCAAATCAATGCGCTCTTTGAATATGTAAATACAATAATGGTATTTTAAATGCATGTTAAAGAGATAGGCTAGATGGCAAAGAAACCCCATATTCGCTACATGCGACGTCCTGGTACGGTGGGCGGTAGGCTTCCTTGGAATGATTGGCGAAATGCCTCAACATGGCGAAAAGTTGTTCAAATTATCCTGCTGGCGATAAACCTTTATATCGGTGTTACCTTCTATTACTGGGTGCGTTATTTCGAAACTGGGGGGGAAGCGCTGTACTTACCGCGCCCAGGAGGGATTGAAGGCTGGCTGCCCATTGCGGGGTTAATGAATCTAAAATACACATTAGAAACAGGAAGCTTTCCGCCGATTCATGGGGCGTCGATGTTTCTGTTAGTGGCTTTTATTCTTATTAGTTTACTGTTGAAAAAATCCTTTTGTTCATGGATGTGCCCAATAGGAACGATATCGGAATATACAGGGAAATTAGGACAAAAACTGTTTCGCTATCAAATCAATCTCCCTAAATGGCTAGATATCACCCTGCGAGGCTTAAAGTATTTGCTGTTAAGCTTCTTTCTTTATATCGCATTTTCTATGTCAGCGCAGATGATCCAATATTTTATGATGTCACCTTATGGGATCATTATTGACGTCAAAATGCTGGATTTCTTTCGCCACATTAGTGATTTTGCATTGATTAGCGTGGTGGTTTTGGTGGTGCTGAGTTTATTTATTCGCAATGCTTGGTGCCGTTATCTCTGTCCTTATGGCGCGCTGTTGGGGCTATTTTCACTACTTTCACCCGTTAAAATTCGCCGTAATGTGGAAAGTTGCATTGATTGTGGAAAATGTGCGAAAAACTGCCCATCGCGCATTCCAGTGGATAAGCTCATCAAGGTAAGAACGGTAGAGTGCACGGGGTGTATGACCTGTGTGGAGTCCTGCCCAGTTGCGTCAACGCTGGATTTTTCATTGCAAATAGCAACGCAAAAACGTCAATTTCCTTTATCGGGGATTGTGATGGCGGCTTTGACCTTGGCAATTTTATTTATCATGATTGGTATTGCCGCTTTCTTCGGGGTATGGGATAGCCCTGTGCCCGATAATTATTGGTTCCATATTATACCGAATGCACGAAGCATAGGTCATTAATAGAGAATGAAAAAAAGCCCCACACATACTGGATGAGTGGGGCATTTGTTGTTTTGGTCATTTTGTCACAATGACTCAGTTTGTAACGTCTCGCTTATATTTATTTTCTGACTTCTTTTTACTGCTTTTAACGCATCAATTAACCGCTTGCTTAACCATCTGCAATAATTGACGTACATCTTCTGGGCGCGTATTACCCGTATCTTTATCAATAATCGAACTATAAATATGAGGAATGATTTTCTTCACGCCTGCATCGAGGGCTATTTGCAGAATTTCGGCAAAATTATCTAAATCAATCCCCCCAGTCGGCTCTAAAGAAAAATCAAATTCTGCACAGGCTTTGGCGATGGCTTTATATTCTTCAATATAGGTTAATCCTTTCATATTAAAGAATTTAACTGAATCTGCACCCATATCTTTTAGCATCATAATTGCAGTTTCGATAGGAACGATACCGTCAGGGGATTGGGAGCTTAGTGGGCCTGTGGAAATTTTGACCATTCCAATTGTGCCGGTTGGGGAAATCAGTGCATTCACAAACGTTTCATTTTGACCGAGTAAAGCACGGCTGATTGGTGCTCCCGTAAACACTTGGTTGACGTGCTGCGGCTGAATTTCTTTTGAGATCAAGGAGACCATTGTGGATTGATTCGGGTCACCTGCACCCAAACCCACAGATAATGCATTGTCTGTTTCTTTGGCATAAATGCGCATATCGGCGATAGCGCTTTCTAAGTCAGGGTAGTTTTTCGATAACACACCGACAACAACAAAGGTTTCTGCGGCGGCATAAATATCTTTGGCATTTTTGTGGCTACCTGCCAACACATTTAAACAAACACGGTCACGGTAAAAATTCGGTGACAATTTCATCTTAAATTCCTTCTACTAACAAACGAATATTCTTTGAAATAACATCAAGTTGTTCTGTACTGACGCTGCGGATATCCGCCTCGACCTTCCCTTCGTTGGCTTTATATTCACGGAAGTAAATGGCGGTATCGCCTTGTTTTAAGTCAGCCATAATTTGGTAGGTTGTTTTGCCAATCACTTTCTCATCGAAGCTGATTTCGGTACGGGCGATGTCACGGCCTGCAGCGTCCCAGACGACTTGGGCTGAAATGCCCTTAATAGCATTGAGGTCACTGATAAACTTCGTCATGCGCGTGACCATTTCTGCACCTGTTTCTTTTTGCGCAGTTAAGTATTGTTCGATAGCAAGGGTTAATCCCAAAATGCCTTCTTTGCCGACTTTCATTGCACGGCCAATACCTTGGCTTTGGCGTTTTACCCACTCAACATACTGCTTTTTACCAACAACTAAGCCACTGGTTGGCCCTTCAATGGCCTTTGCACCACTGTAAATCACAATATCGCCACCCGCTTGGTAATACGCGGTTAACTCTTCTTCTGCGGCAGCATCAACAATCAATGGTAGCTGGTGGTCATGTGCCACTTTGGCCGCTTGTTCGACGGTTAACATACTTTTTTGCACAGTATGGTGTGACTTGATGTATAAAATTGCTGCTGTATTTGGAGTGATTTTAGCGGCTAATTGCGCCGCGCTGCATTCGTTTGCAAAGCCAGCTTCAATCACCTTTCCGCCCCCTAAAGACACCATAGTGTCGACAGGCGCTCCAAAGTTAACGTTATGCCCTTTTGGTAAAATAATTTCACGGGGAACAACTTTTTCCGATGAATGCAGGTTCAGCAATAAATCATCATCGTCCTGCACAATCACACCCGCAACCGCTTGAGCGATCCCTGCTGAAGCGCAAGACACCACGACAGCGGCCTCAACATTCAACAGATTGGCAATGTACTCACCTGTTTTGTTAACTAAATCTTTAATTTCAAAATAATTGTTAAGCCCGTAAGCGACACGTTCAACAACTTCAGGCGTTGGTGTGGATACGCCGAGTATGGTCATGCGGCCAGATGCGTTGATAACGTGTTTTAACTGATACTTCTCATAAATCGATTGCATGTTCAGATTCGCCTTGTGCATGAATAATATGTTTACCACCAACGATAGCGGCAATAGGTACAAAGCGTTGTGTACCTATGCGGTGCTCGCCTTCTGCGTCAGTGAGTTCAGTTTGTTCTTCCTTCAGATCAAACAACGTAATGTCTGCATCGAAACCAGGTTTTAAATACCCTTTTGCTGGAAGCGATAAGAAATTGGCGGCTTTTTCCGTCACACAACGTAAAATTTGCTCAGCGCTAAAGCCCATGCACAGGAATTTGGTCATCACAAATGCAAGGCTGTAAACGGGGCCATTCACGCGGTTACGATGGTAAATATCGGAGCTGATAATGTCAGGGTATGTGCCGATGCGCATGGCTTGTTCAGCCACTTTAAAGCTAAAACTTTCACCACCATGACCAACATCTAAAATGACGCCACGCGCCAATGCTCGGGCAATAGATGGTTTAAGATAGCCATCATCGCCTAAAATTTTGTTTGGTTTGCCATTAAAGCAGTGTGTGATGATGTCGCCACGCGTTAGCAAATCAGCCACTTCATCAATATCTGGCGGGTTATTACCGATATGTACCATCAATGGAAGACGGTGTTTTTTCTGCATCTCTTTGGCTTTAACTAGCGGTGCAATGCCATTTTCACCCACAACGCTTTTACTCATTCGTGCTTTCATTCCAACCACAAAGCCTTGGTGGCGCTCGATAGCTTCTTGGAAACACGTTTCGTTGATGTTGTTCATATCGGATAATTCATTTTGTGCAATGATGCCAATACGTGAAATATTCAACAAAGAAAAGACGTTGGTTTTGGACTTTTTGGTTAATTGATAAAATTTATCAATATCGTCAGCACCTACACTCCCAGCGTCAACCAGTGAGGTTACGCCGCCCGCGGCGCCTGCTAAATCAGGGTCATCAAAGTAGATAGGTGACTCGGCAAAACAGTGTGCATGAGAATCAATCCATCCCGCGCTGACATATGTTTTTCCTTTCAGGTCAATGACTTTGTCAGCTTGTTGGTCATGGGCTAACTCAGGGCCTGCCGCGTCGATTTTTCCGTCTTTAATCAGAATATCGATAATTGTGCCATCGATACGTTTACCGTTTTTGATGATGAGTGTGTACATGATGTAGTTACCTTCTTCATACTCGTCATACTTCAAACCGCAGCGTTGTTGGCTGCCCTCCCGCTACCCTAGTCACATACTTTTGTATGCTCCTAGGGATATCGTCGTTTGCCGCCTAGCCGCAATTTGAATTATTTAGAGTATGCTTAAATACGTGTTCTAGTTCTAAATGATGCAAACCGCAGCGTTGTTGGCTGCCCTCCCGCTACCCTAGTCACATACTTTTGTATGCTCCTAGGGATATCGTCGTTTGCCGCCTAGCCGCAATTTGAATTATTTAGAGTATGCTTAAATACGTGTTCTAGTTCTAAATGATGCAAACCGCAGCGTTGTTGGCTGCCCTCCCGCTACCCTAGTCACATACTTTTGTATGCTCCTAGGGATATCGTCGTTTGCCGCCTAGCCGCAATTTGAATTATTTAGATCATGCTTAAAAGTGTGTTCTAAATGATGCAAACCGCAGTGTTGTTGTATTTGAATCCGTTTTTACGTCATACTATTTCGTGACCCGGGGCATATGCCCCGGGAAAATAAGAGTTAAGCAGCGATAGGGAAGAAATAACCGAATAACATCGCGCCTAAAATTGCCCCACCGGCAACCGGTTTTTGCCATACGTAAAAGATAAGGGCGCCAATCAGTGAACCTATCCCGATTGGAATGGAAGCGGCCATCGCGGCTAAGATAATCAACGGGCCTAAGAATCGACCTGAAGTATTACCCGCACCCATCATGACGTCAGCACCAAAGGTTGAGTTGGCTTGAGCAATGGTGAACTTACGAGCAAACACAATCAGTAAGCCGATTAGCACGCCAAGGAATAACCCTGTCAGCAACGAAATCCAGAAGTTAGTGACTAAAATATCCCAACCCGCGGCGAGGAATAACGCAGGGACACCTAGGCCAATACCGGTTTGCAGTGCGCCACCGATATCCAAAATCCCCACCAGTGAGCCTTCGATAATTCGAGCGAATAAGAAACTCGCACCGAATGCCGCAACTGCACCATAAACCCCAGTGTCGAGCCCTGCACGTAACATGGCGACAAACGCCACTTCGTTAAATGCGCCGAACCCGTAGACCACATACATATGGGTACCTGCGAAGATCCCTGCCGATAGCAGCCCAACAAAGATGGGGAATGACCATTCTGCGTACCAAAAATCGTCTTTATTAATTTCAGTTGTCATGATTATTTCCCGCTCAGCAGTCCGTGGACGTATTCAAGCCATAATGGTTTGTCTAGGTTGAAAGAGGTGATCATCTTCAGGTCAAATTCACGGAAGAAACCACTCAGAACGAACAACAGAACGACAGTGATCATCATGGTGCGTGTGATGCGGTTCCAGCCGTTGTCATCAACGCCTTTACCAATCAAGATACCTAACACTAAACCTGGGATAGCGTTACCCATGATTAACTGAGCACAACCACCGAACAGCGTTGCCCAGAAACCAGAGCGGCGGCCTGCATCCATTGCTGCTAACCAGAAAATAACTGGCATCACGGTATTTACCAGCAAGTTTGCCGCAGGAACAAGAACGTTAATTGCCGTGGTTTGCAGTGCTGCAGGAACCGCAGATGCGGTGGTATTTAAGAATGCCACCACGAATGCCCCGATGATGGCACAAGCAATCGCCATTTTTTTCGGGTTATGCAGTGTTTCTGCCACGTTACGGTTTTTGGTTAGTAGTGCCGCAGCACCCCAGTTTGGAATGATACGGTGGTCAACGTCTTGGGTGAACGCACCCGCTGCAACGGACGATGCCCATGCGTTAAAGAAGAATCCTAAGCCGAAAGAGAAGTGAGATGCTGGGTCGCCTTCACATGCGTTAAGTTCGCCCAATGTACGAAATGCCCCCATCCCTTGTACGGTCGGTGCGTGGAACATACGTGCCGCGCCTGCGCCTAAACCGAAGCCGCAGAGCCCACCGATAATGAGGGACATGCCCAATATTTCTAAAAAAGATGCAGTTTCACTCATGGAATTAACTCCAGACCTGATTGCTATTATTGTTCTGTAAATGGTATTTCGTTGACAGAAAGTAAGGTAACATCCAGCGAAACGTCGAGTACAACACGGAAATGTTCACGTTTGCGTGGCAAAAAGATGAAGAGAAATTTTTCTGTCCGCGAGTGCGAGTGAGCACTAACAACCTCAACATCCTTTGGTTCTATCCGCAGGATGATGTCTGTGCTGTTTTTCAGTACGGTTTTTTGAATCGAATTTAAGGCGTCCGCAATGGCTTTTTGCTTGGTGTCGCCTTGCCCTGTCACCCGTACTGTCGTTTCGATCGATTTTTTCATTAAGCGTTGCCGTATTTTTTATTAAATGCTTTAACTAAGCGCTCGCCTAACTCTTCCTTGTCCATAAAACCGAAACCTAATACATTGCAACCCTCTGCAATTGCGGTTTCTCCCTCTTCGATAGAGCGCATCCCATAACGAGCTTTATAGCCATATTTGGTTTGAGCTGTGATAGCACCTGCGCCGCCACTGCCACAAAATGAAATTCCAAGGTCGGCTTGCTCTGCGTTCATGACATCACCGAGTTTCATATCGGCTGCCACACCCGGTACAACAATCGCTTTACCGCCAGCTGCTTCAACGCCTGCAGCAACTTTTTGCCCTTTACCTAAACGGTCTCCGATCACAATAACGATCTGTTTCATATAAATATTCTCCAATCCTACAACTTAAAAATTAATCATTTGAACGAACGACTTCAAAGTGAACAGAAAGCAAATATGTCTCTTCTGGTGCTAAGCCGGGGAGCGTATCGACAACCCGCTGAGCTAATGCAATCGAATGTTGAGAAATTTCATCGAATAGACTGATATCAACCTCCGGTAATGCTTCGCCAGTTTTCGCTCTCGCTACCATGGCACGTAGATGAGACTCCAACATTTGTTGTTGTACATCGGTGGTGTAGCAGTCCTCTTGCTTGAGCCAGTCAGTAATCACTGCCAGCAGTTTTTGTGTGACCTCATCAATATCAAGGTCGTGCTCTAACATTTGAAAAACGACAACTGATTCACTCATAACTATTTAAAATCCAAAGTAATATTGCTAGTTAAACTACTCTGTTCCTTCATGTCTTATACATTAGACGCTTATTGGCAATTTTTGCAGGCAGTGAATTTCCACTTAGAAGTGGAAATAATTTGGAAATTAAATTAAGTAAAATTGGTTCGTTATTTAACCTATTTGGAAGTTAAGTGGAAAAATTGACGTGTATCAATCATCAGTAAACGATTATCTTGGAGGTGAAAAAGTATTAATATTAATAAAATCAATTAAATATGTTCTATGGGTGATAGCTGGAAATGGAAAATATAATTGGAAGTGAAAGTGGAAATGAAAAATTAGCGTAGGCGACTTCTGACGATTATGGTTTCCACTTAGCCATTTAGGGTGTAAAACAAGCGAGTATAAAGGGAAAAAGATTTCGTAGAGTTGTGGTTAGGATCACGTAAAAGACGGCAACTCCCACTTTTCCACCTTGAAGTGGAAGTTGCATAAGGGCTATAGCACCCTTGCCAAGCTATCTTTGGCGATCACTTGGAATTCATTGAAGTTTTTGACACTAATAAGGCGGCGGGTGGTTTTTTCTTTCACAAAGGTGACGAATAAATCGTAAATTGCCATCGCTTCCTCATAGTCTGCCTTACTGATGGCGAGCAGAAAAATAACATAGGCGTTTTCTTTGGTTTCTTTATTCCATTCAATGCCTTTAGGGGCAACAACTGTGGCAACAACTGTCTTGTTTGCCAATAAACCTAATGAATGAGGGAGCGCGATACCTTCACCCAAAAGGGTGGATACGATGGATTCGCGCTCTTGCAAAGACGGATAAAATTCAGGCGTGACGTAGCCTTCTTGTTGTAATTTATGACAAACCGTTTGGAATAGCTCTTCTTGGCTGATTTTTTCGTTAATCACCATAAAAAATCGTTCATCAAAAAAACGCTCGATAATGTAAGGGCGAGTTTGGTCCACCATCGCGAGTCGCCCAACTTGCTCTAATTGGTATGGTGTTGGGAAGGGAGCGATCTTGATAACAGGCTTGTTTTTCTCAGAAATTCGTACCGTTGTGATCACAAAATCCTCACTCACTTCACTCAGCGATTCATATTCTTGCAAGGTGAGCCCGCGGCTAAATTTCAATTGTGGAAATTCGCGCATAATTTTGGACTCGACCACACGGAACGTTGAGTTCCCCGCATCGGTAACAACCAGCACCTCGGTTTGGCGTATCGAGCCGGCACCATAGTTACGCTCAAGGCTCACACCGATGTGAACCGCAAGGTAGCCCAGTTCATCCTCACTGATGGGGTGTGGAAGTAATTGCTTACTTGCACTGGTTAACGCACTGAGCGTGACATCATAGGCGAACGGATAGTATTGTTTTATATCCGATAATAATGGGTTTGGCGTGGAAATATGGTACTGCAAGCGGGTGATCAACGCAGCAAGATGCGTGTTGAGATCTTTTTTGAGCTTTTCATCATTTCGTAAGTCATAGTTATATAACTCATTAATATAATTCAAAATATAATCAGAAAGCTCATTGTGGCTGCCACTTTTTTGTGTGGAAGAGTCTTGGTGGCTAATGCGCTGAGCAATAATTTGATCATGCAAGTAACTCAGCTCTGCATTAGAGAGGTCATTGCCTAAAAAGTAAATTAGCCCTTTTGAGATTTCATCACAGGCTTTGCGGATCACCTCTTCCGTTTCATCATTTTTGACGGAAGTGGTGAGTTCATGGCCTCGTGTGATGCGTAAAATGGTTACGGCGCAGTTAAAAACGAGGTAGAGATGCCCTTCATTACTGATACGAATATCAAAGCGATTCATGCTGTTATGAAGCACTTTATCAATATAGGTTAAATCCAAATTATCCAAGCTATCTGGGCGGAAGGTGGTTAAATCTGGGGTGATTTGTTCTGAATAACGGCGCCATAATGTTTCCGTCATACAAGCGCGAATTGCCCATTCACTGCCATTGAGGCGAATGCCTTGATGGGGAATGCTTTCCAATGCGATTTGGTATTTTTGCAGCTGTTCTCGGACTGCCCCCATATCTTGTTGTAGAGTACCACGACTCACGAACCACTCTTCCGCAATGTCATCAAGTTTTACGGGAAGGGATAACATTAATAATTTCAATAGCAACGCATCAATACGCTCTTTGCTGGTGCGGGGAATGGCGCTATCTTCTTCGCTACGTTGTGTAAAAGTGGCAAACAGAGTTTCATCTTCAACTTTTAAACGATAACCTCGCCCTCGCTCATACACGATATGCGCGTGATATTCTTCAATCAATTCATTGATTTCATTGATATCAGAACGAATTGTCCGCGTTGAAACAGAAAAACGTTTGGCAAGTTCATCTTGAGGAACAACCTCATTGAGAATTTGGGCAAAAATTTGATTGTGCCGTTGTTGAGTGAATAGCGCCACGAAAACACCTTTAAAATCAAAACGAAAAAAGCCATTGAGTGAAAAAAGGGTAAATTTCTCACTCGCTAATGGCTGGACTCTATCACAGGGTTGTCAATATATAGGATATGTAAATGATTAAATTTGCGAATCGGTTCGCAAATTTTCCCTCGTACTTGATAAAATACGAGGGATTTTGGTTTTAGGCGACAGGAAGTTGGCGGTAAACTTAGTTTTGTTCACCGAGGTCAATCAATAAACCACGAAAATCTTTATCAGCGGTAATTTCAAACTCGTCTTCGTTTTGCAAAAAGACCCCATCATTACAGCTCATAGTTAACGTTTCGCCATGTTTATTACGCAACGTCGCGCCGCCATGTATTGATTGCAAAAAGGCATTCTCGCCTTTTATGGACATCACCGATGATGATTCTGGTGCTAAGTGAATTTGGTTTATCCAAATTTGTTGACGTAGCTGAATGCTGTTTTTTTCGCCATCTGGCGATGCCACAAGGCAATTTTCATCTTCAGAAATTGTCACTTTTTGCAATGGTAATGACTCTTGTTGTGGGCAAGCATTTAACCAGAGCTGCAAGCGTGTTAATGGTGTCTGTGGGCAGACATTTTGCTCGCTATAACTCAAGTCTGGGCGAGGTGAAAAGCGCACGCAGTCACCTCCATTTGCATCAATGGTATTCCCTAAACTATCGCGGTATTGCGCATGTCCTTTTAGGACGATATTTAAGATATCGACATGGGGATACATTCTTGGCTGTAATGAGTTTTGCGGCGCTATAACCTCTTGATTCAGCACTCTTAGTGTTTTGAATCCCATAAAATCAGGGTCAAAATAGTGGCCGAAAGAAAAAGCATAGCGAGCTTGTAGCCAACCATAGTCTGCTTTTCCGCAATGGTTAACGGGTCTCAATGTCATCATAATGGTTAACCCTCATCCAAATAGTAAGTTAATAATCTATTGTTATAATAAACAGCTGGACGTTGAATTGTTAGCCAGTTAATCTGTTTCCCTTATTCAAATTTCCTGAAAGAGATACATCATGAGTAAAGAGAGAGCATTAACGCTTGAATCATTAAGGGTGATGGATGCAATCGACCGACGTGGCAGTTTTGCAGCGGCAGCAGAGGAGTTAGGTCGAGTGCCATCCGCGCTAAGCTATACCATGCAAAAGTTAGAAGAAGAGCTCGATGTAATTTTGTTTGACCGTTCAGGACATAGAACCAAATTTACCAATGTCGGCAGAATGTTGTTGGATAGAGGCCGTATTTTACTTGAAGCGGCGGATAAGTTGACATCAGATGCGGAAGCGTTAGCAAAAGGTTGGGAAACGCATTTAACGATTATTTGTGAGGCATTGGTGCCAGCACAGTCATTATTTCCGCTGGTGGAGCGTTTGGCTGAGAAGTCAGAAACGCAATTATCATTGATTACAGAAGTGCTGGCAGGGGCATGGGAGCGCCTAGAAAGTGGTAAGGCGGACATTGTGATTGCACCTGATATGCACTTTCGTTCGTCATCAGAGATTAACTCAAAACCGTTATACACCATTAACCATATTTATGTGGCAAGCCCTGATCATCCGATTCATCAAGAACCCGAGCCACTTTCTGATGCAACTCGGGTGAAATACCGTGGGATAGCGGTAGCGGATACTGCCCGTGAACGCCCTGTGATCACCGTACAGTTGCTGGATAAGCAGCAGCGTTTAACGGTATCAAGTATCGAGGATAAGCGTAATGCATTATTGGCAGGGCTTGGCGTGGCGACGATGCCGTATCCGTTAGTAGAGCAAGATATCCGCGAAGGGCGCTTGAAAGTCGTCGGGGCGGAGTTTAGCCATGAGACGACGATTATTATGGCGTGGCGCAGGGATAGTATGGGGGAGGCGAAGTCGTGGTGTTTGCGTGAGATCCCCAAATTATTTCGTTCATAACGTCGTCATACTCCGCACTGTAGCTTTGTTGGCATCACTTCCTAACCCTAGTCACATACTCATGTATGCTCCTAGGGATTAGCAAGCTTGCCGCTTTGCTACAGCACGAATTATTTAGAAGTTAATAGCAGTTTTAGAACCCCATTATTGCCGACAACTCAAACTATTTAGAGTTTACGAGTGCGGTTAACTAGCTATGATTCAAAAAAGTAAAACAATCTCAGCCTGATATTTAGACTTGGCTTATAAACTAAAAGAATAAATAAGGCTTTCCTACATAATTTTTACCTATATTTCCCCTTCAACTGGTTCAAAATCTTTATTTTAGGCAAAAAAATACCTCCCGAAGGAGGTAAAATTGGACAAACAAATGAAATTAAATCAATAAGGGTGATATGAAACGCGTATTACCATTTTTTGCCGAGTAAATGATCGATACTAAATTTACCAGGGCCTGTGACCGCTAACAGTAAGAAACCGCCTGCGATAGTAAAGTTCTTCATAAACATCAAGCTGTTTGGTGCCACACTAAAATCAATGTGGAACATTAATGCGGTTAATACGGTGAAGCCCGCAGTGAACAAAGCAACAGTGCGCGTTAAGAAACCAAACAGAACCGCTAATCCGCCGCCTAATTCTAATAAAATTGTTAACGGTAATAAGAAGCCGGGAACACCCATTGCTTGCATATATTGTTGTGTGCCTGCGTAGGCATCACCGAGTTTTCCATATCCAGCGACAATAAATAGGATTGGCATCATGATACGGGCCAATAATATCGCACCACTTTCTAAATTTTTCATCGAGATTCTCCAGACTAATAAGTCATTAAATGTTAGTTAATTGCGATATATGTCGCTTTATAAAGTTATTTTTAGCACTAATTGGCTAGAAATCATTTGATGGGCTTATAGTAGCGATTTGCTTATTCAATAAAAAGTAAAGGTTATTCACAAAGATAGACAAAAAAATTGAATGAACTTATTTTGGGAATAAAAACTAGATAGATACATCATTTATCTAATTGAATAATAAGGACTATTTTTCTTTGAGGAAAATGGCTATTTTTTGCTGGTTTGAATTGCGCTTTGAATTGAACGAACTAAGCCCCAAATGGTGATGGCTTTTCGGCCTAACAGCAGGATTTTTTGTGGTTTGCGTAGGGAGTAAACAGAGAGTAAGCCTGTGGCTGCAATGACTAAAGGGCGAAATGTCATGACTGTTTGCCAAGCACGGTCATAAGGTGCGGTAGTTTGTAGCCAATCAGAGGATGTTTCAGCCAATTCTTGGCGCTGACGCTCAATTCTTCTGACTAAGCGCTGTTTTTTGGCAGCCAGTAATTGTTGCTTATTTTTGTTCATCATCCTTTCTCGCTAACGCGTTGGCATCTTGAGCTAGTTGTTCTCTCGTTGCACCCAGTAAGGTTGATTGCTTTGCCTTTTTTAACGCCCAAATAGCAAAAATAATGGCAAGCAAGATTAACGCGCCTGTTGTTATCGCCAATGCTTGGTAGCGGTAAATAGGGTCAACAGACCAAAAGATTAAGCCGATCAGGCACATCAAACCAAATGCGGTGAATAGTAGCGCTAAGCCAGCCAATAAAAGAAGTTGAATCAGGTTGAGTTTTTCTTCTTCTAACTCAACAGCAATTAACTCGAGACGAGTTTGCACCATGCCGACTGAAATGTTGGCTATGCGTCGTAAGGTTTTAAGGACCCCTTTACCGGGGCCCTGACGTTGCTGATTTGGTTCCATAAGCAATTAACGTTTAGCGAGCAACACGCCAAGAACAACGCCCACTGCTGCGCCAATACCGACGCCTGTCCATGGGTTTTCTTTTACGTAGTTATCTGCGCGTCCCGCAATTTCCTTGGTTTGCTCGGTGATCCTTTCGGTGGTTTGGCCGAGTTTTGCGCGAGATGAGCACAGTGCTTCTTGTGCTTTTGATTTTAAACTTTCGATCTCTTCTTTCGATTTTTCGCCGGTATCACTAAGCATCGCTTCCAGAGAGTCGGCTAAAGCACGTAGCTCCGCACGTAGTTCGTCTGATGAATGATTCGATGACATATACAACCTCCTATCAATAGAAAAAGCGTATTCGTTGTATTAACAATAGCGATTTTTGTACTAAGTGCAATCGAATATTCAGTGTGATTATGAGTTATTAACAAAAAATGACAAACAGAGTGTTCTAAAAAATAGACGTTGAATCAGCGAATTAATGCTGTTTTTAGTGAAGGAGAAATGGAAAAGTAAAAATGAGTAAAAACGAAAATGCGGGAGCCAAAGTGCCCCCGCAAGTTGAATTAGTTAGCTTTTTTGCCTGACAGTTTTTTCTTTACAACGACAGCAATGCTGCCAACTAAACCGATAACTAACAGACAAACAGGGATTAACATCAGTACATTCATAATGCGATGTTCATATTGCTGGAAAATCGGGCTTTTACCAAAACCGTAACCAATCGCGGTTAAAATCAACACCCACAGCAAACCACTTAACCAGTTAAAAATTTGGAAGCGGCCATTTTTTAACCCCGCCAAACCTGCGATAGTGGGGAGTAACGTTCTTACGAAGGCGAGAAAACGGCCAATCAGCAGCGCAGCAAGACCATGGCGGTGGAATAAGCCATGAGCCCGTTGGTGATAATGTTCAGGGAGATGTGCGAGCCAGCCTTTGACTATCTTTGTATTTCCTAACCAGCGACCTTGTATATAACCCACCCAGCAGCCTAGACTTGCGCCAGCGGTTAAAATAACGATGGTGAGAGGGTAGCTCAAGGTGCCTTTCGCAATCAGGACGCCCACTAAAATCAATAAGCTATCGCCTGGTAGAAATGCTGCGGGTAAAACCCCATTTTCAAGAAACAGGATAGCAAACAGCATAAGGTAGATAGCCCACATCAATGATGGGTTTGAGAGTGTGACATAATCTTGGTGCCAAAGGGCAAAAAAAAGTTCTTTAACTAATTCCATTAATGTTTCCTAAACGGCAATAACAGCAACAAACTTGTTGTTGGGCAGGGAGAAATGGATTAAGTGAATGCCTAAGTGAAAGCGTTGTTTCCTCAGGCTGTTAGTGTAAATCACGCTCACTTTAACAAAACCGAAAATAACTAAACAGCAAATTTTAAGCATATTTTTAGAATTCATTTAAGTTGAGCTGTATTTTTACAATTAATCATCCCAATTGTAACAAGGTAAAATGGCTAAAAACTCACTTTAGTAGAGGCTTTTAGCTAGAAAATGCAAAAGTTTGTTGTTAATTTGACTTTTAACACAAAAAAATTGCGTTAAATCTAATATAGCTAATTATTGCATTTTAAGATTATTTACCGTATATTTTGCGCATAGCAAAGGGGAGTAACTTCTTCTTGTCGGTTTATCGTCATTACGGTGTACACATTACACCCGGTAGCCGAGCACCACATTACCTGTCCTCGGGTTAATTGTGTTGTAAGTGAGACCTTGCCAGAAGGCGAGGTTTGCTCATAATTTACAACCAATAGATAACTCCTTGAGGTTAAAGAATTTTAAGCGGCTGATGTCTTCTGGATATCAGCCGTTTTTTGTTTTTTAAGGGATAGGAAAATGCACTCAGTCGGTAACCCTGTTTTATGGGGCAGTTTTGCAGTTATTATTTTAATTATGTTACTTATCGATTTGTTTTGGCAGGGTAAACACAAAGGCCAAGCCATGTCGATGAAGCAAGCTGCGGCTTGGAGTATTGTGTGGGTCACGCTTTCGCTGATTTTTGCCGCAGGTTTTTGGTGGTATCTCAACGATAATGTAGGCCGTGAGTTTGCCGATAGCCAAACAATGGCGTTTTTAACGGGTTACTTGTTAGAAAAAGCCTTGGCAGTGGATAACGTCTTCGTATGGTTAATGCTATTTAGCTATTTTGCGATCCCAGCAAGTTTGCAACGCCGTGTTCTAGTCTATGGTGTGCTAGGCGCTATCGTATTAAGAACTATCATGATTTTCGCGGGCAGCTGGTTGGTCACGCAGTTTAGTTGGATTTTGTATGTCTTCGGGCTATTTTTACTGTTTACTGGTCTTAAAATGGCTT
The DNA here is from genome assembly GCF_019343475.1 of Providencia sp. R33. Classification (NCBI taxonomy): domain Bacteria; kingdom Pseudomonadati; phylum Pseudomonadota; class Gammaproteobacteria; order Enterobacterales; family Morganellaceae; genus Providencia; species Providencia sp. R33. The sequence continues at coordinate 2,882,045 of NZ_CP072453.1, read as the reverse complement.
TTGCCAAAGAAGATGATTCGCCAATCAATGATAAACCGTTAGTGAAGTGGGTACGTTCACACCTTCGTATGACGGATGAACTGCACGGTGAAAAATTCTTTATTAAACGTAATGGTGTGCTGTTTGCAACGCCGCTTATTTTAGTGCTGATCTTAGTTGAAATCAGTGACGTTATATTTGCGGTGGATAGCATCCCTGCTATTTTTGCCGTGACGACTGACCCGTTTATTGTTTTAACGTCTAACTTGTTTGCTATTTTAGGGTTACGTGCGATGTATTTCTTGCTGTCAGGCGTCGCAGAGAAGTTCTCAATGTTAAAATATGGCTTAGCGGTCATTTTAAGCTTCATTGGTATAAAAATGCTGCTTATTGATATCTACCATATTCCAACGCCGATTTCGTTGGGAACGATTGCCGCAATATTAGTGGTGACATTAATTATTAATACAATTGTTAACAAACGTAACGAAGCAAAAAGCAAATAATACCCTTCAAAATTTAAATCCCTTACCGATGAGGTAGGGGGTTTTTGTTTTAACTCTCTGAAAAATCACAATCATTCTCCCTTGTGCCATTCTACTATAAGAAACAAAACTCTATTGCGATCACAGTTATGTAAAATATTTGTTAAGTAAAGTCAATCATTGTGTATATTTTGAATAATAGCCTTTTCACAAGGTATTTATTCCTTATACTGGCTCTGCAAACACATTTAATTCCTAATAAAGATAAATAATATAGGTCTACTATGGATACAAATAAAACAGGGTTATGGCGAGTGATCACTCACGGTAGTTTGGTCAAGCAGATACTGGTTGGCTTAGTTGCAGGGATTTTATTGGCATGGTTATGGCCATCGGCAGCAAAAAACGTGGGGCTGCTAGGTCACTTATTCGTGAGCGCGTTAAAAGCTGTTGCACCAGTCTTGGTATGGGTATTGGTAATGTCGTCCATTGCTAACCATCGTCAAGGGCAAAAAACCAGTATTAAACCGATTTTAGTCCTCTATATCTTAGGTACATTCTTCGCTGCTTTAGTGGCTGTTATCGCATCATTTATGTTCCCATCGACACTTGCTTTGGCGGGTAGCGAAACAGAAATGAATCCTCCAGGTAACATTGCTGAAGTTCTCAGCGGCTTATTAAACAATGTATTCACTAACCCTGTTGATGCGCTGATTAACGGTAACTATATCGGTATTTTAGCGTGGGCTATTGGGTTGGGTATTGCATTTCGCCATGCGAGTGATACGACAAAAACATTGTTACTGGATTTCTCCAATGGCGTGACTCAATTAGTCAGAGTCATTATTCGTTTAGCACCGTTGGGTATTTTTGGTTTAGTTGCCTCAACGATTGCCACAACAGGCTTTGAAGCGCTACAAGGCTACTTCCATGTATTAGCCGTTTTATTAGGCTGTATGGTGATTGTGGCATTGGTTGTTAACCCATTAATCGTTTATTCAAAATTAAAGCGTAACCCATACCCATTAGTGTTTGCGTGCTTACGTGAAAGTGGTGTTACGGCGTTCTTTACCCGTAGTTCTGCGGCGAATATCCCTGTTAATATGGCAATGTGCCGCCGTATGAATTTGCATGAAGACACTTACTCTGTTTCTATCCCATTAGGTGCAGCTATTAACATGGCTGGGGCGGCAGTCACCATTACGGTTCTAACGCTAGCGGCTGTTCACACCAAAGGCATTCCTGTGGATATCCCAACAGCATTACTGTTAAGTGTGGTGGCTTCAGTGTGTGCATGTGGCGCATCCGGCGTTGCGGGTGGTTCATTATTATTAATTCCATTAGCGTGTAATATGTTTGGTATTCCGAATGATGTTGCAATGCAAGTGGTTGCGGTCGGTGTGATGATTGGTGTACTGCAAGATTCAGCGGAAACCGCAGTGAACTCTTCTACTGACGTCTTATTTACTGCCGCAGTTTGCTTGGCAGAAGATGAAAAGCTCGCAAATTCAGAGACTCAGCTCTCCCATAATGATTAATAGTTTTATGCGATAAACGAGAAGGCAGAATAGATATTCTGCCTTTTTTGTTTTTGAATTAAAATTCATTACGTAAGCGACGATAGCCTTCAACTAACTGAATATTCGTTGCCGCGACTTCCTCCTAAAATTGCAATGAAGCGCGGTCGACTTGTTTGAAATCCGATAAATCGCTGTGCCCGTTAACATGCACGCAAGAGGGGATATAGCGTGCAGGGGGAAGCGTTAGGCCATCAACCACAGCGTTGTAGCGGATCACACAATTTTCGCCAATCACACAATTAAATAAAACGCTATTGAAGCCAATAAAAACACGTTGTGCAATCTCGCAAGGCCCATGGACAATGGCACGATGTGCGATAGACGTGTGTGACCCGATATGAACACCTGCACCACTTTTGGAGTGGATCACCACGCCATCTTGAATATTTGAGTGAGAACCTATCACTATGGGTGACATATCTCCGTCCTCATTCAGTTCATCTGCGCGGATCACCGCATAAGGCCCCACATACACGTAATCTTCAATAATGACTTTGCCACAAATAATCGCGGTTGGGTCAATGTAAGCCTTTTCAGAAACAACAGGTACATGGCCTGATGGGTTTTTACGCAGCATGGTCACCTCGTTTCCAGTTGGTGCGTGCAGCGGCATTGTGTGCATGCAAACTTTCTTGATGGTCTATTTCAACGGTAACTTCGTCAAATTGGCATTGATGACTAAACGCATTGATTAACCTTCTTGCTGCATCTTCACAGAACATTAAATTTTGCCCATTAGTGATGGCAAATGCTTGTTCGTCACTACGTTTCACCACGGTTTGAACAGGGGTGAGAAGGATGTTTTCGATACGGTTTATCAATTCAATAACGGGCAGCTCTTTCTCCTCTGCGTTTAAGGTTACAGTGACCCACGCCCAGCTTCTTTGGCTATGAGGCGTTGCAGGTAAGCCTTGTTTTACCAACCAATCAAGGACTTGAGCTTGCGGTAATAACGGCGTTTGGTTATCAAAATCCAGTGCAAACTGCTGCTGCATCACTTGGGCACAAAGTGCAGTTGAACTGGGGCAGGTAGAAGAATAAGGCACACCAACCTTCAACCGAATAGTGAATGAATTTTTAAAATCAACTTCTATTTCAATAGGATAAGACTTCCAGCCAAACTGATTAGAAACTAAAGAACGGCGAGATAGCAAGATATCACCATAAATACGAAGGTGAGCTTTAGAGGACGTTTGAATATGAGAAGACAACGCATGCTCCAACGTTTGCCTGAGCAAATCACGGGTTAATTCACTTTGAGTAAGAGCGTCTAAGGACTGGTAAAGGCGAGACATATGAATGCCTTTTTGCCCTTGGAAATTAATCCCAATATCGACATTTGCATTAACAGGGCGACCGGCTAACTCAATGGGTAAGGCAATCCCTGTCATACCCACCCAATCGAGCCCTATTTGGCTGTGAGTATCATTTTGTACTTGTGCATCTGCGAGAGGGGTGGTGAGTGTTTCGGTAGTCAATGACATAGAGCCTCAGTAATATAGAATGCAAAGTTATGTTATAACATAACAATTAATATCGTTAAAGTGAGGCAAATAAATAAATAGCACTGGATCATTGGGAGAGGTATTCAATTTTCCCCCTTGAGTAATACATTCAACCAAGAGGGAAAAGGGGGAGAGCTAAAGCTGATAAGCGATTTTCATGCCTTGCTCGATAGCCCTACGTGCATCCAATTCAGCGGCTACATCGGCTCCACCAATGACATGGGCATCAATTCCATGTTCAGCGAGCTGAATTTTTAATGGGCGATAAGGCTCTTGCCCTGCACATAACACCACATTATCGACAGGCAAACACTGCGTTTTATCTTGATAACGAATATGCAAACCCTCATCGTCAACACGCATGTATTCCACACCATTGAGCATTTTCACACCGCGCTTCATTAATGACAAACGGTGAACCCAACCGGTTGTTTTCCCAAGGCCTGCACCGACCTTGCTGTTTTTTCGCTGTAATAAATAGAGCTGGCGAGCCGACCTCACGGCATTTTTATGCTCTGGGTAAATTCCCCCTTTTGAATGAATTGTGGGGTCAATATTCCACTCTTGATTAAACAGTGAAGTGTCCAAACTGCTACTTTTACCTTCTTGTGTTAACAGCTCTGCCACGTCAAAACCAATGCCCCCCGCGCCAATAATGGCGACATTTTTACCAACTGCTTGCTGGTGGGTAATCACGTCAATATAAGAAACCACTTTATGGTGATCCGCTCCTTCAAGCTGAATTTTACGTGGGGTGACGCCAGTGGCAATAATCACTTCGTCAAAGCCTGAAAGACTTTGCGCATCCGCTTGTTGTTCAAGGCGAACATCCACGTTCAACAGCTGTAATTGTCGGCAAAAGTAGCGGATAGTTTCATGAAACTCTTCTTTACCTGGGATCTGTTTCGCTAAATTAAATTGCCCGCCAATTTGGTTCGACTTTTCGAATAACGTGACTTTATGGCCGCGCTTAGCTGCATAAATGGCGCATGAAAGCCCCGCAGGGCCCGCCCCGACAATAGCAACCGATTTACTTTTAGCGGCTTTTTCATTGGGGTAATCCATTTCCCTAACCGCTTGCGGGTTAACAAGGCAACTGGCGAGCTTCCCGCTAAAAATTAAATCAAGGCAAGCTTGATTGCAGCCGATGCAGGTGTTTATTTCGTCCGCACGGTTTTCGGCGGCTTTACGTACAAAAGCTTCATCCGCAAGGAATGGGCGAGCCATCGACACCATATCCGCTTGCCCATTGGCAAGAATTTGCTCAGCAACAAAAGGGTCATTGATACGGTTTGTGGTAATTAATGGAATATTCACCTTGCCCATTAATTTTTGGGTGACCCAACTAAATGCGTGGCGAGGGACTTGCGTTGCGATGGTAGGGATGCGGGCTTCATGCCAACCAATACCCGTGTTAATCATACACGCGCCTGCTTTTTCAATTTCGTTAGCAAGGTATTCGATTTCTTCCCACGTTGAACCGTCTTCGACCAAATCCAGCATCGACAACCGATACACAATAATAAAGTTAGCGCCAACGGCTTCACGAATGCGCCGTACAATTTCAATAGGAAAACGAATACGATTTGTGTAGTTACCGCCCCATTCATCAGTTCTATGGTTTGTACGTTTAGCAATAAATTGGTTAATTAAATACCCTTCAGAACCCATGACTTCGACGCCATCATAACCTGCTTGTTGCGCTAATTTCGCGGTATTCACGAAATCATCAATGGTTTTTTGTACTTCATCCGCTGAAAGCTCTTTAGGTGCAAATGGAATAATTTCGGCCTGAATAGCACTTGGAGCCACTAATAATGGGTGTAATCCATATCGGCCCGCATGTAATATTTGTAGGGCGATTTTGCCATCTGCTTGGTGCACAGCATCGGTAATTGTGCGGTGAAATGGCAGCTGTTCTGAGTTATTCAATACCGCACCATGGGCGGTTAGCGCACCTTCAGGATTGGGTGCGATACCCCCTGTAATAATTAGGCTGACGCCATTTTCAGCACGTAAACGGTAAAAATGGGCAAGCCGTTCGCTCCCTTCAGGGTGTTCTTCGAGCCCAGTATGCATTGAGCCCATTAATATTCGGTTTTTAAGTACTGTATGCCCCAAATCAAGGGGGGTAAAAAGATGTGGGAAATTGCTCATATGATGCCCCCATTCGGGATTTATTTAACAGGTCAGATGAGTTAACTGTAGCGTAGTGAGCTTATAAATTGGTAAAGATGTTAAAATTTTGTGATTTTTATCATATGTTTTAGGTTAAATTGCTAAGTCAACGCAGTTAAGTGACGCCATTTTATTTTTATGTCATAAAAAAAGATTAAAAAAGTAGAGATACACCGCAAAAAGAGCCACATAGGGAAACCATGATGAAAGAGATTTGCCAAGCTATTACCTTAGAAGGTGAATGCGTTCGCCTTGAGCCTTTATCTCACCAATATGATGTAGAACTTGCGGCGATTATCCGCCGTGATGGGCTGCATAATTTATGGTATGCCTTAGTTCCCGATCCTGATAATTTTCCCCAAGACGTTGAAAACCGCCTTGTGCGTTTTGCACAAAAAGAGTGTCTGCCATTTGTGGTTATCGACAAACGCACGGGAAAACCTGTTGGCATCACGTCGTATAATAAAGTGGATAATGCCGTGCAACGGGTTGAACTGGGGGCTACGTGGTACGGTGTTGAGGTTCAGCGCACCGCGATTAATACAGAGGCTAAATATTTATTGTTAAAGCATGCCTTTGAAGAGTTAGAGTGCGTTGCGGTGGAGTTTCGCACACACTTTTTAAACCATCAGAGCCGTAAAGCCATTGAGCGTCTAGGCGCAAAACTGGATGGTATTTTACGTAGTCATATGAGAACTAAGACAGGCGAGCTGCGTGATAGCTGCGTTTACAGCATTATTGCGTCTGAATGGCCGGCGATTAAGCGCCATTTAGAATGGCAGATGGTAAAACCGCGCTAAGATGTGGGGCGATATTCAGAGCCCTTTTTAAGAGCGAATGTCGACCCATTGAATATTCTTTGTTTTGTGAAAATCCGCCATACTCTGAGGGGGCGGATTTTTATTTTTTAGCGGTGCATGATAGTAATAACATGGGGCGACCTGTCTTAACGAGGTAAAAAGATTTTTCCTGGCAGTACAAAATTACGCAGGGTTAACAGCGCAAGGGGGCCTTCCCCCATTTCGGTACGCAGCATAAAGGGCAGGGTATTGCCATTTTTGGTCTGCCAGTAAAATTCACTCCTTCAATAGCACTGGAGCCCTCCAATACCGTGGTGGTGTGGCCATGGCGGTTGCAGTTTGCGCTATCGCCCACACAGGCCACGGGCTTGCCAAACGCAAGGTATTGCCCCGTCAAAACAGTTCCACCATAAGGCCTTAACGTATCACCGACACGAATAACGTTTTTCATTGCATTACCCCACCTTTAAAAGTTTATCGGGTTCAACCGATTGGCAAAGGGCATCAATAATCCCTTGTGAATAGTTATATTCGATTTGGGCTTGTGTGATTTTAAACACCTCACTGGCATCTTTCGTGGGTTGAAGTAATTCAGCGGCATTATCAACAAATGGAATGCTAAGCCCTGTGGCGATATCAATGACTTCATACTCCAATGAAAGCAGTCCAACGGTGCCGCTAATACCCCCGAGTACGCCTTTGATGTCTTTTTGTTTAACGGTATAAATGGCGCCCCCCACAAGGGTGTCAATACCAATCAGTTGCCCTGCGAATGCAATTGGGGAAAGGGATTTATTGGTTTCATTACCCGCATAAATCATTCGATAGCGGAAATACCCCGCCCAAGGCTCACGGGTGCCCGTTTTTTTGCGTCTTCTACGTATGTCGATTGGGGAAAATATAGGTCAGTTTATTTAATCAATAGTGATGTGCGAATAATATGCGGTTATTTATTTTAGTTAGGGGGTGATTTCTTATGTTTCTTTATGTATTAATGTATTAAGTGGTGCTTTAAAGTGTTAATGGCTGTTTTTAGATAGGAAACATAAAGTGTAATATGACGTTTTAGACCGTTTTTTTAGGTAAATAGATAAATAAAATTACTTATAACCTATGCTGTGAGTCGTTGTCAGCTTATTCGTGATGATGTCGTGAAAATGACCGCAATACAGGCGTTATGCAACTAGGTTAGAAGCCCGTTTTGCTGCTGAGTGGTCAACTTTGTATTTTACTGGGGGAACTCCAAAAGAAATCAGTCGCATTTTTGTTCTAGCGGGAAACGTTATTTGATGAGCAAGCACAGAGTCATAAACTGTGTTGTAAATAAAAAGGCCGCAATGGTATGCATTGCGGCACTATTGAACACTTAACTAAACGGCATTACACCTTAAGGTGTGTTTCTCTCTGTTTATAAGTATTCATGCATCGGTTTAGTCATATAGATATTATTTGGCATTTTTTCCGTTGTGGTATAGCCTGCCGGGCTATTAATTAGCGCTGGAATACGGTTAACCAAGTTTGCACAGGTTAGCTCAACCGTTGCTGGGTTATTCACCTCAATGGCGGTATCAGGCTCACCGATTAACTGCCAGCTATTTTTATCACATTCATCAGCAGTTAAAATTTTACCAATACATTCGGTCTCGAGGGTCACACCTTCAGCGGTTTCGGTGATGACAACAGCGGATAACCCAAGTACATCGCCTTTTTTCACCGTCATTTTCAGTGTGTCAGAATAAATATCGGCTTGTGCGATTTGTGGGACGCAGCGCTGTGTTTGGTTGGTGATGGTTAAACCTAGGCGGCTACATAACCAGCCATTTTGTGTCCACATATAAGGCGGTGCATATTCACCACTCTCGATTTTTTGGGAAATGACGTCATAAGGCAAGTCATTGTAATTGCCAATTTGCTGGTTAAATTCATCAACAGTGAGCCCTGCACCGTGGCCGATTGCTAAGGCAATTCCATAATCTTCCACGTTATAGCAGCTGGAGCCTTTGATTTTCACCAGTTTATGCATTGACCCTGCTAAGGTATCAACGAGTACACCCCAATACATATCTGGGTAGCCGCTTCCTGCTAAGGTACAGTTATTCGCTTTCGCTAAAGCATCAAGCTTTTGGGTAATTTCAGGTGATGAATTCCAAGGGTAAAGGGCTTCTTCACCTGTAGAGATTGCATTAACGCCATGGCGAGCGAACAATGAGAATGCGTCTTCTAAGTCAGCCATAGTGCTGAGGGTCGCAATAATCCCGACATCTGGTTTTAAGGTTTCGAGTGTTGCATCCGCTTCATGAAGAGGTTGAACTTTTACACCTGTCGGTTTAGTACCCGCGATTTCGCCGATATCTTTACCAATGACCGCATCGTTGATATCAAAAGCCGCCACAACTTCAGCGCCATGCTCTTGTAAGTAACGGATTAAAAATTTGCCCATTTTTCCGCAACCATATTGAACTGCACGTACTTTTTTCATCGTTTTTGTCCTATATGCGAATTATCTATGAGTCATATTGGAAGATCTAAATTATAAAATTATTGTTCTATATCAATTATTTGAATAAAGGATGTTTAATAAAATTGATTGCCGTTATGTGACCATTTACAGGGTAAATTTGATATAAAACAGTGCTAAATATAAATAAAGTATATAAAAGCCTGTTTAACAAAAATTGGCAGCCACTCGCAAAAAGGAAATATCATGGTGTGATTAATGGATTTGCTAAATGCTATTGCGTTGAAATATAAGTGCGATAACGGTTTTGCACACAATTTCACCATCCAGTTTTGAAACACTAGACCTACGATAAAACTGCACGTATAATCCATCCCACTTCGGCCCCTTAGCTCAGTTGGTTAGAGCAGTCGACTCATAATCGATTGGTCGCTGGTTCAAGTCCAGCAGGGGCCACCAAATTTTAGCTGTTAAATCAGCGTATTAAGCCACTTTTAACGAAGTGGCTTTTTTGTATCTATCAGAAATTGTCTTTTTTGTCCTTTGATACTTTTTCCTGTTTGTTCATCTCTTAGCAGGTTAACCCCCCGAGTTATGGCATTAGCGACTTTATGAGGTAGTTAATAAACATGGGGAGATGTTGAAAATTTATTTTTGATGAAAATATATGGTTTTTATTAATCTAACTGGTTACTCATAATTTTAAAATCATGAGGTTTTGAGTGGGCTAGATTTTATTTTAAATTAAAAAATGGGGAATGACCTTTGTTTTAGTATGGATTTGTATCAGTTTTTATAAATTTATTTTTTTATTAAAATTGAGTGTTGCTTTAATGGCAGTATTATTTCCCGATGTGTAAATTCTTATATATCAAAATGAAAATTTTTATCTTTATTTGATGCTCATTAGAAGCGGATATAGCATTAATGATACCTTTTATTGTATTACGTTATGTTTTTTAGTAAGTATAAAAGATGTTCTTTTGTAATTTATTCACTTTATTTGTATTTTTTTGTAGATTTTAATCCTCATTATCTTTGTTTTTTTTGGATTTATATATTGTTAACTTTAAGTGGAATGCGTGATTTTTAAAGGTGAAAATATGAATATATTTTATTTTGTTAGTTATTATTTCTTTTTACTCTCATTTGGTGTTTTTTTAAACCGTTGAATTATAATGACATATTTGTATTTTTTTTGTTTTGTGATTGAAAATCATACCTGAAAAATGAGTTTTAGTGTGTTTTTTGTCGTTCTTTCATTACTATTTTATTCTAAATATTACAATTTATTAATTTTGGTTTAAAAAGTTTTTTTTCTTGGTATTTTTAGATTATATCTCTAGTTGTTGGTTTTCGTTTTTTGAGTTGTCAAAAAATGATTCCACTTGAGGGCTTATTTAACTTATTGATAATAGTGGTTATTTAATCATTGTTAAGAAATGTAACGTATTTGTAGTTGCTAGGAAAAAAAATGTTAGTGATTTGATTTTGGTAAGTTACTCCTTATAATTGTGAGCATTCGAATGGTTATTTCTATATATCTATGTAAGAAATTCTAATATTAGAATTGAGTGATTTTAATTCTCAGGTAAATAATTAATATGAGTATTAATAAAGATTTCTTTAATGACCAATTAGAGAATCATGATAATTTTTTTTCGAAATTTTGTGGAGCTGTTATCAAGAAATTGCGAAAAGAAGTTGGAGTGACTGGTGCTGAGTTAGCAATGAAATTAAATATATCGCAGCAGCAAATGTCTCGATATGAACGTGGTATTAATAAATTTTCAGTGGATATGTTATTTAAAACATCAATTGTTTTGAATGTTCCATTCGAAAGATTAATTAAATATATATTATCGGAGATGGAAGAATCTAATTCTGATGATGTTGCGATGTTGAAAAAAACAATTTCAGCATCTGATACGATCTACTTTTATTAATTTTAGTAGATGGAATGTTTTGTAGTAATGAAAAATATCTAGTTATTTATAATCTATTGAGGAATATATGAAAAAATTATTTTTATTAGCATTAGTTTCTAGTGCTATGAGCACTTCTGTATTTGCTGCTGATATGGGACACGGAAAAGTCACTTTTAAAGGCTCTATTATTGATGCGCCATGTTCTATTTCACCCGATTCAATTGATCAAACTGTTGAGCTTGGGCAAATATCAAATATAGCGCTAGTTAGTGGGGGAAAATCTAGCCCACGGGCTTTTGATATCGCTTTAGAAAATTGTGATGTAACAGCATTAAAGACAGGTGTTCAATTAACATTTAGTGGTGCAGCAGCTTCATTTGATAATACAAATAAAACGTTAGGTATTGTTGGTACTGGCTCAGGAGCAGGCATACAAATTACGAATGGTAGCGGAAATGTAGTTGTTTTAGGAAAACCAACGCCATTCCAAAATATTCAAGATGGTAATAATACTCTGCGCTTTTCTGCATATTTAATGGGTAATGGTGGTGATATTAAAACTATTACGGCGGGTGAATTTAGCTCCGTAGCTGACTTTACGTTGTCATACGAATAACTGCTTAATCGCCAGCAAAAAAGGATCTTTTGCTGGTTTATTTCAAATGTAAGCAAGTGTAGGAGAGGATGCAATGAGATATTCAACGGTCAGTAGGCTGCTTTCATTGAGTCTTAGTATCTGCGCTCTCATAAATATTTCCCCTGCCAATGCGTTAGGCTCGGTAAAGATGAGTGGCAGTATCATTGAAACAGCCTGTGCTATTGATGTTGGTAGCCGTGATCAAACCATTAATATGGGTAGCCTCTCTCTAAGTGATATCCGTCGAGATGGGCAGGGGCCAGTACATCCGTTTGTCATTAAGTTAGTTAATTGCGTTCTTGAACGCCAAAACCCGAATAAACCGAATTGGCAATACTTTCGAGTCACCTTTGATGGTGCACATCAACGTGGATTATTTAGTGTGAACGGACAAGCCAAAGGTGTCGGACTACAAATTCAGCGTAATGACGACGGAGAATTTATTGTTCCAGGACAGGCTCTGCCTGCTCAAACTTTGATGCAAGGCTCCCGTGATTTAGCTTACGAATTAAGGTTGGTAGCTAATCATACTCCATTAGTATCAGGACAGTACTACAGCCAATTACGCTTTAAATTGGATTATGAATAATCCAATTATTGATTTTATTAATAAAAAAAGAAATAAGAAGGTCGAGATGATGGCCCTAGGTTTTATTCATATACCGTTGTTACGGATAAGTAGTTCTCGGTTGATGGGATTACTTGTTGCTTTGTCCCTAAGTTGTAACAGCTACGCTGAGCAAATTGAATTTAATACGGATATTTTAGATGTCAATGACCGAGCAAATATTGATTTAGCCCAGTTTTCACGTCCAGGCTTTTTAATGCCGGGTGAATATCGTTTTTCTATTTTTATAAATAAGCATCAATTACCGGAACAAACCGTATTTTATTATGTACCGGATGGTCAGCCAGATGAGAGTGTTGCCTGTTTAAGCCCTACATTAGTTGAGCAACTTGCGCTTAAATCTGATTTATTACCAACTTTAAAATGGTGGCATGATGGGCAGTGTTTATCATTAGAAAGCTTACCAGGTACTGAAATCAAAGGAGATTTAGCTGCTTCTGCTTTATATATCAGTTTACCTCAAGCGTATTTGGAATATACAGCCGAAAACTGGGATCCACCTGCACGTTGGGAAGATGGATTACCTGGTGCACTTTTTGATTATAACCTCAATGCACAGGTTGGTCAGCAAACTCGAGGCGGACAGCGCACAAATGCCAGTTCCAGCGGTAATGGTGTTGCGGGTGTTAACTTAGGAGTGTGGCGTATGCGTGCTGATTGGCAAATGCATTTAGACAAACAGCAAGGGCAAGGCACTTCTAGTTCATTAGATTGGACTCGATATTATGTCTATCGCGCAATTAAATCTCTCGGGGCAAAACTCACCTTAGGTGAAGATTATTTAGTCTCAGATATTTTTGACAGTTTTCGATTTACGGGACTCAGTCTGATTACAGACATCAATATGCTACCACCTAATTTACGGGGATATGCCCCCGAAATAACGGGGGTAGCTAAAAGTAATGCCACCGTTATCGTGAGCCAGCAAGGTCGTATTATTTATCAAACACAAGTTGCTGCTGGTCCTTTTCATATTCAAGACTTAAATGATGCGTTATCTGGTGAGATTAATGTTGAAGTTAAAGAACAAGATGGAACGATTCAAACGTTTACGGTAAATACAGCCAGTGTGCCTTACCTTACTCGTCCAGGGCAATTACGTTATAAGCTTGCGGCTGGGCGGCCAACAGATTGGCGCCATCGCGTGAGTGGTGAAACATTTGCGAGCGGCGAGTTTTCGTGGGGAGTGAATAACGGCTGGTCATTGTATGGTGGCGGTGTTGCAGCTGAGAATTATGCTTCTGCTGCGGTCGGTATCGGTCGAGACCTGATGATGTTTGGCGCGCTGTCTTTTGATATCACCCATGCGCGTTCGCGACTAAAAGGGTTAACTGAAGTCGGTGATAAAACGTATCAAGGTAATTCATATCGTTTGAGTTATTCGAAGCGATTTGATGCCTACAATAGTCAGGTGACATTTGCGGGATATCGTTTTGCTGAGCAAGGTTTTATGAGTATGTCGGAGTACTTAAATGCGCAGTCTACGGGTGTCCGTCAGTATAACAGTAAGGAAATGTATACCGTTTCCTATAACCAACAATTTCCTGAATTTGGGCTCAGCGCTTATGTAAATTATTACCATCAAACCTACTGGGATCAGCCTGACAATGACCGTTATAGCCTGTCTTTAGCGCGTTATTTTGATATCGGAAAATGGAAAAATTTGAGTGTTAACTTGACCGCTTATCGAAATCGTTATCAGCAGACTAATGATGATGGCGCCTATATTTCCGTTTCATTGCCTTGGGGGGAGAGTGGTTCTCTTAGCATGAACAGTAGTTGGGATGAGCGTGATAATTCTCAACGAGTCAGTTATTACGACCGATTAGATGAACGCACTAATTATCAATTAAGTACAGGATGGTCTCGTTCTGGTGGATTAGTGAGTGGTTACTACACTCATCAAGCGGATTTAGCTCAAATTAATGCAAATGCTACTTATCAGCAAGATAGATATCGTTCTGCTGGCTTATCACTTCAAGGTGGTTTTACCGCGATTAAGCAAGGAGTGGTGATGCATCGCAGTAATCAGCTCGGTGGGACTCGAATTTTTGTCGATACCGATGGCGTTCCTGATATCCCATTACGAGGTTATGGCTCAACCATCCGAACAAACTATTTTGGGCAGGCTGTATTAACAGACGTGAACAGTTATTACCGTAATCAGGTCAGTATAGATTTAAATACATTACCTGAAGATGCTCAGGTATCTCAATCGGTTAAGCAAGGTACCTTAACAGAAGGCGCTATCGGTTATCGTGAGTTCGACGTTGTTGCTGGACACAGCGCAATGGCCTTGTTGCGTTTATCTGATAGTCGTGTTCCCCCATTTGGCGCGCAAGTTTTCAATATAAAAGGCCAACAAGTGGGAATGGTGGGGGATGATGGGAGTACGTATTTAACAGGGCTCAATCCTAACGATAGGTTACAGGTTCGTTGGGATGATAAAGCACAATGCGAAATCACCCTACCTGAAATATTACCGAAGAGCGACACGTTATTAACGAACTGGTTATTACCGTGCCATACGACAGGTATCTTACCACTCGAGCAGACACAGGTGGTCGTTGAACCGAATGCAGTAAGTTTACCGTCATTATCTACGCCTCATTTATTAACTTCTGGGGCATCGGATAAGTCAGGTTTACTCAGTTCATCGAGCGGGTTAAGAAAATAAAAATGACATGATTGAAGAGGGGTATTCTTTCTTCATATTAAGGTAAAAGAATATGTTACAGAGTAATAAAATCAATAAAAGAAATCATCATCCTATTGCTGCTTTTTTGGTTGGGACTGTGTTGATATCCGCGACACTGTCGTCAGCGCAAGCTGCGGTGGCTTTAGATCGCACTCGTGCAATTATGACGGGTGAAGATAAATCCATTAGTTTAAATATCAGTAATGAAAATAAGCAATTACCTTATCTAGCGCAAGGTTGGATTGAAAATGCCCAAGGCGAAAAAATCACTGAACCCTTTACGGTATTACCTCCCGTTCAGCGTGTTGAGCCTGGCGCTAAAAGCCAAGTGAAAATTCAAGCACTACCGAGTGTCGCGTCACTGCCGCAAGATAGGGAGTCCGTTTATTATTTCAATTTGCGTGAAATCCCGCCTAAGAGTGACAAACCCAACACACTTCAGCTGGCGTTGCAAACTCGAATTAAGCTGTTTTATCGTCCAAAAGCGATTATTCCAACTCGCCAACAGATGGAGAATCCATGGCAAGAAAAAATTACCCTCACTCGTCAAGGTGATCAATACAGTGTTGAGAATCCAACGCCGTATTTTGTGACTCTTGTTGATGCAGCTTCAGTAAAAGACGGAAAAACAGTTGCGGGATTTGAACCGTTGATGGTTGCTCCTAAAAGCAGTTTGCTCATGGGCGGAAGTGCAAAAGCTTTAGGTAGTAAGCCTGTACTCACTTATATCAATGACTACGGTGGACGACCAATGTTGACGTTTACTTGTCAAGATAATCGCTGTCACGTGGTATCAGATAAACAGTAACTTCAAACAAGATGACGTTAAAGCAGATTTCAACGCAGGAGGGCATCATGAAAGAAGCCAATAAGATACCTCATAATATGATGGCGTGCGGTTTAGGATTGTGTTTACTCAGTAGCACCGCGCTCAGTACTGAACTCGACAAAGTGGATAACTGGGATGTCGATGGGGCTAATGGGACATTGTATGTACACGGGGCTTTAACGGAAAGTGCTTGCCGATTAGCGATGTCTTCAGCATATCAAACGGTTGAATTGGGGACATTAGGGACGGGGCAATTACAGACAGCCGGCCAAACAGGTACGCCTGTCGCGGTACAACTACGTTTAGAAGATTGTTTAAGTGGTGAAAGTCGTAATCGTAATAAACTCGGTAACTTATTGTGGAGTGCTGATATGCCAGCGATGAAAATTCGTTTTTTGGCCACAGCGGACAATCAAAATCCACAATTAGCGGCCGTTACGGGAGCAAAAGGGATTGCATTACAATTGAGTAATGCGTCTTCTCATCCTATTGCAATAGGGCAATACAGTACGCCTGAGCTGGTTTCTCCGGGGCAGAATCAATTAACTTATTATATTACCCCGATTCGCACTACAGCAGGATTAAGTTCGGGAGCTTATCAGGCAATCATTCGCTTTCAGGTAAGTTATGATTAGGAGTCAACGATGTTATTGATGCAGCATGTGACCGTAGGAGTTAAAGCTCTTATTGTGTTTAGCGTTCTTTTTTTTAGCTCGCTATTATTTGGAAGTCTATTCCATGTCGTACGTGCTGATACCGCAAATCTGAATTTAACGTTGACCATTACGATGCCTCCACAGTGTTCGTTTAGTAGTGGTAGTTCAATACAAATTGTGCGTTTTGAAGAGGTGCAACAAGGATTAATTGATGGAGTGAGTTATAAGCGAACCCCTATTAATACTGGATTATCTTGCAAAGCCTTAGAAAAAAATGCGTTGAATATGGGACTATCATGGGATCCAGTAACCTTTAACGGCGTTTCTGCTGTCAGTACAAACCGAACAAATTTAGGTATTGCCATTTATCGGGATTCGACTCGCTTAAGTAATGGAGCATCAATTAACTTTACCTATGGTAATCCTCCGAACTTGTATGCGGTACCGATAAAGCCTAGTGGTGTAATGCTCAGTGATGCGGGGTCCTTCTCTGGCACAATGACTGTGACGTTAAATTATCAATAAAAGCGGGAATATCTTATGAATAACACTCTTTTTGTTCGGTATTTTATCGGCCTACTTTGTTTATTAAGTCCCGCATTATCACGAGCATTGGATGTTTATTTTACAGGAACACTGGTTGTC
This sequence comes from Providencia sp. R33, assembly GCF_019343475.1. Taxonomy (NCBI): domain Bacteria; kingdom Pseudomonadati; phylum Pseudomonadota; class Gammaproteobacteria; order Enterobacterales; family Morganellaceae; genus Providencia; species Providencia sp. R33. The sequence goes on along the minus strand of NZ_CP072453.1, from coordinate 2,865,039 downwards.
ACTCCGCCAGAATGTACCGTGAATAGCGGTACAGTGGTAGATGTCAATTTTGGCGATATCCATGAAACACTGATTGACAATAGTAGCTATAAACGCACACGCATTGATTACACCTTAAATTGTACGAATGTCTATAGCAATGCATTAAAAATGACAGTGAGTTGGGACCCGATCACGCTCAATGGGCAAAATGTCATTCGTACAGGTCGGACGGATCTAGGGATAGCTGTTTATCAGGATTCATCTCGATTGAGTAATGGTGATATTGTTAATTTTACTTATGGTAGTGGTCAACCTACGCTTTATGCGGTGCCAGTAAAACCCTCGGGAACGGTATTAACTGATGGAGGGAATTTCAATGGGACATTAACTTTTGTGGTGGATTACCGTTAAGGGGAACAAGATGAAATTTATTCACCGACAACAAGTGGCACTCTGTTTTTTTTGTGTCATAAGCTCTCCATTTGCGCTGGGATTAGGAGCAAATCTTTACGGTAATTTAATTGTGACGCCACCAGAATGTATTCTAAATAACAATAATCAAGCGGCGATTCATTTTGGAGATATTTTGTTAACGCGCATTGACGGTAATAACTACGTACAAACATTGCCATTGAGTCTATCGTGTACAGGGTTAGCAAAAAATAATCTGACATTAACCTTAGAAGGTGACCCTACATTGTTTAATAGCAATGGCGCATTAAAAACAAGCAATAACAAATTAGGCGTTGCTTTTTATATCAATAATGTTCGGCAAGCAATTAATCAGCCAGTGAATATTAATTACACCTCTTTGCCTTCTTTAAAAGCTGCGCCGATTAAAAATATGACTGCGGGCTTTAATGATACAGATGGCGGTAGCTTTACTGCGTTGGCGACATTAAAGGTGAACTATCAATGAAAAAGTTACTGATAAGCGCAAGTCAACGTTATTGCTATTTATGCAGTTTAGGGGGGCTCCTTATGATGATGCCCTTAGCGGTAGAAGCTAATTGGCATTTTGATGGCACGCTAGTACTGCCCCCTGTTTGTGAGTTAGGACAAACTAACCCTATACGTGTTTCTTTTGGAAAGGTGGGGGTGCGCAAAGTGGATGGGAATCTATTTAAACAAGACATTCCGTACCAATTGAATTGCCAAGGTGACTTAAGTCAACCGTGGAATGTGACATTGACGTTCAGTGGAACGCTGGCTGGTACCGGATTTGATAATGCGACATTACGCGCCAGCAGCCCTTTAAATAACGGAAAATTAGGCATTCAAATTCAAAAAGACGGGATACCGTTAGAGCTGAACAAGGCGTTTGCCATTGATAGTTCAAATCCACCAAGATTATCAGCAGTTCCAATTAAACGTGCAGCAACGGAACTGGTTGGTGATAATTTTACTGCGACTGGGACATTGACCATCGATTTTCAATGACACGGCAAAAGGAAATAAGAAAAATGCAAATATCATTACGTCAATTATGGCCTTTAGTCTTGTCGCTAAGTTTAGTGACTGTGCCGCTTTGTGCGCAGTCGGAAACCGTACAATTTGATGGAACGTTAGTTGAGGATGCATGTGAAGTATATCCTGGAGATGAAAATATCGAATTGGATTTTGGCACTATTGTAGATAAATATTTGTACTTGAACACTCGAACACACAGTCAGCCATTTACAATTCGGTTAATTAATTGCGATTTAGTGTTGGGGAAAGAAGTTCAAGTGACCTTCATGGGAACTGAAAGCTTGGCATTACCGGGATTATTAGCGCTTAATGGTGGGAGTCAAGCGAGTGGCATTGCCATAGGATTAGAAGCTGAAAATGGGACACCAATTTTATTGAATAAAGCTAAAAACTATATTCAGAAATTGCATTCTGGCAACGGTAATAATCTTAATCTGAAAGCGTATGTGCAGGGTGAACCTACTCCCTTATTGACTAAAACAATAGGACGAGGAGCCTTCGAGGCAACGACGACGTTTATGCTGGAATATGAATAGCTTGCTTAAGTTTTTGGCTTAAATACTATTTATGGATACATAAATAGTATTTTTATGTATAACAATTTCATTATTTATTTTAACTAATGGAAAATATGAATGAAAAATATATCTAGATCAACTATAGCATTTTTATTGCTAATAATTTGTGGGCAAAGTTTCGCTAAGTCTGTAACGTTAGGCCCGGGATCGGAAGTTACCACTGGTAAGGTAATTTCCTCTAAATGGGTTAATTATCAAATAAGTGATGGTAGGTTTATCGGAAATTTGGAAGTTCGAATTCGTCTTGTACGTGGTTCTTTTATGAGTTCTTCAAATTATGCAGCCCCCTATACTTTACCTGCTCAGGGCTCTTCTCTAGCCGTAACACCGTGTATATCAAATGATGCTGGATATGGTGGCTGTTATAGTAATATTCCTTTTCCTGTTGTAGGCTGTACTAGTACAGATCAAGGAGATATTAACACTTGTATGAATCGTATAGTTGGCACTGAAGGAACGATATTGGTGCCAGTAAATGAATCGACAGTCAGTCTCTCTAGTGCTAATTTTTGTATGCGTAGTTATCTGATTTATCCTGAAGTAGCACGGGGGGTGGTACCAGGTGGGACACTTGGTTCGTTATCGCTTTACTTTGAACCATATACTGTGTGTGGAGCGGATGAAGGAGCGCCTCCTCCTATTCCTGAACTTACGGGATCAGTATGTTCTCTGAATTCACAGCAAATTGAGCTGTCATATCAATCGACAACGACTAATGTTAGTGGTCTGCGTAAAGATGGCGCTTTATCTGTTTTATGTACATCAGGTACACCACAGAATTATCAATTAAAGCTCACTGGAAACAATGTGACTAATGGAAATCTCAATTTTGGAAATGGTGTTTCTGCTCAAGTCTCGTTAAATGGAATTCAAGTACAAGCGAATGGTCCAGAAATTCAATTAAACAACTTAACTAGCCAAACTATTCCTGTCAGTGCTACATTGATGGGTGATGCATCAGTCTCTGGTGTGAGTCAAGCGACAGGAATATTAATATTAGAAGCGTTATAAATAAATATTTTAAAAACTAATATACTAATTGCGTTTGTTAATACCATGTGATTATTAATTGTGTTTTTATTTAATAATAAATAAAATTTATTGTTTTTATACGTCTAAATATCAAATTAAATTAATTGATAATAAGTTTTTATCATAAGTTTAGTTACGTCCTTAATATATAAAATATATGGGTGTCTATTTTTAAAATATAATTAGGATTAATTTTCAGTGATTCAATTATCGTGTTATTACATTTAAATGAGAATATATATGAAAAAAGTATTATTAGCATCATTACTTAGTACTGCTGCCATTCCTGCGTTATCTGCAGATTCGGTAGATATCTCTGTTGTCGGAACGATTAGCTCTGCGTCTTGTACACCTAGCGCGGGCGGTGGTGGAGTCGTTGACTATGGTTTTATCAAACCTGAAGCCTTGGCTGCAAAGGGGCCGACAGTCTTATCGGTAAAAACTATCGGATTTACCATTAGTTGTGATGCATCTGCTAATGTGGCTCTACGCGCATCCAGTAATCGAATGGGGACAGCAACCGATATCTCGGGACCTGAAAGCCAGGTGGGAAGTGGGCTCGCTGATAGTGCTTTAGTGAAAGCTGGGCTAGGAGCCAAACAGCCTTATGGGCAGCCTACAGTAAGCACCCCAACTGTCGTTGGACTCGGGGCATCGAATGGAAAAAATATTGGGGGGTATATGATGAATTTACCCCCTTCACTTGTCACCCTTGATGGTGTTGCGGCAACAGATAAATTTTGGACCTTTGCCGCACCCACACAGGCAACAAAATGGAATAAACAAGTATCGTCTGTAATCACTAACAATGGGCATACCATTTTTACTGTTGATAATGCTTTTTTTGGCTACGGTACTGATAGTGAAGCCACATCACCGACCCCATTTACTGAATTGGCTGGGACACTTGTAATTCAAGCCTATATTACGGATAAAGCTAATTTAGATTTAAGTGCCCCGGTCAATTTAGACGGCTCATCAACCATTGAGCTTTATTATTTCTAACGTCATGAGATAACAGATTTAACATTATTTTATTCAAGGAAAGAAACGTTTAGGTAATACCGATTTTTCTTTCCTTATTTACATATTGTAATTAAGGTTCTATGAAAATTTATTTAAATCACTTTATCTGTTTAAGTTTATTCCTCTTTTCTGCAGGCAGTTTGGCGGCAGGGATGGTGCCTCAAAATCCCATTGTTATGATCGAGGAAAGTGATGGCGAAGGTAATATTGATATTAAAAACACCGATAAATACCCGAGTTTGTTGATCACTAAAATTGAAAATCTCGAAGATGATAAAGAGGAGCTCATTACAGTTTATCCGCCCGTTGCACGTGTAGAAGGCAATGAAACTCAGACGGTACGGTTTCTGATAACCACCAAAACGCCACTTAAAACTGAGCGATTAAAACGTGTAACCTTTGAAGGCGTACCTCCGAAAAATGGTGAGCTGGAAAAAGAAATCAACGTCACTTTTAAACAAAACCTACCCGTGATTATCCGTCCAGCGGGGCTAGCACAAAACCTCGCGCCTTGGGAAGGCTTAACGTGGGAATATAAAAATAACCAATTCACGGTGACTAACCCTTCTCCGTATGTTGTGCGTTTTATCTCACCCAACATTACTGTATTGCCCTCAGGCCAAAGATTCATTTTGCCTAAAACCTATATTTTACCTCACCAATCATTTGATTTATCGGGGGATCAAAATACCAATATCAAAAATGCCGATAAAGTGCGTTTTTACCCTGCCACGACTTGGGGATTCTCTACGAATAAATATTACGATGCCCCATTAATAGATTAATTCAGCGCGTTTAAAAAATAATAAAGGCACCAACACGAGTGTAATAAAAATGACAAAACAGACGCCGATAGCGCTCCTTTTTTGGGTTTGTCTTCACTCAGCACTGGCAACCGAATCGGTCACCTTTGATGAAGAATTTTTAATGTCACGTGGTATTGATACCTCGATTGCTAAGCAATTTGAGCAAGCCCCCACTTTTTTACCAGGTAAACAAGAACTCAAGGTTTATGTTAATAATCAATATCGTGTGAGTGTTGATGTTGAGTTCAATCAGAGTGGACAGCCCTGTATTAATGCCGAGCTATTAGCGGCGATTGGCATTAATGACCCGCGTACTTTACAGGGAACGAAAGAGTGCGTCGCACTTCAGCAACTATGGGAAAACAGTGAGATTATCCCCAAACCTGCGAAACAAGAACTGTGGTTTTTTGTGCCTGAGCGCGCCGTTTCAGTGAATTTTAATCAACAAAAGCGTTATGTGTACGGGGGCATGGGCGCTATTGTGAATTATGCTGCGAACTATATGGGGAGCTCAGGTGTTGGCAATCGTGATATGTATTATGTGAATACGGAGGCAGGGTTTAACTATCAAAACTGGTTATTTCGTAGTTATCAAATTTATAACCATTTCACTGATTCGGAATTTATTCATCAATATGCCTACGCGCAAACGACATTAGAAAAGCAGCAAAAAGTGCTGCAACTGGGGCAAATTAATTTAAATAACAGTGTCATTGGTGCATCTCGCGTTATTGGCTTGCAAGTGTTCCCTGAAAACCAATTAGAAAATCATCGTGGTGGTGGCGCACTGGTTACGGGGGTCGCCCCAGAGCCTTCGATGGTGGAAATCTATCAGGCTGGGCGGTTATTGTACAATACTGCTGTCCCCGCAGGGGCTTTTGAGCTATCCCAATTTTCATTAGTCAATCAAACTGCAGATTTACTCGTGAAATTAAAAGGGGTCAATGGGCAAGAGCAAGAGTTTATTGTGCCAGCGTCTACGTTTTTGAATGATAGCCAGTTTAGTCATACGGGGTACTCAATGGGGATTGGTCGTTATGATGAAAACAATACCCCACATAAACCATTAGTTGTGTCTTTGTCAAAAGGCTGGAGTGTGAACCGCTTTTTAGGGCTACAAAGCGGTGCAGTCGTATCTCCCGATTATTATGGGTTGGGTTTGAATAGTGCGGTGCGTTTGAACGAGTCATGGAGACTTTCGACCAATACTGATGTAGCGCGTGATGAAAAACATCATAAAACCGGTGGGCTTATCACAGGTACAGTGGCTTATTTAGCCTCAGACACGTTGTCTATTGGCGTTAATGGGTTGATACAAAGCCCTGATTACCACTATTTGAGTGATGCTGTGAGAGATGAACCTCGTGTTAATAATAAGCAAAAACAGTTTGGTGGTGACATGAGTTTATCTACAGACTGGGGAACATTGGGGTCTTCAATAGGGCGAACGTATACGCAGGACAATCAGTCTCAAGACTATATTAGTTTTTCATGGAGCAAAACGCTCTACAAAAATACCATGTTAAATACGAGCTATCAGCGTACTTATAATATCGACAATGTCTATGAAGATACCTTTTATGTACGGCTGAATATTCCGCTGGAACGAGCCAATATTTCGTCGTGGCTGACGCGTAGCGATAACAGTAATCGCTGGGGCGCACGTTATAGTAACTATGAGAGTCACGATAGAAACTGGGGAGTTGCATATGATTACAACGACCAAAAACACTATCAATCGGTTTCTGCTAATGCGCATACTGTCACACCATATAGCCAGCTAGGTGCCAACATTCGCCGAGATAATCAAAATCAAACCAGTTGGGGGGCCTCTTTAAATGGGGGAGTTGCTCTGGTCAATGAAGGTTTGTTGCTGTCACCGTATGAAATCAAAGACACCTTTGGTATCGCCAAGGTAGGAGATAAACGCGATATTCGTTTAGACTCCGGGGCAGGCCCAACTTGGACCAATGGCAATGGCTATGCAGTGATCCCCAACCTAAATGCCTATCAACAGAATGCGGTGAAAGTCGATCCGAGAAGCCTATCTCGTCAAAGTGATATTCTCAATGCTTATAAAACAACGCTACCTGCAAAAGGCTCGATTGTACCGATGACTTTCACGGTGGTCGAATCTCGCCGTGTACGGGTGAATACACAATTAGCTGGGAGACCGCTACCCGTTGACAGCGTGATCCGCGATGAGGCGGGTAATTTTTTAACACTGGCGACTCAATCAGGGCAGTTTTTTTTAGGGCAAGCGACACCAGCGATGAGGTTGATGATTGAAACACCAGAAAAAAAGACCTGTGTTGTCCAACTTAATTTACCCAGTGAACCAGAATCACAAGTCTTATTTGAAGAGGTGAATGCGTTATGTCAATAATATTGTCAGTGAAACGACTTGTAGTGAGGCTTTGTCTCGCACTCAGTCTATTGTTTACCTATTCACCCTATCTGTTAGCTGATAATACAGTGGAGGAGGATTGCCAGTGGATAATCTCTCAACCTAATATTGATTACGGTGCTGTCTCGCGTGATCAGATAAAACAACTACCGAGCGGAGATGGGGAGCTACAGAGCCGTCAGGTGGTGGTTAAACTGATGTGCTCACAAGAGATTGACCCCGTGATTAAAATCCAAGATCTTTTTGGTAGCCATCCAAGTGAATTCCAATATGGCCAAAAAGGCGAATTGCAAGTAAGTTTAGTCAGTTTCCGTGTCGATGGACAGAGCACAACGGCAATGGTCGTACGACATCAGGTGAACCACGTCACGGCCTTATTAAAACCCAATGATGAAATTCGCCCACAATCGGCAATCAGAGGAAAACGTGTCGAAATGGTGTTAAATATCACCCCAAAGGTATCAGCTACTGAGGTGACCCAACCGATGGTTTTAACACAATCGGGCCAATTTTCATTAAATGTTGCTGCTTTTTCACCAAGTACAGTCAGGGTATCCTCTGAGTTACGTGCGATAGCTTGTATACCTTCGGTTTCGAACAATGGCACGGTGGATTATCACACTCTCCATGCTAACGATTTAGCTAATAACGCCGTGACCGTTTTACCTGCATATACACTGAATTTTACCCTCAGTTGTGATGCGGCCACAAACATTGCCATTCGGGCCCGCAGTAATCGACCGCAATCGACGACAAATGCAGGGAGTGAAAATGAAATTGGCAGTGCGCTCGCTAAAACGGAGGTATTATCGGCTGGTTTAGGAAAGAATTTACCTATGGGGTTACCTAATGTGACACAAGCGTTTGTTGCGGGGCTAGGGACAAGCAATGGCCAAAAATTAGGGGGATACCTTTTGAATATGCCATTTACCCAAATGAGGCTAGATGGACAAGCAGTAACAGTGAAATATTGGACGCCTACGTTACCCAATAAGGCAACGAGTTGGAATAAAGAAACAGATCTTAAAGGGAATGGAGGGAGTTTATTTACGAATACAGCCTCGTATTTTTCATTTAGTACAGATACGAATTCTGTAACACCCATGCCATTTAAGCAGTTAAATGGACTGTTAATCATTCAAGCCTATATTACTCAAAAACAAAATTTGAATTTGTCATCTCCTGTCCATCTTAATGGTTCTTCAACAATTGAATTATATTACTATTAATTTAATTGTTAGCTTAATGACATCATTTTTCATGATGGGCCAATACAAACAAAAAGAGCAGCCTTTAGCTGCTCAGACAGTATTTTTGAGTCAAAACTAATTAGAACAGTTTTTTCTGCGGTGGGCCTGAGAAATCCATTTTGCCGATTTTATTCATCAGTACCTCAACCACGACAGGTTTTTTTAAATCAATGGCTTGTTGGAGAGTTGATTTAAAATCGGCGGCTTTGTCGATGGTAAATGCGGTAATGCCCATTGATTGAGCTAATTGGTTAAATGAAGGAGTTAATAATTCATTATAATACTGCCGACCTGCGAAATATTTTTCCTGAATGCCTCGCATCACGCCATAGCCATTATCATTCATAATAATCAATACGATAGGAAGTTGTTCTTGTGCCATCGTAGCGAGTTCCCCAATCCCTAGCATCAAACCGCCATCACCAACAAGGCCTATAACTGAAGTGTTTGGGTTGGCTTTTGCGCTACCGATGGACATCGCGAGACCCAAACCAATTGCGCCGGCAAGGGAGTGAATATTGTGCATCGGCTCGGTGGCTTTTAATAACCGACTGCCCCACAAGCTCCCTGAAACCGTAATATCCCGCACAAAAATACCTTCTTTTGGTAGCGTTTGTTCAACGGCATCACTGAGGTCACTATAAGCACCGCATTGTTCGCGCAGTTGTTGCTCTGCCTGCTGAACAGCTTCTTGCACCTGTTTTTTCCAAGTGTCAGATACAGGGCGGTTGGCCAGTTCCATTTTATCTGCCAACGCTTCCAGTAAGGTCTTCGCATCACCAGTAATATTTATATCAGCAATATAATTTCGATTGGCAGCTTGTGGGTCAATATCAAGTTGGATCAGCGGGCGCGGCAAGGGTAATGACCATGTTTTGGTTTCATTGCTGCGCAAGCGGGAGCCCACTACCAAGGATAAATCGCAACTGCGTATTAAGACATCAATGGCGTCTGCATTATGAAAGGCGCGTAAGCTAAAAGGATGATCATCAGACAGAATTCCGCGTCCGTGGGTACTGCTAATCACGGCAATACCCTGATCAGCAAGGCGTTTTATGGCGTCTGCTGCCTGTAATGCCCCTGCACCAATCCACAATAATGGCTGTTTTGCTTGCTGAAGCTTCTCCCAAATAGTGTCGATGTGAGAATCGCTGCATGCAGGCAATGCAGAGGGAACAACGGGGGCGCTTAATACGGAAATAGGCACTTGTGCACTTTGAATATCAATTGGAATTTCAATGGATACGGGGCCGCAAGGCACGGTTTGGGCAACCTGGATGGCTTTGTGCAAGACGGCGACCGCTTGCTCAGCACTGTGTACGCGAAAAGCTTGCTTGGAACTTGCCCGCAAAAATCCGAGCTGATCAGGGGTTTCATGGATAAACCCTGCGTCCATATCTAAATAGGCTTTTTCCACCTGACCCGTAATGTGGATCATGGGCGAACAAGCATTCATGGCTTCAATCATTGAACCAATGGCATTCCCCGCGCCTGCGCCTGTACTGGTTAATGCCACACCGAGCCCACGAAAACGGCTATGGGCATCGGCCATTGTCACCGCACCTGCTTCGCCACGGCTTGGGGTAAAGTCGATGATCCCACGACGGCCAATCGCATCAGCAATGGGTAAATTATGAATTGAAATGACACCGTAAACCGTGGTGACTTGGTATTGCTCTAATGTTCTGGCGACGGCTTCGCCAACCGTAATCATGTCAGACATTATATTCTCCTTAATGCTTGAATAATCCTTTGACGGATTGGTTATTCACACCAACGGTTTGGTTGTGGGTTAAGTGCCAGAAACAGACTTTTTTGTTGCATGTAGGCTTTGAGGCTTTCAAGGCCTTTTTCGCGACCCAGACCGCTTTCTTTAAAGCCGCCAAATGGGGTGGAAATAGAAAAAACTTTGTAGGTGTTGATCCACACGGTGCCCGTTTCAAGGGCATCCGCCAGTTTAAAGGCGCGGGTATAATCACGCGTCCAAATTCCTGCCGCGAGTCCGTACACGGAATCATTGGCTTGTTGAATGAGTTCATCTTCGTTATCAAAGGGAATGACCACTAAGACGGGACCAAAGATTTCCTCTTGGCAAACACGTGCTTGGTTATTTAAGCCTTCAATAATGGTGGGGCAATAATAGTTCCCCGATTGCAGGGCTGGGTCTGAAGGGATTTTCCCGCCAAGGCGAATTTTTCCACCTTCTTGAATAGCCAAATCAACGTAGGCCTGCACGCTATCGCGGTGAGCTGGGGAAATTAATGGGCCAATGTGTACGCGTTCTTGGCGAGGGTCACCGATAATTAAGTTTTGGGTTAATGCGGTGAGTTTTTCCATAAATTTGTCGTATATCTCGCGGGCGACAAATAAACGAGAACCCGCGATGCACGCTTGCCCCATCGAACTAAAAATACCGTAGCAAACACCGTGAGCAGCAAGGTCAAGGTCGGCATCTGATAACACGACTGTTGGGGATTTCCCACCTAACTCTAATGAGGTGGTGATCAGTTTATCTGCCGCAATATGTGCCAGTTGTCGCCCTGTATTGGTGCCCCCTGTGAAGGAGATTTTTCGCACTAAAGGGTGGCGAACGAGGGCATCGCCGATAATTGAGCCTTTGCCCGGTAGTACGCTCAACAAGCCGCGAGGTAAGCCCGCTTGCTCAAAGATTTCAGCGAGTTTTAGCGAGATAAGTGGCGTTGCTTCCGCAGGTTTCAATATGACTGCGTTCCCTGCGGCAATGGCTGGGGCAATTTTTTGCATATCACTAGCAATCGGCGAGTTCCACGGAGTGATCGCCGCAATAACGCCAATAGGTTGGTAAGTGCTTATTGTCATGATATCTGTTTGGCGGCGAGGGGGAAGTTCGCCACCCGACACTTCACAGACTGCAGCGAAATAACGTGCGGTAGCCGCGGCACTCATCACAAGACCACGGGCTTCCGCCCACGGCTTGCCGTTATCCAAGGTTTGTAAGCGAGTGAGTTCTTCGCGCTGTTCGTCAATTAAGGTACTGACTTTATACAAAATAGCTGCACGCTGGTGGGCGGGCATATTCCGCCATGAGGGCTCTCTCCATGCGGTTTCTGCGGCAATCACGGCGTCTTCGACGTCTTCAAGACTGGCGCTATTTAGGGTCGCAATAATCTGGTTGTCGCCAGGAAAACGTGATTGCATCTCTTTTCCGCGGCCCAATTGCCATTTTCCGCCGACAAAAATATCCATTTTATTCATGATGTTCTCCGTCAAATGGCATCCTGTTCAGCAACACGGCGGCAAATTTCCACCGCACTTAGGGCTGATAACATGGATGTTTTCGGGTTAGAGGGAAGTGGATTACCGTTGAGTTCGATGCAAAACTGCCCAAAATCACCTTGTACTTCAATGCGATGGGTGTTTTTACTCGTGTTGGGGTCAACAATCAGCTGCACTTGGGTGTCATCCATACCGATCCCGTAAAGGGCAACGGTTGCGGCAACATTGGCATTCGCTGGGAAATTAAGTGCAGCTTCCCGTGCACTACCCGTAAAAAATACAGTTGCCTCAGTGACTTGAGATAAGTCGATAAATTGCTCGGCAGGACCATTACGCCAACTCGCTGGGCTTTTGCGTGATTGATAAGTCACTTGCGTAATGTTGGCTTCTCTCGCCGCACGTAACCCATCAAGCCCTGCAACGGCACCGGTTAGCGGGATTAACTGCCCATGATGTTGTTTGGCTAATGCGGTTAAATGCTGTGCCGTCGCAGTATCCGCCAGTGCCCCCGTTGAAATAATCGCGAGCCTCCACCCCTTTTGTAAAATAAGGGGCGCATATTGTTTAACGGCTTGATGGCTGGCACATTCCAACACAAGAGAGGGCTTTTCATTAATTTGGCTGATATCCTCAATCGGGGTGACTTCCCCGTGAAAGCGCTTAAGAATGGCGTCGTGGTGATGAGCGCGAGCAACAATCCAGCGCAGAGTTATCCCACGAGGTAAGCGAGTAATCACCTCTTCTGCCATCGTGCCATAGCCTATAAGCATTAACGTTTTCATATTTCAATCCTTTAAATTTGATGGGCAAAGCCACCAGAGACATCCAAAGCTGCACCCGAGGTAAATGACGCCATTGGGGACGCTAAGAAAACCAGTGCGCGAGCAGGCTCTTCAGGTTTACCTAAGCGCTGCATGGGAATGCCGCGGTTTTTGGCGATGTTGCCTATCCATTGTTCCCAAGTGAGGTTGGTGTCGCTGCGGCTTTCGAAGCGGCGGCGCCATTGGTCAGACTCCACCATGCCCAGTAAAATAGAATTGACGCGTATTCCTTTGGGTAACAATGTTTTAGATAAATTCAGTGTCATGTTTAATAGCGCGGCTCTTGCGGCAGATGTGGCGACCATATGGGGTTCAGGTTGCAATGCCAGCAGTGAATTCACGCAGGTAATTGAGGCGATATTTGATTGCTCTAAGAGTGGTAAGAACGCATTCACAGGGTTTATCACCCCAAATAATTTCAATTGGGCTTCGTGCAGCCAAGCGTCTTCTGGCGTGTCTGAAAAGTTGGCGACGTAACCTTGGCCTGCGTTGTTGATCAGTAAATCTGTTTGCCCGTATTGCTGGCGAACTTGCTCGGCAAAGGCTTCGATTTGGGTTTTATCTAATACGTCGCAGGTCACAGCGATAAAATTTCCCTGCGGGTATAACGCCGTTAATTGGGTTGTTGCGGCTTGTAATTTATCTTTATTTCGGCCACAAAAAGCCACTTTGCACCCTTCATCGAGTAACAATTTTACGGTCGCAAAACCAATGCCAGAGCTTCCGCCAGTCACGACAGCGACTCGGTTATTTAACTGTAAATTCATGCGTGTTTCCTTTGCAAAGCTGTCGATAAAAAGTGAGTGAGGTGCTGGTTAAATTCAGCGGGTTGGTCAAGGTAGCTCGCGTGACCCGCCTGTGGAATATAAAACAGTGGGCACTGTTTTTGTTGCGCTAATTGGCTAACTTGCGAAGGCGGGGTGATAGTGTCCTCTTCCCCAACGAGCATTTCGAGCGCGCCAGTATAAGCCTTTAAATACAGGCTGATATCGTCATGCGCCAGCATCCAAGCGGCGGATAAAAAACCCGTTGGGTTGAGTTTTTTCATATTTTGCTGCACCCACTCGATTTTTTCTTGTGAAGCAGTGGGTGACAGTAAGGCTGCCGCACGGTTTTGTGCATAGGCTTCGATACCTGAGTTAAATACAATATCGTGCCTTTGGTCATACACGCGGTTGCGCTCTTCAAGGCTTTTTGTTCCGTAACCTTGTGCGGGGTTAGCGAGGAATAAGCCATTGACACGAGAAGGATGCAAAGAGGCAAAGGCACAAGCCATTAAAGCGCCTAACGAGTGGCCAACGAGGGTTACTTGCTGTAATCCCAGTCCATCAAGAAAGGCTTCTAACGCATCGGCGTAATCGAGAGCCACTGGCGTTTTTGTCGCCAATTCAAGGCTATTCATATAACCGGGTGCATCCCAACAATAGAGATGATAGTGATGAGTCAGTGATGATGCCGTCAGTTGAGAAATCCATGAGGCCGAGCCTGAGCTAATACCATGGAGGAGGATCACGGGCTCCCCTTGGCCCGCTTCCCGCCAATTAAGGCGGTATTGACCAAAGTTTGCGAGCTGTAACTCGGGTAAATTTTCAATTGGCAGACTCATCACTGATTACTCCTGTTATCCGCGTTTAACTTTTGATAATGGGTGGTCTTCTGGGTAAGTTGGGATTGCGGGTTTTTGCGTCCCAATCATCACACACATTAAAGCTTCTTCTTCCCCGTGATTGAATAAGCCGCGATAAATCCCCGCAGGAACAGAAATCAAATCACGCTCTTTTAATACCGTTTCATACTCTTCGTCGCCGTCTTTGATAAACAACGTAATGGTGCCTTTGAGCATGAAAAAAACTTCTTCAACATCAGGGTGTAAGTGCAGTGGCCCTTCACATTTAGCGGGTAACACCATGGTCGAAAAGGTGAAGTTTTCCGCAGGGACGGTATTGACGTCACTGGCGACACCTGTAGCCCCTGTGCCGATATAACGCATTTGGGCGCGGCGGTATTTTGGGTCGTAATCAGCTTGGAATTTCAGTGCGTTCCAATCGTATTTGCGGCCTTCAAGGCGGGCAACTCGGGACTCAATCCATTGTGCCATTGGGATCCCTTGGGGTTTGATTTGAGGTTGTGACATAGCGTTATCTCCTAAAGAGGCAGTGTTTAGTATTTTTTCAGTAAAGGGAGCAATAACAAGCTGCCCACTAAACCAATAATGACGATAAATAACAGCCCACTATCCATAGTGTGGGTAACGGTAATCAATACGCCCATTAACAGCGGTGCAGCAGCGCCAGCAAGGTTTCCTAGACCATTGAATATGCCACCTGCAAGGGCACTGACTTGCTTTTGTGTCGCTTTAGCCAGTAATGCGAAGATGTTAGGGGCACCGGCTCCCCACATAAACATGCTGAATGCCATCATTAAAATGATGCTGTAGGTCTCGGTGAGGAACAGCACACCTGCTAACCCAATCACGGCACCCAATAATGAGATGAAACACACGAGGGCTCTACGGTCGTAGCGGTCAGAAAGCCACGCACCAATCGCTTCACCAAACAGCATGGCAATAAATGGGAGGGAAGAGAGGATCCCTGCGTGTTCCAAGTGAATGGATTTCCCCTTAATTAAGTAGCTTGGTAACCAGCCATTCATCCCCCAGAGGTAGACTAAAAACGCGATATTAAACATGCAGATAATCCAAAAATGGCTATTTTGAAATAGGCGCTTTTTATGCGCTTTCATTTCTGCAATCTGCTCTTCAGGCAGTTTTTCTCCTGACGATGTTTTTAGTTGAGCACTGCGGTTGACTAAATTTGGGTGGCGAATACCGAAAACAACTAACCACCACACTGGCACGGTAAAGGCAGCCATGACGAAAAAGGTACTTTGCCAGCCGAAATTATTTAAAAGATACAAAGAGATAGGGAACCCTAGTGCTGCACCTAGGGGAGTGCCCAGTAACCAGAGCATTGTGGCGCGAGCCTGCATTTTTGGTGGAAAAGTGCGACGGATAATGGCATAGGCGATGGCTAATAATGGCCCTTCAGCTATGCCGAGCAATACGCGTAGAAAAACCATGGTGCCGTAATGGTGGGTGAACCCCATAAAGATCATTAAGAAGCACCAGCTGCTGATCATAAAGAGCAGCATTTTTGTGGGATGAAAGCGGTCACCAATCCCACTGAGTAGCATGGATGAAACGCCATAGGCGAATAAAAATGCACTCATTAATAAGCCTAAGCGGGTCGGATCAAAATCAATACCCAGCGCTTGTTGGAACTTTTCGTCTGAAAACAGTGCAGCGATGCTAATTTTGTCGAAAAATGCCAGTAAAACACAGGAAAATAGACCGATTGGGATCAACCAGTTCACTTTTTCTGGTGTATCCTGCGCACTTTGTGCATTTTCATTGGCGGATATCGTGATACTTTGATTTGCCATGTTTTTTCCTCGCTGACACTATTTAAGTGACATTAGTGAAAATGTGGGGTCGGCAAGTTCGGAGGGAACCAATTTGCGCTGGTTTTGCAGCCAACGTTTACCCAGTTTGATTGCGCGAGCATCATTAAACGCCACCATTTGAACCAATTCGTTAGCTTCATTTAAGGCAAAATGAACCTCAGAATTTTCGCTGTGGCGCTGGACGTGTTGCAGGTTTTGCGTACTAGGAACGCCCAAGATTTGTATGTTGTCTTGGTATTGATCAGACCAAAGCCAAGCGGGCTCATTAAACCCTACGGATTGCGGGTCAAGCATCGCTTTTGCCGTGGTTATGGCTTGGTTTTGTGCGTAAGCCCAAGATTGCAAACACAAAGAAAGCGTCGGATGGCAGGCAACATCCCCTGCGGCGTAGATATCAGGGTGGGAGGTTTGCCCTTGGTCGTTGATCACGATGCCATGAGTGACGGCTAACCCTGCATCTTTGGCGAGCTCAAGGTTGAGCTCAACACCAATCCCCATGACGGCAAGATCAAAGGATTCAGTCGGGTATTTTTGGCAGCCAATTTGTAATGCGTCGTTGTCGTCAACTAATTGAATATCGCCACAATCTGTAATGACCTGTACGCCAGCTTGATGGTGGCGCGACGCTAATGCATCAGAAACACTTTGCGGAACACTGCGCTCGCACAGGCGGTTTTGACGTTCAAAAATCGTGACATTAAGGCCCATTTTCCGTGCGGATGCTGCGACTTCTAAGCCAATCCACCCGCCGCCAATGATGGCGATTTTTTTTGCTGATAAGAGTCTGGAACGTAGCGCTTGAGCATCATCCCATGAACGTAAGGCAAATACATGCGGGTGCTGTTGCCATGCTGTTGAGAGGTAACGAGGGCGACCACCTGTTGCGATAAGCAGTTTATCAAAGCTAACTAACCGCCCATCATTGAGGTAGACACATTTAGCCAGTGTATCAATTCGCTCGGCTCGTATGGGGCGAAACCATTGCAAATTCAATGCACGAGTGTCGTTTTCACTAAATAAACGTGATAAAACCGCGTCTTCTTGTGTGAGAACGGCTTTTGACAGCGGTGGACGTTCATAAAAATCGTGGTTTTCATCGCTGATCACTGAAATTGTGCCTTGGTAACCTTCTTCTCTGAGGGTTTTTGCGGCCCAGCCACCCGCTTGACCTCCACCAATAATGACAATACCGCCTTGAATTAAGGTGCTCATTTTATGACTCCTTGGTCGGCTTGACTTGGCGGCGTGTTTCGTAATCTAAGCCACCTTCAACCGCCCATTCGGTAAATGAAACCAGTGAGTGTTCCAGTTCCCTTGGTTGCCATTTTTCGGTGAGGTAGTCATCGTTGGTGTAGTATTCGAAAGCGCCGCCCGTTGGGCTATTGACGTACCAAAAATAGGCGGATGAGATTGGATGGCGACCAGGGCCAATAAAGGTGCTCCAATTATGGCGGTTCATGGCTAAGCCCCCACCAATCACCTCATGAATATCTCGAACCGTAAAGGCGACGTGGTTCAAGCCACTGCCCCGATGCGGCAATTTCAGTAAAAATAAATTATGGTGGCAGCCGTTAATTTGGGCGCGTAAGAAAACGGCGCGGTCGATGTAGCGATCGGACACTTGGAAACCCAGTTTTTGGCAATAAAATGCTTCTGTCGCAGGGAGATCATCAACAAAAAAAACGACATGGCCTACGTTGATCGGGTTGGCTTTTTCATAAATCGGGCTAGGTTTATCAATACGGCGAATGTCTCCCCATTGATTGATACCCGTGACGTCGAGCTGAACGTCTTTTTGTTGTGAAAGGCAAAAAGCGACGGTCATACCATTCGGGTCACGGCATTGTGCGCCTGTGGATGTCCGTTCAAACCCATCACACTCTTGAATGTTGTCGATGATTTGATTTAAATTGGCGAGGTTTTCAACACCCCATGTAATGCGCCTTAAGGTTGAACCCGTTTCAAAAGGTGCGGGGAGGGCGGAATCATCAAGGGGATATAATGCCAGTTCAGCCCCCGATAGCGTGGTAAACACACTGGGATTATTGGCAGAAACGTGTAAGCCAAAGTCATGTAAAAATTTTTGGCAGGCCTTGAGGTCTTCGACACCAAATTCTAATTTTTCTATTCCAATCACCGACATAGCTTAATCCTCTATAGGGTGGTGTTATTACCTAGCGCGTTTTTTGGGCAAAGGAGAGCCGAGGCTTATGGCAATAAACCGAAAAATGGGTAAGTTTTTCGTTAACGCTAAATCACTTTTGCTGGGCTGATACCGCCAATAAATTCAGTTAGCTTTTGTGCTGCACTACGTACTTCATTTTGTAAATGTTGGCGCTCCTGCACAGGGATACTGTCCATGGGAACCATGATGCTGATCGCTGCCTCGACCCCGTTGTCTTGGTTGTAAACGGGATAAACAATGGAGGAGATACCGCGGCGATAAAATGACTCGCCAATAACATAACCACGCAGTTTGTCGGCTTGGATCATGTTCCAGAATTCGTGTTTGCTGCCCGCGTTATCAGGTAGCTCTTCATCAGGGTAAAGGACGTCAAATTCTGCAGAAGACAGCCCACTTAATAGCATTCGCCCTAAAGAGGTTCGATGAGCCGATAAGCGTGTGCCGACGCTGACATGGTTGATTTTTGATTCCGCACCGCTGACGCGAGCGATATAGATAATGTCTCGGCCATCACGGATCACCAGATGGCTATTGCACTGGCTGCGATCGCGCAAATGTTCAATAATCGGTTGGCCTAACTGGGTTAAATCGAGGGAGGCAATATAACCAAGGCCAAGGCTAAGCACTTTGCGACCAAGTGAAAATGCCCCAGTTCGCGGGTGTTGCACAAGGAAATCCAAATGTACCAAGGTCTGGATCGCACGATAAGCCGTGGCTTTAGGCATATCGACTAAGCGTAGGATTTCAGCAAACGTGAGCTCGCGGTGCTGCTGAGCTAGCAGGAGAAGCAATTGCAATCCTTTTTCCAGACCGGGTATCAAGTACTTACATGTTGAATTCAATGCCTTAACCTCGCCGCCAACGCGGTCATCAATTAGTTAAAAACAAAGCCGCCATTGACGGGTATAAGCTGCCCCGTCACAAAATTCGCCATATCAGAAAGCAAATACAGTGCGGTGCCAGTCACATCTTCAGGTAGTTGCTCCCCTTGTAAGGCACGCCCGTTTTCATAAAGCTGGTGACGCTCTTCAGGGACATATTCCGTCGCTTCAACCTTGGTCAGCCCCGGTGCAATTGCGTTAACGCAAATGCGGTGCTGGCCTAACTCTCGCGCCATCGAGCGAGTCATACTGATAATCGCCCCTTTACTGGCGACATAGGCCATTAACCTTGGTGCTCCCCAAAGGGCGGTATCAGACGCAATATTGATGATTTTTCCCTGTTGGCTTTGCTTTAATAGTGGTAATGCCGCTTTTGTGACCAACCAAGTTCCTTTGACATTCACGGTCATAACGCGATCCCAAAGCTCAAGATCGTATTCATCTAATGTTTTGCCACCCACACCCGTTGCGAGAGCTGCATTGTTGATCAACCCATCAATGGCACCTTGCTTAGCGATATGCTCAAAGGCTTGGCGAATAGAGGCGGGATCAGCAAGATCGATACAGTAACTTTGTGCATCAAACCCTTGGCGGCGTAATGTTTCCGTACTTTCTTGCAAACGTTCTTCAAGAATGTCGCACAGAATGACTTTAGCACCTTGTTCTGCGACGGCTTGGGCAAAGCTAAAACCTAGCCCTCTAGCTGCGCCAGTGACCACAATACGTTTTCCCGCCAATAGGTTATGCATTTTCAGTTTCCTTACCGTAAATCAGTTCAAACTGTTTTTTGGCTTCTCGCTGCATGATACGGCGAAGGCGCGATAAACCGACATCGTGTTGATAGAGAAACTCGTGGTTGCGTGCATTTGGCGCAAGGTTTTCTAAAATAATGCGGTCTTGCTCTAATACATCCCAATGCAGTCCTTCTAAGCGGTTACGGTACATAAAGCGCCAGAGATCGCGTTGCCAGTCTTTGACTTTACGAATTCGCCAGAAGAATACGCGGCAGTGATCTTTATCTTCTGGAACGACCATGCCGATGATCCAAAAGTGCCCACCTGGTCCAAAACGTTTTTGATATGGGATGGATAAACGCAACCAGTTTGCGCCTGTACTGGCAAATTCTACCCAGTCGAAGTTGACACCAATTTGGTCATTCTTACGGAAAATAAACCCTGTTTGAGTCGCTTCAAGGATCATCTCAGACTGTTTATCTCCTTCAGCCATGGAGTGTGAAGAAGAGTGTAAATAGGTGCCATGCATCGGATCCATCACGTTTTCAAGGGCATACTGGTAATTGCATTTCCACGATGCGGTGCAGAGGAAGTGGCTGTGGTTTTCTCCATCGGCTAATTCTTCAGGGAATTCAAGTGCTGGTGGTGTTTCTCCTTCAATCACAGCAAAATAGAGAAAAATAGCACCATGAACTTCTTGAACTGGGTAGGTTTTTAAGCATTTTTGGCCTTCAAGAGGGCATTGGCTAACCGCTGGAACGTCCTTGACAATACCATCTCCGCCCACTTCAACACCGTGGTACCAACAAGCAATGCGTTCACCAAGGTTCCAGCCCATGGATAAACGCGCACCGCGGTGGGGGCATCTGTCTTCTAAGGCATGAATTTGGCCTTTATCATCGCGCCATAAGACAATTTGTTCTTCGAGGCGAGTGATACCGATTGGGTTGCTGCTGACTTCCCAGCTAGATAATACGGGGTACCATTGTCCTCGTAGCCCCACATCTAAATACGCTTGAAAGTTTTGAGGTTGTGTATTCGTTGTCATAATTTGCTTCCGATTATCAAAGGTTATTTTTTGTATAAGTTACAAAGTATTAATATCCATTAACGAGCAAAAATTCGCGAAAACTGCTTGGTGTCCATGTATGACCTTGGCGGTCAAATAAGAGCTGTTGATTTAGGGCTTCAACAAGGGCTTCGAGGGTGTCAGTACCAGCGGCAAATAAGTTTTCTAATGCACCAATCAGCGCTGTTTCGTATTCATCGGGAAGGCGTGAACGTGTTTGCCAGACAATATTAGGGGCACTCCCCGGCGCTTGAATACTTCCTTTTCCACCTTCTCGTGCAGGGATAATTTGGTTATTTGCGGGTAGGTAAGGGTTAATATTTTGAATCGGTTCCATGACTACTCCTCAATTAAACTAATTTCAATTTGGTTTTCATGAATGCGGGTTTGGTAGATTTTTAAATCTCGGCCACCGGGTTCTCGTAAACATTTGCCTGTTTTGATATCAAAGATGGCTTCGTGCAGAGGGCATTCGACCTTGCCATCTTCAACAAACCCTTGACTGAGTAAGGCGTAAGCGTGAGGGCAAACATCTTCCAAAGCGTAATACTGGTCTTCAACCAAAAAAATACCGATTTCGTTGTCATTTACTTTGGCTGAAAAGGGAAATTCTTCTTGAACTTGTGAAACATCGCACACTGCAATCCAGCTCATAATTTTTCCTCTTAATACGCAGTAACATTTTGTTTCATATACGAAACGTTGTTTATTATTTAAAACCAGATTAAATGTAGGGGTGATTAATAGTCAATCGAATGTTGACTATATGTAAAATATTCGTTTCAAAGTGTGGGGTGTGTCGAGCTTATGGCGCAGTTTAGTTTCATATAAGAAACTGCATTTTGAAAAATGACAGAAAGGGGCAATGAGTGGAGGTATGAAAAAGAAATCAGCACTTTCAATAATAAAAAAAAACCGACTCGTTGAACGAGTCGGGGGCAGGTAAATGTAATTAAGGGATATTAATCTACATTTTCACCATTAGATGCGATGACGCGTTTGTACCAATAAAACGACTCTTTCGGGATCCGTTTCAGTGAACCATTACCTTCATCATCTTGTTCGACATAGATGAAACCGTAACGTTTCGTCATTTGGGACGTTCCACAGCTAATGAGGTCAATACAGCCCCATGTGGTATAACCCATCAAATCAACACCATCACGGATAGCTTCTTTCATGGCGATAACGTGTTCTTTGATGTAATCGATACGGTATGGGTCAGAAACGGTTCCATCCGGATTTAAAGTATCACGTGCACCGAGGCCATTTTCGACCACAAATAGAGGAATACCATAGCGATCCCACAATTTATTCAATGTGATACGTAGTCCGGTTGGGTCAATCGGCCAGCCCCACTCAGATTGAGTTAGGAATGGGTTTTTAATTTTACTCACTAAGTGGCCAGATAATTCTTTTGCATCAGGCCCCCCTTTGGTGACATAAGTCATGTAATAACTCAGTGAGATAAAGTCTGCAATACCTTCTTTAAGCACATTGAAGTCTTCTGGCTCGACCTGAATGTTAATATTATTCTCTTCAAAATAACGCAGCATATACGTAGGGTATTCACCGCGTACACTGACATCTGGGTAGAACAAGTTGATTTGGTCTTCTTTCAGTGCTTGCAGTTGGTCTTCTGGATTACAGCTTTCTGCATAAGTTTCTAATCGGCAAATCATGCAGCCGATTTTTGCATTAGGCATCATCTCTTTACCTAATTTGATTGAAAGTGCACTCGCAACAAACTGGTTATGTGATGCTTGATAAGCGGCTTCTTCAACATTTTTTACCGTGTCAGGTAACGTCCCCGCACCAGTATATAAGCTATTTAGGTTCATGTTCATTTCGTTGAACGTGATCCAGTATTTCACTTTGGATTCATAGCGTTTAAAGCATGTGGTTGCAAACTTAACAAATAAATCAATTAAACGACGATCTTGCCAGCCATTGAATTTTTGTGTCAATGTCAGAGGCATTTCATAGTGAGACAGCGTCACTAACGGCTCAATACCGTATTTTGCCAGTTCATCAAATACGCGATCGTAGAAAGCTAAACCTTCTTCATTAGGCTGCTCATCAATACCGTTAGGGAATATGCGAGCCCATGAAATAGATAAACGGAATACTTTAAAGCCCATTTCAGCGAACAGTGCGATATCTTCTTCATAACGATGATAAAAATCGATACCCCAACGTTTTGGAAATAACACTTTGCATTCAGGTTTTAAATATTCTTCAAGTTCTTTTGACGTGACGTTAAAGGTGAAGTTATTCACGCCGCCACCGGCATACGGATCTTTGTATGCGGCAACATCCGATGTCGAAAGTCCTTTACCTTCTACATCAAACGCCCCTTCAATTTGGTTAGCCGCCGTTGCGCCGCCCCATAAAAAACCTTCTGGAAAACCTACTGTACTGGTATTTTTAGTATCTAATTTCATAATTTCCTCTTTCTAAATCAATTAACAGTGAGCAGTGCGGTTTCATGACTAATGACATGCTGTTGCTCTGTCAGATGTAATGCACTGAACTCGTCAAAGTTGGTTATCAAAACCGGGGTGATTGTTGATAATGAATGTTTATTTATATTTTCAATATCGAACTCGATGAGTAGGTCACCGCATTTAACGAGGTCTTTTTCATTGACATGGAGTGTGAAACCTTCACCATTCAATGAAACAGTATCGATGCCTACATGAATAAGAACGTCCAAACCATCGTTGGTTGTTATGCCGATAGCATGCTTTGAGGGGGTGACCATCGAAACAATCCCATCAGCAGGTGCGTAAACTTTGTTGTCAGAAGGGATGATGGCAATACCATCTCCAATGATCCTATTTGCAAAAACGGTATCAGGAACGTGTTCTAGCGCTAAGGTTTCCCCAGTAATTGGTGCAATTAAACTTAATTCAATATTTTGATTATTATGTTGTTTTTGTATGTTTTTAGGTTCAACAGCAATTGTTGACTGTGGTGCATTTTGTTGATTATTAGGAGCAGAGAGCCCAGTTTCATCCCATTTTAAAAATAAGGTGATGATGAACGCAGTACTAAAGCTAGCGGCAATGGCGAGGCAGATATACAAAAAGTTGTTTGTACCTGCTTCAACATAAGTTGGTAATGCTGTGATGCCAGGGATGCTGAATGCGAAAGCTTTAACCGCAAATGTACCAATTATTCCCCCACCAATCGCACCGCCAACTAAAGCGGCATAAAAGGGTTTCTTGAGTCGCATTGTGACGCCATAAATAGCAGGTTCAGTGATACCAAACACAGCAGATAGGGAGGATGAATATGCGATAGATTTTAATTTGGTATTTTTAGTTTTTATTGCGACAGCTAACGTGGCACCAGCTTGGGCAAGATTGCTGGATAAACTGATTGGTAATAAAACAAAGTCATAACCTAAGGTTTTAAAGTTTGAAAAGGTCGCTGGGAAAAAGGCATAGTGCATTCCGGTTATCACTAATAATGATAAGCAACCCCCCATAATCAATCCTGCAATAGGGCCTGCAACATCAAACAAATAAGAGAATGTTTGCTGTAAGTACTCACCGACGTAATACCCGAGAGGCGCTAAGAGTGAGAGTGTGATGAGTGATGTGATAATCAGAACCAATAACGGTACAAAGATGATTTTCACACTGGCGGGAATAATTTTTTCAACCCATCGATTAATGTAACTTAAGAGCCATACACCTAAGATAATAGGAATTACAGTAAAGTTATAAGTAATATTGGGAATATTAATACCGAAGAAAGAAAGTGCAGGTTCATTCTGGAACATTGGGTAAACCAAAATGAACGCTAAAGTTACGGCAATATATTCATTAGTTTTGAATTTCTTAGCAACGGAAAAAGCTAATAAAATAGGTAAAAAATAGAAAGCCGAATCAGAAATAGTATAAAGAATTCGATATTCAGAACTGCCAGCCTGAATAAAACCTGACATATCAAATAATGCTAATAGACCTTTTAATAAACCGGTTCCAATGATAGCAGGTAAAATAGGTGTAAAAATACCAGAAAGAAAGTCAAAGAAAGTATTAATAAAGTTCTGTTTAGGTTCAATATTGGAGCCTTGCTGATCATCAAGGCTCTCCGTGCTGGTGGAGGGTTCTACAAGTTTGTGTAATTCAGTAAAAACGTGGGTGACGTGACTCCCCAAGATCACTTGTAATTGGTTGCCTTGGAAATTAACACCCAGAACCCATGGTATATTACGTAACTCGTCAACGTTAACTAATTCATTGTTATGTAAGTTAAAACGTAAACGTGTAATACAATGCCAATGTTGGCTAATATTCTTTTGCCCACCGATAAGAGCAATAATTTGCTCTGCAACTTGTTTACTTTCCATAAGTACACCTATAAAAAAACCTGAACAACGGCCTCCAAATACACTTGGGGAAATTGTTCAGGTTTATGCCTAGTCTTGCCAGTTACACACCTGTTATTTTGAAGTCAAAGTTGATGCCTGACTTATTTTGATTTTACATTTAGCGCAATCTGTAATACTAATTCTCTATTTTTTCATCAATAACAATGACTTTCTTATCTTTGGTATGGCTAAAAACATCATTGTTATTCATGGTTTTATTCCATCTACACAAAATTTAGATATAAAAAAACCTGAAACAGTGAATACATGACATCACTTTGTTTCAGGTTATTGCCTAGTCGTACTAGTTACATACCTACGTAGCCTTTATAAATTTTTTATGATTAAAAGGCAATTATAGAATAATGGATTTGTGATCTGGACGACAGAGATATAATTTAAAGTCCGAGTTTAATATCTATGTAACGGCCATTTTATATTTTTATAAAATACACCTGAACAGTTATTATACGCGCGGGATAGGCCAAAATTTATAAGATGGGTATTGCGCAGGTATACTTAGGAATCGATCACAAAAAAATGATGCGAATCTTGATTTTAGTATCCAGAAAAGATATATCTACAAATTATGGTGTGTTACTAGCTAGACTAGGCAAAAACCTGAAGTGGCATGAAGAAAATACTTCTTGTCTTTTCAGGTTTTTTTGCATTTATAACTTATAAAAATGGAATAGCCTATTATGTATTTAATCAAAAAAGTTATTAATAATAATGTAATTCTTGTTGAAAATGAGACTCAACAAGATGTTGTTATTATTGGTAAAGGTATAGGCTTTAATTCGAAAGCAGGTCAAAATTATCATTGTAATGAAAATGATGAACTTTTTATTAAGCCTAATGACTACGACATAAATAATTTTCTTGAAAGTATTCCTATTGATATCATCAAGCTCACCATTGAAGTTATCAACAAATGTAAACCTATATTGAATGCTGAGCTTAGCGATAGCTTGGTTGTAACACTGTCGGAGCATATTACTTTCGCAATTGAAAGAAGTAAAAATAGTGAAATAAGTATCTCTCTCTATGAAGTGCCATATTTGTACCATGTTGAGTTTATTGCAGGTAAAGTCGCTGTTGATTATATTAATGATAAATTAGGAATTAATTTACCTGCAAATGAAGCATCATTAATCGCATTGCACTTTGTCAATGCTAAGCTGAATAATAAAAGCGTTGGTGATACACTGAGATTTACTCAAACTGTTTATAAAATTGTCAATATCATTAATTACTCTTTCCATATCCAGATTAGTACCGAAACAGATAATTTTTCTCGTTTTATTAATCACTTAAAATATTTACTTATCCGTTGTCAAGCTCACCATGATAAAAGTAGTCAATTTAATTCGGTACTGGAAGAATTAGTTGAAAAAGAATTATTAAAAAATTTTGCATGTGCAAAAAAAATTGCAGCACTGATTGAAACAGAATACAAAATACCGGTTTCTCGCGAAGAAATCATTTATTTGGCATTACATATAGAAAGGCTTTTAAACTCAGTTTAAAACTAAATTAAGTATGAGATGGGTGTGTAACTGGCAAGACTAGGCATAAACCTAAAGTATATTCTCCCTAGATATAAAGTTTTTAAGGCTTTTCATTGGGAGCTGAAAAGGAAAAACATATGGCCGTGAAATTGATTGCTATCGACCTTGATGGCACACTGTTAAATACTCATCATCAAGTTAGTGATTATGTTGCAAATGTTCTACAACAAGCCAAAAAGAATAATATCCATATTATCCTAGCGTCTGGTCGACCGTATTCAGGTATTCAACCGTATTTACAACAATTAGGATTAGATAAAGCAGGGAACTATTGCATTAGCAATAATGGTAGTGTTATTCACGATGCATCTAATGGTAATCACCTTATTGATTTTTTATTAGGTATGGATGATTACCAAAAAATTTACCAACAGACAGAAGAACTTGCATTATCTTTGCATGCACTTGGTGATCATAAAATATTTACAGCGAATAAAGTGATCGGTTTTTATACAACCCACGAAGCATACCTCTCAAATACATTGATTCATTATGTACCAATGGATGAAATGCCGAAGGATTTGTTATTTACTAAGTTGATGATTTCATCGGAAGAAAATTATTTATCCAGCGTGATCAAAAAAATACCAGCAAGCTATTTTCAACAATATACTTTAGTCAGAAGTACCCCCTATTTTCTTGAGGTGTTAAATAAGAATGCGAATAAGGGGTTGGCAATACAAGCATTGGCTCAGCAACTTGATCTGTATAAACATGAAATTATGTGTATTGGCGATCAAAATAATGATCTTCCTATGTTTGATGCTGCGGGGATATGTGTTGCGATGGAAAATGCGACAGAAGAGCTGAAGTCGCGTGCAACGTATATTACCAGTTGTAATGATTCAGATGGCGTTGCAAAAGCGATTGAGCAATATGCATTATAGATGTCTTTAAGCCGAGTAATCGCAATGAATTACTCGGCTTTTTAATGTCATATATCCCTAACTGTTGCTGCTAGTTTCCTCGGATTTCTTGCAAAATTTTCTTCATTTTTGGTAAGGAATGAGAAAGATAGATTTTGTAAGTGTCACAAAAATAGTTCTTTCTTGGCAGCCCTTTCGAGTCTAATAAAAAGCGATGTTTAGGGCAGCCACCGTGGCACAAAGGTTTAAACTCACACCCTAAACAATCATGACTGATTTTTTCTTTTTTAAGGGAAGAGAAGCGCTGATGATTTGGTGAGAGAAGCATATTTGGAATGCTTTCCTCCATGAGATTGCCAATTTTGTTTTCAGGGTAAACAAAGTGGTCACATGAATAGACATCGCCATTAGCTTCTAAAATAAGGTTCGCACCGCATGTTTCACTAGTGACACAGCTACTGGGATGTCCAATACTTTGACTCATTGTTTGTTCAAAGTTCATGACGAACACTTTACCAATATCTTTTATTTGCCAATGGTCAAAGAGCGTATTTAAAAAATGGCCATACTCAGTGGCATTCACTGACCAATCCGTGACGTTTGCATCACCTTCAAATTCAGGAGAAATCAGTGACAATCCATCTCTTGTTGTCTGTTTTGCTTGCCTTTCAACAACAGGGATAAACTGCATATAATAGCTACCGATGCTTTTTAAAAACTCATAAGTCTCTATGGGTTTTTTGACATTCATATTATTGACGACAGTTAGCGTATTAAAATCAACTTGGTATTTTTTGAGGAGCTCGATACTTGCCATTAATCGTTCAAAGGTACTTTTTCCTGCACGAGTTAAACGATATTGGTCATTGTCTTCTTGGTTTCCATCAATGGAAACTCCCAAAAGGAAATTATTTTTTTTAAAAAATTGACACCAATCATCATCAAGATTTAATGCATTAGTTTGAAAAGAATTATGGATCCTTCTTTTCCCTGCATATTTCTGTTGCAGTTCAACGGCTTTTTTATAGAAGCCAAGTCCAAGTAGTGTAGGCTCCCCTCCTTGCCAAACAAATTCAACAATATCAGCTGATTGCTGTTGAATATTCGAACGAACATAGTGTTCTAATACGTCTTCGTTCATTCGCCACTGACTTTTTCTATTGGGGTATAGCTTTGATTTTTCTAAATAGAAACAATAAGTACAATCAATGTTACAGACTGAGCCTGAGGGTTTAGCCATTAACTGAAAATTTTGTTTTACATTGTTCATACTTATGTCTCTATGAATTAAAAATACGATTAATGAATGATTACTTAATCTTTAAAATATTTTGATATTCTTTGACTTTTGCTTCAGGGGCGTTCCAATCGCCATCAAAGATGGTATAGGTAATATAGCCTTTATCAAGATAACCCGTATCCGAATTATCATTTCTCATTTTTAATGCTTCTGGATTGATAATTTGTTTAGCTTTTCCTTCTGCGGTAATTTCATACAATATTTGTGGTGCAACTAGATATTCATTTTCTACAAATTTAATGCCTTTAATTTTTTCTTTAGGCAATGCAGGGTAATTAATGCTTAAACCTGATTTGGGCGGTAATACTTTTTGGCCAGACTTCCAGTCTTTATTTAAATCATCAACAAGCTCAACAACATGTGTTACGGAATCAGGCCAATATTTATGTGTGCTAGGCCAGCCTGATTTCATTTCTTCTGGTGTCATAATATAACCCACGCTTGCTGCAATTGCTGGGTAGCCAAGGCGTACAGCACGTGCTGCTGCGGAAACTGTACCTGAGTTTAATTGCGATGTCCCAGTATTGGGTCCGTCGTTGACGCCGGAAATGACAAGATCAGGTGGAGTGTCACGTAGTAGGCCATATAACCCAAAATCAAGAGAATCTGCAGGTGTACCTGGGAAGCAATAGGCGCGGTCATTGAGTTTTTTGACATCAAACTCTTTGCCTGCTTTAAACGTAATTGCAGTACCAATTCCACTTTGGTTAGTTGCTGGGCCTACGAGCCAAACATCATAGCCTTTTGCATCAAGTTGCGATTTTAGTTCTTGTAAACCAAAAGCATCACACCCGTCATCATTTACTAATAATATTCGCATGTTATCTGCGGTAGCTTGAGAGCTAATACCAAATAAGGCCAATAAGCTTAGTGTTAAAATTGATTTTTTCATTTTTACCTCTATGTATATTTTATACAGAATTAGAATATATTGAATTTATAATCAAATATAATATCTGCAGCGATAGCATTCCTGCGAATATAGTGCCCGTTATCATCGAATACAGGTTGAGTTCTATTTCCTTCAGCTTGGTATAGCCAAGCTTTGGTTAATTTAGTAAATATGGTAAAGTTTTTTAAACGTGGATCGCTAGGTTGCCAAGCATTAATAAGATTTAGCTCACCTGTTTTTATTTTATTATTTTTAAAATCAAATTGACCATAATTTAATTGTACTGCTGAATAAAAGTCTTCTGCATATTTATAGTCAATGAGGCCTGTGAGAGCGAGTTCACCATCTCGTTGGTAATGATAAGCGGCTGAAGACATTGGGTCTAAACGCCAGCGAGCGTTTTTAACTGGGTGTCTGTCAAAATAACCGAGTGAACCATCATTTTTAGCTGCATCGGTGTACCCAACGCCAACTTTCATTCCTAGGTCATCATATTGCCATTTGACCGTTCCTTCATATACCCACGAGCTGCCATTTGCAGCTTGTCGTGATGAAGGCATATTTTTATACATTTCCAGAGGGACGTTTCCAACAGCTCGAAAACCGAGTGTGATGTTGGAATATGGCATATAGTTTAAATCAATGAAATGGCGGTCGATAAAATCTTTAGCATATCCATAATTATAGGTAGCCTTAAGTTCTTTAGTATTATAATTAATTCCCCCGGCTGCAATATACTCAATAGCTTCATTATTCCTGTTACGAAACTTTTCTTTGTTAGGAGAAAAACGTTCCATAACACTATCAAAATATAAAGTATCAATTGAAAAATCATTATATTTTAATGTGCCGGTATAACCTAAATAGCTATTTTGTGCAGATTCATAAGGGCTTTTAAGAACGGTATACATGTGTGCAGCTTGCCAGCCATATTTAGCTTTATAACTTAATCCTTCGTCATCTCCTAAATGTAATTTTATAAAGCGATTATTGAATTTTGTAAAACCTTTAGCATTAGAAGATTTAAAACCAGGGCCATCGTTCCATAATAAATCTCGGCTTGCAAAGAAATTACTTGCCCCTAATTTTGTTACACTGGTATAAGAAACATCAAACCCTAAAGTTTCTTTCCAAAGACCCGATTGATAATTTAAACCAATTGTTTGTGCCCATGCTGTGTGAATATAAGTTGGGCCAACTTCATTTTCATTAAGGTATTTAAATCGATTTCTTAAAAATAAATCAAGTTTACTGTCTTTAATCAGCGGCTCATTACTTAAACTATCGACAAATTTATATTCCTTGGCTTCTGATATTGTTGCAAAAAGAAGAGGGATGAATAATGTTGCTTTGAAATATTTTAGAAATTTATTTGTTTTCATAGACCAACCTTTACTCTTTGTTTTAGCAATTCAAATTAGTGTTTTTTGTTACTTTATGATTTTTAATGATTTATTGTTTTTTGTTACTTATCAGGAATTTTAGGTAAAAAAAAACCTGAATGTTTAAACGACCACGTGATCGCGTAAACATTCAGGTTCTTGCCTAGTCAAGCTAGTAACACACCATTTGCCGTATATTAAAGACGTGTCTGTTTTTTTTACAATGATAAATTATAAAAATTGTGAGCTAGAACTGGTTTTTATAAGTATAAACGCTCAGGAATTTTAATTAATAATGACAATTTATAGTAATTAAAACAGAAATTTAAATGCTTTTATTTATTGGGGAAAATTATTAATTGAGATAGACAATGACTGAGAAATAAGATCTAAAATAAACATAAAGTTAAATTAATAACAGTATTGAGTGAAAACCTGAAATACTTTTGACATTGTTCACAAAACTATCAATCGGTGATTGTGATTTTTATTTGTTTTGATTAGATGATAACTCTTTAGGTGTGTTACTAGTATGACTAGGCAAAAACCTGAGCCTTATAACTTCATCGTTATAGGTCTCAGGTTTTTTTGTTTTTGTACCTTAATCCACATGATGCTCAGCTTTTTTATTGCTAAATACCGTTTTACAAGAGAGGCTTTATGTCTAATCACGAAAAAAGAAAAAAAGGGAATGAGAGAGCTGAAATCCCTCATAAACCCAATATGGTCAGTAAGTGTTTGCACGTCGCATTAACCGGGGCATTATTTTTATCATCCACCTTTGCGGTGAGTGCAACTACCGATAAAATCGCGCCTATTGCAAAGCAGCCCAATGTCATTTTGATTGTATTAGATGACGTCGGATTTGCCGATTTTGGTGCATTTGGTTCGGAAATTAACACGCCGAATATTGATGCTTTAGCGGAGGCTGGGGTTCGCTATAACCGTTTTGATACGAGTGCAATTAGTGCGCCAACGCGTGCAGCGATAGTGACAGGGCGTAATAACCAAACCGTTAATATGGAAGATTTACCGCCAGATAATGTCAATGCGCCATCGAAAGAAACCCCTAGAGGAGCAGGCCCCGCAACGAGCGGTGAAATTCCTGAAAATGCCCAAAACATTGCACAAGCTTTAAAATCAGCAGGTTATGATACCTATGCTTTGGGTAAATGGCACCTTGCGCCTAATTACAAAGATGATTTAGCACGTAGCCAAAGTTTCTGGCCAAAACAGCGTGGTTTTGATTATTTTTACGGTTTTTTAAGTGGGCATACAAATCAATATAAACCTGCACTGGTCGAAAATAATCAAAAAATTACGCCACCCAATAACCCTGAGTATCATTTATCTGTCGATTTAGTGGATCACGCCATTAATCGTATTGACCAAAAATCAGAGCAACCTAAATTCATTTATTTAGCATTAGGGGCTGCTCACTCACCTTATCATGTCCCTAAATCGTATATTCAGGCTTATGATGGCAAGTATGATCAAGGCTGGGATCAGCTACGTTTAGCGCGTTTTGAAAAACAGAAAAAAATAGGGATTATCCCGAGTAATACAGTGTTACCACCAAGAGAGAAAGGGGATGCTGCATGGGATTCATTAGATGCGGAACAGAAAAAAGTGTATGCAAGGTTTATGGAGACATACGCTGGCTTTATGACGCATACCGATGAGCAGATAGGCCGATTAGTTAACCATTTAAAAGAAACCAATCAGTATGATGACACGCTGATTATTTTGTTATCAGATAATGGGGCTGCACCAGAAGGTGGCGTAAATGGCGGTTTTAGAACGGCTTATATGGATAAAACCACCGTGAAAGAAATGTACGACAATTTAGATGATGCCGGTGGCCCAAAAACGGATATGTTGTACCAGCGCCCATGGGCTTATGCGGGAGCAACTCCGTTTAAACGTTATAAATTATGGCCGTACTTAGGGGGAGTTCGTACACCTTTAATTGTTTCATGGCCGAGTCATACAGATCAACCCAATAGCATTCGTGACCAGTATGTCAGTGTGGTCGATATTGCCCCAACCATTTTGGATGCGGCAGGAACGTCATTTGCAACGGAAGTCGACGGTGTAAAACAAGTGCCGGTTGCGGGTAAATCATTTTTACCAACGCTAAACTCAGACAAAGCGAAAACCCGTGATGTTCAGTATTTCCAATTGCGTAGTCAGCGTGCAATTACCCAAGGAGATTGGCGTGCGGTTGCATTACATCGTTATAATACGAGCTATGATGATGACCAATGGCAATTGTTTAATACTGCGGAGGATTTTTCTGAATCTACAGATTTAGCGAAAAAATACCCTGAGAAATTGAAAGAATTACAGCTACTGTGGTGGGAAGAAGCAAGAAAATACAGCGATCCTGCTGTAGTTGATCCATCTGAATTTTTCTATAACTTTAACCGCATGGAAGATGGGTTTACGAGTGATTAATTAATCAATCAGCGAATGAAAGTGTAGTGGCCATAAGAATTTTATAGCCACTACATGAAACGATTCTTCCATTGTTGAGAAATGCACACCTGACCCCTAGCATGGGGATCTCAAATTGCCTTTGTTATTCACAACGCATCAGTTTGTTGTTTTAGGTAATCAGAAAAATTGCCGATATAAGAAACATTAATTAAATCTTAATTTGTTGAATTTAAAATAAAATATGTCTATTTTGAATAGTTTATTGCGGATAAATAAATTAATGACTCAAGCGAATTTTTACCATTATCTGCATGTTAATTAAATGACTATGCTGACTTTTCCTATCCCACTTTTTTTTGATCTTAAGTTAAGTTTTTTTGATGCGTTAGCGAGAAAATAGCATCAGTATAAAAAGAGGGTGTGCAAGTGAGCAACGGAATACAGCTTCGGGTTAAAGGCAAAGTACAAGGGGTTGGTTTTCGTCCCTATGTTTGGCAGTTGGCACATCAACAGCGACTGCATGGGGATGTCTGCAACGATGGTGAAGGGGTGTTGATCCGCCTAATTTCTGACGCAGATATCACTGAATTTAGCCAATTATTGCAACAGCATTGCCCTCCTTTAGCGAATATTGAAAGTATTCAATCACAACCCTTTCAATGGGATGTTTTACCCGATGAATTTACCATTCGCCGCAGTGGCGAAGGGAAGATGGATACGCAAGTGATCCCTGATGCGGCAACTTGTGAGGCTTGTCAGCAAGAGATTTTTGACCCTGTAAATCGCCGTTTTCATTATCCATTTGCCAATTGTACTCATTGCGGGCCACGCTTTACGATTATTCGCCATATGCCCTATGATCGCCCAAACACGGCGATGGCCGATTTCCCGTTATGCCCTGAATGTTTGGCGGAATATCAATCCCCCGCGGATAGGCGTTTTCATGCGCAGCCCAATGCATGTGCGGTGTGTGGGCCTGAAATTACGCTGAGTGATGCTTTCGGGCAGACGGTGGCGGAAAAGGAACGGGCATTAATATCGGCATCTCAATATCTACTCACGAGTAAAATTATTGCTATCAAGGGGTTAGGTGGCTTTCATCTTGCTTGCGATGCAACGGATGACCATGCAATACAAGCGCTCCGCATACGTAAACATCGCCCAACAAAACCGTTTGCGGTGATGATCCCGTCTTTAGATTGGTTAAAAAACCAAGGAGTTAGTGTTAGTGATGGGCTAGCCTCGTTATTAAAAAGCTCCGCAGCACCTATCGTTTTAATCAAGCAGTGGAAAAACAGTGAGTTAAGTCAGTTCGTTGCTCCACATTTGACTGAGTTAGGGGTGATGCTGCCCTCGAATCCCTTACAGCATTTATTAATGGCAGAAGTAAAAAGGCCATTAATCATGACCTCAGGAAATGCATCAGGGAAGCCCCCAGTACTCACAGAGCAAAGTGCGTTCAATGATTTAGCCAATATCGCTGATTTTTATCTGACCCATAACCGCGATATCGTGCAACGCGCTGATGATTCTTTAGTTCGTTATCACCAAGGTGAGGCGGAAATGTTGCGCCGTGCTCGTGGGTATGTACCTGATTCTGTGGATTTACCTGAAGGTTTTGAAAACTCACCCTCTATATTAGGGTTAGGGGCTGATCTGAAAAATACGTTTTGCTTATTACGTGATAAAAGCGCGGTATTAAGCCAACACCTTGGGGATTTGGACGACTTAGATATTTTTGAGCAGTACCAAAGTGCGATTGATTTGTTTGAATCTATTTACCGTTTTACCCCAACTGCATTGGCTGGAGATATGCACCCTAGCTATGTTAGTCATCGATTTGCTCAGCAGTTATCTGCACAGTTGAACATTCCATTTGTGCAAATTCAGCACCATCATGCCCATATTGCGGCCGTTATGGTGGAGCATGGCTTGCCAAAAAACACAGGCAAAGTCATTGGGTTAGCGCTTGATGGGCTAGGTTATGGCGATGACCAACGTCTCTGGGGGGGGGAATGTTTATTGGTAGATTATTCATCCAGCCAATATTTGGGTGGGTTGCCTGCGGTTGCTTTACCTGGCGGTGAAATGGCGGCAAGGCAGCCTTGGCGTAACTTATTGGCTCACTGGTTGCAGTTTGTTCCTAAGTGGCAACAACAACCAGATGCAACTCAACTCCTCGAATTTCCTTGGCAGGGGCTCGAAAAGGCTATCGAAAGGGGGCTCAACTGCCCAACGGCGTCTTCCACGGGGCGGTTATTTGACGCTGTCGCGGCTGCCCTTGGTATTTGCACGGCGCAAACTAGTTGGGAAGGGGAAGCGGCGTGCCAACTTGAAGCGTTGGCGATGCGCTCTGAAGTTCTAACACACCCAGTGACGATGCCACTAGTCGGCCAACACCTTGACTTAGCTACATTTTGGCGTGAGTGGTGTGCTTACCAAGCTCCTAAAGCGCAGCGTGCCCATGCGTTTCATGTCGCATTAGCAAATGGGTTTGCGCAGCTCGCTAGAACATCTGCTCAGCAATATGGGGTTAAGCAAGTCGTGTTATCAGGAGGTGTGATGCACAATAAATTATTACGAAATTTATTAATGAATAATTTAAATGAATTTGAGGTGTTAACGGCAAGGCAGTTCCCGATGGGGGATGGTGGATTGGCATTAGGGCAGGTAGCTATAGCCTCAGTAAAATTAAAGGGTTAGCCAATGAGAGATATTGTTAGGCCCTTAGAACATATATTAATCGACTTTTTCTATATTCTAAATTTTAATTAAATATTCTTTTTTTGATATTGATTCTTATTTAACTAATTTATATTTATATTAATAAATTGGTTATTAATAATACTCTAATTTCGCTTAATTAAATTATAAATAAATAATGGTTTTATGTATCTAAATGATAATTAATGAAATTTATATTTAAATTAGTGTGATATATAGCGCATTATTGAATAATAAACGAATCATTTTTATTTAACTTAACACTTTTTTCCCCCTATCAACTGAATCGATTTTTCTAACAAATATATAAAAAAGATAAACTTTCTTATTTCCTCTTGATGAAGATCAAGTGATTAAAAATCGGGAGGAATAGGATCTTATTTTATATATATGCACCAGGTTACTTAAATAAGAATTTATTTCATTAAGCTCAGTTTTGTTATCAATTTGAATTGCATCGAATGATACAAGCGTAAGGCGTAAGTGTATTCAACACGTCGGGTTTTGTGGCATCTCTAACGCAAGGATAATCAACAAAATTTGTTTAATGAATAGGTTCTAAGCCACCCATAATAATAGGAAAAAAGAATGATAGGAGATAACTCTATTAATTCTCCTCACGGTATTAACCGCCGTGATTTTATGAAGTTATGTACAGCGTTGGCAGCAACGATGGGGCTAAGTGGGAAAGCAGCGGCCCAAATTGCTGAATCTATTAGCGACCCAGCTCGTCCGCCTGTCATTTGGATTGGCGCCCAAGAGTGTACGGGTTGTACTGAGTCCTTGCTGTGTTCTACTCACCCGACTCTCGAAAACTTAATTCTGGATACAATTTCACTGGAATACCATGAGGTGTTATCTGCCGCTTTTGGTGAGCAAGTTGAACAGAATAAGCACAATGCGATGGAGAAATATAAAGGAAAATATGTTCTTGTCGTCGATGGTTCTATCCCACTGAAAGATAACGGTATCTACTGCATGGTTGCAGGGAAACCCATTGTTGAGCATATTCGCGAAGTGGCGGAACATGCTGCTGCCGTGATTGCAATTGGCTCTTGTGCCTCTTGGGGCGGTGTTGCCGCGGCAGGTGACAACCCAACGGGCGCAGTTGGGTTAAACCAAGTCATCAAAGATAAACCTGTGATTAACATCCCAGGTTGCCCACCAAATCCACATAATTTCTTAGCGACCGTTGCTCACTTAATTACTTTTAATCGCCCACCAGCACTGGACAGCAAAAACCGCCCAATGTTTGCCTATGGTCGATTAATTCACGAGCACTGCGAGCGCCGCCCACACTTTGATGCAGGGCGTTTTGCTAAAGAGTTTGGCGATGATGGTCACCGTGAAGGTTGGTGTTTATATCACCTAGGCTGTAAAGGCCCTGAAACTTACGGTAACTGTTCAACATTGCAGTTCTGCGACGTTGGCGGTGTATGGCCTGTGGCGATAGGTCACCCATGTTATGGCTGTAATGAAGAAAATGTCGGCTTCCACAAAGCCATCCATCAACTTGCCAGTGTGGAAAACCCAACGCCACGCGCAGACAAACCAGATTTAAATAACCGTGAAGGCGGCCAAATTTCATCAACCGCCGTTGGGTTAATCGGTGGTGTTGTGGGGTTAGTGGCTGGGGTGAGTGTGATGGCGGTACGTGAATTAGGTCGCCAAAAACGCCAGCAAGACACTGACTCACGGGGAGAATAACCGTGAATAGACGAAATTTCCTTAAACTCTCCGCTGGGGGAGCGCTCCTTGCGAGCAGCTCACCGAGCTTGGCGGGAGCGGAAAACCGACCGCCAATTCCGAACTCCCTTGGCATGCTGTATGACTCAACGTTGTGCGTTGGGTGCCAAGCCTGCGTGACAAAATGCCAAGATATCAACCATCCAGAGCGTAACCCTGTGGGGGAGCAAACATGGTCGAACAACGACAAGCTTACTCCGTATACCAACAACATTATTCAGGTCTGGAGCAGCGGCACTGGGGTGAATAAAGATCAGGAAAAAGACGGTTACGCGTACATCAAAAAGCAGTGTATGCACTGTGTTGACCCTAACTGTGTGTCTGTTTGCCCTGTTCAAGCACTGAAAAAAGACCCGAAAACGGGCATCGTTCATTACGATGCGAGCGTGTGTACGGGTTGCCGCTACTGCATGGTAGCGTGCCCGTTCAACATTCCAAAATATGCTTACGATGATAAGTTTGGAGCCATTCATAAGTGCGAACTATGTAACCAAAAAGGTGTTGAGCGTCTAGACAAAGGCGGCTTACCGGGCTGTGTAGAAGTGTGCCCAACCGGCGCCGTGATTTTCGGTACGCGGGAAGAGTTACTCAAGGAAGCGAAAAAACGCTTAACACTCAAAGTGGGGGATGAATATGGCTTCCCACGCCAAACCCTGCATAGCAATGACCCGAATGTCATCAAAGTGCCGAAGTATGAACAACACGTATATGGGGAGCTTGAAGGCGGCGGAACGCAGGTCATTGTGCTCTCGGGTGTGCCATATCAGCACCTTGGCTTGCCTGAATTAGAGCAACTGTCGACCGGTGCGCGCTCTGAGCATGTTCAGCACACACTGTACAAAGGCATGGTGTTGCCGTTAGCGGCACTGGCAGGGTTGAGCTTCTTGGTGTATCGCAATACCAAGAATGACAAACACGAAGGAGATGACTCAAATGACGACGCATCATAAAGAAAAGCCGTTAGGCGGGCGTTTAGTCAGTTGGCCAATTATGGTCTTTGGGCCATTGGTGCTGCTTTGCGTCATTCTGATTATTAAACGTCTGGTTTTCGGCCTAGGTTCGGTTTCTGACCTTAACGGGGGTTATCCGTGGGGAATTTGGATTGCCTTTGACTTGCTGATAGGAACGGGGTTTGCCTGTGGTGGCTGGGCGCTGGCTTGGGCAGTGTATGTGTTTAACCGCGGGGAATATCACCCGCTGGTTCGTCCTGCATTGCTGGCCAGCTTATTTGGTTACTCCCTCGGTGGTTTATCTATCACCATCGACGTGGGGCGTTACTGGAACTTGCCGTATTTCTATATTCCGGGCTTCTTCAATACCAATTCAGTGTTGTTTGAAACCGCAGTGTGTATGACGATCTACATTGGTGTGATGGCATTAGAATTTGCCCCTGCACTGTGTGAACGTTTTGGCTGGAAAGTTTCATTAAAACGCTTGAATAAAGTGATGTTTTTTATCATCGCATTAGGGGCACTGCTGCCAATGATGCACCAATCCTCAATGGGATCGTTAATGATTTCAGCGGGATACAAGGTGCACCCAATTTGGC
The DNA here is from genome assembly GCF_019343475.1 of Providencia sp. R33. Lineage (NCBI taxonomy): Bacteria > Pseudomonadati > Pseudomonadota > Gammaproteobacteria > Enterobacterales > Morganellaceae > Providencia > Providencia sp. R33. Next base: position 2,825,228 of record NZ_CP072453.1, on the reverse strand, counting down.
AAAGTTATGAAATGTTGCCGCTGCTCTCGCTGTTGACCGCGTTTATTATGGGGTTCTCGATAGTCATTTTCGAAGGCTCATTACTGCAAGCTGCCTTAAAGGGGCAAGGAGCAGATGAACGGCCACTGTTTGTGCGGCTAACGCAAATTCTGCAAGTGCTTTTGGTGCTGTTCCTCGTGTGCCGATTTGGCGAGTTGATTTATCGCGAAAAACTGCACCACATCTTCAATGGCGACTTCTACGCCATGATGTTCTGGATAGAAACCGTGTTAATGGTGATCCCATTAATTATCTTCCGCATCCCATCGCTGAGAAATGATTCGCGTTGGTTATACATCAGCGGGTTAAGCATGTTAATCGGGGCGGCAATGTGGCGGATGAGCTACTCCCTTGTCGCGTTCAATCCGGGGGGTGGTTATGACTACTTCCCAACATCAGAAGAACTTTTAATTTCAATGGGTTTTGTGGCAATTGAGGTCTGCGCGTACATCTTGCTGATCCGCCTACTACCCGTTATTCCAGCATTGAAAAAAACAAAGATGAGCCATTCAGAGGCCCGAGGTAAAGCATGAGCCAACGTATAACAATAGATCCAGTCACTCGTATCGAAGGTCACTTACGCATTGATTGTGAAATTGAAGATGGAAAAGTCACCAAGGCTTGGGCTTCAGGCACCATGTGGCGCGGTATGGAAGAAATCGTCAAAGGGAAAGACCCACGTGATGCATGGATGATCATGCAGCGTATTTGCGGGGTTTGCACCACTGTTCACGGCATTGTGTCTGTGCGTACCATTGAAAGCGCACTGAATATTGATGTGCCCGTTAACGCACAGTACATCCGTAACATGATTTTAGCGGCGCATACCATTCAAGACCATATTGTCCATTTTTATCAATTATCGGCGCTTGATTGGGTCGATATCACCTCCGCGTTAAATGCAGACCCAAATAAAGCCGCAGAAATCCTCAAAGGGGTTTCTACATGGCCACTTAATAGCGCAGAAGAATTTACCCGCGTACAAGACAAAATTAAAAAGCTGGTGGCAAGTGGTCAGCTAGGGATTTTTGCGAACGGCTATTGGGGTCACCCAGCGATGAAATTGTCGCCTGAAGTGAACTTGATTGCGGTCGCGCACTATTTACAAGCCCTTGAATGCCAACGGGATGCAAACCGTATTGTGGCACTGTTAGGGGGGAAAACACCGCACATCCAAAACCTCGCCGTGGGCGGTGTCGCGAACCCGATTAACCTTGATGGAGTCGGTGTTCTTAACCTTGAGCGTTTAATGTATGTGAAATCCTTTATCGACCGTTTAGGGGATTTTATCGAGCAAGTCTATAAAATCGACGCTGCTGTCATTGCAGCGGGCTACCCAGAATGGTTGGAAGTTGGTCAAGGGGCGAAACACTACATGTGTATGCCTGAAATGCCAATGGATGGCAAAAATGGCAGTTTCTTATTGCCAGGTGGTTACCTCGAAAATAGCGATTTCAGTACCTATCGCCCAATTACCAGCCATATGGACGAGTATTTGATCAACGGTATCAAAGAAAGTAGCAAACACGCATGGTACAAAGAAAACGAGCCACAAGCACCGTGGGAAGGCACCACAAACCCTGACTACACTGGTTGGGACGATGACGGCAAATATTCATGGGTGAAAGCGCCAACCTTCTACGATAAAACCGTCGAAGTGGGGCCATTAGCGGACTTACTGTGCAAACTGGCAGCAAAACATGAGCCAACGGAAAAACACTTTAATGATGTGGTGAACCTGTATCAAACACTGACAGGTAACAGCATTAGTGTTGATCAACTGCACTCCACACTAGGTCGAATTATCGGTCGTAGCGTGCGTTGCTGTGTGCTGAATGAAACACTGTCAATTCAATGGCAAGCGCTGGTGGATAACATCGGTAAAGGTGACTTTACCACATTTGTAAAACCAAACTTCCCAGAAAACGCAACGATCAAAGGTGTTGGTTTTGGGGAAGTGCCACGTGGTCTGCTCTCACACTGGGTGGTTATCAAAGACGGTAAAATTGAAAACTATCAAGCGGTTGTGCCATCCACATGGAACTCTGGCCCACGTAATTTCAATGACGAACCAGGCCCTTATGAGCAAGCGTTGGTAGGAACCCCTGTTGCTGACCCAACTAAGCCGCTTGAGGTGGTGAGAACCATTCACTCATTTGACCCATGTATGTCTTGCGCGGTGCACATTGTGGATCCTGAAGGTGGGGAAGTCACTAAGGTTAAGGTGCTGTAATGCGGATTTTAGTCTTAGGCGTTGGCAACATTTTGCTGAGCGACGAAGGAATTGGTGTACGCATTGTTGAAGCATTGGAAGAGCGTTATCACCTGCCTGAATGTGTGGAAGTACTCGATGGCGGTACCGCAGGAATGGAACTGATCGGCCCAATGGCCGATCGCGACCACTTAATTATTGCGGATGTGGTGTTATCGAGCCAGCAACCCGGTTCGTTATTAGTGCTACGTGATGACGAAGTGCCTGCATTGTTTACCCGTAAAATTTCACCTCATCAATTAGGGTTATCCGATGTGTTATCCGCGCTGCATTTAACAGATGAATTTCCGCAGCGTTTGACCTTAGTGGGCGTCGTGCCTGAGTCCTTAGAGCCGCACATCGGTTTAACCGCTACAGGGCAGGCTGCATTAGAACCTGCGTTGCAAAAAGTGATTGATGTGCTGCGCAGTGAAGGTTTGGAAATTACGGCAAAAGAAGAGAGTTTACATGCCTGATGATATTAAAGGTTATCAAAGCAACCCACGAACTCTGGTAGAGGCTGCATTTCAACGGGTGGCGGAGCAATCGATGCACGATTTGTCTTTCCTCCATCCGTCGATGCCAGTTTATGCCAGTGAGTTTGCTTTGTTTGAAAACCAATGGGTTGGTGCGGTTATTACTCCGTGGATGCTCAGCGCGCTTATTTTACCGGGGCCTGAACAGTATTGGGAGCACCGTACTGTTGGCGATAAAGTGGGCTTGATTTTACCTTATGGGGAAATGACCTATACCGTTGGGGAACTTGACGGGCTGACGCAATATTTTGCCTGTTCCTTGATGTCTCCGTTGGATAAAAGCTTGAGCCCTGAGCAGGGTATTCACCTTACTGATGATTGCCGTCGTATTTTGTTGTCCCTGCCAGTGAGTGACCCAAATGTGCCGCAATCGCCAGCGCGCCGCGCGTTATTTGCGCGACACTTAAAGGAGGCATAATGCATGAAGTTTCATTGTGCCAAAGCACACTCGAAATAATTGAACAACAAGCCAAGCAAAACGCCGTGAAAAAAGTCACGGCAGTTTGGTTAGAAATAGGTGCGCTTTCCTGTGTTGAAGAAAGCGCATTTCGCTTTTGTTTTGATATCGCCTGTCGCGGCACTGTCGCACAAGGTTGCCAATTGCATATGATGCACCGTCCAGCGCAGGCGTGGTGCTGGGATTGCAGTGAAATGGTGGAAATTGATAGCCATCAATCCGTTTGTCCACAATGCCAAAGTTTGAATTTAAAAGTGGAAAGTGGCGATAGCTTGCGCATCAAAGAATTAGAGGTCGAATAGTTTTCAAAGTGACTTTGAGGTGCATCAACCTTGCGATTTTGATTATGTATTAATCTAATTTAACTATTTAGCGGTTGGGAGTGAAACTTATGTGTAGTACATGTGGATGCGCATCGGGAGAGCGCAGAATCGAAGGGGATGAGCACAGTCATCATCACCATGACCATCATCACGACCATGACCACCACCACGGCCATGATCATCATCATCACGATCATGAAAATGCCCATGACCATCATCATGGACACGATCACCACCACGATCATGACCATCATGACCATGAAAACCAAGGCCAAACCGTCATTATTCATCACCATTATTACCACCAAGGGGATGTGCATAACCACTATCACCAATGCGAACCTACGCCTGTTGGTGACAAAGCCAAAAAACAGAAACACAAACATAAGCATAAACACGTTTATGCCATGGCAGAAAATAGCTTCAAACCGGTAGGCGAACACCATGACTTGGATTACGGGCAGGGTGAAGCAGGCACGCACGCGCCGGGGATCAGCCAAAAGCGTATGCTGCAAATTGAAATGGACGTTTTAGATAAAAACAATCACTTAGCGGAACATAACCGCGAGGCATTTGCAGAAAAGAATATTTTAGCGTTAAACCTGGTTTCCAGCCCGGGCTCTGGGAAAACCACCCTATTAACGGAAACTTTACTACGCCTGCGCGACAAAATTAATTGTGCGGTGGTAGAGGGCGACCAACAAACCACCAACGATGCTCAGCGCATTCGTGAAACGGGGGTTCCTGCAATTCAAGTGAATACGGGTAAAGGCTGCCACTTAGATGCGCAGATGATCCACGATGCGGTTTCACGCTTAGGTTTGGATGATAACAGCTTGTTATTCATAGAAAATGTGGGGAACTTAGTGTGCCCTGCAAGCTTTGATTTAGGTGAACGCCATAAAGTGGCTGTATTGTCCGTGACCGAAGGGGAAGATAAACCCTTAAAATACCCGCATATGTTTGCTGCTGCAGACATTATGTTGCTCAATAAAATCGACTTACTGCCATACCTGCATTTTGATGTGGACGCTTGCATTGCCAATGCCAAACAAGTCAATCCAAACATCCAAGTGATTAAAGTCTCCGCAACACAGGGGGATGGCATGGATGCATGGCTCGCATGGCTGGAGACTCAGCTATGTGCTTAGGCATTCCCGGAAAAATCGTGGCAGTGGGGGAAGATATTCACCAACTGGCGCAAGTGGATGTCTGCGGCGTGAAGCGGGACGTTAACATTGGCCTGATTTGTGAGGGAGAAACCCACGAATTATTGGGCCAATGGGTGCTGGTTCACGTGGGCTTTGCCATGAGTATCATCAACGAAGAAGAAGCACAGTCGACATTAGATGCCTTAGCGGCGATGAGCCAGCTTGACCATGAGGTCGGTGACTTTAGTGGCTTAAATGCGGGAGCAACAGATGCAGTACGTCGATGAGTTTCGCGACCCTGCTTTAGCAAAAGTATTATTGGCGAATATTCGCCAACGTGTGAATGAAATTCCACGGGCTAAGCAGCGCCCATTGCAGTTAATGGAGGTGTGCGGCGGGCACACCCATGCGATTTTTAAATTTGGTATCGACCAACTTTTACCACCAGAAATCGAATTTGTTCATGGACCGGGCTGCCCCGTTTGTGTGTTACCGATGGGGCGTATTGACGGCTGCATTGAAATTGCCGAGCAGCCAAATGTGATTTTTTGCACCTATGGGGATGCGATGCGTGTCCCCGGCAAAAATGGCTCTTTGATTGATGCAAAACGCCGTGGGGCAGATGTGCGGATTGTCTACTCCCCTTTGGATGCCCTCGGGATAGCAGAGCAACACCCTGACAAACAAATTGTTTTCTTTGGCTTGGGCTTTGAAACCACCATGCCAAGCACGGCGATTACTTTACAACAAGCTAAACGCCGCCAACTAAACAATTTTACCGTATTTTGCCAACACATCACCATCATCCCAACCTTAAAAAGCCTATTAGAGCAGCCAGATGTGCGTATCGACGGCTTTTTAGCACCAGGGCATGTGAGCATGGTCATTGGGGCGCACCCTTACCAGTTTATTACCGAAGATTTTCATAAACCGCTGGTGGTGACAGGGTTCGAACCGTTGGATATTTTGCAGTCTTTGTCCATGCTAGTTAGCCAGATAGCAGAGGGACGTTGCGAGGTGGAAAATCAATATAAGCGCATTGTCGCTGACCAAGGCAACATGTTAGCACTCAAGGCATTAGATGAAGTGTTTGAGCTAAAAGAGACCAGCGAATGGCGTGGTTTAGGGGAAATTGCAGGCTCGGGAGTGCAGCTCAGCGCCGCTTACCAATCCTTTGATGCCGAACGCCGTTTTCAGGTACAACCACACCAAGTGGCAGATGACCCAGAGGCACGGTGTGGCGATGTGTTAACAGGGCGCTGCAAACCCAATGAATGCCCATTATTTGGCACGCGCTGTACGCCACAAACCGCTTTTGGTGCCTTAATGGTGTCGTCGGAAGGGGCTTGTGCGGCTTATTATCAATATCGTCGGGAGGCATAGATGAGTCATGATGCGAACAATGTGGTATTGATGGCCCACGGCAGTGGTGGGCAAGCTATGCAACAGTTAATCGAACAGTTATTTTTAAAGGCATTTGCCAATCAAGCGTTAAATGAACGCGAAGACCAAGCGCGACTTTCGCTGGCGGAACTCACCACGTTAGGGGATCGTCTTGCATTCAGCACCGACAGCTATGTGATTGACCCGATTTTTTTCCCCGGTGGAAATATCGGTAAATTAGCGGTTTGCGGTACGGTGAATGACGTCGCCGTCAGTGGTGCCGTACCAAAATATCTGTCTTGCGGGTTTATTTTAGAAGAAGGCTTTCCGTTAGCCGAACTCGCCACTATCGTCGAATCAATGGCAGCCACGGCCGCAGCGGCTGGGGTACAGATTGTTACGGGGGATACCAAAGTGGTGCAGCGCGGTGCTGCGGACAAAGTGTTTATCAACACGGCAGGTATTGGCGTTATCCCAAGCGAAATCCAGTGGGGCGCTCAGCAAATTCAAGCGGGAGACAAGGTGATTGTCAGTGGCACGTTAGGTGACCACGGTGCGACCATCTTAAACCTGCGCGAGCAGCTTGGTTTAGAGGCACAGCTTAGCAGCGATTGTGCGGTATTGACGCCATTAATTGAACCACTGCGTAATATTGAGGGCGTACGTGCATTGCGGGATGCCACACGCGGCGGAGTGACGGCGATTTTGCATGAGTTTGCGCAGGCAAGCGGCTGTGGAATGGCTATCAACGAGGCGGACTTACCCGTTGCCTCTGCAGTCAGGGGCGTATGTGAATTGCTCGGTCTTGAACCACTGAATTTTGCCAATGAAGGTAAGTTAGTGATTGTGGTAAAACCCGAAGCGGAAAGCGCAGTGTTAGCCGCATTACGCAATCACCCATTAGGCCAAAATGCCGCCACGATTGGCAGTGTGACAGACAATAAACAGGTGAAACTGGTCGGAATTTTTGGCACCTCAAGGTTGTTGGATTTACCACACAGCGAGCCATTACCACGCATTTGTTGATGTCATCCCCTATAGATTAAAACCTATAGGGGAAATTAACTTATTAACGACTTAACATGCCTTTATCGATAATAAACTCGATAATGGTTTCTAAGCCGACTTTTTTCTTTAAGTTAGTGAAAACATAGGGTTTCACGGGGCGCATTCTGGCAGTATCTGCTTCCATCACTTCTAAAGAGGCGCCGACATACGGGGCAAGGTCAATTTTATTGATCACCAGTAAATCAGAATGGGTGATCCCCGGGCCGCCTTTACGTGGAATTTTCTCGCCTTCTGCGACGTCGATAACATAAATAGTTAAGTCCGCCAGCTCTGGGCTGAATGTGGCGCTCAGGTTATCACCACCGCTTTCCACAAACACGATATCCAGATTTTTGTGGCGCATTGCCAGCTCTTCAACCGCCGCAAGGTTCATGGAGGCATCTTCACGAATCGCAGTGTGCGGGCAGCCACCTGTTTCCACACCAATAATGCGGTCGGCGTCTAACGCTTCAGCGCGGGTGAGGATTTTGGCATCTTCTTGGGTATAGATATCATTGGTCACGACGGCAATTTGGTAGGTATCGCGCATCGCTTTACATAACACTTCTAATAGGGCGGTTTTCCCTGAACCAACAGGGCCACCGACACCAATTCTCAGGGGTTGGTTATATTCTTGCATTGTATGTTTTCTCATGAACGAAAAAGTCGAGTGTATTGGGTTTCATGCCGACTGCTAGCAATGATTTGTGCAGGGGTAAAACTGCCGATATCGTCAACTGACCATGTGGCAGATTGCGCCACAATCTCAGGGATACGTTCGGCAAGGGTAAACAAAATATGTTGCCCCGCACTTTGACCCAGTGGAATTAATTTCACGCCAGACATCACGGTATTTTCCAGCCAGCCCCACGCGTAAGCGGTGCACAGCTTTTCAACGTCAATATCCCAATGCGTGGCGGCAAGGGCAAAAGCCATTAATTGTGTTTTTTTCACGCACGCCAATGCCGTGGCATCAAGTTCAATCGCCAATTGTGGGAGCAAGCGGGCAAAGGCAATGCCTCGCTGGCGCTCCTCTTGGCGAAGTTCTTTGGTCTCGCGGCTAGCAATAATAAAGTCACACCAATAGGTCACTTGCTGCCAATCAGAGCGTGAAAGATTGGCGTGAATTTGCCGTAGAACAGGGAGTTCCAATGTCGCTATTGCGTGGGTCATTTGTGCTGTTAGCCAATTGGCAAGGGTGTCAGGTGTGGTCACCCAGCCTTTTTCAATCGCCCATTCTAACCCTTGGGAATAGGTAAATGACCCCACAGGTAAGGACGGGCTGACTAATTGGTATAAACGCAAATCCGCTAGCATCAATACACTCCCTGAATCTGATTAATGGTGGTGATGGTGATCATCGTGGTCATGATGATGACCACCTGATGAACCGCCATAAGCCCCTGGCTCAGGTTGGTATTTTTCCAGACCCACGTTGACCGTTGCGCCTAATCCACGCGCCATGTCGTCTAAAACATGGTCGTGAAAATAACGGCACCAGCCTGCTTCAATTTGCAGGGGAACATGGCGGTTCCCCAAGTGGTAGCAAACCCGTGCCAGTAGCAGAGGGTCATCGCTGTAAACGGTGGAAACTTGCTCTTTTGCTGCGATAATGGTGACCTGTTCACCGTCTTCTGTCGCTAAAATATCCCCTTCTTTTAAAATGGTGCCACGGGGTAAAAATAACCCCGCATCTTGCCCATCACTTAAGGTGACTTTTAAGCGGCTTTTAGTGCGCTCGTCCATGGTTAAGCATAGGGACAATTCAGTGTCTGTCTGTTGTTCTGGTGGAACGACTTTAATAAATTTTTTCATTTTCTGGCTCTTAATGGGGGTCAGAATAAAAAGTAACGTTGTGCCATTGGCAACTCAGTGGCTGGCTCACATACCAGTGGTACGCCATCGGCTTTCACAATATAGGTTTGAGGGTCTAACTCAATGTGTGGCACGTAGCTGTTATGTACCATAGAGGCCTTGCTGATATTGCGACAGCCCTCAACACGGCCAATTAAGCTTTGTAAGCCAAGTTTTTCGGGCACGCCCGCCTCAATCCCCGCTTTTGACATAAAAATCATCGAGGTTTGGTACTTCGCTTTACCGAGTGCTCCATACATTGGGCGGTAGTGCACAGGTTGCGGCGTTGGAATGGCGGCGTTGATATCCCCCATTGGCGCATACGCCACGAGGCCACCTTTCATAATAAGCGCGGGTTTGATGCCAAAAAAGGCTGGATCCCACAGGATAATATCGGCTAATTTACCTTTCTCTATCGACCCCACTTCATGGGCGATACCATGAGCTAATGCAGGGTTGATAGTGTATTTCGCCACGTAGCGCTTAATGCGGTTATTGTCACTGTCTGGGGTATCGCCTTCCATCGTGCCGCGCTGCAATTTCATTTTGTGGGCACATTGCCATGTGCGCATAATCACTTCGCCAACGCGCCCCATGGCTTGGGAATCGGAGGACATCACGGAGATAGCGCCCATATCATGCAAAATATCTTCTGCGGCAATGGTTTCACGGCGAATACGTGACTCAGCAAACGCCACATCTTCAGGAATTGACGGGTCAAGGTGATGGCACACCATCAACATATCCAGATGTTCGTCCACTGTATTGATGGTGTACGGCATCGTTGGGTTGGTCGAGGCGGGTAAAATATTTGGCTCCCCAACGGATTTGATCACGTCAGGGGCATGGCCACCCCCTGCACCTTCTGTGTGGAACACGTGGATCACGCGCCCGCCGATGGCTTTTACTGTTTCTTCGTAGAAGCCGCCTTCGTTTAACGTGTCGGAGTGAATGGCTACTTGCACGTCCATTTCATCGGCGACATTTAAGCAGTTGTGGATGGCCATTGGGGTTGCGCCCCAGTCTTCGTGGATTTTTAGGCCAATTGCGCCTGCGGTAACTTGCTCACGAATGGCTTCAGGTTGGCTCACGCATCCTTTACCAAATAGTCCCACGTTAATTGGCAGCTCGTCCACAGCCTCTAACATGCGGTACATATTCCAAATCCCCGGAGTGACCGTCGTGGCGTTAGTGCCTGCGACAGGGCCTGTTCCGCCACCAATAAAGGTGGTGACACCAGAAACCAAACCTTCTTCGGCTTGCTGCGGGCAAATAAAGTGAATGTGGGTATCGACGCCACCTGCGGTGACAATTTTGCCTTCACCCGCGACCACTTCTGTACCCGGGCCAACCACGATATCTACATTCGGCTGTACATCAGGATTACCCGCTTTACCAATACCGGCAATACGGCCATTTTTGATGCCGATATCCGCTTTAACAATGCCCCAGTGGTCTAAAATAATGGCGTTGGTGATCAGCACATCGACACATTTATCGCTAGTGACTTGGCTTTGCCCCATGCCATCACGAATGACTTTACCGCCACCAAATTTGACCTCTTCACCGTAGGTGGTGAAATCTTTTTCAATTTCTAAAAACAGTTCTGTATCCGCTAAACGCACACGGTCGCCTTGGGTTGGGCCAAACATATCCGCATACGCTTGTCGTGAGATGGTTTTCATGGTTATTTCTCACTCTCTAATTTACCCATGACTTTGCCATGGAAGCCGTAAATTTCTCGTTTACCGCTAAATGCCACCAGCTCCACCGTGCGGCTTTGACCAGGTTCAAAACGCACAGCCATGCCCGCAGGGATGTTTAAACGAAAACCCAGCGTGCCGTCTCGTTCAAATTTCAGGAAGTCATTCACTTCATAAAAATGGTAATGGGAGCCGACTTGAATCGGTCTATCACCATGATTTGCCACTTGAATGGTTTTGGTTTCACGACCCGCGTTCAGCTCGATGTCGCCTAAAGCCTGATTCACTTTAATTTCACCGGGGATCATATTGCCACCTATACAATTGGGTCGTGAATGGACACAAGTTTTGTGCCGTCAGGGAATGTGCATTCCACTTGAATGTCTTTGATCATTTCAGGTACGCCTTCCATGACTTGGTCTGCACTGAGCACCGTTCTGCCTTCACTCATCAGTTGAGCAACTGTTTTGCCGTCACGCGCGCCTTCCATAATGGCGCAGCTTATTAGGGCAACGGCTTCAGGGTAATTCAGTTTTAACCCACGGGCTAAGCGCCTCTCAGCGACAAGGCCTGCGGTAAAAAGCAATAACTTATCTTTTTCTCTTGGGGTGAGTTCCATTTTTGCTCCTAAAACGAAAAATTTATGTTGCCCAAATACGGGGAGGTTCTGGGCAATAACCTAGCCAATACTGCCGCGTGGTTTGCCAAATATGGGCAAAACACGCCATCATTGGCTCAGTTTGCGTGCCTAATAATCGCAAAACTAAAATGCCATCTACATCCGTTAATCCATACTCAATAGGGCTATCCGTTGGGGATAAAAAATCACTTAAATGCTGTTGGGTTTTTTCTTTTAATTCATCACTGGCAGGGTAAATGTACATCGACCCCATCATGGGATATTCACGCATGACGGCAGACTGTTTTTGTGTGCCATCGATAAACAGGGATTCAGTCAGCGTGAGGGTATCGTCAATGTAAAAATTAAAACGCCCACGCACATCACCATTTTCAAACCATTCCCCTAAAACAGGGCGGCCTAAACATTGCATTTCCCAACCGATAAATTTTGATGACGCGGCGACGTGGATATGGGTTTCGAGCCGAACCTGCGCATCAGGGAAAAAAATATTTTCCTGCGGTAGCCACTCTAAAAAACCATCAGCGGCAACGGTTAAATTCTGTACTTGACGGGCAACACCACCTGCGCTGCGATAAAATTTGGTCGCACCCGGGGTGGTCAGCAGCGAATGAGCGTGTGGCTGCACGTCAATGTTAATCAGGAGCTTATCTCCACCGACCACACCACCAGGGGGATGGAGTAAATAGGTGTGGGCAACCCCTTGCTCGGGGTAAAATGGCCTTTGCACCATTAAAGGGCCGATATGTTGTTTATCGGTCAGGCGTGTTGCACCCCGTTTGAGTTCATAGCGTAAAAAAATCTCAGCTAACCAACCTGATCCTGAAAACTCAGACATACTTTCTCCTGCAAATCAGGCAATGAACAATACGCGAACATGTATAGTTATACCCCTCACCGAATGGTTGGGCTCTAGGCAGTATAAGCTAATGCAAGTAGGGTAGGATGTGAATGAACACGAAAAAATAATTATCTATAATGATGCGTTATAGGCTCGCATTCATCTGCCGCGCGATTTTACACCTTATATCGAAAATTACCTTTCAATTAAATAGCAATTTATTTAGAAAAACTCACAATACGTAAAATAACAGTAAAAAATGAGCGGATCTCTATATTGCGATTTTAGCCTAACAGGACTATATTTTGAGCCGCATTCTAGCAAGGTAGCGGAAGCCATCAACTAGCGTAATTATTTGCTATTTATCCGAATGACGGTATTACTATCTGCTTATTAACCTGCTTTTTCTAGCAGGTGATTTCTGACTTTGACCAAAGTTTATTGAGATTATGGAATATAAATATTTTCTTTCATCAAGCCAAATGGTGTTAAAAGCGTTTTATATTGAAAGCGCGATGATAGCCATGCTGCAAGGGGCGAAAGGAAATGTGGTGATTAATGGCCAATCCATTGATGTGCAGTCTAATTTGACATTTATTATTCCAAAATACAGCCAAGTTTCTTGTAATATTGAGTGCGGTTCTAATCAATCGATTGAGTTGCATACACTGTCGATTACAGACTCAGAGTTAGAATCTGTCTTTTTATTATTAAAGACTTTAATGAAGTCAGGCGCACCGTTGACGAGTCATGTGCCTGCTTTTCAGGTATTCACCCCTGAAACGGTTAGTGATAATTTCAGTTTGCTCAAACAATGTTTGCCATTAAAAAAACAGAGCCAATCCCAAGAAGCGTTGTTAATGAAGCAAAGCCTGTACTTTATTTTACTGGCGATATACCAAGCGGGCGTCGATATTCTCAATATTTTTCGCTTTAATTATGATGAGCCGAAAAACCAAGCTATCACCCATTTAATAACTCAAGAGCCGCAGAAAAAATGGCATTTAGAGGATGTGGCGAAGGCATTATTCACCACTCCATCGACGTTGCGCAGGCACCTTAATCGAGAAGGGGTATCATTCCGCCAATTATTATTGGATGTGCGAATGGGCATGGCGCTAAATTATTTAACTTTCTCAAATTATTCTGTATTTCAAATTAGTCATCGTTGTGGGTTTGGTAGTAATGCCTATTTTTGCGATGTCTTTAAGAAAAAATACGCCATGACACCATCGCAATTTCGGTTGCAATCAAGGCAGTCTAATGACTCGTCTTTTATTACCGATTTATCGTTAAATTCCGCGCCCATTGAATTTGATAAAGACGTGGAAGCGTAAAATTTACGTTTTGATTTATTAAGGTAAATCAAAGATAGGCAGAGTTTTTGCGAATTATTCATTAAATTAGAAGTTCTATTGATATAGAACGTAGAAAGCGTGGTTTAAAATTTAATATAACTAAACATTGCTACTCTACGCACAGTGAATATCTCACCTATAGCGGCAATTAATGGTCACCCATATCATTAACTGCCTGATGATGTTTCATTTTTATTTAGTGATAAAAATAAAACCAAACTATCGAGGGATGTATGATTAAAAATATCGTTGCGGCTATGTGTTTAATGGGGCTGACGCTACCATCACACGCCGCAGAACCTGCACATTCACAAACATTACGTTTAGCCATTGGCGCAGAACCGACCGAAGGTTTTGACCCGATGTTAGGATGGAGTCACGGCAGCTACCTTCTGTTACATAGCCCATTACTCAAACAAAAAGCCGACCTTTCATGGCACAGCTATATGCTGGAAAACTACCAACACAATGCCGATGGGAAAGAGTGGACATTAACGCTAAAAAAAGGCTTAAAATTTTCAGATGGTTCACCATTAACCGCAAAAGATGTGGTATTCACCTACAATAATGCCGCCGCGAGTGGAGGCAAAGTGGACATGGGCAATTTTGCAAAAGCAGAGGAAATTGACCCATTAACCGTCAAAATTACCTTATCTTCCCCGCAAAGTACTTTTATCAATGTATTAGGCTCCCTTGGGATTGTCTGCGCCGATAAATACGATGCAAAAACTTATGCACATAACCCAATTGGTGCGGGCCCATACCGCTTAGTAGCTTTCCAGCCGGGGCAGCAATTAATTGTTGAGCAAAACCCGTATTACGCTGGGCCAAAAAATGATTTCAACAAAATGGTTTTCGTCTTCCTTGATGAAGATGCGGCATTTGCTGCGGCACAAAGTAACCAACTGGAAATTGTCCGTATTCCCGCTGCGGTGGCTGCCAATGCCAATAATGTCAAAAATATGAAACTGGTAGAGCGTTATAGCGTGGAAAACCGCGGTATTTCGTTCCCAATTCCACCCGCAGGTGGAAAAGATGCGCAGGGTAATCCTGTCGGGAATGATATTACCTCCGATGTTGCGGTGCGTAAGGCGATTAACTACGCCTTCGACCGTAAATTATTGTCTGAGTCTGTCCTCGAAGGTTTTGCTGTTCCTGCTTATACCGGTGTGGCAGGGTTACCGTGGAATAGCCCTGATTCAGCCTTTAAAGATGGTGACACGGAAAAAGCCAAAGCCATCTTAGAAGAGGCGGGTTGGAAGCTGAATAAAGATGGCTTGCGTGAAAAAGAAGGGAAAGTGGCAAAACTGACGCTCTGGTATGCCAGCGGTGACACCACGCGCCGTGATTTAGCCCAAGCTATCCGCTCAAGTTTAAAACCTATAGGCATTGAGATGGATTTAAAATCAGGCAGTTGGGAAACCGTTGAACGCAATATGCACGCCAACCCAACCTTGTTTGGTTGGGGCAGCTTAGACCCAATGGAAATCGTTCATAACTACGGTAGTAAAGCTGCAGGTGTCGGTTTCTATAACCCTGGTTACTATAAAAATGCGGCGGTTGATGAGTTAATCGAAGAAGCACTGCGCCAGCCAGACCAAAATGCGGCTATTCCATTATGGCAAAAAGTGGACTGGAATGGCACAACGGGTGTGGGCATTAAAGGTGATGCTGCTTGGGCTTGGTTGATGAACTTACAACATATTTATTTACTGAATAATTGCGTGGATTTAGGTACCAGTGCGCCTGAAATTCATGGTTCTTGGTCAGTGTTAAATAACGTTGATGAATGGGCATGGACTTGCCAGTAATGCGAACCACTCTCGGGCTTTTATTGCGTTTTATCTGTTTATTGACCGTGACGGCGGCGGGTATCTTTATCCTGCTAAGTTATTCGCCTATCGACCCAATAAAAGCCTACATTGGTAATGATTTATTGCATGTCCCCCCCGAGCAATATGCTTTAATTGCAGCTCGTTGGGGGCTTGACCAGCCGCTATGGGTGCAATTTTGGCGCTGGTTTTCTCAAATGTTACAAGGGGATATGGGCTATTCCATGTTGTACAACACCCCCGTTGTGCAAGTGATAGCGGATCGCCTTATTCCCTCGTTAGCGTTGCTTATCTGCGCTTGGCTTTTTTCAGGTATCGTTGGTTTTGCTTTAGGTTTAGTGGCGGGGCGATATCTTAATCGCTGGCCAGATAAACTGATTTCAATGCTCAGCTACCTTTTAGCGTCTATCCCTGTGTTTTGGGTGGGGTTACTGCTACTTTCGTTGTTTGCTGTGTCATTGCAGTGGGCGCCGATTTGCTGCGCATGGCCCATTGGCTTAGATGAAGAAACGGCGACATTTGGCCAAAAACTCCATCACCTTGTTTTGCCTGTAATTGCATTAGGAATGCTGGGTGTGGGGAATATTGCTCTGCATACCCGAGCAAAAGTGATGGAAGTGATGAACAGCGAGTTTATTCATTACGCTCAAGCGCAAGGGGATAAAGGTTGGTCAATGATAGGTTTTCATGTGCTTAAACATGCTATCACCCCTGCAATTTGCTTGCAGTTCGCTTCCGTGGGGGAGTTACTCAGTGGGGCGCTTCTTGCAGAGAAAGTGTTTGCGTATCCGGGGTTGGGGCAAGCGACCATCGATGCAGGTTTGCGAGGCGATATCCCTTTGTTGATGGGGATTGTAATGTTGTGTGCCACTTTGATTTTTTTCAGTAATACGGTTGCCGATATCTTATTGAAAAAAGTGAACAAGGGAGTGATGAGAGACGCATGACCTACAACCCAAATCGAGCGCTATTTAAATTAATTATTTCGCTAACTTTATTGGTTATTTTAGCGAGTTATGCCGTGTGGTTGTCGTCAACCGACATTGAAATGAACCTGTTGGATAGGCGGTTATCCCCTTCTTGGGCACACTTATTCGGTACAGACAATTTAGGCCGTGACCTCTTCGAAAGAACATTCCAAGGTGTCGCGACCAGCTTACAAATTGGTTTGATTGCGGCGGTATCAAGTGGGTTTATTGCCTTGGTGATGGCTGGATTGTCTTCTGTGAGTAAGGTGATGGATTACGCGGTGCGTGGTGTGATTGATGCATTATTAGCATTGCCGCATCTTTTGTTGCTAGTGCTGATTTGCTTTACTTTGGGCGGTGGAAAAATGGGCGTGATTTGGGCAGTTGCCCTTACGCACTGGCCTAAGCTTACCCTGATTTTACGTTCCGAGTTACTGCGAGTGAAGCAAGCGGATTATATCATGCTATCCCAACGCATTGGCAATAGCGCAGTTTACCGTTGGCGTTACCATTATTTACCGATGATCTTACCACAATGGATGGTCGGCACGTTGTTGATGTTCCCACATGCGGTACTTCATAGTGCGGCACTGAGTTTCCTTGGCTTTGGGTTATCACCCCATGAACCTTCGCTGGGTATTTTATTGTCAGATGCATTACGTTATCTCAGTACAGGGGCGTGGTGGCTGGTGGTATTTCCCGGAGTTGCTTTGATGGGGTTAGTGTTGTTATTTGACCAGTTTGCAAAAGCCGCGGCGCAGCTATGGCTGAAGGGGGCAACATGTTGAGCTTAGATAAGCTGACTATCGATGTCGCAAAATTTCGCTGGTTAGGCCGTAAGCAATGGTCGCCATTACTGCAAGATATTACCCTCGATATTCAACCGGGGGAAATGGTGGCACTGGTTGGTGGAAGCGGTGAAGGGAAAAGCCTGTTATTACAAAGCGTTCTTGGCCTACTACCGGATAATATGCGTTGCCAAGGCAACATCAGTTTGAATGGAAGCGCATTGACGGAGAAAAACAAGCCTCAGCACCGTGGTAATTCCTTGTGCTATATTCCTCAAGGCGTTAGCGCACTGAATCCCTTGATTCAAATTGGCCCCCAACTTGAACGGGCGGCAGTACTGAGTGGTCAACACATTAAAATGCACGATGTGGCACGCCATCTTCAGCAATATAACTTGCAAGAAAGTTTGGTGAATAGCTACCCAAGCCAGTTATCCGGAGGGATGGCTAAACGGGTATTGGCAAGCAGTGCAACGTTGTCCCGTGCACAATTTATCCTCGCAGATGAAATTTCGTCTTGGTTGGATGATGAACATGCGTTGCAATTGCTTGAAAATATGAAGTCCCTTTGCCGTGATGGGCGAGGCATTTTATGGGTGACCCATGATTTGTCCATGGCAGTGCGTTTTGCTGACCGTATTGCGTTGCTACGCAATGGGGCGCTAGAGGATGTGTTAAGTAGCCAAACCTTAAAACAAGGCGGTGGGGGGAAATGGCTACAATCCTTGTGGAATGCGCTGCCAGAACATCAATTTATGGCAATGAAATGATGGATATTGAACCCATTTTAACGGTTAAAAACCTGAGCATTGATCAAGGGGGGAAAGCCCTTTGGCAGAACTTTAGTTTTTCCCTTGCACCCAATGAACGCCTTGGTATTTCTGCGCCAAGCGGTTTCGGTAAAACAACGCTGGGTCGTGTTTTAGCACAGTGGCAAGCACCTTCTGGCGGTTCGATTTTATTTGCTGGAAAGCCACTTTTTAAGCAAGGTTATTGCCCAATCCAGTTGGTCCCTCAGCACCCAGAAAAAAGTTTTAACCCGTATCGTACAGTAGGGGCGAGTTTACGTGATGCATGGCAACCTGACGCAGACTGGCTTGAGCGTTTTTCCATCAAACCACAATGGTTAGAGCGGCGGCCTAATGAGTTATCAGGGGGGGAGCTAGCACGGATTGCATTATTACGGGCTCTTGACCCGCGAACACAAATTTTAATTGCCGATGAAGTGACTGCGCAATTAGATGCGCACTTACAAAAAGAAATTTGGCAGTTGTTAATTCAACTTTCAGAAGAACGCCCTTTAGGAATGATTATTTTTAGTCATAACAAGGCGTTGCTTGAAAAGGTATGCACGTCAGTCTTAACCCTTGAAGGGGGAAATACCGTCACATGATAGGTGACGGCTTGAGAACATGAATATTATGCACTTTTGGGTAAGTCTGACTTACGGATGATGCTATCAACGACATCCAACAAATAATCGACATTTGGGCGATAACCAATACCGTATGGCACACCCTCAGTATAATTTGATGCACGAGTTACTGTGCGCATTTGCCACGGAGATAAAATCGCCCCTTGTTTTTTTGCGTAATCTTGAATTAACGCTAATGCACCAGAACATAACGGCGTTGCGCTTGATGTGCCTGAATAATCACGTGAATAATTGCGGTTATCCCCTGGTAATTTTTGTAAAGAACCATAACCCGTCGTGGTAACGCTCCAATCTCCCCATGAGTTAATAAAGGCTATCTCTCTGTTATAGTTTGAGAAATACGCACGAGTCCCACTTTGGTAATTACAAGCACCCACTAAAATACTGCCGCTATCACCGAAATCTTCCATCACATCTGGCTTGCTTAAATCTAACCCGCCATTTCCTGCTGCTAGGATCACGGTTGCACCTTTATCAACCATGATTTTTATACGTTCCCACCAGCCACGTACTGCGGTAGCAGGAACTAATTTTCCACCAAAATCAAATTGTATATCTAGGCTGACAATATCCCCGGGCTGAGCATGCTCAGTGAGCAAATCAAGGTCGCCAGTGTCATAGAAATAAAACTGGCAGCTATGGGCAATACCAGTCACACCAAATTCATTGTGAGTTGCTACGATACAACCTGTTGATGCCGTACCGTGGTTGCAATCTTCACTTTCTGGGCGGCTATTGACGACAACGATATTTGAGTTGATTAAATCCTCATGGTTGCGGTAGACACCAAAATCTAAGTGACGAACGACGGCTGATGAGCCATTAATATTTTTCGCCCAAGCATCACGGATGTTCATCCCTTTTGGTGCATCAAGGTAAGTTTGCATCACCGTAAAATCAGGAGTGATAAAGTCGTTAGCTGTACTGATTTCAATCTCATTAACGGGCTCAGGGTTTAAAGGCAATTTTGGGGCTATGTACCCTGTAGTATCCGGGCTGACGCTACAATAATCGACATAATCAAGACGTTCTATTTGCTCTGCGAGTTCCACTAAAGTATCGAAGTGGCTTTCACCATGGAAAGTAAAATAATCATAGTGGTTTAACACATCATGAATAGCGCTATGTTTTAACGTTAAGTTGGGGAGTTCTGAATAAAAAGCTAAATCTTGTTTTATTTGGTCTTGATGGTTTTTTTTGATTTTCACATCTAAAAAGTAGTGAGATATCCCCGTTATTTTTCGATTGATAGTTTTTGTTTTAACTGCAGGTTTTATTTCGTATTTTTTTTCATCTTCATTAATGTGGAAATAAACTTCTTTTGATTGAATGTTCGCTGTGCTCTCCAACTCCTGATTGATTTCAACTCGATAGCTTCCTGATTTATCGATGAAAAATAAATGATTTTCATTGGTGGTCGTTACTTTTTCTATTATTTCATCATTTAAAATTAAATTAATTCCTAATGATTTTTTTTGTTTATTATTAAATTCAATGAATATTCCATTGTTATTTGTATCTATAAATTTAAAAATTTTAATATTCATGGTTTCTCTTTTTATTAAATGGTTTATTAAATGTTTATTCTATAATTAATAGAATTTTCAAAATTGAAATGATATTTAAAAGAGAAATAAAAACGATAGCAATATTAATAATTGTATTGAATTTAATATAATTTGATATTTATATTTTGAATGAAACTCAATTTATTTTAGTTTTTGACAAATGTCATAGGGAAACAGTTTTTTTTCACCTATTTTATACGTTCAAATGAAAATGATAACCATTACTATTAATAAGGTGAATATATGTCTTATCCACTAAAACGGCATAAATTGGCTCATTGCATCACACTGATTTTGGGATTAGGGCCTTTAACGCTTGCTGTAGCTGCGCCTGAATCAACGGCGCACGATACACTGGTTGTCACCTCAGCGTCAGGGCAGAGCCGTTTAACACCGACGGAGCAACAAGAAAAAGAAAAACTCGAAAAAGTGGCGGGTGGTACGAACTTAGTTGTGATTGAAAAAGATACGCGCCTTGCCACATTACAAGATGCACTGGATTACCAACCAGGGCTGGTTATCCAAAACTTTTTTGGGGGGATTGACCAACCTCGTCTAAATATTCGGGGGTCTGGGGTGCAGAGTGCGCCATTAGCGCGAGGGGTTTTATTATTGCAAGATGGCTTGCCCGCAACGGATGCCGATGGCAGCTTTCATATTAGTACCTTAGAAATGCGCGATGCACGAATGGTAAGCGTTCGGCGTGGGGCAAATAGCTTGAATCCACAAAGTAACAGTCTCGGTGGTGAGCTCGATGTGTTGTCTTATACAGGGCGAAATGAACAAGGGCGGTTGCGCTATGAGTATGGCTCCCATGGCCGTGAAGGGTTACAAACTGCGTTCGGTGGCGTTTCTGATGACGGGGTATTTGATGGGCGGGTAAATTTCACCTATGACCATTTTGATGGTTACCGCAAACATTCGGCTTCTCAACGGAAAACATTGCGTAGCAATTTCGGCTATGTCACAGATAATTTTGAAAATCGTACTTGGTTAAATTGGACCGATTTACGTTTTGATGTCGCGGGGCCAGTCTCTGAAGAGGTATTGAACAATAACCCAACGGATGTTTATCCAATGGTATGGCTACGCGACCCGCACCGCAATGTGGAGCAATTTCGTGTCGCAAACCGCTCTGATTGGCAGGTTGGCAACCAAGCGATTGGTGCAGGGCTATGGCATATTCGCACTCATGATAATTTCACGACGCCCGCATACTACCGCTTTAGCCGCAGCCACAGTGAAGGATTACAGCTGACTTATAACATTGAAACCGAGCCTGTGACCTATCGCACCGCAGTGGCGTGGGATCAAATGACATTGCAAACAGAATTAATGCAAAACCGCAAAGGCACGCCCGCAGATAAGAAAAAAATCGGTAAATATGATGGGCGAGCTGAGAACGTGTATGGCAGCGTGGGCGTTGACCTGCATGTCACACCAACCGTCACTGTGAACTTTGATGTGAAAGCGACTCACGCACGTCGTGATGTGGAAAAACGTCAAAGCTCCCTATCATTAGATCAAAATTGGACGTTTTGGACACCGAAAGCAGGGGTTATTTGGCGGCCAACAGAAAGCCAACGTTATTTTGCCAATATCAGCTCAAGCGAAGAACCCGCTACGTTTTGGGAAATTATCAATTCAAGTGATGGCAAACTCACCAAACTTTCCCCGCAAAAAGCCATTACCTATGAAATTGGCGGGGAAGGTGAAGTGACTGAGGGACTTAAATGGAACCTTGCGCTATATCGCAGTCAAATTAAAGATGAATACATCACGACGTATGATAGTGCAGGCACCGTCGTTGGGGTCTTTAATTATGGTGCAAAAACTCGCCATCAAGGGTTAGAAGCTGGGCTTGCAGGGCGAATTAGTGCGGGGTCTGGGGATGTAAATTATCGTGTTTCTTGGACATACAATGATTTTCGCTTTATGGGCGGTGAGTACAAGGGGAATTACATCGCTGGTATTCCACGTAACATTGTGGCGGCTGAGGTGCTGTATGAACTAGGAGATTGGAGCTTCGGGCCCAATATTCATTGGGCTCCAACGGATATGGCCGTTGATCACCAAAATAACCTTGATATTCAAAAACGTAAACATTATGCCGTATTAGGGGTAAAAGGCAGTTATAAACCGACAGACCAATGGTCAGTATATTTATCGATGGATAACTTAACGGATGAACGTTATGCAACGACGTCAGTGGCTAACCAAACCGTAACCGCCAAAGACAGTACATTATTCCCCGGTATGGGCTTTAATGTGAACGGGGGAGTGACCTTTAACTTCTAATCAATAATTGGCGTATTATTTAACGGTAATGTACGAGGGGCTGTTTATCTTTGCTACTGATTTTTACAGCTAAAATAGGTCAAAAAACAATTCAAAAATAGATAAATGTGTCAATCAAGCTGGCTTATTATTTGAGTTAAGATTAGTACTTAAATGCTGCCCTACGGGTTCGATTAAAGCGCGTTTCACTCATTTAATGCTGCGTTAAGAGGCGCTTGCCTAGTTGACTAGGCGGCGAACCTCTCGCCTTGCCTAAAATGGCTTTAATTCGAATAAAAATTGACTATCAAAGATAAACAGCCCCTAGGGCTAAAAGGGGCGCTGTGCAGAAATAGAAAGTTGGGTCAGATAATTTTCGTTATAAATATGCACAGTGTCTTTTTCGATGTTAATAAACCCTTTTTGACGCCAACCTGAAACTAATCGGCTCAAGGTTTCATAACGCATCCCCAATTTTGCGGCTAACTGCCCGCGGGATAATGGCAAAATAATATTAGAGGTAAGTTGTTTGTTTTTTAAATCAATAATATAAGCGGCAAGCCGTTGCTCTGCGGAACTTGATGTCAGCCAATCGATGTGGTTAATGTTTTCATACAGCTTAGCACTAAAGCGCATGAGTAATTTTTCCATAATCTGTGGACAAGCGTGACAAAGGCGCAATATATCTCGTTTATCAAGGAGCAATGCATCACCCTCTGTTTTTGCTCGTAAGCTCATTGGATAACGGTTATGAGGCATAAATACCGCGGCAATGGCGACAATTTCACCTTCTGCAAACAAACCAAAAATTTTCTCTTCACCTAAATAAGTATGGCGATACACCTCCATTTGACCGTTAATCATTAAGGGACAGTGCTTAAAAGGGTCACCCTCATGGTTTACTATTTCACCACTTTTAAATTGAATATAACCACAATTTTCAAGTAATAACGCCAAGTTTTTTTCTTCAATGCCCACAAATAATGGGCACTGCTTTAGCGCGTCGATAGATTGAGTGTAGGGAAAAACGTTTTTGACAAATGTCATAGGTCATCCTCTTCGGGCACCTTAGAATAGCTTGAGTATAAATGATAATCATACACATTATCAATTAAGTTATTGGTGGAGACTTAAATAACCCTATGATAAATAATGTTTTTAAAATTGCTGCTGCAGTGTGTACTTTGGGGATGACAGCGAATGTGAGTGCATCTCAAGCGGTTGATTTTACGGATATGTCGGGTGATGACATTCACCTTTCCGCTCCCGCTAAACGTATTGTGGTGATCCCAATCCCAGCGGCCTCCATGCTTGTGGGCATGGATGAAAGTAGTGAAAAACTTGTGGGGATGCACCCTTTTGCGAAAGTTGCCGCGAGGGAAGGGATGCTCGGAAAAATGTTCCCCTCTGTGTTGCAGGTTAATTCCAATGTTGTAGGGAATAATTTCACCCCTAATATTGAAGCATTGCTGAATGTTGAGCCTGATCTAGTGTGGCAATGGGGGCATCGTGGTGATGACATTATTTCTCCAATGCGTGATGCAGGGCTAACCGTTGCAACACTTGGCTATGGGCAGGAAAGCTATACGCAAGAGTGGATCCGCTTGATGGGAAAAACATTGGGCCATAATGAAAAAGCCAGTCAGATGATCCAATGGCGCCAACAGGTGGTGGAGGCTCTTTCTGTCACGACGGCAAAAATCCCTGAATCAGAGCAACCTAAAGTCCTTTACCTTTCTCACTTTAATCAAAGTATTCAAACATTTGGTTCGACATCACACAATAATGCGGATTTTGCATTAGCTGGTGGGCTGAGCTTAAATCGTGATTTAACTGGGCCAAGAACGCTAAATATTGAGCAAATCTTACTGTGGGATCCCGATATTATTTTACTGGGTAATTTCGAAGAGGGTTTAGCCCCTGCGGATGTGTACCGTAATCCCATGCTGAGTGATGTTGCTGCGGTTAAAAATCAACGAGTATACAAGTTGCCCATTGGTGGGTTTATTTGGGATGCGCCCAACCAAGAAACGCCATTATATTGGCAATGGTTATCCATGGTATTTCATCCAGAAACTAGCAATATTCCTTTGCGAGAAGAAATTCACCAGCGTTACCAACAGCTTTATGGGTATGACGTCACGGAAGCGGAAATTGATGGCATATTGCAAATTGAACTGAACAAAAATAGCCAGCATTACCTGCAATTAATGGGGAAACCGAATGCATAAGTCGAGCCTGCTTTGGGTAATCTTCACTGTTGGCTTATTGTTTACGCTGCTATTGGCGCTAAGTTTCGGGCGCTATCCTGTCTCGTTTTCTTCAGTATTTCATATTCTCTATGATGCGACGGTCGGGAATGACGTGGGGCTGAGCTATAGTCGTACCGAACAAAATGTGGTGCTGAACGTACGTTTGCCACGCGTGTTAATTGCGGGGATTGCTGGCGCTGGACTTGCTGTATCAGGAGCTGCGTTGCAAGGGATTTTCCGTAACCCATTAGTGGGGCCACAAATTATAGGTGTTTCCTCCGGTGCTGCATTGGGTGGCGCCTTAGCCATTTTATTATTTTCGTCATTACTAATAACTATCTCATTTGCTTTTATTGGTGGGCTAGTCGCGATTATTTTTGTTTTCCTACTGGGATTGAATCGTCAAGGAAGCCAGTTGCTGATGCTGATCCTCGCTGGGGTGATTATTAATGCCTTTTTTGCTGCCCTGATTTCGTTGATTACCTATTTTGCTGATCCAAATAATACACTGCAAACCATTGTATTTTGGTTGATGGGCAGTTTTGCCAGCGCATCCTATTTAAAGCTATCCATTGTTTTTCCTGTTGTTTTAGCCTCGGTATTGGTGATTTTTGCCTTACGTTTTCGCATCAATGTGTTGTCTCTAGGGGAGGAAAATGCGCAGGCGCTAGGGATGAAAATTAATCGGACACGTTGGGCGGTGTTGCTTAGCGTCACATTGATTACCAGCGCCACGGTGGCGGTATCAGGCACGATTGGTTGGGTCGGGTTAATTGTGCCACATATTGCGCGTATTGTTGTCGGGCATGATCACCGCATTTTACTCCCTGCCAGCGCCGTGATTGGTGGAATTTATATGATTGCTGTTGATACCTTTGCGCGCAGTATCACGAATGCAGAAATCCCTCTCAGTGTTATCACTGCATTGATTGGCGCACCTATTTTTACGCTTCTAATTCACACGCTGAATAAAAAGGTGGCTGACTTATGATCCATGTAGAACAGCTTAATTTTTCAATCGGCCAGCGCCAGTTATTCACTGACTTAAGTTTCAGGCAACCGAAAGGCAGCATCGGCGCTATTTTAGGACCTAATGGGAGAGGGAAAACTACCTTATTACGGTTATTGCTGGGGTTACAAAAAGGGTCAAAAGGACAAGTCTCGTTAAATGCCCCTGTGGCTTATGTGCCACAGCTTAGTGGCTCGCTGTTTCACTATTCTGTTCGTACGATGGTGAGCTTAGGGCGTATTCGCCATCTGCCTTGGTATGCTTCTCCCAGTAAAAAAGACCAGCAAATTGTGGCGCAATGTTTGGATTACTTAGGTTTAAATCGTTTTGCTGATCAACCCTTTAACCGACTCAGTGGTGGCGAGAAGCAAATGGTCATGATTGCCAGAGCATTAGCAAGTGAGCCGCAAATTTTAGTGCTTGATGAACCGACCTCTGCACTCGACTTAGCCAACCAAGACAACGTACTCAGCGTACTGCAGAATTTAGCTCAACAACGGGAAATCACCGTGTTATTTACCAGCCATTACCCGCAGCATGCGCTGCATATCGCTGATCACTCGTTGTTATTGTTTAACGAGGGGCACTATTTATTTGGCAATTCACAACAAACGTTAACCGAAGAAAACCTTGCACAGCTTTACCAGTTGCCTGTCGCTATTACGCCAATTTGTGAACAAAGCCGCCAAACACAAGGGGTCATACCTCTGTTTAGATAATTTTTGAATTAATACATTAAACTCATCGAATTAAGGAATATTAAATTATGAGCGATAACACCATTACGCCAGCTGAAGCGCTGAATATCAGCACATTAATTAACTATACCGAACAAGGTATTGCCAGCCGAGTGCTTGCTAAAAATGGGGGCGGAAACATCACATTATTTGCCTTTGATAAAGGACAGGCGCTGTCTGAACACAGTGCCCCTTTTGACGCCATTGTGATGGTAGCGGAGGGAAGCCTGTTGCTCACTATTGATGGTAAGCCTGTGACGGCTAAACTGGGTGAAATTGTGCGAATGCCAGCTAATATTCCCCATGCCGTTGATGCACTAGAGCCTGCCAAAATGCTACTGGTGATGTTACGTGAACCAAGTCATGAGTGCACCCATTAGCTCGGAGGTAATGTATGGATCAATCATTTACAGCACACGAAGCGGGGCACAAATTTTTAGCTCGCCTTGGAAAAAAACGCTTACGCCCCGGTGGAAAAATTGCGACTCAGTGGTTATTGAACCAATCAGGCTTACATAAAGACAGTCAAGTGCTTGAAATTGCCTGTAATATGGGGACGACTGCAATCGAAATTGCTTCACAATTTCGCTGCCATATCACGGGTATTGATATGGATAAACAGGCACTGGAGAAAGCGAAAAAGAATGTGGCACAGCACGGTTTAAGCGATTTAATTACGATTAAAATGGCAGATGCTTCAAAACTGCCTTTTGCAGATAACAGCTTTGATGTGGTAATTAACGAAGCGATGCTCACGATGTATGGCGATAAAGCTAAAGCGAAGTTATTACAGGAATATTACCGCGTACTGAAACCGGGTGGTTGCCTATTAACCCACGATATTGCATTTAAAGATGCAGACAACCCGCAAGATATTGCATCACAAATGCATCAAGCTATTCATGTTAAGGCTCAGCCGCTACCTCAAGCGCAATGGATTGATTTATTTAAGCAAGCAGGCTTTCAACATGTGATGTCCAGTACAGGGCCGATGACCTTATTATCGCCAAAAGGGTTGATTTATGATGAAGGTCTATTGGGCACCATGAAAATTATTCGTAATGCATTAAAAAAAGAAAACCGCCCGCAGTTTTTACGCATGTTCCGTCATTTCCGACAAAATCGTGGGAAACTCAACTATATTGCAGTGGCCAGCGTGAAATAAGGAAGACACATTCATACGCGCAAGGATGCGCTTAAAACGATACCTAATACAAATAACCTTTCAATTCATCATTGTAATGATAATAATTCTTATATCTAACATGATTATCAGTTACTATTGCGAATAATTTTTCCGCAACATAGTTAGCTGTGATGTAATCATGTGTTGTTATTAGTTCTGGCACTGATAACGATGGTATCAATAATTATATTTAAAGGTTTTAACTCAATGAAAATAAAACACCTTTTTATTCTCTCCCCTTGCTTACTCCCCTTTATGTCTCCCTCAGTATTGGCCGCTGATAACAAAGAAGAAAAAATTACGGTCTCTGCAACTCGCGGTTATAAATCAGTTTCAGAAATGGCACAAACCACATGGGTAATAGATAACGCCGAAATTGAGCAGCAAGCAGAAGGTGGGAAAGAGTTAAAAGATATTTTATCACAGTTAATTCCAGGAATGAGCGTGAGCGGCCAAGGGCGTACTAACTATGGCATGAACATGCGTGGCCGCTCGATGATAGTGATGGTAGATGGCGTTCGTCTTAACTCTTCACGCAGTGATAGTCGTCAACTAGATTCGATTGATCCGTTTAATATCAACCATATTGAAGTGATTTCTGGTGCGACGGCAATGTACGGCGGCGGCAGTAGTGGCGGTTTAATTAATATCGTGACGAAAAAAGGCCAAGAAGAAAAACAAGTTTCCCTGCAATTGGGTGGAAAAACGGGTTTTAATAACGGCAAAGATCACGATGAAAATGTCGCAGCCGCAGTGAGTGGCGGTAATGAAAATGCACATGGTCGTGTTTCTGTCGCATATCAACGTTATGGCGGTTGGTATGATGGCAAAGGCGACGCGATTAATATTGATAATACCCAAACAGGGTTACAATTCTCTGACCGTCTTGATGTGATGGCATCAGGCACCATCAAAATTAATGAAACACAACAGATTCAAGCGACTTATCAGCACTATAAAAGTGAATCCGATGGTAAGCACGGCCTATATTTAGGCAAAGATTTTTCCGCAGTGAAGGGGGATGGAAAGGCCTATAACAGTGGCAAATTAAGCTCAGACCGTTTACCGGGGACGGAGCGTAACTTGCTTAACTTACAGTATTCAAATGCAGATGTGTTTGGGCAGGATTTTGTTGCTCAGGTTTACTACCGTGATGAATCACAAAAATTTTATCCATTCCCAACGTTGACGGGGAAAGAAGTTTCGAGCATCAGTTCCTCTGACCAACAAACCAATTTCTATGGTACTAAGCTGACATTTAATAGCCAACCCCTTGATGAATTGACATTAACTTATGGTGTGGATGCGGAGCATGAGCAATTTCGTGCAAACCAAATGTTTTTTGATTTGGATCGCGCAAAAGAATCGGGGGGAATGGATCTCACCAAAGCGTTCCAAATTGGTCGCTACCCAAGCTATACCACCACAAACATGGCGACATTCTTGCAAAGCAGCTATGACATCACGCCGATGTTCACCTTAAGCGGTGGCGTGCGTTATCAATATACTGAAAATAAAGTGGATGATTTTATTGGTTATGCGCAGCAAGAAGCGATTGCAAACGGCAATGGTAAATCCGCAGATGCTGTACCTGGTGGGAAAACCGATTATAACAATTTACTGTTTAATGCAGGGCTATTAGTTAACCTGACAGAAGAGCAACAAACATGGTTTAACTTCTCTCAAGGTTTTGAAATTCCTGATATTGCAAAATATTATGGCACGGGTGATTACGGCAAAACCCCCGATGCGAATGGCCACTGGAACCTAAAGAAAAGTGTGAATATCAATGATACTAAAGTCAAAGGGATCAAGGTTAACTCCTTTGAGTTAGGTTGGCGCTATACAGGTGAGAACCTGCGCACACAGGTCGCCACCTATTATTCCTTGTCTGATAGAAGCTATGGCATCAATAAAGATGACATGACCATTTACATGAAGACCGATAAACGCCGCATTTATGGGGTAGAAGGTGCTGTTGATTACTTCTTTGACGATTCCGACTGGAACGTGGGGAGTAACTTCAACCTGCAAAAATCGGAAACCAAAGTTAATGGTAGCTGGGAAAAATGGAGCGTGGACTTCGCCAGCCCATCGAAAGTTAACGCTTATGTAGGCTGGGAGCCGAATGATTGGTCCTTACGCTTACAAAGCCAGCAAACATTTAACCTAACTGACGCGGCGGGTAAAAAACTGGATGGTTATAATACCGTTGATTTATTAGGTAGTTATATGCTTCCTGTTGGTAAAGTGAGTTTTGCCGTTGAAAACTTACTGGATAAAAACTACTCCACCATTTGGGGGCAGCGCGCACAAAGTTTATATAGCCCGAAATACGGTGCACCAAACCTGTATGACTATAAAGGCCGCGGTAGAACCTTCGCACTTAACTACAGTGTGACGTTCTAATTTAACGTTTTAGTCGATGACAAAGCCACTTAACCGTGGCTTTATTGGGTTAGAATTATTTAAATTTAAAGTAAAGGGTATCCCATGAAATTATTTCTCACAGGGTTATTGTGCTTACTGAGCTTCTGGGTGCAGGCAAAAACGCCAACAGTGATCACTGACCTGCAAGGCCGTGAAGTTACCGTTAATCTTCCCGTCGAAAAATTATTTTTAGTGGATAGCCGTGATGTTTTATCGGTGGATATTGCTGCCGGTAAAACGGGAATTTCCCGTATTACGGGGTGGAGTGATTCATTAACGCAGTATGCCCCTGATTTAAAAGAGGCCTATTTTAGTGTTTTACCTGAGTTAGCAAAAATCCCAACACTGAAGAAAACCCGTGAAGCAGGGCTACAAGTTGAAAAGCTGATTGAGCTCGCCCCTGAGGTTATCATCATGCATAAAGCCAATTATGGCGCGATGCGTGATAGCCAAATTTTACCGCAGCTTGAAGCGGCAGGAATTCAGGTGGTATTTATCGATTTTCGGATGGATATCGTAAAAAATACTCCAAAAAGTATTTTGTTATTGGGGGAATTATTAGGCACGCAAGAACGAGCAACTCAGTTTGCGGCACTATACCAAGAAAAATTGGCCGCGGTAGAATCCCAACTGGTGAAGCCATTTCCTTCAGTATTAATCGAAGCCAATGCAGGGTTATTTACAGATAATTGTTGCCAACTCTATGGGCGTTCAGGTTATGGTGTTTTAGCGTCTTTAGCGGGGGGAAATAACCTTGTCGCAGACAGTTTCCCTGCAAAAGGGGCTGAAAGCTCTATTGAGAATATTATTGCTTTAAACCCAGAATTCTATTTCTTAACGGGCGCGGATTGGCATAACTTCAATCGCGGTTCAATCGCTGTCAGCTTAGGATACCGGACAAACAAACCAGATGCTCAGAAGCAACTGGCGGTATTATTAGATAGGCAAGGGATCTCTTCATTAACGTCGGTAAAAGAAAAGCGCGTAATGGCGATTTACCACAATTTTTATAACAGCCCAATGAACATATTTGCCATTGAAGCGATGGCAAAATTTATACACCCTAAGGCTTTCAGCGAATTAAATCCTGAGCAAAACTTAGCTGATTTCCAAACGCAATTTA
Organism: Providencia sp. R33; assembly: GCF_019343475.1. Classification (NCBI taxonomy): domain Bacteria; kingdom Pseudomonadati; phylum Pseudomonadota; class Gammaproteobacteria; order Enterobacterales; family Morganellaceae; genus Providencia; species Providencia sp. R33. The sequence continues at coordinate 2,794,040 of NZ_CP072453.1, read as the reverse complement.
CCCAATTGCGCTCAGAGGGGGTGTTTTGGGTAACGTTGTAAATTTATTTATAATGTAAAAATAAATAAAATTTTAGTTAACTTAAAAGGTAGAAATAAACCTTTTAAGTTAACTTTTATTCTAAATTCATGCGGGATACCAAATAATCAATAAAAGTACGCGTCTTAGCAGGCAAAGCGGAGGTACTTGGGTAAAGTAATTGAATATTTTGCTTGGGTAAATTGTATTCGGGAAGAACGCGGACTAAACGTTTTGCGTTTAAATCTTCATTCACCAGCCAAGCAGGGCAAATAGTGATGCCTAAAGAGGCTAATACCATTTGGTGGATCACTGCTGCAGAATTTGACTCATATTGGCTTTTAATTAAGGGAAAACTAAATTTATCCCCTCGGTCATTTTGCAAAAAATATTGTGTATCTTGCCAATTTAACAGGGAATGGTTGACCCAAGGCACATGGGCAAGGTCAGAAACCTGATTAATTTGATATTTTTGAACAAACTCAGGGCTTGCAACCAAGTAAATATCGTAATCACCTAATTTTTTCATTTTAAGTGATGAGTTTTTTAAATTACCTAGGCGAATAGAGACATCAAGTTTTTCTGTAATTAAATCATCGAGGGATGAATTGACGGAATATTGTAATTTTAACTTAGGATAAAGGCGGCAAAATTCAGGAAGCAAGGGAAGAATAAAGCGCTGGCCAAATTCACTCGTTGATGAAAAACGCAATAAGCCTGAAATATTGGTGCCTAAATTTTGGCTTTTTTCAAAAGCCTCATCAATTTGGTTTTGAATGTGTTTAAAGTCTTCGTAAAAATGTTTTCCAACCTCGGTTAGGGCAATACTGCGGGTATTTCGTGTCAATAAGCTCACATTTAGCTCAGTTTCTAATTGCTTTATGTCTACGCTGACCATAGAGCGACTTAGCCCTAAAATATCTGCCGCTTTGGTGAAAGACTCTGAATCCACGACCTGAAGAAAACTGATAATTTTTTTAAGATTCTTTTGCATAATGGCATCAATTGTTCTGTTTTATTAAACAATGAGTTTACTTCTCTTGTATCGACAAAGAAAGGGCTAGTCCTTATTCTTTTTCGCCGGAGGGGTTGCTATGTCTTATCGGTACAAAATTGCGATTGTGTTTTTACTCGGTTTTTTCATTGATTGCATTAATATTTTCATGTCTGCGATATCGCTGCCTGATATCGCATCGTCATTTTCAGCGAGCCAATCGCAGGTTGCTTGGGTCGCCAATGCATATATTTTAGGGTTAGTGTTAGTGATACCAATTAGCCTGTGGCTAGCAGGGCGGCTGGGTAATCAAAAATTGCTGTGTTATTCGATGCTACTTTTCACGTTAGCAGTGTGGTTAAGTGGTTCAAGCCAATCTATTTACAGCTTAATTTTTTGGCGTTTTGTTCAAGGGATGGCAGGTGGGTTATTAATTCCTGTTGGTCAAGCGCTCGTTTTTGCATTATTTCCTAATAATGACCGCCAACGTATATCGACATTAATTATGACGGTGGCACTTATAGCACCTGCTTTTTCACCTGCAATTGGTGGCTTAATTATTGATTCGTTATCTTGGCATTGGATTTTTTATTCTAATATCCCATTTTCTTTATTAACGGCAGGTCTTGCTTGGATTTGGATAAAAAATGATGGGCAGGTATTACGGGAAAAACCAGATATTCTTGGCCTTATCATGGTTAGTGTCAGTCTACTCTGCTTATTATTATCTTTTTCATTATATAACGATTATCACAGTGTTGTATTGGCCCTTACCAGCTTTTTGAGCTCCGTTGTGGTGTTTATTTTTTACCTAAACTATGCCAAAAAATGCCGCGAACCTATTTTAAATTTTCAGTTATTAAAAAATAGCAATCTGCGTAATGCCTTTATTGTTTATTACGCAGTGCCCGGCATTTTTACTGGGGTAAATTTGCTCAACATTTTTAACTTACAAATTAATTTGGGCTTTAATGCAGGGCAAACAGGGTTATTTATGATTTTGTATGCAGCAGGTGCTGTTGTTTCTATGATTTCTGGTGGGCATCTTTATTCTCGTATAGGGAAAAAATGTTTATTTGTACTCGGTATTGTATTGCATAGCTTGGGAATATTTTTACTTTATTGGGTATCAAATTCAGCACAATTAAGTTTGTTGGTGATGGCATATTTATTAATGGGCATGGGGGGCGGATTAAGTGCAAACATAGCCCAAATCAGTTCATTGATGGATTTCAAAGATAAAGATTTATTGCAAGGAAGTGTGCTGTGGAATATTAATCGCCAAGTCGCTTTCAGTGTAGGTGCTGTCGTTTTAATTTCAATATTTAGCCTAATGCCATCTTCGAACCCGCTATCTAACTACCAATATACTTTTTTAATTGCTTCTATTCTTGGGCTATTTTCATTAATTTCAGTCAGTAAGGAAAAATAAATGTGTGATTCAATGCAAAAGGCACTGCAAAGTGTTATCGACGTACATGTGTTAATTGAAGATGTTTTTACGGGGCGTAATAGTGATAAAAGTGTCGCTCCATTATTAGCCTGTTTTACTGAAAATTTTAAAATGGTCACCATAGGTGGGAACCGAATTGGCTTAGCAGAAGTGGCAGGGCTCTTTAGTCAAAACGTCGGTGCTAAACCTTCATTCCTGACAGTGCCATTTGAGGTTACTCCGTTATTTGAAGATGGCGAGCGGTGTTGGATCCAATATCAGGAACGACAAGAAAATGAAGGGATCACAACATTAAGGACATCGACAGTCTGTATTCGAGTTGTCGATAACCAATGTTATTGGGAATATCTGCATGAAACACCCGTTTTGAATAACTAGTTTCCACCTTCATTAATAAACAACGGCTGATTAGGCCGTTTTTTTATTTTTAGTAGAAATTTTTTACTCTCTGACTTTATAAATAATGATATTCATTCTCATTTCAATTGACCGCCGGTCGGTCGTATTTTATGATGTTGCCATAAACGAAGATGAGGTAGATGAAATGAGACGGTTATTTTTGATCCTTGCCGTGTGTTTAGGCACATTTATGGCAACATTGGATATCAGTATCGTGAATGTAGCACTCCCTGCAATTGGCGAAGATCTGGGGGCTAGCTTGTCGATGTTACAGTGGATTATAGATGCATATGCATTGTGCTTATCTGCATTGATCCTTTCTGTTGGCCCTATTAGTGACCGTTATGGGCGCAAAAAAGTATGGCTAATGGGAATTGTCATTTTCACTTTAGGTTCAGCCATTTGTGCATTTTCGACGTCTTCTCAGATGTTAATTATTGGGCGTATTATTCAAGGGATAGCCGCCGCAGCGCTGATCCCTGGAGCACTTTCAATTATTACCCAAGCTTTTAATAATGACATTGAACGCATTAAAATTATTGGGGTTTGGTCGGCAGTGAGTGCACTTTCATTAATTATTGGCCCAATCTTAGGGGGATTTTTGGTTGATACTTTTGATTGGATGACGATCTTTTTGATTAATATTCCTATCGGTTTATTGACCTTATTTTTAGGCTACGTAGGGATCGATGAAAGTGCCGATCCTGATAAGGCCGCGTTTGATCCTTTGGGGCAGTTATTGAGTGTTGTGGCATTAGGAAGCGTAACTTTCGCCTTAATCGAAGCAGGAGATAAAGGTTGGGGAAATTATTTAACAATGGGAGGATTAATCATTTTCCTCATGGCGGTTTTAGCGTTTATATGGGTAGAAAAATGCGTTAAAAAACCGCTATTACCGTTTTTTCTTTTTAAAAAGAATCCCTATTTCTTTCAATATAATATGGCCTCTTTTGCGCTTGGTTTTGCCACTTACAGTAACGTATTTTTTATTGCGCTATTTTTGCAAAAAGGGCAAGGGTGGGGTGCTTTTGAAGCGGGTATCCGTATGGCGCCAGAATTTATTGCGATGGCGATATTTTCATTTTCGTTTGGCAAATTATCCCGTTTTTTAAGCGTACGTCATTTAATGATCGTTGGATTTATTTTAATTGCGGGCGCTTCATTGTTATTGACACAGGTTAATTCTAAAACTCATTATTTACCCATTGCATTGATATTATTCGTTCTAGGGGCAGGAATGGGAATGTCGACACCCGCAATTGGCGCTTTAGTGATGGCGAGTGTTGAAAAAGCCTATTCGGGCATTGCTTCAGCCATTATGAACGCGTTAAGGCAAACGGGGATGACGTTAGGGATTGCATTCCTGGGTACGTTAATGACACACCGTGCTGTGAGCCAATTACTCCATGATGACAGGCTAAATAGCGCGATGTCTTCTCACGAAATCGAACATTTGATTCATAATTCTGGCTCGATGCCATCGTTGTTGGTTGAGCAGCTCACGCGTTCTGCTTTTGCTTCGGGGTTCAATGTGGCGATGTTTGGCGGAGCTATGGCGATTATAGCAACGTTATGCTTAATGATGAAAAATAAAATAATCAAATAAAATAGCGCCCATAAAAAAACACCTGCCTAGGCAGGTGTTTTTGTCTATCCGAATAATGAATGATTATTCATCAAGGAAGCTGCGCAGAACTTCTGAGCGGCTAGGGTGACGCAGTTTACGTAGTGCTTTCGCTTCAATCTGACGAATACGTTCACGGGTAACATCAAACTGCTTACCAACTTCTTCAAGAGTATGGTCAGTGTTCATGTCAATACCAAAACGCATACGCAGGACTTTCGCTTCACGCGCTGTTAAGCCAGCTAAAACTTCGTGAGTTGCAGAGCGTAAGCTTTCTGACGTTGCTGAGTCTAAAGGCAGCTCTAAAGTCGTATCTTCAATGAAGTCGCCTAAATGTGAATCTTCATCATCACCGATAGGGGTTTCCATTGAGATAGGCTCTTTCGCAATCTTCAGAACTTTACGTATTTTATCTTCTGGCATCAGCATGCGTTCAGCCAGTTCTTCTGGCGATGGCTCACGGCCCATTTCTTGCAGCATTTGACGAGAAATACGGTTCAATTTATTGATGGTTTCAATCATATGAACCGGAATACGGATAGTACGTGCTTGGTCGGCGATTGAACGCGTGATAGCCTGACGGATCCACCATGTCGCATAAGTTGAGAACTTATAACCACGGCGATATTCAAACTTATCAACGGCTTTCATCAGGCCGATGTTACCTTCTTGGATCAGGTCAAGGAATTGCAAACCGCGGTTGGTATATTTTTTTGCGATAGAAATAACCAGACGTAAGTTCGCTTCAACCATCTCTTTTTTCGCACGGCGCGCTTTCGCTTCACCGATAGACATACGACGATTGATATCTTTAACCTGCTCAATTGTCAGGCCAGTTTCATCTTCAATTTGACGCAGTCTTTGCAGACAACGCAGAATTTCTTCTTCAACTTCCAGCAGTTTTTCAGACCAAGGCTTGTTCATGGCTTTTGCAGCCGTTAACCAAGTCTCACTGGTTTCGTTGCCGCTGAATAACGTGATGAAGTTTTTCTTTGGCATTTTACATTGTTCAACACACAGCTTCATAATGGTACGTTCTTGCAAGCGAACGCGATCCATCATTTCACGCATGTTATTGACCAGATAGTCAAATTGTTTTGGTACTAAACGGAACTCTTTGAACACTTCAGAAAGTTGTTCAATTGCAGCTGCGGTTTTTGTATCGCTGCGTCCATATTGTTTGATATGTTGACGCGTAATCTCGTACTGCTCACGAAGATCAGAGAATTTTTGGCGCGCTAATTCAGGATCGATGCTGTTATCGTCATCGCTATCGCTGTCATCGCCGTCTTCATCTTCTTCGTCTTCATCGTCGTCTTTATCCAGCTCTTCTTGTGGTAATTCAGAGCCGACGTGGGTGGCAGTAGGGGCTAAATCTTCTTCTGCATTAGGGTCAACAAAGCCAGTAATCAAGTCAGATAGACGGCTTTCACCTGCTTCAACACGGTCGTATTGTTCAAGAAGATAAGTGATAGCCTCAGGGTATTCAGCAACAGAGCACTGAACCTGATTAATACCATCCTCAATACGTTTTGCGATGTCTATCTCACCTTCACGGGTAAGAAGCTCGACAGTCCCCATTTCACGCATATACATGCGGACAGGGTCAGTGGTACGGCCAATTTCACTTTCAACACTGGATAAAACTTGTGCAGCGGCTTCTGCTGCATCTTCATCCGTATCGGAAGTATTCTCAGCCAAAATCAAATCATCGGCATCAGGTGCTTCTTCCATGACCTGGATGCCCATGTCATTAATCATCTGAATGATATCTTCAATCTGATCTGAATCGACGATATCTTCCGGCAGATGGTCGTTGACCTCAGCATAGGTTAAGTAACCTTGCTCTTTACCCTTGGTGACGAGTAGCTTAAGCTGCGACTGCGGGTTTTGCTCCATAAGACGGTATCCACACTTCTGAGTATTTAGATTGGTGTCGGTTGGCGAAACATTCGGCCAACAAGAACATACAAAGGGAAATATTTATTATTTGCTACGCCCTTTATTTTCGCAGCATTTTACAGGCATCTGCCTTGTGTTTAGCGGCACTTAAGCCGTTTTATATACTAATTCTGTTTTGGGTTTGTGTTATGTTTTAACTCGCGATAGCGTAATTAAGTGCACCTCTTCGCGCTCCTGCGGGGTCAGACTTTGTGTGCGAGCTTTCGCCATTAAATAGTCGAAACGTTCGCTGAGTGCGCTATTAAATAGATGATTTAATGCATCTATAAAGGTATTTTCCGCTATCTCCTCTATTTCTATATCGTTCCATGTTGCTAGTTTTTCAAGCTGTTTCGAAAAATTATTATCTCGATAACGCTCTAGCAACTGCCCAGTCGTCATTCCAGGGGTGGAACGGCATACATCGACCAGTTCCTGAAATAGAGAAAGCCCCGGCATTTGGATATGGGCAATTCCCTCTAACGAGGGAACAAGCTCCGAAAAGTTCGGATTTTGCACTAACAATGCGATAAGAATTCGCATTGTTGTCGGTTTTAATTTTGGTGCCTGATAGTTAACTTGCTCGGTGTTCTCTCTATCAATAATAGCAAGAACCTGAGAAATATCTGGTATACCAATAAAATTTCCTAGCTCTTGCGCCATATAAAGGCGCAAAGTTTCACCCGGTATCTGTTTAATCAAAGGGATAGCAAGCTTACTAAATTTTGCTTTCCCTTCCTGGGTGGTTAAATCTACTTGTGGTACGAGTGAATCAAATAAAAAACCTGACAGCGTTTGTGCCGTTTGCATGCGCTGCTCAAAGGCATCTTTACCTTCTTTACGTACCAATGAATCAGGGTCTTCACCGTCAGGCAAAAACATAAAGCGTAGTTGACGGCCATCTGTTAGATAAGGTAGGGCGGTTTCTAATGCACGCCATGCAGCTTCGCGGCCAGCTCGGTCCCCATCATAACAGCAGATAACAGTATCTGTAGAACGATAAAGTAACTGAATGTGTTCTGAGGTGGTTGAGGTTCCCAGTGATGCTACCGCATAGCGGATGTCATACTGAGCCAATGCCACTACATCCATATAACCTTCGACAACTAATAACTTCGCTAATTCACTGCTGTTTTGTGTTGCTTCATAAAGACCAAATAATTGGCGGCCTTTATGGAAAATATCCGTTTCTGGTGAGTTCAAATATTTGGGTAATGCATCCCCTAATACACGGCCACCAAAGGCGATAACACGACCTCGTCTATCCCGAATGGGAAACATGACTCGCTCTCTAAAGCGGTCATAGACACGGCCATTATCATTAGTCACTAACATGCCTGCATCATCAAGCTGTTTGCGACTGTCAGGGTTTACTGCAAATTTCTTGAGCAAATTGTCCCAGCCTGGAGGGGCGAAACCAATGGAAAAATGCTCAATAATTTCTGGGCTCAAACCACGTTGGCTTAAATAATCCTTGGCTTTACTTGCCGAGGGATGATTTAAGGCAGCGCAGTAAAATTGGTTAATTTTCTCCATCAACTGATACAAGTTTTGTCGTTGATGTAATTCTATTTGGCTTGCACCTGTTCCTTTTTCGTATGGAACATCAAGGCCATGTAATGCAGAAAGCTCTTCAATGGCTTCGACAAAATCGAGTTTGTCGTAATTCATCAAAAAATCGATAGCGTTACCATGGGCACCACAACCAAAACAATAATAGAACTGCCTTTCACCGTTAACGGTAAAAGAAGGTGTTTTTTCGTTATGGAACGGACAGCAAGCGTGATGGTTTTTACCCTGTTTTTTTAATGGGACTTTTGCATCGACTAAATCAATGATGTCTGTTCTTGCTAACAAGTCATTGATAAATGAACGCGGAATTCGTCCAGCCATAAGCCTCTTTTTCGCCTGTTGATGAACGATAATAAGCCGCGCTTCCTTTAGGAAAGCACGGCCTTTAACTGCTTAGCTATGACTACTACAAGAAAAAAATAACTACGAGAGTGACTCAATTCTTATATTAGCTATCGTCTGTTTTGAATGCGGGTAATACCGCAATCAACTAGTACAGACGAGTACGGCGTGCGTTTTCGCGAGCCAGTTTCTTAGCGTGACGCTTAACAGCTGATGCTTTAGCGCGTTTACGTTCAGTCGTTGGTTTTTCATAGAATTCACGACGACGAACTTCAGCTAAAACACCTGCTTTTTCACAGGAACGTTTGAAACGACGCAGTGCAACGTCGAATGGCTCGTTTTCACGTACTTTAATTACCGGCATGTGCCTCTCACCTCGATAGAAATCGGTTTGTTGCTGGTATGGATTCACCAGCCTTCATTTAAAATGGTGCGGAATTTTACTTCAATGAGTACGGGTTTGTAAAGTGCCGTATAAAATTGAATCACACAAGATTACCTGATTTGCAGCTCGTTCGATGAAAAAGCAAACAAAACCAGATAATAATGAGAATTAGCCACACGAAATTTTTATTACAGGGGGTTGATTATAGACTATACAACAAGGAAAGTCAGCCTTTTGCCAACATAAATTGCGCGATAGTTCGAAAATAGTGATAGACTTGCGCCTATGAAATAAACAAGGGTAGTGCAATGCGTGTTTTAGGTATCGAAACTTCTTGCGATGAAACTGGTATCGCAATCTATGACGATGAGCTTGGCTTACTCGCCAACCAATTATACAGCCAAATTAAAGTCCACGCTGATTACGGCGGTGTTGTGCCTGAACTGGCATCTCGTGACCATATTCGTAAAACAGTGCCATTAATTCAAGCCGCACTGAAAGAAGCCAATTTAACCCGTGAAGACATCGATGCCGTCGCGTATACCGCAGGCCCTGGTCTAGTGGGTGCATTAATGGTTGGTGCAACAGTGGGGCGTTCGTTAGCGTTCGCTTGGAATGTACCCGCAGTGGCTGTTCACCACATGGAAGGTCACTTGTTGGCGCCTATGTTAGAAGAAAAAAGCCCCGAGTTTCCATTCGTTGCATTGCTGGTTTCTGGCGGCCACACACAATTGATTAGTGTGACAGGCATTGGAGAATATGAGCTATTAGGCGAGTCCATTGATGATGCCGCAGGGGAAGCCTTCGATAAAACGGCAAAATTGTTAGGGTTAGATTACCCCGGTGGTCCCGTTTTATCCCGAATGGCGCAACAAGGTACTCCAGGGCGCTTTGTTTTCCCAAGGCCTATGACTGACAGGCCTGGTTTAGATTTCAGCTTTTCAGGGTTAAAAACCTTTGCGGCGAATACTATTCGTGAAAACGCCGATGACGACCAGACTCGCGCTGATATTGCGCGTGCGTTTGAAGATGCAGTGGTTGATACACTGGCTATAAAATGTAAGCGAGCGCTTGAGCAAACAGGCTTCAAACGTCTGGTTATGGCGGGTGGAGTTAGTGCAAACCGCGCACTTCGTGCCAAGATGGAAGAGGTGCTGAAGCAACGTGGTGGTGAAGTATTCTACGCGCGCCCTGAATTCTGTACTGACAATGGCGCGATGATTGCGCTTGCAGGACTGATCCGCCTTAAAGGTGGTACAACGACTGGCTTAGGCGTGACAGTGCGCCCACGTTGGCCGCTAGCAGAATTACCTCCGCTAGAAAAATAGCATGCATCCATATCAACAATAAAGGGCTGTGTTTAAACAGCCCTGAGGTTGTTGACAAAGCAGGATAAAAACGTGGTTTTTCCTGCTTTGTGTTATCAGCCGAAAATCAATGAATTGATTTTCCTTAATTTTTCCAAAACCTATCAAACCTGCCGCCAAACCTAATCGGTTTGTCAGCAGTCTGAGGGCTGTGGTTAAACAGCCCTTTTTTATGTTATCAAAAGTTAATGTAAAACAATCACCGCTTCTTCAAGGCGTATTGAACGGTCTTTCACCATGTTTGACGTCTCTGTACTTTGCTCAACCAATAGTGTGCTTTGCTGCGTAATGGTTTCTAATTCACTGACCGCTTGAGTGATGTCAGAAATACCCGCAGCTTGTTCAGATGTTGCTTGACTAATATGTGTGATGAGCTGGGTGACATTTTGTACTTGGTCAACAATGTTTTTCATTGTGTCCCCTGCGGTATGTACCTGATTTTTCCCTGAATTGACCTTTTTCTCACAGTCATTAATTAATTCACGAATATCATTAACGGCGCTCGCACTACGGCTTGCTAAGCTGCGAACTTCATTAGCCACCACCGCAAAGCCTTTGCCTTGTTCCCCTGCACGAGCGGCTTCCACTGCGGCATTAAGCGCTAATATATTGGTTTGGAAGGCGATATCTTTTATGACATCGGTAATTGAGTTGATTTTATTGGTGCTATGAACAATTTCATCCATGGTACCAACCACGGCTTCCATCATCGCACCACCACTCACTGCGGTTTCACTGGTTGCATTCGAAAGCTGGTCAACTTGAATAGTGTTGTCTGCATTCATTTTTACCGAAACAGCCATTTGGTTCATCGTAGCCACAGTTTGCTGCATATACCCTACCGTTCTTTGGGTATGAGTATCTAACTCACTACAGTCGACGACTAAAGATTGGCTACCTTTTCGTACGCTATCCACTTGTTCAGAAACATCTTTTATCAGCCAGCGGCACACAAGGCCAAGTTGCCCGACGGAGCGCAATAGCTGGCCAATTTCATCTGTACGCTGCATATGATTGACGCTGTGGCGGTTACCTCGTGCAATCCCCAGAGCTTGGGCCATGATGTTTTCAAGGGGGGAGGCCAATATTCGTTCAAAGATAATATTGACAATTAACAGTGTAACAAAGGTGCATAAGCTTGCGATAAGTAACGAGTTGTTTTGCAACCCAGCTAAACTCGCTATCGCCATCCAAAACGCAAATAACAGACTTAGGGTGAGTCGAATTCGCCAACGTGTTGAGAGAGTAGATAGGTGAAAAGGCCAATTTTTGGAAAGCACAATGCCCTTAAAGATTTTTTTTTGGCTCCTATTTTCATTCATTGCTGCATATAAGGGTTCCACAGAGGCGATTTCTTGGCGGGTAGCACGTGTTCGAATCGACATATAACCCGTAATAACACCTTTGCGTTCCATGGGAATAATATTGGCTCTTACCCAATAATGGTCGCCATTTTTACGCCTATTTTTGACAATGCCAGTCCACGGTTCGCCTTTTTTCAGCGTTGCCCACATATCCGCAAATGCCTGCTTTGGCATATCAGGGTGCCGGATAATATTGTGTGGGCGTGTTAATAATTCATCCAATTCATAACCACTAACTTGAACAAAGAAATCATTAGCGTGAACAATGTTTCCTTGTAGGTCGCTAGTGGTCATAAGTGTAATATCTTCATCTAAGATATGTTCGTTTTGAGTGATATAAGGAGTTCTGCTCATGATAAATACCATTATTATTGTTTAATTTTCCTTTTATATAGTCGACAGCTTTTAAATATTCATTAGTAATAAATTTGCAATAAATTAACTTTTTTTTAAAAGTGTGCGCTAGTTATGGCTAAAATGTAACAACAGCACAAATTGCTACTGGTACAGTTTTAAGAAAGGATTAAACGCTATTGTTATTTAGAGATATTTTTTTAGGAAATTTTTAGCAAGCATTAAGGAATAAAAAAGAGCTGATTTTCAGCTCTTTTAGATAAGGTTGGGAATGTATATTTAGTCGTCTAGTTCTTGCTCTTTGGTTTCTTGAGCAATTTCTTTATTTGTTTTCTGTTTTTTATTTTTCAATTTTTGCCAAATACGACTTTCTTGCCCGCGCCATAAGCGTTGAATATTGCCGTGGTGACGCACTAACACCAAGCACGATAGCATGGCGACAGGGAAGGTAAATTCAGGCTTAAACCACCAAACGTAAAATGGCGCTAACAGCGCACTAACAATCGCGCCCAAAGATGAATAGCCACTGAGTAGAACGGTGAGTAACCATGTTCCTGCCACTAACCCTGAAAGATCCCAGCCAATAGCGGCGATAGAACCAAATGCAGTAGCTACCCCTTTTCCACCTTTAAAGTGAAAGAAAATGGGATAAATATGCCCGAGGCAGGCTGCAATTGCGACAAAGCCAAGATAGAATGGGGGCACATTGAGATAGTAAGCCAGCCAAACGGGGATCATCCCTTTTAAAACGTCGCAAAGTAGTACGGCGGCGGCGGCGGCTTTGCCTCCAACGCGTAAGACGTTAGTTGCACCGGGGTTACCAGAGCCGTGTTGACGGGGGTCGGGTAGTCTCGCTATACGGCAGATCAGTATTGCACTGGAAACTGATCCACAAAGGTAAGCGAAGATTATCATGCCAAGCGCGGTTGCACTCATAGCTAACTCCAAAACGGTTGAGGCCATATATTCACTTCAGTCTTGGATAATACGCATATTTTTGCTGAAGTGGTATCAATTCAGTACATAAACGAGAAAATGACGTGATGGATATCGTATTTATTGAACAATTATCAGTCATCACCACGATTGGTGTATATGACTGGGAACAAACTATTGAGCAGAAATTAGTGCTCGATATCGAAATGGGATGGGATAACAAACGCGCGTCTTTGAGCGATAATGTTGAACATTGCTTAGATTATGCGCAAGTCAGCCAAACTCTCATCAGCCATTTAGAAACAAATAAATTTGGTTTAGTTGAACGTGTTGCTGAAGAAGTCGCCCAACTTTTAATGACAAAATTCAATAGCCCATGGGTGCGCATTAAAGTCGCTAAACCAGGCGCAGTGGCACGCGCTCATCAAGTCGGTGTTGTAATCGAAAGAGGTACAAAAACCGCGTAAAAGATGACTGGCGGCGTTTTACCGCCAGTATCATTCATATCTATAGTTTCATCTCAATAATTTGCTGCTGTTGTTGCCAGTGAGCAATGCGCTCAATACGCTGGAGTGTCAATTCTTGGCGAATTTCAGGCCCTTTAAATCCTTGCTCAACAATAGGTTTTACCGCGACAGACTGTGCGATAGCAAATGCTTCGCGTAGAAATTCGCCTTGCGGATAAGCGTGTTGTTCAAGGCCCAGTCGACCTCTAGCATCGGCTTCGCTGATTAAACTGAGTTGCATAATACGCTCTGGCTTACGCCAGCTATCTAAACCATCAAAAATAGCCACTAAATCACTCGCTGATAACCGATTGATTACGTGAATTTTATCGTGATATCGTGCCGCTAAACGCGCTAAATCCCTCGCATCTGTTGGGACTCGGAGGCGATTGCAAAGCTGCTCAATAAGTGGAATACCTGCTTCCTCATGATTAGGATGACTTGGCCAAACATTAGGGGACGTAAGCGCCTTTCCCAGGTCATGGCAAAGCGCGGCAAAGCGAATGTCCACATCATTAGACAACGTGGCAATCACTTTCATCACCATCAATGTGTGAACCCCTGTGTCGATTTCAGGGTGCCATTTTTCAGGGGCGGGTACGCCAAATAAATTATCAATCTCAGGGAACAGCACTGCGAGCGCACCACATTGGCGTAAAACCTCGAAATAAACTTGCGGTGCGTTCGACTTAAGGGCCTTTTCTGTTTCAACCCAAACACGCTCTGCTGTTAAGTGCGATAACTCTCCCGTCATCGCCATTGACTGCATTAACGCCAGTGTTTCTGGGGCAATCGTGAAACCCTGTTCAGAATAACGAGCAGCAAAGCGTGCGACCCGTAAAACGCGCAACGGGTCTTCTGCAAATGCATCCGAAACATGGCGTAGTACCCGTTTTTCGAGGTCATTCACGCCATTGAACGGGTCGATGATCTCCCCTGAATCACTTTGTGCGATGGCATTAATGGTAAGATCGCGACGTAATAAATCATCTTCGATAGTGACATCAGGCGCGCTGTAGCAGCTAAACCCAGTATAGCCCGCGCCGATTTTCCGTTCTGTTCGAGCTAACGCATATTCTTCATGGGTTTTCGGGTGCAAAAAAACAGGGAAATCTTTCCCTACCTGTTGAAAACCTTCTGCCAGCATAGCTTCAGGTGTCGTGCCAACCACCACAAAATCTCTATCAGAAATAGGGAGCCCTAAGAGTTGGTCACGTACGGCACCACCGACAAGATACACTTTCATCGCGATAACCCTAATTACGCCCAGCCATCATTACGTTTTTTACGGCGTGGAATGAGGTGCGGTAAAATTAAACCTAAAATTAAGCCTGCACCCGCCACACCACCACCATACATAAACCATTGTAAAATCAGTTCACGGCGGCGATCGTCGAGGTTCACTTCAGCAATTTCGAGCTTTTTGCCTGATTTAATTAATTCATTCTTTAATTTTTCATTTTCCGCTTTCAGTTGGCGAACGATATTGTCGTTGTCTGCCACTTTCTGCTGCATATCGGCGGTGCGAGTATTCCATGTACCATCAATATTATCTAACTGTTGGCGGAGCTTTTGATTTTCGGCCTCAAGTTCTGGGATGCGAGTTTTCATGCTTTGTTTATTGTTAAGCTGGTCAGCAGGTAGCCAAACGGTTCTGCCTTTATCATCGCGTACCTGAGCGAACTTATTGTCAGTGGAAATTAGTTCAACTTCTTCCCCTGCATTGAGCGTTCCTACGATACGATATTTTGTGCCGGGGCCGCTATGAACATATGTTGATAAGTCATCTGAAACATAACGCTTTTCTGCTGCTTGTGTATTTAAGGAAAGGCCTAGCCCCATGATTGAAATTAATAATAATGGAATTTTTCGCATGGTATTTACAGTCTTTTGGTGGTGAATGAATGTGGTATTCATTGAATACTAATAAGTAAAGTGGCAGGGTGCAAACCCTAAACACCGATGTCTTGGTCCTCTAAAGGATAATGAGAACTATCCTAACTGTCTAAATTACCCTTATTTTTACCCTTTTTTCAAGATAACTCTCTAAAAGAAATCTGGCAGAGAGAATTTTTGATTTCAATACAGATTCTTTTCTCAGCATCGCTTGATTGGGGTAAGATGAGAGCAGTGAAATTATCAAATAAGGATATGTATGAGCCACATCGAGGTTGAACTCAAATTAGCCGCCAAAAGTGAGGCCATAGAGGCTGTTCGTCAGAGTATATCAACATTGCCCCATCAATATAGTGAGCCAACGAAGCTAACCAATATTTATTTTGACACGCCACAAAGGCAATTACGTCAATGGGATATGGGGCTGCGCATTCGTGGTTGCGATGGGCACTATGAAATGACGATGAAAACGGCGGGGCAGGCGATTGGTGGTTTGCATCAGCGACCTGAATACAATGTAGATATTGATTCTCCTGAGCTGAATCTTGCTGCTTTTCCTGAAGAAATCTGGCCTGAAGGCACGGATATTACAGCATTGCAATCTGAGCTCAGTGTGTTGTTTAGCACCAATTTTACGCGTGAAAAATGGCTAGTGACATTTGAAGATAGCGAAATTGAAGTCGTGCTTGACCAAGGTGAAATCTGTGCAGGTGCAAAAGATTTACCTATTCAGGAGTTTGAGTTAGAACTCAAAAAAGGCTTTATTGCGGATGTCCTTAATTTAGCGAAAAAATTTGCTGACATTGATGGACTGTATCTGTCTTCCTTAAGTAAAGCCGCTCGAGGTTATTCCCTGCTTTCACCGACTAAAGCGCCATTAACCCGTCCTGAATCACTATTTGATTATGAAGAACAGCCAATTGAAAAATCGCTGACGCATATGCAGTTATTGTGTCAACAACATGAAACTTATTGGTTAGCTGGTGAAAACGATGCACGCCAAAGTTTTGTTGAGTTTTTGCGTTTTGTTCAAGCTTTTTTGGTACATTATCAAAACTCTGCCCCACATTTTATCCATGATACGCCGTTAGACCAATTACGCTTAGATATTGCGAATGAAGCCATCAGTGCGGATGATTTTTGTTATAGCAGCCAGTGGTTAAAGTGTAAGCTGGCCTTTATTCAATGGTTAAGTGCGCTGACCTACCAAGAAGA
Source organism: Providencia sp. R33 (assembly GCF_019343475.1). NCBI lineage: Bacteria > Pseudomonadati > Pseudomonadota > Gammaproteobacteria > Enterobacterales > Morganellaceae > Providencia > Providencia sp. R33. The sequence goes on along the minus strand of NZ_CP072453.1, from coordinate 2,777,674 downwards.
TCACTAGGATTTAAACAACATGCATCCACTGCCTGATTTACTCCGAGCCCAAAAAGAACGTGTTTTAAATCAGTTAGCTGGCCAAGCGCCTGATTTATTGCCTTTGAGTGAAGATGAAGCACAAGTGCTCTCTTTTAGTGATTTCGCACTTAAGCAGGTTCTTGCGCATTCACGGTTTCTAACGAATATCCGCACAAATCCACCGAAAGCTGATGAGTGGCAACATTATGCAACATGGCTTGCGGACAGTGTTTCATCTGTTTCAAGTGAAGATCATTTAATGCAGGTGCTGCGCACGTTTCGTCACCAAATATTAGTGCGCTGTACGTGGATGCAAGTATTGTCTGTGTGTTCGCAGCAAGACACCATTTACCAACTTAGTGTATTAGCAGAAACCTTGATTGTTGCGGCAAGGGATTGGTTGTATCAGGAATATAGCCAGCAATGGGGAACTCCTTGTAATCACGAAGGAAAACCACAACCGTTGTTAGTACTGGGAATGGGCAAATTAGGGGGGAGAGAGCTGAATTTCTCTTCCGATATTGACCTTATTTTTGCCTACCCAGAAAACGGTGTTACGCAAGGTGGCCGCAAAGAGCTTGATAATGCGCAATTCTTTACCCGCTTAGGGCAAAAGTTGATCCGCATGCTCGATCAAGTCACCGTCCACGGTTTTGTTTATCGAGTGGATATGCGTTTGCGACCGTTTGGTGATAGCGGCCCGCTAGTATTCAGCTTTTCAGCACTGGAAGATTATTACCAAGAACAAGGGCGTGATTGGGAACGTTATGCGATGGTTAAAGCGCGGATTATGGGGCCCGATAGCCTGCATTACGCCGAAAGTTTGCGTAAATTATTGCGCCCGTTTGTTTATCGCCGCTATATTGATTTCAGCGTGATCCAGTCCCTGCGCAATATGAAAAATATGATTGAGCGGGAGGTACGCCGCCGTGGTTTGGTGGATAACATCAAGCTGGGCGCAGGTGGGATCCGTGAGATCGAGTTTATTTCCCAAGTTTTCCAGCTGATCCGCGGGGGGCGTGAACCGATTTTACAATCACAATCCTTGTTTACCACGTTTCAAGGGATCCGCGAACTCGCTTTATTACCCGACAGTCAGCTAGATATCTTGCAAGATAGCTACATTTTTCTGCGTAGAGTGGAAAATTTGCTGCAAAGTATTGATGACCAACAAACTCAAACACTCCCTGATGATGCACTCAACCAAGCTCGTTTAGCGTGGGGAATGAATTTTGCTAGTTGGGCGGATTTTTACGCATCACTAAACCAAAAAATGGCTTCAGTCCACCAAATATTTGCTGAACAAATTGGGCAAGATGACGATGGTGAAGATGCGGGTAATTTTGATGAAATTTACATCACGTTATGGCAAAGCGACCTGTCCAAAGAAGAGCTAGCCGCCTATTTACCTTCTAAGAGTGAAGACATTGCCCAGCGGATCATTCATGGTATCGTAATGTTCCGCCATGATCTGAACAAGCGCACCATCGGGCCGCGAGGACGTGATGTTCTTGATGAACTCATGCCGAAATTATTGGCGAAAATTGGTGAACGCGATGATGCCGGGCAAGTCCTTGAACGTATTACGCCGCTGTTGCTAAGCATCGTTAGCAGAACCACTTACCTAGAGTTAATGCTTGAATTTGACGAGGTGCTGACCCACGTTATTCGTTTGTGTGCAGCTTCACCTATGATTGCTGAGCAGCTCTCTCGCCACCCATTGCTTCTCGACGAACTCCTCGATCCACAATCGCTCTATCAACCTTTGCCATTAACGGCATATCGCGATGAGTTACGCCAATATTTGATGCGTGTGCCTGAAGAGGATGAAGAGCAGCAGTTGGAAGCATTGCGCCAATTTAAACAGGCGCAACTATTGCGGATCGCCGCGGAAGATATTTCGGGTGTGCTTCCGGTTATGAAAGTCAGCGATCACTTAACCTATCTTGCAGAAGCCATTATTGATGCTGTAGTGCATCAAGCATGGCAAAAAATGGTGAAACGCTACGGTGAACCTGCCCATTTAGCGCAGGGTGAGAGTGATAGCAAGAAATATGGTTTTGCTGTATTAGGATACGGCAAGTTGGGGGGCTGGGAATTAGGATATAGCTCTGATTTAGATTTGGTTTTTCTGTTTGATTGCCCCTTGAATGTGGTCACTAATGGTGAACGTTCCATTGATGCAAGGCAGTTTTATTTACGCGTTGCACAGCGCATTATTCACTTATTTAGCACGCGTACGGCATCAGGGGTTTTGTATGAAGTGGATGCCCGTTTAAGGCCATCAGGGGAATCTGGGATGTTGGTCAGTACCATTCAATCCTTTGATGATTACCAAAAAAATGATGCGTGGACATGGGAGCACCAAGCGCTCATTCGTGCGCGGATGGTATTTGGCGACGCTGAATTACAGCAGCAATTTACCCGAATTCGTCATGAAACCCTGTGCTTACCGAGGGATGCAATCACCCTGCAACAACAAGTGCGGGATATGCGAGTGAAAATGCACCAGCACTTAGGTAGCCATCAAGCCAATGAGTTTGATTTAAAGGCTGATCCTGGTGGGATCACGGATATTGAGTTTATCGCGCAATATTTAGTGTTGCGTTTCGCTTCACAAAACAAAGCATTAACACGTTGGTCTGACAATGTGCGTATTTTTGAGCTAATGGCCCAGTACGATTTTATGTCAGAAGTAGAAGCCAACGCACTAACCCAAGCTTACGTTACTATGCGCAATGAACTGCACCATTTAGCCTTGCAGTCATTACCCAGTCGTGTGGATATGAGCCAATTTGCGGAGCAACGTGATCAAGTACTAGACAGTTGGCAAAAATGGCTAGGTGAATGAGTTAAAACGTATTTTATTTGGCTAATTAGCGCAATATGCTAATATTTCGCTAATTACGATTAAATTTTCTTTTTAAACTGGAGTGCAGGATGAAAGTAACTCTTCCGGATTACAAAAAAGCCGGTGTGCTGGTAGTTGGCGATGTGATGTTAGACCGTTATTGGCATGGCCCTGCAAACCGTATTTCCCCAGAAGCCCCTGTACCAGTGGTTAAAGTCACTATGGTAGAAGAGCGCCCAGGTGGTGCAGCGAACGTTGCGATGAATATTGCATCATTGGGGGCAAGCTCTCGCCTTGTTGGTTTAACAGGGATTGATGATGCAGCAAAAGCATTAACGGAAAATTTAAATGCCGTACAAGTCCGCTGTGATTTTGTTGCGATCCCAACACACCCGACGATTACAAAGTTACGAGTGCTGTCTCGTAATCAGCAATTGATCCGCCTTGATTTTGAGGAAGGTTTTGACAACGTTGATGTGGCGCCAGTCTTAGAGCGTATTGAGCAAGCATTACCACACATCGGTGCATTAGTGCTATCTGACTACGCAAAAGGCGCATTAACTCACGTTGAAAAAATGATAGCGTTAGCGAATAAAGCGGGTGTACCCGTATTGATTGACCCGAAAGGCAGCAATTTTGAGCGCTATCGTGGTGCGACGTTATTAACGCCAAATATGTCTGAGTTTGAGGCTATCGTTGGGCCTTGCAAGACAAATCAAGATGTTGAAGAAAAAGGGATGGCGCTACTTAATTCATTGGAATTAAAAGCGTTATTAATCACGCGTTCAGAGCAAGGCATGAGCCTGATCCGCCGTGATGAAGCGCCATTACATCTGCCAACACAAGCACAAGAAGTGTTTGATGTCACGGGGGCGGGTGATACGGTCATTGGTGTATTAGCGGCATCAATTGCATCTGGTCGTCCATTACATGAAGCCTGTGCGTTAGCAAATGCCGCAGCGGGTGTTGTTGTTGGTAAACTTGGGACATCCACCGTTTCCCCTATCGAATTAGAAAATGCGATCCGTGGCCGTGCAGATACGGGCTTTGGTGTGATGACCGAAAGTGAGCTCAAACAAGCGGTTGCCAATGCAAGGCAACGTGGTGAGCGCGTGGTGATGACTAACGGGTGCTTTGATATTTTACACGCAGGCCATGTTTCGTATTTAGCCAATGCACGTAAATTAGGTGATAGACTGATTGTTGCAGTAAATAGTGATGCATCAACCCGTCGCCTTAAAGGTGAAACTCGTCCAGTGAACCCATTAGAGCAGCGCATGATTGTTTTAGGCGCACTAGGGGCTGTCGATTGGGTCGTGGCTTTTGAAGAGGACACGCCGCAACGTTTAATTGCAGAAGTTCTTCCTGATATTCTGGTTAAAGGTGGTGATTATCGCCCTGAAGATATCGCAGGCAGTGCTGAGGTTTGGGCTGCGGGTGGTGAAGTTAAAGTGCTTAATTTCGAAGATGGTATTTCAACGACGAATATTATTAAAAATATTATGAAAACCAGCTAATCACTGATTAGCTCGTTAATTATTGAGAACCCAGCTTTGGTGATATGCCGAAGCTGGGTTTTTTTATTACTCAGCGTCTAAAAACAATGACGTCACTTATTGACGTCATTGTTTTTTTATTTTAAATTGATATCAGTTAATGACGTCATGGAATAGACGATGATCAAAATCAGGGAGTTGAGTGCTAAGCACCGTAAAACAATGGTTAATATACTGACTATCCCACCTAAACCGGCTATTAGATGGGATGAAGTAATCAGTTTAATCAATCATCTAGGCGGTAAAATTAAAAATGGTAATGGATCACGGCGCAAGTTCATTTTATTTGGTTCTCTGTTTCTGACACATCAGCCACATCCGGGAAACACAATGGATAAAGGCGCAGTTAATGGGTTACGTGAATGGTTAGAAAACATAATAGGGGTGGAATATGATTAAAAGCAGTAATGTCATGACAATCAATGGGCATCCTGCTTCTGTCACCTATGAAGCAGACATTAAAGCATTTCGCGGTCAATTTTTAGATGTGAGTGGTTATTGTGATTTTGTTTCCGATAGTATTGAAGGGCTGAAAAAAGAAGGGCAAATCTCATTAAGTGACTATATTGAAAGTTGTCGTGAGGAAGGAATACAGCCATTTAAAGATGAAGGTACCGTGAAGTCATTCACGTTACGTTATCCTAGCCGCTTGGAAGCTTATTTAAATGCTGCGACAACAGCTCATAAGATCTCTAAAAACCAGTATATCGTACAGTTATTAGAACGCGAGTTAGTGTCTAATTAGTAAAATGTGACGCCAACGAGGGCGTCACAATTCGGTTTATTCAGCTGTTTTTTCTTCAGTGCTTAAGCTGGCTTCAAGGGCGCTGATGCGTTGTTCCATTTTGGCTAACTTTTCGCGAGTGCGTAACAACACTTGAGTTTGAATATCAAACTCTTCACGGCTGACTAAGTCTAATTTGCCGAGTTGCGATTGTAACAGTGAGCGCAGTTTTTTATCAAAATCTTCACCTAAATCACGTACGCCTTGGGGTAATGCACCTTGAATTTGGCGAGCAACTTGTTCAAGTTTTTTCGGATCGAGCATTCGCGGGTCCTTAAATTTTTTAAGAAATGAGTTGGGAGTAGTGTAATACCTCTTGTCGTGGTAATAAACTCTTTTCCTGTTTCCAGATGATACTTGGCGCACAAGGGGGCAAGGGGGAATGAGACTGAGGGAGAAATGACCATCTTGAAGGTTGAATTACCCAAGATGATCATTTTAAGATTATTTCAATTCAGGTAAAAAACGGATGTCCATGTAGTATTTACTGGCATTACTTTTATCGAGGTAAATGGTCACATTTTCCCTATCAATATAAGGCGATGGGTCGAAATAAATATTCTCACTTTTATAACGCTTAATTGAATTTGTACTTTTATCATGCACATCTGCAATAATTTGGTAAGGAGAACGCCTATTCACTTGGATCATGGTATTTTCTTCAACGCCCGTGATTTTGACTTGAATTGGCGTACCTTCACGCAACAAACGGGTGCTTTTTTTCTTACTGGCGGCACCGAGCAAAACAGGAATGCCACCAATTAACGTAAATACACCGCCGAAAATCCCTAGAATAATACTCAGGCCATATACGCCAAACAGTGAATCAATAATGGCATCTTGCGGATTTGCAGGATTATAAAGAATATCAATGGATTGACCGATGCTGTTTCGGTAACTGCTACTCCCCATTGATGAGCGAAACTCGATTTGTTGATTTTCTTGGGTGGTAAATTCGATAATTGGAAAATAGGTTTTTGACTTATCTTCCGAAACACTAATATCGAGATCAGTGATTACCCCTGTTGTTTTGATGCCATTTTTTGCCATATCCATACTGGAATAAAGCGCAAAAGCCGTTCCGATTAAAAATAAGATGCCAATCACTAAAAAAATGGGAAAGATAAAACGGTACTTTTTCACGGTGCTATTCCTTTAATTGTGTTCTTATTACTGACTATTATTATACAAACTGATGGGTTATTTCAGTTAAGTGTGATGTTTGTCTAGATATTTAGGATAATTTACGTATTTTTGGTTTTTTATACCTAATGGGCAAACAGTTATTCCTGCATTTTTAATTACCCCTGATAACTCTAGGTTTTTATTCATATTTTTTGACCAAAAGTGTGAGAGGCTCGCCAATTTTGAAAAGCACCGTTGCGTAGTAGAATTATTGGCGTTATATTAATTGCGTTTATCTCAGGGCGGGGTGAAAGTCCCCACCGGCGGTAACATGCAACGCGCATGAAGCCCGCGAGCGCTTTATCATTTTGGTGATAAAGGTCAGCAGATCCAGTGTGAATCTGGAGCCGACGGTTATAGTCCGGATGGGAGAGAATTAACTGTATCTGCATATTTGTGCGACAATGCACAATCATGTTCTGCATACCTGAAGAATAGGTAGGTTGCCATTTATAGGTAATTTATTTATTCATCATTTCTCGTAATCCTAAGACTGCCTTGATTCTGGTAACTAGTTAATAACTATTTAAGAGGTTTTTACCATGGATCATACGCTACTTTCCGAATTCGGTAATCCAATCGAACGTGTTGAAAAAGCTCTCGAAGCCTTACGTCAAGGCCAAGGTGTTCTTGTTCTGGACGATGAAGATCGTGAGAACGAAGGCGATTTAGTTTTTGCAGCAGAAACTATGACCGCAGAGCAAATGGCATTCACCATTCGCTACAGCAGCGGCATTGTGTGCCTGTGTATCACTGAAGAGTGTCGCAAAAAACTGGAACTGCCAATGATGGTGGAAAATAACACCAGCCAAAATCAAACGGGTTTTACCGTAACAATTGAAGCGGCTAACGGTGTCACGACAGGCGTTTCAGCCGCAGACCGTATTACAACCATTCGTGCAGCGATTGCGGATAACGCAGTGCCAGCAGACCTAAACCACCCAGGCCACGTTTTCCCATTACGGGCTCGTGAAGGCGGTGTATTAGCACGCCGCGGTCATACAGAAGCGTCTATTGATTTAGCCTTATTAGCAGGCTTCAAACCAGCAGGTGTGTTATGTGAATTGACCAACGATGATGGCTCAATGGCTCGTACACCAGATGTGGCGGCATTCGGTAAGCAACATGGTCTGACGGTAGTGACTATCGAGGATTTAGTTCAATATCGTTTGCAGCTTGAAAAGAAAGCGAGCTGATCCTCGTCATATTTCGCGCTGTGGCGGTGTTGGCTTCTCTTAGCCATCTTAGTCACATACTTATGTATGCTCCTAAGAATGACTTCGTTTGCCGCCTAGTCACAACGCGAACTATTTAGAGGATGTCTTCGTCGTATTTCAAGCGGTGGCGGTGTTGGCTTCTCTTACCCATCTTAGTCACATACTTATGTATGCTCCTAAGAATGACTTCGTTTGCCGCCTAGTCACAACTCGAACTATTTAGAGGATGTCTTCGTCGTATTTCAAGCGGTGGCGGTGTTGGCTTCTCTTAGCCATCTTAGTCACATACTTATGTATGCTCCTAAGAATGACTTCGTTTGCCGCCTTGCGCTAACTCGAACTATTTAGAGGAATGTCCTCATTGTATTTTGAGGAAGAGCTCGTTTTTTTAACTTAAATATGAATAGGCTAATTTAAGCTAAGTTATTTAATTTATTGATAATACGTTAAGCATATAGAATCTAACTAAGGCCACTGAGTTGCACACCTCGTGGCCTTTTCAATTTTTTTGATGATCATACTCATAATTAGGCCACTGTGTTTTTTGCACAAAAGCGTATGCTGTAAGTAGAAACTAATTGAGTTGGAGTTGAAATCATCATGTCGGTAAATACTTCAGTCGTAAATAACAAGATCCCCGCGATTTTTATAGGCCACGGTAGCCCAATGAATGCTATCGAGGACAATCCTTATACCAAAGCGTGGGAGCAGCTCGGTAAAACCTTACCTCGTCCAAACGCGATATTGGTGATTTCAGCGCACTGGTACACTCGTGGTACGGCGGTGACCTCGATGTTAAAACCTAAAACGATTCATGATTTTGGTGGTTTTCCAGAAGCGTTATACCAAATTGAATACCCAGCACCAGGTTCACCAGAACTTGCTCAGCAGGTTGCTGATTTATTAGCACCAGAACCTATTTACCTTGATAAGGAAGAGTGGGGGCTTGACCATGGGACATGGGAGATTTTAGTGCGCATGTACCCGGAAGCTGATATTCCGGTGATCCAACTAAGCATTGACGGCACAAAACCTGCGGTTTGGCACCACGAATTAGGTAAAAAATTGTCGGTACTCAGAGAGCAAGGCGTGCTTATTATGGGCAGTGGTAATGTGGTGCATAATCTGCGGGCGATGAATTGGCAAAATGCACAAGCAGAGCCTTATCCATGGGCTTTGTCTTTTGAACAATTTGTCTACGATAACTTGCAAAGCAAAGCTCTCCCACACCCGCTCACTAAAGGGCTAGAAAGGGAAGATGGCAAATTATCGAATCCATCCGCAGAACATTACCTGCCTATTTTACCCATTTTAGGAGCTTGGGATGGTGAAGAAGAGGTAAGCACACCGATTGAAGGAATTGTGTCGGGGTCGTTGAGTATGATGTCGGTCATCGTCGGTTCTTCCTCGTCATATTTCAGGCTGTAACGTTGTTGGCTTCACTCTGCAATCTTAGTCACATACTTATGTATGCTCCTAAGAATTGCCTCGTTTGCCGCCTAGTTACAACCTGAACTATTTAGAGGAATATTTTCGTCATATTTCAGGCTGTAACGTTGTTGGCTTCTCTTAGTCATCTTAATCACATACTTGAATGACTTGGTTTGCCGCTTAGCTACAACTCGAACTATTTAGAGAAATTCCTTCGTCATATTTCGATCAAATCGCACGGATATTTTAGGTTGTCATTTTTTTTAAGGTATAAAAAAGCCCAAACAAAATCAATTGATTGGGCTTTTGTGATCGAGGAATTGATCAGTCGATGATTGTATGTGGATAGAAACGAGACAGATCTTGGGTGATCAGTTCTTTATCTTCACGAATACAAATCCCCGCTGGTTGATCATTCACCAACCAGCTCCCGACTAAGGTATAGCTACCTTCAAATTGCGGTAGTGGGTGGAATTGTTGAATAATCATACCTTCTTCGCCGTATGGGCCATCCGCTGCGGCAATTTCTTTGCCATTTTCAATAATACGGATGTTGGCACCTTCACGGGAAAACAGCGGTTTAATCACGTACTTATCGAGCTCAGGCTGCGTTTTGCCATCAGCAAAATAAGCCGGAAGCAGGTTTGGATGATCAGGGAACATTTCCCATAACATTGGTAGTAACGCTTTGTTCGAAATAATGCTCTTCCAAGCAGGTTCTAACCAGCGAACACCCGCATCTTGCAGCTTGGTAGAGAAAATTTCGCGTAGCATAAACTCCCATGGATACAGCTTAAACAGATTACTGATAACCTGATCTTGTGTATCTGTGAATTCGCCTCTTTCACCTAAACCGATTTCATCAATATATAAGAACTCAGTAGCAACGCCCGCTTCATTGGCACAGTCTTGTAAATATTGCACTGTGCCGCGGTCTTCTTCCGTATCACGGCAGCAAGACATGTGTAGCAGACGGAAACCGTATTGATCTTTAAGCTGAGTAAAACGTTCGATCAACTGTTCTTGAATGCTGTTAAATTGATCCGCATTTTCAGGTAGTTTGCCAGCTTCAATTTGATCTTCTAACCAGATCCATTGGAAAAATGCGGATTCATATAAAGATGTTGGCGTATCGGCGTTATTTTCCAGTAACTTCGGTGGGTTGACGCCATCGTAGGCAAGATCGAGCCTTGAATATAATGAAGGCTGTTCGCTTTTCCACGAGCTACGGACAAATTCCCAACAGTGTTTAGGAATTTGAAAACGTGCCAGTAATTCGTCACTTTCAATAACACGTTCAACCACTTTTAGGCACATTTGATGCAGTTCAGCAGTTGCATCTTCGATTTCGTCGATTTGTGCCAGAGTGAATTGATAATACGCATCTTCAGACCAGTACGGCTCGCCGTACATGGTGTGAAATTCAAAACCAAACTCAGATGCTTTTTCGCGCCAATTCGGGCGCTCAACAATAGGAACTCGTTTCATTACAGATCAACCACCCATTGAACGGGAAGAAGACGTTGATTTTGCAGATGAAGATGAACGTTGGGCCATTGCTTGCTTATTAACGGTGTCACCGAAACCACCACGAGTTACAGTTGATGTGGTCGGTGGCTTAGGTGCCATTGCCGTTTTTGGTACGCTCATTGAACGGCCGCCTGCAACTGCAGGGCCATAGCTTTTACCTGATGCATCAACAAACTTGCCGTTTGCTGGGCTTGCTGGGTTTTTCGAGCTGAACAGTGGCTGAGATGCTGCGCTACCGCCCATCATGCGACCCATCATATAACCCATCATGAGTGGCATCCACATGCTGCCGCCACTACTTTGTGCTTGTGCGGTTTGTTCACCATTGGTTGAGCTTGTTCCTGCAAGACCTGCTTGAGCAGGGGCTTGAGTACACATAGACTCACCAAATTCAGCAATACAGTCTGCTTGTGTTTCATATTTAGGCGCAGTTTTTGCGGCTTCTTGTAATGCATTGTTGTAAGCGAGAGTACATTGATCTGCTTGAGATGGATTTGCTTGGCTACAATCTTGTGCATTGGTATACAGAGATACCGTTTCATCGCTTTCTTCACAGGCAGAAAGCATAAATACCGCACTAACAGCGACTGCGACAGGCGCTAAACGGTATGAACGCCAAGACTTGCGGAAGGCGTTTTGATTAATATTTTTGGTACGCTTCATGGTCATGGTAATTACCCTGAATAAGATTTAAGTAAGATGTTTTATAAGTTACCTCTAGGATAGGGGATAACCGTCGAAAATTAAAGCAGAAATATGGCAGAAATAGATTGAAATTATCATTTTTGTAACTTTCTTCTCTTTTTTGAGAAAAGGTGGTTCAAAACTAAAAAGAAAAATGAATATTTTTATTAAATATCAATAAATTAATTAAAGGTTGTTTTTTGAACTATTTAATAATAACTAAAGTGAGAATTGACTGAATTTTGCCACTGAGGGAAGGTAAAACTGTTTTAGCTGATTCAATTTGGGCAAAACGAATGATTTAGGGGGTTTCTGTTGAGCTTTGATAAAAATAACCCGCCAAAGCAGCGGGTCATTCTATTTGTCTAAAATTAAATGCGCAAATTATTTAATCTTAGGGGCATTGGTGTTACGAATAATACTGCTTGGCTCAGTAGAAATTTCTTTGCCTAAGTTCGCATTTAAGCGCGCAATATCATCTTCATTTAATGTGCCGCGAGCAAATTCAATATTCAGCTGGTTAATCATATAGTCATAACGTGCATTAGACAGATTTTGCTTCGCTTGGTACAGCGCAGTGGTTGATGTTAATACGTCAACAATCGTACGAGTCCCCACTTGGTAACCGGCTTCCATTGCATCTAACGAGCTTTGTGCAGAGACAACAACTTGTTTGTATGCATTGATGCTACTGATAGATGAAGAGACGTTATTAAATGATGAACGCACTAACTGAACTACATTACGATAAACGCTTTCCAGTTGCTCGCTTGCACCTTGGAAGCCGTATTGTGCTTGTTCAACTTGTGAGCTAGTCGCACCACCAGTGTATAATGGAATGCTTAAATTTAAGCCGATGCTATTTTGCCCATTATAACTGTTGCTTGCGCCTTTACCCGTTAAGCTATTATTGTAACCGCTACCGTGGTTATAGGTATTAGTCACTGCGGTTGATGCATCAAGACTAACTGTTGGCATATGACCTGTTTCTGCTAAACGGATGTTTTCACGAGAAACGTCTTGAGCTAAGCGCGCACTTAACAGGCTAAGGTTACGTTCTTCCGCTTCTTTTAAGATAGCGTTGATGTCGCCCAGCTCAGTAGTTTTAAAACGATCGATATTTAAAGATGCCAGTTGGTTATAGTACACACCGCTGACTTGACGCAGTTTTTCAATCGCATTTTCTAAGTCGTTACGACCTGCAACTTCTTGCGCGATAACGCTATCGTAGTTTGCGCGGGCGTTTTGCACGTCAGTTATTGCAACAAGACCAACGTTAAAACGTTGTGTAACTTGGTCTAATTGGCGATAAACCGCTTCTTTATTGGCTTCAATATAAGATAATGCGTCAATTGCTTTTAAAACGTTAAAGTATGCAGTTGCCGTATTTAAAATTAATTGCTGTTGGCTGGTTTGGTAAGTGACATCAGAAATACCTGCAGTTTTTTCTTGGATCGTCAGCTGGCGCCATTTCGACATATCAAAAACAGTTTGCGTTAATTTCAGCGAGGCATTTAAACCCGTACTTTCGGTATTATTTGCATCACGGTAACCACTGCCATAGCTAGCCCCTGCGCCTAAACCTAATTGAGGTAATAATGGGCTACGAGCTTCATTAATTTTCTCAAAAGCTTGGTTACGTTCAGCCAATGATTTTCTTAACTCAGGGTTACTTTCTTTCGATTTTTGGTAAACCTGCAGTAAATCGTCTGCGAAGCTATTGGTACTGAGACCCACAAAACTCATCGCAATTAAAAGGGGAAGCAGTTTCTTCATTTTGATTCCTTGATTAAACAGCAAATTATGTTGAGTCTGTTGCCTAAAACGTACCATGCCTAATTTAGGCGATTGATATAAAAAATGCGTTTTAGAGACAGTCATGAAAAAAACAGACCCTATTGTTGCTCTTAGATTTGAATAATGGCGCTTATTGTAGCAGAGGTTCGTTTGAATTAACGGTAGCCTTTTGTGCCATTTTGTCTCAATTTTATTAAACATTACCTCATCTAAGGCTAAAAAACTTTAAAAACAGTTTTAATCCACAATTATTTCCTTAAGATGGAAATTAATGGGTTTGGAGAATGCAATGACAGATAAAATAGAACAGCCAGTTAAGTTTGGCAAAAATGATGTTGAAATTATATCCAAGCGTAAATTATTTAATGGTTTTTTTCAAATGATTGAATACCGATTCCGCCATCGGTTGTTTGCGGGCGGATGGAGTCATGAAATTCGCCGTGAAGTTTTTGAGCGCGGTCACGCAGGGGTAGTTTTACCTTACGATCCACAAACTGATAATGTGGTGTTAATCGAACAAATTCGTTTCCCAGCAATAGAAACTAGCGAAACGCCGTGGCTGCTCGAAGCTGTTGCAGGAATGATTGAAGAAAATGAATCTCCAGAAGAGGTTATTCGCCGTGAAGCGATGGAAGAAGCTGGTCTAGAAATCCATCATACGGAAAAAGCGCTCAGCTACCTTTCAAGCCCTGGTGGTACGACGGAACGTATGCACGTGTTTATTGGTGAGGTAGATAGCAGCCAAGCCCAAGGTATTCACGGCTTAGCATCTGAAAATGAAGATATCAAAGTACACGTTGTCAGCCGAGAGCAGGCCTACCAATGGGTAGAAAATGGTGCTATCGATAATGCAGCAACAGTCATTGCTATTCAGTGGTTACAGCTCAATTATCATAAACTTAATGAAAAATGGATGAAACAATCTTAAAGAACAATTAATCTAGTGAAGTGTGTGCTGATTAGCAGATATTTTACGAATTAGTCGTCATACTCCAATTACTCGTCATACTTCAAGCTGCAAGTGTGTTGGCTGCACTGCGCAACCCAAGTCACATACTTATGTATGTTCCTTGGGATAGCTCCGATTGTCGCCTGCTTGCAACTCGAATTATTTAGAGTAATTAAGTGAAAGTCATAAAATTAAGTTTCAAAGTAAACTGTAAGTGTGTTGAGTTTTTGTATAGTTATAATGAATAGAATAGATTAGGCATTAATAATATTGACGGAAAAGGAAGACTTTTGGATAGCCAGCTTGAAGTGACTGCAAAGCACTCTAACATTGTGAGAATTTTACAGGTTACTGATACGCATCTGTTTGCAAACACAGAAAATACTCTTTTAGGTGTAAACACCTATAAAAGCTATCAGGCGGTACTTGATGCTATCGCAGCACAAAATCTCCCAATTGACTTGATCGTTGCGACAGGGGATTTGGTTCAAGACCAATCACCAAAAGCTTATCAACACTTTGCAAAAGGCATTGAACGTATTCCCGCACCTTGCGTTTGGCTCCCCGGAAACCATGATTATCCGCCTGCAATGGTAGAAAGCTTGCGTGTAGCGGGAATTTCGAGTGCAAAACAGATTTTGATTGGCGAAGAATGGCAAATTCTTATGCTAGATAGCCAATTGCAAGATGTGCCGCACGGTGAGCTTTCTGAGCAACAGCTGGAATGGATGAAAGCGAGTTTGGATGCGGAACCGCAACGCACCACATTAGTGATGCTGCATCACCATCCTCTGCCATCAGGCTGTACGTGGCTTGATCAACACAGTTTAAGAAATTCACATATCTTAGCGGATTATTTAAAAGACTACCCAAATGTGAAAGCGATGCTTTGCGGGCACATTCATCAGGAAATGGATGAAAACTGGCATGGGATCCGTTTATTAGCCACGCCATCGACTTGCGTTCAATTTAAGCCACACTGTACAAATTTTGCCTTAGATACTGTTGCGCCGGGTTGGCGATATCTTGAATTAAGCGTGAATGAAAAAGGGCAAAGGCATGTTACGACAACGGTGCATCGCTTGGAAACCCGTGAATTTAGTCCTGACTTAGACTCTGACGGTTATTAATTCCCGATGGCTACTTTACTTTATATTCATGGCTTTAATAGCTCGCCGCTATCAGCAAAAGCCAATAGCTTAAAGCAATGGATAGAAGCTAACTATCCACATATCAATATGATAGTGCCTCAATTGCCGAATTTCCCAGCACAAGCCGAAATGATGTTGGATGAAATTATTCAGCAACATCGACATGACCATATTGGTTTGGTCGGCTCATCGCTTGGTGGTTATTTTTCAATTTGGTTTTCAGAGCGTTATCACCTTCCCGCAGTGGTAGTAAACCCTGCAGTGCGCCCGTTTGACTTGCTACAAGACTATTTGGGTGTCAACATTAACCCCTATACCCATGAACAATATGTTCTGGAACCAAAACATATTGGCGAGCTAAAATCACTACATATCGAACAGCTTTCTGCATCTCATCGAATTTGGCTGTTACAACAAATGGGTGATGAAGTACTTGATTATCGCGAAGCTGTTACCTATCTTTCAAAGTGTAAACAGACTGTGGAACCTGACGGTAATCATGCCTTTATTGGTTTTGACGCTTACTTTTCTCAAATTATCCATTTTCTTCAATTGGTAGAGAAATAGTGCTAAAACGCATGAACACTGTTATTATCACCAGTAACTAACTGATTGAATAGTTCAATTAATCACCAATTACCGCAGAATGACAATATGACTCAATCTAGTTATAACGCAGAGGCTATTGAAGTCCTCAGTGGTTTGGAGCCTGTTCGCCGTCGTCCGGGGATGTATACCGATACCTCGCGGCCGAACCATTTGGCTCAAGAAGTAATTGATAATAGTGTCGACGAAGCGCTTGCTGGGCACGCGGGGCACATCGAAGTTATTTTATATGCAGATCAATCTATTGAAGTGATTGATGATGGGCGTGGAATGCCTGTCGATATCCACCCAGAAATGAAAGTCTCCGCGGTTGAATTGATTTTAGGTCAGTTACACGCAGGGGGAAAATTCTCCAATAAAAACTACCAATTTTCAGGTGGTTTACATGGTGTTGGTATCTCTGTTGTTAATGCGTTATCAAAACGTATTGAAGTGACCGTGCGCCGTGATAGCCAAGTTTATCAAATCGCCTTTGAAAATGGCGATAAAGTCGAAGATTTGCATGTGATTGGCACTTGTGGGAAGCGTAACACAGGGACTAGCGTGCACTTTTGGCCTGATGAGAGCTATTTTGATAGCCCGAAATTTTCTGTTTCCCGTTTAACCCATAACTTAAAAGCCAAAGCCGTTTTATGCCCTGGCGTGAAAATCACGTTTAAGGATCAGCTCAACAATACTGAGCAAAGCTGGTGCTATAGCGATGGGCTAACCGATTATTTGATGGAATCCATTGATGGCTTAGAAGCCTTGCCAGAAAAACCCTTTATTGGGGAGTTTTCCAGTGAAACGGAAGCGGCACAATGGGCGCTGCTATGGCTGCCAGAAGGTGGCGAGCTACTGACTGAAAGCTATGTGAACCTAATCCCAACCGCGCAAGGCGGTACCCACGTCAATGGGTTACGCCAAGGTTTGTTGGATGCAATGCGTGAATTCTGTGAATTCCGTAATATCCTACCACGCGGTGTAAAATTATCGGCGGATGATATCTGGGAGCGCTGTACCTATGTGCTTTCAGTGAAAATGCAAGACCCACAATTTGCCGGGCAAACCAAAGAGCGCTTGTCTTCACGCCAATGTGCCGCCTTTGTTTCAGGGGTAGTCAAAGATGCCTTTAGCCTGTGGTTAAACCAAAACGTGCAAATTGCGGAACAACTGGCGGAAATGGCGATTTCAAGCGCACAACGCCGGATGCGTGCTGCGAAAAAAGTGGTACGTAAGAAGCTAACAAGCGGCCCTGCATTGCCGGGCAAGCTGGCGGATTGTAGCTCGCAAGACTTAAAAATGACCGAACTGTTCCTCGTTGAAGGGGACTCAGCAGGGGGCTCCGCGAAGCAAGCTCGTGACCGCGAATATCAGGCGATTATGCCACTGCGTGGTAAGATACTGAATACATGGGAGGTCTCTTCTGATGAAGTGTTAGCTTCACAAGAAGTTCATGATATTTCTGTGGCGATTGGTATCGACCCTGATAGCGAAGATTTAAGCCAGCTACGTTACGGTAAAGTGTGCATCCTTGCGGATGCGGACTCGGATGGTTTGCATATCGCGACACTATTGTGCGCGTTATTTGTTCGCCACTTCCCAACCTTAGTGAAAGCGGGGCATGTGTATATGGCAATGCCACCGTTGTATCGTATTGATTTAGGCAAAGAAACCTTTTACGCATTAGACGAAAGTGAAAAAAATGCGGTTCTCGACAGGTTAAGCCGTAAACGTGGGAAACCTAACGTTCAGCGCTTTAAAGGGCTGGGGGAAATGAACCCACTTCAATTGCGCGAAACCACGTTGGACCCTAATACTCGTCGCCTTGTTCAGTTGATCATCGATGATGAAAACTACCAAGAAACCCTTGCAGTGATGGATATGCTTTTAGCGAAAAAACGCTCAGAAGACCGCCGTAATTGGCTGCAAGAAAAAGGCGATATGGCTGAAATTGATGTCTAACATCCTGCGATAAAAAGAGTAAGGAACGAATTGAATGAGTGAAATTACTCATGATGGTGTGGAGCGTTTACCGCTTCACGCCTTTACTGAAAGCGCTTATCTAAACTATTCGATGTACGTCATCATGGATAGGGCGCTACCATTTATTGGTGATGGATTAAAACCTGTTCAGCGTCGTATCGTGTATGCGATGTCAGAACTTGGCCTGAGCAATAACGCGAAATATAAAAAATCAGCAAGAACCGTCGGTGACGTGTTAGGTAAATATCACCCACATGGTGATAGCGCGTGTTATGAAGCGATGGTGTTGATGGCGCAGCCATTTTCTTATCGTTATCCATTAGTGGATGGTCAAGGAAACTGGGGGGCACCCGATGATCCGAAATCATTTGCTGCGATGCGTTATACAGAATCACGTTTATCAAAATACGCTGAAGTATTGCTGAGCGAGTTAGGTCACGGTACGGTTGATTGGGTACCGAACTTTGACGGCACGATGAATGAGCCGAAAATGTTACCTGCGCGTTTACCCAATATTTTATTAAACGGTACTACGGGGATTGCGGTCGGGATGGCAACGGATATTCCGCCACACAACGCCCGTGAAGTGGCAGAAGCCTTAGTCGCTTTACTGGAAAAACCGACCCTGAATCTTGATGAGATTATGGGGTATATTCCAGGGCCTGATTTCCCAACAGAAGCTGAAATTATCTCTTCCCGTGAAGATATTCGTAAAATCTATCAAAACGGCCGTGGCTCAGTGCGTATGCGTGCTGTGTGGGAAAAAGAAGATGGCAATGCAGTTATTACAGCATTACCTCATCAGGTTTCAGGCGCTAAAGTTCTTGAGCAAATCGCGAGCCAAATGCGCGCGAAAAAATTGCCAATGGTGGAAGATTTACGTGATGAATCTGACCATGAAAACCCAACTCGTTTAGTGATTGTTCCGCGTAGTAATCGTGTTGACCTCGAACAAGTGATGACTCACTTATTTGCCACAACCGATTTAGAAAGAAGCTACCGCGTTAACCTCAACATGATTGGCCTAGATAACCGCCCTGCGGTGAAAGGCTTGGTGGAGATATTAACGGAGTGGATTGCATATCGTCGCCAAACTGTGCGTAACCGCTTGAATCACCGTTTAGACAAAGTTTTAAGGCGTTTGCATATTTTAGATGGCTTGTTAATTGCTTATCTAAACATTGATGAAGTTATCGAAATTATCCGTACTGAAGATGAGCCCAAATCGGTGTTGATGTCCCGTTTTAATATTTCGGACACACAGGCAGAGGCTATCTTAGAGCTCAAATTACGTCATTTAGCCAAACTGGAAGAGATGAAAATCCGTGGTGAACAAGACGAATTAGCAAAAGAGCGTGATGAGCTACAAGCGATTTTAGGTTCAGAGCGCCGTCTGAATACGTTAATTAGAAAAGAAATTCAGGCAGATGCGAAGGCCTATGGCGATGATCGCCGTTCTCCACTCCATGAGCGTGAAGAAGCGAAAGCCATGAGCGAGCACGAAATTCTACCATCAGAGCCAATTACGGTTGTGCTGTCTGATATGGGATGGGTACGTAGTGCGAAAGGCCATGACATTGAGCCAACCAACCTGAACTATAAAGCTGGCGATGGCTTTAAAGGTGCAGCCCGTGGGAAATCGAACCAAGCTGCGGTATTCCTCGATACCACAGGGCGTAGCTATTCGGTTGATCCTCTGGAATTGCCATCTGCACGTAGCCAAGGTGAGCCGCTTACTGGCAAACTAACGTTGCCACCAGGCGCAACGATTGAGCATGTCTTAATGGCACCTGAAGAGCAAAAATACTTGATGGCGTCAGATGCGGGTTATGGGTTTATTTGTACATTCAATGATTTGGTGACAAAAAATAAATCTGGTAAGGCGCTAATTTCATTGCCTGAAAATGCAAAAGTACTGGCACCGATTGAGCTAAATAACGAGCAAGAAGACTTATTATTAGCCATTACCAAAGCAGGGCGTATGTTAATCTTCCCTGTGGCCGACTTGCCTCAACTATCAAAAGGTAAAGGCAACAAAATTATCAATATTGCAGGCGCGCAAGCAGCAAGCGGTGAAGATGTATTAACATGGTTGATGCTTTTACCTGTTGGTGCTTCAATAACACTGCATTTTGGTAAACGAAAACTGAAATTTAAAGCCGAAGATCTACAGAAATACCGTTCGGAGCGTGGCCGTAAAGGAACATCGTTGCCGCGTGGAATGCACAATATTGAGCGTATCGATATCGAACCTGTAGATAACGCATAATAATAAATTGAATGGGTGCCTTATCAAGGTATTGTATTTGGCACCGAAGGTTAAAATTCATCGCGGGGCGCTGATGCTCCGCTAATTTGGGGTTAGTATGTTAGCGCTTATTAGAGCGATTATTGTCATTATCTACACCATCCTCGTTTGTGTGGGCGGTGGTATCTATTGCTTATTCAGCCCGCGTAACCCAAAACATGTGATGACATTCGGCCATATGTTTGGGCGCTTATCAGTGGTTTTTGGCATAAAAGTCATCAACCGCGTACCTAAAAAAGCCAAAAGCTACGGCCCAAGTATTTATATAGGTAACCACCAAAATAACTACGATATGGTCACGATGTCTAATGGCGTGTTGCCTAGAACGGTGACAGTGGGTAAAAAAAGCTTGGTGTTCATCCCTTTCTTTGGTTTTTTATATTGGATCACCGGTAACATTTTGATTGACCGTGCGAATCGTTCGAAAGCGCATAACACGATTTCTCAAGTGGCCGATCAAATCAAAAAACGTAAAATTTCCGTGTGGATGTTCCCTGAAGGAACACGTAGCCGTGGTCGTGGTTTACTCCCATTTAAAACGGGTGCGTTCCATGCTGCTATTGCTGCGGGCGTACCGATTGTACCAGTGTGTGTATCCACCACGCAGGGCAAAATTGCGTTAAATCGTTGGAATAATGGCCATGTTATCATTGAGATGCTAGAGCCTATCGATACCTCAACCTATACAAGAGATCAGGTTAGGGAATTATCGGAATATTGCCATTCATTGATGGAAGCCAAAATCAAAGAGCTTGATTTAGAAGTTGAAGAACTGAATAAGAAAGCGAAAAAAGCGTAATAAATTAATCCAATACATCAAAAGGGCAATGAACTATCATTGCCCTAAGTTTTATCGAGGCCTGCTAACTAACGTTAAGCTAATAATTATTTTCCTGCCTTATATTCTTTTCTAATTAATAAACCACACAATTTATAATTCTATTAATTAATTTTTTATATATTAGAAAGATATTTTTAGAATTTAATCTTTTTTCGCGATATCATGGCTCGCAAAATTAGCGAAGTAACAAATTGTTGTCTCTAAGTCGTATTATTACCAGCGCCAATCTAAAATTAGCCAACTCATAGGCTGAAAATTTCGAATACTTAAAAATAAAATGCGCTGGAATGTTTGTTTAGCGGAGAATTTATGTCATTCAATCGATGCCAAGCCGTTGTAGCGGTAGGGTTGGCTCTGTGTGTTTCCTATGTGCCAATGAGCGCCCATGCGGAGAGCTCTAGGGAGTTACCTGTACCCCCTCTGCTGGAATCACGCTCTGGGCAACCTCTATTTTTAACGTTGCAAAAAATCCATTGGTCTTTTGATGGAAAGTATTCTGCGGATGTATGGGGTGTGAACGGCTCTTCACCTGGTCCGACTGTCAAAGTCAAAAATGGTGATGATATCAAACTGATATACAGTAACCGTTTACCCGAAGCGGTTTCTATGACAATCAGTGGGCTGCAAATACCGGGAACACAAATTGGGGGTGCGGCAAGGCTGATTTCGCCTAACGCAGATTGGTCTCCCGTGATCCCAATTCGCCAGAATGCCGCGACACTTTGGTATCACGCAAATACGCAAGGGAAAATGGGGCAGCAAATTCATAATGGGTTATTAGGCATGTGGATTATTGAAGATGATGTCACAAAAAGCCTTCGATTACCTAACCATTATGGTGTAGATGATTTCCCCGTGATCATCCAAGACAAACGCTTGGATAACTTTGGTGTACCTGAGTATAAAGCTGAAGAAAATGGCTTCCTTGGGGATACATTATTAGTCAATGGTGTGCAAAACCCCTATATCGAAGTGTCTCGTGGCTGGGTACGTTTGCGGTTATTAAATGCATCGAACTCACGAAATTATGTGATGAAAATCAGTGATGGGCGCCCATTTGCAATGATTGCATCAGACCAAGGTTTATTAACCGTTCCTGTCAACGTTCAAGAATTACCACTCGCACCAGGTGAACGGCGTGAAGTATTGATCGATATGGCGAAAACGCAGGAATTGACTATCACAGCAGGTGAATCTGCCACGTTTATGGATAGGCTTAAAGGGCTGTTTGAGCCTTCAAACAGCTTGATTTCAACGAATGTGCTAACTATCAAAGCAACTGGTTTGATGTCGTTGGTAACAGATGGCTTGCCAACACAGTTGACAGAAGACAAGACGCAAGTGACTTCCAGTATTACACAAAGGGATATTCACCTTAATGATGGCTTTGGTATTAATAATTCCACTATAGATACCAACCGTGTGGATATCAGTAGTCGCCAAGGAAATTGGGAGCGTTGGGTTGTCACCACGAATGAACCTCAGGCATTTCACATAGAAGGTGTACGCTTTAAAATCATTAATCGTAACGGGCAACCAACACCACCAGAAGACTATGGTTGGAAAGACACTGTTTGGGTTAGTGGGCGTACTGAACTATTAGTGCAGATGATGCAGCCTTCCTACAACCATTTTCCATTTTTGTTTTATAGCCAAAATTTAGAAAAAGCAGATTTAGGTTCAGTAGGGCAGATGGTGGTTGCACCACAAGACACGATGCAATACTAATTCTCTGTCAAAAAACAAAAAGCAGGCGCTCAATAAAGCGCCTGCTTTTTTTATGTATTAGATAAATGAATCAGCTCAGTGCCACACGAATTCCGAAGGCGATTAAAATCACGCCTAGTACTCTATCGACGTATTTTTGCACTTTTGCCAAACCTTTTCTAACAGGGGCACTTTGGATAAGAAAGACTAAAATAGGCCAGTAAATAACAGCTAACCCCCAGATAATAAAGGCAAACCATAGTTTTTCTCCAAATGTCGAATTGATATCCAACACTTGGGTAAATACGGCAAGAAAGAACAGTGTTGCCTTGGGATTGAGTACATTGCAAAGAAACCCCTGCATAAAGGCTTTTTTAAATGAAACAATTTCGTGTTTAGTGGTACTCAAATCGGCCAGATTGCTCGACTGTGGCAATAGGCTTTTTATTCCTATCCACACTAAATAAGCAGCACCTGCGTACTTTAAGATATTAAATAGCCAAGGTGTTGTGGTAATCAGCACAGCAAGACCCGCAACGCAATAAGACATATGCAAGGCAATGGCTGCAATGACACCAAAGGCAGTCATAAGCGCCGCAGAACGTTGGTAGCGGGCGGCATTTTTGACAATAAGGAAGAAATCGGGCCCCGGTGAGAGCATCCCTAATGCGGCGATTGTCGCCACCATAATACTGGTTTCGTACATGATACAGGTCTCTTTGTTTAGCACTGTTTTGGTATTTTTGGGGCTTGACCATTATCTACTGAATGTCTGACACTTTAGAGAGGAAAACAGGCTTTTTTTTGATTTTTAATGTTATTTTTAGTCTTAATTTTAGCAATTTGAGTATAAGTGATTCAAAGCTGTTTAAGGAAGTTTAAATTTAGTCGACGAAGCAAATCTCTTTACGTATAGTGTGCTCAATTTTTATATTTTGCTTCTAAGGTGAGTAAATGAATATTAGCTTAATCGCAGCAATGGCGATCGATCAGGTTATCGGCATGGAAAAAGCGATGCCTTGGAATTTGCCTGGGGATCTCGCGTGGTTCAAACGAAATACGTTAAATAAACCCGTGATTATGGGGCGCGTAACTTATGAGTCTATTGGTCGCCCATTACCGCAGCGAGTCAATATTGTACTGAGTAGTCAGCCAGCAGGTGCGGATAACACGGTCATTTGGGTAACTTCTATTGAAGAGGCACTCGCTGCCGCACAAGCAATAGAAAACGTAGAAGAAGTGATGGTGATTGGTGGCGGTAAGGTTTACCAACAATTTCTACCGTTAGCCAATAAGCTTTATTTGACACATGTCGATGCAGAAGTGATTGGCGATACGCATTTCCCTGCATATGAGCCAGATGAGTGGGATTCTATCTTTACGGAATATCATGAAGCGGATGAAAATAATACTCATGGGTATTGCTTCGAAATTCTGACGAAAAGAGATTGATTTTCAATCGATGATAAATATAAAAATGGCGCTTAATTGCGCCATTTTACATTTTATTCAATTAGGATTCTTTGCGGCTCTTTTGGTAGGACTTTTGGTGGTGATATTGCTTGGTTTCCCAATGGAATAGCGTTAAATCGCCACCCCAGCAGCAACCTGTGTCCATTGCATACACGTTATCTGGTGTGCATTTTCCTTCCAATGATGCCCAGTGACCAAAAAATACGCAATAATCTTCAGGCAGCTGGCTAGGTAAATTGAACCAAGGTTTCAAAGGCGCAGGGGCTTTCTTCGGATTTTCTTTGCAGATCATATCCAATTGGCCGTTAGGAAAACAGTATCGTAAGCGTGTCAGTGCATTGGTGCTAAAACGTAAGCGAGCAAGCCCCATCAAGTTATCAGACCAATTATTAGGCATGTCACCATACATTGAGTCAATGAATAAAGGATAGGCATCACTGGAGAGAACGGCTTCCACTTCCCTCGCACACATTTTGGCTGTTTCAATGTCCCATTGCGGCGTGATCCCTGCGTGGGTCATCACCATTTTTCGCTCTTCATCGATTTGCAGCAGTGGCTGGCGACGTAACCAGTTGATTAGTTCATCCAAATCAGGCGCATGCAATAATTCATCAAGGTGGTCTTTCGGCTTGTTACGACTAATTTTACAGTAGATCCCAAGCAAATGAAGGTCATGATTGCCCAATACTAAGCGAGCAGAATCACCCAAGCTCTTGACATAACGTAAAACTTGCAGCGACTCTGCACCACGAGCAACTAAGTCACCGGTTAGCCATAGCGTGTCTTGTTGCGGGTCAAAATTGACGCTGTCCATCAATTCACGTAATTCACGATAGCATCCGTGAATATCACCTACTATATATGTCGACATAATTAATTAATTAGTGTTGGAATTGCCAGACGAAAAGCAGGGACGTCCACATGGAAATTGTCCCCTTGTGTGCTAATCATCACGTAATAGCCTTCCATCGTTCCCATTGGTGTTTCAAGAACGGCACCACTGGTATAACGATATTCGGTTCCCGGTTGAATAATTGGCTGTTCGCCAACAACACCTTCACCTTGAACTTCTGTTTTATGGCCATCACTGTTCGTAATGAGCCAATAGCGGCTCATTAATTGGATGGGATCGCGCCCTAAATTGCGAATGCAAATAGTATAAGCAAACACATATCTGGCAATATCGGGCTGAGATTGGCTCTCGATGTAGACACTCTGAACTTGGATGCTCACATTCGGCTCGTTAAGCATAGTGCCTCCTTCAACATTCTATTCTGATCGGTTAGAAAGATAGTTTGCCATTTTGCAGTACTGTTCAACAGAAATATTTTCGGCACGGGTACTTAAGTCGATGCCTAATTCAGTTAATTCTTCAACGCTAAATAAATCACCAAGACTGTTACGGATGGTTTTACGGCGCTGATTAAAGGCCTGCGTGGTGATCCGACTTAAGAACTTAATATCTTTAACAGGATATGGGTTCTCACGGTGTGGGATCAAGCGGACAATGGCTGAGTCGACTTTTGGTGCCGGGGTAAATGCCGTTGGCGGCACTTCAAGAACAGGCACGACGTTACAGTAATATTGCGCCATCACACTCAAGCGGCCAAAGGCTTTACTGCCGGGACCTGCAACTAAGCGGTTAACCACCTCTTTTTGCAGCATGAAATTCATGTCAGCAATAGAGTTAGTGAATGTGAATAGGTGAAACATTAATGGTGTGGAAATGTTGTAAGGCAAGTTACCAAACACACGCAGTGGCTGGTCAGCTTGTTTAGCCAATTCACCAAAATCAACGGTCATTGCATCTTGCTGAATGATCGTTAATTTATCTTTGAGTTGTGGATGGACGTGCAAACGCGCCGCGAGGTCACGGTCAAGTTCGACTACCGTCATTTTTTCAATGCGGCTACCGACTGGCTCAGTGAGTGCGCCTAAGCCGGGGCCGATTTCAACAATGGATTGACCCGGCAGAGGGTTCATTGCATCAACGATGCTGTCGATAATAAATTGGTCAGTTAAAAAGTTCTGCCCGAAACGTTTGCGGGCAAAATGCCCCTGATGGACTCGATTATTCATGTATTCTTAGATGTCATTTGGATAGCTAATGTCAATGCGGTGATAAAACTTCCCACATCTGCATGACCCGTACCTGCGAGCTCAAGGGCTGTGCCATGGTCAACGGAGGTGCGGATAAACGGTAGGCCGAGGGTAATATTTACCGCTCTACCAAAACCTTGGTATTTTAACACAGGAAGACCTTGATCGTGATACATTGCTAAAACTGCATCAGCGTGGTCTAAATATTTGGCTTGGAACAGTGTATCAGCAGGCAGTGGCCCGACTAAATGGATGCCTTGTTCTCGTAGGCTTTCCAATGCTGGTTCAATGGTATCAATTTCTTCCGTACCCATGTGGCCGCCTTCTCCTGCATGAGGGTTCAGCCCACAGACGTAGATAGCGGGTTTTTCAATGCCAAACTTAGTTTGCAAGTCATGATGTAAAATGGTGATGACTTCATGAAGGCTTTGCTGCGTGATTGCGGCTGAAACGTCTTTTAACGGAAGGTGTGTTGTCGCAAGGGCTACACGTAACTCTTCTGTTGCCAGCATCATAACAACGCGCTCACAACCACTACGATCGGCAAAAAACTCGGTGTGCCCACTAAAAGCAACACCAGCATCGTTAATGATGCCTTTATGTACTGGCCCTGTCACAATGGCGGAAAACTCACCTGTTAAGCAACCATCACAGGCTCTAGCAAGTGTTTCAACCACATAGTTGCCATTGTTGACATTAAGCTCGCCTGCTTTCACAGCGGTATTTAATGGCACAGAAACGATGGACAGATGGCTTGCTGTGTGTGCTTTAGGCACCTCACTTGGCATATATTCACTTAACGTAAGTGGCAAGTTTAGTGTTTTAGCGCGCTCAAGTAACAAATTGGGATCTGCACAAGCAACAAGCTCAACAGGCCATGCCTGTTGAGCGAGCTGGATAAGCAAATCTGGGCCAATCCCGGCGGGTTCACCGGGGGTAATCACAATCGGCTTAGTTAGATTTTTCATCTTTAGCTTGGTTATCGCTACCGTCAACAATTTTCACGTAAGCGGAAGCGCGTTGTTCTTGCATCCAGCTTTGCGCTTCTTCATTAAATTTACGGTTGAACAGTAAACGGTAAGCTTGGTCTTTTTGCGCCGCATCTGTTTTATCAACACTGCGTGTATCTTCTAACTGAATTAAGTGCCAGCCAAAACTTGAAGGAACTGGTTGGCTTAACTCGCCTTTATTCAGTTTCATCAATGCATCACGGAATGCTGGGTCGTAAATATCTGGCATATTCCAGCCAAGTTCCCCACCTTTTAATGCACTACCCGGGTCTTCTGAGTTTTCTTTTGCAGCATCTTCGAATGACACGGCACCAGAACGGATATCTTGGGCAATTTTATTCAGTTTTTGCCTTGCTTGTACGTCATTCATAATTGGAGATGATTTAATCAAGATATGACGCGCTTTTACTTCAGTCACAGAGATAGGCTGGCTACCACCACTGACATCGTTCACGCGTAAAATATGGTAACCAACACCTGAGCGGATTGGGCCTGCGATATCACCTTTCTTCGCATTTTTTAACTGTTCAGCAAATACCACTGGAAGCTCTTGCAAACGTGACCAACCCATGTTTCCGCCTTTAAGCGCTTGAGGGTCAGCAGAGTATGCAATGGCTAACTTACCGAAATCACCGCCTTTTTTCAGGTCAGCTAAAATTTTGTCCACTAATGCTTCCGCGGTTTTGAGCTGCTCTGGTGTTGGGTTTTCTGGTAATGGGATCAAGATGTGACTTAAATTTACGCCCATTTCATAGTTAGCTTGTGAACTCATTTGCTCAGCAAGTGCATCAACTTCTTGTGGCAAAATGGTAACGCGACGGCGAACTTCGTTATTACGAACTTCCGCAATCAGCATTTCTTTGCGGATTTCACTGCGGTATTGGTTCATGTTGATGCCATCAGCGGTTAAACGCTGTTGCATTTGTTCCAGTGTTAAACCATTTTGACGTGCAATATCAGTGATAGTTGCCGTCACCGCTTCATCTGGGATATTGATCTGCATTTGGCTTGCCATTTGCAGCATGATGTTATCCATCACTAGGCGATCAAGGATTTGATGGCGTAGCGTTTGATCATCAGGGATCTGCTGGCGTGCGTTTTGTGCATTCAGTTTAACTGTGTTGATCATATTCTGGATGTCACTTTCCAGCACAACTCCGTTATTGACAACCGCAGCCACTTTATCCATTTGCTGTGGCGCAGCCAACGTAGCAGAGCTTGCGAACATCAGTCCCAGAATAAGCGTTCTCCAATTCTTCATAATGGTCCTATATATTGACTTTGAATCCGCTAAATGCGGGCTAATACGTTGTTTACTCGTCATACTTCAAGTTGCAGTGTTGTTGACTGCACTCACTCGCGCAAGTCACATACTGATGTATGCTCCTAGAGATTCACTCATTTGTCGCCTAACTGCACCGCGAATTATTTACTCGTCATACTTCGAGTTGCAGTGTTGTTGACTGCACTCACTCGCGCAAGTCACATACTGATGTATGCTCCTAGCGACTCACTCATTTGTCGCCTAACTGCATCTCGAATTATTTAGAGTAAATACCCTTAAATTATTCAGAGTAAATACCCTTAAATTATTCAGAGTAAATACAGTCATACTTCGAGTTGCAGTGTTGTTGACTGCACTCACTCGCGCAAGTCACATACTGATGTATGCTCCTAGCGACTCACTCATTTGTCGCCTAACTGCATCTCGAATTATTTAGAGTAAGTGCCTCTCAAATTATTCAGAGTAAATCGCATGTTATTCAGAATAAACGATGCTATTTGTTATCAGAAAGCTCGCTGGTAAGGCATGATACCCGCTTCTAACATTTGCTGACTACCTAAACTATGATTGTTATTTAGGCCTCTAAGTTCCACATTGACTGACCATTTATTATCATATTCGCTGCTGAACTTATCTTTTTGCCAGCCGACAATCTTACGTTCATAACCAAGGTTGACTGCCCAACAACAGGTATTGTATTGCAACCCAACTAGTTGACTTGCAGATTGTTGTTGTTTTGTATCGTAATAATAGGAACCGACAAAGCCCCATTGTTCGCTTAATGGCCAACTTACCACTGTACCAACTTGGGAAATACCTTGTTGGTATTCAGGCAGTGTATAGGTATAGCCGCCATTCTCAGCCTCATCTCGACGGAAAGTGGCTTGAATATAATCACGGTCAACAAAGCGGTAGTTCAACTGAACTAAACGGTCAGCATCTAAACGGTACTCTGCAACAGCATTACCCATTGTGACGTTACCCAGGCGACGGTCGTATTGTAACCCACCACGAATACCCCAGTTTTCATCAATACGCCACATGGAATCTGTTGCCCACAGTAAAGAACCTGTGTTGCTCTTATCATCGATAGGGCGGTTTGAGTTCCCTGCACGTGGGCGTTCAAAGTAATAGATTTGCCCCACGGAGAAATTAAAGCGTTCCGCGAGTGCATCATCATAAACGCGAGTAGTTAAACCGGTCGTGAACTGATTTGCAGAGGCGATACGGTCAAGGCCACTGTAAATACGCTCACGGAATAAACCGCTGTAATCTGATTGCAGTAAAGATGAGTCAAAGTTATTGATATTGTCCTGATCTTTATACGGAATATACAAGTATTGAACACGAGGCTCTAATGTTTGCACATAGTCACTGCCTTGGAAAAGGTCGCGCTCGAAAACGACTTTCGCATCGCTCTTAAACATTGGAAGCACACGGCTAACGTTTTTCTCTAGGCTGCTATCTGTATTTGATGTTGGAATATCTTGGTCGTAATGGGTCGCATACAGTTTGATGCTGTTATTCATGTTTGCCCAGCCATTTGATAATGGCAGGTTCACTTCAGGCTCAATGTGTAAACGCGTTGCATCAGGGTTATTTTTACCTACGCTGGTAAAGCGAGCGGCTTGTGCATAGGTATGCACATCAAAAGCACCTAAATTATTTTTATAATAATTGAAGTCAACTTGTGGCTCTGCTTTGTAAGCACGTTTGTTCGGGTTATCCGCAAAAATTTGGAATTGTTTGTGGGTAACTTTCGCATTCCAGTTAGTATCCGAATAGCCTGCGCTAAATTTTTGCGTGGCGTAACCATCGGTTGTACTACCGTATTGGGAGCTAAAATCGGTAAAGTATTGCGGGTCGCTGACTTTGGTGTAGTCAGACGCAAAATTCCAGTGCCCTGCGTAGGTGCCTGAATGGCGCCAGTAGAACAACCAACGGTCATCGCTATCACGAGCGGCACGTTTTTCACGGTCTTTATCTTTGATATAAGCGCGGTCACGGGCGATATAATCAAAGGCGACTGTGCCTGTTCCTGGTGTGATAAGATAACGGAATTCGTTGTTTAACTTCACGCCTCTATGTGTCATAAACTGAGGCGTGATAGTCGCATCATAGTTCGGGGCAATATTCCAATAATAGGGTAAAGAGAATTCTAAACCATCATTATTCGAGTAGCTTCCAGTCGGGATTAAGAAACCTGATCGGCGTTTGTTACCAATCGGTAATTGCATGTATGGGCTATAGAATACGGGAACATCCCCGACCTTAAAGCGCGCATGCCAAATTTCCGCAACTTCTTCTTCTCGGTCGATAATGACTTCAGACCCTGCAACGCTCCAGCTATTATTGCCGGGTAAACAGGTGGTGAATGTCCCGTTTTCCATGATGGAATAGCGGTTTTCGCCACGCATTTTCATTTTCGTTGCGTCACCACGGCCTTGGCGACCGACCATCATGTAGTTACCGTCGTTCACGTCGGTATTTTTATTATCTAAGTTAGACCAAGCAGAAGGGCCTTTTAAGATAATTTGTGGGTCGTCATAGTGAACATTACCTGTTGCAGTCACTTCGCGAACAGGTGGCTGCCCCGCAGTTTCAGTTTGCGTTAGCTTAACTTTATCAGCGGTTAGCGTTTGGTTCCCTTGTTGGATATCGACATTGCCATCATATTCAACAAAATTAGGGTATTCACCACGAACATCTTCAGCCGTAATGTTAATTGGCAGGTTGTTAGGGTCACCTTTTACAATCGGTTTTGTGTAAACAGGGACGCCCAGCATACACTGCTGCGCAAGGTCAGCATGCGCTTGCTGACTATAAATAGCCGCCCATACAAGGGTGGCAACTAGTGTTGGATAGCTTTTTTTCATCATTAAATATGCGGTTCCGTCATCATTGGCACAGCCAGCAAACGCTCAAAGACTAACTTAGCCAACCACTTTGCGCCAGTATAATGTAAGAAACTTTACGCGCGGGTAGTTATGCATAGAGCAGAATGAATAGTATGATAATGCAAAATTGCATTTTGAGCATTGAAGAATTGAGGGATATATGCACTATTGGGGTAAAATTATTGGCGTAATACTCGCAATCGTCTCTGGATTAGGTTTTTGGGGGGCGTTAGCGGGGTTAATTATTGGCCACGGCTTTGATAAAGCATCAATACAACGTAAATTTGCCGGGTCGATGAATAAGCGTGATCGCCAAATTATTTTCTTTGCGAGCACCTTCCAAATTTTAGGGCATTTAACCAAGTCTAAAGGCCGTGTAACCGAGACGGATATTCAGCTCGCATCAAATTTGATGGACAGAATGCAACTGCACGGCGAAACCCGAAAAGCAGCACAACAAGCCTTTCGAGAAGGGAAATCACCTAACTTTCCTTTACGTGATGTTTTAAAACAATTACGTATGGCATGTTATGGTCGATTCGACTTAATTCAGATGTTTCTGGAAATTCAATTGCAGGCCGCTTTTGCCGATGGCTCCCTTCATCCAAACGAAAGAAAAGTGCTGTTTATCATCGCAGAAGAGCTCGGTATTTCTAAAGTTCAGTTCGAGCAATTCTTGGATATGATCCAAAGTGGCCGCCAATTCGGCCAAGGATACTCCCAGCAGCAATCAGGAGGCTATTACCAGCAATCTAATGGCCCAACACTCGAAGATGCCTGTAAAGTCCTTGGTGTGTCTCCTAGCGACGAACCGACTAAGATTAAGCGTGCTTACCGCAAGTTAATGAGTGAGCACCATCCAGACAAATTAGTGGCAAAAGGTTTACCGCCAGAAATGATGGAAATTGCGAAGCAGAAAGCTCAATCAATTCAAGCGGCGTACGACTTAGTTAAAAAGGAGCTTGGCTTCAAATAACTTTCCCCGTCATATTTCGCGCCGCAGCGTTGTTGGCTGCGCTCGCGAACCCTAGTCACATACTTTTGTATGCTCCCTGAGATATCCTCAATTTGCCGTCTACCTATAGCCCGAATTATTTAGGAGAAAGAGGAAAGTGGTGCTTTCCGTCATATTTCGCGCCGCAGGGGTGTTGGCTGTGTTTGCAAACCCTAGTCACGTAGTTATCTACGCTTCTAGGGATTCATTCAGTCGGCGTTTTGCGGTAGCACGAACTATATAGGAGAGGGGGATTGGGCAATCAATCGCTTGAGTAAACCTAAAAGTCGGGCTGGCAGGTAAAATGCATTGGTGTGCCATATTCAGGATGGGTAATGTATAACTCCTGAGCATGTAACTGCAAGCGAGGTGCAAGGGCTTTGGCCTCATCGTGGGCATAGAAACGATCGCCAAGGATAGGGTGACCCAATGCAAGCATATGAACGCGCAATTGATGGGAACGGCCTGTAATTGGTGACAGTTTCACGCGAGTCGCTTGTGCTTCACGCGCCAATACTTGGTACTCTGTTTGTGCCGACTTGCCCGTTTCAAAGCACACTTTTTGCTTTGGTCGGTTTGGCCAATCGCAAATCAGAGGTAAATCAACTAATCCTTCTTCTTTCTCTAAATGGCCCCAAACTCGCGCAATATAGACTTTTTTAGGTTCACGCTCTCTAAATTGGCGTTTGAGTTCACGCTCAGCAGCTTTATGCAGCGCAACGACCATCACACCGCTGGTGGCCATATCAAGGCGGTGAACAGATTCTGCAGCGGGAAAATCGCGCTGAACGCGGCTCATAATGCTGTCATGGTGTTCAGGGGCTTTTCCCGGCACGGAAAGTAAGCCACTGGGTTTATTCACCACAATGATGTGTTCATCTTGGTAGAGCACATGCAGCCAAGGTTCAATGGAGGGATGGTAAGGTTCCATAAAATTACCCGTCATACTTCAAGTTGTAGGGGTGTTGGCTTCATTCATCTGCTCAGGTTACATACTTGTGTATGCTCCCTGAGATAGCTTCATTTGCCGCCTACCTACAACTCGAATTATTTAGGGTAATTCAATTATTACGTAAGTAAATCGAGTTGTAGATTTTAAATTAATTATCGAACCATCAAGTGTTCTATGGTTCGATTGTTATGGCTTACTGATGCGTTACAACGACTAAGCGGATGGCATCGAGGCGCCATGTGGCTTGGTCAATATTGGTCATCAGTTGTTGGCGCTCTTCCTCGATAATATCCAACTCTTCATCACGGATATTTGGGTTGACCGCTTTTAGCGCTTCTAAGCGTGAAAGCTCTAAAGTTAACGCTTTATCAGCGGCATCTTTTGCGCTCTCAATTAGTAATTTCGCTTCTTTTTCCACCATCGGTTCAGACAAACGCAGAACGGAATGCACTTCGTTTTGTACTGCATTCACCAGTTTGCTCGCCATATGGCGGTTAATCGCATTTAATTGGCGGTTAAAGCTTTCAAACTCAACTTGAGAAGATAAGTTATTGCCTTTTAAATCAATTAATAAACGTACTGGTGTAGCGGGTAAGAAACGGCTAATTTGCAAGTTTTTTGGTGCTTGTGCTTCAACTACATAAATTAACTCAGTTAGTAACGTGCCGACAGGTAATGCTTTGTTTTTCAATAAAGAAACTGCGCAGCTGCCTGTATCCCCCGATAACACTAAATCTAAGCCATTTCGGATGATAGGGTGTTCCCAGCTGATAAATTGTGTATCTTCACGGGAAAGCGCTTGCTCTCTATCAAACGTGATGGTGCAACCATCTTGTGGAAGACCTGGGAAATCAGGGACTAACATATGGTCGGATGGCGTTAAGATGATTAGGTTATCGCTCTTATCTTCTTGATTAATACCAACAATATCAAACAAGTTTAGCGCGAAGTTAACCAGCTCAGTGTCGTTATCGCCTTCACCAATTTCTTCTGCTAGCTGGTTACCTGCATCTCCGCCGTTTGAATGCATTTCCAGCAAGCGGTCACGGCCTTGTTCTAATTGCAGTTTTAAGCTGTCGTGTTCGTCACGGCACGTTTTGATAAACTCATCAAACCCTTCAGTGACAGTCGGTTCAGCCATAAATTGCAGCAACGGTTGGTAGTATTTATCGTAAATAGCGCGACCTGTCGGGCAGGTGTGCTCAAAGGCATCTAAGCCTTCGTGATACCAGCGGATCAGCACGGCTTGAGCGGTGTTTTCTAAGAAAGGCACATGAATGCTGATATCACGGCTTTGGCCAATACGGTCTAAACGGCCAATACGTTGTTCTAGTAAGTCAGGGTTAAACGGTAGGTCAAACATGACTAACTGGTTTGCGAACTGGAAGTTACGGCCTTCTGAACCAATTTCAGAACACAGTAAGACCTGTGCGCCTTCTTCTTGAGAAGCAAAATAAGCCGCAGCACGGTCGCGCTCTAACAAGGATAACCCTTCGTGGAAGACGGCTGCACGAATCGCTTCGCGTTCACGTAAAACTTGCTCTAATTGCAGTGCAGTCGCCGCTTTTGCACAGATAACAAGGACCTTTTCATTACGATTCGCGGTTAAAAAGCCCATCAACCATTCAACGCGAGGGTCGAAGTTCCACCACGTCGCATTTTCACCTTCAAACTCTTGGTAAATTTGCTCAGGGTAGAGCATTTCTTTGGCGCGAGTTTCGGTGTCTTTTTTGGTGCCCATAATACCTGCGACTTTAATTGCGGTCTGGTATTGGGTCGGTAATGGCATTTTTAACGAATGCAGCTCACGACGCGGGAAGCCTTTAACACCATTACGGGTGTTTCTGAATAACAGGCGGCTTGTCCCGTGTCTGTCCATCAGCATGTTAATTAGTTCTTGACGTGCCGCAGTGCCATCTTCTGTTTCGAGATTAGCGGCTTTTAGTAATGGCTCAATATCTTGCTCTTTGATTAAATCATTGAGTAAGTTTTGTTGGTCATTAGTCAGTTTATCGCCAGATAATAATAATGAAACAGCATCGGCAACTGGGCGGTAGTTATCTTGCTCAGCAACAAATTCCGCATATTCATGGAAACGGCTTGGGTCAAGAAGGCGTAAACGTGCGAAGTGGCTTTCTTGGCCAAGTTGTTCAGGCGTTGCAGTTAACAGAAGGACTGAAGGAATATTTTCTGCCAACGTTTCAATTACTTGATATTCGCGGCTTGGCGCTGCTTCACTCCATTGCAAATGGTGTGCTTCATCGACAACCATCATATCCCAGCCAGCTTCAACCAGTTGATCAAAACGTTGCTTGTTGCGGCGCACAAAATCCAGTGAGCACAGGACTAATTGTTCAGTTTCAAATGGGTTATCACTGTCGTGTTGCGCTTCGCTATAGCGGCTATCATCAAACAGCGAGAAACGCAGGTTAAAACGACGGAGCATTTCTACCAGCCATTGATGCTGTAAGCTGTCAGGAACAATGATAAGAACACGCTCAGCACGGCCAGCAATAAGTTGCTGGTGGATGATCATCCCAGCTTCAATGGTTTTCCCTAAACCCACTTCATCTGCGAGTAAAACGCGTGGATGGTGGCGTTTGCCTACTTCGTTGGCGATGTGTAACTGGTGTGGAATTAAACTGGCGCGTATGCCACGCAGGCCAGTTGCTTGGTGCTTAACTTGCTCGCTTTGAAATTTACGTGCGCGAAAACGCAGTGCGAAGCGATCCATACGGTCAATTTGCCCTGCAAATAAACGGTCTTGCGGTTTATTAAAGGTCAATTTGCTATCGAGAAACACTTCTCTGAGGCTTACATCAGTTTCTTGCGTGTCTAAGCGCGTACCAATGTAAGTTAATAATCCTTTATCTTCTTCAATGCTTTCAACTTGAAGTTGCCAGCCATCGTGGCTGGTGATGGTATCACCTTCATTAAACATCACTCGGGTAATGGGCGCATCACTGCGTGAGTAAAGGCGGTTTTCGCCACTTGCAGGGAAAAGTAACGTTACCATGCGGGTATCGATAGCCACAACGGCGCCTAATCCAAGTTCGCTTTCTGTATCGCTGATCCAGCGTTGACCAAGAGTAAATGGCATAGATTTAACTTAATTCCATAAATTTGTGAGTTATTCTTAGATTTTTTAAGACAATTTTTATCAGAGTCTTCGCCCAGTGTTGGTGCAACTAATCATCTGTTGCACAAGGAAGAATTCGATTTTTAGTAAAAATAGTCATTACCTGATGATTAATTATACACATTAATAAATTCAAATTGCAGTGGCTCACAGTCATTGCTTTAACTTCTTAGCGAAAAACGCGTTAAAGATAAGGTAAGGAGTGCTGCTTGAATTATAACGAGTATTGCTGATTATCGCGCATTATTTGTGCAGTCGAGCTGTGCGGATATCAAAGGGGCGTTATATTAATTCAACCGCGGCTTATCGTCACCTGTTAAAAAAGCATCAGTGGAATAATAAATTTTAAAATAACAGGGTAATTTGGCCTGTTAATAGGGTATCAAAGTCATCCTCTAAGAAAGGTAAGATAGCATCGGCTATGGGTTTGATTTGCTTGCTAATATAGTGTTCATAATCCGGCCTTGCTGTTACGATTTCGAGCGGTTCAGGCCCTGCCAGTGTGATGATATAGCTTATCCAGCCCCCATTTTGGTACTGTAATGGGCGCTGTAATTTTACATTATAGTCATCTGCGGCACGTGCTGCGCGAACGTGTGGTGGCACATTTCGTTGGTAATCAGTGAGTTTTCGGCGTAAGCGTTTACGGTAAATTAAGCGGTCATCAAATTTACCCGCCCGAATATTTTGGATATATTCACGAATATATTCACGATACGATTGGCGATGAAAAATTCGAGTGTAGAGCTCTTTTTGAAAAATTTGTGCGAGTGGAGTCCAATCTGATCGGATCGTTTCTAGCCCTTTGAATATCATTTTATCTTGGCTTAAACCCGCATAACGTTTTTTACTGCCCATTTCAGCGCCACGCACGGTTGGCATAAGAAAACGGCGATAATGTGTTTCGTACTCAAGTTCAAGCACACCTTCGAGCTGCCACTCATCCTTTAAATGTTGTTTCCACCAATCATTAACGTAATCACGAAGGGCATAGCCAATTTTTTGTGCTTGCTCTTCAGTGTGTTGGTCACGTAGCCAAACAAATGTGGAGTCTGTATCCCCATAAATGACTTGGTAACCTTGGGATTCAATCAATCGCTTGGTTGTACGCATGATTTCATGGCCGCGCATTGTAATTGAAGCAGTTAAGCGTGGGTCAAAGAAACGGCAACCTTCAGCGCCAAGCACGCCTGCAAAGGCATTCATAATAATTTTTAAGGCTTGAGAAAGCGGAGCATTGTGTTCTTTTTTGGCTTTATCGCGCGCTTGCCAAATATGGCTAACAATATCGGGTAAACAATGGGTTGTACGTGAAAACCATGCTTGGCGAAAACCTTGCACAGAATGTTGTGGTTCAGGGTGAGCAAGCCCTTCAATCATGCCTGCGGGGTCAATTAAAAAGGTACGAATAATTGAGGGGTACAGGCTTTTGTAGTCTAGCACTAACACGGAGTCATACAATCCAGGTTGAGAGTCCATTACGAACCCACCAGGATTCAACTGCATTTTGTGCTCGGTTATATTCGGTGCGACAAAACCAATACGATGTAACCGTGGAATATAAAGGTGGGAAAATGCCGCAACGGAGCCCCCCATTTTATCTGGCACTAAGCCTGTCACTGACGAACGTTCTTGCAAGAACGCCATGAGATCGGTTTTTTCGAATATACGGTGGACTAAAACGCAGTCTTGAATGTTGTAGTGTGCCAAAGCGGGTTTATCGTGAGCAAAGCGGCGGTTAATTTCGTCCATTCGGTCGTAGGGCGTATCAATCGCCTTACCTTCCCCGAGAAGCTCTTGTGCGACAAATTCCAAACTAAACGAAGCAAAATGCCATGTTGCATTTTTGAGCGCATCTATGCCATCGATAATAAGCCGACCTTGGGCTGAAGCGAAGAAAACGCCTTGTTTGAAGCCGTGCTCCCGCCACTCAAGTTTTGTCCCTTGCCGCCCAAATAACAGCGGAATGCCATA
The DNA here is from genome assembly GCF_019343475.1 of Providencia sp. R33. NCBI lineage: Bacteria > Pseudomonadati > Pseudomonadota > Gammaproteobacteria > Enterobacterales > Morganellaceae > Providencia > Providencia sp. R33. Next base: position 2,739,267 of record NZ_CP072453.1, on the reverse strand, counting down.
GCGTTCTGCGTGTTTTTGCAAAACCTGTAAGTCGAACTGGATTAAGTTCCAACCGATTATGGCATCAGGATCGTACTGCTGCAGCCATTCATTGAGCTTATCAAGCAATTGAGGCCGGCTATTTACATACACAAGGCGATGATCCGAATTTAATGCAGGGCCTTGCTCTGGGCCTAACATAAACACCACGTTGTCACCACAACCAGATAGCCCGATGGAATATAGCTCACCATGTTGGCTGGTTTCGATATCAAGAGATACCGCTTTAATTTTTGGGCGATAACCTTCACAAGGCTTGAGCTGGTATTCACTGCGCGAATTACGGGAAAACCACACGGGCGCTGTAATAAAGCGCTCCATTAAATAGCGTTCGCAAGGACGAATATCGGTTTCAAACAGCTCAACACCTAATTCTTTACAGCTTTTTTCAATATTCTGTAATTGACGGTATTGGTGGCAATAGATGGCGTAGACTTTTTCCCTTTGAAAGTCAGAGAGTTCAAGTAATCGGTAGCTGACATTTGGTTGTTCATCTAAAAGATGCTGAACAATTGGTAGCTTTGAAGCCGATAAAAAGCCAATTGCTTTTTGATTGGGAATAGTAATTTTTTGCGGGAGCGTGTCTGTGAGAAGCCAATACGTGACCTCAACACCGTGGCGGGTGTCTTTCCAATGTCGGCTTAAGATAAAGCCTTGTTGTACAGGGGGCATTGGTTGAGGCATTGGGCAACTCGGTTCGCTAAGTTACCCAATAATATACGACAATAGTGTGAATTTATACAGTATTAATTGGTGTCGGTGACACGAAGAAGTGCAGAAGCTGCACTTTGCCCTTGCAATAAAGCTTGTGTGTCGCCGTCATAGGCAATTACCCCATCAGTGATGACTAACGTTCTTGGGGCAATTTGCAGGGCGTCATCCACATTATGGGACACCATTAACAGTGTGATGGATTTTTCTGCACAAACCGTTTTTAACAACATAAGCATTTCATGGCGCAGGGCAGGGTCGAGGGCTGAGAACGGCTCATCAAGCAATAAAATCGGTTGATTGCGAACCAAACACCGTGCAAGAGCTGCACGTTGGCGTTGTCCCCCTGAAAGCTGTGCAGGCAAGCGGTCTAAGCATTCAGTTAAACTGACATGAGCTGCAATTTGCTCGACGACCTGCATTTGCGCCGAGCCTAATCGCAGGCTTGGCTGTAAACCGAGACCGATATTTTGCCGTATCGTTAAGTGTGCGAATAAATTGTTTTCTTGAAATAGCATGGAAACAGGACGTTGCGCTGGCGGGGTAAAGGTATGATCTTGCCCGTTAAGTTCTATTGTGCCTGTTTTGGGAAATTGAAAGCCGCTAATTAGGCTCAGTAACGTACTTTTCCCTGCACCGCTTGGCCCCATAATCGCGACACATTCCCCTGATTTTACTGAAAAATCAAATGACATCGTTAAGTTATCATATTGGTAGTCTAAATTTGTCAGCTTAATCATGGTGTTTTCCTGAGATGCGTTCGAGCAGGCTAAATAAACAAAAACACAGTAATAGCAGCAGCATTGCGGTTACCGCACCATCATTGGTGCGATACGCCCCAATTTGCTGGTACAAATAATAGGGAAGCGTACGGAAATTTTCATTACCAAACAGCGCCACGATGCCAAAATCCCCCACCGAAATTACACAAGCAAATGCGAGAGCTTGGGCAATAGGTTTACGTAGTGCTTTTAGCTCAATAATTTTAAAACGGTTAAACCCTGTGATCGCTAAGGATTGACATAAAGGGTTATATCGCTCTGCGGTGTCCCTCATCGGGTTTTCGAGGACTTTTAAGGCATAGGGGATAGCCAACAGAGCATTGGTCATAATCACCAAGGGGTAGGGGGATTCAGGGAGCCCAATGGTTTCATTGAAAAAGATAAAAAAACCTGTAGCAAGGACGATACCAGGCATAGCTAAAATAATTAAGCCGCTTAACTCAATCGCTTGTCCTAGTCGCACAGCTTGGCGTAAACGCAGTTCACGGCTACTCCAGAGCAGCATCAAGGTGAGAGTGACACAGACCACACCTGCGCAAAGCGCAATAAATAGGGATGTTCTTGTGGCTTGCCATAATGCAGGTTGCTGTAATACCGATAATAGTTGGCCGTTTAAACCATCGAAAACCACCGCAAGCAGGGGGGGAAGCAGCAATAACATCGCCGCGGCAATTAATAGGCAATCACGAATACGACGAAATAGGTTATCTGCGGGGTCTACCCATTGTGTTTGATGGCTAAAACCGACTGAAAATAAATTATTGATTTTTTGACAGACAAACATTAATCCAATGCAGAAAAATAATTGGATGAGCGCCAAAATGGTAGCTCTACCAAGGTCAAAATCATAATTAAGCGCTTGATAAATTGCGAGTTCAATCGTTGTTGCCGCAGGGCCACCACCTAAAGCGAGTACGGTGGCAAAACTGGCAAAGCACAGCATAAAGATCAGTGCTGCGGTAGGGAGGATTTGCCTACGCAAATAAGGCCATTCTAAAATTCTAAACTGTTGCCACTCATTAAACCCTAATTGTGCTGACATTTGCCGCTGTTCAATGGCGATATTTTCTAAGGATTGTAGCAACATCCTTGTGGCGAGTGGCATATTAAAGAAAATATGTGCAAGTAAAATTCCTTTTAAGCCGTAGGGAGAAAAACGGTATTCCACGCCTATCCAGTGACAGATTTTTGCCAACCAACCTGTTTGCCCGTATACCGATAAAATACCAAAAACAGCGACTAAAACGGGGAGAACAAGCGTCATCGCACAGAGGCGTATAAATAGTGTACGTCCCCAAAAGCGACGGCGGTAAAGTGCTCTTGCAAGGAAAATGGCAGGAAGCACGGAAAAAATAGCGGATAAAAATGCCTGCCAAAAGGTAAAGCCAATGACATGCCATAGATAACTGTCGCTGATGATGTCATCAATGGCGATTTCAGGCGCAAAAAACCAGAGCGCTCCAAAACTGAGAAGCGCTATCGTAATTAATAAACCGGAAGCGAGAGCTCCCGGTAATAAAGAGAGATTAATTAACGACTGACGGCGGTTTGCCATAAACGCGTCCAGTTTTGACGTTCTTTAGCCACTTCTTGTGAACTAAATTGTAAGGCTTTTTCTGGCAGAGGTAGTTGGTTATAAACCTCTGGCAGAGGGATATCAATCACCGGATACATCCAGTTAGTGGTCGGTAATGTATTTTGGAATCCAGGTGTTAAAACGAATTGTAAAAATTGCTTAGCGAGTTCAGGTTGTGGGCTGTTTTTCAACCTTGCGGCGACTTCCACTTGCATGTAATGGCCTTCATCAAACAAGGCAGCGGCGTAGTTATCTTTTTTGTCGTTGAGCATCTGGTAGCCCGGCGATGAGGTATAGCTCAGAACGAAATCTCCTTCACCTTTTAAGAATAAGCCGTATGCTTCGCTCCAACCTTTGGTGACCGTTAAGGTTTTTCCTGCCATTTTTTTCCACGCATCTGCGGATTTATCACCATATAGTTTTTCAATCCATAACATCAGGCCAAGTCCTGGTGTGCTGGTGCGTGGGTCTTGGTAGATGATTTTCCAGTTATTTTCGCTATTTAATAGCGCATCCATACTTGTGGGTGGTTGTTGGATTTTATTTTTGTCATAAATGAAAGCAAAATAGCCATAGTCATAAGGAATGAAAATAGAACTATCCCATGTAATAGGTAATTTTAAGGCTGTCGTGTCAATTTCAGCAGGGGCAAAGAGGTCTGTTTTCTCTGCGGAATCTAACAGGTTGTTATCTAAGCCCAAAATGACGTCAGCTTTACTTTTTTTGCCTTCCATTCTTAAACGGTTTAACAGCGCAACGCCATCCCCTAAGGCAACAATTTTTAATTCGCAATCACACTGAGCTTCAAAATTTTTTTTAATTTGCGGACCTGGTCCCCACTCTGCGGCAAAGGAGTCATAGGTATAGACAGTTAGGGTCGGTTTTTCTGCCCATGCGAATTGACTTAAACTGAGTGCACTAAGGGTAAAAATCGATGCTATAATTTTGTTTTTAAACATGCTTTTTCCTGCGCTAAAAGAGAGTGACACAGGATTTGAGAGTGAACCGATGCAGGTTTGCAGGCGGTGGCTCAAATCCCTACGCCGGTATTAACCGGATCAGGTTCTACGGGTTATTTCTCAGCCACAATAATTTTGGCACCCCGTTGAGACGCTTACTATTGTAGAGACTTCGGACATATCTGCAAACTGTATTGATATAGGTTTACCAGTTAGGGTATGTGTGAAACAATTAGGTATCTTTCAAATTTGGTTATTGGGGTAGTCGAGTGATTGATGATGATGGCTACCGCCCGAATGTAGGAATTGTAATTTGTAATCGGCAAGGGCATGTTTTATGGGCTCGCCGCTATGGTCAGCACTCATGGCAATTTCCTCAAGGGGGCATCAACCCAGGGGAATCACCTGAGCAAGCGATGTATCGTGAGTTATACGAAGAAGTTGGGCTACAGCGTAAGGATGTCAGGTTATTGGCATCTACCCGTAATTGGTTACGTTACAAATTACCCAAGCGTTTGGTGCGTTGGGATACAAAACCGGTTTGTATTGGGCAGAAACAGCGTTGGTTTTTACTCCAACTGCAATGTAATGATGCTGATATAAACGTGCAGCGCAGTAAATCGCCAGAATTTGATGGCTGGCGATGGGTCAGTTATTGGTATCCTGTTAGGCAAGTGGTTTCTTTTAAACGGGAAGTCTATCGCCGTGTAATGAAAGAATTTGCTCCAGTTGTTATGCCTTTACAGGAACAAAAATTACCACAACGACCTGTTTTTAATAACCGTAGGCGTGGAGCAAAGTAAGCCTATGTTGATGCGTCTACGTGAAATTGTCGAAAAAGTTGCGATGGCGACAAGTTTGACTGATGCGCTCGACGTGTTGGTGGATGAAACCTGCAAAGCAATGCGAACTGATGTGTGTTCGATTTACTTAGCTGATCATCCTCGCCAATGCTATTACTTAATGGCAACCCGCGGGTTAAAAAAACCTAGCGGGATTGCTATTCGTCTTGGCTTTGATGAAGGTGTTGTTGGCGCGGTAGGGCGCCAATCTGAAATGCTAAACCTCGCTGATGCCCGTGAACACCCTCAATACAAATACCTTCCTCAATTAAAAGAAGAGCAGCTTAAAGCCTTTCTTGGTGTTCCCATTGTTTATCGGCGCCAATTATTAGGTGTGCTTGTTGTTCAGCAGCGTGAAAAACGCCTGTTTAATGAGACAGAAGAATCTTTTATGGTGACACTGTCGATGCAACTCGCTGTGATTTTATCGCAAGCACAAGCCAAAGGGATTTTTGGGCAATATCGGCAAAATAGAATTAAAGCTATCCCTGTTTCTCAGGGAATTTCAATGGCCTATGGTTGGCAAGATAACTCGCAACCTTCTTTTGATAGCATCAGCCAAACCAGTGCCATTGATATCGATAGTGAAAAGCAACGTTTAATTACCGCCTTAGAAAGTGCGACAGCAGAATGCCGGCGGATCAGTAAACGTTTTATGGCGAGTTCTGCGAAAGAAAGCGCCGCAATCTTTGATCTTTATAATCACCTGCTTAGCGATCCTCAACTTAAAAAACATTTATTTGCTGCCATTGATGATGGTGCTGCCGCTGAATGGGCGGTGAAAACGGTTATTGAAAACTATGTTGAGCAGTTCTCTCGCCTACGTGACCTCTATTTAAGAGAGCGGGGCACAGATCTTAAAGCGTTAGGTCAACGTCTATTATTTCATCTTGATGACTCGTTAACGGCGAATGAACAGTGGCCCGATCGCTTTATTTTAGTGGCTGATGAACTCAGTGCCAGTGTGCTTGCTGAGCTGCCTATGGAGCAACTCGCAGGCGTCATTGTACGTGATGGTGCAACACATTCTCATTCGGCAATATTAATCCGAGCAATGGGCATTCCTGCCATTATGGGGGCGGACATTGAACCGTCTTTACTGCATAACCGACATTTGATTTTAGATGGTTATCGCGGTGAAGTATTTATCGAGCCTGAAAACCTAATTATTCAAGAATATCAGCAGATAATTGAAGAAGAAAACGTTATTAGTCGTTTGGCTGAAGGAACCTTAGATCAAGATGCGACCTTAATAGGTGGTGAGCAGATACAAATCCACCTAAATGCAGGGCTGAGCCCGCGTTACGAACAGCAAATTAACACTGGGGTTGATGGTGTTGGGTTATATCGCACTGAACTGCCGTTTATGCTACATAATGGTTTTCCTTCGGAAGATGAACAAAAACAGTTATATAAAGAAGTTTTACAGTTATTTCCAACAAAGCCCGTGGTGTTACGTACTCTTGATATTGGGGCAGATAAACAGCTTCCCTATATGCCTATTAGCGAAGAAAACCCAAGCCTAGGCTGGCGAGGGATCCGCATTATGCTTGATCAGCCTGAGATTTTTTTAATTCAATTAAGGGCGATGTTACGGGCTAATGCATTATCTGGCAACTTACGTATTCTTTTGCCGATGGTGACCAGTATTAATGAGGTAGATGAAGCTATCTCATTAATAAACAGAGCAAAAGAAGAAGTGAGTCAGTTGATTGGGCAACCCGTAAAAATGCCGCAAGTGGGGGTCATGCTTGAAGTACCTTCATTGCTATTCTTATTACCAGAAATAAAAAAACGTGTCGATTTTATCTCTATTGGTACCAATGACTTTACACAATATTTACTTGCGGTTGACCGCAACAATACACATGTCGCTGCGCTATATGATAATCTCCATCCTGCTGTCATTCGCTTTCTTGCGAAGGTTAGTGAGGAGTGCCATCGCTTGGGGCTCCCCGTTAGTGTGTGCGGTGAGATGGCAGGCCAGCCTCTCAGTGCTATGATATTAATTGCCCTTGGTTACCGCTCTTTAAGTATGAGTGGGCGGAGTGTTCCGAGGATGAAATACCTTATTCGCCAGCTTGATCCTGTGTTAATGCCTGATTTAGTTGATAAATTATTAATGGCTGAAACGTGTGAAAGCGTTCGAAAAGAAGCTAGCCATTTTATGGAAATTCATCATTTAGGTGGTTTTGTGCGCGGTGGTATTTAGCACCCTTGTTTTTGCTCATTTTCGGTTAAATTAGGTTAAAGTGATTATATTCAAGTATAAGTCACTATGCTTTTTGTTGTATGCTTTTGCGCTCTTCAAATAAATTGAAGTGTATTGAATATTTTATAGTCAGCCAACAGTTGGCTTAATCATTAAAAGTGGGGAACGATGAGTAACAGTTACTTAGCATTTCCGGAAATTGATCCTGTTATGTTCTCAATTGGGCCAGTATCGCTGCACTGGTATGGTTTTATGTACCTTGTTGGCTTTGTTTTTGCGTTATGGTTAGCGGGACGCCGTGCTGCAAAACCAAATAGCGGCTGGACAAAAAATGAAGTTGAAAACCTGCTGTATGTTGGTTTTGTTGGTGTTTTTGTAGGTGGCCGTCTTGGCTACGTATTTTTCTATAATCTCCCTGTTTTCCTCGATGACCCGCTTTATCTCTTTAAGGTATGGGATGGCGGTATGTCTTTCCATGGCGGCTTAATTGGTGTCATTTGTGCCATGATGTGGTTTGCACATCGTACTCGTCGTCGTTTTCTTCAAGTTTCTGATTTTGTGGCTCCATTGATTCCGTTTGGTTTGGGAATGGGGCGTATCGGTAACTTTATTAATGGCGAGTTGTGGGGGCGTGTCACCCTTGATACACCTTGGGCTTTCTTGTTCCCACATTCACGCAGCGAAGATATCCAATTAGCGGCTCAAGATCCTTCTTTACTGCCGATCCTCGAGCAATATGGTGTGTTACCAAGGCACCCATCGCAGCTGTATGAAATGTTCTTAGAAGGTATTGTTTTATTCCTCATTCTTAACTTATTTGTCCGTAAACCAAGGCCAATGGGCAGTGTCTCAGGGCTATTTTTAATCGGTTATGGTGCATTTAGAATTATCGTTGAGTTCTTTAGACAGCCAGATGCACAACTTGGGTTGTTTGGTGGCATCAGTATGGGGCAAATTTTATCTATACCTATGATAATCATTGGTGTTTTAATGATTGTATGGGCATATAAGTACGGTAAAAATGTTCCTGCTCATAAGCCAGAAAAAGAGCCTAAAGGTAGTTAGCTAGCCTTGTTATTGTGGTTAGCTTAGTATTTTAAGTACAACAATTTCACAGAAGATAACGTATTTAGTACTAAGCTTACCAGTTAAGTTATTTTTGAATAAGAGAGCCACTATGAAGCCGTATCTAGATTTATGTCAACGTATCATTGATGAAGGGCAATGGGTTGAAAACAAACGCACAGGCGTTCGTTGTTTAACCATTATCAATGCCGATCTTGAATATGATGTTGGTAATAATCAATTCCCCTTGATTACGACTCGTAAAAGCTTTTATAAAGCAGCGATTGCAGAGCTACTCGGTTACTTGCGCGGTTATGATAATGCAGCACAATTTCGTGAAATTGGTTGCAACACTTGGAACGCAAATGCGAATGAAAACCAAGCTTGGCTGAATAATCCTCATCGAAAGGGTGAGGATGATATGGGCCGTGTTTATGGTGTTCAAGGCCGCTCATGGCAACGCCCAGATGGCACTCATCTTGATCAACTTCAGAAAGTTGTTAATAACCTAAAAAATGGTATTGATGACCGCGCGGAAATTATCACTTTCTATAACCCAGGTGAATTTGAAATGGGGTGCTTGCGTCCTTGTATGCACACTCATACATTTTCACTATTAGGCGATACACTGCATCTAACATCATATCAGCGCAGTTGTGATGTTCCGCTCGGTTTGAATTTCAATCAAGTACAATGTTTTGTTTTACTTGCATTGATGGCACGCATCACGGGCCATAAAGCAGGTAAGGCCTATCATAAGATTGTAAATGCACATATTTATGAAAACCAGTTACCGTTGATGAGAGATGTGCAATTAAAACGTGAACCATTTTCTTCTCCTTCATTGACAATTAATCCAGAAATTAAAACGTTAGAAGATATAGAAACTTGGGTAACCACTGATGACTTCACGCTTGATGGGTATCAATGTCATGAAGCTATCAAATATCCCTTTACTGTTTAGCTAGCAATCCCCTTTCTTTGCTATGGTGGCTTTAGACCTAGGGCCACCATAGGTTCAATTTTCGAATACATATTTTCCCTCCTTTGGTTCTCCGCACTTTCTGATGTGTTTTATTTTGTTATCCCATGAGTCAGAAAACAGTACATTTTTTTGCTTCCTCAATTGTTTTGCGAAGCGCTTCGCAAATTGATTTGAATGCATCTAGGGCATATACATTCTTTTGGGAAGCGCTTTGTAAACGACAAATCATTTACTCGTTATATCGTTTTTTTTAAGCGAGATTTTCTTCTGTTCACGTATGGAGAATATTTATGAAAATCGAGCTGAAACAGACTCAATTAGGTTTCACATTGATAGAGATTTTAGTTGTGTTATTTATTTGTTCTTTAACTGTTTTTTCAGGTTTGCATTACTGGGGTAAATACATTGAACAACAAAGACTTATTGATACAGCGAGGCAACTGTCTGAGTTTATTTACCATCATGTAAAAGAAGGCATTTATCTAAATCGGCATCAAACTCTTTTCGTAAATATAGGGAAAGCTGGTTGGTGGATGTCCATCAAAGATGTTAATACTCGCCAAGAAATAGGGAGAATCACGTCTGATAAATTTCAGGGTATCGAACTTGCTAAATCAACGCGAACTTCAATTGAGTTATATGGGAAGCAAGGAACTAGCCGCGCATTTAGTTTTCAGCTAAAGAATAACGATAGTGCCATTTCTATTTATATGTCTGCTTTAGGGCGGGTTAGAACTTGTTCACATCACAGTGTGGCAGGGGTACCTAAATGTTGAACCCTCAAAGTTGCTTAAGCAGGGAAAAACAAAGGGGATTTACCTTAATTGAAATGTTGATTGCGATGGCGATAAGTAGCCTTATTTGTGTTGCTGTGATGAGTAGTATTCCTTCAATCTTTAAGGAAGCTTATCGAGCGTATTTTCAATATCAGTTAAACAGGGAAGTCAGGCAAGTTTTACTAAATATGGAAAAGGATTTTAGGCGAATTGGCTATTGTAGCTCTTCTAGCTGTCTTGGAGAGGCAATAATGATTAGTGCTAAATCGTTCAGTGAGGGAAGAAATACTTGTATCATTTTTGCCTATGACCAAGATTTATCAGGTAAATGGGTTGATGTTAAGTCTAAAACAACAGAAACGGATTACTTTGGTTATCGGTTAAATAATGGGAAGTTAGAGTCAAACCGAAATGTTAGGGATTGTAGCGGAACACGCTGGCAGTCATTATTTGATGCAGAATTAGTTACAGTAAAAAAATTATCCTTTAATTGGCTCATGGATATTCAACTGCTTGACGTTGTCATGAGTGTAGAAACACGGTTATTACCTAGACAGGTCTTTGATTATCGAATTACCGTAAAAATTAGGAATTTATAATGGTAAAAATGGACTACCAAAGAGGTAATATTGCTTTAGTAATGACAGTTGTTTTAATGACAATGGGCTTGTTATTAATTAGCTCTCTTCATTTTTTTCAAAGACATGCACAAGATGAGTGGCATAAAGAAACTAAATACTTTCTTGAGTTTAATCGGGCTGAATCGGCGCTGGCATGGGGGCTAACATTATCTTGGGAAACGAATAAAAAGAAAAAATGGATTTGCCAGCAGAATGCAACACAAACTTGGACAAGTTGCTTAAAACCTTATAGTCGTTCAATTTCTATTTTATCGGGTCAAAGCCCTTATAAAGATGGCTTAGATATCAAAGTGTATCAGCGGGTTGAGTGGGATGCACTGAAACAGAAAATCATTCCTCATAAGAATGGTTGGTTAGATTATTGCCCAGTTAAACAAAAAGGATTTTGTTTGTGAAAATACATCAACAAGGGTTTGCATTAATAGAATCAATGATTGCTATGGTAGTTTTTGCCATCTTGCTTATAGCTTTGCTAAACTATACACAATATATCGTATTGAATTTTAATCAATTATATAGAAGTTCAATGGTTGTCAGAGAATTGCATAGTGTATTAGAAAAGCAAGGCCTACCTGCTGATAGAATTTCAAAGACGGAAAGCTCTTTCATTGATACAGATTTGCGATACTCTGTTGGGAAGATTGAACAAAGCCACCGCTATCCAGCGGAGTTTTGCACTGAGTTGATGGTTTCATTACTTATTCCTAGGCAACGGCTTTCGCTTAGCCGTTGGTATTGCTCAATAGGAGAGCGCAATGTTTCAAGTCTATCATTCTAACCAATTAGATTTGTTAAAAGAGCTCATTGCTCATTTAATGAAAAATGAACCTTTATCTCATCCTTTTGAGCAAGAAATCATCTTAGTGCAGAGCCCAGGAATGTCCCAGTGGTTACAGATTGAACTCGCAAAACAATTTGGGGTTGCAGCAAATATTAACTACCCGTTACCAGCTACATTTATATGGGACATGTTTAGGCGTGTGCTACCTGATATACCGAAAGAAAGTGCGTATACCAAACAAGCAATGACATGGAAGTTAATGATAATTTTACCCAAGGTTATTGATGATGAAGAATTCGAACCATTAAGACATTATCTACAGCATGATACAGATAAACGAAAACTTCATCAGCTTGCGGGCAGGGTTGCAGACCTATTTGACCAATATCTAGTCTATCGGCCTCAATGGATTGAAAAATGGCAAAAAAATGAATTAATAGAAGGGCTTAGTGCCAATCAGCTATGGCAAAAAAGGCTGTGGCTATGCCTTGTTGAATACTCAAATGAATTAAACCAATCACCTTGGCACCGTGCTAATTTATATGACAATTTTATTGGTAAGCTGAAAAGCACACCTTCTTTAGGAAAAATGCTTCCTAAACGTATTTTTATTTGCGGAATCTCATCATTGCCGCCTGTTTATCTTCAAGCATTGAATGCAATTTCGGAACACACTGACATCCATTTAATGTTTACAAACCCTTGTCGTTATTATTGGGGGGATATTCAAAGTGCCTCTTTCTTAGCTAAGTTACAACAAAGAAAATTACGACATTATCTTGATAAACATGAGATATCACGTTTCAAAATTGAAGAACATGTACCCCATCTATTTAATGATGATGGTGAGCAGGATATTGTTAATCCATTGTTAGCTTCGTGGGGAAAATTGGGGCGAGATAATTTATATTTTATTTCTCAAATTGATACAGCGAATGAAATTTTTGCTTATGTTGATACAAGTAGATCAAGCCTGCTAGAAAATATCCAGCAAGATATTTTAGATCTTGAAAATCACGCACAGCTTGGTACGACACTAGAAAACTATGTAACAAGCGAAGGAAAGGGACTAATACATAAAGGGGATGATTCTATTTCGTTCCATTTGTGTCATAGCGCCCAGCGTGAAGTCGAAGTGTTACAAGACCATCTGCTGTCTATCTTTGAAGAAGACCCATCATTAACACCAAGAGATGTGATTGTTATGGTGGCAGATATAGACAGTTACGCCCCCTATATCCAAGCTGTTTTTGGGAATACAGCATCTTCACATTATATTCCTTTTTCTATTTCTGACAGGAAAGCATTACAAGCCCATCCAATTTTGCAAGCGTTTATCACGTTGCTAGATTTACCTCAAAGCCGATTTTCTACAGAACAAGTGCTTAGTTTACTGGAGGTTAAGGCTTTATCTCAGCGTTTTGGGATAGACGAAAGTGAATTAAGTTTGCTACGACGTTGGGTGAATGAATCAGGGATCCGCTGGGGGCTCGACGATGACAATGTCCGCTCATTTGCTTTACCTGTTATAGGGCAAAATACGTGGCAATTTGGTTTGAGCCGAATGTTATTAGGTTATGCCATGGATAGTCGAAATGGCCCATGGAATGGTATTTTACCTTACGATGAATGTAGTGGTTTGGCAGCTCAGCTAGCAGGGAAATTGGCTTTATTAATTAATACATTAAGAGAGTGGCGTACAATATTAGAGCAAGAACGACCACTTGATGAGTGGAAAGAACTCTGTCAGCAACTTATTGATAGCTGCTTTATAGTTGATAGTGAAACAGAACTGGTTTTGGCTCTTTTAACCGAACAGTGGCACCAAATCATCGAAAATGCTATGGGATCAGGTTATGAAGAATCTATTCCACTTCGTTTGATAAGAGACGAACTTTCAGTACGCTTTGATGATGAAAAAATTAGCCAACGCTTTTTAGCGGGAGCAGTTAACTTTTGTACACTGATGCCAATGCGTTCTGTTCCATTCAAGGTGGTGTGTTTGCTGGGAATGAACGATGGTGCTTACCCACGAAGTATTCCGCCGTTAGGCTTTGATTTGATGGTAGAAAAACCAGCGAGAGGGGATAGAAAGCGTCGAGATGATGACCGTTATCTCTTCCTAGAGGCGCTCAATTCAGCAACTAAACAGCTCTATATTAGCTATATTGGGCTTTCAATACGCGATAATCAACCATGTAATCCATCTGTCTTAGTGACGGAATTACTTGATTACATTTGCCAAAGCTTCTGCTTGGAAGGCGGTGAGTTACTCAATATTGATGACAGTGCCAAACAGTTACAATCCCATTTAGTGACTCAGCACAGCCGAGTTCCTTTTGCGAAAGAAAACTATATTCCTCACACTCCCTATCAAAGTTTTGCTAAAGAGTGGTTACCTGCCGCTAAGACTACAGGAAGCGTAGAAACCCCTTTTTGCTCAATTCTTAAAGATCCAGAAGAAAAAATTACACATATTTCGCTAGAGCAGCTCTTACGTTTTTATCGTCATCCTATTCGTGCATTTTTCCAGCAACGTCTGAAAGTACATTTCTCAATTGAAGAAACTGAGCTTCCTGAGGAAGAGCCTTTTATTCTTGGGCGGTTACAACGCTATAAAATTAATGATCAAATTTTAGATTTGCTTGTCAAAGAAGAAAGCCCTGATCCTTTTTATCATGCGCTTAAAGCATCGGGGCAATTGCCTGCAAAGCAATTTGGTCAGCTTTTTTGGGAGCAACAACTGAATGAGATTGTTCCATTAGCGGAAAAAATAAAAGATTATGAGGTTCAACTATTTGATTATCCAATAGAGTGTGAAATTGAAGGCATAAAAATTACAGGGCAGCTTAAGAATGTACACGAAACAGGCATATTACGTTATCGGCCAGCTTATCTAACTGCGAATGATGGAATTCAGTTATGGATTGAGCATCTTTTTTTTAATGCTCAAGTTGGTGAAGGGGAAAGTGTTGCATTGGGGCGTGATAACAGTATTTGGCAGTTTTCATCCATTGAAAAAGATGATGCATTAGGTTACTTAAAAAGCTTAATAAAAGGTTATTGTGAAGGGCTAAACTCCCCATTAATTCTTTTAAATCAAAGTGGTTGGAGTTGGCTAAATGCATGTTTTGATAAAAAAACGAAGCAATATGATTTTACTTCAGAAGAAAGCCAACAAAAAGCGTTATCAGCCTTAATTCAGGGTCTTCAAGGAAGTTCGATGAAAAAAGGCGAGATGGAAGATGATTATGTATTGAGGGCTTGTAGAAACTTGAATAGTACAATGATTCAATCGCTGTTACAGAATACACAGCGTTTTTTACAGCCAATGACTAAATATTTAAAATAACGGGAGTGCATTACAGGATGCAATATTTATCCAAAAAAATCGCCCAGCTATTCTTATTATTCATAATATTAGGGTGTGGGAGTGCTATTGCAGCGCAACCGCTATGGCAATTATTACCTGAGACGATTAATAAGAGTGAGAGTGACCCTCGCGAGTATAAGGCAATAAAGCTAAATAACGATATGACGGTTTTATTAGTATCTGATGCCAAAGCTACAAAATCATTGGCAGCTGTGTCTATACCTGTAGGTAGTATTGAAAACCCAGATAGTCAGCTAGGGTTAGCTCACTATTTAGAGCATATGGTATTGATGGGTTCTAAAAAATACCCAGAACCAAGCAGCTTCTCTGAGTTTTTACAAAAACATGGAGGTAGTCATAATGCGAGTACAGCACCCCATCGCACAGCGTACTATTTTGAGGTGGAGAATGGGGCATTAAAAGAAGCGACTGACAGATTAGCTGATGCATTAGCAGAACCGTTATTAGATCCTATCAATGCAGATAGAGAACGTAATGCGGTTAATGCGGAACTAACGATGGCACGTTCTCGTGATGGAATGCGGATTTGGCAAGTACGTTCTGAAACACTAAATCCGCAGCACCCTAATTCTCGTTTTTCTGGTGGTAACTTAGAAACGTTAAAAGATAAGCCCAACAGTAAATTGCAAGACGAACTTGTTGGTTTTTATAAGCATTATTATTCATCTAATTTAATGAATGGTGTTCTTTATGGTGATCAATCAATTGATTCCCTCGCCAAAATAGCACAAGAAACATTTGGTCGTATCCCTAATTTTAATGCTAGTGTTCCGGCCATTAGCACTCAAGCGGTTACGGATAAAGAAAAAGGCATTATTATCCATTATGTGCCAGCGCAGCCGCAAAAAGCGATTCAAATTGAGTTTAGCATTAAAAATAACATGGCGGATTTTCGTAGTAAAAGTGATAGTTATATTAGTTACTTACTTGGAAATCGTAGCCCTGGAACATTAGCTGATTGGCTGATTTCACAAGGTTTAGCTGAAGGGATAAGTGCATCAGCATCGCCAAATGCAGACAGAAATTATGGTTCTTTCTCAATCTATGTCACTTTAACGGATAAAGGGCTGCAGGAGCGTGACCAGATTATTGCCGCTATCTTTTCTTATATTGATTTAATCAAAAATGATGGCATAAGCAAAAGTTACTTTGATGAAATTGCAAAAGTGCTTAACTTATCTTTCCGTTATGGTTCAGTTGTTAGGGATATGAACTACATCGAATGGTTATCTGACCAAATGATAGACGTTCCTGTTAATCATGTGCTTGATTCTGATTATATTGCGGATCAATATGACCCAACAGCCATTAAGCAACGTCTATCCGAGCTGACAGCGGAAAATGCGCGAATTTGGTTTATTAGCCCTGATGAACCAAGCAATAAAAAAGCGTATTTTGTCGAAGCGCCTTATCAAGTTGATCGAATCACGCAAAAACAGTTTAAAGATTGGGATAGTTTAGAGTCAAAAATGCACTTTAAATTACCAACACTAAATCCTTACATTGCGGATAAACTACCATTAATTAAATCTGTAAAAGCCTATAAACACCCAGAGTTTATTTATCAAAATGGAAATACTCGGGTGTTATATATGCCAAGCCAATATTTTGCAGATGAACCTAAAGCAAGCATCACGTTGTCTTTGCGTACAAAACAAGGTGACCAAAGTGCGAAAGACCAAGTGACAGGGGCATTGCTGCAATATATTTCTTCATTAAAAATGGATGAACTGCAATATCAAGCATCGGTTGCAGGTATGTCTGTTTCCGTTTCTCAGGGAATTGGCTTGCAGCTCAATGCCAGCGGTTATACCCAACATTTACCTGAGCTCTTTTTGTCCATGACTAAGTTGTATTTAAGCTTTGAGCCAACAGAGCAAGAGTTAGCACAGGCAAAATCTTGGTATAAGGAACAAATCGCCGTTGCAAATAACGCAAAAGCTTATGAATTGGCAATGCAGCCTCTTGAGCGTATTAACAGCGTCCCTTACTTTGAACAAGAGCAGCGCCTTGCTGAGTTGGATAAAATATCACGGAGTGATCTAACTAACTACCGTCAGTTATTAGTGAAAAGCGCAGCATTACAAGCACTTGTTTTCGGTAACATTAGCGAGTCGCAAAGTATCAAAACAATTCAGGATGCTCAAAAGCTATTAAAAAGTGAGGGTACTGAATGGTGGCGTGGCGATGTGGTCGTTATTGATAAAAACTACTTAGCGGACTTCCATAAACAAGGAAATAGTACCGATAACGCACTTGCTGAAATCTTTATCCCAGATGGTTACAGTCGTATTGATGGCGCAGTGTTGTCAGGTATCTTAGCGAAGGTGATTCAGCCCTGGTTCTATGATCAATTAAGGACGAATGAGCAGTTAGGTTATGCCGTATTTGCATTTAAATCTGGCTTAGGTGATCAGTGGGGAATGGGTTTTTTACTACAAAGTAATGCTAAGACGCCAGATTACCTTAACACACGCTATCAAGCATTTTATGCTCAGGCATTAGATAAACTTAAAAAGCTACCAGTTGATGAGTTTAATCAGTATAAACAATCAATTATCACTGAAATGAACCAGCCACCGCAGACATTCTACGAAGAACTTGGGCGCTATTCATCAGACTTTTCGCGCAATATTTTTAGTTTTGATACTCGTGAAAAAGTGTTGTCAGCCTTAGGTTCGACAACGAAAGAGCAAGTTATTGAATATTATGAAAATGCAGTCATTAAGCGTAAAGGGCTAGTGTTAACGTCTCAAGTTATTGGTCAAGGTGTTGACGAGAAGTCTGGTTTTGCTCAACTGAAAAATTGGGTGTTTTACCCAACAGCTTCAGAGTTACAAAAGATTTTGCCAATAAAGGAAGATGCTGAGTGAATAAAATGCAGGTAGAGTCCCAATTATTAAATGTATTTTCTTTGCCTCTAAGTGGACAAAGACTGATTGAAGCTTCGGCAGGGACAGGAAAAACATACACCATTGGTATACTTTATCTGCGGCTTTTATTAGGTTTAGGGGGCGAAAATGCGTTCCCTAGGCCGCTTAGTGTTGAAGAAATACTCGTAGTGACATTTACCGAAGCGGCAACGAATGAATTGCGTGGCCGAATTCGTCAGCGAATTCATGAAATGCGTTTAGTTTGCTTAAGAAATGGGGTTGGGTTTGAATCTCAACCTGAGTATCTGGAATTGCTTGGTGAGCTTTCAGGTGAGGAGCAACTAAAATTTGCAGAAGAGTGGTTATTGGCTGCAGAACGGCAAATGGATGAGGCTGCTATTTATACTATTCATGGTTTTTGCCAAAGGATGCTAGTGCATAATGCATTTGAATCGGGTGTCCTCTTTGAGCAAACAATGATACAAGATGAATTCCCAATACAAAAACAGGCTTGTGCAGATTTTTGGCGCCGTCATTTTTACCCGCTTGATTATTCAATGACTAAAGTCGTGCAGTCCGAATGGAATGGCCCTGAGGCTCTGTTAGCTGAAATAAGGCCTTTCTTGCAAGGAGATATGCCGCTCATTATTAATCAGCCCAAGGTTCAAGAGTCATTGGAGGAACGGCATCAACGCTTAGTTTCTGTGATTGAATCAGTGAAATCCTCTTGGCGAGAAAATGCAGGGGATTTCGAAAAGCTAATTACAGACTCTGATGTTGATAAACGAAGCTACAGTTCTCGTTTTTTGCCTAGTTGGTTAATAAAAATTGGTCAGTGGGCAGAAGAAGTAACCCAAGATTATGACTTTCCAAAAGATCTTGTTCGTTTTTCTCAAACAGTATTACATGAAAAATCAAAAAGTGGCCAAGGCCCAGAGCACACTGTTTTCCAAAAAATAGAAGAGCTTCTTTCCCAGTCCTTAACGTTGAAAGATCTTGTTATCCCATTAGCGATTTCAGAAGTTAGGCAAACTATTGCGGAGGAAAAACATCGCCGTGGGGAGATGGGGTTCGATGACCTTTTAACACGTTTAGACCGTGCTCTTAGTCATGATGGTGGTAAGTTTTTAGCACAGGCGATTAGCCAGCGCTTTCCTGTTGCGATGATTGATGAATTTCAAGATACGGATGCACAGCAATACCGTATTTTTCAGCGAATTTATCAACGTGTTGATAATACGGCACTTTTATTTATCGGCGATCCGAAGCAAGCCATTTATGCTTTTCGTGGCGCGGATATTTTTACCTATATTGAAGCAAAAAAGGAAGTTAGTGCTCACTACACATTAGAAACTAACTATCGCTCATCACAAAGTATGGTTGAAGCCATAAACCGTGTGTTTAGCCATTGCCAATCACCTTTTATTTTTGAACAAATACCATTCCAGCCTGTTAACTTTGCACAACAAAATGCAGGGAAAAAACTGGTCCACAAAGGTAATGAAGTCAAAGCACTCACTTTTTGGCAGTTAGATGCAGAAGCGGTTTCCGTATCTGAATATGAACAAGCCATTGCGAGGCAGTGTGCAGCGCAAATTGCACAATATCTTCAAGGCGGGCTAGATGGTGAAACTTACTTTAAAAATAATGAAAAACAGGTTTTTGTGGCAGCTTCAGATATTACTGTGCTGGTGCGTAGCCGCCGTGAAGCAATATTAATTAGAGATGCCTTAAATCAGTTAAATATTCCTTCGGTTTTTCAATCAAATAGAGAGAGTGTATTTTCAACCCCTGAGGCTAGGGATTTATTATGGTTGCTACAGGCTGTGTTGACTCCTGAAAAAGAGCGTGTGCTACGAAGCGCACTTGCGACAGGGATTTTAGGGCTAACAGCTAAAGATATTGATGAGATTAACCATGATGAAAAAGCATGGGAGGATCTCGTCGATGAATTCTCTCGCTATTCTACCGTCTGGCAAAAGAGAGGCGTATTGCCAATGTTAAGAATGATAATGTCACAGCGTCATATTGCTGAAACATTATTATCTGCAACCGATGGTGAAAGGCGGTTGATGGATGTTATGCATATCGGCGAGCTATTGCAGGAAATGTCACTTCAACTTGAAGGTGAGCACACACTAACTCGTTGGTTAGCACAACAAATCGCTCATCCTGACCATCAATCAGACGCGCAGCAGATGCGCTTGGAAAGCGATAAACACCTTGTTCAAATTAGTACAATCCATAAATCTAAAGGCCTTGAATATAAAATTGTATGGTTACCTTTTGCCAGCAATTTCTTACCGCAATCTAAAGGTTTATATCATGACCGAAATGACTATGGTACGAGGTTAGATTTAGAAGACAGTGATGAAACTGTTGCTTTAGCAGATGAAGAACGTTTAGCTGAAGATCTCCGTTTATTATATGTGGCATTAACTCGTGCGATTTACCATTGTAGTGTCGGTATTGCTCCGTTAATAAAGGGGAATAGAAAGAAGAGCGGTGAAACAGATTTGCATTTATCAGCACTCGGTTATGTTATCCAAAAAGGAGAGGCCGGTGATAATTTACTGCTAAATAGCATGTTAAATGAAATTAGTAACGAAATTATTGATGTCATTTCTATTGATCAGCTTGAATCTGAAAGATTAATTCTCGATAAAGAAACGCATGATGATTTAATGGCGAGGGAGCTAACACGCTACTTTGACGATCACTGGCGAGTAACCAGCTACTCAGGGCTGAGTTATGGGGCAAGCCATTCAGAAGATGAGCAAACAGTCTCTCCATTGCAGTTTGCAAGCTCATTGGCACCTAAAATGGATGTTGAGGCTAGCATTGATATCGAGCAACAAGAAGATGAAAGTGCTAACACTTTAACGCCTCATCAATTTCCAAAAGGTGCTTCCCCAGGAACTTTTTTGCATACATTGATGGAAGAGATTAGCTTTAGTGAGCCTGTTGCACTCGACTGGTTAACAGAAAAACTCGAAAGTTCAGGGTTTGATATTGAATGGGCTCCAATGTTGCAGGAATGGTTAAAGGCAATCGTAGAAGCGCCTCTTGCTGATGACGGGTTCTGTTTATCTGCATTACAGCCGCAAAATCAGCTAGATGAAATGCAGTTTTATCTACCCATTGACGCCATTATTAATGCAAAAAGCGTAGATAACATAACGCATAAATATGACCCATTATCTAAGCTGTGCCCGCCATTGAACTTTGAAAAAGTTCAGGGGATTTTAAAAGGATTTATCGATTTAACATTCTATTGGAATGGAAAATTTTATTTACTTGATTATAAATCGAATTACCTTGGTGAAGATGCTTCACACTATACGCAAGAAGCGATGGCTGAAGCCATGATCGACCATCGTTACGATTTGCAATATCAATTATATTCTTTGGCGCTACATCGCTATTTAAAACAGCGTTTACCTGGCTATGATTACGAAACACATTTCGGTGGTGTGTATTATCTCTTCTTAAGAGGGATTGACAACGTTAATTCACAAAATGGTATTTTCTTTTATCGGCCTGTAGAAGCGTTTATTCAAAGTTTCGACCAATTGTTTAGCAATACACTCGATAAGGAGGCATGCTAATGAAATCTCTTTTTAATCGAGGGATTGAAGAGCGCATTTTCACGCCTTTAGATGTGCAATTTGCTTACAGTATTGCTGATGAAAACAACCCTATTTTATTGGTAGTTGCAGCCCTTTTGAGTGCAGAAACCATGACAGGACATGTGTGTTTAGCATTATCTGACGTGACACTTGAAAACCTATTTTCAGGGCGACACCAAGAACTTGCAAATGATTTTTGGCAAAGCATGGGGTTGCCTGATGAAAATACATTGTATCAAGCGGTTCAAAATGCACATGCAGTCTCTTTAACATCAGAAAATAGTCTCTCCCCATTATTACTTTCGGGAGATTATTTATATTTCCAACGTATGTGGCAGTATGAGCAGTGTGTTGCGTATTTTTTCTCTAACACATCAGTAAAAAATAGCCAGAATCAACCAATTCAATCTGTGCTAGACAGCCTTTTTCCTATTTCAAACGAAGTTGATTGGCAAAAAATTGCAGCTGCAGTTGCTGTAACCAGTCGAGTTTCCATTATTTCAGGGGGGCCAGGTACGGGGAAAACAACGACCGTTGCTCGCATACTGGCTGCTCTAATTAAACTAGAAACACGAAATGACCATCAGTTAAAAATTGAGCTGGCGGCCCCAACAGGGAAAGCTGCGGCAAGGCTAACGGAGTCACTTGGTAATGCGATGAAAAGTATGCCATTGACAGAAAAAGAGCGCGAAATTTTACCAAACCAAGCAAAAACGTTGCATCGATTACTTGGGGCTCAACCTGAAAGCCAGCAATTTCGTTTTAATCGAAATAATTTGTTGTCGTTAGATATCTTAATTATTGATGAAGCGTCTATGGTTGATTTACCGATGATGGCAAAACTAATTGAGGCGCTACCTGAACAGGCAAAATTGATTTTTCTTGGCGATAAAGACCAACTTGCCTCGGTAGAGGCAGGGGCAGTGCTGGGGGATATTTGTCAGTTTGCCGATATTGGTTACAGTCCTGAAAGAGCGAAGCAATTAACGGAAATTACAGGTTATTCACTTGGTGAATATTCTTCAGCCGAAGGGCCTGCTATCCGTGATAGCCTGTGCTTATTACGTAAAAGTTATCGTTTTTCGGCACAGTCGGGTATTGGGCAACTCGCTTTCGCTGTTAATGAAGGTAATTCCACTCGAGCGCAAAAGCTGCTAAACAAAGAATTAGTGGATGTGCATAATTATGTACAAGAAACTGAAGATGATTATGTGAAAATTTTACTTGATGCATCAGCCTGTTATGAAGATTACTTACTGGCTGTAAAAGCAAATAAAACCCCTGAAGAAATATTATCTAAGTTTAATCAATATCGATTGTTAGCTGCTCTTAGAGAAGGGCCTTTTGGTGTTATTGGGCTAAATGATAAGCTAGAGAAACTACTTCATCGGCAGGGACTAATTAATCGACCTTATAATCATTTGAATAAACATTATGCGGGTCGGCCTATCATGATCAGTCGTAATGATAGCCCATTAGGGCTTTTTAATGGTGATATTGGTATTATTTTGCCAGACAACGAAGGTGCGCTTAGGGCTTATTTCCAATTTCCTGACGGGAGTACTCGAGGCGTCCAGCCAAATCGCCTTCCTTTACATGAAACGGCTTATGTGATGACGGTTCACAAATCTCAAGGTTCGGAATTTACTCATACCGCATTCGTTTTACCCCAATTATATTCACCTGTTATTACTCGAGAGTTGGTATACACCGCAATCACTCGAGCAAAAAAAGAACTTTCCCTTTATGGCAATCCGAAGGTATTGCGTCGAGCAATCGAAACGCCAACTAAGCGTCGTAGTGGGCTGACGAGACAGTTAGTGTAACCATGACAAGTGATAGTTTAGAAAATTAAATTACTTAACTTGTTAATAATAATGATTTAAAGGTAATGATATGGATAACCAGCAAGAGATGACCGCAGTAACCATTACGTTGAATGCGAGACTAGAACCTGTTAGGCGTGCAGACTTAGAAGATGCTTTTGATGAAGTCATGAAAAGTCTGGATAAAGATATTCATGTCACGGGTGGAGGCACACTACTAGCTGATAATGGTGAAGCACAAGAATGTGATATTGAACTGGCCATTGCCGATGCAAGTGATGAAAATATTAGCATGATCATCCAGCTATTTACTTCAATGCTAGCGCCAAAAGGGTCTCGTTTATTTATTCATGGTGAAGATGTTCGTATCGATTTTGGTGAGCACGAAGGTTTAGCTGTTTATTTTAATGGCACTGAACTTGCTGATGAAGTTTATGAAAATGGTGACATTAACGACGTTTTTGATGTATTAGATGAAGCCGTTGAAGATATCGGTAGTATTCATGGCGTGTGGGATGGCCCTACCGAAACAGCATTCTACTTTTATGGAAGCTCTTTTGCTGAAATGGAAGCGGCAATAAAGCCACATTTAGATGCCAATCCGCTTTGTGAAAAAGCAAGAATTGTACAAATTGCGTAATTAAGTCGATATTAACAATGAATAATATGCCCCCAAATTAGGTATCCATTCGTAATTTGAGGGCATACACTGCACTAACCAACACTTATTTTATTCAAACAGAGAACGCTACTTATCAGACTGGCTCTTTAGATCTAATATCAAAATTTTAGAGCGGCGCTGGTAGTTATATAAGGCCTGTTTTTTCAATGGCAGCATTTCAATTTCCGCAGGGGTAAAACCACGTTCTTGAAACCAGTGGATACTGCGTGTTGTTAACACGAATAATTTTTCTAAGCCAAATTGTTTTGCTTGTACTGCAACACGGTGAAGTAATTCTTCTCCGCGAGCAGAGCTGCGGTAATCAGGATGAACGGCGACACAAGCCATTTCCCCTAATTTTTCCTCAGGGTATGGATAAAGGGCGGCACAAGCTATCACTAAATTGTCCCGTTCAATAATCGTGAATTTATCGATTTCCATTTCGAGTTGTTCCCGTGAGCGGCGAACGAGTATTCCTTGCTGCTCCAATGGGCGAATTAACTCTAAAATGCCTCCAATATCATTGATATTCGCGCGGCGGATTTGTTCAGAACTTTCCATTACGATTTGGGTTCCGATACCGTCACGAGAGAATAATTCTTGAATAAGAGAGCCATTTTCTTGGTAACTTAACAGGTGGCTACGGCGTACTCCACGGCGACAAGCTTTCGCTGCACCTCGCAAGAAACGCACAGTTCCAGAGTAGTAATCCCCTTCAGATTCAAGTTCTTGGATTCGATTCTCTGCCTCATTAGGGAACAATTCAGATAAAATATTGCCATCTTTATCTGCGACACCTTGAGAGGAACAGAATCCGATCAGCTTCTCGGCCTTCATTTTCACGGCTAGCTGAGTCGCAATTTCTTCTGAAGTGAGATTAAAGCTTTCCCCTGTCACAGAAACGGCAACAGGGCCAATTAATACAATAGAACCATTATCTAATTGATTGTTAATGGCCTCTTCGTTTATACGACGGATTCTGCCACTGTGGCAGTAATCAACACCATCATCAACACCAAGTGGTTGTGCAATGACAAAATTACCACTGACCACATTAATATGAGCACCCTGCAATGGTGTGTTGCTTAAGCTCATTGACAAGCGAGCGGTAATATCGAGTTGTAACGCACCAGATGCCTGTTTAACATATTCAAGTGTATTTGAATCAGTCACACGGGTATGTTTGTGGTAAACCGCATCGTATTTGTGTTCAGCTAAAATATCTTCAATCTGCGGACGTGCGCCGTAGACCACAATAATTCGGATCCCTAAGCTATGCAATAATCCTATATCATTGACAATACTTGGGAAATTTTCGTGCGCAATCGCTTCACCACCAAGCATAATGATAAAATTTTTGCCGCGGTGGGCGTTTATATAAGGTACCGAATGGCGAAACTCATCAACCAACTCGGTGCTGCGCTCTTTCATAACAACCCTCTTAAGTGAATTTTTATTCGTTAATTATGTATTTTTATTCTTTTTGGCGAAAAATATCAAGTAAAAGATGGAATAAAAAAATAACAAATATATTTTTATGGGTTACATATCTTTAAATATAAATGTGTATTATTAATGACAGGGAGCACATGATTCGTTAGAGTGCTTATTTCTGGCCAAATAATTGGCTTATAGTCTAAAATCATTTTATTTTTCAGTTCTAGGTTCGGAATTATTGATGAGTCAGCAAGATCACAGCCCATCTAAGCGCCGTTTTATTCAAGGCGCCGCCGCAGTTATGTTACTGAGCGTCAGCCCATTCGGTTTTTCTGCGAATAGCAGCGTGATCGCTGTGCGTATTTGGCCCGCATCGAGTTATACCCGTGTAACGCTTGAATCAAGCGTTCCGCTAAAGTATCGCCAGTTTGTGCTAAATAACCCTGAGCGTATTGTTGTTGACCTTGAGGGCGTACAGTTAAATAACGTCCTTAAACAGATGGGAACTCAAATTCAAACGCGTGACCCTTACCTCAAACTGGTCAGGGTGGGGCAATTTGACCCTAAAACCGTACGCCTTGTTTTCGAAGTGAAAAATAAAGTGACTCCGCAATTCTTTACCATGTCGCCTGTTGGGGAATTTAAGCACCGCTTAGTCCTTGATTTCTATCCGGGTAAAGGTGTGGATACCAGTGATGATCCACTGTTAGCATTACTCGAGGACTACAATAAAGGTGACCTCGAAGAAAGTATGCCTGTACAAGCGAAAAAACCGGGTAAAGCAGGGACGGATCGCCCGATTATCATTATGATTGACCCTGGACATGGTGGGGAAGACCCTGGCGCAATAGGGAAATATAAAACGCGTGAAAAAGATGTTGTCTTGCAAATTGCACGGCGCTTGAAAGCGTTGATTGATAAAGATCCTAAAATGCGTGCATATATGACGCGTAATGAGGATGTATTTATCCCTCTTAAAGTTCGTGTCGCAAAAGCGCGTAAAATGCAGGCTGATTTATTTGTATCTATTCATGCGGATGCATTTACCAACCGTTCAGCACACGGTTCCTCTGTATTTGCATTATCGACTAAAGGGGCAACCAGCAACACGGCTCGTTATCTTGCTCAAACACAGAATGAGGCTGACTTAATTGGTGGTGTGAGTAAGAGCGGGGATGTGTATCTTGATCACACAATGCTAGATTTAGTCCAGACGGCGACGATTAATGATAGTTTGAAATTTGGTGATGAAGTGCTCAAACGTATGGGTAGAGTCAATCGATTACACAAAAATAAGGTTGATCAAGCAGGGTTCGCGGTACTCAAAGCGCCTGAAATTCCATCAATATTAGTTGAAACTGCGTTTATCAGTAACTTAGAAGAAGAGCGTAAACTGAAGACGGCTAAGTTCCAACAACAGATGGCAGAGTCTATCTTTGAAGGGGTAAAAGCTTACTTCCGTAATGGTGGTGAGTTAGCGATCCGCAATTAGTTATTGTGAATAATTAATAAAGAGGTGATAAGTAAAAGCGAGTCGCCTTTTTTTATATGTAAAAATCGAAATAGATGATTGATAATTTTGAGAGAGAGTGGGTGTGTCAGAGGAGAAAATTGGTTGCGGGGGCTGGATTTGAACCAACGACCTTCGGGTTATGAGCCCGACGAGCTACCAAGCTGCTCCACCCCGCGACTGAAGAAGTAAAAAAATTGGTTGCGGGAGCTGGATTTGAACCAACGACCTTCGGGTTATGAGCCCGACGAGCTACCAAGCTGCTCCATCCCGCGACTGAATTCTTTACAACATTTTGATTTTTTTACTGCTTTACTGATTAAATCAGTATTGGTTGCGGGGGCTGGATTTGAACCAACGACCTTCGGGTTATGAGCCCGACGAGCTACCAAGCTGCTCCACCCCGCGTCCGATAGCGGGCACTATACTCGGGATGAGATCTGATGCAAGTTTTTTCGTGTTTTTTTTTCACTTTTTGCATTCTACAGAACAAAATACGCACGGAATGTCTACTTTTTAAACTTTATTGGTGTGGCAAAGAAAAATAATTTAACTAAATATGTTTACACGTTTCATTCCCATTTGGGGTTTGCTATTGTGCGTTTCATATTGGATTGTGGGTTGCATTTGGGTGGTGGAGCATGAATTTAGGATTAATAAAGGTAAATAATATGCTATCGGTGAAAAAATGGTCGACAGTAAATAGGTGGATAGTCACAGGCGTCTTTTTTTCATTGTTGGCAGGATGCCAAACTCACCCAACGGATAAAGGCCAGCAATATAAAGATGGCCGGCTTGTTGAAGATTTACAAAAAGTTAATCAGGTAAATGTTCAAGGAAAACCAATAAATGCACCTGACTTTAACCAGCAAGTGGTTGAGATTCAAAAAGCATCTCCACGCTTGTTCCAAAACAACCGTGATACCTACCATGCGATTGAAAATTGGTTAATGGCAGGTGGAAACCCAGCAGAACTTGCCAGTTACAATTTATCAGCATTCCAAATGGAAGGTGCTGATAACTACGGTAACGTTCAATTTACTGGGTATTACACCCCCGTTATTGAAGCAAGACGCTCACCTCAGGGGGAATTTCGCCATCCATTATATGGAATGCCACCAAAAGGAAAATCACGATTACCTAGTCGAGCGGCTATCTATAATGGTGCTCTGAGCAATAACCTCATTTTGGCTTACAGTAATTCTACTGTAGATAATTTTATGATGGAAGTCCAAGGCAGTGGTTATGTGGATTTTGGCGATGGTAGCCCGCTGAACTTCTTTAGTTATGCGGGAAAAAATGGCCACGCATATAAAAGTATTGGTAAGGTCCTCGTTGACCGTGGCGAGGTACCGTTAAGCCAAATGTCCCTACAAGCTATCCATGATTGGACAAATAGCCATAGTGAGCAAGAAGTTCGTCAATTATTAGAGGAAAATCCATCGTTTGTTTTCTTCAAACCACAATCTTTTGTACCTGTCAGAGGTGCAAGTGCAGTGCCGTTAATAGCAAAAGCTTCTGTTGCGTCAGATAAAACGTTGATTCCAGCAGGAACTGCATTGCTGGCGGAAATACCTGTTTTAGACGGCAATGGTAAATTTACGGGGCAATACGAAATGCGTATGATGGTTGCCTTGGATGTGGGGGGAGCGATTAAGGGGCACCATTTTGATATTTACCACGGAACAGGTCACGACGCAGGCAAAATGGCAGGTTTTTATAACCATTATGGACGCGTTTGGGTGCTGAAAAAGAACCAGCCTCTTTTTGGTGCAATGTAATTACCGTTTTAACTAAGGTCGTTTGTTATTATGCAAGCTAAGCTTTCAGATGCTTGGATGCAGCGTTTTGCTGGGATCGGGCGTTTATATGGGCAACAGGCCCTTCATCTTTTTGCGCGTTCCCATGTCTGTGTTGTTGGGGTAGGTGGTGTTGGTGTATGGGCTGCGGAGGCGCTTGCTCGTTCAGGTATTGGGGCTATCACTTTAATTGATATGGATGATATTTGCGTCACCAATACGAACCGACAATTGCATGCCGTTAAATCAACGGTTGGTTTACCAAAGGTTGATGTGATGAAAGCACGTATTTTGGAAATTAATCCAGAATGCGTGGTGAATGTGATTGATGATTTCATCACTGTCGATAATGTCGCTCAGTACTTCAGTACAAGCTTTGATTACGTTATTGATGCCATTGATAGTGTTAGGCCTAAAGCGGCGCTATTGGCTTATTGTAGACGTTTTAAAATCCCTGTAGTTACGACGGGTGGGGCGGGTGGTCAAATTGACCCAACCCAAATACAAGTGGCAGATTTGGCGAAAACCATTCAAGACCCATTAGCCGCAAAGCTTCGTGAGCGGCTAAAGTCAGACTTTAATGTGGTCAAAAATGGTAAAGGTAAGCTAGGGATTGATTGCGTGTTTTCCACCGAACAGCTTGTTTATCCACAAAGCGATGGCACTGTCTGCGCAGCAAAAAGTACTGCGGAAGGTTCTAAGCGAATGGATTGTGCGTCTGGTTTTGGTGCTGTGACCATGGTTACGGCCAGTTTTGGTTTTATTGCTGTGGCACATGCGTTGAAAAAAATGATGGCGAAAGCCCAAAGGGATGCGGAAAAAAATCATTAGCTGTAAAGAGGCTATTGCGATAGATAGCCTCTTTCGATGATTAGGCTGGTGTCATTTCATTAGCAATATTTTGAATTGCTGTGATTAATGATTGGATGCCATTTTGGCGTGATTCACTAAGCTGGCTAGGTAAACCTGTTTTTTCCAGTAACTCATTAAAATCAAGCTCTGTGATTTCCTTCGCAGTTTTCTGTTCAATGGCGGCTAATAAAATCGCAAAAAGCCCTTTTACCACACGGCCTTCACTGTCACCATAGAAGTGGAAAGTCTCATCATCATTAATCAGTGCGCCAATCCATACGCGGTTTTCGCAGCCTTTCACTTCTTGAGTTTGTTGTTTCTCATCGTCAGTTAATGCAGGTAATTGCCTCGCTAATTGGATTAGCAAACGGTACTTATCTTCCCATGCTTTTTGTGCGGAAAACTGTTCAACTATTTCCTGAATTCCAATCTCTGTACCAAAAGGGTGCGGAGCAAGTTCATATTTAGTCGAAGTCATTAGGCTTCCTTTTTTATCTTTAGTATTGATTTAGTCATTGAGTATTGAAAGCGAGAGTGTGACTGCATGAATTAGCTTATCAATATCTTGCGAGTTATTGTATGGCATCACAGAGATGCGTATGCAGCCACTAATATTCAAGGCATCCATTAAAGGTTGAGTACAATGCTGCCCATAGCGTAGTGCAATATGTTGCTCAGTTAAGAGCACACCTAAATCGCTATGGTGAATACCTTCAAAATTAAATGAAAGTAAAGGTGAATTAGGCACACTATAACCAATAAAACCTGGAATGCGTGAGAGTTTTCTATTGGCTTGTTCGATAAGTGAGCAAGTATAGGCTTCTGCTTGCACTAAATCGATAGATTGAATCCACTCGAGAACGGCTGAAAAAGCAATCACGCCAGCTATATTTGGTGTGCCTGCTTCAAAACATTGGGGAATTGGTGCTGGAGTGAAGTCTTCAAAAGTCACCTCAGTCAACATTTTTCCCCCACCATGCCAAGGCGCCATGTCTTCTAACAATTCTGTTTTTCCATAACAAACACCAAGGCCTGTTGGGCCATAAAGTTTATGGGCGGAAAAAACGTAAAAATCGATATTCTCTGCGCTCACATCAACTGGGCAATGTACAACACCTTGTGCGCCGTCAACGATAACTAGAGCTCCCATTTGATGAGCAAGATGAGTGATGGTGGATAAATCAGGCTGGAAGCCTGTGACGTTCGACATTTGTGTAATTGCAATGGCTTTAGTTTTGTTAGTCAGCAGTGACTTTAGTGTCTCTAAATTGAGTGATGCACCTTGTTCGATGGGCCATTTTATAATTTTAGCGCCAGTTTGTTTAGCGACTATCATCCATGGTAATAAATTTGAATGATGTTCTATTTCACTGACAATGATTTCATCACCTGCTTGTAAAATAGGGCGAAAATAACTTTGAGCAATGAGATTAATTGACTCAGTCGTCCCGCGCGTCCAAATAATATTACTTTCGCTGGCAGCATTAATAAATTTCGCCGCTCGGATACGGCCTTGCTCATAATCGCGGGTTAATTTTAATGACTCGGGGGATTGCCCACGGTAAACCGAACTACCAGATAAGCGGTAGTAATCGTTGGAAGCCTCAATCATGGCAAGCGGTTTCAACGCCGTTGCTGCACTATCAAAAAAGAGTGTTGAGGACGTTATCGCAGGAAATAATCGGCGAAATGAGGTAGCACTAAAATGATCCATGGGTTCTTTCTTTTTAGTCAATATTATCTGTGTTATCTGGCAGTTGTGAATGTTGTCTACAGAGATGTACATTTATCCGTACATTATTGATTATTTTTTGATTAATTTAAACTTGTGATTTTCAATCAAAACATTGAAATATTTTGTTACGTTTGGTATTACTTATTAGCAATATCAAAAAGACTTTTAGGATGATTCTGTGTGTTGCACTACAAAGTAACCCTTTTTATTTACGAGTTCTTTTTTAGAAAGCATAAACTGAGTAATTTTCAGGAATTATCTTAAATATCTAACTTAAAGTTTTTTCGGTACACTAGTAATTATCTGTAGCTATTTGTATTTACTAAGTTAAATTGCTTAATTTTGCTAAGTAAATACCAGTAAAAAAAGAGCAAAAAAAAAGCACCGCATGTTGGCGGTGCACTATAAAAAATCACTATGGACAGACAGGGTAAATGTACAGGAAGTGAAAAAAAACAGTAGCAAAAGCTACAAAGTCTGGTTCAACCAGACAACTTGCAAACACAACATCACAACCACAAAGCCAAAAGTTTCAAAGTAACTAAACTCTGTAACTTTTCGTTCCGGCTTAGGAAGTGCGCATACTATAGGTATTTACTGGCAGATCCTCAAGGGACAAATTATAATGCTTCGGATGAAAAAAACTAATGTATAACGAGATGCCGAGTAGAAGTGATTATGTCTAAAAGATTACCGCCACTGAATGCCCTGAGAGTGTTTGATGCCGCTGCGCGTCATTTAAGTTTTACTAAGGCAGCTGAAGAATTATTTGTCACTCAAGCCGCTGTAAGTCACCAAATGAAATCTTTGGAGGATTTCCTAGGCTTGAAGCTATTTCGTCGTCGCAATCGTTCATTATTGTTAACGGAAGAAGGGCAAAGTTATTATCTTGATATTAAAGAAATATTCTCTTCTTTAAACGACGCGACGCGTAAATTACAAGCACGGAGTGCCAAAGGGGCATTAACGGTGAGCTTATCACCTAGTTTTGCTATCCAATGGTTGGTGCCTAGACTTTCAGGATTTAATCAAGCGTATCCAGGAATTGATGTTCGTATTCAAGCGGTTGATAGAGAAGAAGATAAACTCGCAGATGATGTTGATGTCGCTATTTTTTATGGGCGAGGAAATTGGTCAGGTCTAAGAACAGATAGGCTGTATGCGGAATATTTGATGCCAGTTTGTGCTCCGTCATTAATGATGGGGGATAACCAATTAAAAAATCCAGAAGATTTAGCTAAGCATACGCTATTACATGATTCCTCACGAAAAGACTGGCAAGCGTATGTTAAGCAGCTCGAGTTACAGAATACCGTCAATGTGCAGCAAGGACCTATTTTTAGCCATAGTGCGATGGTAATCCAAGCAGCAGTACACGGGCAAGGTGTTGCATTAACCAATAATGTAATGGCAAAGAATGAGATTGACGCAGGGCGCTTAGTTTGTCCCTTTAGCGAGGTGTTAGTTAGTAAAAATGCGTTTTATTTAGTTTGCCAAGAAAGTCAGGCAGATTTAGGCAAAATAGCTGCATTTCGCCAGTGGATCCTTGCGCAAGCAGCGAGTGAACAAGAAAAATTGGGCTTTATTACGGGTGACCAAGATGTGGCGCTTATTCAGTAATCAAGTATTTAAACAAAAGGTGTTACTGTGAATAGTCGTTTGATGTTAATTTTCGCTGGAATTAGTGGTTTTTTTACCGTTGCTTTTGGGGCTATTGGTTCTCATGCATTATCGTCAATCATGAGTGTCCATCAAATGGACTGGATTGAAACAGGGTTGCGTTATCAGATGTTGCATACCATTGCGTTAATGGTATTAGGTGCGATTTTATTACGTAAAGTGATCCTATGGTTTTATTGGTCAGGTGTTTTTTTCTCTGTTGGGATACTTCTTTTTAGTGGTAGTCTTTATTGTATGGCCCTATTGCAGGTAAAATACTTTTCTTATTTTACGCCAATAGGAGGAGTTTGTTTCCTGATTGGTTGGTTATTAGTAGTTATTGGCGCTATGCGTCTAAGGAAATCGGCGTCACGCAATGAGTAATAAGATTGCACTTTATTGTCGACCGGGCTTTGAAAAAGAGTGCGCAGCAGAGATTACAGATAAAGCAGGGCAAAAAGAAATTTACGGTTTTGCCCGCGTAAAAGAAAATAGTGGTTATGTGATTTTTGAGTGTTATCAAGCAGAAGATGCGGATACGCTCGCACGCACATTACCTTTTCGTGAGTTAATTTTTGCTCGCCAGATGATTGTGGTTGGTGATTTATTAAAAGACCTGCCACCTGAAGACCGCATTACGCCAATAGTCAGCGCGTTAAGCCAACAAGTGGCGAGAGCGGGTGATATCCGTGTTGAAGTGGCGGATACGAACGAATCAAAAGAGTTGATGAAGTTTTGCCGTAAGTTTACGGTGCCTTTACGCAATGCACTGCGTAAAGAAAAAATTTTACTTCCCCTTGAGAATTTCAAGCGCCCAGTGATCCATGTATTTTTCATCGCACCGGGTTGCTGCTACACGGGTTATTCATATACCAATAATAGTTCGAATTTTTATATGGGTATCCCGCGCTTAAAATTCCCATCAGATGCGCCAAGCCGTTCAACGTTGAAGTTAGAAGAAGCTTTTCATGTCTTTATCCCTTATGAAGAGTGGGATGAACGTCTTGCGAGCGGTATGAAAGCTGTCGATTTAGGCGCTTGCCCAGGTGGCTGGACTTACCAATTAGTGAAACGCAGCATGATGGTTCATGCGGTTGATAATGGCCCGATGGCAGAGAGCTTGATGGATACTGGCCAAGTCACTCATCACAGAGTGGATGGCTTTAAGTTTCAACCGTCATCACAAAATATCACATGGTTAGTGTGTGATATGGTTGAAAAGCCAGCTAAAGTGGCTGCATTGATGACGGATTGGTTAGCCCAAGGTTGGTGCCGTGAAGCCATATTTAACCTGAAACTGCCTATGAAAAAGCGTTATGAAGAGGTTTCGCATATCTTAGAAAAGATGCAGGTGCAGCTGAAAGAACGAGGCATAAACGTGCTCATTCAGGCTAAGCAGCTTTATCATGACCGTGAAGAAGTGACTGTACATGTGATGCGTGTTTGGTCAGCAAACCCAATGGCGCGTGAGTTTTATTAATTCATAACACTAATAAGAAAGGCCACTTATTAACTCAGTGGCCTTTTTGTTTTAATCAGTTTGCTATATAACGTAGCTGATTGAGATTCCCTTGTAGTGCAATATCCGTTCTTAACGTGGCAATTTCGCGGCAAATCAATGCGATTTCCTGCTGGTTAACCAGCTTTTTCTGCCATTTTTCTTCAAGCTTATCTAAATTCGCAAATAAATTTTCGATAGAGTGGTATTGCTGCAATAGCGTTGTTGCACTTTTCTGACCAATGCCTGCAACACCGGGAATCTTACTACTGCTAATACCAGCAAGCCCCCAATAATCGGGAAGTTGCTCTGGCGAAACGCCAAATTCTTTTTCAATAAAAGGGATATCTAGCCAGCGCTTTTGGAAATAATCGCGAATTCGCAGATTAGGCGCAAGTAGTTGGCAATATCCTTTATCGGTGGAAACGATGGTCACAGTATGCCCAGCCCCTGCGATGCGAGTTGCCAAAGTGGCGGCTAAATCATCCGCTTCATCCCCTTCAGATTGCCAACAATGAATGCCTTTTTCCGTCAATAAAGCCATTAGTGCGGGGAGCTCAGCATGTAAATCTTCAGGCATAGGTGACCGGCCTGCTTTGTAATCAGGCAGTTTTTCATGACGCCAGCTTTGGTGGCGGCCTTCTTCATCAAACACTGCGACAATGTGTGTTGCATCGGTATGAACAATTAACTGCGATATTGCAGACAAACAAGTTTCTCCACACGGGCTTCCTTGCACCGCGTGGATACGGCGTATTAAATTTAATGCATCAATAATTAATAAATGGATCATAAATACGCCATCACTGATTTATTTCACGATTTCATAGCAAGGTTCGTACGCAGTACCACCTGGTAATTTCATACGATGTTGCTCAACGAAGCCTTGTAATAATACATCCATGCGCTTCATGAGTTCACTATCGCCGTGAATTTTAAATGGACCATGTTTTTCAATCGCTTTCATACCAAACTCTTTCACGTTACCCGCAACGATACCAGAGAAGGCACGGCGTAAATCTGAAGCCAGTTTCTCAGGTGCTTGACCTGGATGCAGGTTCAGTGATGCCATGTTTTCATGAGTCGGTTCAAACGGGTGCTGCAAGTCGTGCGCGATTTTGATTGACCAGTTGAAACTGTATGCGTCACCTGTGCTACGGCGGTTTTCTTTCACTTGTGGCATGTTTTTTTTCATCACACGCGCGACTTCTTGAGCATCATCGATAATGATTTGGTAATGTTTGCTCGCGTCATCCCCTAAAGTATGGCGGATAAAATCATCAAGCACTTCAAAGTATTCTGCACTCTCTTTCGGGCCTGTTAAAATAAGCGGTAGAACTTGCTCTTTATTGGCAGGATCCATCAAGATCCCCAGTAAATACAGCAACTCTTCAGCAGTACCAACCCCGCCAGGGAAAATAATAATACCGTGACCCAAACGAACAAACGCTTCTAAACGTTTTTCGATATCTGGCATAATAATTAATTCGTTAACTAATGGGTTAGGTGGCTCAGCGGCAATGATAGAAGGTTCAGTTAAGCCGATGAAACGGCTATCCTTATATTGTTGTTGAGCATGGCCAACAGCCGCTCCCTTCATTGGGGCTTCCATTGCGCCTGGCCCACAGCCCGTACAGATATTCAGTTCACGTAGACCCAGCTCGTTACCGACTTTACGGCCATATTGATATTCAATCTCATTAATTGAGTGACCACCCCAACAGACTATCATGCTTGGGTCATCATCAATATGTAATGCGCGAGCATTACGCAGGATGGAGAAAATCATATTGGTGATGTGTGTACCATTTTCAGTATCAAAATGGAATTGCTCTTTGGCTTGGTTAATTTGCGCGTGAACGAACAAAATATCGCGTAAAACGGCAAATAGGTTCGCTTGCAAAGTGCGAATAATTTTCCCATCAACAAATGCTTTTTCTGGTGGCTCGATAAGCTCAAGTTTTACACCACGTTCGCGGCGTAATACGTTAATATCAAAGTCTTTACTTTTTTCGAGTAATTCTTTACTGCTATCAGTAAGGCTTCCTGAATGCAAAACCGCTAATGAGCAGTTTCTAAATAATTGGTATAAATCGCTACTTGCGGTGCGTTTAAGCATGTCGACTTCAAGTTGCGAGAGTAGATCCATAGATCCTAATGGACTGATATGCGTAATCAAGTCGTACTCCTTTACCCCATGGGTTCTTGATAGGTGAATTGTACTGCAAATGCATTAGCGCATTTACTTTTCAACTGTTTTTCAAGCATTTTTTAACTACATGTGTACTTATTGGCGAGCTAAACGCCCAATTTCAGGTTCAAAATGTTCATTGCTACGCCATGGGTTAATGTCCAGTCCCCCACGACGGGTGTATCGAGCATAGACACTCAGTTTTTCTGGTTTACACAACTGCATAATATCGTTAAAAATACGTTCAACACATTGTTCATGAAACTCATTATGGTGACGGAACGAAACTAAATATCGTAAAAGTGCTTCTTGATTGATTTTAGGGCCGGAGTAGTGAATTTGTACAGAGCCCCAGTCAGGTTGATTTGTAATCAAACAATTCGATTTTAATAAATGGCTGACTAATGTTTCTTCAACAATTTCTTCTTGAGTGCAACCTGCTAGATAGTCTCGGTTAAACTCATACTGTTCGATAGTGATATCTTGCTCATCAATACACTGCCCTTGAAATGGCAGGATGGGCTGATGAGAAAAATCGTCTAGCTTATGAAGTGTAACGTCAACTTCACCATTAGCACAGCGGCTTAAATCATTTTGCAAAACGCTTCGCACATTTTCCCAAGTTTCAAAGCGAGTTTGATTAAAACTATTGAGATAAAGCTTAAAACTTTTCGATTCAATAAGGTTTTCACTCGTTGCATTCACGCTGATTGAACCAATCGCTACTTGAGGAAGGCCACGTTGATTTAGCCAAGAAAGTTCATATAAGGTCCAAATATCCGCACCGTGGAATGGCAGTTCATTTGAGTGGATCCC
The DNA here is from genome assembly GCF_019343475.1 of Providencia sp. R33. Classification (NCBI taxonomy): domain Bacteria; kingdom Pseudomonadati; phylum Pseudomonadota; class Gammaproteobacteria; order Enterobacterales; family Morganellaceae; genus Providencia; species Providencia sp. R33. The sequence goes on along the minus strand of NZ_CP072453.1, from coordinate 2,702,018 downwards.
TAATGGATCACGATTTAGGCTCCGAGGGACAGGTTGCAGCAGTGAAGCATCATATTGGTCATGATAAGCCGTTTTTTTCCCAAGAGTTAAATTGTCTAATGCGGGATTGTTCTGGTAGTGTGACATAGTGATCCTTATACTTCATAAACAAATGAGGCTAAAAGGCAGAATGTGTACATTTTATTCGCCTGCAAACATCTGTCATAATACCATTTATCCATCATATTGACGCCTTCCCGTTTAGGCTATCCGTAAAAATTACGTAATTATGAATACAATACTCTCTCAAGCGTTACAGCGTTTTACTCAAAGCTATATTTCAGCGTGGGAACAGCAAACAGGGCTACCTCCTGCATCCACTGATTTATATGGTATTCCATCTCCCTGTGTTGTAAGAACAGGAGAGAACTGGGTTTATTGGGAACCACAAGCATTTCCCATTAAAGATGCACATTTAAATAAAGTCGCAACTGCCTTAGATATCAGTTTGCAAAGTGATATCCATGGCTTTTACACAACTCAGCTTGCTGGGGATATGAAAGCCACATTTCGTGATATTACTGTAAGCTTGGTACAAGTTTGGAATGAAGAGGATTTTATTCGCTTACAAGAAAATTTAATTGGTCATTTAGTGACACAAAAGCGCTTAAAATTATCACCAACCTTGTTTATTGCGACAATAGACTCTGAAATTGAAATGATCTCACTTTGCAATTTGACTGGGGAAGTGATTTTAGAAAAATTTGGTAGCCAAGAACGGCGTGTCCTTTCGCCAAATTTAGCGAGCTTTATTGAGGAGTTAATTCCTGTTGTCGAACCGCAGGGGTAAGTATTTTAGGATAAATGGTGTAAGTAAAAGCTTACAATTTGGTTGAGCTATTTCTTAAAATTATTTCATTTTATTGAAATGATAATTATTTCACTTTTAATTTCATGACGTTACTACCGAAAAAGATAATGCTGTTTTTTCAACCCCATTTTTGTTTGCTCTGCTAGGTTGTTTCATTAATAGATTTAATACATTCTTATGCCGCTGGACAGGGTAAGTTCGTTTAGCTTTTATACAGCACGATGTATAAAAAAATCAAAACCAAGCGATGGAGCGCTAAATAGGCAGGAACGACCTATTAAAGTGTTTTTATTCAACAGGACGTTGAGCGACAGGAAGTCGTTTTGCAGGATGCATAAGCGTATAAAATGTGAAGTTAAGCCAGTCGACCTTATTTAGGCCGGCTGGCTTTTTTGTGAGTTTAGCTCAAATGAGTTGAATTCGCGCTGAGCGAGGTAATAATCTCTTGGCTCATTGCATCACGAAGTGCTTCACGTCGGCGAAACTCAGCTCGGCGCTGGCTTTTCACTGATTCGATATCGCGAACAGGTTCTTGCAATGGGAGCTGGTACCAACCATCAGAGGTCAATGTTGCACTGCATTCTTGCCAAAAGGTATCGTAGCTTGATTTTAAGTGATGGCTCTTAATGTGGCTATTGTTTGCAATGCCTTGGATGGACGTCACTTTGAAATAAGCAGCGACCGCATATACCGCAGACATTAATAAGTTTTTTGGTCTCATTCCATGCATTTGTTTGGTGATTAGGCGAACTTGCTCAACGCTTTGATCCGTTGATGGCCCTTGCAGTGAACATACGTAGAGTTGTCCTTCTGGCCCAAATGAAAAACTCATCAAATAGATATCATCACCTGTTTCATTGCGCAGATGCAAAGTGAGATCGCCTTCCCTTGGATATTGGGAATAAATTAAGGTGAGCTGTGCAAAATCGCCGGATTTTAGCTCAATATTTGCAACAGTTAACCCTCGACGTTCCACTGAAAACATTGCTTCAATGGCCTCTGGTGTGAATGTTTTTTCAATTAATGCTAGCGTATAGCTCGCCGTGAGCAACTTTTGCTTTCCACTCCACGCTTTATGCAGATATTTATTTATTGGGCGCTCAATAAAATGGGGAACTCCATCGATTGCAGAGGCGAGCTGAGCACTTTGGAATGTCTGGCACATGCTTTGGTATTGTTGATATTGCCTTGAAGGGAGCTTCCCAATACGAACTTTTCTTTTGAGCTCGGTAAATTTATGACTGAATGCTTTCCAAGCTTTGTTTTCCTTACGCCACTGCTTTAGTAATCCCATAGATAAACCATTTTATTGTTAATTATTTCGCTAAAATTAAATTAAAAAACATTTAATTATATGTGTATGTACCCTAACAAAGTATCAACGAAATTTATTGAATTGCACTTTTTTGAATAAATAAATGCAATGGAAATAAATAAGCTTGCATATAAAGCAGATCAACCCCATTTATCCGACAGAATCATTGGTCAAATTACAGTATATTTCGCAGCATAAAAGCTAAAAGGTTGAAACATGAATACAGAACAACGCATTATCGAAAAGCTTCGCCATCTCGAAGAAGAAATGAAATTAAAATTATTGTGGCGTGAGCACCCACCTGAACAGGATGCGTTTAAAAGCGTCGAGCCATTTTGCATTGATACGATGGAAGCGTTGGAATGGCTCCAATGGATCTTAATTCCGCGCTTACAAGCGATTATTGATCAAGGCGGCACGCTGCCAGCAAACTTTGCCGTCGCACCGTATTTTGAAGAAGCCTATAAGCATGACGAAGAAGAGCAATACGTGGTTATTATTCAACATTTACGTGAGCTAGACAGCGTTTTTTCGACTAAATCAAATGGGTGATTGATGTTAGAAATCATTTATCAAGATGAATATATGATTGCGGTGAATAAGCCCGCAGGGATGTTAGTTCACCGCAGTTGGTTAGATAGCAAAGAAACTGTTTTTGTTATGCAAACTTTGCGCGACCAAATTGGCCAATATGTTTATCCCATTCATCGGCTAGATAGGCCAACATCGGGTATTTTACTATTTGCTTTATCGAGTGAGGTTGCAAGGTTGCTTGCTACACAGTTTGAAAACCATCAGTTAGAGAAAACCTACCATGCGATTGTGCGGGGCTATCTAACTGATGAGCAAACTATTGATTACCCGTTGCTGGAAGAGCTAGATAAAATTGCAGACAAACATGCTACTCGGGAACCTGTGCTGCAAGAGTGTATTACCCATTGCCGCCCAATTGCGACAGTAGAATGCCCTGTGCCCATCGGTCGCTATGAAACTGCACGGTTTAGTTTGGTGGAGTTAACGCCAGAAACTGGGCGAAAACATCAGCTTAGGCGGCATATGTCTCATTTACGCCACCCAATTATTGGGGATAGTAAGCATGGTGATTTACGGCAAAACAGAGGCGTTACTGAACATTTCGCAGTCTCTCGGCTGATGTTGCACGCAAGCCAATTAAATTTAAATCATCCTATAACAGAAGAAAATATATCGCTGATTGCACCTTGGGATGCACAATGGAGATCACTGACTGAGCAGTTTGGGTGGTCAGCGCAAGTCGCTAATTTAGCTATAAAAGTTATTAATCCATCAGTTTAAATTAAATTTAGAGGGAGACACTATGTCAAAAGTCGGCATCTTTGTAGGCACTGTCTATGGCAATTCTTTAGCTGTGGCAGAAATCGCACAAGAGATTTTAGAGGAACGAGGGCATGAAGTGGTTGTCTTTGATGAACCCACTCTGAATGATTGGCAATTGTATAATTCAGGAAATGAAATTGCGCTGATTGTGACTTCCTCTACAGGACAAGGTGATTTACCTGACTCCATTGCACCGCTTTTTAATGAAATCAATGATGTTGTAGGCTACCAGCCTGATTTACGTTATGGATTAATTGCGCTGGGCGATAGCAGTTATGAAAGCTTTTGTGGGGCAGGATTACGCTTTGATGAAGTGTTAACAGAGCAATCCGCCACACGTATTGGTGATATACTTTTTATTGATGCGATAGAAGTGGATGTCCCCGAAGAGTTTGCAAAACCATGGGTTGAAGCGTGGAGTGAATTACTGTAAGCGCCTGCACCGTGAAATAGCCCTTTTCGATACGAATTCAGGTGATTTCACGGCGCAGTGAGTTATCTGGCACGTAAATTATTTACGAGTCAGTTTTTCTAAGTCAGCTTCAATTTCTGCAATTTTGTTTGAAACGACGTGTTCTAAATGACGTAAGTCATCAAGAATTTTGTGTTTTAAATCAATATCAGTTTTATCTGTTTGGCAAATTTGGTCAAGCTCTTCAATAGCATAACGAAGGTTAGTATTGATTTCGTGAATTTCTTTGAAATTATTACTCCCATCAGCAATGGTTTTACGCTGGCGTGGGTATTTAAATTTTACGCTTTTTGCAAAAAACTCCCCTTTGTCTTTACGGAAGTAGATTTTCAAAATATCGTTATTTGCTTCTTGGCGCAGGGTATAGCGGTCAATATCCTGAGGGTTACTAATGCCTAAACTTTTCAAATTATCGTACATGTTAGCTCGCTTAACTGTAGAGACAGAGTCGGTGAACAAAATAATTGTGTGAGCAGGCCGTAACAATACCGGTTTATTTCTCTTTTATTGTGCTATTGACCTAAAGACATAAATAACATTAAGCCATTACGTAAATAGCATCATGATAATGAAAAATAAAATAATACAGTTTTATTGATGGTAAACGGCAAAAGCCACGAACATATTATGCGCGATTTCTTGAAATTGACCAACTTCTCTTTGCAATAAACCGATAAAAAGGGAAAGGCGATATGAGGGAAGATAAGGGAACTTGGCCACCCGAGCTGCATACAGAGTATGCATTTCGGGATAGCTTCGTTTTACCTGATTACGGCTAAGTAATTCAAATACAGCAGTAAAAGGTTAAGGGGGTAAACTATTAGAAAATTAGTTATTCATCAATAGTTCTTAATAATTCATTGATGCCAACTTTTCCGCGAGTTTTTTCATCCACTTTTTTGACGATCACGGCACAATATAAGCTGTAGCGGCCATCTTTTGACGGTAAATTACCCGACACAACGACAGATCCCGCTGGAACGCGCCCATAAAAAACTTCGCCTGTTTCACGGTCGTAAATTTTGGTGCTTTGCCCAAGATAAACGCCCATGGAAATGACTGAGCCTTCTTCGACAATCACACCTTCAACAACCTCAGAGCGTGCGCCAATAAAACAGTTATCTTCGATAATAGTTGGGTTAGCTTGTAAAGGCTCTAACACGCCACCAATACCGACACCGCCAGATAAATGCACGTTTTTACCGATTTGCGCGCAAGAGCCCACAGTTGCCCATGTATCGACCATTGTCCCTTCATCGACATAGGCCCCAATGTTCACATAAGATGGCATAAGTACGCTATTTTTGGCGATATAGGCACCTTTACGAACTGCCGCTGGTGGTACAACGCGAAAACCTTCTTTTTCGAAGCGTGCTTGGTCGTAATCGGCGAATTTCATTGGTACTTTATCGAAATAACGACTTTCAGCACCGTCAATCACTTGATTGTCTTGGATACGAAATGACAGTAAGACGGCCTTTTTTAACCATTGGTGAGTAACCCATACACCCGCGATTTTTTCGGCAACGCGAAGTTTACCACTGTCTAATAGCGCGATAGTGTCTAAAACGGCCTGTTTAACGGGTGCTGAAACCGTGTTTGGTGTGATGCTAGCACGGTCTTCAAATGCGTTTTCAATGATCGCTTGTAAATGCTGCATTGATATTATTTCCCTCTTGAATAACATAAAAGTGAGCGTTCACCAGAAAAATGTGATGAACGTTATATTTTATCCTTCGATTTTAGGGCTTCTGTCAACCTTTCTGATAACTCTTGTTGCATATTTTTATCGAGCGCTTTGTGTTCTTTATCTGCTAACACAAAGAAATCCTCAACTTTTTCGCCAATTGTGGTGATCCTCGCGCCGTACAAAGAAATGTCTAACTGTGCAAAAACATGGCCAATTCGTGCCAGTAAACCGGGTTGATCTAACGCGAATAATTCCATGTAGGTGCGGCGCTCATTGGTGGAGTGCAAGAAATTGACCTTAGTGGGAACAGTAAAATGACGTAGTTTTGCTGGCAATGTACGTTGTTTCGGTAGGGAAATTTCAGGTTGCTGTACTGCGAGCAACAACATTTTCCGAATGTGGTCATAGCGGTCTTTTGCGAGCGGCGAGCCATTTGGTTCGAGTACCACAAACGTATCCATCGCCATATTGTCTTTGTTGGTAAATATTTGAGCACTGTGAATACTTAAATTACGGCGATCGAGCTCACTGGCCACAGCGGCAAATAAATGCGATTTATCGTGGCACCAAATGAAAATTTCTGTTCCACCGTGTTTCGGTTGTGTGCTGATCAGCACTAACGGTTGGCTTACATCATGATTTAAAAGGTTTTTTGCATGCCAAGCGAGTTGTGATGGGGTGTGACGTAAAAAATAGTCGGCATGGCAGCGTGACCACAGTTTTTGCAATTTCTCTTCATCAATAGCAAGAGGGCGAAGCAGAGATAATGCTTGATTACGGTGATGGCGAATGCGTTCTCGCAGATCTGGCGTGCTTTGCATGCCTTGGTTGAGCTGGTGCTCCGTTGACAAAAATAGCTCGCGGATTAAGCTCTGTTTCCAACTATTCCACAAGGTACTATTGGTGGCACATATATCTGCAACGGTCAAACACATCAAATAGTTAAGTCGAGATACAGATTTTACTTCACCCGCGAATTGCTTGATAACATCAGGGTCTTGAATATCTCGGCGTTGTGCGGTGACCGACATCAATAAGTGGTTTTTGACAAGCCATGCAGCAAGCTCAGCTTCTTTTGTTGATAAATCATGCAGGAGCGCAAAGTCGTATACAAAATCAGCACCTAAGTCTGAGTGATCCCCTGAACGGCCTTTGGCGATATCATGGAAGATAGCTGCAAGGCGTAAAATTTCAGGCTGCAGCAGTTTAGGATAAACACTGACACACAACGGGTGCTCACGACGGCTTTCTTCAAGTGTAAAACTGTCGATTTTTTGTAAGACTCGGATAGTGTGCTCGTCAACGGTATAAGCGTGAAATAAGTCAAACTGCATTTGCCCAACAATGTTGCTCCAAAGCGGCGTATAAGCACTCAGTACACTGTGCAAGTGCATGGGGACAAATGCGCCTTTAATTGCTCGCGGGTGGCGCAGAATTTTTAGGAACAACTTGCGTGCTTCAGGAATTTCACATAGCGGCACTATCAAATTTCGTCGTGCAAAACGCAGTAAGCGCAATGTTGTGGAATAGATACCTGTGATGTTTGGGTAGCGAGCCATTTGGTAGAACATTTTTAAGATAGCGGCGGGCTGGTTGATAAACAGGTTTTCATCAATTACATCAATCAGTGTGCCACGTAATTGGAATTGTGAATCAATTGATCGCGGCTTTTCGTTGGGTTTGAGGGTTAAAATGGCTTCATCAAACAGCTGCAACAGCATTTGATTCAGTTCCCTCACACGGCGAGTCACACGATAAAAGTCTTTCATCATGCGCTCTACAGGTTGATTTTTCTCACCCTCGTAGCCTAATAAACGCGCTACGCTAAATTGGCGATCGAACAGTAAACGGTTATCGTGGCGTTTTACCACTAAGTGGAGTGCAAAACGGATTTTCCATAAGAAAGTGAGGCATTCTTTCAGCTCTTGGCGTTCTTCTTCAGTTAAAAAACCAAAACCGACCATTTCATCGACGGTTGTTGCACCAAAATGGCGTCTTCCTACCCAAAGTAAGGTATGAATGTCTCGCAATCCTCCAGGGCTACTTTTAATGTCAGGCTCTAAATTATAGCTGGTGCTGTGATAGCGTTGGTGGCGTTCTTGCTGTTCCGCAATTTTTGCGGCAAAAAAGGTCGCTGACGGCCAAAAATCGTCACTAAAAATGGTTTTTTGTAGTGACAAGAAAAGGGCGATATCACCGCAAATAAGCCGTGACTCAATTAAATTGGTTGCTGTTGTTAAATCAGCATTTCCGGCTTCGATACATTCAGCAAGAGAGCGGACGCTGTGCCCAATATCGAAGCGTAAATCCCACAGTAACGTGATAAATTGGCCGATTTTTGCGGCGATATCCTCGGAAACGGGGTGTTTACTTAGAATTAAGATATCAATATCAGAAAGTGGGTGGAGCTCATGTCGCCCGTAACCCCCGACAGCAACAAGGGACATATTCGTCTGTTTATCGAATTCGAAAGCCTGCCACAACCTTGTCAGTAATGCATCAAGGTAGTCACTGCGAATGTGAATCAAATCAACCACATCTTTACCTTGATTAAAGCTGTCCTCAAGCCAACAGTCAAAATTATCAACATGTTGCCTTAAAGCGGCGAGGTCAAGGTCGTGGGCAGTGAAGTGGTTTGGAGCGAGATACGTTGCAGAGGATGCCGTCATCTTTATCTTTCCGTCTTGATAGCCATAAAGAAACTACAACCAGCTTACGGTTTTTTGTGAAAGATGAACAGAGAAAGAACCCTCTTAATTGAGGGTTCTTGGGGAAATTTATTCGTTGACTAAAACGGCAGAAATAAAAGGTTCTTCTTCTTTACGAAGAGTGAGAATTTCACAGCCGTTATCTGTAACCACTAATGTGTGCTCATATTGCGCAGACCAGCCGCGGTCTTTGGTTTTCACCGTCCAACCATCTTTCATGGTACGAATACGGTGGTCGCCAGTGTTGACCATAGGTTCGATGGTAAACGCCATGCCTTTTTGCAGAACAACGCCGCTGTCATCGGCATCATAGTGCAACACTTGTGGCTCTTCATGGAAACCTTCACCAATGCCGTGTCCGCAATACTCACGAACTACAGAAAAGCTTTGTTTTTCAACAAATTCTTGAATAGCTTTACCGATAGTACGCAGGCGAATGCCCGGCTTAACCATGCGGATTGCCAAATATAGGCTTTCTTGAGTGACTTGGCACAGGCGTTCGCCTTGGATTGTTGGTTTTCCAACGATAAACATCATGGAAGTATCGCCGTGGAAGCCTTCTTTAATCACAGTGACATCGATATTGACGATATCACCGTCTTTTAGGATTTTTTCATCGCTTGGAATACCGTGGCAGATGACATCATTGACGGAAATACAAACGGATTTTGGGAAACCATGGTAGTTCAGGCAAGCTGGGATAGCTTGTTGTGCGTCAACAATGTGTTGATGGCAAAGTCTGTCCAGTTCACCTGTGCTCACACCCGGTACCACGTGCGGTGCAATCATTTCTAATACTTCGGCAGCTAAGCGGCCAGCAACGCGCATTTTCTGAATATCTTCTTCAGTTTTGATAATAATAGCCATGAGTTCAGTCCATTCATGCCAGCAATGATTGATGACATGTTAAAAAATGAGAGGTTGAAAATGGGTTTTTGAGACCATTTTTTAGCATTAATGATACTTATGGTAACAGCCACCGCATTTTCTGCCAACCTGCTATCGAAAGGTTCGAAAGTTGAAGTTGCTATTAGGATAGAAGAACAGGGGAGAGAGCCTTGTTCATTTTGAGCTTTTTACAGCACAAATTGCAAAAAATTGGCGCTAAGCGAATGAATACCCATCATAAAAATAGGGCTTTTTCATCTCGTCAAAAAAGGTCTATAATTAATGGGATGCAAATCCTGCATCAGATAGGCGCTATGCGACCCATAAAATCTGTTTTTTTGTCACTTTTGTGAGCTAAAAAAACAACAAAAGTTGGCTTCTAAGTTGGTTTTATGGTATAAAGCGCGCCGGCAATCCATATTATTTCTTCTCATCTTCATTGAAATGTCAATTTATGGCAGCAAAATGAGGTTTCCTGAAAAGGAAATTGGATTTGCGAAACTTAAACTCAATTGTGTATAACACACACGAATCGACACGTACGCCGGGGTGCTCTTATGCGTTTAGACGCAGCTTTAGAGTCGGTAGTATGGGATTCGTGGAGGCATAACCCCAATTACTTAAATACAGAGGTATTAAATGGCAACTGTTTCCATGCGCGATATGTTACAAGCGGGCGTTCACTTTGGTCACCAGACTCGTTACTGGAACCCAAAAATGAAACCTTTCATTTTCGGCGCGCGTAACAAAGTTCATATCATCAACCTGGAAAAGACTGTTCCAATGTTCAACGAAGCTCTGGCTGAGTTGACTAAAATTGCTTCTCGTAAAGGCAAAATTCTGTTTGTTGGTACTAAGCGTGCTGCAAGCGAAGCCGTTCAAGAAGCTGCTAACAGCTGTGACCAATATTTCGTTAACCACCGTTGGTTAGGCGGAATGTTGACTAACTGGAAAACTGTTCGTCAGTCAATCAAACGTCTGAAAGATTTAGAAGTTCAATCACAAGACGGTACTTTCGACAAACTGACCAAGAAAGAAGCGCTGATGCGTACTCGTGAACTGGTTAAGTTAGAAAACAGCTTAGGCGGTATCAAAGATATGGGCGGTTTACCTGACGCTCTGTTCGTTATCGATGCAGACCACGAACACATTGCTATCAAAGAAGCAAACAACCTGGGTATCCCAGTATTTGCTATCGTTGATACTAACTCTGATCCAGATGGTATTGATTTCATTATCCCTGGTAACGACGATGCAATCCGTGCAATCAAACTGTATCTGGGCGCTGTAGCAAGCACCGTTCGTGAAGGTCGTTCGCAAGATCTGGCTGTTCAAGCAGAAGAAAGCTTAGTAGAAGCTGAATAATAAGGTTTTATCCTTATTAACAGGTATTGCTATACAGGTACTGCTATATGTTAGAAGGGGCCTGATTTAGGCCCCTTTTATATATGAATCAGAACTATCCACGTGGGGAAGACTCTCACGGGGAATATCGAGGAATAAATCACATGTCTGGAATTACCGCTGCATTGGTAAAAGAACTGCGCGAACGTACTGGCGCAGGTATGATGGAATGTAAAAAAGCACTTGTTGAAGCTAATGGCGACATCGAATTAGCGATTGATAACATGCGTAAATCAGGTCAAGCAAAAGCGGCTAAAAAAGCAGGCCGTGTTGCAGCTGAAGGTGTTATCCTGACTGAAGTTTTCAACGGTGGTAAAACAGGTGCTCTGGTTGAGCTGAACTGTGAAACTGACTTCGTTGCTAAAGACGCAGGTTTCTTAGCATTCGGTAAAGAAGTTTTAGCTTCTGTTGTTGCTGACAAAAATGCTGACATCGATGCGCTGAAAGCAAAATTCGAAGAAGCTCGTACAACTTTAGTTGCGAAAATTGGTGAAAACATCAATATTCGTCGCGTTGCTATTCTGGAAGGCGCACAAGTAGGTAGCTACCTGCACGGTGCTCGTATTGGTGTTTTAGTTGCTGCCGAAGGTGCAGACGAAGAATTACTGAAACACATCGCTATGCACATCGCTGCAAGCAAACCTGAATATGTGACTCCAGACAACGTTCCAGCTGATGTTGTTGCTCACGAGCACCAAATTCAGTTAGACATCGCAATGCAATCTGGTAAACCACGCGAAATCGCTGAAAAAATGGTTATCGGTCGCATGAACAAATTCACTGGCGAAATCTCTCTGACTGGCCAGCCTTTCGTAATGGACCCAAGCAAATCTGTTGGTGACTTACTGAAAGAGAAAGGTGCTACTGTTTCTGGTTTCCTTCGTTTCGAAGTAGGTGAAGGTATCGAGAAAGTTGAAACTGACTTTGCAGCAGAAGTTGCTGCGATGAGCAAGTAATCAACTAAGGGCCGCCAATTGGCGGCTCTGTTTTATTCACGTTTCGTTCAAGCAGACAAACATCAGTTAACGGGTATGAGAGACCATCGACGTTATCTTTTGGCTTGAAAAATATCGTGGGTAATCAAGCTTTAAAACTCTATTCAAATTTAGGTATGTAGAACCTGAGTGTTCTGCGTATGTTACCCCAATAAATAATCTGTTAGGACAGAACACCATGGCTACCAATGCAAAACCCGTTTATCAGCGTATTCTGCTTAAATTAAGTGGCGAAGCCTTACAAGGCGCAGAAGGTTTTGGTATCGATGCTAGCGTTTTAGATCGTATGGCTCAGGAAATCAAAGAACTCATAGAACTGGGTATACAGGTCGGTGTGGTTATTGGCGGTGGTAACCTGTTTCGTGGTGCTGGTTTGGCACAAGCTGGTATGAACCGTGTTGTCGGTGACCACATGGGTATGCTAGCCACGGTGATGAACGGACTCGCGATGCGCGATGCTTTGCACCGTGCTTATGTGAATGCAAGACTGATGTCTGCAATTCCATTAAACGGCGTCTGTGATAATTACAGCTGGGCGGAAGCCATTAGCTTACTACGTCACGGCCGTGTTGTTATTTTTTCTGCGGGAACAGGTAATCCATTCTTTACAACAGACTCTGCGGCGTGTTTACGCGGTATTGAAATTGAAGCAGATGTTGTGTTAAAAGCCACAAAAGTAGATGGCGTCTATTCCGCTGATCCAGCAAAAGACCCAGATGCTGTATTGTATGAAAATCTGAATTATCAAGAAGTTTTGGAGCGTGAGTTAAAAGTGATGGACTTAGCAGCCTTCACATTGGCCCGTGACCATAACTTACCAATCCGTGTTTTCAATATGAATAAACCGGGTGCATTACGCCGTGTTGTCATGGGCGAAAACGAAGGTACTCTGATTTCTCACAACTAATACTCAGAGACACGGCCTGAGTTTAAATGTATTATCTAAGATAAATTCAGACAATTTAAGCGAGGTCGCATTGCGGCCTTTAATAATCAGTTCTTAAGGGTTGAAAACGTGATTAACGAAATCCAAAAAGATGCTCAAGACCGTATGGAAAAGAGCCTCGAAGCATTCAAAAATCAAATCAGTAAAGTTCGTACAGGCCGTGCATCACCAAGCCTGTTAGACGGTATCAACGTTGAATATTATGGCTCAGCGACCCCACTGCGCCAATTAGCTAACGTGACGGTTGAAGATTCACGTACATTAGCTATTTCTGTTTTTGACCGTAGCATGTCACCTGCGATTGAAAAAGCGATTATGGCGTCTGATTTAGGTCTGAACCCATCTTCTGCGGGTACCGTTATCCGTGTTCCACTTCCTCCGTTAACGGAAGAGCGTCGTAAAGACTTAATTAAAGTTGTTCGTGGTGAAGCAGAACAAGGTCGTATCGCTGTTCGTAACGTACGCCGTGATGCTAACGATAAAGTTAAAGCGCTGCTAAAAGATAAAGAAATCAGTGAAGATGATGAACGTCGTTCGCAAGATGACATTCAAAAGCTGACTGATAACTACATCAAGAAAGTTGATGAATCATTAGCACAAAAAGAAGCAGAATTGATGGAGTTTTAATCCATCATAATGGTAAAGCCACCAATGCATACTCAAAAAGTGTGCGTTAGCGTGGCTTTATTATTTTTCGTACCCATTAAAAAATCCTTTCTTATCACTAAGCTGATATAATCTCAGTATTGAATTAATACAGAGTATCCGATCACTATGAAACGTCTGACAGTCCTGGGTTCAACAGGTTCAATTGGTACTAATACACTTTCTGTTGTTCGTCAAAATCCTGAAAAATTCCAAGTTCTTGCCCTAGTTGCAGGTAAAAATGTTGCCGAAATGGCAAAGCAATGCCTTGAGTTTAATCCGAAATATGCCGCCATGGCGGATGAGTCATCGGCGAAGGCATTACGGGCAATTTTGACTGAAAATAATAACAAAACAGAAGTATTATCTGGTAAACAAGCAGCGATTGATCTTGCCGGCCTTGATGATGCAGACCAAGTAATGTCAGCAATTACGGGTGTCGCTGGGCTATTACCTACCTTGGCGGCGATCCGCAAAGGCAAAAGAATATTATTAGCGAATAAAGAGTCTTTGATTACCAGTGGCCGTTTATTCTTTAATGAGATTCGTCAGCATAATGCATCAGTCTTTCCAATTGATAGTGAGCATAATGCAATCTTCCAAAGTTTGCCTGAAATTATTCAGCTCAACTTAGGTTTTGCTGATTTAACGGCTTCAGGTATTTCTAGTATTGTTTTAACTGGCTCAGGTGGCCCGTTCAGAGAAACGCCATTATCGCACTTTGATAACGTGATGCCTGATGAAGCCTGTAATCACCCAAACTGGTCAATGGGACGTAAAATCTCTGTTGATTCAGCGACAATGATGAATAAAGGGCTAGAATATATCGAAGCCTGCTATTTCTTCAATGCAAATGCTGATCAAATGGAGGTGATTATTCACCCTCAATCAGTGATCCACTCAATGGTAAGATATCGTGATGGCAGTGTAATCGCACAGCTTGGTACACCCGATATGCGCACGCCGATTTCGTATAGTATGGCCTACCCACAGCGTATTATTTCAGGTGCAAAACCGCTTGATTTTGCTACCCTTTCATCATTAACATTTGTGCAACCAGATTACCAGCGTTACCCATGCTTGAAACTGGCGATTGATGCTTGTCACCAAGGTCAAGCAGCAACAACGGCGCTGAATGGGGCAAATGAAATGACGGTTGCGGCGTTCCTTGAAGGGAAAATTCGCTTTACTGATATCGCGAAAATTAATCACAAAATATTAGAAAACCAAGTTTTTTCTGAACCTGTTTCTATTGAAGAGGTCTTAGAAATCGACGAATGTGCGCGCCGCGATGCGGCAAAAATAATCGCTCAGACAGTTTAAGCTTGGTATATGATTTATTTAGTTGCTGATAACCATAATTTATCTTTAATATGTGATGCGTTTAAAAAAAGAAAGATAACCTAGTATTTAGCAGAGAATTAAGGATGTGTCTTATCAGCAAACTTAATAATAGTGGTTATTATTGAGTGGAATTCTCAAAGCGGTACTTACAAGGATTAACATTTAATGAACTCTAGTGGTGAAAATCTCTCTGAATCGATGATGCCTAAGCATGTCGCTATCATTATGGATGGTAATGGGCGATGGGCAAAGCAGAGAGGAAAGCTCAGAATAACAGGCCATAAGGCAGGTGTTGAATCTGTACGTAATTCTGTGCGTTTTGCGGTAAAAAATAAAATTAGCTCGCTCACACTTTATGCATTTAGTAGTGAAAATTGGAGACGTCCTGAAAAAGAAGTCAGTTCTTTGATGGAATTATTCGTTTTTGCGCTCGATAATGAAGTCAAAAACCTACACAAGAACAATGTTAAATTAAAAGTGATAGGGGATATCGACCGTTTTAGCGAGCGCTTGAGAAAACGCATTGATAAAGCAGAAGCATTAACGCAAAACAATACAGGCTTAAAACTCAATATTGCGGCGAACTATGGCGGACGCTGGGATATCGCCAACAGTGTGAAGCAAGTCTTTGCCAAAGTGCAAAGTGGTGAGCTTTCGATTGATGATATCAATGAAGACGCTATTAATAACTCAATCTGTATGCATGACCAAGAGTGTGTCGACTTAGTCATCAGAACAGGGGGAGAACATCGAATTAGCAACTTCCTATTATGGCAAGTCGCTTATGCGGAATTTTATTTCACCAACGTTTTGTGGCCAGATTTTGATGAAATGGTGTTTCAAGATGCGGTTGATGCATTTAGTAAGCGCGAGCGTCGTTATGGTGGGGCTGAATCAGATGACGAACTCGTCAAATAATAGGGGATAGATGTGCTGAAATATCGTTTGCTTACTGCGATAGTATTAATACCAATTGTTATTGCGGCGTTGTTTTTACTTTCTCCAGCGAATTTTGGTTTAGTGGTGATTGCTGTTTCTGCTCTCGGTGCTTGGGAATGGGCGCAATTTGCAGGGTGGCACTCACAGGTTAAGCGTGTTGGCTTAGCCATTGTTTTTGCAGCAATCTTGTTGGCAATGCAATTTTCAATCCCTGACATTACATCCTTATCCAATGCGCCAATAATTCTTTATGGATTATGGGCAGGGCTTGTGTGGTGGGTTGCCGCTATTGTGCTTGTTGTGACTTACCCTGCCTCCGCGTCTTGGGGTAAATCTGTTATTATTCGCTTATTATTTGGCGTATTAACCATAATCCCTTTCTATTGCGGAATGATGGCACTACGTACTGTAGGCTACCAGAATGACACGGCTATTGGTGCATGGTGGTTGCTGTATG
Source organism: Providencia sp. R33 (assembly GCF_019343475.1). Lineage (NCBI taxonomy): Bacteria > Pseudomonadati > Pseudomonadota > Gammaproteobacteria > Enterobacterales > Morganellaceae > Providencia > Providencia sp. R33. The sequence goes on along the minus strand of NZ_CP072453.1, from coordinate 2,686,009 downwards.
TCATGTTGCTGGTGTGGGGGGCTGACTCAGGAGCCTACGCATTTGGGCGTACAATCGGCCGTAATAAAATGGCACCGAAGGTCTCACCAGGTAAAACGTGGGAAGGCCTCGTTGGTGGTTTAATCACTGCAGGGGTCATTTCTTGGGTATTTAGTGCATATGCGCCGATCCCTGCTATGCCAGATTATTTGTTAGTGACTTCAATTATTGTTGTTGTAGTATCTGTGTTTGGTGATTTAACTGAAAGTATGTTTAAGCGCCAATCCGGTATTAAAGACAGTAGCCATTTAATTCCCGGTCATGGTGGTATTCTTGACCGTATTGATAGCCTAACAGCGGCAATTCCAGTATTTGCTGGGCTGAATTTGTTAATTTTTAACGGCTTTGGTCTGTAGGAAGATAAATGGGATTTATTTGGAGCTTAGCGGCATTTATTATTGCAATTGGTGTGCTAATTACTGTACACGAATTTGGCCATTATTGGGTCGCTCGCCGCTGCGGCGTTTATGTTGAGCGTTTCTCAATTGGTTTTGGTAAAACGCTGTGGCGCAAAGTAGACAAACACGGTACTGAGTTTGTCCTTGCGCTCATCCCATTGGGCGGTTATGTCAAAATGCTGGATGAGCGTGTTGGTGCGGTTTCACCTGAACGCCGACATGAAGCATTTAATAATAAAACTGTTGGGCAACGTGCCGCAATTATTAGTGCAGGTCCAATTGCGAACTTTTTACTGGCTATTGTTGTCTATTGGATAGTCTTTATGATTGGTGTTCCTTCTGTGAAGCCAATCATTGCGGATATAAAGCCAGGTTCAATTGCAGCAGCTGCAAATTTTGAACCAAAAATGGAACTAAAATCCATTGATGGTATCGAAACACCTGATTGGAATTCAGCGCGTTTAGCATTAGTGGCTAAAATTGGCGACCGCGGGTTAACCGCGGAAGTGTTACCACAAGGGTATAATGAGCCAATTACCAAAACAGTTGATTTAACTGATTGGAAATTTGACCCTGAGAAACAAGACCCGATTTTGTCTATTGGCATCATGCCAGTATCAGTCAGAATTGATCCTGTGATTCAGAAAGTAACTGCAGGTCAGGCTGGTGAACGTGCGGGGTTAATTCCGGGCGATAGAATTTTGAGTGTTAACGGCGAGGAACTTGGGTATTGGAACCCAGTGACTCGAATTATTCGTATGAATCCGGGAACGCCATTAAAGTTAGAAATTGAACGTTCTTCGCAGCGTGTTTCACTCACCTTAACGCCAGATAGCCAAGATGGGCAGCGTGGTGAGAAAATTGGATTTGCGGGTGTAGAACTTTCAGTGTTACCGTTAGCAGATGAATATAAAATGGTGCAGCAATATGGGCCATTTTCTGCGTTTTACCAAGCAAGTGATAAAACGTGGCAGTTGATGAAGCTAACAGTCAACATGATGGGTAAATTAGTTGTTGGGGATGTCAAACTCAACAACTTAAGCGGTCCGATATCTATCGCGAAAGGAGCGGGGGTATCCGCCGAATCAGGCTTGGTGTATTATTTGATGTTTATTGCGCTTATTAGCGTGAATTTAGGTATCATCAATCTGTTTCCATTGCCTGTTTTAGATGGGGGGCATTTGCTCTTCTTATTAATTGAAAAAATTAAGGGAAGTCCAGTGTCTGAGCGAGTACAAGACTTTAGTTTTCGGATAGGTGCAATGGCATTGATTCTGTTAATGGGACTTGCACTTTTTAATGATTTCTCTCGCTTCTAATTTTGTAAGCCGGGGACCAGTAAGGAATACGCATAACAACGATGGCGATGAAAAAGTTGCTCATAGCGTCGCTGCTTCTAGGCAGCGCCACTGCATACGGTTCAGACGGATTCGTAGTTAAAGACATTCGTTTCGAAGGTCTACAACGCGTCGCCGTTGGTGCAGCATTATTGAACATGCCTGTTAGGGTGGGCGATTCGATTGATAACGACGATATCAGTCGTTCAATTCGTTCTCTATTCTCAACCGGTAACTTCGAAGATGTTAGGGTCCTGCGTGATGGAAACACGCTGATCGTTCAAGTTAAAGAGCGGCCAACCATCGCAAGCATCACGTTTACAGGTAATAAATCTGTTAAAGACGATATGCTCAAGCAGAACTTGGAGGCTTCAAATATTCGCGTGGGTGAGGCACTTGACCGCACAACAATCGCGAATATTGAAAAAGGCTTAGAAGACTTTTACTACAGTGTGGGTAAATACAACGCGACAGTTAAAGCCGTTGTGACGCCATTACCGCGCAACCGTGTCGATTTAAAATTTGTGTTCTCCGAAGGTGTATCTGCACAAATTCAGCAGATTAACATCGTGGGTAACAAAAACTACACGACCGCTGAATTGGTTAACAAGCTGCAATTGCGTGATGATGTACCATGGTGGAACCTTGCGGCTGACCAAAAATATCAGAAGCAAAAACTGGCGGGCGACTTAGAAACGTTACGCAGTTTCTACCTTGATCGCGGTTATGCACGCTTTAATATTGATTCTACCCAAGTCAGTCTGACTCCAGACAAAAAAGGCATTTATATCACGATTAACATTACTGAAGGCGACCAGTACAAAATTTCTGGCGTTGAAATTAATGGTAATACGGCTGAACATTTAAATGAAATCAAAGAGCTGATCACGATTACACCGGGTGAGTTATACAACGGTGCGCAAGTGACTCGAATGGAAAACCAGATCAAAGAATTGTTTGGTCGTTACGGTTATGCCTATCCACGAGTGATGACTCAGCCTGAAATTAACGACGCAGATAAAACCGTTAAATTGCACCTGAATGTTGATGCAGGTAACCGTTTCTACGTTCGTGAAATTCGCTTCCAAGGTAATGACACCAGTAAAGATACCGTTCTGCGTCGTGAAATGCGTCAAATGGAAGGGGCATGGCTGGGTAACGACCTTGTTGAGCTAGGTAAAGAGCGTCTTAACCGTACTGGTTTCTTTGAAACCGTTGATGTTGAAACTCAGCGTGTACCGGGTAGCCCTGACCAAGTTGATGTTATCTATAAAGTTAAAGAACGTAATACAGGTTCGATGAACTTCGGTATCGGTTTCGGTACAGAAAGCGGCGTGAGCTTCCAAGTTGGTGTTACGCAAGATAACTGGTTAGGTACAGGTAACGCGGTTGGTATCAACGCAAGTAAAAATGACTATTCAACCAACGTTGAGTTCTCCTTTACTGACCCTTACTTCACCGTTAATGGTGTGAGCTTGGGTGGTCGTATTTTCTATAACGACTTTAGTGCGAAAGATGCTGACCTGTCTGGCTATAACAACAAAACGTATGGCTTAGATAGCTTCTTAAGTTTCCCATTCAATGAAAATAACTCTTTCCGTGTAGGTGCGGGTTATGTTCATAACAAACTGTCTGATATGCGTGCGCAAGCTGCGATGTGGGATTACCTTGATTCTATGGGTAAAAATCCACCAATCACAGAAAATGGCCGTAATAAAGAAAGCTTTGATGCGGATGACTTTACGCTTAACTTAGGTTGGACTTACAACTCGTTAAACCGTGGTTTCTTCCCAACGTCGGGTAACAAAACGAACGTCTCTGGTAAAGTGACTGTTCCAGGCTCTGATAACGAATACTATAAATTGCGTTTTGATACTGCGCAGTACTACCCATTAGATGAAGATGAAACTTGGGTTGTGCTGGGGCGTGCTCAAGCGGGTTACGGTGACGGTATTGGCAGTAAGCAAATGCCATTCTATGAAAACTTCTATGCGGGTGGTTCTAGCACCATTCGTGGTTTCCGCTCGAACAATATCGGTCCGAAAGCGGTTTACTTGAAGAAAGTTAATGGAAAAGATGGCCCAGAGCCAGGTAGCCCATCAAGTGATGCAGTCGGTGGTAACGCCATGTATGCAGCATCATTTGAGTTAATTACGCCTACGCCATTTATTGACGAGAAATATTCGAACTCTGTTCGTACCTCTCTCTTCGTGGATGCAGGTACAGTATGGGATACCAACTGGAACAGTATTCCATCTGATTGGCGTGCGGGTATGCCAGACTACGGTAAGGCGTCTAATATCCGCGCTTCAGCGGGTGTGGCTTTACAATGGATGTCCCCACTTGGACCACTGGTCTTCTCTTATGCGCAGCCGATTAAGGACTACGAAGGGGATAAATCAGAACAGTTCCAATTTAATATTGGTAGAACGTGGTAATCTACACCAGTTCCTATCTATGAAGGCTCCCATAATTTTATGGGAGCAACCAAAATTTCCAGCCATACATATGGGTTAAGGAGTTTAGTGTGAAAAAATTGTTGTGTGCAGCGGGTGTGAGTATTGCTTTAGCAATGTCTGCGGGTGCTTATGCTGAAAAAATCGCTATCGTAAACGTTGGTGAAATTTTCCAAAATATGCCTGCGCGTGAAGCCGTTGCTAAACAGCTTGAAAGCGAATTCAAGAGCCGTGCTACTGAATTGCAGAATCTGGAAAAAGACCTGCAATCACGCGTAGAAAAACTGCGTCGTGATGGTGCTACCATGAAGCAAAGTGAGCGCGAAAAACTTGAATCCGAACTCATGACTAAACGTGACGCTTTTGCTGAAAAAGCGCAGAAATTTGAAGAAGACAACCGTCGTCGTCAAGGTGAAGAGCGTAATAAAATTTTAACTCGTATTCAGGACTCTATTAAGTCTGTTGCTGCTAAAGAAGGCTACGATGTCGTTATCGATGCAAACGCGGTTGCGTATGCAAAAGATAGCATCGACATCACCAGTCAGGTTCAAAAACAGGTTAAATAATAGATGTCTTCAATTCGATTGGCTGACCTTGCTCAGCAGTTGAATGCACAATTACATGGTGATGGCGATATCGTCATCACCAGTATTGCTCCCATGCATTCAGCGAATAATCAACAGATAACTTTTTTATCTGATAGCCGTTACAGTGATAAATTGGCTGAATGCCAAGCTGCGGCGGTGGTCCTCACAGCAAAAGATCTCGAATCCTGTAAAGTGGCTGCACTGGTTGTTGATAACCCGTACCTCGCCTATGCACGGATGGCGCAAATCATGGATACCACGCCAAGTCCGGCTGAAGATATTCATGCATCCGCAGTGATTGCAGATGATGCAGCACTCGGTAAAAATGTCGCAATTGGCGCAAATGCCGTTATCGAAAGTGGTGTCATACTGGGCGATAACGTAGTAATTGGCGCAGGTTGCTTTGTGGGTAAAAACACGCGTATTGGGGCAGGAACCCGCTTATGGGCAAATGTCAGCGTTTACCACAATATTGAAATTGGCGAGCACTGCTTAGTGCAATCAGGTACCGTGATCGGCTCTGATGGCTTCGGCTACGCGAATGATCGTGGCAATTGGATCAAAATCCCTCAATTAGGCACCGTGATCATCGGAGATCGTGTTGAGATCGGCGCAAGTACAACAATTGACCGCGGCGCATTAGATAACACGGTAATTGGCAATGGGGTTATTATCGATAACCAGTGCCAAATTGCACATAATGTCATTATTGGTGATAATACCGCAGTTGCTGGCGGCGTAATTATGGCGGGTAGCTTAAAAATCGGCCGTTACTGTATGATTGGTGGCGCGAGCGTGATCAACGGTCATATGGAAATTTGCGATAAGGTCACAGTAACGGGAATGGGAATGGTCATGCGACCTATCACCGAACCAGGAGTTTATTCTTCAGGTATTCCTTTACAACCTAATAAAGTTTGGCGTAAAACAGCTGCTTTAGTCTTAAGTATCAATGAGATGAATAAGCGTCTGAAGAATGTTGAACGTGAATTAGATAGCCAAAATCAAAAAAATCAGTAATCATTTTGTAATTCAGGCTAAAATAGTTATCTGAGTTACGTTTTCCGGCCTGCCAGTTAACCTAATTTAAGGTTAAAGCAGGCCGATTCGTTAATAATAACCGTATTAATAGACAGGAAGAGTATTTCGATGAGTGATAATCATACTCTGAATATTGAAGAAATTTTAGAGCTCCTTCCACACCGTTACCCATTCCTTTTGGTTGACCGTGTTTTGGATTTTGAAGAAGGCAAATCTTTGCGTGCAGTTAAAAATGTTTCCTTCAACGAGCCATTTTTCCAAGGACATTTCCCTGGTAAACCGATTTTCCCGGGTGTTTTAATTTTAGAAGCGATGGCGCAAGCAACGGGTATCCTTGCATTTAAAAGCGTTGGAAAATTAGAGCCAGGCGAACTGTATTATTTTGCAGCGGTAGACAACGCACGTTTTAAACGTCCTGTTCAGCCTGGAGATCAAATGATCTTAGAAGTTGAATTTATTAAAGAACGTCGCGGAGTCGCACGTTTTAAAGGCGTTGCAAAAGTTGATGGAGAAGTGGCCTGCGAAGCAGAAATGATGTGCGCCCGTCGCCGTGAGGTCTGATATGATTGACAATACTGCCTATATCCATCCTTCATCCATCGTCGAAGATGGCGCAATCATTGGTGCCAATGTGCGTATTGGCCCTTTTTGTTATGTTGGCGCGAATGTTGAAATTGGCGAAGGCACAGAGCTGAAATCCCACGTTGTCGTTAACGGCCACACAAAAATTGGTCGCGATAATGTGATTTTTCAGTTTGCGTCTGTTGGTGAAGCTAACCAAGACCTGAAATACCAAGGTGAACCAACTCGCGTTGAAATTGGTGATAGAAACCGTATTAGAGAAAGTGTGACTATTCACCGTGGTACTGTCCAAGATGCAGGCTTAACAAAAGTGGGTGATGATAACCTGCTGATGGTTAACGTGCATATTGCTCACGATTGTATCATTGGTAATCGTTGCATTATTGCAAATAACGGGACGTTAGGCGGTCATGTCACATTAGGCGATTACGCTATTATTGGCGGTATGACAGCGGTTCACCAATTCTGCAAAATTGGTGCACACGTTATGGTTGGTGGTTGCTCTGGCGTGGCGCAAGATGTGCCGCCATATGTTATTGCACAAGGTAACCATGCAACACCGTTTGGTTTAAATCTTGAAGGTTTAAAACGTCGTGGTTTTGAAAAAGAATCACTGCATGCCATTCGTAATGCATACAAGACGTTATACCGTTCAGGTAAATCATTAGAAGAAGCGCGTGAAGAAATCGCAGAAGCAGGGAAAGTCAACGAACACGTTAAAGTGTTTAGTGATTTCTTAGAAGATTCTGCACAATCTAAGCGTGGTATTATCCGTTAATCACGGTGTTTGTGGTTAACGTGACTAGGCCTTTATTAAGGAGCGAATTTCGGTGATTGATAACCGTCCACTTACTATTGGCCTTGTTGCCGGAGAAACATCTGGCGATATCCTCGGTGCAGGGCTCATTCGTGCATTGAAAGAGCAAGTGCCTAATGCTCGCTTTGTTGGTGTTGCAGGCCCGCTGATGCAAGCGGAAGGCTGTGAAGCCTGGTACGAAATGGAAGAATTGGCCGTCATGGGAATTGTTGAAGTTCTCGGTCGGTTACCTCGCTTATTATCTATTCGTAAAGATTTAACCCAGCGTTTTACACAGTTACAACCCGATATTTTTGTCGGAATTGATGCCCCTGATTTCAATATCACCCTTGAAGGGCGCTTAAAAGCAAAAGGCATCAAAACTATTCATTACGTCAGCCCTTCAGTTTGGGCATGGCGCCAAAAACGCGTATTTAAAATCGGTCGTTCTACAAACCTAGTCTTAGCGTTTTTACCATTTGAAAAAGCATTTTATGACCGTTTTGATGTACCTTGTCGCTTTATCGGCCACACCATGGCGGATGCTATTCCCTTGCACCCTGATAAACTTGCTGCGCGAGCACGCCTAGGTATTCCCGAAAATGTAAAATGTCTCGCATTATTGCCAGGAAGCCGCCATTCAGAAGTGGAAATGTTGAGTGCTGATTTTTTAAAAACGGCGCAAATACTCCAACAACGCTTTCCTGATTTGCATATCGTGGTGCCACTGGTTAATGAAAAGCGCCGCCTGCAATTTGATACGATCAAAGCCACTGCTGTACCTGAGTTATCCGTACATATTCTTGATGGGCAAGCTCGTGATGCGATGATTGCTGCAGATGCGACACTGTTAGCCTCAGGAACCGCTGCTCTGGAATGCATGTTGACCAAATGCCCGATGGTGGTCGGTTACCGCATGAAACCATTCACTTTTTGGCTGGCTAAGCGCTTAGTTAAAACCCCGTATGTCTCCTTGCCGAATTTGCTGGCTGAAAAAGAAATTGTCAAAGAATTGCTGCAGGAAGAGTGCCAGCCAGAAAAATTGGCGCAAGAGCTTCTTCCATTATTGGAAGGTGGGGAACAGGTCAATCAACTAAAAGACACTTTTTTACATCTGCATCAATTGATCCGTTGTGATGCAGATAAACAAGCTGCAGAAGCAGTACTCGATTTGGTTAAAAATTAATGGAATTTATCTATCCCAAAGCCAATTTAATTGCTGGCGTTGATGAAGTTGGGCGTGGGCCATTAGTGGGCGCAGTTGTGACTGCCGCTGTGATCCTTGATCCCAATAACCCGATTGCAGGGCTCGCAGACTCGAAAAAACTCAGTGAAAAAAAGCGCGAGAAACTATTCGACGAAATCAAAGAAAAAGCCTTATGCTGGTGCATTGGTCGTGCAGAACCTGAAGAAATTGATAAAATAAATATATTACACGCGACGATGTTAGCCATGCAGCGTGCCGTTGCTGGGTTATCTATCGTCCCTGAATTTGTTTTAATTGATGGCAATCGCTGCCCTGAGCTGCCAATGCCTTCACAGGCAGTGGTCAAAGGCGATAGCCTTGTGCAAGAAATTAGCGCAGCATCCATTTTAGCGAAAGTGGTGCGGGATAGGGAAATGGTCGAGCTGGACAAAGCATTCCCAGAATATGGCTTTGCAAAGCATAAAGGCTACCCAACCGCATACCACTTAGAAAAATTGGCGCAGTATGGTGCAACCGAATTCCATCGTAAAAGCTTTGCGCCTGTGAGGCGAGCTTTAGACAGTCAAAAATAGGTATTTAATCGATGGTATCACCTCGTTTTATTCATTTGCGTGTGCACAGTGACTACTCGATGATTGACGGGCTCGCTAAAACGGGTCCATTGGTCAAAAAAGTGGCTGCAATGGGCATGCCTGCGTTTGCAATCACCGATTTTACTAACCTGTGTGGGTTAGTGAGATTCTACGGTGCTGCTCATGGAGCAGGTATCAAGCCGATCATTGGCGCGGATTTTTATGTAGAAAGCGAATTATTAGGCGATGAAATTTCTCACCTCACCATTCTTGCTCGTAATAATGAAGGATATCAAAACCTCACTCTCTTGATTTCAGAGGCTTACCAAAAGGGGTATGGCGCGGTAGGGCCAACAATTAAGCGTGAGTGGTTGGCGACTCATAAAGAAGGATTGATTCTACTTTCAGGTGGGCGTAAAGGGGATGTCGGGCAATTTTTATTACGGGGCAACCAAGCGCTTGTCGATGAGTGCCTTGAGTTTTATGAAACGCATTTTCCGGGCTGCTATTACCTTGAATTAGTGAGGACAGGCCGTCCCGACGAAGAAAGTTATCTTCATGCTGCCGTTGAGTTAGCCACGAAGAAAGGCCTGCCAGTTGTTGCAACCAACGAAGTCTGTTTTATTGAAAGTAGCGACTTTGATGCCCATGAAATTCGCGTTGCTATCCACGATGGTTTCACCCTAGCTGACCCCAAAAGACCGAAAAACTATAGCCCTCAGCAATACTTACGTACTGAAGAGGAAATGTGCGAGCTTTTTGCCGACATTCCTGAAGCGTTAGAAAACAGTGTAGAGATTGCTAAGCGTTGTAACGTTACGATTCGTCTTGGTGAATACTTCTTGCCGCAATTCCCAACTGGGGATATGAAAACAGAAGACTTTTTAGTCATGCGGTCAAAAGAAGGACTCGAAGAGCGCCTTGAATTTTTATTTCCTGACGAAAAAGTTCGCGCAGAAAAACGCCCTGCATACGATGAGCGTTTAGAAATTGAACTGAACGTGATTAACCAAATGGGGTTCCCTGGTTACTTCTTGATCGTGATGGAGTTTATCCAATGGTCAAAAGACAACGGTGTACCTGTTGGCCCAGGAAGGGGGTCTGGTGCAGGGTCATTAGTGGCTTATGCACTCAAAATTACAGACCTTGACCCATTAGAATTTGACCTTCTGTTTGAGCGTTTCTTAAACCCTGAACGGGTCTCGATGCCTGACTTTGACGTCGACTTTTGTATGGAGAAACGTGACCAAGTTATTGATCATGTGGCGCAAATGTACGGCCGTGATGCGGTATCACAAATTATTACCTTCGGTACGATGGCGGCAAAAGCGGTTATTCGTGACGTAGGGCGTGTCCTTGGTCACCCTTATGGTTTTGTGGATAGAATTTCTAAACTGGTTCCCCCTGATCCGGGAATGACATTAGAAAAAGCCTTTGAAGCCGAACCACAGCTTCCTGAAATTTACGAAGCCGATGAAGAAGTGAAAGCGCTGATTGATATGGCGCGTAAACTTGAAGGGGTGACACGAAACGCAGGTAAACATGCCGGTGGTGTGGTTATCGCACCAACCAAAATTACCGATTTTGCCCCACTGTATTGCGATGCAGAAGGGAACAACCCCGTTACGCAATTCGACAAAAACGACGTTGAATATGCAGGGTTAGTGAAGTTTGACTTCCTAGGTTTACGGACGCTAACGATCATTAACTGGGCGTTGGAGATGATCAACGCGCGCCGGGCTAAGAGCAACCAAGAACCGATTGATATTGCAACCATTCCATTACACGATCAAAAAAGTTTTGATATGTTGCAACGTTCTGAAACCACAGCGGTATTCCAGTTAGAATCCCGTGGAATGAAGGACTTAATTAAGCGGTTACGCCCTGACTGCTTCGAAGATATGATCGCTCTGGTGGCGTTATTCCGTCCAGGCCCGCTGCAATCAGGCATGGTTGATAACTTTATCGACCGTAAACATGGTCGTGAAGAGATTTCATACCCTGATGTAGAATGGCAACATGAATCGTTAAAGCCTGTTCTTGAGCCAACTTATGGTATTATTTTATACCAAGAACAGGTTATGCAGATTGCACAGGTTCTTGCGGGATATACCCTTGGTGGTGCGGATATGCTGCGCCGTGCAATGGGTAAAAAGAAACCGGAAGAGATGGCGAAGCAGCGTTCTGTTTTTGAAGAAGGTTCAATCAAAAACGGCGTTGATGGCGAATTGTCGATGAAAATCTTTGACTTGGTAGAGAAATTTGCCGGTTATGGGTTTAACAAATCGCACTCCGCAGCATATGCGTTAGTTTCTTACCAAACACTGTGGCTAAAAGCGCATTACCCTGCTGAATTTATGGCGGCAGTAATGACCGCGGATATGGATAATACAGAAAAAGTCGTTGGTTTAGTTGACGAATGCTGGCGAATGGGCTTAAAAGTATTGCCTCCAGATATCAATAGCGGGCTTTATCACTTCCATGTGAATGATGAAGGTGAGATAGTTTACGGTATTGGTGCGATTAAAGGGGTCGGTGAAGGTCCTATTGAAGCCATTGTTGAAGCACGCCAGCAAGGCGGAATTTTCAAAGAGATTTTTGACCTTTGTGCTCGGGTTGATATTAAAAAAATTAACCGCCGCGTGATGGAAAAATTGATCATGGCGGGGGCATTTGATCGCCTAGGCCCTCACCGTGCAGCGTTGATGTCATCCCTTGAGGATGCATTAAAAGCCGCCGATCAACATGCGAAAGCCGAAGCCATAGGCCAAGCCGATATGTTTGGTGTGTTAGCTGAAGCCCCAGAGCAAGTGGAAAGCTCGTATGCAAGCGTGCCAAAATGGCCAGAACAAGTGGTATTGGATGGGGAAAGGGAAACCCTTGGCTTATATTTAACGGGTCATCCAATAACGCGATACTTGAGTGAAATAGAACGCTATACTAATGGCCTTAGATTAAAAGATGTGAACCCAACCCCTCGTGGTCAAGTGACAACTGTGGTAGGTTTAGTACTTTCAGCTAAAGTCATTACAACCAAGCGTGGGAATAGAATTGGTATCTGTACGCTTGATGATCGTTCCGGTCGTCTGGATATTATGCTATTTTCAGATGCACTCGATAAATACCAACACATGTTGGAAAAAGACAATATCCTGATAGCCACCGGTCAGGTCAGCTTTGATGATTTCAATGGTGGTAATAAAATGACAGTGCGTGAGTTAATGGATATTAGTGAAGCAAGGGAGAAATATGCACGTGGACTTGCGATTTCACTGTCAGATAAACAAATTAACGATCAATTACTGAACCGGCTGCGCAGTACGCTTGAACCTCATCGTTCAGGCACTATCCCGGTTCATCTGTATTACCAGAAGGACGATGCCAGAGCCAAGCTTAAATTTGGCGTTGTTTGGCGTGTGACACCCGTGGATCCCCTTCTGAACGATCTTCGAACTCTGCTGGGTAGTGAGCAGGTAGAATTAGAATTTGACTAAAATAGGAATATTATGAGTCTGGATTTTCTTGATTTTGAACAGCCAATCGCGGAATTAGAGGCAAAAATTGACTCTCTAAAAGCCGTCAGCCGTCAAGATAACAATTTAGAGGTCAACCTCGATGAAGAGGTTGCTCGTTTACGTGAAAAAAGTGTTGAACTGACACGTAAAATTTTCTCTGATCTGGGTGCTTGGCAAATTGCTAAACTCGCTCGTCATCCACGCCGTCCTTATACACTGGACTACATCTCTCGCATTTTCACGGACTTCCAAGAATTAGCGGGTGATCGTGCTTATGCTGATGACAAAGCCATAGTCGGTGGCTTGGCGCGTTTAGATGGTCGTCCTGTTATGATTATTGGGCACCAAAAAGGGCGCGAAACGAAAGAAAAAATCCGTCGTAATTTTGGTATGCCAGCCCCTGAAGGTTACCGTAAGGCACTGCGCCTGATGGAACTGGCTGAGCGTTTTAATCTGCCTATTATCACTTTCATCGATACCCCGGGCGCATACCCAGGTGTTGGTGCAGAAGAGCGTGGTCAATCAGAAGCGATCGCGCGTAACCTACGTGAAATGTCACGTTTATCTGTCCCAGTGATTTGTACAGTCATTGGTGAGGGCGGTTCTGGTGGTGCGTTAGCCATTGGTGTGGGTGATAAAGTGAATATGCTGCAATACAGCACTTATTCGGTTATTTCCCCGGAAGGCTGTGCATCCATTCTGTGGAAAAGTGCAGACAAAGCCCCATTAGCTGCTGAAGCGATGGGAATTACTGCACCGCGCCTGAAAGAGCTAAAACTGATTGATAACGTGGTCTCTGAGCCTTTAGGTGGTGCGCATCGTAACTATGATGAAATCGCAGCTCACCTAAAAGCACGTATCACTGAAGATCTTAACGAACTGGAAGTATTAGATGCAGAAGCATTGAAAAACCGTCGTTATCAGCGCCTGATGGAATACGGTTATTGCTAATTTTTAGCGATTCATAGATTAAATAAAACGGGAGTTTGCTTTTGCCAACTCCCGTTTTTTATTGAACATTATTAATACTCACCTGCAAATAATAAAAAATAGGTATAAAAGTGCGACAATATCATTATTTGATTTATGCTTTTTCTTGCGTGTTGATTTGGAGTTTTATCCCGATCGTTTCACGCTTTGGGCAAGATGGAATGGATAGCTTTCAATTTCTATTTTGGTCAAACCTTATTTCGGTTATTGCCGTTATCAGCGTAGCATTGGCATCAGGCTATACACCTGCCAAATTATTTATTTTGCCCTGTGACATTGTAGCCAAAGTCTTTGTTCTTGGGTTTCTGGATTGCCTTTTTTATTTGCTGTTGTATTACGGTTATTCCATTGAAAATGGGATTGCTGTTTTGGTGATCCAATATAGCTGGCCACTAATTATTATTCTTTTATCGGTGGTGCTATTGAAAGACAGATTGTCGGGGCGGCAAATTATCGGAGTTATGGTTGGTTTTATTGCTGTTATCATCACTTTCACAAAAGGGCAAATCACTCAATTGTATGTGGATAACCCAACAGCCTTATTGTTGGTATTTAGCGGGGCATTTTGCTTTGCTTTAATGTCGGTATTTTCCCGCCAATATTCTATTGATCCTTATATAAGTACGGTTTGGTTATTTATCTTCTCGACATTAACTTCTTTGGTTCTCTTGTTGTCTTTGAGTGAAATGCAGTTACCACCTCAAGGTGCGTTGTGGCCGACGCTGATTAATGGGGTACTCATTAATGGCGTGTCGTATATCCTGTGGTTTAAAGCGATGAATGCAGGGAATTCGACAAAAATTGCCTCAGTGGTATTCTTATCACCGGTATTATCGGTCTTGTGGTTAGTGTTACTTTTAAGTGAGCCATTTGAAATAGCGTATATTATTGGGGTTATGTTAGTCATTATTTCAGGCGTTTTATGTGTTGGTGTAAAACGTCGTAGTCAACAATGGTCAAAAAGGTAAACGAATGGTGCAGCAATCATCCATGATCATCGAGCGAGTACGCGAAAAAATCGGTGATTATACAAAAATACTTGTTGGGTTTAGTGGCGGAATTGATTCGACAGTATTGCTGCATGCGCTTTATCAACTCAAGAAAAATCATAATTCGCGATTAATTATCCGAGCAATTCATATTCATCATGGTTTAAACTCGAAAGCAGATGCTTGGGAACAACATTGTGCACAGCTATGCCTTCAGTGGCAGATCCCTTTTATCTGCCACCATGTATTTGTTGACCCTAGCAAAAAAGGCATTGAGGCTGCCGCGCGTGATGCCCGTTATCAGGCCTACCGTGAAGCGCTTGAAATTAATGAAGTGTTGGTGACCGCTCAACATCTTGATGACCAAGCGGAAACATTTTTATTAGCTTTAAAGCGTGGAAGTGGTCCTGCGGGGCTATCATCAATGCCAGAATCTTTGCCTTTTATCGCAAAACACGGGGAAACTCAGTTGCTGCGGCCATTATTAACGGTCTCTCGTGTTGATTTAGAAGCTTACATGCAAGCGCAGCAATTGCCATGGGTGGAAGACGATAGCAACCAAGATGACCGCTATGATAGAAACTTCCTTCGGTTGCATATTTTACCGCGTTTAACCGCACGTTGGCCGCATATTTCCAATGCCATTGCGCGCAGTGCATCGCTATGTGCTGAGCAAGAATCGTTACTGGATGAATTATTGCAAGAAACACTTGAAGGCATGATGGATTACCGCGGAGGGTTGTTTATTGATGAACTGCAAAATTGTTCTGTCGCAAAACGCAACGCGTTGCTCCGTCGCTGGATTGGGTTGCATCAGCTTCCGATGCCACCTTTTAACCAGTTAGAACGTATCTGGCTAGAAGTAGCGCTTGCGCGGCAAGATGCCGAGCCTGTTTGTCGTCTAGGGCCGATTGAAGTTCGCCGTTACCAAGGCGCCTTGTGGGTGGTTCCTCGTATTGAAAACTTAGCAGGGCAGCAATATACGTGGTCATATCCCGCCACATTTGAACTGCCTGAATCCCTTGGCCGATTACAGGTCATGGAGGGGCAAGGGCAAATCCGCTCCCCAGAGCCTGATGAAAAAGTGACTGTGCGTTTTGGTTTACAAGGCTCGCTCAATATTGTGGGGCGGCATCGTTCAAGAAGCAGCAAAAAAATATGGCAGGAACTAGGGGTTGCGCCGTGGATGCGAGAACGTATTCCTCTGGTTTATTATAACGATAAATTGATTACAGCGGTGGGGTGTTTTATCACACCAGAAGGTTTTATTGGCGATGAGCTAGTTGGGATAGCGATAGATTGGCAGCAAGAGTCGAGTTTTCAGAGCGATTTCTAAAACAAGAAACCCCTTATGACTGTGACCATCATAAGGGGCAAGAAGGACTCGAATCGTGAGTATTAGTGAGAGTGGTCGACAACTATCGTGCCGATTTCTGGATGACTGAAGGAATTAATGCAATCCAACCGTAGCTCCTTTGTGCCCTCATGTGTTTCAACAATCAGGTACTCGACTTTTTTTCGTAGAAGCAAATCACTGGCCTGCCCTTCAATATTCTCGCCGTCATTAAGTTTTATTTGCAACTTCAACTGACGTTGGCATGCAATTTCTAGATATTCGTAATCATCACAATTGATAGGTTGATATTCAGTATCTGTAGACATATTCCCTCACCACTGTGTTAGTGGCGGTTATTGCCGCCTTGAACATGTTGTATCAAGCAAAAAAATGCTTAGTACGATAATAGCATAGTAATTTTAATAACTATAATCGCTACTGGATGAAAAAGATAATTCTTATTCATCAAATTAATGCATGGCATTTTTTATCAGTTATGTCCGAATTATCTTACTGTTTCCATTTTTTTATGACTTGAGATGCTATGATGTTTCATATTGGTAAACGAGTTAAAAACGAATAATTTCAAGGGAAGTCTCATGAAAAAATCACTATTGTTAGTCTTAATGGCGGTTGGCGCGGTAACGTTAGCGGGCTGCCAAAGTGGCGCGAAAAATACCAGCACAGTTCCTGTTGATCAAGTTTACACTGGGGTATTGCCTTGTGCAGATTGCTCAGGCATTGAAGCAACATTGTTAGTGAACCAAGATGGCAGTTATGTCGAACAATTGATTTACTTGGGAACAAAAGACGGCAACACAGGCTTCCATGAAGCGGGCAAATGGAGCGTTGAAGGCAATAAATTGCGTACAACAAATCCAAAAGGAGAGAATACCTTTTTTGCTAAAGCTGATAATGGTGAGTCCGTCACTTTACTGGACTTAGAAGGTAACCCGATTGAAACAGAACTGAATTATTCGCTAAACCGTGTTCAACCAAGTAAAAAAGTGGGGCAATATCGCTACATGGCAGATGCCGCTGTCTTTACTGAGTGCGAAACTGGGCGCCAATACGCTGCATCGGGTATTGAATTAGAAAAAGCCTATGGGGAAACTGGCGTTGATGGCGGAACGCCTGTTTATGTTGAGGTTGAAGGTTATTATACCGTTCGTCCGTCAATGGAAGATGGCCAATTTGACTCAGCACTTGTTCAAACAGGGCAGATTAAATTCGATAAAACGGCGTCTTGTAAATAATTTAGATTGCATTTCTCCACTAAAAAGCTCAATAGAAATATTGGGCTTTTTTATTTAACACCTTAAAATATCAATAAAAAATCACTTCAACTATCTCTTTATTTTCTCACTCACGCCTTTTTTGATATCAGTATAACTTTTTTATTGTCGAAAAATATTTGCTTATTTTGTGAAGGTTGTCATAGCGATTGGTCAATCAGAGACAACTAATGATAACAATGAAATATCGTAAACTAAGGGAATTCCGTATACTTCATTCAACTAGAAATAATTTTAATTTTTAGTTTATTGATTTAAGAAAAGCCGCAAGTCTGTAAAAAAATTTATAAATCTAAGCGGTAACTAAAAAATAGAACGAATCAAAGGATAAGGAATGAAGAAGAAAAATATCTATTTATTTTGTTCTGCTGGCATGTCGACCTCATTGTTAGTCAACAAAATGAGGCAACAGGCAGAGAAATATGATGTTCCCGTCAACATAGAAGCTTTCCCTGAAAGCTTAGCTAGTGAAAAAGGTGTTGATGCAGATTTAGTCTTACTCGGTCCGCAAATTGCTTGGATGTTAACGGATATTCAGAAAATACTGCCAAATAAACCTGTCGAAGTGATTGATTCATTGTTATACGGCAAAGTGGATGGACTTGGGGTATTAAAGGCAGCCGTTGCAAGCATAAAAAAACAAACAGCAAATTAAAATTAGAGAGCTACCTCTACTCAATAATAACTCCATCAACCTTAGTGCTATTTATTGCAGATTAGCCTAATTAGAATGGAGCACACTCAAAAAATCGAGGGTATTTTTATGAGTCTTGTTATCACTTCGCTTGAAAAGGTACTTTTGCCCTTCGCAGTTAGATTGGGAAAGCAACCTCACGTTAATGCAATAAAGAATGGTTTTATTCGTATTATGCCATTGACATTAGTCGGGGCAATGTTTGTACTAATTAATAATGTATTTTTAAGCTTTGATGCAGGGTCGTTCTTTTACTCATTGGGCGTGAGATTAGAACCATCAACTATTGAAACATTAAATGGATTTAAAGCTATTGGGGGGAATGTCTATAACGGGACGCTCGGTATTATGTCCCTCATGGCACCCTTTTTTATCTCCATGGCATTAGCAGAAGAGCGAAAGGTTGATCCATTAGCCGCAGGGTTGCTGGCAGTCGCTGCTTTTATGACTGTGACACCTTATGAAGTTAATGGCGCTTATGCTGTTGGTGCAAATTGGTTAGGTGGAGCAAATATTATTTCGGGTATTATTTTAGGGTTAGTCGTTGCCGAAATGTTTGCATTTATTGTGCGTCGTAACTGGGTGATTAAATTACCTGATAGTGTGCCACCTTCTGTTTCCCGTTCATTCTCTGCACTTATTCCGGGTTTTATTATCTTATCGATAATGGGAATTGTGTCATGGGCGCTTTCGAGTGGTATCAGTACTAACTTCCACCAAATCATTATGGATACAGTGTCGACACCGCTCGCCTCAATGGGGAATGTCGTTGGTTGGGCTTATGTGGTCTTTACGTCATTGCTGTGGTTCTTTGGTATTCACGGTTCATTAGCATTGACAGCCTTAGACAGTGGGATCATGACGCCATGGGCACTGGAAAACGTCTCGTTATATGCGCAATATGGTTCGGTGGACGCGGCGATTGCTGCGGGTAAATCTTTCCATATGTGGGCAAAACCAATGCTTGATTCCTACGTGTTCTTAGGCGGAACAGGGGCGACATTAGGGCTGATCATTGCCATCTTTATTGCTTCACGTCGTGCAGATCACCGTCAAGTGGCAAAGTTAGCATTACCAGCGGGTATTTTCCAAATTAATGAGCCGATTATTTTTGGATTACCTATCATTATGAACCCTGTCATGTTTATCCCATTTATTTTGATTCAACCTTTATTGGCGGGAATAATGGTGGCAGCGTATTCTTTAGGGATCATCCCACCAGTGACCAATATTGCACCGTGGACAATGCCGACAGGCTTGGCGGCTTTCTTCAACACTAACGGAAGTATTGCTGCGCTATTGCTTGCTTTATTTAACCTTGGTGTTGCTGTACTGGTTTATCTGCCATTTGTGGTGATTTCAAATAAAGCCCAAAACACGATAGACGAAGAAGAAAGTGAAGAAGATATTGCCAATGCACTGAAGTTTTAAAAAAACGGAGGAGCTTGCTCCTCCCATTTAAGTAGAGATAAAAATATGTTTGAACTCGATGATATTCAAGAAGATGCAGCTAACGAATTAGAAGAAGTTGTCATGGGCTTAATTATTAATGCAGGTCAGGCGAGAAGTTTAGCTTATACCGCATTAAGAAAGGCCAAAGAGGGTGACTTCGTCACAGCAAAAAGTTTAATGGAGCAATCTCACTCTTCTTTGAATGAAGCACATAAAGTACAAACTCAGCTCATTGAAAGCGACATGGGGGAGGGCCGAATTAAAGTCAGCTTAGTCCTCGTCCATGCTCAAGATCATTTAATGAATGCCATGCTAGCGCGCGAATTGATTACCGAATTAATTGAGCTACATGAAAAATTAAACCATTAAAAGGGGATAATGATGCAGACACTGATGAATAGAACCGACACTAATGCTGAAATTAAATTAGTTCAAGAAAGCGAACTGTTTAACAATAAAACCTTTCATGTCTTTATTTATAATAAAGTTGAGAGCGCAAGTGGACTGCATCAACATGATTATTATGAATACACGATTGTATTAACAGGTCGCTGTTATCAAATTATTAATGGAAAAAAAATATTATTAGAGCGCGGGGATTTTGTTTTTTTACCCATTGGCTCATATCACGAAAGTGCTTATGACTTTGGCCCAACACGGATATTAAATGTTGGAATTAGTAAATCATTTTTTGATAAACATTATCTTCCATTATTGCCAAGCTGTTTTGTTGCATCACAAAGCTATCCATTAAAAAATGAATTTATGGCTTATATTGAGTCCGTTATTGCCTCTCTAAACTTTAGAGACAGCGAATTTAATGAGTTTATTGAATTAGTCACATTCAATGTCGTTAATCGCTTACGCCATTTCCGTGAAAAGAGCTTACAGGATGATGCCCCTCAATGGCTTAAGAGCACACTTGAAGACATGCATGATATTGCGATGTTCAGTGAAAGTGCTTTGCAAAATATGATCACCATGACGGGGAAATCTCAAGAGTATTTAACACGGGCGACAAAGCGTTTTTATGGCAAAACACCCATGCAAATTATTAACGATATCAGAATTAATTTTGCTAAAAAGCAATTAGAAATTACCAATTATTCAATTACTGATATTGCATTTGAGTCTGGTTACAGTAGCCCAAGTTTATTTGTGAAAAAATTTAAAGAATCAACTTCACTAACACCAAGTGATTACCGGAAAAATTTATATAGTGTTGAGCAAAAAATGGTGGGTTAATTAGCATTAGGTAAACAGAATTTCAAAACGTTCTTAATTAAACAATTCAAGCATAACCATCTTTTTTAATAAAGATGGTGTGCCTTTCTATGTCTATTGTATAAGATTCTATGAGGTTAATATGACTCAGAAGTTAAAAGTTGTCACCATTGGTGGTGGTAGTAGCTATACACCTGAATTACTCGAAGGTTTTATTAAACGTTACCATGAACTTCCGATAACTGAGTTATGGTTGGTGGATGTTGAGGAAGGCAAAGAAAAATTAGATATTATTTTTGATTTATGTGAACGCATGGTTAAGCATGCAAACATTCCATTGAAAATAGTGAAAACATTGGATAGAAGAGAAGCACTTAAAGATGCTGACTTTGTCACTACACAATTAAGAGTAGGCCAGTTAAAGGCTCGCGAAATTGATGAGTCTATTCCATTAAAACATGGCTATTTAGGCCAAGAAACCAACGGTGCTGGTGGGTTATTTAAAGGGTTGCGTACAATCCCTGTTATTTTTGACATTATTAAAGATGTGGAAGAAATCTGCCCTAATGCGTGGGTGATTAATTTTACTAACCCTGCCGGGATGGTGACAGAAGCTGTTTATCGACACACAAACTTTAAGCGTTTTATTGGTGTGTGTAATATTCCGATTGGCATGAAAATGTTTATTACAGATGTTCTTAATCTGTCAGAAAAAGATGAGTTATCTATCGACTTATTCGGTTTAAACCACATGGTTTTTATCAAGGATGTGATTGTTAATGGTATTTCTCGTTTTGATGAGCTGTTAGACGGTATTGCTTCTGGTACGTTAAGTGCTAACTCTGTAAAAAATATCACTGACCTTGCGTTTGAAGAAGGGTTAATTCGCAGCTTAAATCTGATCCCTTGCTCTTATTTACTGTATTACTTTAAGCCAAAAGAAATGTTAGCTATCGAGCTGGGGGAATATTATAAAGGTGGCGCTCGAGCTCAAATCGTACAAAAAGTTGAACATCGACTGTTTGAGCTTTATAAGGATCCATCACTCGATGTGAAACCTAAAGAGCTTGAATTACGTGGCGGAGCCTATTATTCAGATGCGGCTTGTGAAGTTATCAACGCTATTTATAACGATAAAAATACGGAGCATTACGTTAATATCCCACATCAGGGGCATATTGATAATATTCCAGAAGATTGGACGGTGGAGATGACTTGCCTATTGGGTCGTGATGGTGCAAAACCGCATCCACGAGTGACACATTTTGATGATAAAGTGCTCGGCTTAATTTATACCTTAAAAAACTTTGAAATTGCCACTAGCCAAGCGGCTGTAAATGGTCAGTTTAATGATGTATTACTGGCGATGAATTTAAACCCATTAATTCATTCAGATAAAGATGCGCGTTTAATTTCGAAAGAATTACTTATCGCCCATAAAAAACACCTGCCGAATTTTGAGAAAGCAATACAGCAACTTGAGCTGGAAGGTTAATGAGTTAAATCGTTTATAGCATTAAGGGAGAACAAATGGCTTCATTACTTATTGTGAATGCCGATGATTTTGGATTATGTGAAGCTGTTAATTACGGCATTATCGAATCTCATCGTAATGGGGTTGTTAATTCAACGAGCGCAATGATGAATATGCCTGCCATATCTCATGCGGCTAAATTAAGTCATGAAAATCCGAATTTAGCGGTGGGAATGCATTTTGTTTTAACAGCAGGTAAGCCTTTTTCATCAATGCCAACGCTCAGTCGAGATGGAATGTTAGGTAAATGGTTGTGGGATATCGATATTAATGATTTACCTTTGTCTGAGATTGAACAAGAGCTGAATCTGCAATATCAAAAATTTATCGAAATTTTTGGCCAAAAGCCCAGCCATATTGATAGCCATCATCACGTGCATATGATTGAGGGTATTTTTCCGATTGTCGTGGGTTTTGCACAAGAACAGGGGGTTGCACTTCGTGTTGATCGTCAATTAGAGAAAAATTGGCCGCCATTGTCATACAAAGTGGCAAGCACTGACTGTTTTAGTAGTGAATTTTATGGTGATGAAATTTCAGAAGCATTGTTTTTGAAAATTATTGATGAAGCCAAAGCGCAGGGGAATCACTCTATTGAAGTCATGAGCCATCCTGCTTTTATTGATAATGCATTATTAAAAAGCAACTACGCTTACCCACGCTTAAATGAATTGGAAGTATTAACATCGGAAAATTTAAAATCACAAATAGCTGCGCGTGGTTTTAAAATTGGTTCGTACCGAGATATTTAAAGAAAAAAGCCCAAATTCAATATGACTAGAATTTGGGCTCTATTTTTTGGCTTTTAACCTAACTTATTTGCCGAGCTTACCTTTAAGGAAGCTGACGACATTTTCTAAACCAACCAATTCTTTATCATCGCTACGGCGCGATTTGTACTCAATCTGGTTATTATCTAAGTTACGGTCACCAATAACGATAGTGTATGGAACGCCAATCAGCTCCATATCAGCAAACATCACACCTGGACGCTCTTTACGGTCATCGAAAATGACATCAATACCGTTTGCTTTTAAGTCCGCATACAGTTTTTCAGCAACTTCTTTTACGCGATAAGATTTGTGCATGTTCATTGGTAAAATAGCAACTTGGAAAGGTGCAATTGCATCTGGCCAGATAATTCCGCGATCATCATAGCTTTGCTCAATAGCAGCGGCAACGATACGCGTTACACCAATACCATAGCAACCCATAGTAACGATTTGGTTGTGGCCTTCCTCGTTCTGAACGGAAGCCTTCATGGCTTCTGAATATTTGGTGCCTAATTGGAAAATATGGCCAACTTCAATACCGCGTTTAATTTGCAGCACACCTTTGCCATCTGGGCTTGGGTCGCCTTCGACGACATTACGAAGGTCATAAGTTTCAGGTAAGGCTAAATCGCGTTCCCAGTTAATGCCAAAGTAGTGTTTACCATCAATATTTGCACCCGCACCGAAGTCACTCATCACGGCAACGCTACGGTCGATAACAATCGGTAATGGCATATTGATAGGTCCTAATGAACCTGGGCCTGCATTCACCGCATTTCTAATTTCAGCTTCTGTTGCAAACTCCAGTGGGCTTGCCACTAAAGGATGTTTTTCAGCTTTAACTTCATTTAATTCATGATCGCCACGGATCAACAATGCCACTAATGTATGGCCTGAATCCTTTTCAGCGTGAACGATGAGCGTCTTAACTGTTTTTTCAACAGGTAAGTTAAATTGCTCTACCAATTCAGCGATTGTTTTTGCGTTTGGAGTATCCACTAAACGCAGCTCTTCAGTTGGCGCTCCACGTGGTGTGGTTGGCGCTAATGCTTCAGCAAACTCGATATTTGCAGCATAGTCAGACTCAGTGGAAAAAATAACGTCGTCTTCACCATTTTTTGCTAACACTTGGAATTCGTGGGATGCACTACCACCGATTGAGCCGGTATCCGCTTGAACTGCACGGAAATCAAAGCCAATACGTGTGAAAATTTTGCTATACGCTTCGTACATTGCATCATAGGTTTCTTGCAATGATTCTTGGCTAATATGGAAAGAGTAAGCATCTTTCATAATAAATTCGCGTGAACGCATGACGCCAAAACGCGGGCGAACTTCATCACGGAACTTGGTTTGAATTTGGAATAAATTCAATGGGAGTTGCTTATAAGAGGTGATTTCATTACGCACTAAATCAGTGATCACTTCTTCATGGGTTGGGCCAAGGACAAATGGGCGCTCACCACGGTCAACAAAACGTAGCAATTCAGGGCCATACTGTTCCCAACGTCCACTTTCTTGCCATAAATCTGCGGGCTGAACGACGGGTAAAGATACCTCGATAGCGCCTGCATTTTCCATTTCTTCACGGACGATGTTTTCGACTTTACGCAAAACACGCACGCCTGTGGGTAACCAGTCATACAGACCAGAAGCAAGTTTACGGATCATTCCTGCACGCAGCATCAGCTGGTGGCTGATAACTTCTGCATCCGCAGGGGTCTCTTTTAGAGTTGAGAGCAGATATTTGCTAGTACGCATTGTATTAGGTTCCATTAGAACAACAAATTATGGCAAGCCGTTTGCTTACCAAAGTATATAGAGAGCTAGTCTACCAGCGACTGAGATTCGCCAAAAGGGGTTAACACGTTTTTTCGTAAGGTTCGATAGCGAATACTTCAGTCACACCATTAATCACTCGCCAACGAATATTAAAATCTAGTAAATGAACCGCATAGTCACGAATTTCAGTCGATTGTTTTTTATACGCAGGGCGAGGGTCTTGCATCAAAACTTGTTCAATAAATTGCTTTAGCGCAGGATATTGATGTTGATAAGAGGCTAATTGATTTTCAACGGCTAGCGTGAATATAACCTGCATTTTATCTGAAGGCGCATCTTGCGCGTATCCCGCAGTGGCCTCTGGTATTGCTTCAGCAAAAGGCAAATAAGGTTTTATATCAATCACTGGTGTGCCGTCAACCAAGTCTAGACTACCAAGCTCGAGTATAGCTTGGTTGTTTTTTATAGAAACCCCTTTTAATTCAACAAGGGACATACCTATTGGGTTTGGTCTAAATGTTGAGCGCGTTGCAAATACACCCATTTTGTCATTACCGCCAAGGCGAGGTGGACGAACTAAAGGTTTCCAGCCACCTTTCATCGTTTGATGAAAAACAAAAATTACCCAGATATGGCTAAATTGCGTTAAGCCACGAACAGTATTAGCATCATTAAAAGGGGAGTGGAGATGTAGGCGTCCTGCACCACCTGGAACAAGCCCAGGTTGGCGCGGGATGGCAAACTTTTCTTTATATGGCGATTCGATATACCCAATAGTCTCAAATTGAAAAGATTGCATATGGCGGTTATTCAACAATTTTTAATGCGCTACCTTCACAAATCGTTGCTTGGTAACAACCCGGAGCGGTCATTGTCTGGCATTGGTGCAAAAGGACGGCATCAGCAGCGATAAAAGCAGCTTGTGATAACATACTGTTTTTCGCTGTATTTAGATTTGCAGGAGGGCTTTGAACGCTTTCTCTGCATGATTCACCAGAAACAATACCTAAATCTTTGAAAGGCATTCCCAAGAGTTCTTCTGGGCTATTCATTAATTTAACATTTGCTGTTTCAGGTTCTTCAGTCACACTTGGCACAGGTTTAGACAATTTCATACTGGTGAAACCTTTGTTTGCCCCTGGACTCGTGTATTGGTTAATCCCACACCCAGCCAACGTCAACGCCGCTAAGGTGAGCAATAACAGTCTCATAAGTTATTACCTTTCTTATATGATTCAATAAAATATCGTTATTTTTATAGTCTATAAATTGCAAAAAATACTAGATGGCATGGAGCCATCTAGTATTTTAATCGTTTTTTTAATAATAAAAAAGATTACCAGCCTTTAACTGCACCACCATCAAAGACTTCGTTAGCTTTGTTAGCAACTTCATCTGATTGATAAGCTTGGATAAATTTCTTCACATTTTCGCTATCTTTATTATCTTCACGAGCAACAATAATATTTACATATGGAGAATCTTTATCTTCAACAAATAAACCGTCTTTTGCTGGCGTCAGTTTAGGTGTTGCGCTGCTTGCCCAAGTGGTGTTGATGATAGCTAAAGCAATTTTTTGGTCATCAAGAGCACGTGGTAATTGTGGTGCTTCTAATTCAACAAATTTCAGATTTTTTGGATTTTCAACAACATCCAGAACAGTTGGCATTAAACCTGTGCCATCCTTTAACTTAATTAAATTTTGTTGTTGTAACAGCAGTAAAGAACGACCTAAGTTGGTTGGGTCATTTGGTAATGCGATTTGTGAACCGTCGGCTAACTCGTCAACAGATTTAATTTTTTTAGAGTAAGCAGCAATTGGGTAAATAAATGTATTGCCCACTGGCACTAACTTATAGTTACGATCTTTAATTTGTTGGTCAAGGTACGGCTTGTGTTGGAACGCGTTTAAATCGATATCACCTTTGCTTAATGCTTCGTTTGGTAATACGAAATCATTAAATGAAACCAGCTCAACATCTAAACCGTATTTTTCTTTAGCAACTTTCTGTGCGACTTCAGCAACTTCTAACTCTTTGCCCATGATCACACCAACTTTAATGCTGTTAGCATCTTTTTCTTTTTCGCCACAACCCGCTAAAACGAGTGTGCCTAATAGCGCGCCGACAACAGCGATAGATTTTAACTTAATAGACATTGGTAGTACCCCTTTCATTCGGACTTTATAAGCACCCTAACGGCGCCGCTATTTTACTGACTATCGATGTGAAACTTTTTTCATTAAGTACTCGCCACCAAACTGGATTGCGTTTACTAAAATAACAAGAAGAACAATAACGGTATTCATTACAACAGGGTTATAGGTTTGGTAACCATATTGCAGTGCAATTTGACCTAAACCACCTGCACCCACAGCGCCACCCATAGCCGAATAACCAACTAACATAATTAAAGTAATGGTTGCCGCATTAATTAGGCTTGGCATTGCTTCAGGGATCAAGATTTTACGAATGATCTGAAGAGGAGTCGCCCCCATAGCACGCGCTGATTCAATTAAACCACTCGGAATTTCTAGTAGAGCATTTTCTACCATGCGTGCAATAAATGGCGCTGCACCAATGGTTAACGGTACGATTGCGGCTTTTAAACCAATGGTTGTACCCACTAAAAACGACGTTAATGGAATAATCCAAACGAGTAAAATAATAAATGGTACTGAACGGAAAATATTAATTATAACGGCAAGTGCACGATATAAGCCGACATTTTCCATCACTTGGTCTTTACGCGTAATATAAAGTAAAACACCCAATGGTAAGCCTAAAACAAAGCCCAAAAAGCCAGAAACAAAGGTCATTGTGATAGTGTCGATGGTGCCGTTAATCAGCAAATAAATCATTCTCTCAGACATAACCCAAAACCTCTACTTTCACGTGGTGCTCTTTCAAAAATTCAATTGTGGACTCAACACCACCATTAATGCCATGCAGCTCCGCTAGCATCACACCAAATTTTACGCCGCCTGCGTAATCAATCTGAGAGCTTAAAATATTAATATCAATATCAAACTTACGTACAGCCATCGAAATTAGCGGCGCATCAACAGATTGGCCAGTAAATTCTAATTTCACTAATGGTGATAAATCTTTACCTGCTTCAGTGCTCATGCGCTCTTTATAGTCATCTGGAATATCAATAACTAAAGTTGACTGAATAAAAGCCTGCGCAACAGGTGTTTTGGGGTGAGAGAATACTTCGCTCACTTTATCTTGTTCGATTAATTGGCCGCCACTAATTACTGCAACTTGGTCACAAATGCGTTTTACGACATCCATTTCGTGAGTGATCAATAAGATGGTTAACCCTAAACGGCGGTTAATATCTTTTAATAATTCTAAAATTGAGCGTGTTGTCGCAGGGTCTAATGCACTAGTCGCTTCATCACACAGTAAAACTTTTGGCGAATTAGCTAAAGCACGTGCGATTGCAACACGTTGTTTTTGTCCACCCGATAAATTAGCAGGGTAAGCATCTTTCTTTTCGCTTAAGCCGACTAAATCTAATAGCTCATCAACGCGTTCTTTAATTTTTTCTTTAGGCGTATTGTCCAGTTCCAGTGGCAGTGCCACGTTATCAAAAACAGTACGCGAAGATAATAAGTTAAAATGCTGGAAAATCATGCCAATACCGCGACGTGCTCTCGTCAACGCTTTTTCTGTCATTGAGGTTAAATCTTGTCCATCAACAACAACTTGGCCTGATGTTGGGCGCTCTAGCATGTTTACGCAACGAATTAACGTACTTTTACCTGCACCAGAAGCACCAATAACGCCATATATCTGACCAGCAGGTACATGCAAGCTAATATCAGTCAATGCTTGAATGCTACGGCTTCCTTGCTGGAAAACTTTATTTATATTTGAGAGCTTTATCATTTATGTTTTCTAACTTTTATTTGAATTGTTCTTTAGATAGTGTATCTAATATGGTTGGATGTTAAGGCGTCTAGACGTCTAAGTCAACAAAGATTGTGCGATTTATTCTATTCTCATTTCATTTCTTTTCGTGAGATACTAAAAAGATATTCAGTTTGAGGAGTAAACAGGTGAGTAACGGGATACCAGCAGTCTTTTTAGACAGAGACGGAACAATTAATATCGACCATGGCTACGTACATAAAATAGATGACTTTGAATTTATTGAAGGCGCTATTGAAGCCATGTTGGAATTAAAGAAGATGGGTTATGCATTAGTGGTTGTCACAAACCAATCAGGTATTGGTCGTGGCATTTATACCGAAGACCAATTTATGCAATTAACTGAATGGATGGACTGGTCACTTGCTGATCGTGGTGTTGACCTAGACGGTATTTACTTCTGCCCGCATCACGCAGAGTCTGATATTGAAGAATATCGGCAAGACTGCAATTGCCGTAAACCAAAACCTGGCATGTTATTAGATGCACAGTCTTTCTTAAATATAGATATGGCTGCTTCTATAATGGTAGGAGATAAACTTGCTGATATTTTAGCAGGTAAAGCAGCAAATGTCGGAACAACAGTGCTGGTTAAAAGTGGCGAACCTGTGACAGAAGAAGCAATGAATAGCGCTGATTTTGTGGTTAATAGCATTGCAGACCTGCCAGAAACGCTAAAAAGAATTAAAAAATAGCCATTTTGGGTGATAAGCGAGCAGTCAGAAAAAAAGTTTTAAAAAACACTTGCCAGATTTTTCTGACTCCCTATAATGCGCATCCACTGACCGGGAACAAGACAACGCAAAGCGCGATGAACACTGAAACGGCAGCGAGAGATTCTGAAAAGAAAAAGCAAAAAATCGCTTGACTCTCGATGAGGAAAACGTATTATACGTCACCTCGCGACAACGACCTTGAAGTCGAAAATCGAAAGATTAAGTCGCAACGCTCTTTAACAATTTATCAGACAATCTGTGTGGGCACTCACAGGACACTATCAAAAAAATATTTGATTTTAAGTCTTGAAGAGTGACTAACACGTTAATTCATATATATGAACTAATAGGTAATATGTTTTCGCAAGAAGACATACGACAGTAAACATTCTTTGAGCATCAAGCTTTTTAATTGAAGAGTTTGATCATGGCTCAGATTGAACGCTGGCGGCAGGCCTAACACATGCAAGTCGAGCGGTAACAGGGGAAGCTTGCTTCTCGCTGACGAGCGGCGGACGGGTGAGTAATGTATGGGGATCTGCCCGATAGAGGGGGATAACTACTGGAAACGGTGGCTAATACCGCATAATCTCTCAGGAGCAAAGCAGGGGAACTTCGGTCCTTGCGCTATCGGATGAACCCATATGGGATTAGCTAGTAGGTGAGGTAATGGCTCACCTAGGCGACGATCCCTAGCTGGTCTGAGAGGATGATCAGCCACACTGGGACTGAGACACGGCCCAGACTCCTACGGGAGGCAGCAGTGGGGAATATTGCACAATGGGCGCAAGCCTGATGCAGCCATGCCGCGTGTATGAAGAAGGCCCTAGGGTTGTAAAGTACTTTCAGTCGGGAGGAAGGCGTTGATGCTAATATCATCAACGATTGACGTTACCGACAGAAGAAGCACCGGCTAACTCCGTGCCAGCAGCCGCGGTAATACGGAGGGTGCAAGCGTTAATCGGAATTACTGGGCGTAAAGCGCACGCAGGCGGTTAATTAAGTTAGATGTGAAATCCCCGGGCTTAACCTGGGAATGGCATCTAAAACTGGTTAGCTAGAGTCTTGTAGAGGGGGGTAGAATTCCATGTGTAGCGGTGAAATGCGTAGAGATGTGGAGGAATACCGGTGGCGAAGGCGGCCCCCTGGACAAAGACTGACGCTCAGGTGCGAAAGCGTGGGGAGCAAACAGGATTAGATACCCTGGTAGTCCACGCTGTAAACGATGTCGATTTGAAGGTTGTTCCCTTGAGGAGTGGCTTTCGGAGCTAACGCGTTAAATCGACCGCCTGGGGAGTACGGCCGCAAGGTTAAAACTCAAATGAATTGACGGGGGCCCGCACAAGCGGTGGAGCATGTGGTTTAATTCGATGCAACGCGAAGAACCTTACCTACTCTTGACATCCAGAGAATTTAGCAGAGATGCTTTAGTGCCTTCGGGAACTCTGAGACAGGTGCTGCATGGCTGTCGTCAGCTCGTGTTGTGAAATGTTGGGTTAAGTCCCGCAACGAGCGCAACCCTTATCCTTTGTTGCCAGCACGTCATGGTGGGAACTCAAAGGAGACTGCCGGTGATAAACCGGAGGAAGGTGGGGATGACGTCAAGTCATCATGGCCCTTACGAGTAGGGCTACACACGTGCTACAATGGCGTATACAAAGAGAAGCGACCTCGCGAGAGCAAGCGGAACTCATAAAGTACGTCGTAGTCCGGATTGGAGTCTGCAACTCGACTCCATGAAGTCGGAATCGCTAGTAATCGTAGATCAGAATGCTACGGTGAATACGTTCCCGGGCCTTGTACACACCGCCCGTCACACCATGGGAGTGGGTTGCAAAAGAAGTAGGTAGCTTAACCTTCGGGAGGGCGCTTACCACTTTGTGATTCATGACTGGGGTGAAGTCGTAACAAGGTAACCGTAGGGGAACCTGCGGTTGGATCACCTCCTTACCATTGAAGTGTTTTTGTGAAGTGCTCACACAGATTGTCTGATGAAATTAAAGTAGCGGTATCGATAGGCTTGTAGCTCAGGTGGTTAGAGCGCACCCCTGATAAGGGTGAGGTCGGTGGTTCAAGTCCACTCAGGCCTACCACTTTTCTCTTATGCTGCGTTATGGCTCAGCTCGTTTACTTGTGTAAACTTCGCTAACCCACGCCTTGCCTAAGAAAAAAGACCTCCGAGTAAGAAAAAATCTTATCAGGAGATTAATCGATACCGAAAAAAACCTTTATGGGGCTATAGCTCAGCTGGGAGAGCGCCTGCCTTGCACGCAGGAGGTCAGCGGTTCGATCCCGCTTAGCTCCACCATAAATTTTCTGATTATTCAGAATAGATTAGTCAACTAGTCTATTGCGAATAATTATGCTCTTTAACAATCTGGAACAAGCTGAAAATTGAAAACAACGCACATTGTTTATCGCTTAAACAATGTGAGAGTCTCTCAAAAATCTCAACTTGAAGATGTTGTCAACAGACACGAAACCGTCGGGTTTTGCGTCGACCGACATAAAAGACACCTTCGGGTTGTGAGGTTAAGCGACTAAGCGTACACGGTGGATGCCTAGGCAATCAGAGGCGATGAAGGACGTGCTAATCTGCGAAAAGCGTCGGTAAGGTGATATGAACCGTTATAACCGACGATGTCCGAATGGGGAAACCCAGTGCAATTCGTTGCACTATCGTTTGATGAATACATAGTCAAACGAGGCGAACCGAGGGAACTGAAACATCTCAGTACCTCGAGGAAAAGAAATCAACCGAGATTCCCCTAGTAGCGGCGAGCGAACGGGGAGCAGCCCAGAGTCTTAATCAGCATTAGCATCAGGAGAACGGTCTGGAAAGGCCGGCAGTAAAGGGTGATAGCCCCGTATCCGAAGGTGTTAGTGTTGTGAACTCGACGAGTAGGGCGGGACACGTGTTATCCTGTCTGAATATGGGGGGACCATCCTCCAAGGCTAAATACTCCTGATTGACCGATAGTGAACCAGTACCGTGAGGGAAAGGCGAAAAGAACCCCGGCGAGGGGAGTGAAATAGAACCTGAAACCGTGTACGTACAAGCAGTGGGAGCCTTGATTTATCAGGGTGACTGCGTACCTTTTGTATAATGGGTCAGCGACTTATATTCTGTAGCAAGGTTAACCGTATAGGGGAGCCGTAGGGAAACCGAGTCTTAACTGGGCGAATGAGTTGCAGGGTATAGACCCGAAACCCGGTGATCTAGCCATGGGCAGGTTGAAGGTTGGGTAACACTAACTGGAGGACCGAACCGACTAATGTTGAAAAATTAGCGGATGACTTGTGGCTGGGGGTGAAAGGCCAATCAAACCGGGAGATAGCTGGTTCTCCCCGAAAGCTATTTAGGTAGCGCCTCGTGAACTCATCTTCGGGGGTAGAGCACTGTTTCGACTAGGGGGTCATCCCGACTTACCAACTCGATGCAAACTACGAATACCGAAGAATGTTATCACGGGAGACACACGGCGGGTGCTAACGTTCGTCGTGAAGAGGGAAACAACCCAGACCGCCAGCTAAGGTCCCAAAGTCATAGTTAAGTGGGAAACGAAGTGGGAAGGCTCAGACAGCCAGGATGTTGGCTTAGAAGCAGCCATCATTTAAAGAAAGCGTAATAGCTCACTGGTCGAGTCGGCCTGCGCGGAAGATGTAACGGGGCTAAACTATGCACCGAAGCTGCGGCAGCGATATTTAGATATTGTTGGGTAGGGGAGCGTTCTGTAAGCCTGTGAAGGTGTGCTGTGAGGCATGCTGGAGGTATCAGAAGTGCGAATGCTGACATAAGTAACGATAATGCGGGTGAAAAACCCGCACGCCGGAAGACCAAGGGTTCCTGTCCAACGTTAATCGGGGCAGGGTGAGTCGACCCCTAAGGCGAGGCAGAAATGCGTAGTCGATGGGAAACGGGTTAATATTCCCGTACTGGTGATAATTGCGATGGGGGGACGGAGAAGGTTAGGCTGGCCGGGCGACGGTTGTCCCGGTTTAAGGATGTAGGCAGGTGAATTAGGCAAATCCGGTTCACTATATGCTGAGGTCTGATGACGAGTCACTACGGTGGCGAAGTAGCTCATACCCCGCTTCCAGGAAAAGCCTCTAAGCTCTAGATTATCATTAATCGTACCCCAAACCGACACAGGTGGTCAGGTAGAGAATACTCAGGCGCTTGAGAGAACTCGGGTGAAGGAACTAGGCAAAATGGTGCCGTAACTTCGGGAGAAGGCACGCTGGCGCTAGGTGAAGTGGTTTACCCATGGAGCTGAAGCCAGTCGCAGATACCAGCTGGCTGCAACTGTTTATTAAAAACACAGCACTGTGCAAACACGAAAGTGGACGTATACGGTGTGACGCCTGCCCGGTGCTGGAAGGTTAATTGATGGGGTTATCCGTAAGGAGAAGCTCTTGATCGAAGCCCCAGTAAACGGCGGCCGTAACTATAACGGTCCTAAGGTAGCGAAATTCCTTGTCGGGTAAGTTCCGACCTGCACGAATGGCGTAATGATGGCCAGGCTGTCTCCACCCGAGACTCAGTGAAATTGAACTCGCTGTGAAGATGCAGTGTACCCGCGGCAAGACGGAAAGACCCCGTGAACCTTTACTATAGCTTGACACTGAACATTGAGCCTTGATGTGTAGGATAGGTGGGAGGCTTCGAAGCGTGGACGCCAGTCTGCGTGGAGCCAACCTTGAAATACCACCCTTTAATGTTTGATGTTCTAACGTTGCCCCGTTATCCGGGGTGCGGACAGTGTCTGGTGGGTAGTTTGACTGGGGCGGTCTCCTCCCAAAGAGTAACGGAGGAGCACGAAGGTTGGCTAAGCATGGTCGGACATCATGCGGTTAGTGCAAAGGCATAAGCCAGCTTGACTGCGAGAGTGACGGCTCGAGCAGGTACGAAAGTAGGTCTTAGTGATCCGGTGGTTCTGAATGGAAGGGCCATCGCTCAACGGATAAAAGGTACTCCGGGGATAACAGGCTGATACCGCCCAAGAGTTCATATCGACGGCGGTGTTTGGCACCTCGATGTCGGCTCATCACATCCTGGGGCTGAAGTAGGTCCCAAGGGTACGGCTGTTCGCCGTTTAAAGTGGTACGCGAGCTGGGTTTAGAACGTCGTGAGACAGTTCGGTCCCTATCTGCCGTGGGCGTTGGAAGATTGAAAGGGGCTGCTCCTAGTACGAGAGGACCGGAGTGGACGCACCACTGGTGTTCGGGTTGTCATGCCAATGGCATTGCCCGGTAGCTAAGTGCGGAAAAGATAACCGCTGAAAGCATCTAAGCGGGAAACTTGCCTTGAGATGAGTCTTCCCTGACCCTTTAAGGGTCCTAAAGGAACGTTTAAGACTAAGACGTTGATAGGTTGGGTGTGTAAGCGTAGCGATACGTTGAGCTAACCAATACTAATGAACCGTGAGGCTTAACCTGACAACACCGAAGGTGTTTTAGAGAGATTGAGTTGATTTTCAAAGAACGTGAGAAGCCGAAAGGCGAAGGACACACAGCTTGTTCAAGATTGAAGTTCTGGTTTAGTGAGAAATGATGCTAAACGGGAACGAAACCGAATTTGTCTGGCGGCAATAGCGCGGTGGTCCCACCTGACCCCATGCCGAACTCAGCAGTGAAACGCCGTAGCGCCGATGGTAGTGTGGGGTCTCCCCATGTGAGAGTAGGGAACTGCCAGACATTAAATTAAAGTCTTATTGTGAGTGATTCATGATAAGCAGCCGAAAGGCGAAAGAATAAGTGGAGCGGTAGTTCAGTTGGTTAGAATACCTGCCTGTCACGCAGGGGGGCGCGGGTTCGAGTCCCGTCCGTTCCGCCACTTATCGAAGCCCCGTGATGAAAATCACGGGGTTTTTGTTTATATGCCTATCTAAAATCCATTCTTAAATAGTTTTATGTTAGTCATTCTATATTACCTATCGCGCTTTTTTCAACGAACTAGTTGAATATATGAATATTCACTACTCATTTGAAATGGTGAGAATAGTTCACGTATTTAACTACTTAAGTGCTTTATTTGATCTCCCAGACTATCGCAATTATTACTTTGGGGAACCTACTTGCTGAGTACCGCTTGTTAAGTGTGAGTTGTCTTTTAATTAAATGAGTGGAATGCCAAGTAGGTGCAATAGCTCGTATAGTTATAAAGGTACATAAGAGGTATAAGACCGTAAATAATCAATCACTACTTGGTGTATTAGAGAAATGTGGCGAACAGTAGAAAATTATTTGTAGCCTCTAACGATGAACTTTATATAATTTCAATGTCAAAAATTCGTTTTAGGGCCTTTTTCCCACTTGGGGTAAACATCACCTCACGGTAGCCTGCTGTTTTTAATATCCATTCGTTTTGCTCAAAAGCGTGTAATAACGCAGCTCCAGCATTTCCACCTAAGTGCATACGCCTTTCACTCCAATCTAAGCAAGCACACGCCATTTTTCGTTTAGTGTGCATTGAAATATTGATATTAAGGTTGTTAAATTGCTCAATGCCAATAATAGATAATTTATTTTCTTTAGATGTAAACCAGCCATTTTTATCCATAAATTCATAGAGTTGAACTGCAACTTCGCCTGCTAAGTGATCATAGCAGGTGCGCGCTTTTCTCAGATGAACGGGGGTTGAGATTGGCGCTTTATATTCCAATTTCATGGAGACGCCCATCAGTGTTTCCAGCAGTTCTGCAATGTCTGAACCAGCGAGGCGGTAATAACGGTGTCTACCTTGAGATAAACAGCTAATTAAGTGGTTATTCAAAAGCTTTGTCAGGTGAGCACTGGTTGTTGAAGGCGCAATATTTGCTGCAGCACTTAACTCAGTAGCTGTCCATGCTCTACCATCCATTAGTGCGCAGAGAATACTGACCCTAGAGGGGTCAGCAATCGCAGAAGCAACCTTTGAAATAGATTTCTCTAAGTGCTTATTTTCATCAATGGGTTGGCTAATTTTGTTTTTTATCATTAGGGATATCCCATTTTTTAGTTACTTCTAAGGCGAACTCATTGTTATCAGTTATGAGTATTAGCCTGTTATGATGATCACTGTATTGAATCAGGATATTAATTTTATGGTCTGCTAAGCACTGTGCTATAGCACCAAGTTCACCAGGCCGCTCTTGCTTTAATTTACGAATAACGGGCTGTGAAATGCTTTCCACTTGTATGCCTGCTTTTGTCAGTGCCTGTTGAGCTTCTTCAGGTTGAGTGATTAAGAAGTGCGCATGACTTTTTCCGTCGATAGAAAAGACTCCGCCACCTTCTAAGCCGACGCCATGTTGGCCTAAAGTTGTCGCCAGTAATGCTAATGTACCTGCTTGGTTTTCAAGAATAACATGAATATCATACATTATGGTTATTCTCCTTATCGAAGGAGTAATCCCTTATGGTTTCTGCAACTCGGATACGGTAATGAGAGAAAACGGAGTTTTTCCCTTCACTTTGCGCATTTTGATGCATGAAATGACGTTTCCATTCCATAATAGCGGCTTCATTTTCCCACCAAGAAAGCGATAAAATTTTTCCTTCGGTGGTGATACTTTGAAAACGCTCAACCGAAATAAAACCCTCAATATTCATTAGTTCAGATTTTAGCTTCGTGGCAAGCTCAAAATAACGCGTTTTTTGTTCGGTAATTGGAATAGCTTCAAAGATCACGGCAATCATAAAATTCTCCTTAATGTAGAAAGCATAACTATAAGCTTTTCATTAAGTAATACTTCGATAGTGGACGAAGTATTGAAGTAAATAGAAGGGGGGTATTGAGAATAAGGTTTACTTGAGGGATTGGTATAGACTATAGCCAGCAACTGAGCCAGCAACATCATAAGCAAAGTCGTGCCAGCTCCAGCCGGTTCCTTCAGGGCGGCTATCATAAAGCTCTTTTGCAGCGCCAAGTGAAATAGAAAATAACAGACCAAATTGAGCTGCATGTCGATGGGACATATTTTGCCTGTCTGCATAGGCATTACCTGCTGCAGCCATGGCTGCGGAAAATGCAAAGTGCTGTGCTTTATCTTTACCTTTCCAGTTATCATTAGACCAATGAAAACCACTACACCCTGTTGTTATTAACATCAGTGAGCTAATAATTAATGTTTTCATCATATTAGGTTTCATTCATTGGTTACCAGAATTGAAAAGCGCCACTTTAAAGTGACGCTTTATTTTAACCTATAAGATCCGACTGATCAGCCGATCAACACGTATGCGTCGCAGCCTACGAATTAATTTTTTCACTTTAACAGGGTAAATTTGAATGCTATCTAGCTCCCTGTAGTGATTAACGACTTTAGTATGGGTGCGGATGCATTCCAATTCGTGATGGCGTTGCTCTTGAAGCTGTTGTTTAGGATCATGAATTAAAACTGCGTTTTCCAGATCTAAGCCCCATGCGCGTGGATTTAAGTTATTACCCGTGATCAGTTGCCACTGATCATCGACCCACATGCCTTTTAAGTGATAAGTATTGTCACCGTCTTTCCAAAGCCTAACTGTCAACTGTTTGCTATCAATAAAGCGCTGTAAGCGACTAACAAAGCGGCGTAAGTTGATTTCGTACAGATAAGGAAGTGCGCCAATAATTTTGAAAGGCTCTTCTGGTGGAATATAAAAATCGTTAGCGGTTTTATCCCCAATAATAATTTCTACATGTTTGCCATCACGTAGTAATCGACTGATGATCCGCACTAATACCGCTGGAAGGTTAAAGTATGGCGTACAAATAGTCAGCTTATCACTGGTTGACCCCATTAAATGGGTGATCACTCGGTTGAGATCGTTTTTCTTACCTAAGCCAACAAAAGGTGTGACAGATAATTCATCATTAGATGCATTACCTGTAAATTGGTAAGAAGATCCTCGCAGTCCTAAACGGAATTGTTTTATTAGGTGCTTAAATTCAGCTGTTTTAGGGCGCGTTTCTGTATTTAGACGATGAATAGCATCAGTAGGTAATAGTGAATCATCAATGAATTTTCGCATTGATGCCGCTAGCTGGCTATTTTTAATAAGGTGATATCGGTCATAACGATATTTTTCATGTCGTTGTAAATACACATCATTGATGCTTGCTCCACTATACAGTAGCGTGTCATCAAAAAGGAAACCTTTCAGGTGCAAGACACCTAAAGCTTCCCGAGTATTGACTGGGATGCCATAAATTGGAATTTCAACATCTGGATACTGTTGTGAGACATCGTAGTACCAATCTGCATTAGTTGCATTTGCCGCAGCACCAATACGCCCTCTTTGAGCTCGATGCCAGTCGACGAGAATTTTGATATCTAATGATGTATTAGCTTGTTTTGCCGCATACAGCGCATGAAGAATGTCTTTACCTGCATCATCTTTCTCTAAATACAAAGCCGTAATGTAGATAGTATTTTTAGCGAGAGAAATTTGTTTAAGCAGTTCATCACGAAAATCTTCTGTCTTATATAGCGTTTTGACATCAGCAACATCTTGAGACAGTTTGGGTAAACTTACCAAATATTGTTGATGTTTTGCTTGTTTTAATTTTGACAACATCACAGTGTGAATTTTCTCTTATTAGTCCAATAGCAAATCGCTTTGCGCACATTTTTAAGCGAATGATCTATGGATGATAGCATATTTAGTCAAAGCATTTAGAATAAATTGCATATCTGTTTAATTTCCATGCAGGTTATGCTGTGCATCCCTGCATTGTTAAAGGTGAAGAGTGAGGTTCACAACGCCATCTTCAAATTGTACTTCAACTTCAAACCCTAATTTTTTTGCTAAGCTGATCATATTGCGATTTTCAGGCATGGTGATAGCGGTTAATTTTTTGATGCCATGGCTGCGGGTATAGTTAAGCAGTTTTTGCATAAGCTGATAGCCCAGCGTTTGCCCTTTCATATCGGAACGCACCAAAACAGCAAATTCAGCCTCTTGATTATCTGGGTCTGCCATTGCACGAACAACACCAATAATTTCAGGGATTGTGCCTTGGTTTTTCACTGCGACAAACGCCATTTCACGGTCGTAATCAATTTGTGTCATATTGGCGAGGTCGTCATGAGTAAACTCACTGATCTCACTAAAATACCGATAATAGAGATCTTCTTTTGTGACCTGTTCGATAAAAGACTTCAATAGTGGCTCATCTTCCGGAAGTATTGGACGCAATAAGCAGCTTAAATCATCTTTTAAATGAATAGTTTCTTCTAATTCGCTTGGATAAGGGCGAATAGCGAGTCTCGAGGTTGTTGCGTTCTCACTTGAGCTGAGTGTCATGGAGACATCCAGCAAGGTAAATTCATCGCCAGAGGCTAATAGCGGGTGTATATCTAAGCGTGTAATATTTGGGCAATCGATGATTAGGTTTGAAACTCTCACTAATAAACTTGAGAGACCTAAGATATTCAGTGGTTCTAATGCGCTGCGCGATTTAATTTTATAGCCTTTGATTGCGTTAATAACAAGGTAACGTGCGAGTGCCATATTTAATGGGGGTAAGGCAACAGCGGCTTGGCTTTCTTGCTGCCACTCAATCCCCCCTTCACCTAGCATGATCAATGGCCCAAATACGGGGTCTAGTTCCACAGCAATACGTAATTCTTGTGCTCCTGCACGGTTTGCCATGCTTTGCACTAATAAACCTTCAATGCGAGCGTTCGGAAAGTTGGTAGAGACACGTTCGATAATTGCTTTTGCGGCATCTTCAACCTCTTTTGCGTTTCTCAGATACAGCATGACACCTTGAACTTCCGATTTATGCACGATATCGGGTGAACGCAGCTTTAAAGCAACGGGATAACCAATTTTTTCAGCAATTTCAATTGCTTCCTCACTTGAGTGAGCAATCCAAGTTGGTAAGCTATGTAGCCCATATGCTTTTAAAATAGGCTGCACTTCATGAGTATCTAAATGCAAGTTATTGTTTTTCAATGCTTGCTGAATATATTCATGTGCTTGCTGTGTATTGGCAGTAATTCCCACAGGAAGTGCTGGCGTCTCTTTTAACTGTTTTTGGTTGCGGCGGTATTCCACCATGTGCATATAGGCAGTAATTGCCCCTTCAGGGGTGCGATAAGTTGGGATACCCGCTTCACTAAACAAGCGGCGTGATTCTTGAGAAGAATATTCACCACACCAATTAGTTAGGATAGTAAGCCACTTCCCTCGAGGATGCTGCTTAATGGTTTTGATAATTTTTTCTGCCATGGATTTGCTTTCAGTGATCGCACTGGGGGTGTGGATCAGTAAAAGTGCGTCATGATCATGGCTATCGAGCATTTTGTTTAATACGTTAATATAGCGCTCTACCGTAGAATCATCGCCCAAATCAATCGGATTTTGTGTGGAGAGATCAAGTGGAAGCAGGGCGCTGAGTTCATTTTCGGTTTCAATACTGAGTTTAGCCAGTTTGCCATTACGTAGCAGAAGTTCATCTAGCGCCATGGCTGCGGGGGCGGCGCCATTGCTCATGATCGATAAACGTTCACCCCGTAATGGGGTCATATAACTTAATGTTTCAACAGCAGAAAACATTTCGTGGGTATCTTGCACTCGTAAAAGGCCTGCCCGTTGAATAGCGGCATCATAAGCGGCATCTAAGCTGGGTTTTTCCCCTAAAAGTTCTTGGGCTTTGCGTGTTCGACCACTTTTTATGACGAGAATAGGCTTATTGCGTGATGCACTGCGTGATGACGATAAAAAACGCCGCGCATCACTGATGTTTTCAAGGTAAAGCAAAATTGCACTGGTTTTGCTATCACGGGCTAGATAATCCAGCAAGTCGTCAATATCAATATCGATACTATCACCCAGAGCTATAAAGTAGGAAAAACCGATATCACGATGCCTTGCCCAATCAAGCACAGTATTAGAAACTGCCGCGGATTGGGAAATAAAAGCCAGTTTGCCTTTGAGTATTGGGATAGGTGAAAAGCTGGCATTTAACCCTTGCCATGGTGCTAAAAAACCTAAGCTATTAGGGCCTAAAAGGCGAATTTGATATTGTTGAGCCACCTTTTTTAATTCATTAAATTGAATAGAAGGGGATGATAATATAATCACAACTTTGCAGCCTGCTTCACCAAGTTGCTGTAAACAGCCAATATTTCGTGAATGATGTGTACAAATTACTGCAAGGTCAGGTTTAAGTGGAAGCTTATCAATAGAAGGGTAGGCCAGTACGCCCAAGACGGAACTACGATTTGGGTTAACAGGGAGAATTGGCCCTTTAAAGCCGCTGGTGAGAAGGTTTTTCATCATAACCGAACCTGCACGGCTCGGGTTTTCAGAGGCGCCAATGACCACGATTGATTTTGGCCTGAATAAAGATTCTAACTGACTCACTAAACCCATAAAGATAACCCTTCGCTTGGTGAACGGTATAATCGTTCAAGAGATAAAAAGAGGCGGAGTAATACTTATGAATACTATGCCCTATCTTTTATATTGCGCTAGTTTATCCTGCGGATTTAATTAATTTATACAAGCACCTTCACGTTTTATGATGACGTTTATCTGAAAGTGACTATTTTTTGGAACGGTTTACGAAAAAAAGCGTGAAAACAGCCTCTAAAAAGAGTTAGGGAGCCGCTGCGTTTAACACCATTTGTGCCACTGGATGATGGGGTTTTCCCTCAAGGTATTTTTGGCGAAATAGGCTAAAATGACTAAATAACTGCTGTGAGGCTTGGATATCACCAGCAAGCTCTAGCACAGTGGCGGCAACTTCTGCGGTGCAATGTTGTTCTTCACGGGATGGCGTGCGTAGCAGGTAGTCCGTGCGTGCTTTTGTGTTGATGGATAGCATTGGAATGTTATTGAGATACGGGCTCTTACGGAACATTTTGCGCGCTTCAGGCCAGGTCCCATCCAATAGAATAAATAAAGCTGGTTTATCAGAGATGCTAGGTTCATTCACAACAACACGATTTTCTTGCGCGTAGCTTTCAGGGAAAATGAGGTAAGGCTGGCGAGTATCATCCTGTAAGGCTGCTAAAAGCTGTGCATCAGGGTCAGTTCTTGACCACTGAAAAGCGAGCGTTTCGGGGAGGACATCTGCAATCAGTTTTCCTGTGTTGCTGGGTTTAAATACTTCGCCGTCAAACATGATTAAGCAAAATTGGCTTTTTGCTTGAGCAGACACCGTTTCTTGGCACAGGCATTGTGGAACAGGTAACAAGCAATATTGGCAGCGTTTTACACGACATCCCCTTGCTTTAAAAGGTTTTGTCGATAAAGCGAGGCGTTGCTGGCGGAGGTGATAAACGGCATTAGGTGTCATGTTTGATTACTGTTTTGCAGGCCATAAAATAAGCCGCATATTGTACGCAAAACGATTTCTATGCGATAGAGGTATATTCAATAACTTTTCAGTGAGATAATAGTGCGAATCGGTAGCGTAGCCTTGCAACATCATGTAATCTTCGCGCCATAGCTTAGTAGGGGATAGTGATGAACGACTCGAATGAATTTAGTGGTAAAAACGGCAAAGTAAAAGTGATGTATGTCCGCAGCGAAGAGCAGGACAGCAACAAAGGTAACGATAAACGCCGTGGTGGTCGTGACGGTGGTCGCGATGATAGACGTGGCGGGAATGATAAGCGCGGTGGTGACCGACGTGATGGTGGCCGCCAAGAAAGAGGGGGGCGTTCAAATCGCCCTGAGGGTGGTCGTCAGGAACGCCGCTCTGATAACCGTGATAGCGCACCACGTGAGCGTTCTCCGTGGCGTACGGTTTCTAAACCTGATAGCGAAGAATTTGAAAATGACCATGGTGGGATTGTTGGTAAAAGCCAAATCGATCCTGAGCAACTGCGTAAGCAGCGCCAAGAAGAAACCCGTATTTACGGTGAAAATGCGTGCCAAGCCATGTTCAAAAACCGCCCAGACGCCATTGTCCGCGCATGGTTTTTGCAATCTGTTACACCACGTTTTCGTGATGCCCTGAAATGGATGGCGGCAAACCGCAAAGCTTACCATGTTGTTGATGATGAAGAATTATCGAAAGCTTCTGGCACAGAGCACCACGGCGGCGTATGCTTTATTATCAAAAAACGTGGTGGCATGAGTGCGGACGCATATTTAGAGCAAGCCGCAGAAAAAGATTGTGTATTAGCGCTGGAAGATGTTGGTAATCCACATAACTTAGGCGGGATCATGCGTAGCTGTGCTCACTTTGGTGTACAAGGCGTGATTTTGCAAGATGCAGGCATGTTGGAGTCCGGTGCGGCAATTCGTACTGCAGAAGGTGGTGCTGAGCACATTAAAGCTATCGATGCTGACGGCTTAACGTCTACGTTAGATAAATTCCGCAAAGCGGGTTACACCATTGTGACCACGTCAAGCCATAAAGGCAGCCAAGATTTAGCGAAAGCGAAATTGCCAGCTAAAATGGTACTTGTTTTAGGCCAAGAAAGTGATGGTTTAAGCGATAGCACGTGGGATCAAGGGGATATGAGCTTGTTTATCGGTGGAACGGGCAAAGTTGAAAGCCTGAATGTTTCTGTCGCTACAGGTGTGATGTTGGCACAATGGTGGCAGCAAAACCAAGTTAAATAATCGTTTTAACAATATGATTTCTAAGGCCATACGCTTTCACGTATGGCTTTTTTCTATCTAAAACTTGGCTAGTGAGTCAATAAACCTGCAAACTCAGCAAGCCTTGGCACGAGAAATTCATCTTCTGGATAATTACATGAATAAGCTTCTAATAAATGATTAACGAACTGAATCAGATCTAAACGCGTTAATGGCGTGGGTTGAGTTACTATCATATATGCCGCAGATATCTCGTTTAAACTGATGCAGTATTCATAATAACCTTCTGTAATAGCCTGCTTAATCTCATCGGGAATTGTATTAAAATCCAGATCATCAGTATCAAGTTTTAATTGCATATAAGCTTGAACGTCATCCAAAATATCGAATGGATAATCTTCTTGGTACTGATTAATGTAGCGAATGAGTTTTCCGCGGCATTGCTCTGTCTGGGCTTCATCCATGGTATTAATCAAAGTAAGTGCCTGACTATTTTCAATCTATGATGTCATGATTGTTTACCTGAGCGGGTTAATGATTGAACAAGTGTATTTGATAGGAAAGGATGAAGCAAAAAATAACCCCACACCGAAATGTAGGGTTAAATTGAGATTAGTGAGCGCCACCACCGTCTTTCGACCCTGCGCCAAATGGCGGTTTAGCAAACCAAACGATCACCATCAGCAAAATGAAGATCCCCGCAGATAACCAGAAAATTTCATTTGCAGATAAGATCAGTCCTTGATCTGTAATGGTTTTCGCTAAGTA
Organism: Providencia sp. R33; assembly: GCF_019343475.1. Lineage (NCBI taxonomy): Bacteria > Pseudomonadati > Pseudomonadota > Gammaproteobacteria > Enterobacterales > Morganellaceae > Providencia > Providencia sp. R33. The sequence continues at coordinate 2,641,456 of NZ_CP072453.1, read as the reverse complement.
AGCTGCACTTTGCTGCTCATTCATACCAATCTGTGCCAATTCACTGTACATATGCTGTGCATTTGGATTGTACGGATTGACAAATTCTGCAAGATTTTCATGGTGCATGGATTCTCTTTGCGTCCACATTGTCGTGGTAATCGAGGTACCAATTGCCCCTGCTAGCGTTCGGGTAAAATTAGATAAGCTGGATGCCGATGCCATTTTTTCAGGGGGTAACCCCGATAAGGTAATAGTGGTTAATGGCATAAAGAAGCAGGCAATAGCGAGACCTTGAACAAATTGCGGCCAAGCTGCTGCTGCAAAACCCATACCCGGTTCAAAGGTATAAGCACGCCAGTAGTAACAGACAGCATAGATAATAAAGCTGAATGTCACTAAATAACGCATGTCAATGCGGTTACCAAATTTACCGATGATTGGTGTAATGAGTAGTGGCAGTAACCCAACGGGTGCAGAGGCTAATCCCGCCCATGTTGCAGTATAACCATAGACCTCTTGCAATAGCTGCGGGAGCAATACGATGGTACCAAAGTACAACATGTAGGCGAGGCTAAGGGATAAGCAGCCAATAGTAAAATTGCGCTCCTTAAATAAAGAGAGGTCAATGACGGGGTGATCGTCGGTTAACTCCCAGACAATTAAGAAGGCAATCGCCACAATGGCAATTACTGTCAACACAATGATTTCGGTTGAGTTAAACCAATCCAGCTCTTTCCCTTGGTCGAGCATGATTTGCAGTGCACCAATCCCAACAACCAATAAAACTAAACCAACAGTATCAATACGTTGGATAGAAATTTTTGTCTCACGGCCTTTTAAGGTGCGCATGATGGCAAAAATAATCGCAATACTGAATGGAACGTTGATGAAGAATATCCATCCCCAATGGTAGTTATCACTGATATAGCCACCAAGAATAGGCCCACAAATTGGCGCGACCACAATGGTCATCGACCAAAGCGCCAGCGCCATACTACGTTTGGCGGGGGGATAGTTATTAAGCAGTAAGCTTTGGGATAGAGGGATCAGTGGACCCGCGACTAAACCTTGCAACACACGGAATAAAATCAACATTTCTAAGCTGCCAGAAATGCCGCATAACCAAGATGTTAATGCAAAAAGACCCGTTGACCATAAAAATAGCCGAACTTCACCAATACGCCGTGCCAACCAACCCGTGACGGGAATGGAGATTGCATTTGCCACGCCGAACGAGGTGATTACCCACGTTCCTTGGGAGTTAGATGCGCCTAAATTACCCGCAATCGTTGGGATAGCAACGTTCGCAATGGTTGAGTCAAGGACTTGCATGAATGTCGCCAGTGAGAGGGCGATGGTCATCCAAGCCAGTTTTGAGCCTGTAAGTGGTGCAGTCATGAGTATTGTGCTCCCACTTATTTGTTTCCAGCGTTATTATTAATTATCTCAGTAACTATTTTGTCCGCAGGAGACATATCCACTGCTAATGCAGATGTATGGTAAGCTGGTGTATCACGCATGCCTTTTGACAGTACTTTTCCATCTTTATTGAGGGTATCAATAGTCACTTCCGTGGACAAACCGATACGTAATGGGCGTTCTTCAAGTTGTGCAGGGTCTAACGCAATACGTACGGGGAGGCGCTGTACCACTTTAATCCAGTTTCCACTGGCATTTTGTGCGGGTAATAATGAAAACGCGCTGCCTGTTCCCATATCTAAACCGACCACAGTACCGTTAAAGACCACATCTTTGCCGTAGAAGTCTGCTGTGACTTTTGCAGGCTGGCCAATACGCATATCTGCCAGTTGCGTTTCTTTAAAGTTGGCATCAATCCACATGCCACTTGATGGCACAATGGCCATTAATGGGGTTGATGGCGTGATTTGTGAGCCAATTTGCACACTACGGCGAGAAACATAGCCGTCTACTGGGCTAACAATTTTGGTGCGCTGTAAGGCTAACCATGCATTACGAACTTGAGTCGCAGCTTGCTCAACCGCAGGTTGCTTTTCAATGGACGTATTGAGGACGATTGCTTGGTTGGCATTATATTGTTCAACGGCCATATCCAGTGCGGCTTTTGCACTGACAACGGATTCACGTGCGTGTTGCAACTCTTCTTTACCAATTAAATTGCTGTTGCCTAATACTTCACGACGTTTTAGGTCATTTTGTAATCGGCTCAATTCTGAGCGTTTTACATCAATATTCGCTTGTAGCTGGCGGCTGTTAATGGTGTGCTGGCGGGTTTGACGCACGCTATTTGCCAGCTCGGTTTTGGCTTTATCCAGTGCCAGTTCGGCGTCTCGCGGGTCAAGTTCAACGAGTACTGTGCCGCTTTGTACAAAGTCAGTATTATCAATGTTAACGGTCATGACACTCCCAGATACTTGGGATTGTATTTGCACTTGGTTACCCGCAACGTAAGCGTTATCTGTTGATTCATAATGTCGAAGGACTAAATACCAGTAAATACCCCAGCCCACGCCAATAGCGATAAAAATAAAAGTTAAAAACATTAAGGCATTTCTGCGCTGTCTTTTTTTATTTCGTTGGGGAGCTTGCGTTTGTTGCATTTCCTCAGGGGAACTCATACTGGTATTACTCCATTTTCGATGGATAAGGATCACGGTTGTTTCCAGTAGTTAGTGCTTAACCACTGGAAACTGAGACTACAAATGATTTTGCTACTTGATGGGAATATCGTAAAGCATAAGGTAAAAGGATAATGAAATATTGCAGGCTGAAAAGTTTTTTTTCGCCTTTGAGTATCAGAATGCCTCAAATACATTAACCTTACAAAAACAATGGTTAATCTTTTATAGTATCCAGTTTTGTCAGTAATTTTCGCATTAGTTTATCAAGCTGCTGTTTTTCATCAGCATCTAAAGACGACCAGATATCGATTAGCGCACTGTGCTGTGGTGGCAATAAGCTACTTAAAAACTCTGAACCTTTTTCGGTAAGGTGTAAATGTAGACAACGTCTGTCATTGTGGCTTTCTTTGCGTTCAATCCAACCATTTTTTTCCAGTTCGTCCGCGATACGGGTTGCATTGGTACGAGATGAACCTAGTGCAGCACTGAGTTCTGAAGGTTGGATACTGCGTGAATCTTTTGTATCTAAAATCATTAACGCCATAAAGAGAGTTTCATTAATTCCTTGAGCTCGTAACATGCTATTGCGAGATTCAAGTAATTTCCCATGAACATGCATACATAAGCGAGTCAAAAGTATCTCTTGATACGGGATTGGTTTTTCGTGTGTATCTTGTTGCGCGACGCGAGCATTTAATAGTGCTTCTGTCGGTGTAAATGAACTTTCCATTATTTGGATACCTTATTAGTTTCAGTTGGTAAGATTGCAACTGTCATCAACCATCTAAATGGTATATTAAAAGAGAGAATTAGCAATTATACTTAATTAATATCGATGATTTTATTTTGATAATGATACATGATTCATAAATTTTATGAATGTAATTTATGGGTTTCAGTATAGCGCAATGTATATTTTTAGCCTACCTAAGTATATTTGGATATAAATTAGCCAAAAAAATGCAATTTACACATCAAACAAAATCATATAAAACAATATATAATTACATCGCATTAACTCAATACCATTTTTTTTGTTACCCAATAATTACAAGTTAGATAGATATTGCTATTGATTAGATGGAAATACCTATTTTTTGTTTTTGGATTATTATTTCTGCTAATAATTATTGCCATAATTAACAATAATTATACCGTCCAAATGAGATATAGTATTTGTTTAACTGTGTCATTTGCTAACTTTCGCTGTAGTAACTATAACAATATATTATTATTATCTCGAATTATTGATATTATTTATGAGTTATACGCTTAAATAAAGAAAAAAAGTGACTGTTCTACTTTGAATATATTATGTTTTTTTATGTGTTAATGTGCAGCTGATAACATTTAAGAAAAAACATTATCAGCTGTAGAAAGGGGGGAGAGTGATTACTCTTCTAACGTCGAGATAGTGGGATCGAATCGGATACCGATGGCCCAAATAATTAAGCTCAAGGCGGTTAAACTAACACCTGCAATCGCCACGCCTTCCCAGCCTGCGCGTTCATAGGCATAGCCTGATAATAGTGAACCGAGTGCTCCGCCAATAAAATAACTGGTCATATACCCGGCAGTGAGGCGGTTACGCGCTTCAGGCATAATACGGTACAAGGTACTTTGGCTGGTAACATGTACTGCTTGAACTGCGAGGTCAAGCACCAGAATACCAATAATAAAGGCGACTAAGGAATGTTTTGCTAAGCCAATGGGTAGCCAAGAAAGCAGTAATAACACCAGCCCAACGGTAGTGATTATTTTACCTTTGCCTTTATCCACAAGGTGGCCAGCTTGAGATGCCATTAATGCACCGGCAGCACCAACAAGGCCAAACAAACCGATTGTCCCTTCAGAATAGTTAAATGGCGGGCTTGCCAATAAAAATGCCATTGCTGTCCACAATAAACCAAAATTAGCAAAAGAGAGCGCGCCAAGTGACGCTCTAACCGCCAAAACAGGCGTACTAAAAAATAAGCGGCCAATAGAGCAAAGTAACTGGAAGTAGTTAAGATTTGCTTTCTGATGATAGCGGGGTAATTTAATCGCTAATACAATTAATAAGATAATTAATAAAATAAATGCGACCCAGTAAATAGCGCGCCAGCCGCCGACCATTGCTACAGCGCCAGATACCGTTCTCGCCAGTAAAATTCCGAGCAACAAGCCGCTCATAATGATACCAACCGCTTTACCTCGCTTATTAGGATGCGCAATAGAGGCGGCCATCGGGATCAGTACTTGAGCAACAACAGAAAACAGCCCTGTCAGTGCAGTGCCTAATAGGATCTGCCAAATATTGGTTGAAAGCGCAGTAATGAGTAAGCCTGAAGCAGAAAGAAACGTCATGAATAAAATAAGACGTTTACGTTCAAATAAGTCCCCAAGAGGAACTAAAAACAGTAAACCAACGGCGTAACCAAGCTGTGCGGCGGTGACAATAAATCCTGCCATGTTGGTCGTCAGGTTAAATTGCACAGCAATGGTGTCTAACAGCGGCTGGGCATAGTAATTGCTGGCTACGATAAGGCCTGTTGCAATGGCCATCAAAATAGTGAGGCCCGTTGTTAGCTCAGCAGTTTGGGTCTGTTTCATGTAGGTTACCTATTATTAGCTAGGTGACTACTATAAACAAAATTCATTACCTTGGTTTATTTCTTTTTGTCATTGATGTAAAAAAGCCGCCCAGATTAGCGGGTGGCTTTAGTCATTTTATTGTGTGATTTAAGCTTACTTAGCGGCTTCCTGTGCTGTTTTCACCCAACCATCAAAAGTGGATTGGTGCGCTTTTATCCAAGCATTGGTGTGGCGTTGGATGTCCGCTTGTGATGCTTCACCGTTATGCATTCTTAAGTTTTGCGCATTGATATCAGCAATTGGCAGTTTCATTACTTCAAATAATTTTGCCGCAGATGGGTTATCCGCTGCCCATTTTTTGTTAGCGACGATATGCATGGTATTCGGTGGAAAACCATAGTTTTTCCCGTTAGGTAGCTTAGTGTCTGTTTTTTCACCGTTTGGCATTGAAGAGAAAGGCACCTCTAGCCAGACCACATCACGACCCGGTTTGAGCACATCGCTGATCCAATAAGGTGTCCACGTATAATATAAAATAGGTTTACCTTCTTTATATCGAGTAATGGTATCTGCCATCATCGCTGCGTAGTTACCTTGGTTATGATCGACTGTTTTTTCAAGATCATAGGCTTTTAAATGATTATTGATGGCGGCTTCACAACCCCAGCCCGGGTTACATCCGGTTAAATCTGCTTTACCATTGCCATTTGAATCAAAGAGCTTGGCAATTTTAGGGTCTTTAAGTTGCTCAATGTTAGTAATGTTGTATTTTTCTGCGGTTTTTTTGTCGATGAGGTAGCCTTGAGCTGCATTAACGACGTAATTACCTTGGCGATAAAATACCTTATCACCGCCAGCAGCGTCATATTGTGCATTATGCAAAGGAACCCAGCTGGTGGCTAAGTAAGTCGCATCACCATTCGCAATGGATGCATAAGCCACGTTATAGTCGACCTCTTTGATCGGTTGAACATCATAGCCGAGCTCTTCGAGGGCTTTAGCGACGATCAGTGTTTGGAATGTTTCTTCGCTGATTGTACTTTGTACAGGGTTAATTTTTATCCCTTTACCTGGCAGGTCGTTAGCACCTGCCAATGGAACGGTAAATATAGCTGTCAGTGCAGATGCAAGAATGATTTTATGTTTCATTATATTGTTCCCTCTGTTTTATTTCGCAGCGAGCTTGGCATTAATGTAAAGAGCCAAGTTGAGTGCCAAATGAATGGCGCTGAGGTTGTTGACAAAGCAGGATAAAAGCGTGATTTTTCCTGCTTTGTGTTATTTGTCGAAAATCAATGAATTGATTTTCTTTGATTTTTTCAAAACCTATCGAGTCTACCGCCAAACCTATTCGGTTTGTCAGCAGTCTGAGTGCCAAATGAATGGCACTTCGGTGAATGGAGGATGTATGATTAATTGGTTTTTTTACAAAACGGGCGCATAACCAGCCCAATAGGGCCTTTTTGATACCAACGAACCGGTGTTTTACCTCGGGTATCTTGCCCCAAAGATTGGGTGAAACGGTCTAAAATGATAGCGAGAATAACAATACCAACGCCCCCGACAGACGCGAGCCCCATATCAAGGCGACCAATCCCCCTTAATACCATTTGGCCTAAACCACCAACTGCAATCATCGAAGCTATAACCACCATTGAAAGCGCTAACATCAGTGTTTGGTTAACTCCCGCCATGATAGTTGGCATTGCGAGTGGTAATTGCACTTTGAATAACATTTGGCGAGGGCTTGCACCGAATGATTCAGCCGCTTCAATTAAGTCGGCAGGGACTTGCTTGATACCTAAAATGGTCAGACGAATGATGGGGGGCAAGGCAAATATAATGGTGACGACGACGCCGGGCACATTACCGATACCAAACAACATGACAATCGGCACTAAGTAGACGAATGCAGGTGTAGTTTGCATCGCATCAAGTAATGGGCGGATGATTTTGGCTGCTCTTTCACTGCGTGCCAGCCAAATCCCCAGCGGTAACCCTATCACAATACAAAACAGCAATGAGGTAAGCACCAGCGATAATGTCACCATGGCTTCAGACCAAGCACCAATTGCCCCGATGGCTATCATCGAAATAAAGGTTGCCACGCCCATTGCTCGTCCTGCTAATTGCCAAGCAAGTAATGCAAAAATGATAATGGCCACGGGAGATGGCAGCGAGGTGAGAAACTGTTCAAACCCGCTGAGAATGAAATCGATAGGGGCTCGTATGCCTTGGAATACTGGGCGAAAGTTGAGAACAACCCAATCGATGGCATGCGCAACCCATGAATCAAGCGGAATAAGCGTGTGCTGGAATGGATCCATAATATTAAACTGATCCGCTGCGATGCTATCTGTTGGTGCGGCATCAAGCCAATCGCTAGATCCTGAATCTGGTGCAGTATCTGTTGCGGATGAACCGCCCCACGGATCATCTGCAGCACTTTGATCTTGTGTGGAACTTGCCGCCCAAGGATCGTCAGATTGAGTTGTGTCAGGCGTCTGAGCGGGTGTTTGCTCAACTTGGGTATTGGCCCACGGATCCTGTTGGTCAATGGTATTTTCTTGGTTTTGCTTACTCATTTGGCGTCTCCTTATCCAGTGCTTGTAGCAGCATGCCTTTCGAAATCACCCCTAGATAACGATTTTTTTCATTCACGACTGGCACTGCACAAGGCGCTTGTGCAATCGTAGAGATGACTTCATTTAAGGAGGTATCACCTTGAATCGGCACAATATCTGGTAATATTGCCGCTTCAATACCTGCTTTGTCGTGCAGCGCTTTTTCTAAGGACTCAACGGAGACAACTCCCGCAAAGGTATGGCCTCGTGAAAGCAAATAGCCATGGTAGCGGTCTTCATCATTCAGCACTTTTAGGGCAGAACGAGGCCCAAAGCCAGGCGCGATATGCAGCAGGGCATCGGGGCGTCTTCGTGCAATATCTTTGGCACTGAACACTTGGCTAATATCAACCCCACGGAAGAAGGTTCTAACATAGTCATTAGCTGGGTTATTTAGTATTTCATCAGGAGTACCGACCTGAACGACGACGCCGCCTTGCATAATGGCGATGCGGTCACCAATTCGCATAGCCTCATCGAGGTCATGGGAGATAAAAACGATAGTACGTTGTTTATCCCCTTGTAAAGAAAGCAGTTCATCTTGCATTTCTGTTCGAATGAGTGGGTCAAGCGCAGAAAAAGCTTCATCCATTAATAGAATATCAGGGTCGTTGGCGAGTGCTCGCGCTAGGCCAATACGTTGTCGCATTCCACCAGAAAGCTCATCGGGATATGAATTAGCCCACTTTTCGAGGTTCACTTGATTCAGCGCATCCATCGCTTTTTTATGGCGGTCTTGTTTCGAAATGCCCGAAAGCTCCATGCCAAATGCGGTATTATCAATCACATTCATGTGAGGCATTAAGGCGAAGGATTGAAACACCATGCTGATTTTTGTTCGACGTACGTCGCGCAGGGCTTTATCGGAAATATCAGAGATGTCGTCCCCATCAATCAGCACTTGGCCGCTGGTGGGTTCAATCAGGCGATTGAGGAGGCGCACCAAAGTGGACTTCCCTGAACCCGAAAGCCCCATAACTACGAAGATTTCGCCTTCTTCAATCGCCAGATTGACATCTTGAACACCGACCGTGAGGCCTGTTTTTTCAAAGATAGCATCTTTGTCCATTCCTGATTCTAAAAGCTTAAATGCGGAGTCAGGATTTTCCCCAAATATTTTATATAAGTTTTTAACTTCTAATTTTATTGCCATATATTATTTACCCAATTTTCAATCAACAAAAAGAGTTGGAGCCCAAAATGAATTGTGTTGATTCAATAATGATAGTCTTGCCTATTTAAGACCTAAACAGCGGCTATCGGTTGAAAATTATTAGGGCAGAAATTCCTATTTTAATTTAATGGGTTTATTCATTATGGTTTAAATTCAAATGCTCCTGGTTAGATTATTAGTAAAAATTGCAAGCAATAAACCCTAGCATAATAAAAAAAGCTGGCAACCCTTGGTTAAGTAGAATTAATCAAAAAAATGCGAGTGAAAGCACTAAGTTTTTTTTAAACAAACAAATGAGAATGACTAATATGAATAAGAAAATTGAAATTATTTAGATTAGCTAACTAGCTGGTGAGGCTGTATTTATTTTGTCAGAATTGAAAATAGAGAAATGAAGGTGAGCAGGTCAATGGGGACAAATTTTTGGCGACAATAATGCAATAAACGATGAATAAAAATAAATAAGGTAAAATGCACATAATATTAATTATTCTAATCTATTTTTAATCTTAAAAATAGAAAAATGAAAATTATTGCCAGATTGATTCATTAAAAATGAATAATTGAACAGATATCCCTATAAAAAACGAACTAATTTGAGTGTTTTTTAGCCTAAAAAATACCCTGAAAAATAAAGTTGTTATTATTCATCAGGGTATATTAATGAGTAAAAGCTTAAGTTAAATGTAAGGTAAACTAATCAAATGATTAAAAGTTCCAATCATCATCTTCGGTGCTGACCGCTTTGCCAATAATATAAGAAGAACCTGAGCCTGAGAAGAAATCATGATTTTCATTCGCATCAGGGGATAGTGCAGATAATATTGCCGCACTGACATCAGTGACGGTATCGGGGAATAAGGCCTCATAGCCTAAATTCATTAAGGCCTTATTGGCATTATAATGTAAGAATTTTTTGACATCTTCTGTCCAACCAACCGAGTCATATAACTCTTGGGTATATTTTACTTCATTTTCATATAAATCGAATAATAATGAGAAAGTGAAATCTTTTATTTCTGTCTGCGTTTTTTCATCATAATTCAATAATGATTTTTGGAATTTATAACCGATATAATAGCCATGTATCGCTTCATCTCGAATAATCAATCGAATTAAGTCAGCAGTATTAGTAAGCTTACCGCGACTTGACCAATACATCGGTAAATAAAATCCTGAATAAAATAGAAACGATTCCAAAAAGACACTCGCCACTTTTTTCTTTAAGGGATGTGAATCGCAATAATAGGAAAGAATAATTTTAGCTTTATTCTGTAACGTATTATTTTCTTCACTCCAACGAAATGCTTCATCGACATCGCTAGTGGAACATAAGGTGGAGAAAATAGAGCTATACGAGCGCGCATGTACCGCTTCCATAAAGCTGACATTGGATAAAACGGCTTCTTCGTGGGGCGTCTGTGCGTCAGGCATTAAGCAGGGGGCACCCACCGTGTTTTGAATGGTGTCGAGCAGTGTTAATCCAGTAAAGACACGTATAGTCAGTTTTTTTTCTGCTTCAGTGAGGGTATTCCACGATGGAATATCGTTGGATAAAGGCACTTTTTCGGGCAACCAAAAGTTGGAGGTGAGGCGATTCCAAACCTCAAGGTCCTTATCATCTTGAATACGGTTCCAGTTGATAGCCTTCACAGGGGCTGCGGATGTATTGGTGGTCATATTCTTATTCCTATCACAAAGTGCAAGATACGCAGCCGTCAACTTCAGTACCTTCTAATGCAGTTTGACGTAATCGTATGTAGTACAACGTTTTTATACCTTTTGTCCAAGCGTAAATTTGTGCTCGGTTAATATCTCGAGTGGTGGCATCATCTTTGAAAAATAACGTTAATGATAAGCCTTGGTCGACGTGTTGGGTGGCCATGGCATAGGTATCAATAATTTTTTCAGGGCCTATTTGATAGGCATCTTGGTAATACTCAAGATTTTCATTATCCATAAATGGAGCGGGATAATAGACTCGACCAATTTTTCCTTCTTTACGGATCTCGATACGAGAAACGATAGGGTGAATACTCGATGTGGAATTATTGATATAGGAAATAGACCCTGTTGGTGGAATGGCTTGCAAGTTTTGATTGTAAATACCATAGGTGATCACTGACTGTTTTAAGGCCTGCCAGTCTTCGCGAGTAGGAATTTCGATGCCCGAGCGTCGGAATAATTCCTGCACGGTTTGCGTCTTTGGTAACCAAATATCGTTGATATATTTATCAAAATAGTCACCTGAGCCATAAGTGGAGTGCTCAAAGCCAACAAAAGCAGTTTTACGTTCAATGGCTAATTGGTTCGAGGTTTTGAGGGCGTAATAAGTGACGGTATAAAAATAGATATTGGTAAAATCAAGCGCTTCTTCGCTACCGTAATGAATATGTTCGCGGGCTAAATAGCCATGTAAATTCATTTGCCCAAGGCCGATGGCATGAGACTGACGGTTTCCATGTGCAATAGAGGGTACAGAACGAATATTGCTCATATCGGACACGGCGCTCAGGGCTCTGACTGCGGCTTCAATGGATTGTGCAAAGTTTGGTGAATCCATCGTTTTAGCGATATTCATTGACCCTAAATTGCAGCTGATATCTTTACCAATTTCTTGGTAACTTAAATCCTCTTCATACAGGCTAGGGCGATTAACTTGCAGAATTTCTGAGCACAAGTTGCTCATATTAATTCGCCCTGCAATTGGGTTGGCTCTATTGGCAGTATCTTCAAATAAAATATACGGATAGCCCGATTCAAATTGAATTTCAGCTAAAGTTTGGAAAAATTCCCGTGCATTAATTTTGTATTTTTTAATCGCTTTGTTATCCACCATTTCTGCGTATTTTTCAGAGACACTGATTTCAGACATGGGAACACCATAGACACGCTGAACGTCATAGGGGGAAAACAAGTACATATCTTCGTTATTTTTCGCTAACTGGAAGGTAATGTCTGGGATCACCACACCAAGGGATAACGTTTTTATGCGTATTTTTTCATCTGCATTTTCCCTTTTTGTATCCAAAAAACGCATGATATCAGGGTGATGTGCATGTAAATACACGGCACCAGCACCTTGGCGAGCCCCTAATTGATTGGCGTAAGAAAAGGCATCTTCTAGCATTTTCATCACAGGAACGACACCTGAGGATTGGTTTTCAATCAGTTTTATGGGGGCGCCTTGCTCACGCAAATTGGTCATCATAAAGGCGACTCCACCACCCCGTTTGGATAACTGGAGTGCAGAATTGACTGAGCGCCCGATGGACTCCATATTGTCTTCAATACGTAATAGAAAACAGGAAATTAATTCGCCACGCTGTTTTTTCCCGCAATTGAGAAATGTCGGGGTCGCTGGTTGGAAACGACCTGTAATAATTTCCTCGACATACAGCTTAGCGAGTGGTTCCGAACCTTGTGCGAGTGCTAGTGCCACCATACAAACACGGTCTTCATAGCGCTCTAAATAGCGTTTGCCATCAAAGGTTTTTAGTGTGTAGCTGGTATAGTATTTGAATGCACCAAGGAAAGTTTGGAAGCGAAATTTGTGCGCATAGGCTTGCTGAAACAGCGCTTTAATAAAGTCAAAGCTGTATTGTTGTAATACGTCGCTTTCGTAGTAATTTTCTTGAACGAGAAAATCCAATTTCTCTTTTAAGTCATGGAAAAATACAGTATTTTGATTTACATGCTGGCGGAAATAGTGGTGTGCGGCCTCTTTATCTTTATCAAACTGAATATGACCTTTGTTGTCATATAAATTCAGCATGGCATTCAGGGCATGGTAATCAACTTCAGTATTATTTTGTATTGTATCCATTATGAAAAGCTCTCGTTGTGGGCACGTTGCCAGAACGTTTGTAGGCCATCTTTAACCGATTGAACATCTTTTGCAGTACCTAAGAGTTCAAAACGGTATAGGTAAGGCACACGGCATTTTTGTGCGATAATATTCCCTGCGATAGCGTAAGCATCGCCAAAGTTGGTATTCCCTGCAGCAATAACACCGCGAATGAATAAACGGTTTTCCTCGTTATTTAAAAACTGAATCACTTCTTTTGGCACCGCGCCTTTTGTTCCACCGCCGCCGTAGGTTGGAAGTAGCAGAACATAAGGTTTTGTGGCAATCGGGCTCATTTCGTGTAGCCCTATAGGGAGGCGTGTTGCAGGCAAGCCCAATTTTTCAACAAACCGATGACAATTGCCTGAGCGACTTGAAAAATAAATAAGTGATTCAGTCTTCATGGGATTTCCTATGCGGCAAGAAGGCTTATCATATCAGGGCGAAAACCAGACCAATGTTTGTCACCCACAATGACGACAGGGACTTGCTGGTAGCCTAATTTTTTAACCAGTTCAAGTGCTTGGTTATCCACTGTTAAGTCAATTATTTGATATGCAATTTGCTTGCGATCTAAGGCTTGATAGGTGGCATTACATTGAACGCAGTTGGGCTTACTATAAATGGTAATCTTATTCATAATATTCACCTTTTGAATTTCTAGGGGCATCGTTGTGTGGTAATTGACACTCAAAGACTATATATAGATATGAAATTTTTCAACCACACAATATATAGTGATAAGTGAATATTGAATGATAATTATTCTAATTATCGGCTAGGTTGTTATTTATATTGAAAATAAAAAATGAGACATTCGATGATTCCGTTTGCCACACTAAGAAAAAATAGCATTGCAATGTAGAAATAATTTACTCTATAACTGTATATACAATCAGGTAAATGAATCCTTTTAAGGAGATACTATGTACCATCAATATTTAGCGACGCCGGATAATTTTCCTAAGCCGTGGGTCCATATTACGGCAGATGACGAAGGGATCACGAGCCTCTATTTTGTTGAAGAAAAAACAGAAAAAGAGAGTAAAAATGAGCATTCCAAACTGTGTGCTAAAGAATTAAAAGAATATTTTAATCATAAAAGAAAAACGTTTACGGTAGCATTAAACCCCCATGGTACGGAGTTTCAAAAAAAAGTATGGAAACACCTATGCGGGATCCCTTATGGGGAGCGTTGGAGTTATAAGGACTTAGCATTGAAGTTAGGGTCTGCCAATTACTGTCGTGCAGTGGGAATGGCGAATTCACGTAATCCCATTTCATTAATCGTGCCTTGTCACCGCGTGTTGGGCCACGATGGTAAGCTGGTGGGATACACGGGAGGCTTAGATATTAAGGATTGGCTTTTACTGCATGAGAAGTAACAGCTAAATAATTCGCTATAGGTGATACTATTGATTGAGATAATTGCTATTGGTAAGAATAATTATCGAGTTTAGAGTAAAAATGACCAACAAATAATATATTTTTATCATTTTAGTCTATTTTCGTGATCTAGGTTGTAGACAAGTAACTTAAAGATCTGGTGTACTGGACTTGATACAGATGGTGTGTCTATTTTATTTTAAAGGTAATAATTTGATGTCTAAAGTTAAAGGTAACGTTAAGTGGTTCAACGAATCTAAAGGTTTTGGTTTTATCACTCCAGAAGATGGTAGCAAAGATGTATTTGTTCATTTTTCTGCGATTACAAGCGACGGTTTCAAAACCTTAGCTGAAGGCCAGAAAGTTGAATTTGAAATCACTGAAGGTGCTAAAGGCCCATCTGCTGTTAACGTTGTCTCTCTGTAATTTAAACAATTAACAATCAGAAACGAACAGCTGTAAACTCGCTCTAGTTAACTGGAGCGAGTTTTTTTATGGGAAAAAATCAAGGAATTATCGATAATAAAAAACCTGACTCAGCTGCCCAAATCAGGTTTCTTGTTTACTAAGTGAATAAGATCAGACCTTATTTCACTTCTTCACCTTTAGCTTGCAAGTCAGCATGGTAAGAAGAGCGTACAAAAGGCCCACACGCTGCGTGGGTGAAGCCCATCGCCATAGCTTCCTCTTTCATCTCATCGAACTCAGCAGGGCTTACATAGCGTTTTACAGGTAAATGGTGGCGACTTGGCTGCAAATATTGTCCAAGAGTCAGCATGGTCACGCCATGGCGACGCAAATCGCGCATGACTTCAATGATTTCAGCATTGGTTTCACCAAGACCGACCATCAAACCTGATTTTGTTGGGATATCAGGGTGCGCTTCTTTAAATTTTTCGAGTAATTTCAGCGACCACTCATAGTTTGCACCTGGGCGAACTTGGCGATAAACACGCGGTACGTTTTCGAGGTTATGGTTAAACACATCTGGTGGTGTTGCGGTTAAGATCTCTAATGCGCGATCCATACGACCACGGAAATCAGGTACTAAGGTTTCAATTTTAATCGATGGGCTTTTTTCGCGGATAGCACTGATACAGTCTGCAAAATGTTGTGCGCCGCCATCACGTAGATCATCACGGTCAACGGAAGTGATCACCACATAACGCAATGCCATGTCTTTGATCGTCTGAGCTAATTTTACGGGTTCGTTGGCATCTGGCGCGTTAGGGCGACCGTGGGCAACGTCACAGAATGGACAGCGTCGGGTACAAATGGCTCCTAAGATCATAAAGGTGGCCGTACCATGGTTAAAGCATTCAGATAGGTTTGGGCAAGAGGCTTCCTCGCATACGGAGTGAAGGCCATTTTTACGCATCGCTGCTTTAATGCCTTGAATACGCGTTGAGTCAGCGGGAAGCCGAATTTTCATCCAGTCAGGTTTGCGTAGAATTTCTTCGCGTTCAGTCACCACATTTTTGACAGGGATCAGCGCCATTTTGTCGGCGTCACGATATTTAATTCCGCGTTCTATCTGAATTGGTTTACTCATAATATGACGGTTCCAGTTATCTTTTATGCTGATGGATAAGTTCTAATTCTAAATAAAATGTCGGGAGCGCCGTAACTCACCCATTAAAATATTTTTTAAAAATGTTAAAAAATTATAGCATTATTATTGAACAATATGAAATCCCAGTGTGTCACAGAATTGCCTAATTAGCACAGGCTGAACATCAGATAATGACACTTTGGGGGCGAACTCACAAACTTGAGTCATTTTCAATTCACTGTAACCACAAGGGTTTATACGGTTAAATGGCTCAAGATCCATATCAATATTTAATGCTAGCCCGTGGAATGAACAACCTTGACGAATGCGTAGCCCAAGAGAGCAAATTTTATCCCCATCAACATAAACTCCGGGGGCATCAGGGCGCGGGTAAGCTTCAATATTAAAATGGGCAAGGGTATTGACCACTGTATTTTCCAGCGCAGTCACTAGCTCACGAACACCAATTTTATTGCGTTTTAAATCAAGCATGACGTACATGACTTGCTGACCAGGGCCATGGTAGGTGACTTGGCCGCCTCTATCGCTTTGAATAACAGGGATATCACCAGGGGCTAAAACATGTTCAGCTTTCCCTGCTTGCCCTTGGGTGAAAACACGCGGGTGCTCGACGAGCCAGATTTCATCAAGGGTTTCAGCGGTGCGACACTCAGTAAATTGGTGCATCGCATCAGAAACCGTTTGATAAGGCACATGGCCAAGTTGGCGAATAATGATGCTTTTATCTGACAAAATATTGTGTCCAACGGTTCAAATGAGGGCAGTATAACTCCGCAAAAAGCATATCTCCAGTTCGCTTTGTTATTAATTTGTTATTTATCTAATGCATAAAACAAAAAAAACCGAACAGCCGTGACGCTATTCGGTTTTTTGTTAAGCGTTCATTAAAGAACAACTTTCACTAATTCTAATGCACCTAATTCACTATACAAGGTTTCAACTTGTTCGATATGGGTGGCATTAATGGTAATGGACACTGAGTGATAATTACCTTTGCTGCTTGGTTTGACATCAGGGGCATAATCACCCGGTGCGTGGCGTTGTACCACTTCAATCACTTGATCAACCAGTTCAGGCTGTGCCAAGCCCATTACTTTGTAAGTTAATGGACATGGGAACTCAAGCAGTTCACCTAATTTCGTTTTCATGGGCACTCCTAATTTTTTAAAATTGTGTCGCTGGTTGAAAAAGATTGGCTGGTATCAAACCAGCCAATGAGTTGTCTTCATCCAACAAACATATTGATACTTACTATATGGGGATGACTTATTTTCGTTTCAAGGGCTAGCCGAACCAACGATGGAATAACAGTTTAATGTAGTCGATTAAACGGCTGAAAAAGCCACCTTCTTCAACGTCTTTCAGTACCGCTAGAGGGTGTTGCTCGATTGTTTTACCATCTAATTGGAAGCTAATTGTACCTACTTGCTGGCCTTTCGTTAATGGGGCTTGCAGCTCAGTGGTGGATAATTCATAGCTGGCTTTTAAGTCTTTTAAACGGCCTCGTGGGATAGTCAGGTAGAGGTCTTCCACAACACCGAGTTTGACCTCATTTTCATCACCAAACCAGACAGGTGCACTCGCAAAATCAACGCCTGCTTGTAACGGTTTGACTGTTTCATAGAAGCGGAAGCCGTAGGTTAATAATTTTTTGCTTTCTGCGTCACGGCCTTTACTGCTTTTACCGCCCATCACAACAGAAATTAAACGCATGTCACCTTCAGTGGCAGAGGCAACAAGGTTGTAACCCGCAGCACTGGTGTGACCCGTTTTGATCCCATCAACCGCGAGGCTCTTATCCCATAACAGACCATTACGGTTTGTTTGACGGATATTGTTGAAGGTGAATTCTTTTTCTTTGTAGATAGCATATTCTTCAGGGACATCACGCACCAGCGCTTGGCCAATCAGTGCCATATCACGCGCTGAGCTATACTGCCCGTCGGCATCTAAGCCATGGACGGTTTGGAAATGGGTATTTTTCAAGCCCAGTTTATTCACATAACCATTCATCAGTTGGACGAAATTGGTTTGATCCCCTGCGATATGATCCGCCATCGCAACACAGGCATCGTTACCTGATTGTAGGTTGATACCGCGGGTTAACTGAGAAACGCTGACGCGATCACCCGGTTTTAAAAACATCAATGAAGAGCCTTTAAACACAGGGTTTCCGGTTGCCCAAGCATCTTCACCTACTGTGACCATGTCATTTGCACCGATTTTACCTGATTTAATTGCTTGACCAATCACGTAGCTCGTCATCATTTTGGTTAAACTAGCAGGATCACGGCGCTGATCTGCATTACTTTCAGCGAGGACTTTTCCTGAATTATAATCAATCAGAATGTAAGCTTCGGCATCGATAGGTGGTGCCGCAGGAATTGAGGTATTTGGAAAAGTTTCATTAGCAGTTGCAATATTTGCAGTCAAAAGCAGCAGTGCGGAACCTAGCACAGTATGACGCACGATGCGTGATGGAGCGACATTATTCATGGTTGTACCATTACATCCGAAATTCGGTTAACACAAGGAGGCGCAGTGTAGCAAAAGAGTGAGTGAACAAAAAAGCCCCTTTTACATTGCGCCAATCATTTTATTGCATTTTATCTTTTTCATACCCGAAGTGGCGTTATTTCACACCACTTCACGTATTTGAAGTCTTAAGGTGCGACAACCATCGACGCTTGGTTTCGTTCGGACTGTAAACGCCCTTGAACCTCGACAGCTTGTTGTCTGGTGCTAAATGGCCCCAATTGCACGCGGTAAATTCCATTGTAAGGCTGTAGGCGACCAGGCACATTAAACTGGGTTTTTAACTCATTCAGCATCGATTGTGCATTTGTTTGGCTGCTAATTGCCCCTGCTTGAACTAAAAAGCCGCGTTCTGGTACCGCTTCTTCACTCGCAGCTTGAGGTGCAGGCGTTGGCGTTTGCAAACTCATATCTGGCATGGTTGGCTGCATTGGCTCTTTAGGTTGTTGAACAGGCAGTGCATTTTCTGGCGTTGGTAAGTTTTCCATTACAGGCGTGCCCATTGGGCCTGAGCCTAATTGTGGGCGACCCGGTAGAGCATAGCTTTGTTTAACAAAGTTCGAGCCGATGGTGCCTGCACCCGATAAACTGCCATCTTGCGCGACCGCAATTGCATCAATTTTGATTTTTGTCGTTGGCATTAAATTTAAGCGATCTGCCGTTGCACGGGAAACCGCAATGCTTTTACCCGGAACATAAGGGCCGCGGTCATTAACACGAACCACCATCATACGACCATTCATCATATTGGTAATGCGAACATAGCTTGGGATGGGTAAAGTCGGGTGTGCCGCGGTTAATTCTACTGGGTTTATGCGTTCGCCAATTGCGGTCATATTACCCGTAGATTCAGCGCCATAAATGGAAGCATAACCGACTTGTGAAAACTGAGCAGGGTCGCGAACAATTTGATATTGCTGGCCATTACGGGAATAGTCGTTATTCGCCGTTGGGTGATATGGCTCATAATGAGGCTCTGCACCTAGTACATCTTGGGTTGGCACATTTGTGGGCACTTGAGGTGCCTGCTTAACGTCTTCTGTCACACAGCCACTGAGTAGCGCGGCAGTGATGCCAAGCATTATCCATTGTAAACGCATACTAAGCCTCATTTTATAAACTTTTGGATAGAAATTTTCGGTGTGTATGTATCGACATGATAATACCGAACCCAGCCATTAACACTATTAACGCAGACCCCCCGTAACTTACCAAGGGAAGGGGGACGCCAACAACGGGTAATATACCACTTACCATGCCTATATTAACAAATACATAAACAAAAAGGATCAAGATCAGCCCGCCAACCATAACTCGGCCAAATGTATTCTGTGCACTGGCGGCAATATACAGCCCACGAATGATCAGCAGGATATACAGCCCTAGGAGAATAAGAACACCAATCAAGCCAAGTTCTTCTGCCAGAACAGCAAAAATAAAGTCGGTATGCCTTTCGGGTAAGAACTCGAGTTGAGATTGTGTACCATGTAACCAACCTTTGCCCATAAGCCCACCAGAGCCAATGGCAATTTTAGATTGGATGATATGATAACCTGCGCCTAATGGGTCAGTTTCAGGGTCGAGTAGCATCATCACGCGGGCTCTTTGATAATCATGCATCAAGAAGAACCATAACAGCGGGATAAAGGCAGCTAATGCGATGGCTGCGACAGCAATAAGCCGCCAGCTCATACCCGCAAGAAATAGAACGAACAGCCCTGAAGTTGCAACTAAAATCGAGGTTCCAAGGTCAGGCTGGGCGGCAACTAACAGTGTTGGAACAAAAATTAGCACTAAGGCAATCAGTGTATTTTTAAACGATGGTGGGCAAGAATCGCGGTTCATAAAGCGAGCCACCATCAAAGGAACGGCTATTTTGGCGATTTCGGAGGGTTGAAAACGCACAAAGCCTAAATCTAACCAGCGTTGAGCCCCTTTACTGATTTGGCCAAATACATCGACGAAAATCAGTAAAATGACACAAAAAATAAACAAGTGCGGCGCCCAGCTTTCATACATGCGAGGGGGAATTTGTGCCATCACAATCATGACAATAAAGCCAGTGGCGATTTGCCCAAGCTTTCTTTCCATCATCTCTGGGTCTTGCCCACTGGCGCTCCACATGATAAATGCACTGTAAGCAAGTAAGGCAATAATGATCAATAACATAGGCACATCTATGTGTAGACGTGTTGATAATGAATTTTGTCTCTTATCGTCAGTCATAATCTTTATTGCTCACAAAAAAGGTTCTTAAAACAATCATTAACGATCTTCCCCCGCCCCCGTTGCCGATGAGACAACTTCAGTTCGGTTATCACCGAGCAATACATGGTCAAATATTTGGCGAACAATATCGCCGACCGCAGGGCCTGCACCGCCGTTTTCTAAAATAATCGCGACAGCAATGGTGGGTTTATCATAAGGCGCATAGGCAATCATTAATTTGTGGTCACGTAAATGTTCTGCCAGCTTACTTGCATTATAGGTTTCGTAACTGAATACCTGCGCAGTCCCTGATTTTGCCGCCACTTTATATGGCGTGCCGATAAAGCTGCGGCGGCCTGTACCGTTCGGTGCATTGGCAACACCATACATACCGTGTTTAGCGAGCTCCCAATATCCCGAATGGATATCGCCAATTTGTTTAGTTTCTTTGTCTTCGTACGGCACCATCGCGTTACCCAACTTTGTACCATACAGCAGGTGAGGGGTTTTCACTTGCCCATCATTGATTAGCGTCATCAATGCTTTCGACATCTGGATTGGTGTTGCGGTCCAGTAACCTTGCCCGATCCCAACAGGGATTGTGTCTCCTTGATACCATGGCTTTTTATAGCGTTTTTGCTTCCATTCACGGGTTGGCATGATGCCCGAACGTTCTTCGGCAAGGTCAATCCCCGTATATTCCCCAAAACCAAAACGCGTCATCCAAGCAGAAAGACGGTCTATCCCCATATCATAAGCAACTTGGTAGAAGAAAGTATCCGCTGACTCGACAATGGATTTGACGACATTCAATTTGCCGTGTCCCCAACGCTTCCAGTCTCGGTAACGTTTTTCTGAGCCAGGAAGTTGCCACCAACCAGGATCAAAGATAGTGGTATTTGGTGTGATCACGTTTTCGCTTAGCGCGGCGACTGAAATAAACGGTTTTACCGTCGATGCAGGAGGATAGAGCCCTTGGGTGGTACGATTTATCAGTGGCCTATCTGGGTTATTGAGTAGCGCTTGGTAATCTTTACTTGAAATACCATTAACAAACAAGTTTGAGTCATAACTTGGATTTGACACTAGCGCCAGTATTTCACCATTGCGCGGATCCGTTACAACGACAGCGGCACGGCTGGTGGTTAACAGTTTTTCGATATAAGTTTGCAGCTCTAGGTCGATAGTCAGGTAGATATCGCGCCCTGCTTGTGGTGGCTGCTCATGTAATTGGCGGATCACACGACCACGGCTATTGACCTCAACCTCTTCATAGCCTGTTTTCCCGTGTAAGATATCTTCATAATAGCGTTCAATACCTAACTTACCAATATCGTGGCTCGCGGCATAGTTTGGTAATACGCCTTCTTTATCCAAACGCTCTACGTCTTTATCGTTAATTTTTGCGACGTAGCCAATCACGTGAGTTAATGCGGAGCCATAAGGGTAAGAACGGCGCTGGTAGCTTTTGACTTCTAAACCGGGAAAACGGTATTGATTGACCGCGAAGCGAGCTACCTGAACTTCATTAAGCTGAGTTTTCAGTGCGATAGAGGTAAAACGGCGGGAGCGTTTACGCTCTTTTTCAAAATTGGTGATGTCTTCATCCGTTAAATCGACGACATCACGCAGTTTTTCTAGTGTGTCTTTTAAATCGTCGACTTTTTCAGGGATGATTTCAAGCTGATAAAATGTGCTGTTAAGCGCAAGTTGTGTTCCGCGTCTGTCATAAATAATTCCGCGGCTTGGTGCAATGGGGACTAATTTAATTCGGTTATCATTTGAACGAGTTTGATAGTCTTCATGACGAACAATTTGCAGATGATGTAAGTTGGTGACAAGGATAGCAGTCAAAATAACAATCACGCCGAAGGCAATTAGCGCTCGGCGAATAAATAAGACGGATTCAGCGGTATGGTCGCGAAAAGGGGTGCGTTGTGTTTTCATCCCATTGCCATTTTGAACATATTCAAACCTGACTATTCCCTGTGATAAGGGTGATTAGTCGTAATACTCCATGCCCGATAAAGACTTTCGGCAACAAGGACACGAACGAGAGGGTGTGGTAGCGTTAGTGGCGATAAGGACCAACTTTGCTCCGCTGCCTCTTTGCAAGCAGGCGCAAGGCCTTCTGGGCCACCAATCAACAAACTGATATTGCGACCATCTTGTTTCCATTTATCAAGCTGGACAGCCAGTTTTGGGGTATCCCAGCGGTCACCTGGAATATCCAGTGTAACAATGCGATTCCCTTTTCCTACCGCGGCAAGCATTAACTCGCCTTCTTTTTCCAAAATACGCTTGATATCTGCATTTTTCCCACGTTTTCCTGCAGGCACTTCCGTTAATTCAAACGGCATATCTTTAGGGAAACGGTGGAGATAATCCATAAAGCCGGTCTGAACCCAGTCCGGCATTTTTGTTCCAACGGCGATGAGCTGTAATTTCAACCTCAGCTCCAGAGTTTTTCTAATTCATACATACGGCGACTTTCATCTTGCATGATGTGAACAATGGCATCGCCAAGATCAACAACAATCCAATCAGAAATCCCTTGCCCTTCAACGCCTAATGGCATTAACCCATTTTTACGGCAAGCATCAATCAACCTGTCAGCAACAGACATCAAATGACGGCTCGAGGTTCCTGTGCAGATGATCATCTGGTCAGTAATACTTGATTTCCCTTGAACATCGATAGTGATGATATCTTCGGCTTTCGCATCATCAAGGCTTTCGATAATAAATTTTTGGAGTTCAGTTCCTTGCAAAAGGTTCACCTTTTATTCAAACAAACAGAATAGAATGTTAAATACTGTTTGTAGTTTATAGACAAATAGTTTGCTGCCAATAAACGAATTAGACTCATTTTCAGCAGAGTCATTTTACCTTAGATTTTAAGAAAAATCGGCTAAATTCTTTTTTATTCATTTTGAAGTGAAATTTATAGGGATATCTGCTCATTTGGGCAAGAAGTTTGTGTTAACTTTACAAAATAATAAAAGAAATTCTTACCTTAACAAATATTTTAGAATGGGATGGATAGAGTGCAAATAGTTAAGCCACAAGTTTTTATTTTTGAAGGGATTAATCACATCTCGGCAAAAATGCAGGATGACATCGCCCCTATTGTGGAATCCATAACGAATCTATCGCGTATTTCTTGTGCAAGTGGTGCGTTGGGGGTGGTTTGTCCAACACAGAGTCTATCCGAGTTAATTGGGTTATTTCCGGCGAATATCCCTATTTTAACCGAGGATAAACTGCAAGATATAGACCATTGGGATGCTTTTTTAACCCAGTTATATACTTTGCAGCGGCTTGAATATTTGCAACAGCAGTTAACTCATCATGAAATAATCCAATTCCATAGTCGTCATAAATATTTGATTATGGCCTACTCCCCTGTAGGGTACCAATTAACAGGCCGCATAGTGGCGAATATTCGCAAAGGCAGTGACCTGACGTTATTTTTTAATCAATATAAAGCGTGCTTGATGGAAATATTTGCGACCGTTGCACCTAAAAATATTCAAGTAAACGCCCTTAGTCATATGCAAGGCTATTTTAAACACAAAGCGACGCAAGATGAAAAAAAACGGTTGCTGTGGCTAATTAATGATTATCGAGAAGGGAATTTGCCTATTAATCGGCCATTAATGATGATGCAGCAACTGTTGCAGCAATATCCAGATAACTACCTTCAGGAACAATATTTCTTTGCACCTTACCCTAATTGCGATGTATTAAGGGAAAGCCCTTATCGTTGGTAAAGGCCTTGTTGGTGAATATACTGCAAAACAGCTTCTGGAATTAAATCGCGACAGCTATCGCCAGCCATTAATTTTTGACGGATATCTGTAGCGGAAATATTAATAAGCGGAGTATCCCCTAAAAAAATATAACCATGAGGGGTGCTGCGTAATTTTTCAGGCTGCGTTGTTTTATGTTGTGAAAGCCATGCCTGCATTTTCGGGTCGGTAAACTGTGCTGCATACCCCGGACGTGAGCAAACCAATAAATGGCAGTTATCTAGTATTTTATCCCACCCATGCCACGTATTAATGGAAAGCAACGAATCTTGCCCAATAATAAAAGCTAGGGGTTGTGCTACGCCCATTTCTTGGCGTAATTCGGTTAGTGTTTCAATAGTATAAGAGGGCGAATTTTTTTCGAGTTCCCGTGTGTCAATCGTAAATAACGGGTTGTCCTGAATGGCTAATTTCACCATTTCCAATCGCTGGGATGGGCTTGCTTCAGGCTGTGGACGATGTGGAGGAACGTGGTTAGGCAGCAAAAGAACTTTCTGCAACCCAACTTGCTCTGCGAGTGCTTGAACCGGGCGCAAATGACCATAATGGATTGGGTCGAATGTCCCGCCAAATAACGCTTGCAAGCCAAGCGTATTTTCCTTTGGGGTGTACTTATTAGCCATGAATAAAATTCTCTGCGAATGCTTTGCCACATAGCAACATAGACAGGGATTGAAGATCAGGCCATGCAGAATGGCTAAAATCTTGCTTAATATGAAGTTCTGCTTGGGTAAGTAGCATTAACGCAGATTGTAATTGATGTAAGCTCAAACGCTGCAAGGCTTCAGTCATCACTCCACGACGGTTTTGCCAGACCTTGTGTTGATCAAATAAGGTTTTTAACGATGTGGTTGTTGATTGGCGTTTTAAGGTAATCAACAACATCAACTCCCGTTGGATTGAGCGTAGCAAAATAACAGGTTCAACATCTTCATGTTGTAGTTGCTCAAGAATATGCCATGAGCGACGAGATTTGCCTGCTAAGAGGGCATCAACCCAATGAAACGGCGTAAAGTGAGCGGAATCATTCACCGCGCTTTCGACTCGAGGGTAGGTCAATTTGCCGTCTGGATAGAGCAATGAAAGTCGTTCAAGGGCTTGTGCTAACCCTAATAAATTCCCTTCATAACAATAGCAAAGCAACTGGTTTGCTTCTGCTTCGAGGGATAACCGCATACTGTAAGCGCGTTTAGATACCCATTGAGGTAAGCGTTGATATTCAGGTGTTAAACAACTGACATAAATCGCATCTTGGCTAATTGCCTTAAACCATGCACTGTTTTCTTGGGCTTTGGTTAACTTGTGCCCACGCAGCACTAACAGTAAATCAGCATGCAATAATTGGGAAAGCTGGTTTAATTTTTCTGCCATAGCCGCATTGGGGCCATTTTCAGGGAGCAGTAAGGTGAGCGTTTGACGGCTGGCGAATAAGCTCAGTGCTTGGCACAGGCTAAAAATTTCATCCCAATCCGTGTTTTGCTCAAGGGCGAAAGTAAAATGCTCTTCGAAACCCTGCTCAATAGCGGCTTTGCGAATCGCATCCTGACTTTCTTGAAGAAGGAGGGGCTCATTGCCCCAAATTAAATAGCGGCCTCTTAGAGACTCTTGTAACGAAGAGGCCAGCTGTTCAGGGTAAATACGTGTCATTATGGTTGAGTGTTAGCTTCAGCAGCTTGAGTTTTCGCTTTTTCAAGTTCAGCTGAGTGAACCAACAGTAACTTACGGACGATGTTGCGTGCCGCTTGCTCTTGCATTTCTTGCCTAACAATCTCTTTTTCCGCATCTTTTGCAAGTGCTTCTAACGGGTTGTCAAAGAAAGTACGTTCTACGCGGCTTTGCAGCGGGTAAATCGCACCATCTGGCATTAAAACTTGCGCATTCATAGTGAACGTTAATTGTTTCTCGGCAGCTTTACCATCTTGATAAATTGAGACCGTTTCGGTGTTTTCACTGGAACCGGTGATTTTCAAAATAGGGACGCTCGCGTTACCTGTTTCGAGAATTGTCACGTTATTGAGACGCAATTGTTCCCGAAGAGCACGCGTAAGGTAGCCGTATGGGTCGTTTGAACTCAGTTGCAATGTTTTCAATTCTTCAGGAATTTGTGTTGTTCCTTGTAAACGAAAACCGCAACCTGCGGTGACTAGCACCGCAAGACTCAAAAATAAAGTTATCAGATAACGCACCTGGCCTCCTTATCAGCCAACAACCTAATATCAACCTACAACAAGGTTCAGCAATTTGCCTGGTACATAGATTACTTTGCGAATACTCACTTCTTCAAGGTATTTCGCGACGCTTGACTCTTTTTGAGCCATATCCAAAACAAATTCCTGATTTGCATCAGCTGGTACGGTAATACGCCCGCGGACTTTACCATTGACCTGAACGACAACCAATTTGGTGTCATCAATCATGGCTTTTTCATCAGCGATAGGCCAGTTTGCAAAATCAACATCTTCTTGATGGCCCAGCGCTTTCCACATTTCGAAGCAAACGTGTGGAATAATAGGGTTAAGCATCAAGGTAATTGCTTCAAGAGACTCTTGCACTAATGCACGGTCTTGTTCGCTTTCTTGTGGTGCACGAACCAATTTGTTCATGAATTCCATGATAGCAGCGATAGCAGTATTGAATGCATAACGGCGACCCACGTCATCAGTCACTTTCGCGATAGTTTTGTGTAAGTCACGACGTAAATCTTTTTGTTCAGGGGTTAATGCATTGATATCTAAAGGTGAAACTGCACCTTTTTGTGTGTGTTCATGCACTAAACGCCAGACGCGACGAACGAAACGGTTAGCCCCTTCAACGCTCGATTCTTGCCACTCAAGGGTTAACTCCGGTGGAGCAGCGAACATCATAAACAGACGAACGGTATCAGCACCGTATTTTTCGACCATTAATTGCGGGTCAATACCGTTGTTTTTCGACTTAGACATTTTGCTCATACCAGTATAAACCAGTTCATGGCCTTCTGCGTCTACGGCTTTAACAATACGGTTTTTATCGTCACGCTCAACAATCGCTTCTGCTGGAGAAACCCAAACACGTTGGCCGTCACTTCCGGTGTAATAGAACGCATCAGCTAAAACCATACCTTGGCACAGTAAGCGTTTAGCGGGTTCATCGGAGTTTACTAAGCCTGCATCACGCATCAGTTTGTGGAAGAAGCGGAAATACATAAGGTGCATGATAGCGTGTTCGATACCACCGATATATTGGTCTACAGGTAACCAATAGTTTGCCGCGGTTGGGTCTAACATGCCTTCATCGTGTTGTGGGCATGTATAACGAGCGTAGTACCAAGACGACTCCATAAAGGTATCGAAGGTATCAGTTTCACGCAGCGCTGGCTGACCATCAATGGTGATTTTTGCCCACTCAGGATCCGCTTTAATCGGGCTGGTGATACCATTCATCACAACGTCTTCAGGTAAAATGACCGGCAGTTGATCTTCAGGAACAGGAACGACAGTGCCATCTTCCAATGTAGCCATTGGGATTGGTGCGCCCCAGTAACGTTGACGAGAAACGCCCCAGTCGCGTAAGCGATAATTCACTTTGCGTTGGCCAGCACCTAAAGCAACCAGTTTGTCAGAAATCGCATTAAAGCCAGCTTCGTTATCTAAGCCACTAAATTCACCTGAGTTAATCAGGGAATTTTTCTCTGTCATGGCTTCTTCAGTTAAATCAGGCTCGTTACCTTCTGCATCAGCAATGACGGCTTTGATTGGCAAATTGTATTTGTGAGCAAATTCCCAGTCACGTTGGTCGTGAGCAGGAACCGCCATGACCGCACCAGTGCCGTATTCCATTAATACGAAGTTAGCGACCCAAATCGGTAATTTCTCTTGGGTTAATGGGTGGATAACATACAAACCTGTCGCCATGCCTTTTTTATCCATGGTCGCCATATCCGCTTCTGCGGTTTTGGTGTTACGGCATTCATCAATAAATTGGGCTAATTCAGCGTTGTTTGCTGCCGCTTCTTTTGCCAGAGGATGGCCTGCAGCAACGGCGACATAGGTTGCACCCATAAAGGTATCTGGACGAGTGGTGTAAACGGTTAAGGTTTCAGCACGATCCGCGACGTTAAAGGTAATTTCAGTCCCTTCAGAGCGGCCAATCCAATTGCGTTGCATGGTTTTAACTTGCTCAGGCCAATCTTCTAATTTATCCAGATCGTTGAGCAGCTCTTCTGCGTAATCGGTGATTTTAATAAACCACTGTGGAATTTCTTTACGTTCAACTGGGGTGTCACAACGCCAGCAGCAGCCATCAACTACTTGCTCGTTCGCCAGAACGGTTAAGTCATGTGGGCACCAGTTAACCGCTGAAGTTTTTTTATACACTAAGCCTTTTTCATATAACTTAGTGAAGAACCATTGTTCCCAACGGTAATATTCAGGGGTACAAGTGGTGACTTCGCGATCCCAATCATAACCAAAGCCCAACATTTTCAGTTGGCCTTTCATATAATCAATATTGGCGTATGTCCAAGGTGCAGGTGCAGTGTTGTTTTTAACCGCAGCGCCTTCAGCGGGTAGACCAAACGCATCCCAACCAATCGGCTGGAGAACGTTTTTCCCCAACATGCGTTGGTAGCGGGAAATTACGTCACCAATGGTGTAGTTACGTACGTGGCCCATGTGTAGTCGACCAGAAGGGTAAGGTAGCATGGACAGGCAGTAGTATTTCTCTTTGCTGTTGTCTTCAGTCACTTTGAAAGTTGCTTTTTCATCCCAGTGACGCTGTACTTTAGGCTCTATATCTTCTGGACGATATTGTTCTTGCATGGCACCGATAATCCTATGGTGAATAAAGGCTACATCTGTAGCGTGAATGTCTTTCTTAATTAAGATCCGCATAGCATAGCGGATCCTTACCGAAAACAACAATAGTTGATTAGCTGAACCTACGGGGGAAGCTGGATATTGCTTTTCGGGGAACGGAGTCAGTATATTTTACTCTGATGACCAAACAACTTAACTAAAAAGTCAGGTAAATGGTAGTGGTTTCTTGAACTATTTCAAATTCATCGAGTTGTTGTGGATTTTTATCCATGAATAATCGCAATTTGGTGTGTGAATCGGTGCGAAATTGTGACCTGAAGAGGAGGGAGCCAAATGGCTCCCTGTAAAAAATTAATGCAGAATTTTCGCCAAGAAATCTTTGGCGCGGTCGGATTGTGGGTTAGCAAAAAAGTCTTCTTTCTTGCTGTCTTCAACAATCTTACCTTCATCCATAAAAATCACGCGATTAGCCACTTTTTTGGCGAAGCCCATTTCGTGGGTGACCACCATCATGGTCATACCCTCATTGGCGAGTTCCACCATAACATCAAGCACTTCGTTGATCATTTCAGGGTCAAGTGCTGATGTTGGCTCATCAAACAGCATCGCAATTGGGTCCATGCAAAGAGCGCGAGCGATAGCCACACGTTGCTGCTGACCACCTGAAAGCTGTGCTGGGAACTTATTTGCATGGCTGGATAAGCCAACACGCTCCAACAGCTTCAAACCTTTAGCTTCAGCCGCTTTTTTATCGCGATTAAGGACCTTAACTTGCGCTAATGTCAGATTTTCAATAATGGATAAATGTGGGAATAATTCAAAGTGTTGGAATACCATTCCTACTTTAGAACGCAGTTTCGCAAGGTCTGTTTTTTTGCTATTGACCTGAATATCATTCACAAAAATCTCACCCTGCTGAATAGGTTCCAAACCATTCACTGTTTTTATTAATGTGGATTTACCCGAACCAGATGGCCCGCAAACTACCACAACTTCGCCTTTTTTAACTTCAGTTGTGCAGTCTGTCAGCACCTGAAATTGGCCATACCATTTAGAGACATTTTTCAGGGTAATCATGAAACAGTCCTTTTCTTAAGATAATTCACTAACATTGAAGCGCCAAAACTGATAATAAAGTACACCAGACCTGCAAACAGTACCATCTCTACCTGCGTGCCATCTCGCTCACCAATGTTTGTGGCGGTACGGAAGAAGTCGGTTAAGCTCAGGACATACACAAGGGATGAATCCTGAAATAACACAATACCCTGCGTTAATAACAGTGGCACCATCGCTTTAAATGCTTGTGGTAGCACGACGAGTCTCATGGTTTGCATTTGTGTCATGCCTAGTGCTAATGCAGCAGAGGCTTGACCTCGGGAAATACTTTGAATACCTGCCCGAATAATTTCGGAGTAATAAGCCGCTTCAAAAAGAGAGAAGGCTATCATTGCTGAAATCAAACGAATATCATTTTTTGGTGATAAGCCTAGAACATTTTGCAATAAGCTAGGAACGATTAAATAGAACCATAACAAGACCATAACCAGTGGAATGGAACGGAACGTATTGACATACAGCGCAGCAAACCAGCTAATTGGCTTGAAGGTCGATAAACGCATTACCGCCAATACGGTTCCCCATAAAATTCCGACCACAATAGCGGTTACCGTGATTTTAGCTGTCACAATAAAGCCATCAATTAAGAAGGGCATGCTTGGGGCAATTGAGCTCCAGTCAAAATCATAAATCATCTTATCGCCCTCCTAATGTGCCAGGTAAGCGAACTTTGCGCTCTAATAGCGTCATCAAAATCATAATGACGACGTTAATACCTACATAAGCTAATGTGATTGCAGTGAATGATTCCCATGCATGAGCCGAGTAATCGAGCAGCTTACCTGCTTGCGCCGCCATATCGACTAAGCCAATGGTGGAGGCAATGGCGGAGTTTTTCACTAAGTTCAACATTTCTGAGGTCATTGGTGGCAAAATCACGCGATATGCATTTGGCAATAGCACGTAGCGATAGGTTTGTGGCAAGGTTAGCCCCATGGCTAACGCCGCACTTTTTTGCCCTCTAGGCAGGGATTGGATTGCGGCGCGTACTTGCTCGGTCATACGTGCTGCTGTAAATAATCCAAGGCATAACATTGAGGAAATAAAGAATTGGTAGTTAGGATCTAACTCCATTTTAAACCAATCGCCAATAGAGCGCGGAAGCAGCTCAGGGATCACTAAATACCATGTGAAGAATTGCACGATGAGTGGCACGTTACGGAATAATTCCACATAAGCGGTACCTAAAAAGGCTAAAAAGCGGTTAGGGACTGTACGTAAAATACCGAAGAATGAACCAACTAAGAATGCGATAATCCATGCGCAAATAGAAAGTGTGACAGTGACTTCTAGGCCAGATATTAACCACCCTAAATAGGTGGTATTCCCAAACGGGGCTTCCTGAAGGAAAATCCCCCAATTCCAATTAATTGACATAATTTTGACTTCCTGTGGGCAATTAGATTGTCCCGAATACTGCGAAGAGTGAGCAAGGCGGGGAACGACCGCCTTGCAACCCTTACTTCCAGTAACACCCTGTTTGTCTTTTTTATTAGTTTAGTGCTTTGTCATTTGGCGCTTTAAACAGTGCTTTCATTTCATCGGACAAAGTAAATTTCAGATTCAGATTTTTTGGTGGGATAGGTTGGTTAAACCAACGGTCGAAGGATTTTTCAGCTTTGCCCGAGGTTTGTGCAGTTGCGATAGTTTCATCGACCAGCGCTTTGAATTGCGGGTCATCTTTGCGCAACATACAGCCATAGGCTTCTTCAGTTTGTGGCTTACCAACGATTTCCCAAATTTCAGGTTTTTTCGCTTTCGCACGTTCACCCGCTAACAGTGCATCGTCCATCATAAAGGCGACAGCACGGCCTGACTCTAAAGTACGGAATGAATCACCATGGTCTTTGGCGCTGATAATGCGCATTTTCATGTTCTTTTCGTCATTTAATTGATTTAACAGGATTTCAGATGTTGTACCTGAGGTCACAACAACGTTTTTCCCTGCTAAATCAGCAAAATCTTTGACGCCAGAATCTTTCTTAGTGAGTAAGCGTGTACCCACCACGAAAATTGTGTTGGAGAATGCCGCTTGTTTTTGTCTTTCTACGTTATTGGTGGTTGAACCACATTCGAAGTCAAAGGTGCCATTTTGCAGTAATGGAATACGGTTTTGCGAAGTAATTGGGATTAACTTCACTTGTAGATCAGGCATATTCAATTTTTTCTTCACTGCATCAACGATTTCGTTTGAGTAGTCCTGTGAATAGCCAACGACTTTTTGGTTATTGTCATAATAAGAAAATGGCACGGAGGACTCACGGTGACCTACAACAATCACACCGTTGTCTTTGATTTTTTTCAGAGTACCGTTTAGCTCGTCTGCTTGAACCGCGCAGGTTGCACCTAAAATCATCATCGATAATACAAGCTTACTTATACGCATAATTACAGCTCCTTTAAAACATCGGTGTAAACCCGCCATATTTCAAATGTTCCCTACCATGGAACGAGGTCACACTTGAATGACGTTGGCTTTGTTGTGTTGTATTTGCTGATGTATCGAGGATTTCGATAATGCCACGATCATCGGCTGTATGTTTTATTATTGTTAAAAAGTAATTAAATTTGTTAATTAATGAAAATGGATTGTTTCAATTTCGGGAGCTATCTCGCATATTATTTGGTGCATTCTTGAATCAGCGCACTAATATGATGAATAACGACTAAAAATTGCTTAAAACTGATAATCGTGCACTGTTAGGGTGCAAGCTATCGTCACTTTCATTTCTGTATAAGATGTAGCAATTTCTGTGCCGAGTTTTAGAGATAGGTGAATTTTTGTTTATCAAAAAGGGAAATGTATTTGTAAAGTTAGATGATGCTACTTGTACGGAACGTTTTGCTGTGTAAGATGTAACCTCCATTTAACTTATAGATGGCATAGCGGTTTTAGTCAAAGTTCGATCTCCATCGTTATTATTGCTAAAGTTGTTTAATTGGTGTTATTTCAGGAAGATATACCGAGAAACGCATGAACAGGCATTTAAAATTAGGTAAAGGATTAGTGATATTCGCCTGTCTGATGGTATTGATTTGTATGAATCAGCGAGCCGTCGGAGAGCGTCTATTTGCCAATTTTTTTGTGCCAAATGTTTTAGTTCAAGCACAAAACAATGCGGGTTCTAACCTTTCTTATATAGACAAATCTCAATTAGAACAGAATGATAGTGGCACACATCTTTCCAGTTGCGAGCTTAGTGCTAAATCATTAATCACGTTGCTGCCTGCTGTTATTGAACCTTTCTTCTTTATGTTTCTTGCTTTAGCTGCATTAATGGTATTTTGCACTAATCTATTTATATCTAGAGCAAACAATGAAGAAAAACATGCCCCTCCAAGAGTCAGACGACACTTACAATTTTGTAATCTTCGGAATTAGCGCACAACGAATTTCAATTCGTTGGTGTAATTTATTCTGGAGGAAACAATGCGTTTTTTAATTAATTCATTTTTGGTTTTATTTACTTTATTTTCTAGCAGCTTACAGGCTGCGGATACGGGGTGGTTGCAACCTGCAAAAACCGGGTGGATGAGTGATAACACCCCAATGCATGCACAAGTGCGCTTGCTGAGTTCGACTCAACAGGACGACGGCAAAATTGATGTTTTGCTAGATGTGAAGCTCGATGATGGCTGGAAGACTTATTGGCGCTCACCGGGAGAAGGGGGCGTTGCACCTGAAATCGCTTGGTCAAGTCCCGTAGAAACAATCGATTGGCAGTGGCCTGCGCCAGGGCGTTTTGATGTGGCAGGGGTATCAACCCAAGGTTATATGGGGGATATTGTATTTCCCATCACAGTTTCTAGTTCAGACAAACTTGATAAATTATCGGGTGTGTTAACACTATCGACCTGTAGTAATGTCTGTATTTTAACCGATTATCCTTTCGAACTCGATTTAACTGAGCCCGCTCCCGCTGATTTTACGTGGGCGTTTAACCAAGCCAAAGGCGCCGTACCGCCTACAAGTGGCTTAGTCGAGCAAGCCAAAGCGGGTTTTGCGAATGAAAAACTGGTTATTGAGCTGCAAAAAAATTCAGGTAGTGCATGGATTAAACCCAATATTTTCACTGATGTAGTCGATGGCGCTGTTTTAGGTGTACCAGTGATCAAAACATCAGGGAACAATCTTACTGCAACTATAGATGTAAGTGATGACTGGGGGGATGCATCGCCTAACTTAACAGGCAAAACTGTCTCATTTGTGGTCACCGACGGTGATATTTCCCAGCAAATAAGCAGTGAAGTAACACCATTTACTGGTTCAATTAGTCAAAATGGTGCGGGCAGTGCAATTTCGTTGTGGCAAGTGGTATTGTTTGCGGTGGTTGGCGGGTTAATTCTTAACTTGATGCCATGCGTTCTCCCTGTGCTTGCAATGAAACTAGGCTCCGTGCTGATGGTGCCACAAGGTGAACAAAAAACCATTCGCCGCCAGTTTTTACTCTCTTCCTCTGGGATCTTAGTTTCCTTCTGGTTACTCGCCCTGTTGATGACCCTATTACGTGTTGGCCAGCAGGCTGTTGGCTGGGGGATTCAGTTCCAAAATCCGTGGTTTATTGGCTTTATGGTGCTAGTCACTGCACTGTTTACAGCCAATTTATTCGGTTTATTCGAAATTAACCTCGGTAGTAAAGCGAACACACGCCTTGCGACAGCAGGTGGCCATGGTAACAGTGGGCATTTCTGGCAAGGGGTATTTGCTACCTTATTAGCGACCCCATGTTCTGCACCATTTTTGGGCACCGCAGTGGCCTTTGCCCTCGCCGCACCAATGAGTGAATTATGGTTAATTTTTACAGCATTGGGTGTTGGGATGAGCCTACCTTGGTTACTGATTGCCGCTTTTCCAACTATTGCGAAATTACTTCCGAAACCAGGCACATGGATGCTGAAATTGCGTGCTGTGCTTGGTCTGATGATGTTAGTGTCTAGCCTATGGTTAATTAGCTTATTAATTCCTCATTTTGGTGCAACGTATTCCACCTCGATTGCGATCGCATTCTTGGTCTTATTGGTGGTGTTTATTGCTATCAAAAAAGGGATAAAAGCAGCTATTTTCCCATTGGTGTTATTTGCACTGTTTGCGGGCGCTTTTGTTTGGATGACTCAAGGGCAGCAGACGGGAAGCCGTTCGTTAGTGAAAGATACGGTAAATTGGCAACCGTTGACTGAGCAGGCTATCACCGATGCCTTAGCGCAAAACAAGCGCGTCTTTATTGATGTCACTGCAGAGTGGTGCGTGACCTGTAAGGCGAACAAATATAATGTATTGTTAAGAGATGATATTCAGCAACTGTTAGGTGAGCCGGATGTTGTCGCATTGCGGGGAGATTGGACGAAACCGTCTCCTGAAATCACTGCATTCTTGCAAAAACGTGGGCAAGTTGCGGTACCTTTTAATCAAATCTATGGCCCTAACTTGGCCGGCGGCGAAGTTCTGTCAACATTACTTGACCGTGAATCGTTAATCTCAGTTATGGATCAGGCCAAAGGAGCCTCAAAATGAAAAAAACAATTTTAGCTGTTCTGTTCTCATCACTTATGATTGGTGCAACAGCACAAGCAGCCCCATTAACGGCAGACCAAGAAGCGCAAGTGCGTAAATTAGTGCGTGATACCTTAGTTGAAAACCCAGAAATTCTAGAAGAAGCCATTGTCGCGCTGCAAGCGAAGCAAGGCGAAAAACAACAAGCGCAGATGAAAGAAACGTTAAAAGCGGAGCAAAATGCCTTATTTAACGACCCAACAAGCCCGCGCATAGGTAAAAAAGATGCCAAATTGGTGTTAGTTAACTTTACCGATTTTAACTGCCCATATTGCAAACGTTTTGACCCGCAACTGATGGATATCGTGAAAAAATACCCAGATGACGTAGCGGTAGTGATCAAGTATTTACCATTCAAAGGCCAAACATCATTAGATTCAGCACAACTGACCATGACTCTCTGGCAAGAAGACCCGAAAGCATTCGAAGCGCTGCATCATAAATTCATGCAAAAACAAGGCATGCTGTCAGATGCAAATATCAAAGATGCGCTCAAAGCAACGGGTAACGATAAGCTCAAAGCGAGTGAGAAAAGCCGTGAAGGCATCCGCACAAACATGATGTTAGCGGAAAAACTTGGGGTGAATGGAACGCCAGCGACGCTAGTGGGCGATGAGATGATCCCAGGGGCCATTGATGCTCAGCAGTTTGAAGAGGTGGTGAAGGAGCAGCTCGCTAAGCTGAAATAATTCCTCGTCCTTGTCATAGTTCGCGCTGTGGCGTTGTTGGCTGCTCTTGACTACGTGGGTCACTTACTTGTGTATGCTCCCCACAATAGTCTCGTTTGCCGCCTAGCCACAACCCGAATTATTTAGAGGATAAGTTTGAGGGAAAAGCATTAGGAAACAATGTATTTTTTAAATAGCAAAGCATTCATTTCAGTTGAATGTTTTGGTTTTTTACATCTTAAGTTTGGGCTATTTGAAGAAAAGTTGGTTAATAACCTTATGAATAGACTAAAAAAGTGGTCTAAAGAAATTATTGTTCTGGCGGTTATTTTATTTGTTGCCTTTACCGTCATGGACTTGTGGCGCAAGCCGCAAACCCTTGCACCTGTGCTATTAGAACAACACACTTTAGTTAATGGTGAAAGCGTTTCATTGGCAGAACTAAGTAAGGAAAAACCGGTATTGGTTTATTTTTGGGCGACATGGTGCGGGGTATGCAATTTAACCTCGCCAATGGTGTCTGATTTAAGTCAATCAGGTATGCCGATTATCTCGGTTGCCATACGTTCGGGTGAAACACCGCGTTTAATCAATGGAATGGCAAAGAAAGAGCTTAGCTTCCCTGTCATCAACGATATCAACGGGCAGCTTTCCAATGCCGTTGGGGTGAGTGCAACGCCAACATTTATGGTGATTGATAACGGTGAGTTAGTGAGTTTTACCTCGGGTTGGACCAGTTCTTACGGCTTAAAAATGCGCATGTGGTTGGCATCATTCTAGTCTCTTCATCATCCCCTTTAGGTTGAAAAAGGGGATTTTTCTGCCTATAAGTTTAATTTATCATTATGGTAAACTCATTCGGCTATATAAATAATAAAATAGGTGAATGGGATGGTTATGTTTAAAAAAGTGGTTGGGTTACTGTTAGGTGTAGTATTAATCGCAGGGTGTTCCCCCGATGTGGGAGAGAAAAAACCGGTTGAACAAACGTCAGGGTCAACAGCAAATTCAGAATTAAAACAACGCTATGATGAAATAAAAGCCAATTCAACGGAAGATAAAATTAATGCGTTTAATGCCAAAGGGGATGATGACCCGACATTACTACGTGATGTTTTCTTGACTGAAATGGCAAAAGCATTGCCGATGTTGATTGATGACGTCACATTATTGACGGAAGTGACCGCTAACCAAAATGGCATGTTGTTTTACCAATACACCATCAAGGGTATCCCTGATAATGTTCTAGAAGGTAAAAACTGGCAGCAAAATATGCGTGAAATCTTAGATAAAAACTATTGTGGTAAAGATGCAGGTATGAAAATGCTGCATGAAATGTTCCCAGAAGGGATCACGCACAATTACCATAAGTCAGATAAATTGGTTTTCACCTACATAGTGACTCCAGCTATTTGCCACTAATCTTTTTTATAGCGCCTGATAATGGTTTTTATCAGGCGTATCAATAGCTAAAATTCTAAATTGCGAATAAAACGGTAATCGGCTGATTGGGACTTTAAACGGTATAAATTAGCAGGGCGACCCCGTTCATGGCGCTTTTCACCAGTATCAATCAATAAATCGGCTTGCTCTAAACGTCGCCGAAAAGATTTATTTTGCAAGGGCTTACCAATCAATACCTCATGTACGTGTTGTAACTCTGCTAGGGTGAATACATCAGGTAGGGCAAAGCCCGGCACAATTGAATACAGGGATTTTTGTGTTAAGCGAGCTCTGGCTTGTTGGTAAAGTTCAAGATGATCAAATGCGAGGGGGAGCTGTTCAATCTCATCAATCGCTACCCATTTGACGGAATCTACCGTTTCAATATGTGCTTCGCAGGCTTGGTAAGCAATCAATGCGGTATAACATACTGTCACAGACCAACCGCGCGGATCGCGTTGGTGGTTGCCGACTGTACAAAGTTGCTCAATATAAGGGGGGATCACGCCTGTTTTTTCTTTTAGTTTGCGTAAAACCGTCTCTTCTAAGGTTTGATCATTTTGCTCATCAATAAATCCCCCTGGTAAGCCCCATTTCCCTTTTTCGGGGAAACTTGCTCGTTCAACCAATAATACCTTCAACGTGTTTTCATGGTAAGTAAACAAAACGGCATCGACAGTGAGTAAAGGCGATAAGTATTCTTTTCTGTCATAGCTAGCAAGAAACTCTTTTTCATTCATATTGTTACCACTTAACGTTAAAGATGAATTTTAGGGTTAAATCATACACGCAAAAATAGTTATTGTCATTAAGACATTTAATGCTTGACTTGTTTGTGTCTATAAGACAATAATTTATTAAGGTCATAAAGACAATAATGAGGGATCCACTATGATTAACTTTAAATATTTCAAAGCAGACTCATCCACTTTTGTTATTCAATCAGTGAATGGAAAGGTACGTAAGCAAGGCAAAGGGATCAGTTTTTGGTATAACGCAGATAAAACATCGATTGCCGCTTTACCACTCAATGCACAAGAGGCGCCGTTTATTTTTAACCTACAAACTGCTGATTTTCAAAGCTTACGAGTACAGGGGCAAATTTCATTTCAAGTCAAAGAGCCAGAAAAAACGGCCGATGTATTAAATTTTAACTTAACCAAAGACGGGAAAGGTTATTCATCCGAAGACCCATTAAAAATGAGCGACAGGGTGGTACGTGCGGCGCAAACGGTGATCCAAGCGAAAATCCAAAGTACATCATTACGTGATGCATTATTAATTAGCCGTTCATTAGTTACGTTGGTTTCCCAACAGTTAGCGGAACAGTCGGTTATCAATTCATTAGGGATAGACATTCTTGAGGTCTCTATTGCGGCGATTACACCATCACCGGAAACCTTGAAAGCACTTGAAGCGCAGGCGAGGGAGTCCATTCTAAAAGAGGCGGATGATGCGATTTACGCAAGGCGCAAATTCTCTGTTGAGCAAGAACGGACTATCAAAGAGGCAGAATTAGAAACCGATCTCTCCGTTCAAGCGAAAGAGCAGCAAATCGAAGAGGCGCGATTGGATAATGAACGTCGATTATTACGTGAACGTACTGAAATCGAGCAAGAGGAGTTGACCGCACAAGTCAATGCGGAAGAAAAACGCCAAGAATTGGTGGCGCTCAGTGTCGGGAACCAACGTATTCAATCTGATGCAGATGCATATGCCATTGAATCAAAAATGAAAGCCTATAGCCAGTTACCTGTGGAGAATTTAAAAGCGTTAGCGCTGGCCAAAATGGGGCCAGAACAGTTAATGGCGATGGCGTTTGAATCACTGGCACAAAATGCAGGAAAAATTGGTGAGCTTAATATCTCCCCTGATTTATTCGGCCAATTAATGAAAAAAGGGGCTAAATGATGAAAGGAATTGATGATGCGCGTTTTGTCTTAGTCATGCGTAAGACACGCTTACAAGAGCTGATTGAACGTTTTAACACATGGCCGCAAGCCAAATTCTATTTAGAGCATAATCATGTCGAGGTTGATGATTACTTACATGAACATGATTTATACCAACGGCAATTAGTTCAAGCGGAATCTGTATTGAAATCACTAGGTCGATTTCAATTATTAGAAAGAAAATTACTACCCAGTTACCAATTTTCCAAACAGGATATTGTGGTGGTTATTGGGCAAGATGGTTTGGTT
Source organism: Providencia sp. R33 (assembly GCF_019343475.1). Taxonomy (NCBI): domain Bacteria; kingdom Pseudomonadati; phylum Pseudomonadota; class Gammaproteobacteria; order Enterobacterales; family Morganellaceae; genus Providencia; species Providencia sp. R33. The sequence continues at coordinate 2,601,364 of NZ_CP072453.1, read as the reverse complement.
GCGAACACGCTAAAATACCTGCAAGGTCAACCTGTGATTGCCATCAACCCAGACCCTGCAAGGTGGGATGGTAAGTTGTTGCCCTTTGAAATCGGTCAATTAAGGGATGTGGTAACCCAGACATTAAAAGGGAAAATGGCACAAAAATCGGTGACTTTTGCTAAGGCCACAACGAATGATGGGCAGTCTTTATTAGCGGTAAATGACTTATTTATTGGCCCCAAAAGCCATACATCAGTGCGGTATCTGCTTAACTGGCAAGGCGAGCAAGAGTTTCAGTCTTCGTCAGGGATCATTATTTCGACAGGTCTTGGGTCAACAGGGTGGTTTCAATCTATTTTGGCCGGCGCTCAGGCGATTACAGGCACAAAAAATCACCCGCTGGCGAATGGATTTTCATGGGGAGACAACAAGTTACAGTTTAGCGTGAGAGAGCCATTCTTAAGTAAAACAACGGGCACAAAGTGGGTTTTTGGGACGATAGAGCCCAATAGTCCATTAGCACTGGAGTCTCTAATGCCTGATAACGGGGTGATTTTTTCAGATGGCATTGAAGAGGATTTTTTGCAATTTAACGCGGGGTGTATTGTGACGGTGGGGATTGCGGATATACAAGGACAACTCATTGCTTAGTTTAATATCATCAGCCTCAATAGACGTTTATTGACTATTGAGGCTGATTAATAACTCAGTGCTTACGGCGTCGGTTCATCGCAAAACCAAGTACACCAAATACAACAACTGTTCCCCACATTGGGTAGTTGCTCCAACGTGCATAAGGGGTTAACCCTGTTGTTGGCGTCACTTTAGTGGCAAGTGTGGCGGTTGTGAATTGTGGCAGCATATCCTGAATAGAACCATCCGCACTGATCACCGCAGTAATACCGTTATTGGTTGAGCGTAGCAGAGGACGACCCAATTCTAAGGAGCGCATCCGTGCCATCTGGAAGTGTTGCCAAGGGCCTATGGATTTTCCAAACCACGCGTCATTTGAAACGGTAAGTAAGTAATCGCTATCAGGTTTAAAGTTATCCCTGACCTGCGTACCTAAAATAATTTCATAACAAATAGCCGCTGTTAGATGAATATTACCAACCGCTAATTGCGCTTGTTCATAATCTCCACGACTAAAACCAGACATCGGCAAATTAAAGAACGGTGCGATAGGGCGCAGTAAATCTTCTAAAGGCACATATTCACCAAATGGCACTAAATGGTGTTTGTTATAACGGTTTTTGGACGGATATAAATATGGTTTTTTATCCCCTAATACAATGATTGTATTATAGAAAGTGTATTCACCGTCCATCGGACGTGCATCGACAATACCTGTAATTAACTGAGTGTTTGACTCTGCTAATAATTGGTCGAGGGATTTAAGCCACGTTTGGTTATCGAGTTCAACGGAAGGCACCGCTGATTCAGGCCAAATAATCAAAGACGCTTTGCCAATATAAGGGCGAGATAGCTCCATATAAGTGTCTTTGGTTTTTTGTAAAAAGCTGGCTTCCCACTTCATCGATTGGGGAATATTGCCTTGAACCAGTGCCACTTCCATTTTTTTGCTTTCAAGGGGGGTAAACCATTGAACATTTTTGGCAATTAATGGAGCAAAAATTAAGGCAGCTGCAACAGCGAGTGCGATAAAGCTGCGGCGCAGGATAGCGAGCACTAACAGACCACTAATGCTAAATAACAGCAATGTAATCATTTCTACCCCAAATACAGGGGCAAGAGCTTTCATCGGCCCATCAATTTGGCTATAACCAAATTGCAGCCATGGGAAGCCAGTTAATACCCAACCTCGCAGAAATTCAGTGACTTGCCAGAGGGTAGGCGCCACAAATACCAAACGCCAAATATTGGCTTTAGGGGCAAGTTTAGCCAGTAAACCACCAAATAGGCCAGTATAAAGCGAAAGGTAAGCAGCTAATAAAATGACAATAAAGACGTTGACAGGCCCTGGCATTCCGCCGAAATCAGCGATACTGACATAGACCCAATTGACGCCACTGCCAAACAAGCCAAATCCCCATGCAAAAGCAATCGCAAAAGATTGTTTTACGTTGCGTTCTAAGGTGAGTAGCAGGAGAAATAAAATAGAGAGAAGCGCGGCAGGCCAGATATCAAAAGGCGAAAAAGCCAGTGTTCCACTGGCTCCGAATAATAAAGCCAGCAGTAACCGCAACCACTGACTTTGATACATAGACGTTGAGTTCATTAAGTCTGTTCTTCTTCCAAAGTAGGAACTGGCGCATCGTCTGGAATTTTCACATGAAGCAGAAGAATTCGACGACTGTCTGCCATAGCAACTTTAAACTGATAATTATCTATTGTGATGGTTTCACCGCGGGAAGGCAAATGACCAAAGGCTTGCATGACCAATCCACCAACGGTATCCACTTCGTCATCGCTAAAATGGGTATTGAAAGCGTCATTGAAATCTTCAATCTGCGTCAATGCGCGGACAGAATAGGAATGACGGCTCAACTGGCGAACATCAACGTCGTCTTGATCGTCATATTCGTCTTCAATTTCACCCACAATCAACTCTAAAATATCTTCAATGGTCACAAGACCAGAAACACCACCAAACTCATCGATAACGATAGCCATATGGTAGCGTTGGGAACGGAACTCTTTGAGTAATCGGTCTACTCGTTTACTTTCAGGGACAACAACCGCTTGGCGCAAGACTTTGTCGATACTAAAAGGCTCAGCATCTGTACGCATAAATGGCAATAAATCTTTTGCCATCAACAGCCCTTCAATGTGGTCTTTGTCTTCGCTGATAACAGGGAAGCGCGAGTGAGCAGAGTCAATAATGACATCCAAGCACTCATCAAGCGTTTGGTTACGTTTTAAGGTAACAATTTGGGAACGCGGGATCATAATGTCGCGCACGCGCTGATCCGCGATATCCATAACCCCTTCAAGCATTTCACGGGTATCAGGATCGATTAAATCGTTTTGCTCAGAGTCGCGGATTAATTCGACTAAATCATCACGATTTTTAGGTTCACCATGGAAAAGGTGATTTAACAGTGCAAAGAACCCTTTCTTAGGGCCAGGGTTATCGCTACTCGAAGAGTTATCGTCGCTCATGGCGGTTAATTTTTTTTTCCTCAAAAAATACTCGTCATACTTCGAACCGCAGCGTTGTTGGCTGCACTCGGCTACCCGAATCACATACTTATGTATGCTCATCGGGTATCCTCGCTGGCCGCCTAGCCGCAATCCGAATTATTTAGAGTATTAAATAGTCGTTACTCGTCATATATCGAACCGCAGCGTTGTTGGCTGCACTCGGCTACCCGAATCACATACTTATGTATGCTCATCGGGTATCCTCGCTGGCCGCCTAGCCGCAATCCGAATTATTTAGAGTATTAAATAGTCGTTACTCGTCATATATCGAACCGCAGCGTTGTTGGCTGCACTCGGCTACCCGAATCACATACTTATGTATGCTCATCGGATATCCTCGCTGGCCGCCTAGCCGCAATCCGAATTATTTAGAGTATTAAATAGTCGTTACTCGTCACATATCGAACCGCAGCGTTGTTGGCTGCACTCGGCTACCCGAATCACATACTTATGTATGCTCATCGGGTATCCTTGCTGGCCGCCTAGCTGCAATCCGAATTATTTAGAGTATTAAATAGTCGTTACTCGTCACATATCGAACCGCAGCGTTGTTGGCTGCACTCGGCTACCCGAATCACATACTTATGTATGCTCATTCATTAATAATCAGCCGAAGCTAAAGTATTTAGAGCGTTGGTTAGTTAATAAAAACAGCTTACTTCATTCTTTTTTAGCATAAAACCGACGGTTTATCTGCAAAATTACCGTCAGTTTTTTGTAAAATAATGCTTTCTTCGTCAAAGACACCTGAAAAAATTATAGTTAGGTCACTCTTTTTCCGCAAGATAGGGGTCTTCATAACCCAATTCTGCCAAGATTTCCGTTTCTAAACCTTCCATTTCCTCGGCTTCATCATCTTCAATATGGTCATAACCTAATAAATGCAAGCAGCCGTGAACCACCATATGTGCCCAATGTTCTTCGGCACTTTTTTGCTGTTCAATGGCTTCTTGCTCAACCACTTGGCGGCAAATAATTAAATCGCCGAGCAGGGGAAGCTCAATTTCAGGTGGCGCTTCAAAAGGAAAAGATAACACGTTGGTTGGTTTATCTTTTCCGCGATAAGTCAGGTTTAAATGGTGGCTTTCCGCTTCATCCACAATACGAATTGTAACTTCACTTTGTGCTTGAAATTTAGGTAATACAGCGGCTAACCAGCGCTCAAAAAGTGCTTCAGAAGGCAAACCTTCAGGGTTTTCACACGCAATTTGTAAATCGAGAATGACGTCACTCATTTATTGGTTTTCCTGCTTTTCCAGCTCTTTTTGCTGTTCTTTTTCTTCACGTAATTGTTGGCGACGCTTGCTATCTTGCTCTTCCCACGCTTCGTAGGCCATAACAACCTTGGCAACGACAGGGTGGCGAACCACGTCTTCACTGTGGAAGAAATTAAAGCTTAAATCATCCACGCCAGACAGCACTTCAATGGCGTGACGCAGACCTGATTTACTGCCGCGCGGTAAGTCGACTTGTGTGATATCCCCGGTCACAACCGCTTTGGAGTTAAAACCAATCCGCGTCAAAAACATTTTCATCTGCTCGATGGTGGTGTTTTGGCTTTCATCTAAAATAATAAACGCATCATTTAATGTCCGTCCACGCATATACGCTAGCGGGGCGACTTCAATAACGTTGCGCTCAATCAGTTTTTCAACCTTTTCAAAGCCTAACATTTCAAATAGGGCATCATAAAGCGGGCGCAAATATGGGTCGACTTTCTGGCTTAAATCCCCAGGTAAGAAACCTAATTTTTCACCAGCTTCAACTGCAGGGCGCGTAAGCAGAATGCGACGAATCTCTTGGCGTTCTAGAGCATCGACCGCGGCAGCTACCGCTAAATAGGTTTTCCCCGTTCCAGCAGGGCCAATACCAAAGGTAATATCATGATCCAAAATATTGGCAATATATTGCGCTTGGTTTGGTGTGCGAGGTTTTATCACGCCACGTTTGGTTTTGATATTCACCGCCTTGCCGTAGTCTGGAACGCTTTCGGCAGATTGCTCTAAAACGCGGCTATCCATGATGGCTAAGTGAATATTTTCAGGGTCGATATCAGGAATAACACCGCGCACAGGCGCGGTATCGACATACAGTTGACGCAAAATTTTGCTCGCCGCTTGAACATTCAACGGCTTGCCCGATAACTTAAAGCGGTTATCACGGCGATTAATTTCGATAGCAAGGCGGCGTTCTAGCTGCTTGATATTATCGTCAAATGGCCCGCAGAGGCTCATTAAACGTTGGTTATCTGCGGGTTCTAGAAAGATTTCTTGTGTTGCGATATGCAAATTTTTTGTCTCGGTCACTGAATATCCTATGGTTGTGGCTTAAGGTTGAAAACTACCAACACCTAGCTCATCTTCTTTACGGGTACGTGCAATAACAGACTCTGGCGATTCATGAACGCGAAGACCCATTTGATCTTCTGTACGAATGACTTTACCGCGTAATGAGTTGGTATAGACATCCACAATTTCAACATCCACAAATTTACCGATCATATCTGGTGTGCCTTCAAAGTTCACCACGCGATTATTTTCGGTTCGTCCAGAAAGCTCCATCACATTTTTACGGGATGTCCCTTCAACTAAAATGCGTTGAACGGTGCCCACCATTTGGCGGCTGAAGCTCAATGCCTGTTGATTAATGCGCTGTTGCAGTAAGTATAGACGCTGTTTTTTCTCATCTTCAGTGACATCGTCAGGTAAGTCTGCCGCTGGCGTACCAGGACGTGCGGAATAGACAAAGCTGTAGCTCATGTCAAAATTTACGTCTGCAATCAGTTTCATGGTTCTTTCGAAATCATCAGTCGTTTCACCCGGGAAACCAACAATAAAGTCAGAACTGATCAGGATACCTGGACGCGCTTCGCGCAGTTTGCGAATAATGGCTTTATATTCGAGTGCGGTATGAGCACGTTTCATCATTGTGAGAACGCGGTCAGAGCCACTTTGTACAGGCAGGTGTAAGAAGCTGACTAATTCAGGCGTATCACGGTAAACTTCGATGATATCGTCAGTAAATTCAATTGGATGGCTAGTGGTGAAGCGAACACGATCGATACCATCAATAGCAGCAACTAAACGCAGTAATTCTGCGAACGAGCAAATTTCACCATCAAACGTTGCGCCGCGATAAGCATTAACGTTCTGACCCAGCAAGTTAACTTCACGTACGCCTTGTGCGGCTAGTTGTGCGATTTCAAATAAGATATCGTCACAAGGGCGGCTGACTTCTTCACCGCGGGTATAAGGCACCACACAGAAAGTACAGTATTTATTACAACCTTCCATAATGGAAACGAATGCGGTTGGGCCTTCAGCACGCGGTTCTGGTAGGCGGTCAAACTTCTCAATTTCAGGGAAGCTGATATCAATAACTGGGCTGCGCGTACCTTGTACTTGGTTGATCATTTCAGGCAGGCGATGCAGTGTTTGTGGACCAAAAACAATATCAACACTCGGCGCACGCTGGCGAATAAAATCCCCTTCTTGGGATGCAACACAGCCACCGACACCAATAATGATGTCAGGGTTTTTATCTTTAAAAAACTTCCAACGACCAAGCTGGTGGAAGACTTTTTCTTGGGCTTTTTCCCGAATCGAGCAGGTGTTAAGCAGCAGTAAATCTGCTTCTTCAGCAATTTCAGTTAGCTGATAACCGTGGGTGCTTTCTAATAAAGAGACCATTTTGGATGAGTCATACTCATTCATTTGGCAGCCCCACGTTTTAATGTATAACTTTTTATTCGTCGACATGTCGTATATCCGGTGTTTTCGAAGCGGCTAGTGTAATGGACCCCGAAACGCGTTGTAAATCCAAAGTCCTACCCTCTTTTGGGAACTCGTTTGCATTTTGATTAAGGACATCATTGTATGATGGAATAAATGCAAAGATAGCGAGAAATAATATCACTTCACGAAATTTAAGGGCAGGCAATTTGCCTATTGTTTTAAAAATTAGGACGTATTGTATTCATTTGGGGCTTCAGTGACTAGGGGGTGTTTATCTTTGATGGTCAATTTTTATTCGAATTAAAGCCATTTTAGGCAAGGCGAGAGGTTCGCCGCCTAGTGAACTAGGCAAGATCCTCTCAAGGCAGCATTTAAGTACAATAGTTAACGCAAATAATAGTCAGTCAGCTTGATTAATACATTTATTCAATATGTTAATTGTTTTTTGACCTTTTTTAGCGGTAAAAATCAGCAGCAAAGATAAACAGCCCCTAGAGTTCAAGTGGAGATATTGTCTGCGAGGGCAATAAATTTTCGGTACAATACGGCAATCAATTCGTAAATAGTGGCCAATGTGATGAATAAACAAATCGAATCTTATGATGTTGTCGTAGTCGGCGCGGGAATGACAGGCGCAGCGGCGGCATTGGGCTTTGCCCAAGAAGGGATGAAGGTGGCTTTGCTTGAAAAGGCACAACCTGCACTATTTGAGCCACACAGTACCCCAGACGTTCGCATTTCGGCAATTAGCCGTGCATCCGTCGAATTATTAAAGCAACTTGGTGCATGGCAGCATGTTGAAGCTATGCGCAGTGTGCCATATCGTCAGTTGGAAACATGGGAAGAACCCGAAAGCAATGTGGTGTTCGATGCCCAAAGCTTAGGTTTACCTGAGCTCGGTTTTATGGTTGAAAACCGAGTGTTACAGCTTGCGTTGTGGCAGGAATGCCAAAAATATAGCAACTTAGAGTTAGTTTGCCCTGCAAAGTTGGTGAATTTATATCAACCTAAAAACCAAAAAGAGTGGCGATTAGAACTTGATGATAACCGTCGGTTAGAGGCGAAATTGGTTGTGGGGGCTGATGGCGCAAACTCTCAAGTGCGTAAAATGGCAGGGATTGGTAGCCGTGGTTGGCAGTATCGCCAATCTTGCATGTTGATTACCATTCAAACCGAACAGCCTCAACAAGACAAAACGTGGCAGCAATTTTTCCCATCAGGCCCACGGGCATTTTTGCCATTATACGATAATTGGGCCTCATTGGTCTGGTATGACAGCCCTGCAAAGATCAGGCGCTTACAGAGTATGTCTATGGAACAACTCACAGGTACGATTTCTGAAGCGTTTCCTGAGCGTTTGGGCAAGGTGACTGCGATTGCATCAGGGGCATTCCCCTTAACGCGTCATCATGCTAACCGCTATGTGATGGATGGCTTAGCGCTGATTGGTGATGCTGCACATACAATCAACCCATTAGCAGGACAAGGGGTTAATTTAGGCTACCGTGATGTAGAGAGCTTGCTGAATGTGGTGAATTATGCCCGTGAATATTTGCAGCCTTGGTATTCAGTGGATGTTTTAAAACGCTACCAGCGCCGTCGATTACCAGATAATTTGATTATGCAGGCGGGAATGGATGTGTTTTATATGGCATTTAGTGAAAATTTACCGGGGTTAAAAATGTTCAGAAACCTTGGGTTGATGGCTGCTCAACGTGCGGGGGAAGCGAAAAAACTCGCATTGAAATATGCATTAGGCCTTTAGTTTATGACGCTGAAATAAAAATAGGCTGCATCCCGCAGCCTATTTTTTTGTGAATAGCTAAGGTTATTTGCTATTACTGATATCCGCAGACTGTACGTTTTTGATATCAGTATCAATACTGTCATCTTCAGTGATCACGGAGTCTAACGTTTCATTTTTTGCTGAGAATGCATGAGCCAGTTTCTCGGTATCTAACTCTTTTTCCCAACGAGCAACCACGATACACGCACAAGCATTACCGACTAAGTTGGTTAATGCACGGCACTCTGACATAAAGCGGTCAATCCCCAGAATCAAGGCCATACCTGCAACCGGAATACTTGGCACAACCATCAGCGTTGCGGCTAAGGTAATGAAGCCTGCGCCTGTTACACCTGCCGCGCCTTTTGAGCTGATCATGGCAACGAGCAGTAAGGAGATTTGTTCCCAAATAGTGAGCTCAATATTGGTGGCTTGTGCGATAAACAGCGCCGCCATGGTCATATAGATGTTGGTACCATCAAGGTTGAATGAATAACCTGTTGGGATAACTAAGCCCACAACGGATTTTTCACACCCAGCGTGCTCCATTTTTCTCATTAAGCTTGGCAGTGCCGCCTCAGAAGAAGAGGTACCTAAAACTAACCATAACTCATCTTTGATGTATTTAATCAACTCAATGATTGAGAAGCCGTTATATTTTGCAACGGCACCTAATACCAGTAATACGAAGAGTAAAGAGGTGATGTAGAACGTCATTATCAGCATCATTAAGTTGCCGATAGATGAAATTCCATATTTACCAATGGTAAATGCCATGGCACCGAATGCCCCGATTGGCGCGAGTTTCATTAACATCGCAACCATTTTGAACACGGGCTCAGAGAAGTTTTGCAGTAACTTAACAATTGGCTCGCCGTGCTTGCCTGTTGCTGCTAATGCTAATCCGAAAATAACCGCAATGAACAGAACTTGAAGAATGTTACCGTTTACCAGCGGGCTAATGACGGTATCAGGGATGATATTCATCAAGAAGCCAACAATTGACGACTCATGTGCTTTAGCAACGTAACCTGCGACTTTAGTGCTATCGAGGGTAGCTGGGTCAATATTTAAGCCATCACCAGGGCGAATGACGTTCGCCACGATGAGACCAATGATGAGTGCGACAGTTGAGAAGGTGATGAAGTAGAGCATTGATTTACCCGCAACGCTACCTACAGCCTTCATGTTTGACATGCCTGAAATACCGGTTACCACGGTTAAGAAGATAACAGGCGCGATGATCATTTTAACGATTTTGATGAATGCATCACCAAGTGGTTTTAATGATTCTCCAATGTCTGGGAAAAAGTGGCCTAGCGCGATACCTAAGGCGATGGCTACGATGACCTGAACATATAAGATTTTATATATTGGTTGCTTTATCATGTTTCGCATAAATTTTCTCTGTAAAAATGTTGCGCTTTGGCAATTTATAATTATTAGGTTTAAAACTTTTATTTGAGTTTTTGAGAACTAATTAATGATTAATGGAACGGAAGATGGGAGTGAGTTTTCTGGTGACTTAAGTGTATAAAACTTTTTAGCCACCAATCATACCTAACTACAATTCGAGCGCAGGTTACCACTTTCAACAGTTAAATAGAAATGATTAAAGTCACAGATTTAATAGAAAAGTTATGCAAAAGTAAATTTTCTGGGCGAAATGTTGCTTGGTTAACATTTAAAACGATTAAGCTACTGGTTAATTAGTATTCACGGGATTTAATAAAGCAAAAAACATGAAAAAAGAGTGCATTTCTGCTGGAAAGTTGCATAAACATGCAAATAGTGATGCAAAAAATTGGCTTTCAGTAATAAATATGGATTTATTACCTAATTTTTTAAACTTGGTTTAATTTATCAATAAAAGTGATAATCAAAATAAATGAGTTGGGAAGAGTTTGCATGAGAGAGAAGGAAGAAAATAGAAGAATGGCTGGGGTACCAGGATTCGAACCTGGGGATGCCAGGATCAAAACCTGGTGCCTTACCGCTTGGCGATACCCCAACAACAAAAGAAATGGTAGCTACGACGGGATTCGAACCTGTGACCCCAACATTATGAGTGTTGTGCTCTAACCAACTGAGCTACATAGCCATTGTCTATTTCTTTAATCGTGATTTTTGCAACAAGGAGGGATAGTAGATGGCTGGGGTACCAGGATTCGAACCTGGGAATGCCAGGATCAAAACCTGGTGCCTTACCGCTTGGCGATACCCCATCCGGGAAATTCTACTATTGATGATTTAAGATGGCTGGGGTACCAGGATTCGAACCTGGGGATGCCAGGATCAAAACCTGGTGCCTTACCGCTTGGCGATACCCCAATCTTAAATTCAATACTACCGAGAAGGAAAATGGTGCGGGAGACAAGACTTGAACTTGCACACCTTGCGGCGCCAGAACCTAAATCTGGTGCGTCTACCAATTTCGCCACTCCCGCAAATAAATGGTGGCTATGACGGGATTCGAACCTGTGACCCCAACATTATGAGTGTTGTGCTCTAACCAGCTGAGCTACATAGCCATCTTTTTTTGCTTAACCTTCATCGGCGTTGCGGGGCGCATTATGCTAATTACAGACCCTACAGTCAACAGCTTTTTGCACTATTTTTTAGAAAATGCGTCTGTTTGTTTGTTGAATAATCATTTTGTCGATAAAGTCAGCAAAAAACAACCCTTGATTTGAAAAAAAATGGATTTTGACAGTTTGTCTGTTCAAAAAATAGTAGGGAGAAATAACGGTGTTTTGCCAAATTTGCTTTTAAGAGAAGTCGAAATAATTTGAGAAAATACAAATAGATTTTAAATTGTACAATACCATGGTGAAGGGCAAGCGTACTTTTTGATCTTGGGTCTCTAAAAGCAAAAAAGCAGGCCTAAACCTGCTTTTACTTATTCATTGAGATGGCGGAAATTAATTATCAAACAACTTTTGCAGTAATTCGCCATTAAGCATTGCTCGCTTAGTTAAAGCGAATGCACCAATTGCCGAATTATGGACTAATTGCGAGGTAACAATCGGCAAGTTCTCACGGAAGCCTTTAAGAGCTTGAGTATCAATACAGCTTTGGATAGCTGGCAGTAAAATTTGCTCGGCCTCTGTAATATCCCCTGCAATCACCACTTTTTCTGGGTTGAACAAGTTAATGGTAATCGCAACCGCTTTACCAATTTGTCGACCAACGTGCTGAATGACCTCGGTGGCCAATGGGTCATTTTTATTTGCGGCTTGGCAAATAGACGAAATCGTACAAGTTTCTGCGGTCAGCGTGCTGGAGTAGCCTTGTTCTAAGCGCTGTTTAACGCGTGCTTCAATGGCTTGGTTAGAGGCAATGGTTTCCAAACAGCCAAAATTACCACAATGGCATAATTCACCGAGAGGGTCGACTTGGATGTGGCCTATTTCCCCTAAATTCCCGCGGTGGTTGAGTAATATTTCTTTATTGATAACAAGGCCTGCTCCAGCGCCTCGGTGAATGCGCACTAATAAAGAGTCTTCACAATCCCGCGTCGCGCCAAAATAGCTCTCAGCAAGCGCGAGGCTGCGAATATCGTGCCCAACATAGCAGGTGATATTGAAATGCGCTTGCAGGTTATCAATCAGATGCCAGTTATCCACTTTGATGTGGGGCATATAGAAAATAATGCCACGATTTGGATTGACCAAACCGGGGAGGATAATTGAAATGGCAATCAGTTCTTTGATGCGACGGTGATTTTGCTCGATAAAATCCTCAAGGGCGGCAATCAATTTTTGCTCGACCGCTTCTTGAGAAGGCTCAGAGATAGGGTAGTGGCCATCCACAATCATTTTTCCGCCTAAGTCATACAATGCGATAGTGGCATCATAGCGGCCTAAGCGGACACCAATGGTGTGGAAATTTTTGTGTTCAGAGACAATAGATATAGCACGACGGCCCCCAGTGGAGGCCTGCTGGTCAACTTCTTTAATTAAACCGCGTTCGAGTAGCTGGCGAGTGATCTTTGTGACACTGGCTGGGGCAAGCTGGCTTTGCTCCGCTATTTGAATTCTTGATATCGGACCCTGTTGGTCTATCAAGCTATAGACGACAGCACTATTGAGTTGTTTGACGAGGTCAATATTACCAATTTGCTTTAGCGAGTGGCTTTGATTCATTAGCTAGTTACTCATTTTGTAGACTTCCTTTCCGTTTACGTAAGTCGCGAGAATAGTGAAGTCGTGGTTAAATGCGGTCAAATTCGCAATTTTACCCGGAGCAATTGACCCTAAAGTTTCATCAACTCCGATGGCTCTTGCTGGATAGAGCGTTGCCATTCTAAGTGTTTCATCCAATGCGATACCGACATGTTCTACGCTGTTTCTGACTGCTTCAATCATCGTCAGTGACGAACCGCTGAGTGTGCCATTTTCATCAACACATAATCCATCACGATAGTATATGGTTTTACCTGCGAAGATAAAATGATCCATTTCACCAGTTTGAGGATCAATACCTGCTGGTGCTGTTGCATCCGTCACTAAAATTAATTTATCACCTTTCAGGTGCTTACTGTTACGAATGTTGGCCCATTGAACATGCAGTCCATCAGCAATAATACCCGCATACACTTCTGGCGTATCATAAATGGCGCCGACTAAACCTGGGCCGCGGCCTGAAATATATGGCATTGCATTGAAAAGGTGCGTTGAAAAACGGATACCCGCTTTAAAGCCCAGTTTCGCTTCTTCATAGGTTGCATTTGAATGTCCCGCTGAAATCACAATACCCGCTGCTTTTAATTGGCGAATATAATCGAGGTCGACCATTTCAGGCGCTAAGGTGACTTTTGTGATGGCATCAGCGTGGGAGGCTAAATAATCAATCATTTGAGCTGAAGGTTGGCGAATAAATTCAGGGTTATGAGTCCCTTTTTTGATCACATTAATATAAGGACCTTCTAAATGTAGGCCAAGGGCTTGGTTTTTGTGATCTTTTAAATATTCAGTCATGACGTCAATGCCATGTTTCATTAGATCATCAGAGCAAGTGATCAGCGTTGGTAGGTAGCTAGTACAACCTGTGCGCTCATTGGCTTTTTGCATGATATCCAAATTTTTCAATGTGACATTTTCTTTATTGTCATTGAATTGAACACCACCGCAGCCGTTAACTTGCAGATCAATAAAACCAGCAGAGAGAATTGCGCCTTGCAAATCGTGTTGTGGAATATTTGCAGGTAATTCAGAGACAGGGCAAACCTCTTTGATGATTTCACCATCAACGATGACAGCATGGTTATCCAGTCTTTCATGACCTGTATAAATAATGCAATGAGTTAGTGCATACATGGTTTTAAACTCCTGACCTCTGGAAAAATGGGTCACCGACTAGCCGTCGCCAGTCGGGTGATTGATAAATATAATCTTAGTTAAACGTCTCAATAATTTCAGATTCAAGCTGTTTGAAATATTTGAGGGTTTTGACTTTTAATTCGAGTGTTGCAGGTTCATCACACACAATCAGTGCCTTCGGGTGCATTTGTACACAGCTCACTGTCCACATATGGTTGATGGAACCTTCTACCGCAGCGTGAACCGCATTCGCTTTATTCGCGCCAGTCGCTAATACCATTAACTCTTCTGCATCCATGAGTGTGGCAACACCTACGGTTAACGCAAATTTTGGTACTTGGTTGATATCGTTATCAAAGAAGCGTGAGTTTGCTTGGCGTGTTTCTGGCGTTAACGTCTTAATACGGGTACGAGAATTCAGTGATGAACCAGGCTCATTGAAAGCTATATGTCCATCATTCCCTACGCCGCCCATGAACAAATTGATTTTGCCGTAAGATTTAATTTTATCTTCATAACGTCGGCATTCCGCATCAACATCAGGGGCATTACCATTGAGCAGGTTGATATTTTCAGCTTGGATATCAATATGGCTGAAGAAATTCTCATGCATAAAGGTATGGTAGCTTTGTGGATGATTAGCAGGAATGCCAATGTATTCATCCATATTAAACGTCACGACATGTTTAAAGCTCACTTTACCAGCTTGATATAAAGCAATCAGCGCTTTATAGGTTGCTAGTGGGGTGCCACCTGTTGGTAAACCGAGAACGAACGGGCGTTCAGCGGTTGGATTGAATGCGTTGATTTTATCGGCGATATATTGCGCGGACCAAGTGCCGACATCATGCGCATTGTTTAATGGGATTAGCCTCATGTTTCAATTACCTCTAATAAGTCTGTGAAATCTTTCATATATATGTGTATCCCCGATGTTATGCATTAGATATAGGAATACTCGTTATACTACAAATTTATTACACGTTGGTGTTGGTATACAGTGGCGTTTTAACGGTTAGCCCTGCATTTTAAACGCGCTGAGAATATACAGGTTAATGGCCTAAATAAGTTATTTTTAATCATAAAATAAGTTTTCAATAATAGCTACTAATTTAGTCAGATCATGAACTCTTTCGTTGACATTTATCACAAATCGCACCTATTTATTTTGCATCGCGAAACAATTAATTTAGACTATGAAATTGATACTCTCAATAACCTAAATTATTATTTAGGTGTGTGAACAAGAAGATCCCGTAAATGGGGCAAAAAATAGGGCGATAAAGGGGGAGTTTGTGAATATTCTTAGCTACTTACAGCGGATTGGTAGGGCACTTATGGTGCCAGTTGCTGTACTACCAGCCGCAGCAATCCTAATGGGGATTGGCTATTGGATTGACCCAGATGGTTGGGGCGCTAATAGTGCAATCGCGGCGTTACTGATTAAATCCGGCGCGGCAATTATTGATAATATGTCCGTGCTATTTGCAATTGGTGTTGCGTATGGGATGTCCAAAGATAAGGATGGTGCTGCGGCACTGACTGGTTTTGTCGGCTTCTTAGTGGTGACAACGCTGTGTTCTCCTGCATCTTATTCCATGATTATGAATGTTCCTTTGGAAAATGTTCCAGCGGCATTCGGTAAAATTAGCAACCAGTTCGTGGGGATCTTAGTCGGGGTGCTGTCTGCTGAATTATATAACCGCTACAGTGGTGTTGAGCTACCAAAAGCGCTGTCATTCTTCAGTGGTCGTCGCCTTGTTCCGATCCTAACATCATTCCTGATGATCATCCTTGCTTTCATACTGATGTATGTTTGGCCGGTTGTATATAACGGATTGGTTTCGTTCGGCGAAAGTATTAAAGATTTAGGTTCCGTGGGTGCGGGTATCTACGCATTCTTTAACCGTTTATTAATTCCTGTTGGCTTACACCATGCGCTGAACTCGGTATTCTGGTTCGACGTTGCAGGGATTAACGACATTCCAAACTTCCTCGGTGGAGCTAAATCTATCGAAGCAGGTCTGGCAACAGTAGGTATCACAGGTCGTTACCAAGCTGGTTTCTTCCCAATTATGATGTTTGGTCTGCCGGGTGCAGCACTGGCTATTTACCACTGTGCACGCCCTGAAAATAAAGCCAAAGTGGCTGGTATCATGATTGCGGGTGCATTCGCGGCATTCTTCACAGGTATCACTGAGCCTCTTGAGTTCTCATTCATGTTCGTGGCGCCAATCCTGTACGTTATTCACGCACTGTTGACCGGTATTTCTGTGTATATCGCAGCAACAATGGAGTGGATTTCAGGCTTCGGCTTCAGTGCAGGTTTAGTGGATATGCTGCTGCAATCACGTAACCCACTTGCTGTTCATTGGTACATGCTGATTGTTCAAGGCTTGGTCTTCTTCTGCATTTACTACGTGATCTTCCGTTTCATGATCCGCAAATTCAACCTGTTAACCCCAGGTCGTGAAGAAAGCGCGGGCGATGAAACCATTGATGGTTACGATGAAAGCCTTAGCCCAGCAAATACCACGGATAGCGATATCCAAAAAGAAGCGCGCCAATACGTTTCTGCGGTAGGCGGTAGCGATAATATTGTCAGTATCGATGCATGTATCACGCGTTTACGTTTAACAGTAAAAGACACCGCGATTGTTAACGATGCGATGACCAAACGTCTTGGTGCTTCAGGGGTTATTCGCCTGAATAAACAAAACGTGCAAGTGATCGTAGGAACACGTGCTGAATTGGTCGCTAAAGCAATGACGGAAGTGATTGCTAAAGGACCGATTGCCGGTACTGCGCCTGTTGCGGCAGCGGAAGAGAAAAAAGAGGCAGAGCCAGCAAAAGCAAAAGGCAATGCGATTTTATCCCTTATTGCACCTGTTAGCGGACAAGTCTATTCCCTTGACGATGTGCCAGATGAAGCGTTCTCTAGCCGTATTGTGGGTGATGGTATTGCTATCAAACCAACAAGCAACGAGGTGTTAGCACCAGCTTCAGGTACAGTGGTGAAAATTTTCGAAACTAACCATGCATTCTGCCTTGAAACTGAGAATGGTGTAGAGCTCATCGTTCATATGGGTATCGATACTGTTGCGCTGAAAGGCGAAGGTTGTGCGCGTTTAGTGGAAGAAGGTGCAGAAGTCACCGCGGGCACACCAATCCTGAAATTAGACTTAGATTTCCTTGAAGCCAATGCTAAATCGATGATCAGCCCAGTTATCATCAGTAATATCGATGATTTCGCAGGTGTCGAAATTTTAGTTGACGGTGAAGTGAAAGCAGGCGAAACCGTTATTTATAATGTACTGAAATAATGCATTAAGCCTGATTTAAGTTTGTGATGATGCCAGCCGGTAAAAAGGCTGGCATTTTTTATGGAAGTTATCGGGTAAAAACTTGTGGGATACGGTCAGATTTAATGAAATAACCAATCCACAGCGCGGCACTGAATGTGCTCATGAGTATTTGCTGGTAATCTGTATTGGTTAATTTAGCGCCATAAATTATGGCGATAAAAACGGTAAAATACAGCGTTACGATGAGCGCAAAAATGTAGTAGGAAATCATCACCCATTTAGTCGCTTTTTTCTTATTAAAGAAAAACCAACAAGCGACGAGTGTGATAATTATATAGACAAGTTGTAGCACAATAGCGCCAAGGTAAAATGCAGGAACACCCTGCGTATTTTCGGCATAATAGGTGACAACTTGGACTAATTGGTATGCCCCAAAGATAGACAAAAATGCGGTAATAATTAGCCCTAAAGCTGGCAGATAAAGTACGCCATTAATTTTATGGACTTCCAATTGTTCGCATTCATGACACCAACCAGACTCTTTATTCGCTTCGCGCTCATTGCAATTAATACATTTCATTGACTTACCCAGCTGTGAATTTTTAGATTTAACTATTATCGGGATATTTTTTGAATAAATGAATTCTTAGAGGCACATTTATTTCACTTAGTTGGTTTAGTCATGTAGGAAATAAGTTAACAATGTTGGCGAAATCTCAAAGCAGGTTGTCGAATCTGCATAAGCAAGGCGGCTTACGCATCGATAAGATATTTTCTCAATGACTGACGAGGAATTTTCTGTGGAACTGCTTCTTTGCTTATTTGGTTTTATCTCAGGGATCACAACCGCGTTATTTGGTTTTGGCGGTGGGTTTATCACGGTTCCACTGTTGTATGCGTTAATTACCTTGGTGTGGGGGCCGCAAAGCGATGCAAGCGCAGTTGCGATGCAAGTTGCAGTGGCAACATCCACTTGTGTGATGATTTTTTCATCAACGCTATCGAGCCGTGCTCATTATCTAAAAGGTAACCTTAGCTGGCCAATTATCAAGCCGTTTATTATTCCCATTTCAATAGGTGGAATACTTGGGGCAATTGTTGCGTTATCGGTTGATAGTGCGTTGATCCGCTGGATATTTATTGCCTATTTGATAGTCACAATATTGGATTGTTTTATTCGCCCTGGTTTTATGCAAACGGGGTCGGAAGGTATTAAAGCTTCTCGTGGGGGCATTTTTGCAGATACCCCGATTGGGGTGGTAATAGGTGCCGTGGCAGCATTTTTAGGGGTAGGGGGCAGTGTGATGACTGTTCCACTGATGCGACGCCGTGGTGCCAGTATGATCCAAGCGGCGGCGTTTGCTAACCCATTAACGCTGCCGATGGCAATCACTGGGACATTAACCTACTTTTATTTCGCTATCGATAAGCACGTTGACCTTGGTGCGGGTTTCCTTGGCATGATTTACCTCAAAGGCGCGTTGATTCTGATTGCAGCTTCTTGGTTGGGGATCCGTTTTGCTTCATTATTAATGCCTTATCTTAGCGATAAGCGGCATGCTCAAAGCTACCCATTGCTGTTGTTAGTGGTGTTAACTGTGATGTTATTGACTTAGAAAGGGTAGACAAATGCCTATTTTTTGTTGTGTTTGCCTCTTTGGTATAGCTTTTATTGGCTAAGTACAATCAAACGGTTGTTTCCTGACGGATTATGGTAGAATATATCTGGTTACTAACCGCTTTTAGCGCGCTTTTGGCATTGAGGAATGATGACAATGAATGAGGCAGATGCTCGCCCAACAAATTTTATCCGTCAGATCATAGATGAAGATCTGGCGAGTGGAAAACACACGTCGGTCCATACCCGTTTTCCACCAGAACCGAATGGCTATTTACACATCGGCCACGCGAAATCAATCTGCTTGAACTTTGGCATTGCAAAGGACTATCAGGGACAGTGCAACTTACGTTTTGACGACACCAACCCTGTAAAAGAAGACGTCGAATACGTTAACTCAATCCAAGAAGACGTCAAATGGTTAGGTTTTGAGTGGACGGGCAATGTTCGTTACTCTTCTGACTATTTTGATACTTTATATCAATATGCAATTGAGCTGATTAAAAAAGGCTTAGCTTACGTTGATGAGCTAAGTGCAGACGAAATTCGTGAATACCGCGGCACATTAAAAGAGCCGGGTAAAAATAGCCCTTACCGTGAACGCCTAATCGAAGACAACCTCACATTATTTGAAAAAATGCGTGATGGTGGCTTTGAAGAAGGTAAAGCGTGCTTACGTGCGAAAATCGACATGGCATCACCATTTATGGTTATGCGTGATCCGGTTTTATATCGTATTAAATTTGCAGAACATCACCAGTCTGGCAATAAGTGGTGCATTTACCCAATGTATGACTTCACGCATTGTATTTCTGATGCGTTAGAAGGGATCACGCACTCTTTATGTACGTTGGAATTCCAAGATAACCGTCGTTTATATGACTGGGTGTTGGATAACATCACGATTGACTGTCACCCGCGTCAGTACGAGTTTTCTCGTCTGAATCTGGAATACACAGTGATGTCTAAGCGTAAGCTGAACCAATTAGTGACAGAAAAACACGTTAACGGTTGGGATGACCCACGTATGTTAACCATTTCTGGCTTACGTCGTCGTGGTTATACCGCAGCGTCTATCCGTGAATTCTGCCAACGTATTGGTGTGACCAAGCAAGATAATAACGTTGAAATGGCGTCATTAGAGTCGTGCATTCGTGATGACCTGAACGTATCAGCACCGCGCGCTATGGCCGTGATTGACCCTGTGCGTGTGGTGATTGAAAACATGCCAGCGGGCGAAGAAATTTTAACAGCGCCAAACCATCCAAATAACCCTGAGATGGGTACGCGTAAAGTGCCGTTTAGCAATGAAATTTATATTGACCGCGCAGATTTTCGTGAAGAAGCAAATCGTCAATTTAAACGTTTAGTGCTAGGTAAAGAAGTGCGCTTACGTAATGCGTACATCATCAAAGCTGAGCGTGTGGAAAAAGATGCTGATGGCAACATCACAACTATTTTCTGTACCTATGATGCAGGTACACTGAACAAAGACCCAGCGGATGGTCGTAAAGTGAAAGGTGTGATTCACTGGGTGAGCGTACAGCACGCGCTGCCAGCGGAAATTCGCCTGTATGACCGTCTGTTTACTGTGCCAAACCCAGGCGCAGAAGATGATTTCTTATCGGTGATTAACCCAGAATCATTAGTTGTTCGCCAAGGCTTTGTTGAGCCAAGCTTGAAAGATGCGGTTGCAGAGAAAGCGTATCAGTTTGAGCGTGAAGGGTATTTTTGTGCGGATAGTAAGTTAAGCAGCCCAGAGCATCTGGTGTTTAATAGGACTGTGGGGTTGCGTGATACTTGGGCGAAAATCGAAAACGCTTAATTTGATGTCCCCGTCATACTTTGCACCACAGGGGTGTTGGCTTCATTAAGTTACCCGAGTCACATACCTATGTATGCTCACGGGATAACTTAATTTGCCGCCTACCTGTGGCACAAATTATTTAGGGGCCGTGCGGAGTGAAGTCTCTCTCGTGAGCTGGTGCGATTAAGGCTAAATAGATAAAGACAAAAAAGCCGACATGTTAAATGTCGGCTTTTTTTATGGAAGTTTACAGACTGACAAAACTTATTCGGATTTGCTATCCACTTTGTCTTTCAATAGATCATGCAAATATTGATTGGCGGGGAGCACATTACCTTGGGCATCTTTAACTTGGTAAATTTCGCCGGTAATGGACGATTTTGAGGCTACATTATCAATAAATTGCTCGGTGGTGTTTAGGCGTTTTTCTGTTTTACGTAATTTTAAACGTAAATGGGATTCTGCATCGGTCGCGTTGTGTTCTGTGCCGTTGCGAGTAAATGTTAAGTTTTGTTGTTTGCCGAGCTCTGTGAGTAAAGACTCAGTGCGCGCTTTTTCTTCTGGGCTCAAAGCGAGGGCTTGAGTTGTCACAAAAATTCCTAAAAAAAGGACTAAGGCAGATGAAAAACGGTTCGATAGCTGGGTTGTTAATGATTGCACGAATTTCTCTCCATAGAAAATAATGGGGAAATTATAGCCAGCCAAAGGTTTTAAACTAGCGGAAAGATTCTGAGAATTCGATGCAAAATTGGCTTATGGCATAAACCGATAGCCAATGCCTGTTTCCGTTAATAAATGAACCGGGCGAGTTGGGTCATTTTCCAATTTCTGCCGTAAGTGACCCATATAAATCCGCAAATAATGGTTATGCTCAATATAGCTTGGACCCCATACTTGCAATAATAAATGACGTTGAGTCAATACCTTACCGCTATTAGCAACTAATTCGCTAAGTAAGCGAAACTCAATAGGCGTGAGGTGCAATTCTTCATTTTGCTTAGTGACAATCCGATTAATAAAATCGACAGTAATATCACCAAATTGAAATTGTGAGCTTTCTTGGCCCACTTTACCAAAACGGCGCAAAGCCACACGAACTCGGGCGAGTAATTCACTGATACCAAAAGGTTTTGTTAAATAATCATCCGCGCCTGCATCAAGAGCGGCAACTTTTTGTGATTCTTCTTCGCGGGCAGACAAGACAATAATGGGAATGCTGCTCCATTTTCGTAAATCACGAATTAAATCAAGCCCATCACCATCAGGCAGCCCAAGGTCTAAGATCAGTAAATTCGGTTGTCTTGTGCCTGCTTCAATCAACCCCCGTTGGCAATTCTCAGCCTCGAAAACTTTCCAGCCTTCACCCTCCAATGCAAGTCGGACAAAGCGGCGAATTTCTTTTTCATCTTCAACAATCAGGATTTGATGGCTGCTCACAATCGGGTAATGTCTCCTAAACTTCAGCTTCAATATCAGGGAGTTGCTTTAAAGGTAAAACAAAGTGGAAGCTAGCTCCACCTTTATTATTATTTTGCGCCCAAATTTCCCCTTCGTGTAATTGAATGATTGCGCGGCAGATAGCCAGCCCAAGGCCAACACCAGGGATTGCGGACTCTTTTTGTGCGCGAGAAAATTTATCAAAAATCGTTTTTTCTTGTCCATCAGGAATAGCGTTACTGGCATCCCACACTTCAATATGAATTTTCTGCCCTTCAATATAGCCATTGATGCCAATGGGGGTATCTTCATGGCTATATTTTACGGCATTTTCCAATAAGTTAATTAATACTCGCTCGATTAACATGGCATCGCAATATAACAGTAAATCAGCGGGAATGTTAATCTCTAATGGGTGACTGTGTAATGTGTAATCTAATGTTCTGACCGCGCTACTGGTTATTTCTTGCAAAGATTCCCATTCAAGATTGGGTTGAATACTGCCAGATTGTAAACGCGCCATATCGAGTAAGTTATTCACTAAACGTGACGTGCTAAGTACTTGTTGGCGCATTTGGTTAACTTGCGCCGTCAGAGGGGAGTTTTCTGCGGATAAGTTCAGCATCAAAATTTCCGTTTGCCCAAATAAAACCGTTAACGGTGTTTTTAAATCGTGAGAAAGTGCGGCTAGTAAGGAGTTTCGCAGTTGCTCGCGTTCAATATCTAATTTGGCGGATTCAGCTTGTTTTGTCAGTTGTAAGCGCGAAAGGGCGCTGGCGATCAGCCCTGTAAACGTCTGCAACATGCGTTGTTGTTCAGGGATCATCAACTGGCGTAAGTTACGGGGTTCGATGGCTAATACGGCTAAGGTTTGATCTACCGTTGTGATCGGCTGCAATTGATAAGGCACACTTGGCAGGGTATCTGTTCCCGCCCCTGCAGGCTGGCGCTTATCAAAACTCCATTTGGCAATGGCTTTATCAATTTGCATCGGTGTATGCCCATCACATAATAGTGGGCGCAAATTGCCATTTTCATCAGGTACTAATAAGCAGCTTTTTGCTTGAAAAGCATTATTAAGAAAGTGATAGCCTGTCTTTCCGATATCTTCCGTATTGAGTGCTTGTCCTAATTCTTTCGTCATTTCATAGAGATGGCGAGTTCGTTGTTCTCTATAGCGGGCAATTCTCGCTTGGTAACGCATGCCTGCGGTCAGGTTTCCCACAACGACACCGACAATTAGCATCACGCTAAAGGTCACTAAGTATTGCATATCCATGATGGCGAGGGAAAAATGAGGCTGAACAAAAAATAGGTCGAAGCTAATAACGTTAACAAGTGCGGCAAAGACAGAAGGGCGGCGCCCGTAAAATAGGGCAATCAGTACCACGCCTAATAAATAGAGCGTTACGAGGTTCGCTTTGTCTAATGCGAGTAAAAATGTTCTAGAAAATAAGGTGATAGCGGCGCACATCACAATCGCCATCAAGTAACCATTTAAATCGGAACGCCATTTTTCAGAAAATGGTTTTCTTTCAGGCTCTTTATCCCAATCGCTTTTTTCTTCAAGGGCGACAATCACTAAATCGAGATCGGGCCCTAATTTCCCTAAGCGATCTGCAAAGCCTGGGCGGAAATTGAGTTTGGGCCATTTGCGGTGTTTATCGCGGCGGCCAATCAATATCTTGCCTAAATTATGTTCTCGCGCATAACGCAGTATGGCTTTTTCTTCGGAAGAATCAGATAAGGTGGCGGTTTCTGCCCCTAAATCTTGGGCAAGGCGCAGTGCTTTGAGCACAGCGCGACGTTGCGATTCAGGGAGCTGGTGGAGTGTGGGGGTTTCGACATAAACTGCATGCCATACGCTGCCAAACTTTGCAGCGAGCCTTGCGGCCGCACGCACCAATTTTTCATTACCCATATTATGGCCAATACACAATAAAAGCCCATCACGGGTGTGCCAAACTGGGGCCTCACCTTTACCGTCACGAAACTCTCGCATTTGGTCATCAACGCGATCAGCGGTGCGGCGTAAAGCCAGCTCACGTAGCGCAATTAAGTTTCCTTTACGGAAAAAATGCTCAATGGCGCGTTCAGCTTGCCCTGGAATATACACTTTGCCTTCTTTCAGGCGCTGGCGTAAATCGTCAGGGGGTAGGTCGACTAACACCACCTCATTGGCGGCATCAAAAATATGATCAGGAACCGTTTCGCGCACACGAATACCCGTTATGCTCCCCACAATGTCATTCAAGCTTTCAATATGTTGAACGTTAATGGTGGTTAGCACATCGATGCCTGCATCTAATAGCTCCTCAACATCTTGCCAGCGTTTTGGGTGACGGCTGCCAGTTGGGTTACTAAACGCTAACTCATCCATGAGTATAATGGCTGGGTGTCTCGCAATTGCCGCATCAATATCAAATGCATTTAAACGGCGACCACGGTGCTGTAATTTTCTATGTGGCAGCACCGATAGTCCATCCAATAAGGCAGCAGTTTCTTCCCTTTCATGGGTTTCCACCACGCCGATAAGGACATCTAACCCTTGTGAGCGTAGGCGTTGAGCCTCTTGTAGCATGGCATAGGTTTTCCCGACACCTGCACAGGCGCCGAAAAAGATTTTTAATTTACCGCGGCCATCTTCATTGGCTTTCACCAATAAATCATCAGGGTTTGGGCGAGAAGGTTCCTGATTTTTCATAACTCACCTTATTAACGTTGGCTATTCATTTGCTGCATATATTCATCAAGTGCCAAATTCAGTTGTAGCACATTCACAATGGGTTCGCCTAAAAAGGGCAGTGAGGCTGTTTCTGTTTGCGCCGTAATTAATGATTTTACGGCTTCTAATGAAATCTGTCTGTTTTTCGCGATACGTGGTGCTTGGTAAATGGCGGCATCAACCGAAATATTTGGATCAAGCCCGCTGGCGGAAGCGGTCAGTAAATCAACAGGAATGGCATTCCCTGCATCTGGGTTCTGAGCACGCAGCAGTTTACTACGTTCTGCCATCGTTTGTTGTAACACGGGGTTACTAACAGCAAGGTTGCTTCCCCCTGAAGCGAGTGGGTTGTATGGTGTTTCCGCGGTTGCGGAAGGGCGACCATGGAAATACCCCTCACTTTGTATATTTTGTCCAATCAGTTTGGAACCGATAACCTGCTCATCCCGTGTGACTAAAGAGCCTTTTGCTTGCCATGGAAAAAAGACATTCGCAAGACCTGTGACCATTAGAGGGTAGGCTATCCCTGTTAATAGGGTTAACACTAATAACATGATAATAGATGAACGGATCATGTTCATAATTAAATCCTTAAATACCAAACAAGCTAATAAACATATCGATCAATTTGATCCCCACGAATGGCACTATCAAGCCACCTAAACCATATAAGCCTAAGTTTCGTTGCAAAAGTGATTGGGAACTCATGGGGCGATAATTCACACCTTTAAGTGCCAATGGGATCAAAAAGACAATAATCAGTGCGTTGAAGATCACCGCAGAAAGCAAGGCGGATGCAGGTGAATGTAAGTGCATGATATTTAATGCGTTCAGCTGCGGCCATGTCACCGCAAATGCTGCAGGGATAATGGCAAAGTATTTAGCAATATCATTTGCGATACTGAAGGTGGTCAGTGAACCACGGGTCATCAGCATCTGTTTACCAATGTGTACAACTTCAATGAGCTTGGTTGGGTTTGAGTCTAAATCCACCATGTTCCCTGCTTCTTTCGCGGCTTGTGTCCCTGAGTTCATCGCAACGGCCACGTCAGCTTGGGCGAGTGCAGGGGCATCATTGGTTCCATCACCCGTCATAGCGACTAGTCGGCCTTCTGATTGGTATTGGCGGATCAAGGCGAGCTTGGCTTCGGGAGTTGCTTCAGCAAGGAAATCATCGACACCCGCTTCCGCCGCGATGGCTGCGGCAGTTAAGTGGTTATCCCCTGTGATCATTACGGTTTTGATCCCCATGCTGCGCATTTGGGCAAAGCGTTCTTTCATCCCACCTTTGACGATATCTTTGAGCGCAACAACGCCTAAAACAGTTTGGTCATCAACAACAACTAATGGTGTTCCCCCTAAATGGGCGACTTTTTCAACGAGTTTGTCCGCTTCCTCTGGGAATTTTTGATGATTCGCTTCAACATAGCGGCGAATGGCATCGGCAGAGCCTTTGCGGATCATGCGTTCACCGACGTTAACCCCACTCATACGAGTCATTGCGGAGAATGGCACGAAAGTAGCATTCAATCCGTGAATGTCTCTTTCACGTAAATTGAATTTTTGTTTCGCAAGCACGACGATACTGCGCCCTTCAGGGGTTTCATCAGCAAGTGAAGAGAGCTGCGCTGCATCCGCTAGTTGTTCTTCCGTAACGCCAGCTAAAGGCAGAAACTCAGAGGCTTGGCGATTTCCCAGTGTAATGGTGCCCGTTTTATCGAGTAATAAAACATCCACATCCCCCGCTGCTTCGACAGCTCGCCCGCTGGTGGCTATCACATTAGCTCCCAACATACGGCTCATACCTGCCACGCCAATGGAAGAAAGTAGTCCGCCAATTGTGGTTGGAATTAAACAAATGAGTAATGCAATCAGCACTAATATAGAAACTGCACTGCCTGCCCCTGCATACTCTGCGGCAAATACCGTAAACGGGTACAAAGTTGCACAAACTAATACAAAGATAATGGTGAGTGCAGTTAACAAAATAGTTAAGGCGATTTCATTCGGTGTTTTACGGCGCTGTGCACCTTCCACCATGGAGATCATGCGGTCTAGGAATGTCTCACCGGGGTTCACGGTACATTCAACAATCAACCAGTCAGACAGCACACGAGTCCCGCCTGTCACAGAGGAAAAGTCACCGCCAGATTCACGGATCACTGGGGCTGATTCCCCTGTGATCGCGCTTTCATCCACAGATGCACCGCCTTCAAGAACTTCCCCATCGCAAGGAATGGTTTCCCCTGCGCGGATCAGGACAATATCGCCTTTGCGCAATTGTTCGGAACTCACTATTTCTTGTGTTGCGTCCAATGAGGCAGCGGCAAGGCGCGTGGCATTGCTTTGCTGTTTTACCCCTTTTAGACTTTGCGCTTGAGCCTTACTGCGGCCTTCAGCTAAAGCTTCAGCAAAATTGGCGAACAGTACAGTAAACCATAACCACAAGGTGACCATACCGCTAAACCATGCGCTTCCTTCAGTTACCCCTGCCACCATTGCCGCCCATAATAAGGTGGTAATGAGGCTACCGATATACACTACAAACATCACAGGGTTACGCCATTGTGCTTGTGGCGTGCATTTTTTCACAGCATCAAAAATGGATTGCTGGATTAATTTTTTATCAAATAAAGGTGTTTTTTGCTTTTTCATTTTTTTCCCCTGATTATCCCGCAAAACCAATTTGTAACTGCTCAGCAATTGGACCGAGTGCCAGTGCAGGGACAAAAGTCAGTGCGCCAATAAGGAGGACTGTAAAGATTAATAAGCCAATAAAAAGTGGGCCAGAGGTCGGCAATGTTGCCTGACTTTGTGCTTGGGATTTTTTGAGTGCCATCGAACCTGCGATAGCAAGTACAGGCAAGATGACACCAAAGCGCCCAACAAACATAGCGATAGCAAGTAGCACATTGTAGAACGGGGTGTTGGCACTGAGTCCCGCAAATGCACTACCATTGTTATTGGCAGCCGATGAAAATGCATATAACACTTCGCTAAAACCATGAGCGCCAGGGTTTAAAATACCGGCACGTCCTGCATCGGTCATTAAGGCAATAGTTGTACCAAGTAACACTAAGGTTGGTGTCACTAAAATTGCCAGTGCAACCATCTTCATCTCACGGACTTCAATTTTTTTCCCTAAGTACTCGGGAGTACGGCCAATCATCAGTCCAGCAAGGAAGACAGCGAGTAGAACAAATAACAACATGCCATACAGGCCAGAGCCGACACCACCAAAAACGACTTCACCAATCTGCATTAGCCACATTGGGATCATGCCGCCCATTGCCGTAAAAGAATCATGCATCGCATTGACAGCACCACATGACGCTGCAGTGGTGACAACGGCATATAAAGCCGAGGAAAGAACACCAAAGCGGCTTTCTTTACCTTCCATATTGGCGCTACTGCTTGCATGCAGTTCACTTAAAAATGGGTTGCCAACGTACTCAGCTTTAATTACCACTATGGCGGCGATAACAAAAATAATTCCCATAACCCATAACAAGGTATGCCCTTGTTTGTTATCCCCCACAGAACGGCCGAAGGCAAAACACAATGCGGCAGGAATTAAGAATATCGCCAGCATTTGAACAAAGTTACTCAATGCAGTCGGGTTTTCAAATGGATGTGAAGAGTTCGAACCAAAGAAGCCACCACCATTAGTTCCCAGTAATTTGATTGCTTCTTGGGAGGCCACAGGGCCCATTGGCAATAGCTGTGTTGTGTTATCTAAATTGTCGACTAAGAGGTAGTCAGAAAAATTTTGGATCACCCCTTGGCTGACAAAAAATAAGGCGACAACAATGGCAAGAGGGAACAATAAATAAAAGGTGATACGGTAGATATCGACCCATGCATTGCCTAACGTTTTACTGCCATGACGTGAGAAGGCACGGATCAAAGCAAAAACCACGGCAATACCTGTTGAGGCCGAGAGGAAATTTTGTACAGTTAAGCCTGCCATTTGGCTCAAATAACTTAGCGTGTTTTCACCACTGTAAGATTGCCAGTTGGTGTTTGCTACGAAACTTATCGCCGTATTGAAGGCTAAATCCCAACTCATACCAGCAAAATGTTGTGGATTGAGTGGCAAACTGCCCTGAAACATTAAAATGGCGAACAACAAAACAAAACCCAGCACATTGAATAAAACTATGGCTAAGGCATATTGTCGCCAATTCATTTCGGCCGCTGATTTTCCAGGTTGTTTAATACCTGCTAAACGCCAAAGTAATGATTCGCTTGCCATTAAAGGGCGAGGGATATCACCGTCAATAAGACGCGCGATTCCATTGCCTAATGGTTTAGCCAAGATAAGTAAGACTAACAGGAAGCTGCCAATCAGTAAAAATGCAGTAGTGGCCATATCAGAAATCCTCCGCGTTAAGCAGGGCGTAAATCAGATAAACCAGCAGTAGAACAACGAGAACTGCCCCAAAAATGGAAAGTAATGACACAGTGTTTTCTCCTTATTATTTCCATGAAATAAGGGTAGAGAGTTCGTTGTAAAGAAGCTGATAAAAAGATAGGGCTGGGTGTAAAAAAAGTATAAAAATCCCCTCTTTTTAATCAACTTAGTGGGGCTGACACTATTTAATAAAGTAAGTAATAGCACTTAAATTATAGTTTGTTATTGGATTGTTGTTTAAATGTTTATTTAAAACGATTTAAGGTTAAATATCGTAGTAAAAATACAGAATGATAGGTAATTATTAGTAAAGATTTAATTTTAGTGGTCAGATGAGTAGTTTTATTACACAATTTACGCTATTCTATAATCAGTTAATTAATTTTCATATTATCTGTTCGGTTTTAGTCGCTCTGTGGAATAGCTGTATTTGGGGAGTTTTTTGGAGCAAAACTGGGATCGACAAATAAAGTGGCAACTGAAGGAGGATATCGATGTCCACATACCGCGAATATTCCCGTAATCAGGTACTTGCACGCCGCACTGCTGCTGTTACCGCAGGCATTATTGCGTTTCCTGTTATGGTGTTTCACCCGAAAAGAGCTCAATATTACAGTTACTTAAATAAAGTGTGGTCGAAAACAAGCGATAAGCCTGTCTGGCTAGAGCGTTCAGAGAACACGCTCGAAAGCCATCGCTAACCCTACATCTTAAGTAATTGATAATAGCCCCTGCAATGACTCGTTGTGGGGGTTTTGTCTTTTATATCCTTCATTTCCTTTTCGAATGATGCACTTCAAATAACACAGAAAAAAAGTGTGTTTCCGCTTATGCTTATTGCTTATCAGTAAATTATATTCAAAATGGCGTTATAGATTCGCTATGCGGTAAAAAGGACAACATAATGCATAACTTAAGATTAGAAGAAGTCATTAACGACGAACTTAAAGTGAGTGAGTTTCAAGATTTCGCACCAAATGGGCTGCAAGTTGAAGGCCGTCCCCATGTGCATAAAATCATTACAGGAGTGACGGCCTGCCAAGCTTTACTCGATGTCGCTGTTGAGAAAAAGGCGGATGCGGTGATTGTTCACCATGGCTATTTTTGGAAAAATGAGCCAGCCATTATTAAAGGCATGAAAAAAAACCGATTAAAAACATTATTAGCCAACGATATTAACCTTTATGGTTATCACCTTCCTTTAGATGCTCATCATCAATTAGGTAACAATACACAGCTTGCTTATATCATGGGCGTACAAGTGAATGGCCAAATTGACCCATTGATGCCATTTGGCTTTTTTGACCAGCCAATAACCCCAGCAGAGTTGACCTCGCGCTTAGAAACGCGCCTAGGCCGTAAAGTCCTTCACTGTGGTGATAACGCGAAAGAAGAAATTCGCCAAATCGCATGGTGCACAGGGGGCGGGCAAGGTTTTATTTTGCAAGCTGCAGAGTTTGGAGTTGACGCCTTTGTAACAGGGGAAGTCTCAGAACAAACGATCCATATCGCAAGGGAAATGGGGATCCATTTTTACAGTGCAGGGCACCATGCAACGGAGCGTTACGGGATTAAGGCGCTGACTCAGTGGTTAGTCGATGAGCAGGGGTTGGACGCCGAGTTTGTCGATATCGATAACCCAGCCTAAATTCTCGTCATATTTCGAGCTGTGGCGGCGTTGGCTTCACTCGGCTACTTGGGTCACATACTTATGTATGCTCCCCAAGCTATCCTCATTTGCCGCCTAGCCACAACTCGAACTATTTAGAGAATTAAATGTTTATCTAACCTTCGTCATTTTTTAATCACTGCGTTGTTGGCTGCATTCGCGAACTTTAGTCACATACTTATGTATGCATCCATTTTTTTGTCATATTTAGCGCTGTCACGGCGTTAGCTTCATTCAGCCACACGGGGTCACATACTTATGTATGCTCCCCGTGATGACTTCATTTTGCTGCCTTGTTACAGCAGCAACTATTTAGAAAAAACCTAGGCTTAAAAGAAAAACGTATTTTAATTTATAGCCATATATCAAGCTGTACCTATGTTGGCTATCCTTATTTGCCGCCTAGCTACAACACACTTAGAAAATTATGTATGTTAGTAAAACAATAAGTTAACTCGTATAAACGCGATAGTGTAGTGATGCAAGAACGAGAACCAAACTAGAGATAGCGAGCACTAAACCTAAGTGTTGGCTCCAGCCTGCGACCATCAGCCCGATGGCGAGCCCGATATAATAAAGCAAACCTAAAATCGCGCCGGCAGTGCCTTTTCGGTCGCCATAACGGTTTAATGCGTGAGCAAGGATATTCGGGATCGCAATGCCATAGCCAATAACGACGCCGATGACGGGTAAAACGAACCAAACGGAATCCATAAGAACGAAAACTGTACAGCCACTAACTAAAGAAATGGCACTCGATAACTTAATAAGTTGCTCGGGTGTGTGTTTTTTAGCCAATAAATGGCGGTTAATCATCGAGCCTAACCCCACTCCAAGTGCCAATAAAATTCCCGTGAAACCAAATTGTTGCTGAGTGAGCATTAATTGTTCAAAACTGAAAGGTGCCAGCTGATAATAGCTAAATAAATTAATGTTGAAAAATGCTATCAAGATCACATTTCTCATAATCTCTTTATCCGTGATCATCCGTAAAAATGTCTCCATAAATGGGATTTTGATCACGTTTTCAGGGCGTGTTTCTGGTAATCGATATATTGACCACAGTAAAAGTACGATAGCTAAAATAGCTAAACCAATAAAAACACCACGATAACCCGCCAAACTGACGAGACCTGAGCCTAATAACATACCGAGTGCAGGGCTGATAGCCAATGCAATGCCCATAATTGAGAAAACTTTTGCTAATTCATGGCCTTGATAGCTATCCCGCATTGCCGTTTGTGTACCAATTGAGCCTACAGCGGCCCCAAAAGCAGCTAGCATTCGCAGCAGCAGTAACAGATAAAATTGGCTAATAAACAAGGCACCCATTGAAGCTATCCCATAAACCAGCAAACCCGCTAAAATCGTTGGGCGACGGCCAACCGTATCGCAGGCTCTCCCCCAAAATACAACCCCCAATGCAAAGGCAAAGAAATAGAGCGAAAGCGTCTGTGAAGCTTGTTCTGCATTCACTGAAAAAGCGCTCGCAATGCCCGTCAGTGCAGGGCTGTAGATGGTTTCCACAATCTGTGGGAACATCATTAGGGCTACAGCCAGCCATAATGATAGAGGGTGTTTCATGTTCATTTTTTTACCCTGTGTAATAAAAAATAATGGTCTAACCTGTCAATGATGGGCAGTTTAATGGTAATTTAGGTGTCTTATTACAATAATAAAGACTATTAATATCAAAAATCGGACAAGCTATGGCGTGGTTAAATCAAACGGATGAGTTTCAAACACACTGGTATCCCGCCCCTGTTTTAGGGATTGCTGCGCAAATGGGTCAGCACGATTCAGGCACGCATACCCATGAAATGGGGCAACTTTTGTTTACCCAGCAAGGGTGCATTCGTATATCCCTCGAAAACCGTCTCTCTCTGTTACCCCCTGGTAGGGTGGCATGGATCCCGCCACATGTTCATCATCGCGCACAAATGCGTGAATCAGTGGGTTATCGGTCAGTTTATCTTGGTGGAGAATATGCCCAAAAGCTCGAGAACGAAGTGGTCATTTTGAGCATTTCACCGTTGTTAAGGGAGTTATTAGAGCGTATTGCTATCGCACCCTTTGACAGTGATTGGAAAAAGGGAAGGTTAGCCAATTTATTACCTGTTTTTATTGATGAATTGCAAGCAGCCACAACCGAACCAACTTTGCTTTCTTTACCGCAAGATAGGCGCCTGAAACACCTCGATATCGAGCAATTACCCCCTAATTTGAGCCAACTTGCCCAAATTGTCGGCGCTAGCGAAAAGACAATAACCCGTATTTTTTTAAAAGAAACGGGAATGACGTACCAAACATGGCGGCAGCAATGGCGGTTTATTAAAGCAGTTGAATTGCTAGCACAAGAAAAGCCATATCATTTTATTAGTCAAGAACTGGGGCTTACGAGTGACAGTGCGTTTATTAGTTTTTTTCGTAAAATGAGCGGAATGACACCAAGAGAGTACCAACGGTAGGAAATGGTTAGTTAAATAAAAAAGACCTTGATAAATCAAGGTCTTGCTTTACGTAGGGGTTCGTATTTAACGAAATATTATTTTTTTGCTAATTCAGAGTTGAATTCACGTTTGTCATAACCGGTATACAGCTGGCGAGGACGCGCAATTTTCAGGCCGTCATCGTGCATTTCGTTCCAGTGTGCAATCCAACCAATAGTACGCGCAATAGCGAAGATTACGGTGAACATTGAAGATGGAATACCCATTGCTTTCAAGATGATACCTGAGTAGAAGTCAACGTTCGGGTACAGTTTCTTCTCAATGAAGTACGGGTCGTTCAGTGCGATACGCTCCAGCTCCATTGCAACTTCCAGTAAGCTGTCATTCAAGCCCAGTTCATTCAGAACTTCGTGGCAAGTTTCACGCATTACCGTGGCACGTGGATCGTGGTTTTTGTAAACACGGTGACCAAAGCCCATCAAGCGGAAAGAGTCATTTTTGTCTTTCGCACGTTCGATAAATGCAGGGATGTGCTCAACAGTTTGAATTTCTTCAAGCATGCGTAGGCAAGCTTCGTTAGCACCACCATGAGCAGGCCCCCACAGTGACGCGATACCCGCTGCAATACACGCAAATGGGTTTGCACCTGATGAACCTGCTGTACGTACCGTTGAGGTTGATGCATTTTGTTCGTGGTCAGCGTGCAGGATTAAAATGCGGTCCATTGCGCGTTCAAGAACTGGATTCACTGTATATTCTTCACATGGAGTAGAGAACATCATGTGCAAGAAGTTACCCGCGTATGACAAATCATTACGTGGATAAACAAAAGGTTGGCCAATAGAATATTTATAACACATTGCTGCAACCGTTGGCATTTTGGACAGCAAGCGATAAGCCGTAATTTCACGGTGACGTGGGTTGTTAACATCCAACGCATCGTGATAGAACGCCGCCAGTGCTCCCGTCACACCACATAATACAGCCATTGGGTGTGAGTCACGGCGGAAACCATTAAGCATGCGAGTAATTTGCTCGTGGATCATGGTATGGCGAGTCACCGTATTTTTAAATACGTCGTATTGTTCTTGGGTAGGCGCTTCACCGTACAGCAGGATATAACAGACTTCGAGGTATGAGGCTTCGGTTGCCAGTTGGTCGATAGGGAAACCACGGTGCAGCAGAATGCCTTTATCACCATCGATATAGGTGATTTTTGATTCACAGGATGCAGTAGAAGTAAAACCAGGGTCGTAGGTAAAGAACCCTTTTGAACCTAAAGTTCGGACATCGATAACGTCTTGACCAATTGTAGGGCTTAAAATATCGAGTTCAATGTCACCCGCACTACCAGTCATTAGCTTAGCTTTGTTATCAGCCATTTACGGTCTCCTTAGCGCTTGATAATCGACACCCAACAACCCAGAAGCTCAGCGTTATACTGTGTCTTCGTGCATTGTTCTACCGGTATGCTTTGGAAATCAGCTCGCTATCACATAAAACCTGAAATCTGAGACCGACGACAATGTAATTAGGTTGTTTATGAGTGTGTAGATGTTATGTTCTTTTTGTTGTTTTCCCTACAATATCATTATTTGTGGTAAGGGGAACAACTTTCATAACTTTTGTTATTAATACCCATCATAGTTCAAATTGTGGAGTATCTAACATTGCAATGTGCACGTTTTTTATTTTTACGGTGAAGTATCAACCGCACCGTTAAGATAATTCTGCCAGACCTATATGTAAGATAAATGTTGAATCATTGTCAAATAAGATAAGCACATTTATACAAAATGTTTAAATCGTGATCCTTCTCACTGTTCGGGCTAAATGTCCCCAAACATTTTGTGTGGGAATTGTAATGGCATTGTGAAGACTTTATACTAGCGGCAGGTCTCCGGATTACCCTGTAGTAGGAGTTCCCAGCGTGATCAGTATGCAACTTTATTTAAACATGATGGATTAGAGTTTGTGTTAAGTTGCATTTTGTACCCCTGTCGCTGTCTGATTTCCACCCCAGGTCCGGAGGATGGAAAATAATAAAGAGCTGTGTGGGCAAAATTGTGAAAAAACAAAGACCTGTCAACCTTGATTTGCAGACGATTCACTTCCCGATCACTGCAATATCTTCGATCTTGCACCGTGTCTCTGGCGTCATTACTCTCATCGCAGTTGGTATTCTGCTTTGGTTGTTAGGGACATCTCTCTCCTCTCCAGAAGGTTTTCAATACGCGTCTGAAATAATGACTGGCTTTTTTGCTAAGTTCATTCTTTGGGGCATCTTGACTGCATTGGCTTACCACATTTGTGGTGGTATCCGTCATATGCTAATGGATTTCGGCTGTGTTGATGAAACCCTTGCTGCTGGTAACTCATCTGCAAAAATTACATTTGTTATTACCGTAATTCTGGCAATTCTGGCGGGGATCTTAGTATGGTAAGTAATGCATCAGCTTTAGGCCGTACTGGTATTCAGGACTGGCTGTTAATCCGTGGCTCTGCGATTATCATCGCACTCTACGTACTCTACATTGTTGGTTTTGTTGCGATTAACGACATTACCTATGAAGTCTGGCGCGGTTTCTTTGCCTCTTCTGTGACGAAAGTATTCACTATCCTCACCTTGTTCTCGATTCTTGTGCATGCGTGGATTGGCATGTGGCAAGTGCTGACTGACTATGTTAAGCCGCTAGCAATTCGCTTAGTGTTGCAATTGGCTATCATTGTAGGTTTGTTGGCTTATTTAATTTACGGAACAATCGTTGTGTGGGGTGCATAAAATGAATCTGCCAATCAGAGAGTTTGACGCTATCGTTATCGGTGCTGGTGGTGCAGGTATGCGCGCAGCACTTCAAATTTCACAGATGGGCCTATCTTGTGCACTTCTGTCAAAAGTCTTTCCAACCCGTTCTCACACTGTATCAGCGCAAGGTGGTATTACTGTTGCTTTAGGTAACACGCACCCTGATAACTGGGAATGGCACATGTACGATACCGTAAAAGGTTCCGACTATATCGGTGACCAAGACGCTATCGAATATATGTGTAAAACAGGGCCAGAAGCTATCCTCGAATTAGAACATATGGGGTTACCGTTCTCGCGCCTTGACGATGGAAGTATCTATCAACGTCCATTTGGTGGCCAGTCTAAGAACTTCGGTGGTGAGCAAGCAGCGCGTACCGCAGCCGCCGCTGACCGTACAGGACACGCACTGTTACATACGCTGTACCAGCAGAACTTAAAAAACCACACCACCATTTTTTCTGAATGGTATGCCCTTGATTTAGTTAAAAACCAAGATGGCGATGTTGTGGGTTGTACTGCGATTTGTATGGAAACGGGCGAACTCGTTTACTTCAAAGCGAAAGCAACCATTCTGGCAACAGGTGGTGCAGGCCGTATTTACCAATCAACCACCAACGCCCACATCAATACGGGTGATGGCGTTGGTATGGCTGCACGTGCTGGCGTACCACTGCAAGATATGGAAATGTGGCAATTCCACCCAACGGGTATCGCAGGGGCAGGGGTTCTGGTCACTGAAGGTTGCCGTGGTGAAGGTGGTTACTTGCTGAATAAAGACGGCGAGCGCTTCATGGAGCGTTATGCACCAAACGCGAAAGACCTTGCAGGTCGCGACGTTGTTGCACGTTCAATCATGATTGAAATCCGTGAAGGCCGTGGTTGTGATGGTCCTTGGGGTCCACATGCTAAGCTGAAATTGGATCACTTAGGGAAAGAAGTTCTGGAATCGCGTTTACCGGGTATCCTTGAATTATCACGTACCTTCGCGCACGTTGACCCAATTAAAGAACCAATTCCTGTCATCCCAACATGTCACTACATGATGGGCGGTATTCCAACGAAAGTTACAGGCCAAGCACTTCGCTATAACGAAAAAGGCGAAGACGAAGTTATCCCAGGTCTGTTCGCTGTGGGTGAAATTGCTTGTGTATCAGTACACGGCGCTAACCGCTTAGGCGGTAACTCACTGCTCGACTTAGTGGTATTTGGCCGCTCTGCGGGTCTGCACCTGAAAGAATCCATCATGGAACAAGGTTCAATGCGTGATGCTTCTGAATCTGACATCGACGCAGCAATGGCTCGCTTTAATCGTTGGGAAGGTGCACGTACTGGCGAA
This sequence comes from Providencia sp. R33, assembly GCF_019343475.1. NCBI lineage: Bacteria > Pseudomonadati > Pseudomonadota > Gammaproteobacteria > Enterobacterales > Morganellaceae > Providencia > Providencia sp. R33. The sequence goes on along the minus strand of NZ_CP072453.1, from coordinate 2,563,806 downwards.
GATCCAACTGAAATCCGTAAAGCACTACAAACCTGTATGCAGCATAACTTCTCAGTATTCCGTGAAGGTGATGCAATGGCGAAAGGTTTAGAAGAGCTGAAAGTGATTCGCGAACGTCTGCAAAATGCACGCCTTGATGATACGTCGACTGAGTTTAATACACAGCGTATCGAATGTTTAGAGCTGGATAACCTGATGGAAACCGCTTATGCAACTGCACAAGCTGCAAACTTCCGTACAGAAAGTCGTGGGGCTCACAGCCGCTTTGACTATCCAGAGCGTGATGATGCGAATTGGTTATGTCACTCATTATATTTACCGCAATCTGAAACGATGACGCGTCGTGAAGTTAACATGCAGCCAAAACTGCGTGAAGCCTTCCCACCGAAAATTCGTACCTACTAATGCGTGGTGTTAATCCAGTTGCGGAGAAATAAACTATGAAATTACAATTTTCGATTTATCGCTACAATCCTGATGTGGACAACGCACCACGTATGCAAGATTACACGCTAGAAGTTCCAGAAGGGCGTGACATGATGTTGCTGGATGCGTTAATCCAAATCAAAGAGCAAGACCCAACATTATCCTTCCGCCGTTCTTGCCGCGAAGGGGTATGTGGTTCTGATGGTCTGAACATGAACGGTAAAAATGGACTGGCTTGTATCACGCCATTGTCTGCTTTAACCCGTAATGGGAAGAAAATTGTCATTCGTCCTTTGCCGGGTCTGCCTGTTGTACGTGACCTGATCATCGACATGACTCAGTTCTATACCCAATACGAAAAAATCCGTCCATATCTGATTAATGACAACAAAAATCCACCCGCGCGTGAGAATTTACAAACTCCTGCACAACGTGAAAAACTCGATGGTTTATACGAGTGTATCTTGTGTGCATGTTGCTCGACTTCTTGCCCATCTTTCTGGTGGAATCCGGACAAATTTATTGGTCCAGCAGGCCTGTTAGCGGCGTATCGTTTCTTGATTGATAGCCGTGATACTGAAACCGATTCGCGATTAGATGATCTGAACGACGCTTTCAGTGTTTTCCGCTGTCATAGCATCATGAATTGTGTCAATGTATGCCCTAAAGGGCTAAATCCAACAAAAGCTATTGGTCATATTAAATCTATGTTGCTAAAACATAGTGCTTAATAGCTAAATTTAACCCGCAGTGCCTTGGTACTGCGGGCTAAAGTGGAAATAGCACGAAATAAAAACATAAGTTAAAAATAAAGCGTAAAGTAAATCCAAGATTTTGATTTAAATAGCGCTTAAGGTCACAAAAGCGCGAAAACCAAATACCCATAAAGGTCATCAGAAAGTAACATTGTCATCAATAAAACGTAGCATTAAATAAAACGTTGTAACAACAAAAGCGCAAAAAAGTGAACGTAACGAAAGTAACAGTAAAAAGTAAAAAAAATAGCCAACTGCAAAAGATGAAGAAGACGAAAGCGTAATCTTAGGGGCCTTTAAAAACCGCAGCCAGTTTTTAAAGGTTCCTTAAAAGGGAAACCCTTACTGATAAAGGGCCTCCCAAAGAGAGAACATGCATAAAGCACGTCCAAGAGAACCTTTATCGAGGTCGCTTAAATGCGGCGATTAGTTAACCACGGCGAAAACTAAAGCTTTTAAAGCTTAAGGGATCACAATGCAGAACGGCGTAATGAAGGACTGGCTGGATTCAAGCTTTCTGGCAGGCGCGAACCAGACATATATAGAACAGCTCTATGAAGATTATCTGACTGACCCTAACTCTGTCGATGCCGAGTGGAAAGCCATTTTTGAGCAACTACCAGGTGCAGCCCTCGGCACCAATGGTGAGCAATTCCACTCCCAAGCGCGCGATTACTTCCGCCGCTTAGCAAAAGACTCTACTCGTTATCACACCTCTGTTAGCGATCCAGCTATCGACGCAAAACAAGTCAAAGTTTTGCAGTTAATTAATGCATTCCGCTTTCGCGGACATCAAAATGCTAACCTTGACCCGTTAGGGCTATGGAATCGCGAATCTGTTCCAGATTTAGACCCAGCTTTCCATAACTTAACGAAAGAAGATTTCAACGAAACCTTCAACGTCGGTTCTTTTGCTATCGGCAAAGAAACCATGAAACTCAGCGAGCTATATGACAACCTGAAACGCATTTACTGCGGTTCAATCGGTGCGGAATATATGCATATCACCAATACAGAAGAAAAACGTTGGATTCAACAACGTCTTGAGTCTGTTGACGTGTCTAAAATTTTCTCTGCGGATGAGAAAAAACGCTTCCTGTCTGAGTTAACTGCGGCTGAAGGTCTTGAGCGCTATATCGGGGCTAAATTCCCGGGTGCAAAACGCTTCTCATTGGAAGGTGGTGATTCACTGATCCCAATGTTGAAAGACTTAATCCACCACGCTGGCAAACAAGATACTCGCGAAGTTGTTCTGGGTATGGCGCACCGTGGTCGTTTAAACGTACTGGTTAATATCTTAGGTAAAAAACCGGGCGAATTATTTGATGAGTTCGCTGGTAAACACAAAGATCATTCAAGTGCGGGTGACGTTAAATATCACCAAGGTTTCTCGTCTGACTTTGAAACCGCCGGTTCACGTGTTCACTTAGCGCTGGCGTTTAACCCATCGCACCTTGAAATCGTTAGCCCAGTGGTAATCGGTTCTGTACGCGCTCGCCGTGACCGTTTAGATGAAGGTCGCAGCAACATGGTTCTGCCAATCACCATTCACGGTGACTCTGCAGTAACAGGCCAAGGCGTTGTGCAAGAAACCCTGAACATGTCTCAAGCACGCGGTTATGAAGTGGGCGGTACCATGCGTATCGTTATTAACAACCAAATTGGTTTCACCACGTCAAACCCGAAAGATACACGTTCAACAGAATACTGTACTGACATCGTTAAGATGGTTCAGGCGCCAATTTTCCACGTGAATGCAGATGACCCAGAAGCGGTTTCATTTGTCACACGTTTAGCGCTGGATTTCCGTAATACCTTTAAACGCGATGTCATGATCGATTTAGTGTGTTACCGCCGTCATGGTCATAACGAAGCCGATGAGCCAAGTGCAACTCAGCCTGTGATGTACCAAAAAATCAAGCAGCACCCAACACCACGTAAAATCTACGCAGACCGCTTAATTGCAGAAAACGTATTGAGTGCAAATGATGTGACAGAAATGGTTAACCTGTACCGCGATGCGTTAGATGCGGGTAACTGTGTGGTTGAAGAGTACCGTGAAATGGGTCTGAACTCATACACATGGGCGCCGTATTTGAACCACGAGTGGGATGCATCCTACAAATCAACCGTTGATATCAAACGCTTAACGGATCTGGCTGTTAAAGTCAGCACTATCCCTGAAGGCGTTGTCGCGCAATCTCGTGTTGAGAAAATCTATGCTGACCGCGCAGAAATGGCGAAAGGCAATAAATTACTCGACTGGGGTGCAGCTGAGACTTTAGCGTATGCAACGTTAGTTGATGAAGGTGTTCCAGTGCGTTTATCCGGTGAAGATGCGGGCCGCGGAACCTTCTTCCACCGTCATGCGGTTGTTCACAATCAAACTAACGGTTCTGTTTACGTTCCACTGCAAAACATTCATAACGGCCAAGGCGTGTTCAACGTTTGGGATTCTGTTCTGACTGAAAATGCGGTATTAGCGTTCGAATACGGTTATGCAACAACTGAACCTCGCGCACTGACCATCTGGGAAGCGCAATTTGGTGACTTTGCTAACTGTGCGCAAGTGGTTATCGACCAATTCATTAGCTCTGGTGAGCAAAAATGGGGCCGTATGTGTGGTCTGGTGATGTTACTGCCTCATGGTTATGAAGGTCAGGGCCCAGAGCACTCATCTGCACGTTTAGAGCGTTACCTGCAACTGTGTGCTGACCAAAACATGCAAGTGTGTGTGCCGTCAACACCGGCTCAGGTTTATCACATGTTACGTCGTCAAGCCCTGCGTGGCATGCGCCGTCCTCTGATCGTGATGTCACCTAAATCCCTGCTGCGTCACCCACTAGCGGTGTCTAGCATGGAAGAACTGGCAAATGGTACATTTGAACCAGTTATCGGTGAAATCGATGAAATCAATCCGAAAAATGTGAAACGCGTCGTGATGTGTTCAGGTAAAGTTTATTACGATCTGTTAGAACAACGTCGTAAGAATGAACAAACTGACGTGGCTATCGTACGTATCGAACAGCTGTATCCGTTCCCACACGAAGACATCCAAAAAGCGTTGGCGCAATTTACCGGTGTGAAAGACTTTGTATGGTGTCAAGAAGAGCCATTAAACCAAGGCGCTTGGTATTGCAGTCAACATAATTTCCGTGAAGCTATCCCAGCTGGGGCAACTTTACGTTATGCAGGTCGAGCTGCTTCTTCATCTCCAGCAGTTGGCTATGCGTCCGTACACCAAGAGCAACAGAAAGCTCTGGTCAATGACGCTTTGAACATTGAATAATTAAAGGATAGAAAATGAGTAGCGTAGAAATTCTTGTTCCCGATCTTCCTGAGTCCGTTGCCGATGCTACGGTTGCCACATGGCATAAAAAACCAGGTGACAGTGTTCAGCGTGATGAAGTCCTGGTTGAGATCGAAACAGATAAAGTGGTACTGGAAGTGCCAGCGAGCGAAGCGGGCGTATTAGAAGCAATCGTTGAAGACGAAGGCGCAACGGTATTATCTAAACAACTGTTAGGTCGTATTCGTTTAGGCGACAGCACTGGCATTCCTGCGGAAGTTAAAAGCGCGCAAGAATCAACACCAGCTCAGCGCCAAACTGCGAGTTTAGAAGATGAAAGCAACGATGCGCTGAGCCCAGCGATTCGTCGTCTGATTGCAGAACATGACCTGAACCCTGCAAATATTAAAGGTACGGGTGTTGGCGGTCGTTTAACACGTGAAGATGTTGAAAAACACTTAGCGGCAAACAAATCTGCAGCGCCAGCGGCTTCTGCACCAGCTGCACCACAGGCTCCTTTAGCACACCGTAGCGAAAAACGTGTTCCAATGACACGTTTACGTAAACGTATCGCAGAGCGTCTGTTAGAAGCGAAAAACACCACAGCAATGTTGACCACGTTTAACGAAATCAACATGCAACCAATCAAAGATTTACGTAAACAGTATGGCGAAGCGTTCGAAAAACGTCACGGCGTACGTTTAGGTTTCATGTCCTTCTATGTTAAAGCTGCGGTTGAGGCACTGAAACGCTATCCAGAAGTGAACGCTTCTATTGATGGCAGTGATGTGGTTTACCATAACTACTTTGATATCAGCATTGCGGTATCAACACCTCGTGGTCTGGTCACCCCAGTACTGCGCGATGTCGATGCAATGAGCATGGCTGATATCGAGAAGAAAATTAAAGAACTGGCTGTTAAAGGTCGTGACGGTAAATTAACTGTTGAAGACTTAAGCGGCGGTAACTTCACTATCACTAATGGTGGCGTATTCGGTTCTCTGATGTCTACACCTATCATTAACCCACCACAGAGCGCAATTTTAGGCATGCATGCCATTAAAGACCGCCCTATGGCTGTAAATGGTAAGGTAGAGATTCTTCCTATGATGTACTTAGCGCTGTCTTATGACCACCGCTTAATCGATGGTAGCGAGTCAGTCGGCTTCTTAGTCGCTATCAAAGATATGCTGGAAGATCCAACTCGTTTACTGCTGGACGTATAGCAACATAACAGGGCAGGGAACAACCTGCCCGGTCTGAAGTAACCGATGCAGCCCGTTCGCGGGTTGCTAAATCAGTAACAATTGCAGGAGGCGAATAAACGCCTCTTCAGACTCAATTATGGATAGAACATCATGAATTTACACGAGTACCAGGCAAAACAGTTGTTTGCACGTTATGGGATGCCTGCACCAACAGGTTATGCCTGTTCATCAGTCGCTGAAACCGTCGATGCTGCGAAAAAAATTGGCAACGGCCCATGGGTAATTAAATGCCAAGTTCACGCAGGTGGACGTGGTAAAGCTGGCGGCGTTAAAGTCACTAGCGATATAAACGAAGTTAAAGCCTTCGCAGAAAATTGGTTAGGTAAAAACTTAGTTACCTATCAAACAGACGCAAATGGCCAGCCTGTTAACCAAATTCTGGTTGAAACGGCGACTGACATTGCGAAAGAATTATATTTAGGTGCGGTTGTAGACCGTAGCACCCGTCGCGTTGTTTTCATGGCATCAACTGAAGGTGGCGTGGAAATCGAGAAAGTTGCGGAAGAAACACCGGAACTTATCCACAAAGCAATTATCGACCCACTGACTGGCCCAATGCCTTTCCAAGGCCGTGAATTAGCGTTCAAATTAGGCTTAACAGGTAAACAAGTTAGCCAATTTGCGAAAATCTTCATGGGTCTGGCGACACTGTTCCTTGAGCGTGATTTAGCATTAGCTGAAATCAACCCACTGGTTATCAGCACTGCGGGCGACTTAGTATGCTTAGATGGTAAATTAGGCATCGACAGCAACGCATTATATCGTCAGCCTGAAATCCGTGAACTGCGTGACGAATCTCAAGAAGATGCGCGTGAAGCACAAGCGGCTCAGTGGGAACTGAACTACGTTGCATTAGATGGCAACATCGGTTGTATGGTTAACGGTGCAGGCCTAGCAATGGGTACCATGGACATCGTTAAACTGCACGGTGGTGCACCAGCTAACTTCTTAGACGTTGGCGGCGGCGCGACAAAAGAGCGTGTCACTGAAGCATTTAAAATCATTCTTTCTGATGAAAACGTGAAAGCGGTTTTCGTTAACATCTTTGGTGGTATCGTTCGTTGCGACCTGATTGCAGACGGCATCATTGGTGCAGTTGAAGAAGTTGGCGTAAATGTACCAGTAGTTGTGCGTTTAGAAGGTAACAATGCTGAGTTAGGTGCTAAGAAACTGGCAGACAGCGGCTTGAACATTATCGCTGCAAACAGCTTGACTGACGCAGCTAAAAAAGCAGTAGCAGCAGCGGAGGCTAAATAATGTCTATTTTAATCGATAAAAACACCAAAGTCATTTGCCAAGGTTTCACAGGTGGTCAAGGTACATTCCACTCAGAACAAGCAATTGCTTATGGAACACAAATGGTTGGTGGTGTGACTCCAGGTAAAGGCGGCACAACTCACCTAGGTCTGCCAGTATTTAACACAGTGCGTGAAGCCGTTGAAGCAACGGGCGCAACCGCATCTGTTATCTACGTTCCAGCGCCATTTTGTAAAGATTCTATCTTAGAAGCTATCGATGCAGGCATTAAACTGATCATCACTATCACTGAAGGTATCCCAACACTGGATATGCTGACTGTTAAAGTGAAATTAGATGAAGCTGGCGTTCGCATGATTGGTCCAAACTGCCCAGGTGTTATCACTCCGGGTCAATGTAAAATTGGTATCCAACCTGGCCATATTCACTTACCAGGTAAAGTTGGTATCGTTTCACGTTCAGGTACACTGACGTATGAAGCGGTTAAACAAACGACAGACGCAGGTTTAGGTCAATCTACCTGTGTTGGTATCGGTGGTGACCCAATCCCAGGTTCAAACTTCATTGATATCCTGAAAATGTTCCAAGCTGACCCACAAACTGAAGCGATCGTAATGATCGGTGAAATCGGTGGTAACGCAGAAGAAGAAGCAGCAGCGTATATTAAAGAGCACGTGACTAAACCTGTTGTAGGTTACATCGCGGGTGTGACTGCGCCGAAAGGCAAACGTATGGGCCACGCTGGTGCAATCATTGCTGGCGGTAAAGGTACTGCTGATGAGAAATTTGCTGCATTAGAAGCGGCGGGCGTTAAAACCGTTCGTAGCCTTGCAGACATCGGTGATGCCGTTAAATCATTGCTGAACAAGTAAATGATCCGCTAGACAACTAGCAACCGTAAGAGACGAAAGCCCGTGCTTATTTGAGCACGGGTTTTTTTATGCCTCGCGTTGGGCTGTATTTATGGGGCCTAACATAATTTCTGTACCACTTATAAGGTTTTCTAAAAAAGAGTGTCTATACTTAAAAAAATGCACTAGAAAACGCGCTCATAGTGGTTATGAGGGTAAACAAAGTATGTAGGTTGGCAAAAATGGCAGTGTGTTCGCACTTTATGCAAAAAATAGCAAAATTGCGGCACATCAAATTTATAACTTTTAGGGAGAATCAATTATCCGAATATAGGGGTTTAGTTGAGTTAGATTCGTATATTAATAAAATTTATAATAACTTTAAAATAAGATACTATTACAAATTAAATATTCTTTTTTGGAGTCCTTAATACAAAGATTATATTTATTTGTTAATCTTTGGGAAAGTTAAGTACATTTACATCAATGCTAATAACAGCACATTAACAAGTAAATAACCATTAATTGACTGAAGCTCAGAACAATTAACAAGGCAAAAAAAATTGACGTAAATCAACTCATTGGCGCTGGCTTTATTTTGTTAAATTGCTTAAATTGGTGCTCGATCAAATACTCGGTTTTCTATTAAAGGGTATAATTATTGATGTAAATTCAGAATTCAAATCTGAGTCACGTAAAAGAAGTTTATTGTGTGTGAAGATAGGCGTACTATTATTATAGTAACGTTCGTTCTTTTAATTTTGTTAATTATTTGTTGTTTTGAGGCATTTTTTGCTGGTAGTTAAGAGGCTTTCTAAAAACATAATTTGGAAGCTGGGTTGCCGCAAGTCGGTGTCTTCCTGCTAGGAGCAAGGAGTCAAGATGTTTGATATTGTCGAACTGTCACGATTACAGTTTGCCTTAACTGCGATGTATCACTTCCTGTTCGTACCATTAACGCTCGGTATGGCGTTTTTGCTTGCGATCATGGAAACGGTATATGTGCTGTCTGGCAAGCAAATTTATAAAGATATGACTAAGTTCTGGGGTAAGTTATTTGGTATTAACTTTGCCCTAGGTGTTGCAACGGGTCTGACTATGGAGTTCCAATTCGGGACTAACTGGTCTTACTACGCGCACTACGTTGGAGATATCTTCGGTGCACCTCTTGCAATCGAAGGTCTGATGGCGTTCTTCTTAGAATCAACGTTTGTCGGTTTATTCTTCTTTGGTTGGGATCGTTTAAGCAAAAAACAACACCTGGCTGTAACATGGTTAGTTGCTTTAGGTTCTAACTTCTCTGCTTTGTGGATCTTGGTTGCAAACGGTTGGATGCAAAACCCAATCGCTGCAGATTTCAACTTCGAAACAATGCGTATGGAAATGGTTAGCTTCTCTGAGCTAGTCTTAAACCCAGTTGCGCAAGTTAAGTTCGTCCACACAGTTGCTGCGGGTTATTGTACCGGTGCAATGTTTATCCTTGGTATTAGCTCTTACTACCTGCTTAAAGGTCGTGATGTTGCTTTTGCTAAACGTTCTTTTGCAATTGCTGCAAGCTTTGGTATTGCTGCCGTTCTGTCTGTTATCGTTCTTGGTGATGAATCAGGTTACGAAATGGGCGACGTTCAGAAAACCAAACTGGCTGCTGTTGAAGCAGAGTGGGAAACCCATGCTCCACCAGCTGCGTTTAACTTAATCGCTTGGCCGGATACTGAGAAGCAAGAAAATAAATTTGCTATCTCAATTCCTTGGGCGATGGGTATCATTGCAACCCGTTCTATCGATACGCCTGTATTAGGTCTGAAAGACCTGATGAAACAGCACGAAGTTCGTATTCGTAACGGTATGGTTGCATATGGTCAGTTACAAGAGCTGTTAGCAGGTAACAAAGATCCTGATTTGCGTGCCGCATTCGAAGCAAGCAAAAAAGATCTGGGTTACGGTCTTCTGTTAAAACAATACGCACCAAACGTGGTTGATGCGACAGAAGCACAGATTCAAAAAGCAGTTAAAGACAGTATTCCGAACGTTGGACCACTGTTCTGGGCATTCCGCATCATGGTTGGTGTCGGCTTCCTGTTACTGTTAATCATCAGCTGGGCATTCCTGTCAGTCGTTCGCAACCGTATTGGTCAAAGCAAACTGCTGTTACGTATCGCCTTGATTGGTATCCCATTACCATGGATTGCAATTGAAGCAGGTTGGTTCGTTGCAGAATATGGTCGTCAGCCATGGGCAATTGGTGAAGTGTTACCGGTTTCGGTTGCACACTCTAATTTGACTACTCATGACCTGATCTTCTCTATGGTACTGATCTGTGGTCTGTACACACTGTTCTTAATTGCTGAAATGTTCTTAATGTTCAAATTCGCTCGTAAAGGGCCTAGTAGCCTGAAAACCGGTCGTTATCACTTTGAACAGAAAAACACTTCTGCACACGACGTTCAGTAAATAGGAGCCACTTATGTTTGATTATGAAGTTCTTCGGTTTGTGTGGTGGATCCTTATCGGTGTATTACTGATTGGATTTGCTGTCACGGATGGCTTTGACATGGGCGTTGGCTTCCTATTACCTATCTTAGGTAAAACAGATACTGAACGCCGTATCATGATTAACGCCGTTGCACCGCACTGGGATGGTAACCAAGTTTGGTTAATCACTGCGGGTGGTGCGATGTTTGCTGCATGGCCACAAGTCTATGCTGCGTCATTCTCTGGTTTCTATATCGCCATGATTTTGGTATTAGCTGCATTGTTCTTCCGTCCGGTTGGTTTCGACTACCGTTCAAAACTGGAGAACCCAAAATGGCGTAACATGTGGGACTGGGGTCTGTTTATTGGTGGTTTCGTTCCACCATTAGTTATCGGTGTTGCGTTTGGTAACCTATTATTAGGTGTTCCACTGCAAATTGATAACCAGCAGTATCTTACTTATACAGGTAACCTGTTTGGTCTGCTGAACCCATACGGTCTGTTAGCTGGTGTAGTCGGTTTAATGATGATTGTTACCCAAGGTGCAACTTATCTGCAAATGCGTACTACGGGCGAACTGTATTTACGTGTGCGTAAAGCAACGTATATCTGTGCATTAGTCACACTGTTAGCCTTTGCTGGCGCAGGCGTTTGGTTAGTCATGGGAATTGATGGCTATGTTGTGACCTCAACACTGGATCACCATGCAGTATCAAACCCACTAAACAAAACAGTCGAAGTGGTTTCAGGAGCTTGGTTGACTAACTTCAACACTTATCCAATCCTGTGGGCTCTGCCTGCACTGGGTCTGGCACTGCCATTACTGACTATGCTGTTCAGTAAAGCAGACAAAAATGGTTGGGCGTTTGTTAGTTCTTCATTAACCATCGCTTGTATCATTTTAACTTGTGGTGTAGCAATGTTCCCATTCATCATGCCTTCAAGCATCATGCCAAATGCAAGCTTGACCATGTGGGATGCGACTTCTAGCCTGTTTACTCTGCAAGTGATGACCGTGGTTGCTATTATCTTTGTTCCAATCGTACTGGCATACACCGCATGGTGTTACTACAAAATGTTTGGTCGTCTGGACAAAAACTTCATCGAAGGCAACAAGCACTCACTGTATTAAGGAGCATAACTATGTGGTATTTCGCCTGGATCCTCGGCACGCTGTTAGCTTGTAGTTTTGCTGTGATTGCAGCACTCGCGTTAGAGCACTCTGAAGACTCTAAAGCCGCTAAAGATGGTGAGTAAGTAATATGCTGGTGGATAAAACCTATCAGCTATTGGATAAGGGGCCGATAAGGGCCCTTATCCTTATCTTAGCTTTAGTAACAGCTGGTGCTGTCATGTGGGACCCGAGCCTATTTGCAGCCAAGACCAGTTCATTTCTAATTTGGCAAGGGCTATTATTAATTTGGGCAACGTGTACGGCGATGATTTTTGGTGTGGGGTTTAAACCGCAAAAAGTTATCTTTCGTGCAATATTTCACCCATTGCCAGCAGCCATCATCCTTATTTGGGGACTTTTTCAAGTCTTTAGATAATTCTAATTGCTAATTGTGGGTCAATGGACCCATAATTATTTTTGATATCTTTACTTTCAAAGTGATTCCAAACTGACACTGTCTTGCGTATAGTGGCACCGTTAATGAATTTAACCTAAGACGGAGTGGTTGATATGTTGTTTCGCTGGCCTGTTCGCGTGTATTATGAAGATACAGATGCGGGCGGTGTGGTTTATCACGCGCGCTATTTAGCTTTTTTTGAGCGGGCAAGAACAGAAATGTTGCGAAATAAAGGGATCAACCAACAAAGTATGCTTACTGAGAACCTTGGCTTTGTTGTGCGCAGCATGACGATTGACTTTGTGAAGGGCGCTCGGTTGGATGACATGTTGGAAGTTGAGACGCAAATCGTTGAAATGAAACGCGCCTCATTAACCTTTCATCAAAGGTTAGTTGATTCGCAAGGTAACCTGCTTTGTGGGGCTAATGCCCTTATTGCTTGTGTGGACACATCAAAAATGAAGCCTACAGCGCTTCCTAAGTCTATTGTCGCGGAGTTTAAACAGTGACTGACATGAATATCCTGGATTTATTCCTAAAAGCGAGCCTATTGGTTCAGCTTATTATGTTCGTTTTGATCGGTTTTTCTATTGCATCATGGGCGATCATCATTCAAAGAACCAAAATTTTAAATGCCGCTAGCCGTGAAGCAGAGGCGTTCGAGGATAAGTTCTGGTCAGGAATCGAGCTATCGCGCTTATACAAAGAAAGCCAAGCGCGTCGCGATGAACTCAGTGGCGCAGAACAAATTTTCCACTCGGGCTTTAAAGAGTTTGTTCGTTTACATCAAGCGAATATTCATGCGCCTGATGCCGTGGTTACAGGGGCATCCCGTGCAATGCGTATTTCAATGAATCGTGAATTAGAATCCGTAGAGGCACATATCCCATTCTTAGGTACTGTCGGGTCAATTAGCCCGTATATTGGTTTATTTGGTACGGTTTGGGGGATCATGCACGCCTTTATCGCATTAGGTGCGGTTAAACAAGCGACACTGCAAATGGTTGCGCCGGGGATTGCAGAAGCCTTGATCGCAACAGCAATTGGTCTGTTTGCCGCAATTCCAGCGGTTATGGCGTATAACCGCTTAAACCAGCGTGTCAATAAGTTAGAACAAAGCTACGATAACTTTATGGAAGAATTTTTAGCCATCTTGCATCGTCAAGCCTTCTCTGCTGATAAGAAATAATACGGGGAGATAAGCGAATGGCGCGCACTAGTCGCAAACGTGAGCTGAAATCCGAAATTAACATCGTTCCATTGCTGGATGTATTGCTGGTACTTTTGCTGATTTTTATGGCAACTGCACCCATTATTTCCCAAAGCGTGGAAGTTGAATTACCGGATGCTACAGATACACAGACCGTATCATCAAGTGATAACCCACCGATTATTTTAGAAGTATCGGGAGTGGGGCAATACAATATGCGCCTTGATGGCGAGGTGTTAGAATTGCTTCCACCAGAACAGATTGCGGCTGAAGCTAAAGCTCAATTAGAGAAAAATCCCAAAGCGATTTTCTTAATTGGGGGGGCAAAAGAAGTGCCTTATGAAGAAGTGATTAAGGCATTGAACATTTTGCACAGCGCAGGGATTAAATCTGTCGGCTTGATGACTCAGCCTATCTAGGCTGGGTTGTTGTGGTTTGAATAAGTCACACATCTTTTTTTGGATACCAGAGTGGGAAAGACAAAAGAGAAAAAAGATAACTTAAACCGGTCACTTGTGATGTCAGTGGTTCTGCACGTGCTATTGATTGGTTTGATCGTTATAGGCTCTTTAGTTTCCGTCGTCAAACTTGGTGGTGGCGGAGAAGAAGGGACTGTCATCGATGCGGTGATGGTCGACCCTGGCGTGGTTGTTGAGCAATACGAAGAAATGCAAAAACAACAAAACATGGCCAGACAAGCGGCTAAAGAGCGCAAAGAGCAAGAACAGAAGCAAGATGCCGAGCTAAGGGAACAGCAAGAGAAGGAACAAAAACGCCTTCAAAAACTGGAAGAAGAGCGTATTAAAACTGAACGTGATACAGCTGAGCAGCAAAAGCAAGCTGAAGAACAACAGAAAAAAGCGTTAGACGCCGCGAAGAAAGCTAAGGAAGAGCAAAAAATAGCGGAAGAAGCGGCTGCGAAAGCAAAAGCAGAAAAAGAAAAATTAATTAAAGAGCAAGCGGCAGAAAAAGCGAAAGCCGAAGCTCAAGCGCAAAAAGAAGCTGAAGCCACTAAAGCCAAAGCAGAAAAAGAAGCCAAAGAAAAAGCGGAAAAAGAAGCCAAAGAAAAAGCGGAAAAAGAGGCAAAAGTAAAAGCCGATAAAGAAGCTAAAGCCAAAGCTGACAAAGAAGCCAAAGAAAAAGCAGACAAAGAAGCTAAAGCCAAAGCCGCTAAAGCCAAAGCAGAGGCAGCCAAAAACGCCGCATCAGTTGATGACTTACTGGGTGACTTAACTGCATCGGGGCCGAGTAAAAAAGGCGGTGAAGCCGCTGCAGGAAGTGGCGGCGGTAAAAAATCGGGTGCTTCTAATGCGGATGTTGATAGCTATGCCGGTAAAGTGAAAGCGGCAATTCAAAGTAAGTTCTATGATTCGGACACTTATCGTGGGCGGACGTGTGAGTTGCAATTGAAGCTTGCACCCGATGGATTGTTGGTGAGTATTACGCCAAAAAACAGTCCAACGAATGACGCAGCGCTCTGTGATGCGGCAATACGAGCCGCAAAGCTTGCTACGATGCCAAAACCGCCTAGCCGTGATGTCTATGATACATTTAATAAAGCAGGTAGCACTGTTGTGTTTAAACCTTGATTTTCAATAACTCAGAGCTATCTGTATTGAAAAGTTTAGGGCAATAGCATAAATAGTTTGCGTAGTATCTAGTTTTGTTATTATACCTTTGTTAAAATTCAGCGAATTATTGCGGTGGTGAATAATCCGCAGTAAGGGAGATAAGAATGAAGCAGGCTTTTAAAGTAGTTTTAGGGTTCCTAATGCTATGGGCGACAGTGGCTCAGGCTGAAATACGTATTGAGATCACTGAAGGTGTAAACTCAGCTCAACCAATTGGTGTGGTGCCTTTTAAATGGTCTGGTGCAGGCGCACCGCCACAAGAAGTTGGCCAAATCGTGGGCGCTGATTTACGTAATAGCGGGAAATTTAACCCAATTGAGCCAAGCCGTATGCCTCAACAACCAGGCACTGCATCGGAAGTGATTCCAGATGCATGGACTGCATTAGGAATTAATGCGGTGGTTGTGGGCCAAGTACAGCCAGCAGCAGACGGTAGCTTTGTGGTTAGCTATCAGTTAGTGGATGTTGCCGCTAACCCAGGTGCTGTATTATCTCAAAACCAATTTAAAGTCACAAAAGAGTGGTTACGCTATGCGGCGCACACTGCAAGTGATGAAGTCTTTGAAAAACTGACAGGCATTCGTGGTGCATTCCGTACACGTATTGCATATGTTGTTGTTAACAAAGGCGGTCAGTATCCATATGAATTACGGGTTTCTGATTACGACGGTTTCAACCAATTCACGGTTCACCGTTCACCAGAACCTCTAATGTCGCCTGCTTGGTCACCAGATGGTGAAAAACTGGCGTATGTAACTTTTGAAAGCGGTAGTTCAGCACTTGTCATTCAAACATTGTCTTCAGGAGCAGTTCGTCAGGTTGCGTCTTTCCCACGTCATAATGGGGCACCTGCATTCTCTCCGGATGGGACAAAATTGGCATTTGCACTGTCTAAAACAGGCAGCCTGAATTTATATGTTATGGACTTAGCAAGTGGGCAAATTCGTCAGGTAACCGATGGTCGCAGTAATAATACTGAGCCAAGCTGGATGCCAGATAGCCAAACTTTAGTCTATACTTCAGATCAGGCGGGGCGCCCGCAGATTTATAAAATGAATATTAATGGTGGCAGTCCGACACGTGTATCTTGGGAAGGATCACAAAATCAGGACGCTGACGTTAGCCCGGATGGTACTTTCTTAGTGATGGTCAGCTCCGGCGGCGGTCAGCAACATGTCGCCAAACAAGATCTGGCAACGAACAACGTTGAGTTTTTAACGAAAACGTTCCTAGATGAAACGCCGAGTATCGCACCTAACGGCACTATGGTAATTTATAGCTCCTCTCAAGGCTTGGGGACTATATTGCAGCTAGTTTCGACCGACGGGCGTTTCAAAGCGCGTCTTCCGGCGACTGATGGACAGGTCAAATTTCCTGCCTGGTCGCCGTATCTGTGATGCATAATAATAATGTGTGGCAAAAAATATTAAGGATCAAAACGATGCAACTGAATAAAGTGCTTAAAGGGCTGATGATCGCGTTACCAATCATGGCAGTCGCAGCTTGTAGCTCTAACAAAAACAATGACCAAGATGGCGTAGATACTTCTACTAACCAAACTAACACTGGTCTGTCTGCGGAAGAGCTGGCACGTCAGCAAATGGAACAGCTGCAACAAAACAACACTGTTTACTTTGGCTTTGACAAATACAACGTATCTCCAGAATACGCTGATATGTTAGATGCACATGCAGCATTCCTGCGTAGCAACCCATCTGTACGTGTTGTTGTTGAAGGTCATGCGGATGAGCGTGGTACTCCAGAATACAACATCGCACTGGGCGAGCGTCGTGCTAATGCAGTTAAAATGTACCTGCAAAGCAAAGGTGTTTCTGGTGACCAAGTTTCACTGGTTTCTTACGGTAAAGAAAAACCAGCTGTGTTAGGTCATACTGAAGCAGACTACGCGAAAAACCGTCGTGCAGTCATTGCATACTAATAGATAAGCGAAATTATCTATTATGAACAGTAACTTCAGACACTTACTAGTCGGTCTGTCGTTATTGGTTGGCGTAGCGGCCCCTTGGGCCGCTATTGCCCAAGCGCCAATCAACAATGTCGGATCTGGTTCTCCAGGTGACCGTCTATCCCAACTTGAGACAGCGGTATCTTCTCAAGGTCAAATTCTGTATCAAATTCAACAGCAACTCGCTGATAACCAACGTGATATCGATATGTTACGTGGTCAGATTCAAGAAAGTGAATACAAATTGAATCAAGTCATCGAACGCCAAAAAGATTTGTACATGCAATTAGACAATGCGGGTGGCGGAAATTCAGCTAACTCAGGTGATGCGCCTGATACAAGCTCAGCAAATACATCATCTTCCCCAGAGGCACCTGCTACAGCAGCAAGCTCAGGTGGCAATGAGAAAGATGATTACAATGCTGCGGTTAAGCTCGCAATGGAAAGCAAGTCAAAAGCTCAAATTGATGACGCTATCGGTGCATTACAAAGTTTTATTAAAGCCTATCCTAAGTCAGGATATCAATCTAACGCCAACTATTGGTTGGGGCAGTTAAACTACAATAAAGGTAGCAAGGACGACGCTGCATTCTACTTTGCCACTGTAGTGAAGCAATATCCAAAATCCCAAAAAAGCAGTGAAGCCTTATATAAAGTTGGGCTGATCATGCAAGACAAGGGACAAAAAGATAAAGCGAAAGCTGTTTACCAACAGGTGTTGAAACAATATCCAAACAGTGCGGGCTCTAAATTAGCTGAAAAAAAGCTAAGTGCACTTTAATATCTAGCCCCGAAGCGATATTACCGAATATTTCGGGGTTATCAGTATGATAAGTGTGCATTCAATCTTTTTTTGCAAAAAAATCATTGCACCCTCGTCAGAAATCAGTAATATAAGCCGCCGTTGATACGAGAATACGGTTAACCGAAAATCTCGCAAAACAGCAAGAAATTTAGTTTTAGATGGGTCGTTAGCTCAGTCGGTAGATTGATTGAGTTTTACAAGATGGTTGCAGGTTCAACCCGAAGGGTAAGAAACTGTGACTAGTTAGAAAAGTTTTTAAGATGGGTCGTTAGCTCAGTCGGTAGAGCAGTTGACTTTTAATCAATTGGTCGCAGGTTCGAATCCTGCACGACCCACCATCTAAAACCTGAAGTAGTAAAAAGAAGTAATTCAGCTAGGTCGTTAGCTCAGTCGGTAGATTGATTGAGTTTTACAAAATGGTTGCAGGTTCAACCCGAAGGGTAAGAGACTGTGACTAGTTAGAAAAGTTTTTAAGATGGGTCGTTAGCTCAGTCGGTAGAGCAGTTGACTTTTAATCAATTGGTCGCAGGTTCGAATCCTGCACGACCCACCATCTAAAATAGTAAAATGCAGTTAATCTCAGATGGGGCGTTAGTTCAGTCGGTAGAAAAATTGAGTTTTACAAGATGGTTGCAGGTTCAGCCCGTCAGGGTAAATCCTGCAAAATACAATTCAAGCGTTTCCAGATGGGTCGTTAGCTCAGTCGGTAGAGCAGTTGACTTTTAATCAATTGGTCGCAGGTTCGAATCCTGCACGACCCACCATCTCAATACTCAATCAAGTAAAACTCAGTCGGTTAGCAAAACCTCGACAAGCTGGTTGCAGGTTCAGGCCGAAGGCTAAATTCGTAGAATTTAAATCCTGCACGACCCACCATCTCAATACCCAATCAAGTAAAACTCAGTCGGTTAGCAAAACCTCGACAAGCTGGTTGCAGGTTCAGGCCGAAGGCTAAATTCGTAGAATTTAAATCCTGCACGACCCACCATCTCAATACTCAATCAAGTAAAACTCAGTCGGTTAGCAAAACCTCGACAAGCTGGTTGCAGGTTCAGGCCGAAGGCTAAATTCGTAGAATTTAAATCCTGCACGACCCACCATCTCAATACTCAATCAAGTAAAACTCAGTCGGTTAGCAAAACCTCGACAAGCTGGTTGCAGGTTCAGGCCGAAGGCTAAATTCGTAGAATTTAAATCCTGCACGACCCACCATCTCAATACTCAATCAAGTAAAACTCAGTCGGTTAGCAAAACCTCGACAAGCTGGTTGCAGGTTCAGGCCGAAGGCTAAATTCGTAGAATTTAAATCCTGCACGACCCACCATCTCAATACCCAATCAAGTAAAACTCAGTCGGTTAGCAAAACCTCGACAAGCTGGTTGCAGGTTCAAAAAACAGCATTCCCTTGCTGCTCATTATTCAAAAATTACAACCTTTCAGGTAGTAGCTCGTTGTCCTGTAAAAAACCAACCGCTAAATCTTGCATTTTCTCAGCCAAATTGTGCATATCGTCATAACCTTGTAGGTTAGCGAGATCGGTACTGACTTCGGCAAAACACTGCATTAAACACCGCAATGACAACGCCGCTTTCTCCGCTGTGCTACAATTGAAAATGGTTTCTAACGCTTGAACATACTTTAACGGCATCCACTCATGGTATTTGCGGCCTTTATACCAAACATGGCCACCTTGAAGGGAAATAAGACTTTCAATAAGCGTCAGAAAATACTGCTTCATATCTGCGCTTCGTGACCATGCTACCCATAATTCATTGCGGGTTAATGCAATCGCTACTTGATGGGCCTCATGCCAAAAATCGGTAACAATCTCGGCAAATTCAGAAGTGCTTAAAGGTGTAGGTAGCAGCGATGTTGAATTGGCATCCTCTGGCAGACCATCGGTGATCCCTGTTTTATCTAATAAAACAGCAAAGCCCCGTGAGAATGTGGCGTCTAGCCCTTCTCGTTCCATTTTTTCTAGACGTTCAGGCTCCGCAAAAGTGAAATCCACTTTGCGACCTTCTTCATAAATTACCAAACAAGTGGGCCAATCTGGCGCATCATCTTCTAAGTTAAGTAAATGAAGCGCAGCTAAGGGGGTTCCAAAGTTATCAATCCAATGCTTTTGTTGGAAGAGTTCGGTGACGCCAGGACCGATTAATTCAATATCAATATCAGAATAACTGTCGATATCTTGCTCACGACCACGTGAACCGGTTAATACCACGGCTTCAATTCTCGGGTCGAGTAGTGAAATAGAAATTATTTTATTTATTAACGATGCAGGTGATTCCATAACTGACCTATTCAATATAACAGGAAGCGCTAAGATACCGATAAAGTGTCGCAAAAGCGAAGTTTCAAGCGTAAAAAGAGTAGTAAAGCGAAAAGAATGTCTGAAAATACGGCTCAATAAGTAAAATGGGTGAAGACTTATTAAGCAAAGTGGAGTATCTTGTTTAGTATATAAAACAAAAGTTGCTTTATTTTGCGATTATAAACTTAATTTAAGCCAAAAAATCGCTTTATGCTAAACAGAGGCAAGAGATGAGCGTGTTTATCGATTTTGAACAGTCAGTTTACCCATTTCCACCAAAACCTGCGATATTAAGCTCGGATGAAAAAGCGTTTTATCGTGCGCAGATTAAATCACTGCTGATTGAAAAAAATGCCGTTATGGTTGCACATTACTATACCGACCCTGAAATTCAAGCGCTGGCAGAAGAAACTGGAGGGTGCGTCGCAGACTCACTCGAAATGGCGCGTTTTGGTGCCAAACATTCAGCATCAACATTGGTCGTTGCTGGGGTGAAATTTATGGGCGAAACGGCCAAAATACTTAGCCCAGAAAAAAACGTCCTGATGCCAACATTGGACGCACAATGCTCTCTTGACCTCGGTTGTCCAGAAGACGAATTTATTCGTTTTTGCGATAAGCATCCAGATAGAACGGTTGTGGTGTATGCCAATACATCCGCGGCAGTAAAAGCACGAGCTGATTGGGTCGTCACATCCAGCATTGCCGTTGAATTAATCGAGCACCTTGATAGCCTTGGTGAGAAAATTATTTGGGCCCCTGATCGCCATCTTGGGCGCTATGTACAGCAACAAACTGGCGCAGATATTTTGTGTTGGGAAGGGGCATGTATTGTGCATGATGAGTTTAAAACGCAGTCTTTAGAAAAAATGAAAGCACTTTACCCTGAGGCTGCAGTGTTGGTTCATCCTGAATCCCCTCAAGCCATTGTCGAGCTTGCCGATGCCGTGGGTTCCACAAGCCAATTAATTAAAGCAGCGCAGAGTTTGCCTAATCCATCCATGATAGTGGCAACGGATAAAGGTATTTTCTATAAAATGCAGCAAGCGTGTCCAGAAAAGGCCTTATATATTGCACCAACAGCAGGGGAAGGTGCGACATGTCGAACTTGTGCCCATTGCCCTTGGATGGCGATGAACGGCTTAAAAGCGATTGCAGAGGCATTAGAAGGGAATTCTCAGAATCATCAAATTCATGTCAGTGATGATTTACGTAAAAAAGCGTTATTACCACTAAATAAAATGCTAGATTTTGCACAGAGTCTAAAATAAAAATAACCGTGTTATTAAATGAAGTACTGAGCAATACAATATTGACTAACATTTAAAAGGGTTTCGGGATGGATTTCTTTAGTACAGCCAATACATTAGTGCAGATCCCGCTTTGGGGTTCAGTGTATGATTTATCGTATATTGAGGCCGTAGGGACAATCGCGGGTTTGCTTTGCATTTTATTGGCAAGCTTAGAAAAAACGATTAATTATCTGTTTGGTTTAATCAACGTTTCTCTGTTTGCTGTTATTTTCTTTCAGATTCAATTGTATGCGAACTTACTTTTACAGATATTTTTCTTTGTTGCTAATATCTATGGTTGGTATGCATGGAGCCGTGTGACCAGCTCTCAACAAGCGGAATTAAAAATTCGCTGGTTAAGTTTACCGAAAGCCTCTGTCACGCTAGTCATTTCCGTATTAGCGGTACTCTATCTTACTTTTAACATTGATGCGGTATTTGGCGTTCTTGCGACTTGGGCTGTTGAAATGTTGAATCTGTTTGGTACCAATTTAGCGATGCCAACTATAGAGCCTGATGCATTCCCATTCTGGGATTCCGCCATGACTATCCTTTCTGTGGTTGCGATGATTTTAATGACGCGCAAATACGTTGAAAACTGGCTGCTTTGGGTGATCATCAATGTGATAAGCATTGTGATTTTCTTTATCCAAGGGGTATATGCAATGTCGTTGGAATATCTCATTTTGCTGGGTATCGCCTTAAACGGCTCCCGACTTTGGATAAAATCAGCAAAAGAGAATGGCTCAGCGCCTTTGTCTCGCCCATAGATTGAAAAAAAACAGAAAACGGCTAAAGTAACATCCTCGTTATTTAGCCGTTTTACTTATTTTTAACACTGCAAAATGTGAATTTAGCCTATTTATTGTGCTGAATATCTCTATTTCACCTCATTTTATAATCAGCCGTGAATAAATCCTTTGTTTCTGCGTGCGTTTGGCTGTTTACAGATGTTCGCTGAACGGTTAGATTAAAAATTCGATGCCTCAGTTATCAATTCATTTTTTAAGTGCAGTGAGGGAACTCACAGGTGATTTTTGTGCGCTAACTTGAGATAAAAAAGGTATGCAAATCAACAACAGTAAAAAATAATAAACATTGGATATACAGGTATGAACTATCAGAACGATGACGTCAGAATAAAACAAATAAAAGAATTATTACCCCCTATTGCTCTGCTTGAAAAATTTCCAGCAACCGATAAAGCTGCGTTTACCGTTCATGAAGCACGCCTTGCTATTCATAATATTTTAGCGGGTAAAGATGACCGCCTTGTAGTGGTGATTGGCCCATGCTCGATTCATGACACCAAAGCCGCCCTTGAATATGCAGAACGTTTAGCTCCGCTACGTGAAGAGTTAAAAGATTCGTTAGAAATCGTCATGCGAGTCTATTTTGAAAAGCCACGTACAACTGTTGGTTGGAAAGGCTTAATTAATGACCCTCGTATGGATCATAGCTTTGATATCAATGAAGGTTTACGTATTGCTCGTGAATTGTTATTAACGATTAATAACCAAGGCTTACCAACAGCGGGTGAGTTTTTGGATGTGATTAGCCCACAATATGTTGCGGACTTAATGAGTTGGGGGGCAATTGGCGCCCGTACCACTGAGTCACAAATTCACCGTGAGCTCGCTTCAGGACTGTCTTGTCCTGTAGGTTTTAAAAATGGGACAGATGGTACGATTAAAATTGCCATTGATGCGATTAACTCTGCGCGTTCTGCTCACTGTTTCTTGTCTGTGACTAAATGGGGGCATTCTGCCATCGTCAACACAGGCGGTAACCCTGATTGCCATATTATCTTACGTGGTGGTAAGGAACCAAATTACAGTGCGAAACACGTGAAAGAAGTGCGTGAAGGTTTAGAGAAAGCAGGCTTAGTGCCAAGCATTATGATTGATTTTAGCCATGCCAACAGCTGTAAAAAATTCGAAAAACAGATGGAAGTGGCGACAGATGTTAGCGAACAAATTAGCAATGGTGACCGCTCAATTACGGGTATTATGATTGAAAGTAACTTGGTTGAAGGTAACCAAAACTTAGAATCAGGCGAACCATTAGTGTACGGTAAAAGTGTCACTGATGCGTGCATTGGCTGGGCAGATACTGAAAAAGTATTACGCCAATTATCCGATGCAGTGATTGCTCGTCGCAATAAATAAGCTATTTTCTAAAATAAAAAAACCTATTCATTTATGGATGGGTTTTTTATTGTTCTTTTATCTATAAATTAAACTTCTTAGTTAACTTAATTATAATTACTATTTATTTTATCGTGATTAAATATGTGAAAAGTAAATTTGTTATTATCTTTTTAGTGCGGTATTTTTATTTTTGAAAAAAGGTGATGTAATATTAAAAGGAATTTAATATGATACATAATGTAAATATGCGTACTAATTATAAGATAGGTATTTTAGATAACACATTAAAACTTAAAGAGGATTTGACTGATTTAATTAATCTATATGGGGTTTATGTAAGGGAAATTGAAAAGTCAAATAGTGATATTCTTAATTTGACCGAACACTCTCTCCATGATGATGCAATGATTTCTTATGAAACTTTGGTTTTTATTTTAAAGTATCAAAGTAAATTAAATGTTTTCTTACACAATGTAAAAAATGATATGGAGAAATTAAAGGATTTATCACTTCAAGTTGATTCTTATCATAATTCCTCAGGAAATACTTCAGTAATTGAATCATATATTGTAGATAATTTTAATGAATTGAGAGACTCTTTAAAATACCCACCTACAGTGACTTGGCGAGAACGTAATAGATTCAGAGAATTAGATCCTAGTATTGTTGAAATAATTGAATCTGTAGATAAACAAGGAGTAAACGTAAAGAGTAAAATCTATAGCATTAATGAAACACTAAATATTTTATACAATAGTATAGATTTCTATATTAAAAATGGCATGACTGATATATGGGTTAGCCATGATTATATTAGTGCCTTCAAATATAATGAAGATGAAATGGAAAGGATTGATGAGTGTATATCAAAAATAGAGGGTGATATAAAAAGTGGAATATTGAAAGATTACGAAATTAACGATGCGAATCTATGGATTGAATCTTTTAGAGAGAATAAAGGATATCTTCTTGAAGAAAATAAAAAAATAGAAGTTTATTTTGAGAAGTTAGGGGTTAGGAAAGATGATTTGCACATTGATTATGGCATCTTTGAATTAACCCAAAATGATATTTCAGGGCAATTAACGGTGTCAATCGCAAACTTTAAGATTTGGGATACCGATTCTATAATGAGTGCAGCAAATAAAGTCGGGCTTATACAATCTCGATACACATTAGTCATGCCGGAAGCTAACTAGTCTGGTATCAGATTGGGTTTAAAATTGAAAGCATACACATACATCCAATTCTTCAGACTGATAAAAATAAAATAGGTTAGTTCTGAAGTGCTATTTTTAAATCAACAAAAATAGGTGGCATAATTCGGTAATTATTTCACCCCGATCAGTTTAGTGACTGGTCGGGGTTATTAGCAAAATTATTTTGGAATATGGTTTAGAAAAGCCTCAAGCTTCTCTTTCTCTTCTGGAGTCGCATTTGCGGGAGTTGCCGTTAATTGCAAAACACTTTCAGGCGTCTGAACGTCAAAGAACACTTTCCCTTTCTCACCTTTCACATAAGTGACATCTTTTAGTGGAATGCGGTAGCAATGCGCAAAAATATTTGGGCGAATATAAAACTGGGCATCTTTAACGGCTAAATAGAGGTTATCACCGGCTTTTTTACCAAAGTAACCAAGGAAAATGGTTAGGACAAACAAAAACATGCCTAAACTTTGGCTCAGTAAAATAAAGGCAATACTGATAATACCAAGGGAAATCACGACAATGCGGTTATTGCGTTTATTAAATTCAATTTTTTGTGTAAAACCGATATTGAGGCTAGTATCAAACGGCTCTAATTGGCGATAACGCCAGCGAGTAGCCGAAAAAATCATTCCCATAGCAAATACAATGGTAATTGGCATCAATGCAACGCTACTGATAATTGCTAAAGCTATAGAAAGTTTAGGCTTATAGGCCAGCACCATCATGCTCACAATTTGAATTGGGAAGCTGACACAAGCAATGATCATTAGGGTTTTCATGAGTTCATGATTAGCCGCGCCATTTGAGCCATCAATAACCAATTCTCCTGCATTGATCATATACAGAAGCGAACCCAAAATACTGGCGCTGAGTACAAGGCCAACCCAGACATAGATATTAAATTTATTCATTTCGCTGTTTTATCAACCTTTCAAAAAATTTTCCCTATAATAGTTGGTTATCCTAAATACTTACACCTTGAGTTAAGCTTTTTTAAGCAAAAACAGAAAAATAGTGATAAAAAAAGGGCTAAGCTTTCGCTTAACCCCTTATCGGCAAAATAGAGTGAATACTTACTTCGCTTTACCTTGGTTCGCTACCGCCGCTTGTTTTGCCGCGATTTCGTCTTGGTTACCTAAGTAGTAACGTTTGATTGGTTTCATGTTCTCATCGAATTCATAAACCATCGGTACCGCAGTTGGGATATTCAGGTTCAGAATTTCATCTTCGCCCATGTTATCCAAGTATTTCACTAGCGCACGCAGTGAGTTACCGTGTGCAGCAATGATGACTTTCTCACCGCTTGCAACACGTGGTTTAATCACTTCTTCCCAATAAGGAACAACACGGTCAATAGTGGTTGCTAAGCTTTCAGTCACAGGTAATTCGCTTTCTGACAATTTTGCATAGCGTGGGTCGTGACCTGGGTAACGCTCATCATCTTTAGTCAGATCTGGTGGGGTGATTGCGAAACCACGACGCCACAATTTAACTTGCTCGTCACCGTATTTTGCCGCAGTTTCTGATTTATCTAAGCCTTGCAGGGCACCGTAGTGGCGCTCATTCAGTTTCCAGCTTTTTTCAACTGGCAGCCATTGCTGTTCAACTTGATCAAGAATGTTCCACAGGGTGTGAATAGCACGTTTTAGAACAGAAGTGTATGCAAAATCAAAGACAAAGCCTTCATCTTTCAGTAATTGGCCCGCAACTTTTGCTTCTTCGCGGCCTTTATCCGATAACTCAACATCCGTCCAACCTGTGAAGCGGTTTTCTTTGTTCCACTCACTTTCACCGTGTCTTACTAAAACCAGTTTAGTTACAGCCATAGCTAAAACTCCTATCAGTACATTCTAATTAGAAATGAATTGTTGCTGACCTACATTATAGGGATAGTCAACTTGAACGCTAGTGGCAACTTGCGTTTTCTCCCTATCGATGTGAAAAACAAATTTTACACCCTGAGTGTGATTTGTTTTCTAGGTTGATAAACTTTTTCGATACACTAAATTTAACTCGAATTGAATCGATACAGCAAGCGATAAAATCACTGTTTACACATTCTCATGACTGATATCAAGCAAAGCACCTCGCTGTTTAAAGAAAGTGGTCAGCAACCCACTGATTTTACGAATGACTAAGAATTGCCGTTTTTGCCAGCTTAAATTGGGTGTCATGTTTAGGAAAAATTTTCAATGATGTAAGGTTAGTGGCTTGCTAAAGTGCTGAAATTAGCATGATGTGCTTAATAAGTGACCAGTTCAATGGCATCATTATTGCTTCCATACATATTCAAAGCTTATTGCCAAAATAATTGAAATGACGGTTCATAGAAAATAATTATCCTGACTTATCTTAAATTGCTTACTGTTATAGTTTAACATTTCACGGTAATTCCCTTATTAAAGGCAGTTAATGGAAACGTGTTTTATATAAAATTATATGAAATTAAGATTTATTGAATCAATATAAATTTCTGGATTAATTACACTGATTATTTTTGAATATTTAGTTTGTTATTCTGATTTTTATTTTAATAAAAAATTTTTTAAAATAAAAAATATAGTTTATATTATTGCTAAGTGCTTATTAATCAATTTTTTATTGGCAATCAAAAAAATAAAAAATACTTTTTTAGATTAAATATCAATCCAATTTAATAAATGAGGGTGGAATCACAGTAATTCTTTATTTTATAAGTTTAGAATGATGCTAATTTCTAAAGGGGAACATGATGACTTTGCATTTTGCTTCATTTTTTAAAGCCTGCTTTTTAATTTTGCTTTCGTGTGATGGCAGAGTTAAGGCTTTATTGAGCAAAATTTGCTGGTTCGTTCCGGTGTCCTCTTTAGAAAAAGATGAATCAGAGCAGGTTGATCAATTTGAAAATGATTTTTCTGTCAATTGGTCGCAGTTATGGTTAAGTGCACAGAAGCTTTATACCGCTGTATTTGATAGTGAACCGAGTAAATTAGAAAGAAAATCTTGCGCTAAACCAATGATAGCATTAAGTATTATCAAACGTTATGAGTTATTGTTTTTATTCCTTATTTCGAGTTTACGTCACTTGATGACTTGTCGTCACTCTAGTGGTGCGCCTGGAAATATGGCTCACTTTTTTTATTGCCTTTTAAAAGCACAATGCGCGTTTTCGCCATTGTGCTTTTTTTATTACCTGAATTAAATTCTTAAGGAGTTTTTATGTTTATTGTCTGTGTCGCAGCTTGCCCTACCGGTGTCGCTCATACCTATATGGCTGCAGAATCGTTAGATATTGTTGGAAAAAAACGAGGCCACGAAATTAAAGTTGAGACACAAGGAAGCATGGGGATTGAAAATGAAATTACGAGCGAGGACTTAGCACGCGCAGACGCAGTTATTTTAGCCGCAGATGTTGCAGTAATTAATAAGGAACGATTTGATGGAATGATTAAGCTTGAATGCAGTGTTGCAGACCCGATTAAGTATGGTGATGCAATTATTGATGCAATTGAGGAGGAAATGAAGAATGGGGCAGTTTAGTGGTGGGTCTAAATTAGGCGTTGGTACGGAAATTAAAAATGCCATTATGACGGGTGTATCATGGATGCTGCCATTTGTTATTTCTGGTGCAGTGATAATGGGGATATCGCGCATTGGTGCATCTCTCTATGGTATTGATAATATTTGGGATGCTAGTCATCTTGAAGCGACAAATGTTATGGTGCAAATGTTGCACAAATTTGATGGGTTCGGTGGATTAGCCTTATCTCTCATGTTACCCATTGTTGCAGGGTATATTAGCTTTGCTATTGCAAATAAGCCCGGATTAGCGCCGGGGATGGTTGGCGGTTTATTGGCTAGCAATTTAGGGACGGGGTTTTTAGGTGCGTTGGCTGCTGGATTTATTGCAGGTTATATCGTTCGCCTGCTAGCCAAATACACCAAATTACCCAAATCGCTTGCGTCCGCAGGGCCTATCTTTATTTTGCCCGTCGGCGGTACACTACTAACCTGCATTATTATGGCATTTGTGATAGGCGCTCCATTAGCAGCACTCAATCATGGCATGGAGCAATGGCTTCTATCTATGTCGGGTTCAAATAAGGTTATTTTAGCCGCAGTGATCGGTGCGATGGTCGGTTTTGACCTTGGTGGCCCCGTTAATAAAGCAGCGGTAACGACTGCAATGGCATTATTAGCATCAGAAATTTATGAGCCAAATACGGCAGCACAGGTTGCAATTATTATTCCACCGATTGGTATTGGTCTAGCTACGCTTATTTGGGCTAAGCGTTTCCCTGAGTCTTTACGAGAGGCGGGGAAAGCCTCAACACTTATGGGACTCATTGGTGTTTCAGAAGGCGCAATACCTTTTGCATTAGCAAATCCCAAAATCATTATTATCAATATTATTGGTGCGGCAACGGGAGCTGCGATGGCTGTGGGATTAGGGGCAATAAATCATGCTCCAATTTCGGGTTTTTATGGGTGGTTAGCCGTAGATAAGTGGCCAATATATATATTATCTGTAGCTGTTGGCTCTGCAATTATCACCATTGGTTCTTTATTAATATTTCGTGGAAATGAAACGATAGAAACTAAAAAATCAGAAGCGCCTGCGCCTAAATTTAAAGTCGGACGTTAGCTGAGTATTTATATTCTTAATTAGGCAGTGTTAATTATCGCGAATAACGTGACGGGTTCGTTCGGTCAAAATTATTTAAAGGTTACATCATGAAAACTGTACATTTAATTCAACATACACATTGGGATCGTGAATGGTATTTCACTGAGAATGATTCCAAAATTGTTCTTTATTATTTTATGAATGACTTAATTAAACACTTACAAGAAGATTCTTCTCTTGGGCCATTTATATTAGATGGGCAAACCGTGGTGTTGGAAGATTATTTACAGGTAGCACCGGAACAGCGTCAATGTTTACAACAATTAATTAAACAAGGACGGATTTTAATTGGGCCTTGGTACACACAAACGGATTTTTTAGTGGTAGGCGCTGAGTCCATCACGCGAAATTTACTGTTGGGTAAAGCAGATTGTGCACTATGGGGAAATTATATGTCTGTGGGATATGTGCCTGATTCATTTGGGCAAAGTGCACAGCTCCCTATGTTTTTGCAAGAATTTGGCATTGAAAATGCGGTTGTATGGCGTGGCTGGTGTGAGCATGATATTGCAAGTAGTGAATTTATTTGGAAAGCAAAATCTGGTCATCAAGTTATTACCGCAGTATTACCTTGGGGTTACGGTTGCGCAAAATGGTTGCCCGATAACCCAGAAAAAGCATTAACGGTTTTACCTGCAATTTTAGAAAAACAGGCGCGTTTTGCTCATTCAGACCAAATATTATTACCAAATGGGAATGACCAATCTCCATTTGAATATGCTGTGCCAGCGATGCTTGAGCAGCTCAATAAAACACAAAATGAATATTATTTTGTCAAAAGCAGTTTTAGTCAGTTTTTTGATGAAATTAAAGCTAATAGCACTACATTGCCTGAGTTTGAAGGGGAACTACTGAGCCCGAAATATATGCGTGTTCATCGTGGTATTTTTTCGACTCGCATGGACATTAAATTATTAAATGCAAAGTTAGAGCAATTTGTTAGCCAGCAACTAGAACCACTGTTGTCAATTAATTGGCGACTTGGTTTGCCGTATCCTCAAATCGCGGTTGATAATATTTGGCGTAAAGCTATGCAGTCACATGCTCATGACAGTATCGGCGGATGTAACTCTGACCGTGTTAATAGTATGGTGAAAGCACGCTTAAAAGATGGTTTAGAAAGCGCTAATCAATTATTTGACCTGAATATGAAGATGTTAGCGCGAGGTATTGAGGCTAAGCAAGACGGTAAAAAAATCATCATTTTTAATACGTTACCACACAAAAGGGATGCACAGGTTCGTATTACACTTTACACACCTGAAAATGATTTTTGTATTAAAGATAATACAGGAAAGCCTTGTCTCTGGCAGCTTGTTAGTGAAGAAAAACAAGATATGTCATTGATTGTACAAGAGTTAGCGAATAGCACGACAACGACATGGTATCGCAAATGCGAGATCTTACTTGAAGCGAAAGACTTGCCTTCTTGTGGTTATCAGACTTTTTATTTAGTTGAAGGTGAAAGCGCAGGTTTTGAACTTAAAACTGATACACAGGTAGAAAACACATTAGAAAATGAATGGCTAAAACTTGAAGTTAATCAAGGGCAGTTGACGCTAATCGATAAGCGTAATCAACAACAATACCCGAATATTCTTCGCTTAATTGATAGTGGTGATGCGGGGGATAACTATAATTATTCGCCTCCTGAAAACGACTGGTTAATCAATAGTGATGGGCACTTACAACAATATGATTGTGTGAGAGCACCTTTAATGGATTCATTTGTACTCCTGTGGTCTATTCCTGTTCCGCAAGATGCTGCTGCGCGTCAAGAAAAACGAGCTAATGCACATTTAGTCGCTAGCATGAAAGTCTCTTTGCCTCATAATAAGGCATGGTTAGATGTTGAAGTGACGATTAATAATACGACCCAAGATCATCGAGTTCAGGTTGAAATTCCAACGAACGTCCAACAGGCATTTCATTTTGCAGATCAGCCATTTGGCTTAATTCAACGTGAAAATAGCCCCGCAGCAATGAAAGCGTGGCGAGATGAGAGCTGGACAGAGGCACCAACAGCTCTTTATCCAATGCAAAGTCTAGTTATGCAACATGATGATAATAAAGGTATTTGTGTTGTTACTGAAGGGCTTCGAGAGTACGAAATACCTGCGAGTCATACTGAAACTATTCGAGTAACGCTTTTGAGAAGTGTAGGGTGGCTTGGTCAAGCAAACCTCACTTGGCGACCAGGTAGAGCATCGGGCATGGTGCTACCGTCACCTGAGTCACAAATACAGGGCTCGCATCATTTCCATTTTGCTGTGTTGCCAATAAGCGATGGCCTGAGTGCGAAGCTTTGGCGTGATATTGAGCATTGGCGTTTGCCTGCATTTGGTTACCTAGACTCAGGTTGGTCTCAATTTAAAATGAATCCACATAATATTGTTTTTCCAAATCATTATAGCTTACTGACATGGGATAGTGAGTTACATTTCAGCACGTTGAAAAAAGCACAGAACCAAGAGTCACTCATTTTGCGTGGGTGGAACCCAACGAACGAAACTAAAACATATTCAGAACCAAAATCAAATACACAAATACACCAAGTAACTTTATCGGAATCGGTATGCATAAACACGGCTAAAGCAGCTCCTTGTACACCAGTGTCTTGGTTAATTAGTTAATTAGAAAAGGAAAATATTATGCAAACACTGCCATTTCGTTGTGAGTTACCCAATGGTATTCATGCAAGACCAGCGAGTGCTATTGAACAAAATACCGTTGGTTTTCAATCGGATATTATATTATTTAATCAAAGTAAAACGCGCCAAGCGAATGCCAAAAGTGTGTTGGCTCTTGTGGGGGCAGACGTTACTCATGGTGATGAATGCTATTTTACAATTAGTGGCTATGATGAAAATCTCGCTTATGAAAAATTAAAGGCATTTATTGAACACGAATTTATTCATTGCGACGAAAAATTCCCGCAAAAAGATAAACAAGAGCAAAGCATTATTCCTGTTTACCTAAGCCGCACGACTTCTCAGATAGTTCGTGGTCATGGTATTAGTCAAGGCATTGCAAAAGGAAAGGCCGTTTATGTGCAATCGTTTGATTTGCAACAGATTGCATGGTCTGAGCCCTCGAGTACCCAAACAGAGCAAGGAGCTGCGTTAACACACGCGTTGCAATGTGCTCGTCAGCAGTTTACTCAAGATATTGAACAAGCTGATAAGGTGGCAATAAATATTTTAGAGGCGCAGAGCCAATTACTCGATGATGAGGATGTTGAGGCGTGTCTATTGAAGCACAGAGAAACGCATAATGCGATAGCTGCATTATCAATGGCAATTGAAGAGCTGAGTTTGCCATTTCGGGAAAGTAGTAATGAATATTTGCGTCAACGCGAGCTAGATATTCAAGATTTAGGTTTGCGTATTGCAACGTACCTTGGTATTCAAACTAAAATACAACTTCCTGAATTAACAGAAGATTCAATTGTTGTCTGCCAAGGGGTATTAACGCCAAGCGAATTATTGGCGTTAAGAGGAGAATATCTGCAAGGTATTGTAATGGGGCAAGGGGCAGAAACATCCCATACCGCTATTTTGGCACAGTCTTTTGCTCTGCCTTTAATGTGTGTAGCACCTCCAACTATTGAGTCGATTCAATCTGCTCAAGTCATATTATTAGACTCGAAATATGATTTGTTAGTACTTGAACCCGATGCTTATGCAGATAATTGGCTAAAATTTGAAAAAGAAAAATTATCTTACTTATCAGTGTCTTTAGATGAATCGAATATTGAATATGCTGTATTGAGCCCATCCTTAATTTTACTTGATGAAAGTATGGCAAGTAAGGATGAGGTTATTAAACGGTTAACAGATAATTTAGAAATTAATCATCGAACAGATTCTGGTGTGCAAGTTGAGCAAGCAATATGGCAAAGAGAGGAAATATTTAGTACAGCCTTAGGGTTTTCAATTGCAATTCCACACTGTAAATCACCTTTTGTTA
Organism: Providencia sp. R33; assembly: GCF_019343475.1. NCBI lineage: Bacteria > Pseudomonadati > Pseudomonadota > Gammaproteobacteria > Enterobacterales > Morganellaceae > Providencia > Providencia sp. R33. The sequence goes on along the minus strand of NZ_CP072453.1, from coordinate 2,530,703 downwards.
AACATAGTAGTATTTCAGTATTACGTTTACCTAATGAATTAGCGTGGGGGGATAACGTAGATGTTAAATTAGTTATTATGTTAACGATTAATGATTCTGATGAAAGCCAACATATGCGAATATTTTCTATATTAGCTCGCAAATTAATGCATGAATCTTTTCGAGAAAAAATATTAAAAGCAAAAAATGAAATTGATATTGTTGAATTGTTAAAAGTTGAGTTGGAATTATGACTTAATTAAATGAGGGTCTAATTAAAATAAAATCCTTACCTTCCTTTTTGGTTTTACTTTAAAGGCTGAGACTCTTTGTTTTTAAAATATATGAAATTAGATAGTTAGACTGGAGAGGACATACCATAAAAAACCAAACTTTAAAGAAGAATTAATAATTTTCACTATTTAATACAACAAAATAAATATTAATTATATAGGAATGAACTTATGAAACATTTAACTCTAGGTATCTCTACATTATTATTTTGCACAGCAGCGAATGCGACGTATATAGACTATCGCCATGAGTGGTTAGGTGATGAACACCGTCATGAAGACCGTGTCAAAATTGGACACAGCATGCAAAATGGGACTTATTTCAGTCTTGAAGGTAAATGGCGAAGTCGAGATGGTGGATTTGGTGAAAATTTATCATCAAAAGGAAATGAAGTTGAAGTCGGTTACAAATATAAAGCGACAAAAGATTTTGTTTTAACGCCTTCTTTTGCTTTAGATTCAGGGGATAAAGATACGGCTTATAAATTTAGTGTCAAAGCTGCTTATAACTTAACAGATGATTTTAATGTTGGTACTCGTTTACGTTATGGAGTAAGGCATTTTGACAATTCCAATAAACCGAAAAAAGATAACCAGCATTATTGGCAGAGTAATTTTTATTTAGGCTATAAAATACAAGATGTTTCATTAAGTTATGACTTTGAATATAAGTTTGATACAGACTACCCAGCATATAAAGGAAAAGAAAAAGATTATGCACATAATCTAAATGTATCTTGGATTGGGAATAAAACTTGGGTTCCTTATGTTGAATTAGGGTATGTCTCTTACGATGATGGTTCATATGTCAAAGATGGAAAAACTTACCGCGATGCATGGCAGTGGCGTTATCGCGTTGGAATTGCCTATAACTTCTGATAGAAATAGCTAATTATCTAAAGGGAACAAATATGAACAATAAAATCAAATACGGTTTTGCCCTTGCTTTGATGTCTGCGGGAACGCTGGCATTGGCTAATGATTCAACGAGTAACGCGTATAACTATCGTGTTGCTTTTATGCCGGATATCCATTTTCATGACGTATATGGCCAATTTTCCGATAATGCATTTGATGGGTTAAAAAACAGTAAAAGCGGCCAAAATGCAGTTATTCGCTCTATGTATGCACAATTAACCTCTACTCGCTTGTTTAATGAAAATTATTTTGCATTGCGTGCGGCGTTAGATGATGCAGGCAAGAAAGGAATTAAGCTCATTGCATTACCCGGTGATTTTACCGATGATGGACAGCCGATCCATTTGCGTGGTTTAGTGAAAGTTTTACAAGAATACGAGCAAAAATACGGTATGCGTTTTTTTGCAACACCGGGCAACCATGATCCAAATCGTCCATTTGATATGCCTGCAGGAAAGGAAGATTTTCTTGGTGTAGATGGTAAAACGCAACGTATCTTTAGTTTAGGTGCCAGTGAATGTACGGGGTACCAAGGTAAAACAGCTATTATAGAAACGGGCGCTGAACTCCCCACCATTTGCTCAGAGGAGATGGTCTACAGTGGCTACGGTCGTGTAATGGATGCAATGAAGTCCTTTGGTATTAATCCCCTACCGGAAGATATTTATTGGGAAACACCTTACTCGAACTACGGCTCAAAAGGTTATAGCTATGAAGCCGCTCTAAATGCGAGTGAATTTAGCCAAAGACAGTATGAAATTTGTGCTCAGGGAACCGGTGGGCAATACAAACAAGCAGGTTATGGTCCTTGTTTTGATGTGGCAGATAGTAGCTATCTTGTTGAGCCAGTTCCAGGTTTGTGGTTAATGGCGGTTGATGCCAATATTTATGTACCTTCAGAAAAGGCGGATATTAATAATCCGAAAGCCGCTAAAAACTTTGCAGGTTCAGGCAATGCAGGTTACAACAAAATGTTGACGCACAAACAGCACACTGTTGAATGGATGACGGATGTCGCCAAACGCGCTAAAGAGCAAAACAAAACATTAATCACCTTCAGCCATTTTCCGATGGTTGAATTTGATAATGGAGCAGCTGACGACCTTGAAACTATTTTTGGTAAAGGCAAATTTCAGTTAGAAAGGGCGCCTAAAGAAGACACTAGCCATGCAATGGCAAAAACGGGAATTGGTGTTCATGTCGGCGGTCATATGCATTTTAATGATACGGGCGTGCGTCAGTATCCAGATGGTAGTTTGCTTTTTAATATTCAGGCTCCATCGATGGCGGCATATGTTCCAGCGTATAAAATCTTGAATTTTAAAAATGCCAATGAAATTGACGTACAAACTATTGTCATAGAAGACGTTCCACGTTTTGATGAGCTATTTGAGCACTACCAGCAAGAGTGGGATCATCTCAAGAATACAAACTCGTCACATCTTTGGAATAAAGATATTTTAAAAGCGAGCAACTATTATGATTTCACGAATTGGCATATTACGGAGCTCACCCGCTTACGTTTTATTCCTGAGGAGTGGCCATGTGAAATTCGCCAAATGTTATTTAGTTTAAATGGCGAAGAAATGCTGATTTTGAGCCAATTAGATACTCAGAATGCTTACAGTGATGTGTTAACCGCTCCACTAAGTCAAAATCATGAAATATGCGTGAAAGATTCAGACCCTGGAACCGTCAATATCACTGAGGTTTATTTAAAGAAAGATTCAGATGCATGGAAAAAAGCTCGTGATAAAGCCGCTGTCGTGGCGCAGAAGGCTGGCTACCAATTAAATGATTTTGCGAAGTGGAATGGTTTTGATCTTGCTGTTGATTTTTACCGCTTACGCAATGCTGATGAACTTGCATTGCAAGATATTCCTGTCGAAAGGTTGAATCAGTATCGTTTCCTAACAGGAACATTATTATCATCGTTACCAAGCACAACAGACAAAATTAATACCGATAGCACTTTCGAAAATATTTTTAAATTACGTTTTGGCAGTATTTTCACGGTGATTGATAAATACTTACAAGGTAATCCTAGCCGAGATTTTTATATCAACGTTGAAACAGGTGAAATTAAGCCGATGAATGTAGGGCAGGGAAATAAGTAATTTAAATGTTGTAGTTAATAAATAAGATAATAAAAATCACTGGCAATATTGTGTTGTCAGTGATTTTTTATGTATAAAGCCACTCAAAGAGGAGTGGCTTAGGTAGGTAGTAATTTATTGATTTAATACTAAATATACTCAATATCGTAGCGATATTTCCCGTTTTCAGGAACGAAGGTTAACCGATGAGTAATACAGGCAGGTGCATCTTCTTGATGGTGGGTGACAAATAGCAGCTGGGTGTTGCCTTGCTTGAGCATCACATCAATAAAGCGCAGAACGAGTAACCGATTCAGGCCATCAAGCCCTTGAAGTGGTTCATCTAAAATCAGCATTGCTGGGTGTTTGACAAGTGCCCGTGCGATTAACACTAATCGCTGTTGTCCCCACGAAAGACTATGGAAAGGTTGTTGTGCAGTTTGAATTGGGAACCCCAATAGCGCTAACCATTCATATGCTAATTGTATCTGGCGGTCTGATGGTGTTTGGTATAAACCTATTGAATCATGGAAGCCAGAAATAATCACATTCAATACGCTAGTGGCAACACGGTACTCTTGGTGAATACTATTACTCACATAACCGATATGGCGCTTGATGTCCCAAATGGTTTCACCACTGCCGCGGCGGCGACCAAATAAGGTTAAGTCATTGCTGTAACCTTGGGGGTGATCTCCCGTAATTAAGCTTAATAAGGTGGATTTTCCCGCGCCATTTTCACCGATAATTTGCCAATGCTCACCGGGGTTAACATGCCAAGTTAACCCATGCAGAATGGGTTTGTCGTTATAACTGATAACACCATTATTTAATATGATGCGAGGCGTCGTATCATCCAGTTTTTCATCGTTTGTTGGGTCTTCCGTCTCAGGAATGGCAAGCTGCTTAATTTTTTCACTGTGCTGTAACTGGCTGATTAGGGTGTTAGCAAGTACTGACTCTCTATCACCAGACATCGTCAATTTACAATCAGCGACCACCCCCATATTTTCAATATAATCAGGAAGTTCATCAAAGCGGTTTAACACCAAGACTATCGTAAGGCCTTTTTCAGATAAACTGTAGAGCAACTCACTCAAGTTACTTCGTGAATAGACGTCTAAGCCATCAAAGGGCTCATCTAAAATTAATAGGTCGGGATTGCCCATTAATGTTTGGCATAACAGTACCTTACGTGTTTCCCCTGTAGAAAGGTATTTAAAGCGGCGAGAAAGTAAATCGCGAATGCCAAACCGTGTGGCAAGCTCTAAGCAATATTCATTGTCTTTATGGTTTAATTGAATGATTTCAGCAGCGGTATAACCCGTATCTTCCTCATCATCACTGAGCAAGTCGGTATTATTGCGTTGCCACTCTTCGCTAATAATCTTTTGTAGCTGCTCAAATGAAAGACGAACAGGGGAGTTAAAGGTATTTTTAACAACTCCAGAAAGCGGTTTGAGTTCATTCGATAGAACACGTGCCAGTGAGGATTTACCACTGCCGTTAGAACCGATAAATGCCCAGCTTTCACCCTTATTAATATTGAGTTGTTGAATATCAAGTGTTTGCGTTTCGCTGAGCTTAAAGCTGCTATGTTGTATTGTTATTGAGCTCATCAACCTTCCTTATCATGAATATTTACCTTGTCACCTAACAGGAATAATCAGGATTGGGGATAAAGTCAACAATTGAGCGAAGGGAGGCGAAAAAAAAGGTGAATGCTTACTTACTTTCTCAAGCAAGTAAGCCGATTTATTTAGCAAAGGGTAGCAACAATCACTTGGTCTGCATTGAAAAGTGCCGTAATCGTATCGTTAACTTGCAAAGATTGCGCATCAACATCACTATTTGGCAGGGTTGAGCAGAGCGTTTCACCACCTGTTAGTGTGACAATCACTTCGCTATTATCCTTACCACGTTCTAGTGTCGTAATTTTGCCTGCAAGGCAGTTATCGAACTCAGTTTGGTTTGGTTGCTTGCTGAGCTTAACCCAAGGCGCTTTAATTAGTGCGAGTACTTCTTTGCCTTCGACTAACCCTAAACGGTTAGCACTTTGCTCAGTCAGTGCGGCATTGATCACTGTACTGTTATCCGCTAAACGGATTTGCACGTGTTGTTGGACATGCGTATGGTCACGCGCAATCAAGGTACCGAAAAACTGGTTACGCGCACTGGTTTGCAGTGAAAAGCGTGAAATTGCCGCAAGTAGGCTATCAAGGGGTAAATTGTCTTCTTTGAGAACATCAAAGGCTTTTTGTTGAATTTGTGCTAATAAATCATATAGCTGGAGCAGTCTTTCACCGTAATGGGTTAATGTGGTGCCACCGCCACCTTTGCCTCCCGTTGCACGGTCAACCAGAATATCATCGGTGAGTTGGTTCATCTCATTGATAGCATCCCAAGCACTTTTATAACTGATACCTGCGAGTTTGGCACCTTGGCTGATAGAACCTGTCGCTTTAATTTGTTTGAGTAGCGCGATACGGCGTGGATCAGCAAATAAACTGCCCTGCAATTTAAGTGTGAGTAAAATTTCTGCCTGCATATTTTTCTCCCTTCCGGCTCGGTTGGTGGTGACAGAGTTAAAAAGCACGTTTAGTATGTCGTTAGTATAATATTTTGTCTAAAATAGTCTGCATTATAACGCTATTATGCGTTATTATTTTGATTTGATTTATAATCATTGTGTTTATAATAGATGTATTGAGAGTCGAATTTTCCCTCGTCAGCGTATCTTGTAGGCTGGTGGGTACAGTATCACTGAAGAGGCTTTTTTATGTTAGAACTCATTAAAAGTTTAGGTTTCGCTCTGATGATGGTCCCCGTTGTGATGTTTTTAATCATGGGCTTGATTTACGGCTTAGGCGCATTTTTTAACTTGCTGTCGAAAGCGCACGTACCTCATCATCATAAAACTGAGAACAAGTAACGCTTAGCGAGTACCGTTCAAATTGATCATAGACCCCTTGATTGTCAATACAATCAGGGGGTTTTTATTTTTGAAGAGTCATAACAGCTATTTTTGATAAGTATCATCATAGTAGGTTGAAAACAATTGTCGGCGGTTTTGGATATTAAACTGCGCTTGTTCTTCTGTTGTTTTTTTAGCAAAATCTTTGTGAAACCTTTCGAGCGTTTCTATAGGGCTTTGTTGTAGGTTTTCAGTGAGTTGTTTTATTGCTTCAAGGACAAATAACCCGCAACCATTGGGGACATTTTGTTGAATGTTCCCTTCAATATACGTGATGTCTTTTTCTTCTGTAACGCCCGCTTTTTCTGCCGCCAGCGCTATTTCACGTCGAATGTCATCGCTAAGGTTATAGTACGAATTAAATACTGCGCATTTGATTTTGTTGTTTGGTGGAGCCTGTTGTGACGTCACTGGGTAGAGTGCAAATAAAATCCAGTGGTTGTTATTCACATTAAGAGGAAATAATTCGAATTGCTTCAAATGGATGCCATTATTTATTTTTTCCTCAATTATCTCTCCCAATAAATTATTCCCACTTTGGGTGAGACCCAAAGAGCAATTAACCGTTACATTATTTGGTAAAGTCTTAGTGTTTTTATTTGCAGAATCAATTTCATCACTTGTGGTCATTCGGTTAGGCTCCCACAGCGTTGACTCTGTTGGTTCACCTTTCATGAATAATGCGGTTAAACCCAGCTTGTCAGCGAGCTTTTCAATTGTTGAAGCAATAATATAGAGCAGTTTTGAGGGCGTCTTCAGCTTTGAATCGTCGAGATAATTTTTGATTTTTCCCTCTCTGTGTCGCTGGTACAACTTTTTGCTGGTTTTTTGTATTTCGAGGGCAATATCTTCTTTACCTTTAATTTTTCCACTGAAGATATCAAATAAAATATTTTCCGCTTTATGACCAAGCTCATCACGACGTAATGCTAAATTATGTAATAAATCAATATCATCAAGATTACCTTGGCTGGCGGATTGAGAGAGTGCCATTAACCCTTGATTATCAATTTCTCCACTTAATAAATTGTGTAGTTGTTCGGGTAATATTTGTCTTGGAGAGGGTTGAGTTATCCGCATTGTCGGTCCTTTTATTAGCAAGGGGATACGATGAATCACAAATTCACCGTAAAAATTAAAATTTGAACTAAAAGAGCCGATAAAATATCAAGAGGAATATATTTATTTCTATACAAAAACGATGAGGTGATAAGTTCGAAGAATTAACCTTTTTTTTAACGTTTTACGATAAGGTGCAGCAAAATTGCATCATTTCTTGAGCCAGCACACTTTTATACGTAGTTTAACTTTAAGTTATCGCTGTGTCCTGATATATATAGCGTGTTAACTAATACTATGGTGGATTAAAATGAAAAAAGGTTTGGTATCTCTTCTTGCTGGTGCAACATTAACGTTAACAATGGCAAGCAACAGCTTTGCCGCTGATAAAATTACCGTTTTCGCTGCTGCCTCTTTAACTAACGCGCTGAATGAAATTTCAGAACAATATAAAAAAGAATCCAATGTAGAAGTGGTGGCATCTTATGCATCGTCTTCAACATTAGCACGTCAAATTGAACAAGGCGCACCAGCGAATCTGTTTATTTCTGCTGACCAGCAGTGGATGGATTACGCTATCGATAAAAAATTAATGGTCGAAAATACCCGTTATACCTTATTAGGTAATGAGCTAGTATTAATCGCACCAAAAGATTCAAAAATCGATAAAGTCGAAATTAATAAACAAACAGATTGGAAAAAGCTGTTAGATGGTGGCCGTTTAGCAGTGGGTGATCCTGATCATGTGCCAGTCGGTATCTATGCTAAAGAAGCATTAGGTAACTTAGGGGCATGGGAAACTGTTGACCCATTACTAGCGCGTACCAACAACGTGCGTAGTGGGATGGCACTGGTTGAACGCCAAGAAGCGCCTTTAGGTATCGTGTACGGCTCTGATGCGGTTGCAAGCCAAAAAGTAAAAGTTGTGGGTATTTTCCCAGCAGATTCACATAAACCTGTTGAATATCCAATGGCTATCGTTAAAGATCAAGACAATAAAGCGACTCGTGACTACTACGAATACCTGAAAACCCCAGCGGCTTCAGAAATCTTCAAGCGTTACGGTTTTGATCCACGTACTAAATAAAAACTAAGAGAGTGTTTCGTTGCAGATGTTAAGTCCTTATGAATGGGAAGCAATTTACCTGAGCCTCAAAGTATCCAGTGTTGCTGTGATCCTCAGCTTACCCCTCGGTATTTTAACGGCTTGGATATTGGTTCGCTGTAATTTTCCGGGTAAAACACTGCTCGATAGTATTATCCATCTACCACTGGTGCTGCCACCCGTGGTAGTGGGGTATTTATTATTGATCAGCATGGGAAAACGCGGTTTTATTGGTGAATGGTTGTATAACTGGTTTGGTTTTAGCTTCACATTTAGTTGGCGAGGTGCAGCACTTGCATCTGCAGTGGTGGCTTTTCCCTTAATGGTGCGAGCAATCCGCTTGGCTCTTGAAGCGGTAGACCGAAAACTAGAGCAAGCCGCAAGAACGCTAGGGGCTACGCCGCTACGCGTTTTCTTCACTATTACTATTCCACTTTCTTTGCCGGGTATTATCGTGGGTACTGTGCTGGCTTTCGCTCGTTCTTTGGGGGAATTTGGTGCAACGATTACCTTCGTGTCTAATATACCGGGTGAAACCCAAACTATTCCCCTTGCCATGTATACACTGATTGAAACACCAGGCGCAGAAGTTGATGCTGCCCGTTTGTGTATTATTGCTATCGTTTTAGCCTTGATTTCATTATTAATTTCAGAATGGCTAACCCGTTGGGGCAAAAAACGTTTGGGGGTAGCGTAATATGTTAGAACTCGACTTTTCCCAAAAGTTAGGGGATTTGCAGTTGGAAGTGAATACCCAGCTACCTACTGAAAGTATTACTGCCGTTTTTGGGTTATCAGGGGCAGGAAAAACCTCCTTAATTAACGTGATTGGTGGGCTAACGAAGCCTAACAAAGGGCGCATTGTGTTAAATGGCCGCACGTTAGTGGATATCGAAAAGAAAATTTGTTTGCCGCCAGAAAAACGCCATATTGGTTATGTATTCCAAGATGCTCGGCTTTTCCCGCACTATCGTGTCAAAAATAACTTGCGCTATGGCATGGCTTCGACAATGAAATCGCGTTTTGACGATATTGTTGAATTACTAGGTATTGAGCAACTGCTTAATCGCTACCCAATTACTTTATCGGGTGGTGAAAAACAGCGTGTTGCCATTGGCCGTGCATTGTTAACAGCACCTGAAATTTTATTGATGGATGAGCCGCTAGCCTCTTTAGATTTACCGCGTAAACGTGAGTTATTGCCTTATTTAGAAAAACTGTCTCAAGACGTTAAAATCCCCATCCTGTATGTTAGCCATAGTTTAGATGAAATCTTGCGCTTGGCAGATAAAGTGATTGTAATGGCGGATGGGAAGGTCAAAGCGTTTGGCCCACTTGAAGAAGTGTGGGCGAGCAGTGCGCTACGCCCTTGGCTACAAAAAGAAACGTTAAGCAGTGTTGTCAGTGCCACAGTACACAGCCAGCACCCAGATTACGACATGACTGCGGTGGTTGTTGGTGGTCAAAAATTATGGATCCCGCGAGTTGATAGCCAGCAAGGTGCAGAATTACGTATCCGTGTCGATGCATCGGATGTTTCGTTGGTGCTAGAAAAACCGCAAGTCAGCAGTATTCGCAATATTCTCTCCGCAGAAGTGGTTGAATGGATTGAAGATGGCGAGCAAATAGATGTGAAGCTGGATTTAGGCGATGAGCACTATTTGTGGGCGCGTATTACGCGTTGGGCACGAGATGAGCTGTCGATTCGTAAAGGTCGCAAGGTGTATGCGCAGGTTAAGGCGGTGTCGTTGTCTCGTCATTTATAATTACTCGTCGTCCTTGGCGCCGTGGCGTTGTTGGCTTCAATCGCTAATCTTAGTCACATACTTATGTATGCTCCTAAGACTTAGCTCATTTGCCGCCTAACCACAACACCAATGACTTAGAGTAAAGGATATTGTCCTTGGCGCCATGGCGTTGTTGGCTTCAATCGCTAATCTTAGTCACATACTTATGTATGCTCCTAAGACTTAGCTCATTTGCCGCCTAGCCACAACACCAATGACTTAGAGTAAAGGATATTGTCCTTGGAGCCATGGCGTTGTTGGCTTCAATCGCTAATCTTAGTCACATACTTATGTATGCTCCTCAATCCTCGTCATATTTCGTACTACAGCGTTGTTGGCTTCATTCAGCTACCCAAGTCACATACTTTTGTATGCTCCTTGGGATAGCTTCATTTGCCGCCTAGCTGTAGTGCGAACTATTTAGAGGATTAGTGTAAAAGTTCTAATAGAAAACAGAAAACAGAAAACAGAAAAAGGAAAGCGGGGCTTTCCTTTGGATTGATAAGTAAAAATGGGGTTACAGAACGTATTTGCGGATCACTTCAGCGATACCAGGCTCGGTATTTTCGCGGGTGACCAATTTGGCTTGCTGTTTGATTTCATCGACGGCATTGCCCATTGCAACGCCGAGGCCTGCGGTGGTAAGCATACTTAAGTCGTTGAAATTATCACCAAAAGCGACAACATTCTCCATTGTCATACCTTGGGATTCGACCCACTCTTTTAAACGTTGGCCTTTGCTATTACCTTTGCGGCCGACATCCACCTGATCCATCCAAGACCATTCACAATCTAAGCCGAAATCATTCTCGATTTCGTTAACAACTTGGTGCAACTGCTCTTTATTTTGCGAGCTAACCGCAAATTTCCAAATTGAATCGTAGCTGTGCATCACATCCGCATAGTCTTCGACAAATTCAATGGTTGGACGTTGTGTTGCGGGTAATGAATCAGCCCAGTTCAATGTGCGTTTGATGCCTTCAGTTTTTGCGTTATATAACATCGCGTTATCCACATACATTAAGTGTTGGATATCGGTTCCGCGCAGTTTATCAATCATTTGAGTGACTGAATCGAGGGTCATTGGGTTTGATTTAAGCACTTTTTTCCCAAGATAGTCATATAGATATGTGCCGTTACAGCAAATAGCCGGAGTATCCAGATCAAGGGCTTGGTAAAAAGGGTGAATAGCGACATGGTGACGTCCGGTCACGATGATCACTTTAACGCCTTGGCGACGGGCTTCTTGTAGGACAGCTAACGATTCAGGCAGGATCTTCTTTTGATGATCAAGCAGTGTTCCATCGAGATCGAGCGCAATAACGCGGTATGACATAAACGGCTCCACGTGATTTTAGAAGTGACCTATAGGCGAGCTATAGGAATGAGGTCATTTTATCATCATAGCTGATAATAGTAACGAACTGAACCGTTTTAGTTTAACGTTTTTGGTTTAAGCTAATAGCGGCATTGGCGTTAATTACTCACAGTAATTTAAAAAATATAAGGTATAGTGGCCTAATACATTTAGGTTATCGATACGGCTTAGCATTTTATCATGAATTAAGGAGTCAGGATGGAACAGGTTGTTTATATTGCGAGTCCCGAAAGTCAGCAAATTCACGTGTGGTCAATGAATGAAGTGGGGGAGTTGACGCTTCTGCAAACCGTGAAAACACCGGGGCAGGTACAACCAATGGTGTTAAGCCATGATAAAAAGCACCTATATATTGGTGTACGCCCAAATTTCCGTGTCGTAACGTATACGATTGAAGAAAAAGGCACACTGCGCTTAAAAGCGCAAACGTCGGTACCAGGTACTCCTGTTCACTTATCCCTTGATAATACGGGTAAATACTTGTTTGTTCCTTCTTATCATCAACACAATTTATCTGTGTTGTCGATTAATCAAGATGGTGTGCCTAGTCAAGTGATCCAAGTCCTTGAAGGCTTGCGTAATCCGCATTCTTCTCATGTGGATGTCGACAATCAACAGCTTTGGGTGCCTTGTTTAGGGGAAGACCATATCCGCTTGTTTGATTTACATGAAAATGGCTATTTAACAGAAGCAACAGCAGACCAAATCACGACAGCGCCAAATTCAGGCCCACGCCATTTAGCATTCCACCCAACGCAGAAAGTGATTTACTGCGTAAATGAGCTGGATTCAACCATCGGTGTTTACCGTAAATTCACCCGTTACCGTACCATGCAAACGCTGGCAAATTACCCTGCAGGCAATGAAAGCCAACGCTGGGCAGCCGATATCCATGTGACGCCAAATGGCCGCCATTTATATGTCAGCGAGCGTTCAGAAAGCTACATCAGCCACTACATAATTTCTGATGATGGTTGTGAGCTTTCGTTAGAGGCGCGTTACCCAACCGAGGTACACCCGAGGGGCTTTAATATCGATGCAACAGGGCGCTTTTTAATCTCCAGCGGGCAGAAATCCGACCATATTTCGGTATCAGAGATTGACCCGATCACAGGAAAATTGACGCAAATAGGCAGGTATAAAGTAGGGAAAGGCCCTATGTGGGTACTGTCTTTCATCCTTTGAGCCGTAGCTGCGTTAGCTACGCTTACTAACCCTAGTCACATACTTATGTATGCTCCTAGGGCTTAGTTTCACTTGCCGCCTTGCTACAACTCAAATGATTTTAGATATTAATGCCCTATTATAATTTCGAGTTGTAGCAATGTTAGCTTCACTGGATACCCTTGCTTGCCGCCTTGCTATAACTCAAATTATTTAGGAGATTATTTGTTTAAACCAATAATTAGTGGTATCGCATTGATTACCCTAATACTTTGGCCATAGTTGAGGTGACCTTCGTGAGCTGCTCAGGGGTAATGATATAGGGTGGCATAATATAAATTAACTTGCCAAATGGGCGGACCCACACGCCATTTTCCACAAATACCTTTTGCAAAGCGGCGGTATTTACTGGCTGCTTCATTTCAATCACACCAATCGCGCCAAGAACACGCACATCCACAACATCAGGGTGAGAGGCTAAAGGTAGCAGCTCGGTTTTGAGTTGATGTTCAATATTGGCAATGGTTTGTTGCCATGGGCTATTAAGCAACAGGGTTAGGCTTGCATCGGCGACAGCGCAGGCTAGGGGGTTACCCATAAAGGTCGGCCCATGCATAAAACAACCTGCTTCACCGTTGCTAATGGTGTCTGCAACGTGGCGCGTTGTGAGCGTCGCTGAAAGCGTCATATAACCGCCTGTTAATGCTTTGCCTAAGCACATAATATCTGGTGATATATTGGCGTGATGGCAGGCAAACAACTTTCCTGTACGGCCAAAACCGGTGGCAATTTCATCTACAATCAGCAAGATCCCATATTCATCACATAACTGGCGCACACCTTTCAAATACTCAGGGTGATATATCCGCATACCGCCAGCTCCTTGCACGATCGGTTCTAAGATGATCGCTGCAACTTCACTGTGTTTTTTTGCTAATTCATCGATTAACGGTACAAGATCATTTGGATCCCATTCATCATAAAAACCGCATTGTGGCGCATCCACAAAGATATGCGGTGGTAAATAACCTTTGTACAGGCCGTGCATGGAGTTATCTGGGTCGCAAACGGCCATCGCACCAAAGGTATCACCATGATATCCATGGCGTAATGTTAAAATTCGTTGACGTTTTTCACCTCTAGCTTGCCAGTATTGCAACGCCATTTTTAGCGCCACTTCGACGGCAACGGAGCCTGAATCCGCCAAAAATATACACTCCAAAGGCTCAGGAGTAATGGCAACTAACTGCCGACATAAATTCACAGCTGGTGGGTGGGTTATCCCGCCAAACATCACGTGGGACATCTGACTTAGCTGATTTGTAACGGCTTGGTTGAGCACGGGATGATTATAGCCATGAATAGCTGACCACCACGAAGCCATCCCATCAATCAATTTTTTTCCATCTGCCATTTCGAGCTCAACACCTTGTGCTGCAACAATAGGGTAGGCTGGAATAGGCCGGCTCATTGAGGTGTAAGGGTGCCAAATGTGTTGGCTATCAAAAGCGATATCGTGACTATTCATGATTATCCATCGTAAACTTTTTTAGATCATTTTGGTTGACATGATAACCACAATATTTAAACTGGCAACAACTTTTTCAACTGGAGCGTCTCCATGAGTACATTAAAACAGTGGACAATAAAACAAGCTAATGAACTGTTTTCAATGCCTTTTTTTGAGTTGTTATTTCAGGCTCAGCAAACCCATCGCCAACACTTTGATCCGCAACAAGTGCAAGTTAGCACCTTGTTGTCTATCAAAACAGGGGCGTGTCCCGAAGATTGCAAATACTGCGCGCAGAGTGCTCGCTATAAAACAGGTTTGGAAACTGAACGTTTGATGGAAGTGCAGCAAGTACTTGAATCTGCGAAAAAAGCCAAGCAAGCTGGGTCAACACGTTTTTGCATGGGGGCAGCATGGCGCAACCCAAAAGAGCGTGATATGCCTTACCTCGAAATGATGGTGAAGGAGGTGAAATCCCTAGGGATGGAGACCTGCATGACCTTAGGTATGATTGATGATACACAAGCCCAGCGCCTTGCTGAAGCAGGTTTAGATTATTACAACCACAACCTTGATACATCCCCTGAATATTACGGCAATATTATCACCACAAGAACATATCAAGACCGTTTGGATACCTTGGGCAATGTTCGCAATGCAGGGATTAAAGTCTGTTCAGGTGGTATTTTAGGTTTAGGCGAAAAAGTCAGCGACCGTGCCGCATTGCTGGTGCAATTAGCCAATTTACCCAAACCACCAGAAAGTGTGCCAATCAATATGCTCATGAAAGTTGAAGGCACGCCAATGGCAGACAATGAAGATGTTGATGCCTTTGATTTTATTCGCACTATTGCGGTTGCCCGTATCATGATGCCGACTTCGTATGTCCGTTTATCTGCGGGTCGCGAATATATGAATGAGCAAACGCAAGCGCTCTGTTTTATGGCAGGGGCAAACTCGGTTTTCTATGGCTGTAAGCTACTGACCACACCAAACCCAGATGAAAACAAAGATTTAGCTCTGTTTAGAAAACTGGATATTAACCCTGAGCGTATTGATACGACTGAAGGGGATAACCTGCAAGCTGCTAAATTGGCTGAAACATTGTTAACTGCGGATAACGCCCAATTCTATAATGCAGCGGTATGATGAGCTGGCAAACATTTCTACAAGAGCAGGAAGAGCAGCGCAAACGCGCGTCGATTTGGCGTCAGCGGCAATGCATTGATGGCGCTAATGGCCGAGAACTGCACCAGCATGGAAAGAAATACCTTAATTTCTCCTCTAATGATTATTTAGGGTTATCCCATCACCCTAAAGTTATTGCTGCATGGCAGCGCGGTGCAGATATTTATGGAGTCGGCAGTGGGGGATCAGGGCATATCACAGGGTATACCCAAGCTCATGCTGAACTTGAAACGGAGCTGGCGCAGTGGTTGGGTTACTCAAAAGCGCTGTTGTTTATTTCGGGTTTTGCAGCAAATCATGCGGTGATTACGGCGTTAATGACACCAAATGACCGCATATTAGCCGATAAGCTCAGCCATGCCTCGATTATAGAAGCCTCAATACATTCAGGGGCTCAATTAAGACGGTTTCATCATAACAATACGCCTTCACTTGAAAATTTAATTAATAAGCCAGCAGCAGGGAAAACCCTCGTGGTAAGCGAAGGCGTTTTTAGTATGGATGGGGACAGTGCTCCCCTTGATACCTTGCATGATATGGCGAAAAAACACTGTGCATGGTTAATGGTTGATGATGCACATGGTATTGGTGTTTGGGGTGAGCAAGGACGAGGGAGTTGCTCTGCTTATGGCATCAAACCTGAAATTTTAGTCGTCACATTTGGTAAAGCGTTTGGTTTAAGCGGAGCAGCCGTGCTTTGTGATGATCAAACCGCCAATTATTTGCTTCAGTCTGCGCGCCATTTGATTTACAGCACATCTATGCCACCTGCGCAGGCGGTTGCATTATTTGAAGCGGTTGAGCAGATTAAATTGGCAGATAAACAGCGTGAGGCACTCAATCATCATATTGAATACCTGAGAAAAAATGCCAACTTTAGGCAAATGAAATTAGCGGGTTCAAACATGGCTATCCAGCCTTTAATCATTGGTGATAATGAAGCATGCCAACATGCAGCTGCATTTTTACGTCAGAAAGGTATTTGGGTACAAGGGATCCGCCCGCCAACGGTTCCGCCGGGAAGTGCGCGGTTGCGGATCACGCTGAGTGCTGCACATCAACAAGACGATCTTGATAAACTGCTGGAGGCGTTATATGACTTCGATAGTTTGTCATGACAAACAAAAAATTGCAGCGGCATTTGGCCGAGCTGCGGCAAGTTACGATGCAATGGCTAATTACCAGCAAGCAACAGGAGATCAACTACTCAATAAATTGAAGTCGATCCTTGTTGCAAAACAGGTTAACAAGCCCTTACGGATATTAGATTCTGGATGTGGAACGGGTTTTTTTAGCCGAAAGCTGAAAAATCAAGGCCATATTGTTACCGCGTTAGACTTATCTTCAGGCATGTTAGATGTCGCTAAAAGCAAAGATGCAGCAGATGAATATGTGTGTGCTGATATGGAGTCGATTCCTGTTAGTTCAGCACAGTTTGATGTGGTGTTTTCCAATTTATCCATTCAATGGTGTGAAAGCTTGCATGGTGCATTGAGCGAACTGTACCGCGTTACAAAACGTGGTGGCGTGATTGTTTTTACAACGCTTGCAGAGAATTCGCTGAGTGAATTATCGCAAGCTTGGCAGTCACTCGATGGATACTCTCATGTGAATACCTTTTTAAGCCCACAAGACATTACCGCGAGTTGCCAAGAATGGCACCATGATGTGTCTTTTCAGCAAGATACGTTGCATTTCCCTGATGTAATTAGCTTATTGAATTCGCTAAAAGGGATCGGTGCAACCCATTTAACGGCAGGGCGCCAGACTGGGCTCATGACGCGTAAGCGCCTTCAGCAATTAGCTTTAGCTTATCCGATGGCTCACCAAGGGCTACCGTTAACTTATCAAACCGTATTTGGAGTCATCTATTGTGACTAAAACGTATTTTGTAACAGGAACGGACACGGAAGTCGGTAAAACCGTGGCGAGTTGCGCTTTATTACAAGCCGCTAATGCGCAAGGGTTTAATGCAATAGGTTATAAGCCTGTCGCTTCTGGCAGCGAACAGACCCCAGAAGGACTACGTAATAGCGACGCTTTATTATTGCAAGCCAATAGCCGCGTGAAATTACCTTATTCAATGATAAACCCCATCGTGTTTGAAGCACCGACCTCACCGCATATTATAAGTGAAAAAATGGGATTACCTATTGATTTTTCTGTCATTAATCAAGGATTATTAGATATTCAGAGACAAGGTGATTGGGTGCTAGTTGAAGGTGCTGGTGGCTGGTATACCCCACTATCTACTGAAAAAACCTACGCAGATTGGGTGATTGAACAGCAACTTCCGGTTATTTTAGTGGTGGGTGTGAAGCTAGGTTGTATTAATCATGCGTTATTAACGCTCGAGGCGATTCATTCTGCTGGGTTATTGGTTGCCGGCTGGATTGCCAATGAAGTGGAACCTGCTGGTGCTTATCAAGCTGAATATCTTGCAACACTCAAACGTATGATTAATCCGCCTTGCTTAGGGATCTTACCTTATCAACCACAACTTAATGAATCTACATTAGGGCAATATTTGGATCTTTCATTATTGTAAAAATAAATAAAGGGCTTAGCATTATCGTTAAAGCCCATTTTTCCTTCGTAAAAAAAGATCAATTGTTAAATGTTCAGTTGATCTTGTTTAACGTTCTTAACCTATTTATTGTCAAGTTTTACCGTAGAAATAGTCTGAGGATCTAACGAAAAGACATAAAATTCCTTTTTTCTAACGGATACTACGTAAAAATTTTTTCATATAACTGCCACCATTTTGTCATTTAGTTCAGGTTATCAAATTTTACCAATGTCGAGAAAGCATGAGCCCTAAGGGCTTCAAGAGTTATCCACCATTTCTGTGGATAACCTTGTGCATTAACGTTATAAAACAACTTCTATGCTAGGCGACAAGCGGCTTTGCCTTTATTTGATGTGATTCTGGACTTAAAAATAATTTCATTTAAATACAAATGGTTAAATAAAATCAAGACTTCAATTTGCATTTGCGATAGGGCGTTCAAAACCAATAGCATAAAATATAAAGTTTCTTAAAGGTCAAGCTTTATTTTGGGGATAACATTTTTATAAACTCATTGGGACGTCTAATAGACAAAATATTAAATTCAGGGCTTGAAGCTGTTTTTTTATCCAGTATTATAGGAAAAGAGACACGTTATGAGGCGGTAATATGAGTAAGGATTTTAAGCTGTATTCTGATTTTCAGCCTGCGGGGGACCAACCTGAAGCAATTCGTAAATTACGCGAAGGGCTGCAAGATGGCTTAGCACATCAAACCTTATTAGGGGTTACGGGGTCAGGGAAAACATTTACGATAGCCAATGTTATCGCAAAAGAAAATCGCCCAACCATGTTAATGGCGCATAATAAGACCTTGGCGGCTCAGCTTTACAGTGAAATGAAAGCGTTCTTCCCTGATAACGCAGTGGAGTATTTCGTTTCTTACTACGATTATTACCAGCCTGAAGCGTATGTACCTAGCTCTGATACATTTATCGAAAAAGATGCTTCTGTAAACGAACACATTGAGCAGATGCGCTTATCTGCCACAAAGGCCTTACTTGAACGTCGTGATGTCATTGTGGTGGCTTCTGTCTCCGCAATATATGGGTTAGGTGACCCAGATAGCTACTTAAAAATGATGCTGCACCTTACGGACGGCATGATCATTGACCAACGCTCTATTTTAAGGCGTTTAGCTGACCTGCAATACAGCCGTAACGACCAAGCTTTTACTCGCGGTACTTTCCGAGTTCGGGGGGAAGTGATAGACATTTTCCCAGCAGAATCTGATGAATACGCGCTGCGTGTCGAGCTATTTGATGATGAAGTAGAGCGACTATCTCTTTTTGACCCACTGACGGGGCAAATCCAACACCGTGTACCTCGCTTTACGGTTTACCCAAAAACGCACTATGTCACCCCAAGAGAGCGTATTTTGGAAGCGATGGAGCATATCAAAGAAGAGCTGGTGGATAGGCGAAAAGTGTTGTTGGAAAACCATAAATTAGTCGAAGAACAGCGTATTACCCAGCGCACTCAGTTTGATTTAGAAATGATGAATGAACTGGGTTATTGCTCAGGGATTGAAAACTATTCACGTTATTTATCCGGCCGTGCACCAGGCGAGCCACCTCCGACACTGTTTGATTATTTACCAGCGGATGGCCTACTGGTGGTGGATGAATCTCACGTGACGATTCCACAAATTGGGGCTATGTACAAAGGTGACCGCTCCCGTAAAGAAACTTTAGTGGAATACGGTTTCCGTTTGCCTTCGGCATTGGATAACCGGCCAATGCGTTTTGAAGAATTCGAAGCTCTAGCACCGCAATCTATCTATGTCTCTGCAACACCGGGCAAATATGAGCTGGAAAAATCGGGCAATGAAGTCATCGAGCAAGTGGTTAGGCCGACAGGTTTACTTGACCCGATTATTGAAGTTCGCCCTGTCACCACGCAAGTGGATGATCTGCTGTCTGAAATCCGTATCCGTGTACAGAAAAATGAGCGAGTGTTGGTTACAACATTGACCAAACGAATGGCGGAAGATTTAACGGAATATCTGGAAGAGCATGGGGAGCGTGTTCGCTATCTTCACTCTGATATTGATACGGTTGAACGAGTGGAAATCATCCGTGATTTGCGACTCGGTGAATTTGATGTGCTGGTTGGGATCAACTTATTAAGGGAAGGTCTCGATATGCCAGAAGTCTCGTTAGTGGCAATTTTAGATGCTGACAAAGAAGGCTTCCTGCGCTCAGAACGCTCTTTGATCCAGACAATAGGCCGTGCAGCACGTAACTTAAACGGTAAAGCGATCCTCTACGGCGACCGAATCACTAATTCGATGGAAAAAGCCATAGCAGAAACCGAACGCCGTCGTGCAAAACAAATGGCATTCAATGAAGAACATGGCATCGTGCCGCAAGGCTTAAACAAGAAAATTGGCGATATCCTGCAAATCGGCCATAAAGTGGGTGGAAAAGGCAAAGGGCGCTCAAAAGATAACGCTAAAAATGCGTTATCAATTGATATCCAAGGTATGTCAACAAAAGAGCTGGAGC
This sequence comes from Providencia sp. R33, assembly GCF_019343475.1. NCBI lineage: Bacteria > Pseudomonadati > Pseudomonadota > Gammaproteobacteria > Enterobacterales > Morganellaceae > Providencia > Providencia sp. R33. The sequence continues at coordinate 2,510,177 of NZ_CP072453.1, read as the reverse complement.
AACGCATTTCACAACTTGAAGCGCAAATGTATAAGCACGCACAAGACTTGGAGTTTGAAGCGGCAGCGCGGGTGCGTGATGAGTTGCAAGAGATACGGTCTCAGTTTATCGCCAATTCCTAATTCTCGTCATATTTCGCGTTGTGGGGGTGTTGGCTGCTCTCAATCACTCGGGTCACATACTTGTGTATGCTCCCCGAGATGCTTCCGCTTGCCGCCTACCCACAACGCGAATTTTCTTCATACTTCACGTTGTGGGGGTGTTGGCTGTGCTCAATCACTCGGGTCACATACTTATGTATGCTCCCCAAGACGCTTTCACTTGCCGCCTACCCACAACGTAAATTATTTTGAAAATCAATGGGGTTGGTATAGAAAATGTCTTTGAAATAGAGAAATAGAGAACAAAAATGGGTTTGAGTAGTATTCCACCTCTGGGAGCCAAAGGTGGATAAACTAGGGGGTTACAATAGCGGGACGGTTTCTTCGATGGCTTGTAGGAGCAGCTTTCTATCGTGGCGGTAAGGGATATCATCCGCTTCGAGGACACGCTGGATAATCTTACGGTCACTGCTGATATCACTGATTTTTGTGCGTGGGCCAAGGATCAACGCATCAATTTTTTTGCAGCCAATATAGTTTTCCATCATCTGCAATTTTTCGGGCAAAGTTAAATTAGCGGCGGAGGAGCCGACTTCCTTACCTAAATTGCCGATATAAATCATCGGTGCTTTACATTCGCGCAGGGCGGTCGCAACTTCTTCAAGTAATAGTAGAGGCATTAAACTGGTGAAAAAACTGCCTGGGCCAATAATAATCAAATCGGCTTGGTGAATTGCATCCAACGCTTCTCGTGTGGCTTTCACTGAAGGGTATAAGCGTAACTCTTTCGGGATTTCACGTAGGGCGTCTACATTGACCTCGCCATAGACTTCATTACCCATCTCATCAATTGCCATCAAATCAACAGGGGATTCTGACATTGGAATGAGTTGTGCATCCACTTTGAGCATATTACGAATTAAATTAATCGCTTCAAGTGGCCTAACACTCAGGTGATCTAATGATTTTAACATTAGGTTACCCAAATTGTGGCCAGACAGCTCGCCATTGCCACCGAAACGGTATTCAAACATCGCCGAAGCAATCGATGGCTCAGTAATTAACTGATTCAAGCAGTTTCGCATATCGCCCCAAGCAATCCCGCCTTCAGAACGACGAATTCGACCTGTAGACCCCCCATTATCCGTGGTGGTTACAATTCCAGTTAGGCGAGGCCCTAAAGAGGAAAGGGAAGACATTACGCGACCCAGCCCATGCCCGCCGCCAAGGGCAACAACATGTTCCAGGCTCGCCAGACTACTATTTGGCATAGTGTTCCTATATCAATCAGTCAATATTCGGCAAATAAACAGCCACTACTTGGGGCTTTTATCTGTGATTTTGCCGTGTTTACAGAACCGAACGTATCAAAAATGAAATCTAAAATAAATTGGGCGTTAATCTACCATAAAACATCATTGTCCGCTGAGTTACTGTGATAAAAAATATGGAATGCAGATAAATCTGGTTAAAGAGGGGATTTCACTACAAAAGGTCTTAATACCAATATTTAAAGGAGTTTTTTCATAATGATAACAAAAGCAATTTTATTAGACTTTTGTATAGTGATGAACGGTAAAATAGAGAGCTTAAATTTCGATAGAAATTGTTATTTTTTAGAGCGGGTTCAAGAAAATTTAGGTACGAAATAATAAAAAAAGGTTATTTACAACTATTGGAAATAAATTGAGAATATTAATTCTAGTTGATTTTTCATTGCAAGGAATAGGAATGAATATGAAGCTTTTATTATTATCATCTTTGATTTTTAGTTTTTTTTCTTTTTCTATAACTAATCATATTAGCTTGATAAATTCAATTGAGGGGGATGAATCATTTCAATGTAATAAAAATAATTGTGCTCTAAATTCCAATACTAACGGCACTAATGGTACTAATGGTACTAATGGTACTAACGGTACTAACGGTACTAACGGTACTAACGGTACTAACGGTACTAACGGTACTAACGGTACTAACGGTACTAACGGTACTAACGGTACTAACGGTACTAACGGTACTAACGGTACTAACGGAATTAATGGTACCGATAAATAATGTGATAATTTTATTAACTATGCTTACTTATTAAATAAGGTCATACAATATGATACGTGAATTAATTAATAAAAAAGTGTGCGTGTTTTTATTATCAATTGTTATTAGTTTTGCATCTCAGGCTTTTTCTAATAATGATGAAATAAGTCAATTAATAAGTGGTAAATACACAAGTAATGGAGGAGATGGTGGAAAAGGCGGTAATGGTGGCGACGGTATTGGTTCAGGAAATGGAGGTAGGGGAGGGGATGCTGGTTGGGGCGGTGCTGATTGTGGAAAAGGCGGTATGGGGGGCTCTGATGGCGGAAAAGATGGAATGGATGGTATGAGTACTGCAAAATAACTTTTGCTCCTCTAAAAATGAACAAAATTATTTAGAGTTATAACCAAACATTCTTTAATTTTACAAACTTTAATTATAATATGACCTTATAACGTCAATTTCTTGTGTTTTAGGTATTTGTAAGGCCTGATTTCAATATTAACTAGGGTCAAGCTTGTTAATTTAGATTACAGCTTCAAGTCTTCATGTGCGGAGTTTTTTATTGGTCATTGCCCGCTGAGTTACTGTGATAAAAAACAATAAAAGGCAATATTCCAGATTTACCTTAATCTGTTCACAAAAAAATACCTGAATGTTTCCATTTTGCACATTTCCCTATATAGTGTAAATAATTCTCATTTTCATTATTTGTGTTATGGCTCAATATGTCTGATTCTGAGTTGCAACGCTTGTTTGCACGCCATTCTTCCTCATTATGTCGCTACCTCAACATGTACCTTAAAGACCATAGTTTAAGTATGGATATTGTGCAGGAAAGTTTTGTGCGAATGGCTGAGTTGATGAAGCACTCGACGATCCAAGATTTTGATGCTTATCTTTATCGCGTTGCGAAAAACCTGATGATTGATCATTTTAGGGAGCAAAAAGCACGCCCTTCAATGGCCATCAGTGATGAGCAGTGGCAAGAAATACCAGCACAAGCAAAAAGCCTTGAAGCAACGGCAATCAGAGAGCAGCAACTGAGCCAAATACAAACCATTATTCAAACATTGCCTGAGAGAACACAGACTATTTTTCGTTTGCACAGAGAAGAGGGATTGACGCAAACCGAAGTGGCTCAATTATTGGATATTTCGCTCAGTACCGTTGAAAAGCATTTAGCCAATGCATTGGCTGTTCTGATTCATCAATGGAAGGATTAATCATGAAACCAATATCTCCATCTGAAATCGAAAATACCGCAGCAATGTGGGTCGTCAAAACCACACAAAGAGAACTAAGCGCGCAAGAAAATAGCGAGTTCCAGCACTGGGTGAATGCATCAACAGAGCATGCAAATGCTTATTACCGCGCAAGGCAAATCTGGGCATTAACTTCCTGTCATCAACAGTCTAAAAAAAGAATAAAACCGATTAAAGTGGCAAATAGTTATTTGAAAACAACCATTGCAGCTAGCGTATTAGTGTGTGGCTTGGCGATGCTACTTTGGTGGAGTGAAAATCAAGAACAGATTGATTACCAAGCCAAAATTGGTGAGATTCGACACATTACATTGCCTGATGGTAGCAAAGTCGACCTTGATAGTGGAGCGCAATTGCAGTTGGCTTTTGACGGGCAATATCGGCAAGTCAATTTGATCCAAGGGCGCGCCTATTTCTCTGTAGCGCCTATCACTGGCAGTGAATTGCGTCCCTTTCAAGTTAAGGCGAAAAATGGTGTAACTCAAGCACTGGGAACCGAGTTTGCGATTGATACTGAAAGGGATAATGTTGATGTGAGTGTCTATCAGCACAGCGTTAAAATATCAGTATTATCAGGCCAAGAAATGGTGGTAAAAGCGGGTAACTTTACGCAATACCAGCAGCAGATTTTACCTACAACGCCATTCACCAAACAGAATTCAGAAGGATGGCGTGAAGGCCAGATTACTTTTCAACAGCAAACGCTTTCTGAGATCACCGCTGAAATTAACCGTTACCATAAAAAGCAACTTATTGTTTTAGCTAGTGATAGTGAGGAGAAACTAAGCGGCGTATTACAAATTAATACACTCGAAAGCGGACTTAAACACCTTGCGTCATCAAAAGGGCTCACGATTTATGAAGTGCCATTCTTCACACTAATCTACTGATAGATAAAAACATTATTATTTTTCACAATTATTTAAACTATTTTTACGGGTTTCTTGCATTTTTGCGTCTTAATCTAAGTGATTATGATTTTTATTACCATTATCATTTTAGGGATGGGAAATGACTCAAAAAAAGTTTCAATATAAAAAAGCCTCACTCTGTGTTTACCTTGTATTAGGGGCACTACCTGCATATTCATTGTTTAACATTGCACACGCGAATCAACCTATAACTGCCGCACAACAGAAAATTTCATTTTCGATTGGGGCAGGCTCACTTGAGAACGCGTTGTTACAATTTGCCCAACAGGCAAAAGTTGAAATTATTATTAACAGCCAAGAAATGAATGGCTTAAAAAGCCAAGGCATCAAAGGGCAGTTAACCTTGCAAGACGGGTTACAAAAGCTTGTTGGTGCAAATCCAGTTCAGTACCAAATACACAATAATCGCATTTCTATTTATCGGGTAGCCAATACCCCCGCCAATGAAAAAGTCGTTAAGCTAGATAATATTACGGTGACGGCAAGCCAAATTCAGCAAGGGGACTGGGTTTACAGTAGCCCCTCATCGGTGAGCGTGATCAGTAAAAAACAAATTGAAGACAGACCACCGAAGCATATTGCTGACGTATTGGAACTCACGACGGGCGTGTATTCCAGTGTCAGCCAGCAAGACCCATCGTTATCAGTGAATATTCGTGGGATCCAAGATTATGGGCGCGTGAATATGAATATTGATGGGATGCGGCAAAACTTCCAAAAAAGCGGCCATGGGCAGCGTAATGGTTCAATGTATATTGATTCTGAGCTACTTTCTGGCGTTGAAATTCAAAAAGGGAATAGTAGTGGGATGGGGAGTGGGGGAACGCTTGGCGGTGTTGCCACATTTAATACGGTAAATGCGTCTGATTTTTTATCGAAAGATAAAACATTTGCTGGAAAATTACACGCAAGCACAGGGACAAACAATACCCATTTTATCGGCAGTAGTGCATTTGCCTTAGGAAATGAAAAAGGGGACTTACTGTTTGCCGCCAGTGAACGCCGTTTAGGCGACTATAAACCAGGGACGCACGGCAGTATTGGTGACATCCGTGTTAACAATGGAACGGGGCATTATGACGAATTAGTACGTGATTTAAAACATAGCCGAATTAACGATAGCAATTACCAAATGACGTCCTATCTAGCGAAAGCAGGCTGGAATCTCAGTGAGTCACAGCGTGTACAATTCAACTATTTAGAAACCAAAGTGGCAACGCCTAATGCAGGAACGTTGACCAATTTGACGCAAACATGGCCGTACAAGCTTGGGTGGAAAAGTAGTGGGTTTAGTGATGTGACAACCCAAAATTACTCCCTTGATTATACGCAATTTAGTGACAGCCCATGGAGCACTGAATTCAAAGGAAAAGTGTATTTTGTCGATACGAAGGACGACACGGAAACTTATTCAACAAGCCCCGTTTTTAATAATGGCTATCAGATGGATACTCGGGTTAAAACACTTGGGTTACAACTCGAAAATCATTCAGAAATTGAATTTAATCATAATAATGTAGTAAAAGCGCATTATGGTTTTGAAACTTTCCAAGATAAAGCCAGTAGTGCTTCAACACGCGAAGCCGCGTCGGGTGTGACACCGGATGGAAAACGTACGTTGAGTTCTCTGTTTACTAATTTAACTTACGAATATGATGATTGGTTGACCGTCGAAGGGGGAGTGCGTTACGACTACTACACCCTTAAAGGGCAAACCAGTATGCGTTATCCCATTTTCCCCTATACCAAAGAAAACCCGTGCACAGGCAAGCGCTTACGTGATTGCCCTAGCACGATGCACACAGAGTATTGGAATGTTGATAAATCAGAAGGGGCGTTTTCACCCAACGCTCGACTGGCGATCCGTCCCGGCGTTGAGTGGATGGAGTTCTTTACCAGCTATGGTCGTTCGTGGCGTCCGCCTGCGATCACTGAAACACTCACCACGGGCAGTGCTCACAGTTCCTCAACACAGTATCCTAACCCATTTTTGAAAGCAGAACGTTCGAATGCGTGGGAAGTCGGGATGAACCTGAATTACCCGCAACTGGTGCTCGAAGAGGACCGTTTATTGGCTAAAGTGGCTTATTTTGACACGCGAGTTGATAACTATATTAACCTTGCTATTAACCGAACTAAGCCAGGATTGGTTAACCCAAGTATTGGGAATGCTGCATACAGCAATAATTTAAATACGACGCGTTTTAGAGGGTTTGAATACCAACTCAACTATGATGCAGGGTTTGTGTATGCCGATTTAACGTTCACCCATATGATTGGTAAAAATAAATTCTGTGCTAACCGTGCGTGGTTAGGCGGCGTCTTGAAATTCCCTGAAGGTGTGGGGCCTGGTAATTGGTACGCAGAATCTGATGAGCAAGCAAACAATTATGTGAACTGTGATAGCGGCTCCATCTTTGGTAGCGCAGCAAACCTACCCGGTGACAGAGGGTCATTCACACTTGGTGGACGTGCCTTTGATAGAAAATTGGATGGTGGAATGGTTATCCGTTTTACCCCCGGCTTCCAAGACTATTCCGCACAATCAAATTACCCATATTTAGCGGATTGGCCGAAGTATACCCTTGTGGATTTATACGCAAGTTATTCAATTACTGATAATTTAATTATCCGCGGGAATGTGGAGAATTTAACCAATCGGGCCTATGTGGTGAGCTACGGAGAAAGTTTGGTGAACACGCTAGGACGTGGAAGGACGATATCTGGTGGGGTTGAGTACCGCTTCTAAATACGCCCAATTAGTTGGAGCATAGGCTTTCGCTTTTGATTGGTATAATGCTTAGCGAAAAATACGAAGCGTCCAGTAATAATATTTATAACGGAAACAATGGGATGGGGAGCTTGCTCCCCATTTTAGATCTATATCAAGAAATGTTTAATTAAATAATAAGAGATGTTAATCATTTAAAGTGAAATTGTATCTGTGACTAGGCTATTTTTAAGAAAATTGTCTATGATAATAAGAGCTTCGGAGATTACCGTTGATGTTCTGTAAGTCGTTGTATGTTATATTATATACCGAATTCTGATTCGCTTTTTCATATTCTATACGCTAGAATCCTTACAGAAATTAAGTGAACAAAGTGGCTTGTTTTCGTTATTAAATTAGCGGCTTTGTTCCAAATAAAACTCCTAGCCTTTGCGTCTAAGTTTGTTTCCACAAATATGATGCTCTGGCCGTGGCCTTAGAGCCACCAGGGTGCGAGATAGAAATGTCTGCATCTCCCGTATTTGGAAAGGTGTGATTATGCAGCAACTCGTCGATCAATTTGACCGAAAATTTTACTATCTTCGGCTTTCTATAACAGATGTTTGCAACTTTCGTTGCACATACTGCTTACCTAATGGTTATCAGCCAAGTGGCCGCCATGAATTCCTCACACTGGATGAAATTCGTCGTGTCAGCAGCGCATTTGCTGAATTAGGCACAGAAAAAGTGCGTATCACAGGTGGTGAGCCTACCATGCGCAAAGATTTCAGTGAAATCATTGCCGCAATTCATGAAAATGCAGCGATTAAAAAAATTGCAGTAACCACCAATGGCTATCGCATGGCGAGAGACGTTCAAGCATGGAAAGATGCAGGTCTAAATGCGATTAACGTCAGTGTGGACAGCTTAGACCCACGTCAGTTTGCGGCAATCACTGGGCAAGACAAATTTTTCCAAGTGATGAAAGGGATTGATGCTGCGTTTGAAGCTGGCTTTGAAAAAGTAAAAGTCAACGCTGTGCTGATGAAAAATGTCAATGATATCGGGCTGAAGTCATTCCTAAATTGGATTAAGCACCGCCCAATTCAACTGCGTTTTATTGAATTAATGGAAACTGGGGATGGCAGTGATGTTTTCCAGCGTTTTCATGTTTCTGGCGAAACCATTCGCGATCGTTTAATTGAAGAAGGTTGGTATCGACTTCCTCGGTCACGCAATGATGGTCCTGCTCAAGTCTTTAGTCACCCGGATTACCAAGGTGAAATCGGCCTTATCATGCCGTATGAAAAAGACTTTTGCCAAAGCTGCAATCGCCTTCGTGTATCTTCTTTAGGTAATCTCCATTTGTGTCTGTTTGGTGAAAATGGCATCCCTCTACGTGATTTGTTAGGGGATGATAACCAAAACGAAGCGCTAAAAGCACGGATACAGCGTGGTTTGCATCACAAGCGCGAAACGCACTTTCTACATCTGGGCGATAGCGGCATTACTCCTAATTTATCCGTTATTGGCGGTTAACTCTTTTTCAGATTTTCAGGAGAAAATATGTCCCAACTGACTCACCTCAATGCGTCGGGCGAGGCGCATATGGTTGATGTTTCGGCCAAAGCTGAAACTGTCCGTGAAGCTCGTGCAGAAGCTTATGTCACCATGACCCCCGAAACCTTAGCCATGATTGTTGATGGCAGCCACCATAAAGGGGATGTGTTTGCGACGGCACGTATTGCAGGCATCCAAGCCGCTAAAAATACATGGCAGTTAATTCCATTATGCCATCCACTGTTGTTAACTAAAGTGGAAGTCACCCTTGAAGCAGAACAAGCACATAACCGTGTTCGCATTGAAACATGTTGCCGCCTAACAGGTAAAACAGGGGTGGAGATGGAAGCATTAACGGCGGCCTCGGTAGCGGCATTGACCATCTATGACATGTGCAAAGCGGTACAAAAAGACATGGTCATCGGCCCTGTTCGTTTGTTAGAAAAAACAGGCGGCAAATCTGGACATTTTAAGGTGGAATGATGATTACAGTATTATTCTTTGCGCAAGTTCGCGAATTAGTGGGAACAGATAAACTCGAAATAACTGAAAAATATCAAACGGTTGAGTCTCTACGCCTTGCACTGTCACAAAAAGGTGACCGCTGGGCGCTGGCGTTGGAAAACGGTAAATTGCTGGCAGCAGTTAATCAATCATTTGTTTCTCTTGAACATCCTCTGGTGGAAGGGGATGAAGTGGCCTTTTTCCCACCGGTGACAGGGGGATAACCATGGAAAATACCCATATTGCTGTCCAAACACACAATTTCAGTGTTGGTGAACAATATCAGTGGCTTGCGAAGTGTGATAGTGATGGCGCCGTCGTCACTTTTACAGGCAAAGTGCGCAATCACAACCTTGGTGATAGCGTTGCAGCCTTAACCCTTGAGCATTATCCAGGAATGACAGAAAAAGCCTTAGCAAACATTGTGATAGAGGCAAGAGAACGTTGGCCTTTACAGCGTGTGAGTGTGATTCATCGCATTGGTACTTTGCAGGCAGGGGAAGAAATCGTGTTTGTTGGGGTGACGAGTGCACACCGTAATGCAGCATTTCAAGCCGCTGAATTTATTATGGATTACTTAAAGACTAAAGCGCCGTTTTGGAAAAAAGAGACATTGCCAGATAACGAACGCTGGGTTGAAGCGAAAGATAGCGACGAAGCATCTGCAAGCCGCTGGTAATCGCACTTTTTCCTCCGAAAAATACGAATTTGCCGAATGGTAATGTCATAATAATGTGTTAGACTTTGGTTAATTTTCTCCGATTACAGTATTTTTACTGTGTCGATTTTTATTTTAGCAGAAGGGTAACCATCATGGGTCAGTTTGATCAGCGTAATGATTCTCTTGTCCAGAGGGCCGAAACTGGCGTTCAGGCATTTATGTCACAGGTCTACGGCTGGATGACAGTCGGCCTACTGTTGACAGCATTTGTAGCTTGGTATTCAGTCAGTAGTGGTTTGTATTACACCATTGCAACTAATAAAATTTTATTCTTCGGAATGATCATTGCTGAACTGGGTTTGGTAATGGGAATTTCATTCTTACTGCAACGAATTAGCGGAATGATGGCGACGGGCATGTTTATGCTCTATTCATTGCTAACAGGCTTGACCATTTCTGTCATCCTTGCCGCGTATACTGGTGAATCTGTTGCAGGTACTTTTGTTATCACTGCGGTCATGTTTGGTGCATTGAGCTTCTACGGCTACACCACTAAGCGCAGCTTAACAGGAATGGGTAACTTCCTGTTTATGGCACTGATTGGTATCGTTGTGGCTTCCTTAGTTAACATCTGGCTGCAAAGCTCAATGATGTACTGGGTAATCACTTACGGTGGCGTGTTATTGTTTGCTGCGCTGACGGCTTATGACACTCAAAAACTGAAAGAAATGGGTGCGCAAATTAATGAAGATGATAGAGAAACAATGCGTAAATACTCCATTATGGGTGCGTTGTCTCTGTACTTAGACTTCATCAACCTGTTCCTGATGTTACTGCGCATCTTTGGTGATCGTCGCTAATCGGGAGTCAAGTATTCTATAGTAGAATGCTTTGGTCAGTAAAATTCAAAACCCTTGTTACTTCGGTAGCAAGGGTTTTTTCATGGTAATCATACCAAAAAATATAATTTACTTATTATTTGAAGGCTAATTAAGAAGTTAGTTAAGTATTTCACAGTGCCAAATCTATTCATATCAATAATCGTATCAGGCAATTTTCTTCCTAAAGAGATAATAAGCTGCAGAACTGGTGATGATAGCAATAATTAACAATGGCCATAAACTTTGAAAAACCACTGAAAAATCAGCGTCTTTTAGGTAGATTTGTTTAGTGATTTCAGTGAAGTGACGAATAGGGTTAACCCAAGTGATATCTTGTAGCCAAACAGGCATATTCTCGACTGGGGAGATATAACCAGATAGCAGTACAGCTGGCATCATAAACACAAACACCCCAATGAAAGCTTGTTGTTGCGTCGAGCAAAGGGCTGAAATTAATAAGCCAAACCCCACTAATGACAAACCATAAAATAGCATCGTGGCATAGAACAGTAGTAGTGAACCTGCAAATGGGATCTGGTAACAAAAAATCCCGATAACCAACACAAGGCTTGCTTGGGCTGTCGCCACAATTAACGCAGGCACTGCTTTACCAATAAAAATTTGCCATGTTGTTAATGGGGAAACCAGTAGCTGATCCAGCGTTCCTTGTTCCCTTTCACGAGCAATGGAAAGAGAGGTCACAATCAGTACGCCAATTGTTGTTATGAGCGCCACTAAAGAGGGCACAATAAACCACTTATAATCTAAGTTTGGGTTATACCAGTTACGAATAACTAACTCACTATTATTGGGTTTGATTTGGTTTTGTGTTAACTCTTGCTGATATTGCATCACAATCTGTTCGACATAATTCGCTGCAATTTGCGAACTGTTTGAATTACGCCCATCGAGTAACAACAACATGTTTGCAGGGGTATGTGAGTCGATGTTTGCGCTAAAGTTTTGGCTAAAACGCACGGCTAACAGCGCTTTGCGGTTATCGAGTGTGTCCCGTACTTCATGTTCGCTTTTGACGATCAACACGTGGGAAAATGCACTGGCTTTGGCTAACCGTTGAGTAAGTTCAACGGAGTGTTTACCGCCATCTTGGTCAAAAATTGCAATGGTGCTATTTGTGACTTCTAATGTGGCGGCAAGTGGGAACAAAATCATTTGGAAAATAACTGGCATAATCAAAATAATTCGAGTTTGTGGCTCTTGTAATAATGACTGTAACTCTTTCATAATTAAGGTGTATAGACGATAAAACATAGTGCACCTCAATCAAGGCGGCGGCGAGTTTTCAGCGCCGTCAGACCAATAAATAAGATTGCAGAGGCAATCAATAATAAGAAATCAATCAGCAATACCCAGTAAATATCCCCTGCAAGGAACAACGTTTGCAAGCTGCTGACAAAGTAACGCGCTGGGATAAAATAGGTTACCCACTGAATAATGGCTGGCATGCTATCAATCTCAAAAATAAACCCAGACAACATAATCGCGGGCAAAAATGCCGCATTTAAGGCCACCATTGCGGCATTAAATTGGTTGCGGGTAATGGTTGATATTAATAACCCCATGCCAAGGGCGGTTGCAAGGTACAGGCTCGTAATAACAAACAGTACCAATAATGACCCGCGATATGGTACGCCCAGAACAAAGGTTGTAACGACCATGCACAGTATCATCACAAAAGTGCCGAGAACTTGATAAGGTAATAATTTTGAGAGCAACAATTCAGTACGAGTGATTTGAGTCGAAAGCAAGGCTTCCATTGTGCCGCGCTCCCATTCACGGGCAATAACCAGTGATGTTAAAATTGCCCCAACAACGGTGATAATAATGCTAATGGCGCCTGGAATAATAAAATGTTGGCTGATTGCAGCCTCATTAAACCAGTAACGCATATTAAGCTCAATTAATGGTGAAACCGTATCTGCACGGTTTTCACCTTGTTGTTGCTGCCATATTTGCCAGACGCCTTTGGTGTAGGCCTGAACAAAATTGGCGGTGTTAGGCTCACTCCCATCAGTGATAATTTGTATCGCAGCATGGCCTTCAGGTTGCAGTAATTGGGCCGAAAAATTAACAGGGATAACGATAATTCCACGAATTTCACCTGCTTGCATTTTGTCGATTAACGCTTTTCGGTTATCACTGATAGTGGCATCAACAAAAGGGGAGCCTGTAAAAGTATCCACGAGCTCGCGTGCAGGCTGGCTTTGTTGTTCCATTAAAATGCCAAGGCGTAATTTACTTGAATCCAAGTTAATGCCGTAGCCAAAAATAAATAGCAACATCAATGGGATCAGCACTGCAATTAGGGCACTGCTGGGGTCGCGGACAATTTGTTTGGTTTCTTTCCAGCATAACGCTTTGAGCCGACGCCATGAAAAATGAGAGGCGGAATGATTCATTTAACCTCCTGCTGTTTGTCATAATTCATAATGAGCTCGATAAACGCATCTTCCATGGACGGATCTGGGTTATCGCTGGTGGCAATTTGCTGTTTTAGTTCATCTGGTGTGCCCGCTGCGATAATTTTACCGTGGTACACAAGCCCAATTCGGTCGCAATATTCTGCCTCATCCATAAAATGAGTCGTCACCATCACGGTCACACCTTTATCTACCATTCCATTGATATGTAACCAAAATTCTCGGCGAGTTAATGGGTCGACACCTGAAGTGGGCTCATCTAAAAATAAAATATCAGGTTCATGCATAAGTGAACAAGCAAGGGCAAGACGCTGTTTATAGCCCAAAGGAAGGGATTCAGTGATTTGATTGATAATAGGCTTAAAGCTAAAGGCATCAACCATTTCTTGAATTTTGCTAGACTGCTGTTTATGGTGTAATCCATAAACCCCAGAGAAAAACTTTAGGTTTTGCCCTACCTTTAAATTTCCATACAGCGAAAATTTTTGTGCCATATAGCCAAGGTGTTGTCTTGCTTTATTTGAGCTGGTTTTTAAATCCATACCCAGTACTAAAGCTTGCCCTTCAGTGGGTTTCATCAGGGCACACATCATTTTAAAGGTTGTAGATTTCCCTGCACCATTTGGGCCTAGTAGCCCAAATATTTCACCACGTTTGACTTGAAAATTGACGTGGTCCGTCGCTGCGAAATCACCAAACTTTTTAGTCAGATTACGTGCTTCGATCACTGTTTCTTGCGGGTTAGCAGGGATCTGCGGCACAATGGCGGCTAATTCTGAACGGTGGGAAGGGCCGCCACCAAGAAGGTCAATGAAGGCATCTTCAAACCGAGGTTGTGCGGCAATTAGCTTATTTTCTTGCATATTGAGTGCATTTAACAGGCTTTCTTGAGATGCATCAGGCTTTAGAATTAAACGAACATAGCGGCCTTGGATCACGCCATCTGTGGTTTCAGGGAGTATAAGTGCATTTTGCAGTACGGTACGCTTTTGTGCTGCTGGAACTTCAAGTAAATAGGAACGACCTGCCATTTTTTGTGTTAATAGTTCAGGTTTTCCCGAGTAAAGCAGTTGGCCTTTATTGAGGAGAAGTACTTCTTTACATTGCTGGGCTTCATCTAGATATGAAGTACTCCACAATATTAACATTCCATCATCAGCAAGGGTGTGAACCATCTGCCAGAGCTCGCGTCTTGCGATAGGATCAACGCCAACGCCCGGCTCATCCAATAGCAAAACTTTCGGTTTACCTAGTAAGGTACAGGCTAAACCAAGTTTTTGTTTCATACCACCTGAAAGTTTACCCGCAAGACGCTGTGTAAAAGGGGCAAGGTTAGTGAATGAAAGCAATTGTTGGTAGGTTTTTTCTCGCTCTTCTCCAATAACACTGCGCAAATCGGCGTATAAGTCCAAATTTTCTTGAACCGTTAAATCCTCATACAAACCAAACTTTTGTGGCATATAGCCAAGGTTTGCACGTACTGCGATACTGTCTTTAATGGGGTCTAAACCCATCACGCTAATCTGCCCTGCATCTGGTTTGAGTAGTCCAGCGAGCATACGCATTAACGTTGTTTTCCCCGCGCCATCGGGGCCAACTAACCCGGTGACAGACCCACCGCGAATATCCATTGTGAGGCTTTCAACCGCAGGCGAATCTAAGCCACTAAAGCTTTTTTCAACCCCTTGAAGACGGATGCTGTAATCATCACTCATGGCTATTTCTTACTGCTTGTTATCTGCAAAGTTAATGGTAACAGGCATTCCTTGGCGCAAAGCATCGTCTGCATCATCAACAATAATACGTAATCGATAAACTAAATCAGTTCGTAAATCAGGGGTTTGTACACTTTTAGGCGTGAATTCAGCGGTTGGAGAAACAAAACCAATCGTTCCATGATAGGGTTGATTAGGGCGGCTATCCGTATAGAGCGTGACTTTCGTCCCCGGAACGGCGTTACCAAGGTGGGGTTCGCTAACATAGGCACGTACCCAAACAGGGTGAGTAAGGGTAACATTAAAAATACTGTTTCCTGCGCCAACATTGGTTCCCGGCTCAATGGCCCGAGTTAAAATGGTGCCATCCGAAGGGGCGACCAGCACGGTATCTTGCAAATCGAGCTCAGCTTGGGCAACGGCAGCTTCCGCTTGCAACCATTCTCCTCTTGCCGCTGCTATCTCTTCTTGGCGAAAGCCACTTTGATATTGATTCAGTTTGTCTTGAGAGGCTTGAAGTGCAGCAAAAGCTTGATTACGGTTATTTTTTGCATTGTCGAGTTCATTGGCGGAAATAACACGAGAAGCCGCTAGGCCTTGTTGACGCTTATAAAAGTTATCCGCATATTGCCAAGCGGCTTGTCGTTGAGCGACTTCGGCTTCCACTTGCGCAATTTCTTGAGTGCGGTACCCACTTTCTTTTAGTACTAATTGGGCTTTGGCGCTTTCCCGTACCCCTTTAGCTTTATTTAATGCATTAATGTAAGGAGCATCATCCAATTGACCAAGTTTATCACCTGTTGCAATGCGCGCGCCCTCATCAACGGCTAAGGACACGAGCTTGCCAGGCACTCTGAAACTCAAATTAACCGTTCGTACATCAACATTGCCATATAATGTTAATGTTTTATCTTGTTGAGATTGATAGTAATAATAACCGCCAACTGTTGCGCCGATTAATATGACAATAATAAAAACAAAAATAGAACGGCTTTTATTGTTCATCGCTAACCCTAGTTAATCGTCAAAAAATTTATTCCACTTTAATGATTTAATCATATCACTTTTCAATCTGTTTGCGGTGACGTAGCCCCGCTAATAATATATTTGTGTGTTCAATAAGGACTTGATTAATAATTTTAAATTCATTTTCATTGATATGTTTCCACCCCGTTTGGCGCAATAAGGTTTCTCTAGCAATGCGAAATGACAGCGTTTCACCTAAAATAGCGTGAGTATGAATAAGTGTCGTGAGGTGATTGGGGTCAGCCCCGATATAAACAGCGATTAAGCGGTTTAGGCGTGAATGGATAGGGCCTAAAGCTTGCTCATGAATGATAGTATAGGCTTCGGTGGGGTTGAGTTGTTCACGTGCTAATATACGAGAAAAGCTTAAGTTTTTCTTTTCCAACTGGAAATAGTTATAGGCGATGACCGTTTTTTGCAGTAAATCGAGAGCTTCCTGAGGTGTTCTTTCATTAACAGGTTGATTTAAAAAATGGTCGATAGCACTAAATACATCATGAAAACTCTCTTTAATATTTTTAGCGATCATTTTTGCAACCGCTAAATAAAGCCCTTCTTTGGAACCAAAATAGTAGGAAATAGCAGCAATATTTTGCCCTGATGCTTGCGCTATTTTTCGGGTGGTAGCCCCATCAATCCCTTGTTCTCCATAAACATCCGCTGCTGTAAGTAGTAGTTGTAACTTTGCGTTTTCTCCCCGCAAAGTTGGTGACGAATTTATATTCATAAACATTCCTTTAAATCAGAATTAAATCATATCTTATAAGCTCTAATTGGCTCTTTATGTTTAAATGGAGTCATAAACGACAACTCATAGTGTTGTATAAGTATATATACTATATAGAGGGAATTTTATATTAATTTATTACCCAAACTAAATTAATATATTTATCACCATCAAATAATGTTAGAATTTTGCAATGTCGCACGGCAGTTTGCGCTTTTTTCTTCTGACTCACTTCCCCCAGAACTGCCACAATCAACTTGAAGCGGTGAAGCCCGGAGTAATTTAATTTGACAACTTTTTCAGACCTCGCGTTAAACGAGGAAATTTTGCTTGCCATTAATGAGTTAGGCTATGAAAGTCCAACGCCTATTCAACAACAAGCTATCCCAGCAGTGCTTGCAGGAAACGACCTTCTTGCGAGCGCGCAAACTGGAACGGGTAAAACCGCAGGCTTTACGCTGCCGATTTTACAAAAACTGGTTTCTAACCCTCGCGGTAATAACCGTCGGCCAATCCGCGCACTAATTTTAACGCCAACGAGGGAGCTTGCGGCTCAAGTTGCTGAAAATGTAAAAGAATATAGTCGTCACTTGCGTATTCGTTCATTTGTTGTTTTTGGTGGGGTGAGTATTAATCCGCAGATGATGAAACTGCGTGGTGGCGTTGATATTTTAATCGCCACACCAGGTCGTTTATTGGATTTAGAACATCAAAATGCGGTTGACCTTTCTCAAGTTGAAATGTTTGTATTGGATGAAGCTGACCGTATGTTAGATATGGGCTTTATTCACGATATTCGCCGTGTTATCAATAAATTACCTAAGAAACGCCAAAACTTACTGTTTTCAGCAACCTTTTCGGATGACATTAAACAGCTTGCAAATAAGTTGCTAAATAACCCTGTTACTATCGAAGTTGCACCTCGAAATTCAGCGTCTGAGCAAATAACGCAATATGTTCATCTGGTGGATAAAAAGCGTAAAGCTGAGTTACTATCATTTATGATTGGCCGTGATAATTGGCAGCAAGTTCTTGTTTTTACAAGAACAAAACACGGAGCAAATCGTTTAGCTGAACACTTGAATAAAGATGGTGTTAAAGCTGCGGCTATCCATGGTAATAAGAGCCAAGGTGCACGGACACGCGCTTTAGCGGACTTTAAATCAGGGGATATTCGTGTTTTAGTAGCAACTGATATTGCTGCACGCGGCCTTGATATTGAGCAACTGCCTTATGTGGTCAATTTTGAATTACCAAATGTCGCCGAAGACTATGTACACCGTATCGGTCGTACTGGCCGCGCAGATGCGACAGGTATGGCGGTGTCATTAGTGTGTATTGATGAAGCTAAACTGCTTAAAGATATCGAAAAACTGCTGAAAAAATCGATTCCACTGATGGCGATTGACGGTTATGAACCTGATCCATCGATTAAAGCCGAACCGATTCAAAAAACACCACAGCGTAATGAGCGTCGCTCTGGTGATAGAAACCATGGCAACAAGACTAAGCCGCCACGTCGTAGCCATTCGCCTGCTGCGAAAGCTGGTGGTAACAGAGGCTCTGCATCTACATCACCGTGGAAAAATGCCCAGAAAAAAGTGAGTCAAGGGCGTAATGACGGTTAATTGTTATAAAAAATAATGCGGTTGTTCGAAAAAAGCGATCGCATTAAATTTTAAGGGGGTAAGGCTTGGCTTTATTCCCTTAAAATTCGCTTCTCTTATTTTTAAGTATTCACTTAAACCAATCGTTTGATTGTGGGCACTCCTCTCCTTTGCAATTAATTTTCGACTTATTGAACTAAGAAAAGGTATTATAGCAGGCTGAAATTAGCGCCTTTATTTCCATGGTGAATGTATTGGTGCGGTTCATAGTTCATAAAAATTAAATTTTACCTTTGCCGTTTTTTGTGTGAGTCATTTATGCGTGTTTTATTAGCTCCTATGGAAGGAGTTTTAGACCCCCTTGTTCGTTCTTTATTAACTGGGGTTAATGATTATGACCTTTGTATCAGCGAATTTATACGAGTCGTTGATACGTTATTACCTGCAAAAACATTTTACCGCCTATGCCCAGAGCTAAAATATCAAAGTCGAACATCGTCGGGAACCTTAGTTCGCGTGCAATTACTTGGCCAGCATCCTCAGTGGTTGGCTGAAAATGCTCATCGAGCCATTGAACTAGGGTCATGGGGAGTTGATTTAAACTGTGGTTGCCCTTCAAAAACAGTCAATGGCCATGGTGGCGGGGCAACTTTGCTCAAGCAACCAGATTTAATTTATCGAGCGGCAAAAGCGATGCGTGAGGCTGTGCCGAAAGAATTTCCAGTATCCGTCAAAGTGCGCTTAGGTTGGGACAGTATTTCATTCGCTCATGAAATTGCGGATGCTGTTCAACAGGCAGGAGCAACTGAGTTAACGGTGCATGGACGCACAAAAGAAGATGGTTATAAAGCGGAACGTATTAACTGGCAAGCCATTGGTGAAATTCGTAGTCGGTTATCAATTCCAGTTATCGCAAATGGTGAAATCTGGGATTATGACAGTGCTCAACGTTGCCTTGAAGCGACAGGCTGCGATGCGGTAATGATTGGTCGAGGAGCGCTGAATACCCCAAACCTTAGCCGTGTAATTAAATATAATGAAATTAAAATGCCTTGGAAGCAGGTTGAATCATTGTTACTGAAATACACAGAGCTAGAGAAGCTTGGTGATACAGGACATTACCATTCTGCTCGTATTAAACAATGGCTGGGTTATTTACGCAAAGAATACCAAGAAGCAGATGAGCTATTTTCACAGGTTAGAGCCTTGAAAAATGCTGAGCAAATTGCAGCTGTAATTTTGAAAGTTGTTAGCCACTAATTGTAAATAATCTTATTTGGTTATTATTTTTATTTGCGAATTTAACGCATAGCGTCTTTACTTAAAGCATATGTTAGGTGTATTCATTACCTATGATTGAGTAAAACCTAGTCTTGGGAGGCTTTAAATGGGTGTTATTGCGTGGATCATTTTTGGTTTGATAGCCGGTATTTTAGCTAAATGGTTAATGCCAGGTACTTATCATATGGGCTTCATTATGACAACAGTTCTAGGGATTGTTGGGGCTGTAGTGGGGGGGTATATCAGCACATTTTTTGGTAAGGGCAAAGTGGATGGTTTTAACTTCGGCAGCTTTGTTGTCGCGGTCATAGGTGCCATTGTTGTGCTCTTTTTAGCTGGGTTGTTTGCAAAATAGCGCTAATAAGCTAAAAAATTTCTTAAATAAGCCACTGGATATCAGTGGCTTATTTCTTATATGAATTTAAAAACTAAGGTTCTATTGGTAAGCCATTATTTTGGCCCCATTCAGCCCATGAGCCATCATATAAACGCACGTTCGTGTTACCTAATAGCGTTAATGCCATAAGGATCACAGCGGCTGTCATTCCAGAGCCACAGGTGGTTATTGATGGAGCTTGGATATCAACGCCTTGCTCTGCAAAGATGGCTTTTAAGTCTTCAGGGGATTTAAACTCGCCATTAGCGACTAATAAGTCCCAAGGAACATTTTTACTGCCAGGAATGTGACCCATACGTAAACCAGGGCGAGGCTCTGGCGCTTGTGCAAGAAAGCGAGGAGCGGCACGAGCATCAATAATTTGTATTTGACCTTCGTTAACAATCTCAAGAACTTGCTGCTGATTTAATGCATTAGAGCCTTTACGGGATGCGTTAAAATGTTTACGCGTAGGTGGTATAACCTCACCTGATTGAGTGGCAAAACCCGCTGTTTTCCAAGCATCAATCCCCCCAGACAGGATTTTTACGTTTTTGCATCCCATTGTTGTGAATGTCCACCAAGCACGTGGTGATGAAAATAAATTATTTTGAGAATAAATAATAACTTGAGTGTCATTATCAATTCCCATTGCGCTAACGGCTTGGCTAAAGATTTCTGCACTTGGCAACATATGGGGTAGGTCACAGGTTTTATCCGCGATTTCATCTTGGTGGAAAAACTGCGCGTTTGGAATATGCTCTTCTAAATAACGCTGGCGGCAATCATACGGAGCCGTCGGGGGAGGAGATGAAGCATCAAGTACAATGATATTATCATCAGATAAATGCGTATTAAGCCATTGAGGACTTACAAAATAATCGTTGTACATAAGCTATCTCCGTCCTGGGTTGATAAATGATTCGCAGCTATTGAACTTGGTTTGGCGCAGGCAATAATGATGGCGATTGTGGTTGCCCTTGCTCTAGCGGGGTTGTGGAACGAGTGTAGATGTTCATCCCTGCAAGGACGATGCCGCCTACAGAACCAAAAGCGCATAATGCGCAAAGTGCGATAACAACCTTTTTCATTTTATATAGCCTGCGTAGAAATAAGAACCCAAAGTATAACTGGATGACTGTTGCAAACAAGTTAAAAGCGATTTTTTCTGCCTCTGAATTGGTGTTTTGCAAAAGGCTTCCCAATTTTTATGTATAATGGGTTTTAATACAGTAGTTTTGCGAAGCGGTTGGCAAACGTTATTTTTTGCGTTTTCCTGCCGCTGTTATTTTCGTTATTTTACATCTCACATTTGGTCATCAGCGTAATTTATGTCCCTATCAAACAAAATCAAAGAACAAATAACCCAGTGGTACAAAGGGTTATCACTACAAATTGATGGGTTTGTTTCCCGAGCACCACAGCGCCAAATGATTGCGGAAGTTGCTAAAAATTTAGCAGATGATGGTGGCCGCCATTTGGTTATAGAAGCGCCAACAGGAGTAGGGAAAACACTTTCATATTTAATTCCAGGTATAGCAGTGGGTAGGGAAGAAGGAAAAACGCTGGTTGTTAGTACGGCAAATGTGGCATTACAAGATCAAATATTTAGTAAAGATTTACCGTTACTGAGTAAAATTATTCCAGATCTAAAGTTTACGGGTGCATTTGGGCGTGCCCGTTATGTTTGCCCACGAAATTTAGAGGCTATTTGCGCCGCGGAAGGGGAGCAAATTGATTTAATGCTGCTGGTGGAAGATAAAACGGAGATAGCTAATAGCGAAGAGCGAGCTATTTGCCAACAGCTGCGTAACGACTTCAATGCTTTTGCATGGGATGGCTTACGTGATCACCATAAACGGGCTTTTCCCGATAGCTTATGGCGTAAAGTTAGTACGGACAAAATGAATTGCTTGGGGCGTAATTGCCAATTTTATCAACGATGTCCGTTTTTTATTGCTCGGCGTGAAATCGAAGATGCTGATGTTGTCGTGGCTAACCATGCTTTAGTGATGGCAGCGATGGAAAGTGAGTCAGTTCTACCTGATCCGAAAAAACTGTTATTAGTTTTGGATGAGGGGCACCATGTGCCAGATGTTGCGCGGGATGCCCTCGAAGTTGAAGGCGAAATCACATTAGTACAATTGAATGCTCAGGTAGATAATTTTATTAGTCATGTAGGGCAATATTTAGCGCAATTTCGGCCAGTTAAACCGCCTAAATTAGCAAATCCAGAAAAATTACAGCTGCATGCCGAAAAACTGCGTGAGACGTTCCGTGATTTTTCGTTGTTAGCGAATGCTGTATTGCCTGAAACATCAAAAGAAAGCGAATACCTTTTTCCGTTAGGTGTGTTACCTGATGCAATGCAACTGTGTTGCCAAGATCTTTTTAAACAAACGGATGCATTAAAAGGTTTAGCAGAGTCAATATTGAGTGATTTGACGGAACAAACTGCAAAACAAGATATCGTGCGTTTACACCGTTCCATACTCACAACAAGCCGTGCGATGGGCTACTTTGAAAATATGGCTAAACTGTGGCGATTAGCGGCTCTTGAGCAAAGTTCAGGTGCACCTGTCTCGAAATGGTTAAGTCGACGTTATGAGAAAAACCAGTCCCGTATTTTTATGCACTGTGCAGGGATCCGTGTGAGTGAGCAGTTACAGCACTTATTGTGGCGTAATGTACCACACATTGTTATTACGTCTGCAACACTCCGCTCCTTAAATAGCTATTCACGCTTTATGGAATTAACGGGGTTATCTGAAAAGAGCGATGACCATTTTGTGACACTCTCTTCACCGTTTAACCATATTGAGCAAGGAAAAATTATTATTCCTCAAATGGAATATGAACCGACAATAGCCAATGAGCCACAGCATCTTGCCGAGATGGCTGCATTTTTTCGTGAGCAATTTACTCAAGAGCAGCATCGTGGTGTTTTGGTGTTATTTAGTAGCCAAAGGGCGATGGAAGGGTTTCTTGAACACGTAAAAGATTTACGATTACAGTTGTTGGTTCAGGGCGATCAGCCACGCTATCGCTTGGTTGAGACCCATTGTGAAAGAGTGAGTAAAGGTCAAGTGAGTGCACTGATCGGCCTACAGTCATTTGCAGAAGGGCTTGATTTAAAAGGTGAGTATTTAACACAGGTCCATATTCATAAAATTGCATTCCCACCAGTGACGAACCCCGTTATTGTGACTGAAGGGGATTGGCTAAAATCCTTAAAGCGCTATCCTTTTGAGGTGCAAAGTTTACCTAGTGCTTCTTTTAATTTAATTCAGCAAGCAGGGCGCTTAATTCGTAGTCATGAATGTTATGGTGAAATTATTATTTATGATAAACGGTTATTGACCAAAAATTATGGGAAGCGTTTATTAAATGCGTTGCCTGTTTTTCCAATAGAACAGCCTGAAATGCCAAAAGGCATAAA
The DNA here is from genome assembly GCF_019343475.1 of Providencia sp. R33. Classification (NCBI taxonomy): domain Bacteria; kingdom Pseudomonadati; phylum Pseudomonadota; class Gammaproteobacteria; order Enterobacterales; family Morganellaceae; genus Providencia; species Providencia sp. R33. Next base: position 2,486,913 of record NZ_CP072453.1, on the reverse strand, counting down.
TAAAAATTAGTCCTCAGGTGCTTTCAAAATAAAAGGCCACAATTAAGTGGCCTTCAGGTCAATTTAAATTGACTCTATTGCACGACATTACTCAATATTTGCTTCTAAGAACCACAGAAATTTGTCCATATCGCGAGACGCTGCGGTGAACATATCGGCAGTATCTTCATCTTCGACTTCATCAATGGCTTTACGAATATCATTCGCAACAACAGCATAGCGATCTGCGAGTGCTTTTAAATGATCTTGTACACTGTGAATATTAATTGGGTAGGCTTCTAGCGATGTGAAGCGATTAACTTCCTGAGTCGTTCCAATTGCAACTCCACCTAACTGGACTGCACGCTCTGCAAACTCGTCTAAATGCTCAACTAATGTGGTTCTAAAACCATCTAACATTTCATGAACGGCAATAAAATTACGACCACGCATGTTCCAGTGAGCCTGTTTGGTCATTAAAGATAAATCTGTAAAATGAACAACCATAACATTTAAAATACCAATGGTTTCTAATTTTACGCTATCTTCCAAGTCGTTACGAGTATATAAAAGTTCAGTTGAAGATGTTTTAAATAATTTAGCTGTACTCATGATTCATCCTCTTTTTAAACATTGAAACTGGTTAATAACCTCATCTGCTAATAAATATAAAGTATTCAGTTTAATCTGTCATAGTGTAATAAACGATTAATTTAATAGGCGGATTCGATATGCTTTATTACACTTGGTTTTATTGTGGCTGGTGAAAATTAATTATTTTTCGCAATAAGTGCGATAGGCGAAATTAATATTAATTTAAAACAACTTTAATAAAAAAATATGACAAAAATATGAAATGTTAATGGCAGGATAACAGGTTAATAAACTGAGTGAACAAGCTTATTAACCTAATTAAGACTTCAAAAAACAAGGTATTATTTGTTTTATCTACGAGACTTCTTCAATTTTTGATTTTTGTGAGGCTGTTGATGTTGAGCCGATAGAGGCACAAACGATGCACAACAGGGCTAACCATTGAGTTAAGGTCAGGTGCTCTTGTAAGAAAACAATACCGAGAAATGCACCCATACAAGGTTCTAGGCTCATTAACATGCCAAACGTTCTTGCTGGAAGGCGTGTTAAGGCAATCATTTCAAGGGTATAAGGAAACGCTGTCGATAAGATAGCGACGGCTAAAGCGAGAGGCAAAATGGCTGGGTCAAACATTACCTCAAAACCTGTTTGCATTAGACCGATAGGGAAAAAGATAAGCGCAGAAATAAAGGAGCCAATTGCCACTGTTGCTGCGCCGTAACCTGCCCCTGCGCGCTGGCCAAAAATAATATAAATTCCCCAACATACCCCAGCCCCTAATGCATAAATGGCACCAAGTGGGTCGATGGAATTGATGTTATCACCGATAGGCAGCAAAAAGAGTAACCCAACAATGACCAGCCCAATCCACAGAAAATCGATAGGCTTACGCGAAGAAAACATCGCAACTGCTAATGGGCCTGTAAATTCCAGTGCAACAGCTATCCCAAGAGGGATGCGTTCAAGGGATAGGTAAAATAGGTAATTCATTGTTCCGAGGGATAACCCATACGTTAACAATGGAACCAATGAGTTTCTTCTAAACTTTAAGCGCCAAGGCTTAAAGATAACAAACAAGATAATGGTGGCCAGTAATAAGCGTAAACCTGTTACACCGGGAGCGCCGATAAGAGGAAATAATGTTTTAGCTAAAGACGCTCCACTTTGAATTGAGGTCATTGCTAGCAATAATAACCCTATTGGTAATAGTGGAAATGCGCTCTTTTTGGTATCGGCAGACATAAATAATAAAACCTCAGAAAAACGTCACTAAGTTAGCAAACACAGATAAATTTAATCTGTGTTAAAAAATAAAGCACTATGAAAAGTAATTTCCTAATGATTATCTCATAAAATTGGCTTGCTTTATATTTGTTTGTTGACTGATAGCACTCGTTGGAGAGGGTTAAAATGTGATATAGGGAATTGATGTTGGTTTAGGGAAATAGCAATGGGATAAAAAGAGATTAATATGATTTTATTATGGCAAATAATCGGGGTTGAGCTTCTTTAACACTCCCGTATAATCCTTTTTTCATTAAAATTCATAATAAAATAACAAACGAGGACGTAATGGGAAAAATTAAAAGTATTGCAGTGTATTGTGGCTCTAGTATGGGGAAACATGAAGTTTACCAGCAAAAAGCCATCGAGTTTGCCAAAGAGATGGTCAAGCGTGATATTACATTAGTTTATGGTGGTGCTAGTGTCGGGATTATGGGGGCAATTGCTGATACAGTTTTATCGTTAGGTGGCAAGGCGATAGGGGTGATACCGTCATTGCTTGAAGAGCGTGAAATTTCACATAAAAACCTGACCGAGCTGTATAAAGTTGAAACGATGCATCAACGTAAAAGCAAAATGATTGAGCTGGCGGATGCCTTTGTTGCTTTACCGGGCGGATATGGCACGTTAGAAGAATACGCAGAAGTATTTACATGGAGCCAAATTGGCCTGCATACCAAGCCTTGTGCGTTGCTCAATATCAATAATTATTGGCAGCCATTAATTGATATGACAAATAAAATGGCTGATGAAGGCTTTTTACACGAAAAGTATCGTCATATGGCAATTGTTAACGACTCGCCAGCGGCGTTAATTGATAGCTTTGAATCTTATATTGCACCGCCAGTAAAAACATACGATTAAGCTGGGTAAAATAATGGAGAAATGATGATAAGAGAAGCAACATGTGATGATTTACATGCAGTTTTATTCCTCTATCAGACCTTATTTACTGAAATGGCATTGCTTGACCCTGAGCGTATGAAACCAGCTGAACAATCGCAAGCATTCATTGAAAATGCTATTATTGATGATAAGTTTCATCTATTAGTGGCTGAATTTGAAGGTGAAGTTAAAGGGTTTTGTATTGCTCAGCACCAATCGGCGGATCCTTACAATTGCATGGTTCCACGGGATTTTGCCTACGTTTTTGATTTGATTGTCTCTCCAGATTTTCGTGGCGAGAGAACAGGGCATCAGTTACTTGATGGCATGAAGGGTTGGGCAAAAGCTAAGGGATTTAGCCATTTAGAATTATCTGTGTTAGCACAAAACCATAAAGCGGTTCGCTTTTATGAGCGTGAGGGTTTATCTGAAATTACTCGCACCATGGGCATTAAGTTATAATTTACCTCATATCGGTCGAATATGGCCGATTCATCCTCTTTTTTTGTATGTTAATTAGTCATTATCTATTCCTAATATAATTATATTTTTAATATATTGTTTTATATTAACTTTATTATTTTTGATATTTTTAAAACACCTAATTTAGATTATTTTCATTTTTACATTAAAACGAAAATGGTTAGGGGTTATATGGAATATCCGTTTAAAATAAAGCGAGTCTCACCCGCATTAGGTGCTCTTATTAGTGGTATCGATCTATCCCAAGAATTAGATGAGAAGCAGTTTACAGCGCTAAATTATGCGTTACAGGCATATCATGTTCTTTTTTTTAGAAATCAACCTATACAACCTAAACAGCAAAAACAATTTGCCCAACAGTTTGGCTTATTACACACGCATCCGATTTACCCTCATACGCCTGAATGCGAAGAAATAATGGTACTTGATACGGATGAGCACAACCCACCAGATAACGATAATTGGCATACTGATGTTACATTTATTGAAACACCGCCGATGGGCGCTGTTTTAGCGGCAAAGCATATTCCCGAATTAGGCGGGGATACTTTATGGGCCAGTAGTGTTGCGGCTTATAGTGCCTTGTCTGTTCGGTGGAGACATATGCTGATTGGCCTACAAGCCGTGCATGATTTTACTAAATCATTCCCAGAGTACCGTTTTAATCATTCAGAAGAGAGTTATTCAAGATGGTTGAAAGCCAAAGAAAATAATCCGCCAATATTACACCCTGTCGTTAGAACACACCCACATTCTGGCAGAAAAGCGCTGTTTGTTAATGAAGGTTTTACTACTCGTATCATTGGGTTAACACCAAAAGAGAGCGAGTCAACATTAGCTTTTTTATTCGAACATATTAATAAACCTGAGTTTCAGGTGCGTTGGCAATGGCAAAAAGACGATATCGTGATTTGGGATAATCAAATGACACAACACTATGCGACAGCGGATTATTTACCCGAAAGGCGTATTATGCACAGGGCAACAATAATGGGCGGTGTACCTTATTAGAATGGTTGTGAAATGAAGAATATCAAAAACAGCACAAGATCTAAGCGTCCGATTATGGCATAATGCGCCGCTATTTATACCCGTCGAATTACAGGCCATAGAAATCTCAGTTTTCTTTACTGTTTAAAGCAGTGCTGTTTGCTTTTTCTATGATGAACATTCTTTAAGACGGGTAACTCTACACCGTTTAATTTAAGGCATAGCAGTGTTAACAACCAACAATATCACTATGCAGTTTGGCAGCAAGCCACTGTTTGAAAACATTTCAGTTAAATTTGGTACAGGTAACCGTTACGGTTTAATCGGCGCAAATGGTGCGGGTAAATCGACGTTTATGAAGATCTTAGGTGGTGATTTAACCCCAACGGCGGGTAACGTTAGCACAACGGATCCAAATGAGCGTATTGGTAAACTTCGCCAAGATCAGTTTGCGTTCGAAGAATATACAGTTCTGGATACGGTCATTATGGGCCATATCGAATTGTGGAATGTGAAACAAGAGCGTGACCGTATTTACGCATTACCTGAAATGAGCGAAGAAGATGGCTACCGTGTCGCTGACTTGGAAGTCGCTTATGGTGAAATGGATGGTTATAGCGCAGAAGCACGTGCGGGCGAATTATTACTGGGTGTAGGCATTCCTGTTGAGCAACATTATGGCCCAATGAGTGAAGTTGCACCGGGCTGGAAGCTGCGTGTATTACTGGCTCAAGCCTTATTCTCTAACCCAGACATTCTGTTACTTGATGAGCCGACGAACAACTTGGATATTGATACTATCCGTTGGTTAGAGCAAGTCTTGAATGATCGTAACTGCACCATGATCATTATTTCCCATGATAGGCACTTCCTCAATACGGTTTGTACGCACATGGCGGACTTAGATTATGGTGAATTACGCTTATTCACGGGTAACTATGATGAATATATGATTGCAGCGACACAAGCACGTGAGCGCTTAATTTCTGATAATGCGAAGAAAAAAGCGCAAATTGCTGAACTGCAATCTTTCGTTAGCCGCTTTAGCGCTAACGCATCTAAATCAAAGCAAGCGACATCACGTGCGCGTCAAATTGATAAAATTCAATTGGATGAAGTTAAAGCCTCTAGCCGCCAAAATCCATTTATTCGTTTTGAACAAGAGAAAAAACTGTTCCGTAATGCCCTTGAATTAGAAGGGGTAGCGAATGGTTATGATCAAGGCCTACTCTTCAAAAACGTCAATTTGCTGCTTGAAGTGGGTGAGAAAATGGCGGTTATCGGTGCCAATGGTATTGGTAAAACCACGTTCTTAAAAACCTTAATGGGTGATCAACCTGCAATAAGTGGGATGGTTAAGTGGTCAGAAAACAGCAGTATTGGTTACTATGCACAAGACCACGCTGAAGATTTCGAAACTGATCTGAACGTTTTTGACTGGATGAGCCAGTGGAAAAGCGAAGGTGATGATGAGCAGGCAGTGCGCAGTATCTTAGGCCGTTTATTGTTCTCACAAGATGATATTAAGAAGAAAGTGAAAGTGTTATCTGGTGGTGAGCAAGGGCGTATGTTATTTGGTAAGTTGATGATGCAACAACCAAACATTTTGATTATGGATGAGCCAACTAACCACTTGGATATGGAATCCATCGAATCATTGAACTTAGCACTTGAGATGTACCAAGGAACGCTAGTGTTTGTCTCCCATGACCGTGAATTTGTTAGTTCACTGGCAAGTCGCATTTTAGAAATCAAAGAAGATAAAGTTGTTGATTTCAAAGGTACATATGATGAGTACCTGACAAGCCAAGGTGTTGTTCTGTAAACCTTGCTTTATCTAAAAATAAAACCCCAGTGACGTAATGTGACTGGGGTTTTTTGTTTGTCAAAACGAGTAACTGGGGTGACCTAGTTCTTTTTTACAAACTCAGATTTCAGCTTCATTTGACCAAAACCATCAATTTTACAATCGATATTGTGGTCACCTTCGACTAAGCGAATGCCTTTCACGCGTGTACCGATTTTGAGCATGGTCGAGCTGCCTTTCACTTTCAGGTCTTTGATTACAGTGACGGTATCGCCATCTGCTAACAAATTGCCGTTGGCATCTTTAACAATCAGTTCATCAATCTCTGCCACAGGTTCTGCGTCATTCCATTCGTGCGCACATTCAGGGCAAATATACATATCGTTATCAGTATAGGTGTATTCAGACTGACATTTCGGGCAAGGAGGGAATTGCATATTCATACTCTCAGTAGCATTATCAAAATAATAAAACGTGGTGATGTTTATACGTACAGGCACCACAAAAGAGAGATAGTATAAGCTCAAAGGGCAATTAAATTATTTTTTCGGAATAATCTTAATTTTGCATCTGAGAAGAGATTAAAAAGGCGAAAATAATTTCGCCTAGTTGAGCAATAATTAGCTTTATCGGCAGACTTCACAGTGTGGGTCTTTACTCAGTTTAAACTGGCGAAAATCCATTGTCATTGCGTCAAACAGTAACACTTTGCCTGAATTCACTTTGCCATAATTGGCGAGTAGTTTAATGGTTTCCATCGCCTCTAATGTGCCGATAGTTCCAACGAGTGGAGACATCACACCCGCCTCAACACAGGTTAAGCTATTTTCACCAAATAAGCGGCTTAAACAGTGATAACAGGGGGTGCCATCTTCATAAGTAAAAACAGACAGTTGGCCTTCCATTCGTATTGCAGCGCCAGAGACTAACGGTTTTTTCTGAGCCAAGCACAAACGGTTAAGTTGCTCACGAATAGCGACATTATCGGTGCAATCTAAGATGACATCATGGCGAGTAATTAACTCACTCAGCTGCGCATCTTCAAGCTGCGCATTAACCACATCAATATGAATGTGGGGGTTAATCGCACAAAGTTGCGACTTTGCAGAATCAACTTTGGGTTCGCCAATTGTGGCATCCCGGTGCAAAATCTGCCGTTGTAAGTTAGAAAGCGATACGGTGTCAAAATCAACTAGCGTTAAATGGCCAACACCCGCCGCCGCAAGATATTGAGTTGCGGCACAACCTAAGCCGCCTAAGCCAATGACCAGCACTTTTCCCGCTTTGAGTTTTTCTTGCCCGTCAAAATCAAAGCCGCGAAGAATTATCTGGCGGTTATAACGGAGCATTTCGTTATCGCTAAGTTCTTGCACGGTAATTATTCACTTTTTAATAAGTAGTTAAACATTTCAACTTCAACTGTTTCGCCTGCTTCAACACGGCCACGTTCTCTTTCCAGCACAATAAAGCAGTTCGCTAAGCTAAAAGAGCTAAATACGTGTGAGCCTTGATGGCCTGTGGTAGCAACTTGCAGCTGGCCTTGCTCATTGGCACTTAAAATACCGCGTTGAAAATCCAGGCGACCCGGTGTTTTTTTCAATGGGGTGCTGACTGGCACTTTGAAACGAAGTGGTGCACGCCATTGGCTGTTGCCTGCAAGGCGAGCGATCAACGGCTGAACTAGCTGATAGAAAGTTAATGCGGCTGAAACGGGGTTTCCTGGTAATCCGCAAAACCAAGAATGACTGAGTTTACCGAAGGCAAATGGTTTGCCCGGTTTGATGGCTAATTTCCAAAAACCAATGGTACCTAACTCGTCAAGGATTTGCTTGGTGTAGTCGGCTTCACCGACAGAAACACCACCGCTGCTTATCACTAAATCCGCGTGTTGATCCGCTTCAATAAAGGTTTGTTTTAGTTTTTCAGGGGAGTCAGGGATCACACCTAAATCTAACACTTCACAATTGAGCTTTTCTAACATTAAGCGAACAGTAAAGCGGTTGGTATCATAGATTTGCCCGTCACTAAGTGGTTGGCCTACAGCTTGTAGCTCATCACCAGTAGAGAACACGGCCACTTTTAAGCGACGATAGACCGTCACATCAGCAATACCGAGTGAGGCGATTAATGGCAATTGGGCGGTTGTGAGTAAAGTTCCGGCAGGGAAAACCGAACTACCTTGGGCAATATCTTCGCCAGCTTTACGGACGTTGCTGCCTTTTTTAATTGGTTGAGTGAATAGGATGCCGTCATCTGTTTGTTCAGTTGATTCTTGCATCACTACCGTATCAACACCTTGAGGAATAGGTGCACCAGTCATAATACGCACACAGCAACCTGCTTTCAGTTCACCTTCCATCGGGTTACCTGCGAACGACCTGCCTGCAACTGGCATCGGGGTTTTTCCATCCCAATCCGCAAAACGCAAGCCATATCCATCCATTGCCGAATTATCAAAGGGAGGGACATTGATAGGGGAAATAAGGTCAGTGGCAATGATCCGCTGCGCTGATAAAGTCAGTGGAATGATTTCTGTACTTGTCACGGTTTTGGTTTGAGAAAGTAATTTTTCCAATGCAAGATCTAAAGAAATCAAATCGTTAGTATGACACTGATCCATAAATAATGACCCTCATTATTGTGAGATGCCTTGAGGCCTAAAATGTGTTTGTAATGCATATTATGGCAGAAATCATGGGTTGGGTGAACGAATAGAAATTGATTACCGATAGCTTTTGGGCAGATATTAGTGATTTGAATAACAAATAAATGCACAAAACGATAAAGCTGTTTTTGTTGTATTAATGTTAAATAGTAAGAATGTAAACTACTCTAGGTACAATGTTTCTAGAACGTATTGAGTGAAAATTGTGTCAATGAAAACAATTATATCTTCACCAAGCCGTAGTGCTACCGCGTTTCATGTCGCTTTTACTGGTTTTCTTTCATTAATTGTGGTGATGGGGATTGGGCGATTTACCTTAACACCTCAAGTCCCTTTAATGATTGAAGAGCACCAATTAACGCTATCGAGTGCCAGTATTGTGGCTGCATGTAACTACCTTGGTTACCTGCTAGGTTCTTTTGACGCTATGCGAGCACGTTCACATGTCGAAAGACGTATGTGGTTGGGTGTATGGGGTGCTGTCGCTATTACGTTACTCAGTGCACTGCTTAATGGCCCGATATTACACAGTATTGCCCGTTTTGTGATTGGCTGGGCGAGTGGTATTGCGTTGGTTTTGGTGGCGGCGTGGGCCAATGAAACCCTTGCGAGGCTTAATCGACCTGCGCTTAGCGTGGCGGTGTTTGCAGGAACAGGAACGGGGATTTTCGTTAGCGGCATGCTAGCGGTAGAGATCCAACGATGGCATTTAACCGCGAGTGAAGCGTGGGTAATTTATGGTGTGCTCGCGTTGATTTTGAGTCTGTACATCAGCCGCTATTTACCCCGTTCAGGGCAGTGGCAACGGCCTGCGGGGGAAATTAAAAAATTAACGTTAACTCCTGAAATCAAACGTTTGGTTTGGTGTTATGGGCTCGCGGGGTTCGGGTATATTTTGCCTGCCACTTTTTTATCCCAAATGGCGGCGCAGCGTTTCCCTGATAGCTTGTTTGCTCAGTTTGTTTGGCCTGTTTTTGGTGCATCTGCGGTAGTTGGCATTTTATTAGCGATGTTGTTGCGAAATTTATCTACAACGTGTAATCGGCTAGCAATTAGCTTATGGCTACAAGGCATGGGGATATTGCTTGCAGAAGTGATCCCCAGTATTTATGGGCTAGTTATCTCGGCGGTATTAGTCGGAGTAGGGTTTATGTGTACAGTGCAATTAGCGTTGCAGCTTGGCCGTGAATTAGCACCTGATCATAACCGTTTTATGGCGGGGCTACTGACCACCTTTTATGCTATCGGTCAGTTAGTAGGGCCAACGCTGTCATTTATTTCTACGTCTTTAACGGGAAAATTAGAACCCGCATTGTACGTCGCACTTATCGCGTTGGTGGTCGGGGGTGGATTGGTTTATCGTCGCTCTAACAAATAGCTTTGTTAATAAATATTTAACTGATCATGTTTTATAAATAATGGCGATTTGCAGCAATGGGTTTACCATAGTGAGTAAAATTGTTGATGGGAATGCAAATATTTCACACCCGTTGTTGCGGTTGTGCTGGATTATCTGCACCTGCTGTTTTAGAGTACGGCGCACACCTGCATTTTTATAAAAATAGTCACACCATTTGTGGAGGATCACATGTCATCTCTCAGTAAAGAGGCCGAATTAGTTCACGCTGCGTTGGAAGCCAGAGGGCTAGAAACCCCTTTGCGTATTCAGCCAAAATCAGGCGATGAACGTAAGCAACTGATTGAAGGGCACATGACAGAGATCATGAAGCTGCTCAACCTTGATTTAACAGATGATAGCCTCGCGGATACGCCTCGTCGTATTGCAAAAATGTACGTTGATGAGATCTTTTCAGGGCTAGATTATGCTAATTTCCCTAAAATCACATTAATTGAAAATAAAATGAAAGTGGATGAAATGGTGACGGTGCGTGATATCACGCTAACTAGCACTTGCGAACACCACTTTGTCACTATTGATGGTAAAGCGATAGTGGCTTATATCCCAAAAGATAAAGTGATTGGGTTATCGAAAATCAACCGTATTGTGCAGTTTTTTTCCCAGCGCCCGCAAGTTCAGGAACGTTTGACGCAGCAAATTTTAGTCGCACTGCAAACCTTACTTGGAACTACGAATGTGGCTGTTTCCATTGATGCGGTGCATTATTGCGTTAAAGCGCGTGGTATTCGTGATGCGACCAGTGCTACCACTACAACATCGTTAGGTGGGTTATTTAAGTCGAGTCAAAATACACGACAAGAGTTTTTACGTGCGGTTCGTCACCTGTAATTTATGACAACCATCACACCATCAAGTCGCATCAAGCAACTTGATACCGTTCGTGGCATGGCAATTCTCGGTATTTTTTTGTTGAATATCTTTGGTTTTGCTTTGCCACTCGCGGCCTATTTAAATCCTTATTACACCGCTAGCACGCCTCCTTCAGAAGCCTTTATTTGGGTTGTTTTTAATCTGTTTTTTCAAGGGAAAGTCCTCGCTATTTTTTCGATTTTATTCGGTGCAACACTGGCGCTATTGCAATCGCGAACTTTGCGGTGGAATCATCGACGTTTGTTTATTTTAGCCTTATTTGGCGCGATTCATGGAATTGGTCTCTGGGATGGTGACATCCTACTGGCTTATGCATTAACGGGGCTGGTGGCTACGTATTTATTGAATCAATATGATGACGGCGCATTATTGAAAATAGCGGTATCCATTTATTTAATTGGCTTACTTATTCTGCTTATTTTAGGTTGGGGGGTTGATCCTAAAGGCTTTTGGCAGACATCAGATGAACAAATATATTTTGAATACAGCGCAAAAACAGTAGGTGGCATCGAGGGTGTTATTTATCGCATAAAAGAAATTCAAGCGATGCTGCAAATGTTATTTATTCAGTATGGTTGGCAGCTTATTGCATTGATGATTATTGGTGCATTACTAATACGAAATGGTTGGTTACGTGGGCAATTTAGTGCCATGCATTATCGCCGCATGGCGCTGATTTTTATTGTGCCTTCGCTACTTATTCAAGTGATTGCGTTATATGGACAGAGCCAGTTTGGTTGGAGTTATTTTTCGACTTCAATTATTGGCTATATCATTAATGAGCTAGTTATTCCTTTCCAGTCACTGGGTTATATTGCTTTGGTATATGGTTTTTGGGGCTATATTCAGCATGCTGTGGTTGTTTCATGGTTACAAAATATTGGTCGAATGGCATTGAGTAACTACATTTTACAAACACTGATTTGTACCACTATTTTTTACCATATGGGGTATTTTGCACAATTTACCCGTTTTGAGTTATTGGCTTTTATTCCACCTGTTTGGTTAGCGAATATTCTGTTTTCGTATTATTGGTTACGATTTTTCAACCAAGGCCCATTGGAATGGGCGTGGCGAAAGCTAACGGAAAAGTTAAATCAAAAGAATGAGTACCGTTAATTTAATTTGTTGATTTCATCAGGGGATACAGCAGGGTAGCCTTTGGTGCCATCGGGCATTCTTATTGGGGCAGGAATGGATTCTTGCTCGCCTAAAAACCTCGGTTCACGTTTTAAAACATATACATCAGCAAGTGCACCTAAGCGTGCAAATACTTCTCGAACACGGACTTTGAACATCCCTGCAGGCGCTGGTACTGCATAGCACTGTGCGTCAATACCTTTATGCTTAGCGATAAAAACGGCGCGCTCACAATGGAAGCGTTGTGTGATAATCGTGAAGTTATCGGTATCAAATACTTTTTTAGTGCGCACAACGGAGTCTAAAGTGCGAAACCCTGCAAAATCCATCACAATTTTAGAGGCTGGGACTCCTGCTTTAATTAAATCCTTACGCATATTAATGGGCTCATTGTAATTATGAGCGCCATTATCACCACTGAGTAGCAAATATTTAACTTTTCCACTGTGATAGGCTTCTGCTGCACCTTTGATACGGTTAGTGTAATAGAGATTGGTGGCACCAGAGGTATAGTATTTGGATGTGCCAAGTACCATGCCAACATCACGGGCAGGCAATTGCGCTACATCCTCATAGATATAGGGCGCGGTATCCCAGCTAATCCAGCGATCAAGTAGAATAATGGTCGTAACTGCTATCCCTGCAAGAATAAGAAGACCAATAAGCAGACGTTTCCTCATGTCCTAGCCTTGAAAATAAAAATCATAATAGAAAAATGTTAGCCTCAGTAGAGCAGCTTCTAGGCTACTTGACTTAAATTAGTGACGCAAGTCGTCCAACGTAAAATCATGTCAATGTTGATAGCGGATCCAAAGTTGACTGCTATTAAGCCTGAAAATCGATTTAAAATTAATCAGATATTGGATGAAAAGAGGGTAAGTGAAGATTATTCAAAAAGTGAGTTGCTTCACAGAGCGAAATTTTTTGCCGCGATTGGCTGTTTGTTTTGAAATTTTAATTCTATATTTAATTCAATTGATGAAATTTCATTTCTTTTGGGTGAAAGTCATCAGTCCGTAAAACAAATATGAAAATCTGATACGTGAGGGAAATATGAAACTGACCACATTACTTGCCGCTAGCGCGATGTTAATAACAGCCAGTGTTGCAGCGAAAGAGTACCAAATTAATCATACTGATAAATTAAAATCATTAAATGATGCACAAAACGAAGCGGTATGGCAGCAAGCTGAAGTGTTAACCGATTTTATTTATCCATGGGAAAAAGAAACGCCACCAAAAACTGATTTCCGCGCACTTTGGAGTGATGATGCCCTTTATTTTCGATTTATCGCGGATGATAAAGATATTCAGCTAGGCGATAATGCAGATAAAGATCAAGCGGTATTAGATTCTGACCGTGTTGAGCTATTTTTTGCTACCAGTCCTGAGCTCAAACCTTATTACACTGCAGAAATGGACCCAAAAGGCCGTACATTTGATGCAAAAGCCAACTACTACCGTGAAGTTGACCCAAGTTGGAACTGGGAAACGTTGCAAACAGTGGGGAAAATGACACCAAATGGTTATGTATTAACGGGGAAAATCGATTTGGATGAATTCACGCGTTTAAATCTATGGCAAGACAAAGACAAGCAAACGTTAATGTGTGCCATTTTACGTGGTGAATTCAGCGCGGGTGAAGAAAAACAAGTGCGCAAATGGATCAGCTGGGTTAAACCTGATTCCGTGAAACCGGATTTCCATATCCCATCAGCCTTTGGTACCTGTAAATTCGTGAAGTAATCTAATAGCCGGTCTTTTATGGCCGGCAAATACCTGTTTTTTCCTTGAATGAACTGTGAGAGCGATCATATTCGCTGACGAAATTATTCATTTATTGTGATTTAATTTGAAATTAAAATTCATATATAGTAATTTTTAATGAAATATAATTTCAATTCGAGGGCGTTTTAATGTCTCTAGCGGAAAATACACTGAGCGACTGCCTACAAAATGAATTCAACCAAGAGACGCTACAGTTTTCACGGTTGGAAACGTTAGCGATGGTCTCCGCCATTAACCAAGCGGATGCGACTGTTGCTGGGGCGATTCAACAAGTACTGCCGAATATTGCGGTGGCGGTTGATGCAATTGCAGAGTGCATGAAACAAGGTGGGCGGTTATTTTATATTGGTGCAGGTACCTCTGGTCGTCTGGCGGTATTAGACAGTGCGGAGTGCCCCCCAACATTTGGTACTTCCCCTGAATTAGTCCAATCCATTATTGCGGGTGGCCATGATGCCATGCTTAAAGCGGTTGAAAATATTGAAGATTCAACGGATGCAGCAATTGATGAACTCAAAAAACGCCAACTTACTGCAAAAGATGTGGTTATCGGTATTGCAGCAAGCGGGCGAACACCTTTTACCCTTGCAGGTATTGAGTATGCCAATGAAATCGGGGCGTTAACTGTCGCGATCACCACGCGGGGTCATGGGTTAATTAGTGACGTGGCGAAATTAGCCATCGCCCCTGACGTTGGGCCTGAAGTGTTATCGGGCTCGACACGCATGAAAAGCGGTACCGCACAAAAAATGATTTTAGGCATGTTAAGCACTTGTGTGATGGGGCGTTTAGGGCGTATTCATACCAATTTAATGGTTGATGTTGTCGCAAGCAATTATAAGTTATTACGCCGAGCAGAGCGTATTGTCAGTGAAGTTTGCGGTATTGATACCGAAGCCGCAGCACGGTTATTAGAGCAAGTGGACTACCATCCACGACGCGCAATTTTGATGTTTGAATTACAAATTAATGCACAGCAAGCAACGGAACTCGTTCAACAGCATCCAAATACTACATTGGATAGCATGTTAGAAACTCGCCGTTAATAAATGGGAAAAAAATGCGGGTAAGTTATGAAAATAGCTGCGCCAACATTAGGGGAACGATATGGCTAATAAAATAGAACATCTGGAAGTACTCGCCAGAGAAATAGAAAAATATGCGGGCGGCTTTGAGAACGTGGCAACATTGACCCACTGTATGACTCGTATCCGTTTAGTCTTAAAGGACAATGAAAAATTTGATGCCGAAGCCTTAAAACAAATTGAAGGGGTTAAAGGCGTTATTTTTAACGGAGAACAACAACAAGTGATTGTTGGCATGGGAACCGCGGCAAAAGTGTTTTCTGTGATGAATAAGCGCATGCAGGGCAGCGGCGCAGCAAGTACAGAAAATACAGAACCTGAAAAGAAAAAAGGTTTCTCAATTCGTCGTACGCTGAATACACTAGCCGCGATTTTCGTACCAACCATTCCCGCTCTAATTGGTTGTGGTCTAATTATGGGGCTGATTAATATTGTTCGATTAGTCGCACCTGAAGTGGTCGATCAGTTCCCTGAATTGTTCAAATTATTAAAATTAATCGGTAGTGCGGTATTTGCTTACTTGTCGATTATGATTGGGGTTAATACCGCAAAAGAGTTAGGGGCATCAACGTCGATTGGTGCTGTGATGGCGGGCTTGTTATCAATGCCAGGGTTAGCGGATATCACCTTATTTGGTTCAAAATTAGTACCAAACAGCGGCGGTATTTTTGCGGTCTTAATGGTGGTGGTATTCTCCTCCAAATTTGAAGTGTGGTTTAGAAGCATCATCAAAGAGAGCTTAGACCTGATAGTGACCCCATTTGTGACTATTTTAGTTTCGGCGATGGTGGCAATCGCGGTCTTCCAACCAGCGGGTCATTATTTAAATCAAATTCTGGCGCAAGGTGTCTCCGTTGCGTTATTAAATAGTGGTGGCGGTGCGGTCGCAACGGGCGGGATCTTAGGCGGTAGCTTCCTGTTCTTGTTGTTAACAGGGTTACACCAAGGCTTAATTCCAATTCACGCAGAAATCTTACAAACCTTTGGTTTAAATTACTTATTCCCAATTTTAGCCATGGGTGGCATGGGGCAAGTGGGTTCTTGTTTCTGGGTATTCTTAAAAACCAAAAACCAACGCCTGAAAAAAACCTTAGTCGGTGCATTACCAGTGGGGATCTTTGGTGTGGGCGAGCCACTGTTATTCGGCGTGTCATTGCCACTGGGTAAACCTTTCATTGCGGGTTGTATTGGCGGCGCAGCGGGCGGGGCATTAATGGCGTTCTTCCATGTGGGGATCATCATCCCATTTGGTACTGCAGGGTTATCTTTAATCCCATTAGTGGGTGATGGCCAAATCCTTGATTTCCTCATTGCCGTTGCAGGCGCATGGATTGTCGGATTCATTGCCAGTATGATAATAGGCTTCACCGATCCTGAAAAATAATTAAATAAGGAATAGCCATGTCGACACTGACGGTAAAACTGGAAAGCTTGCAGACAAGAGGTAAAGGCACTGAACAGCGGATCGCGAAATTTTTACTTGATAATCGCGAAAGCTTAATTGCCATGAATGCCGCTGAATTAGCCCAAGCGGCAGGGGTTAGTAGCGCGTCTGTCATTCGCTTTTCACGCCAAATGGGTTACCGTGGCTATCCTGAATTTAAGGTGGATTACCTCTCTGATGAGAAACAACATAAAGCAGAAAGCCTGTATGGTAATTTGAGTCGTAGCGATGATACTTCTCAAATTATCGCAAAAACGGGGCAAATGTTTATTTCAGCGATTGAAAAATCCCTTGAATTATTAGAGCCATCAATGGTTGACGATGTCGCTAAGCGTATGGTCAATGCCAAACGTATTGTGTTGTTTGGGATTGGCTCCTCAGCGATTGTGGCGAGTGATATTTTCCATAAACTGATCCGAGTAAATAAGCACACATTATTTAGTTATGACCTGCATGTTCAACTGAGCTACTCTGCAAACTTGAGCGCCGATGATTTTGCTATCGCGGTGACTGCGCGTGGAAACACGCAAGAAATCAATAATATGCTGCGCTCCGCTAAAGAGGCAGGCTGTTCTACTGTGGCTTTATGCCGTTTTGGTCAAGATGATGCGACAAAACTGGCCGATTTCACTTTACCGTACTTTTATGATGAACAGCACACGCAGCTTGGTGTCATTACCCCACAAGTTTTGCAGATGGTGACGTTCGATACACTGTTTTTTAAATACCTCACTCTCGCAGACAGTGATGCCGATGCAGCACTGCAAAAAGGGCGGCGAGCCCTGATACAAGGCAAGAATTAATGATTTTAACGGAGTTAGCCATCGGTGCGGTGATCGGGCTGATCATTAGCACCACGGGTGTTGGCGGCGGGGTGATTGTCTTGCCAATACTCACCTACTTTTTCGGCTTAAATGCATTGGCGGCGGTGGCAACGGCGAACTTTTTATCGATGTTGATGAAAGTTTCTTCCTCATATATGCATTTTCGCCTCGGGAATATCCCATTCAAAGGGGCCATGATTGTTTTAGCAATTATGTTGCCAAGTACGTTTTTAGCCAGTTTGTTGGTGACATGGCTGGGTAGCCTTGAGGGGTATGAAAAACAAGTTGAATGGGGGATTAACCTTCTCGTTGCAGCTGCAATTATTTTTTCCCTTTATTTATTTGTACAGAGAATGTTTTTCGCCGCGTCAGCAAAAATTACCGTGGCGCAAACTTCCCAATTGAAATCCATGGCTCTCCCCGCAGTGTTAGCGGGAATTGTTCTCGGGGCAACGGGGGTTGGTGGTGGTGTGGTGGTCTTGCCTATGTTGTTGCGTTATATGCAATTGAATATTAAGCAGGCTATAGGGACATCGATTTTTGTCACAACGGTATTGTCGGGGTCATCTGCCTTAGCTTATGCGCAGGAAGGGTATACTGACTTAAAACTGGCACTTATTTTGTGTGCAGGGGCATTGATTGTGATGCCAGTGGCAAAATATTTACTGATCCACCTGTCTGAGCGCACATTTCAATACATTACCCTGTTACTGATCACCTGTAGTGCGGTTATGATGACACTGAATTTATTTTCTTTTTAAATAGGTAGCCCTATTATTGATATGACAAATAATAGGGCAAGTTAGCTAATCTAAATCCCATTTCTTTAAATGATTCAGTTCTTTTTCCATCTCTTGGTAAATAAAAACGCGCTCATCATTTAAGTCTTCATCTTGCGAGGACGAATAGTGCTGCAAAGTGAAAATAAGTAATCCCGCCGCAATCACAGAAATTAATAAACTTGAAAGGTGTTTCGCCAAGGGTGTGGATTGCGGTGCGAGAACAAATGCACCACTAATAATGGCACCTAAAATAGCCCCGCCGATATGTGCTGCATTATCAATTCCAGACTGCAAACCATTCACTAAAGTTAAAGCAATCATCCCAATGATATTATACAGCGGGCGTTTTAATTGGCTTTTTTCTTCACTGGACAAATTGGGGTTATTCAGGGCTTTTAAAAGGTAAATAACCGAAGCGGCAGCCAGCCCCATGATGGCACCTGATGCACCAATACTGACAGTAATATAAACCGTATTATCAGGTAAATATAAACTGTTCCATGAGTTCATTGATGCACGGCTGGTGGCTTCTCTAATGCTTTCACTGTATTGCCAATAAGCACTAAAGAACGCTGCACCAATACCTGAAAAGAGGTAGATAGCGAGGTATCTGAATTTACCGTATGTTCGTTCACATTCAATCCCTATCACAAAAAGTGCCAAGGTATTTAAGGTGAGGTGAAAGCCCCCGGAATGCAACACCATACTCATCGGGTAGCGCCACCAATCACCCGTCAAGGAGAGTTGGTAAACATTTGCACCAAATATTAATAAGTTATTTTCTTGGGAATCAAGGGGGGCGGCATAAGTAAGCTGATAAAAATAAACGGTGATATTTATGGCGACAATCAATAAAGTGAGTGCCATGGCCCAAATGGAAAACTTCGGTTTATGGGGAATGTGTGTCTCTAAAGGGTCTGCCATTTCAATATCCTATCTCTGCGTTGTATTAGATATATTAAATAAGCAAAGCCATCAGCGCAATTTACCATTATCTGAACTCGTGTATTTGTCTGTTTTTTCAGATTAATAAGAAAATAAAAAAGGCGCATATTTTATGCGCCTTTCAATCTGATAAACAATAAATTAGAACGAAGTACGTTTATAAGTACGGTACTCTGGTTTCCAGAAATTGCGTTCAATGGCTTCATCCAATGCACTATCAGAGGTGACAGTTGCCACGCCTTGAACTTGTGCTTCTTTAGCGACTTGTTTCGCAATAATCCGTGAAACATCTTGGATATCAGATAACAATGGTAATAAAGCCCCTTCGCCATTTTTTGCCAGTGGTGAACAGCTTGCTAATGCGCGGCTAGCGGCCATCAACATGCCATCTGTGACACGTTTTGCGCCTGACGCGATAACCCCTAAACCAATTCCTGGGAAAATATAGGAGTTATTACATTGGGCAATTGGGAATATTTGCTCTTTATACGATACAGGGCTGAATGGGCTGCCTGTCGCAACTAACGCTTTTCCGTCGGTCCAATTGATGATGTCTTCAGGGCGAGCTTCAACACGTGAGGTTGGGTTAGACAATGGCATCACAATTGGGCGTTCACAGTGCTTGTGCATCTCTTTGATGATTTCTTCAGTAAACAAGCCCGCTTGGCCTGAAACGCCAATTAAAATAGTTGGTTTGGCATTGCGAACAACATCTAGCAGTGAAATAGAATCGCTGTCTACATCCCAACTGGCTAAATTAGCACTGTTTTGTGTTAATTTTGCTTGGAAATCGAGTAGGTTAGGGAGCTTATCCGTTAATAAACCAAAGCGGTCAACCATGTAAATGCGTGAGCGAGCTTCTTCGTCGCTTAACCCTTCGGATTTCATTTGGGCAATGATTTGCTCGGCGATACCACAACCCGCGGAGCCTGCACCCAAGAACGTCACACGTTGGTCACTTAATTTACTGCCTGCGGCATTGCTAGCGGCGATTAGACTACCTAATGCGACGGATGCAGTTCCTTGAATATCATCGTTAAAGCAGCACAGCTCATCACGGTAACGGGTTAACAATGGCATCGCATTTTTCTGTGCGAAGTCTTCAAATTGCAGTAAAACATTTGGCCAACGGCGCTTAACTGCTTGCACAAACTCATCGAGGAATTCGTTGTATTCGTCGCCGGTAATGCGCGGATGACGCCACCCCATATATAGAGGGTCATTCAAGCGTTGCGGGTTATTCGTTCCCACATCAATAACAATTGGTAAGGTATAAGCAGGGCTGATACCGCCACATGCGGTATACAGTGACAGTTTACCAATTGGAATGCCCATACCACCGATACCTTGGTCACCAAGGCCTAAGATACGCTCACCATCGGTCACAACGATGACTTTTACATTTTGTTTCGTGGCGTTTTGCAGCATATCGTCAATATGTGCACGGTTCGGATAAGAAATAAATAACCCACGAGCACGACGGTAGATATCAGAGAAATGTTCGCAAGCTTCACCTACGGTTGGGGTGTAGATGATTGGCATTACTTCTGTTAAGTGGGCATCAATCAAGCGATAGAATAAGGTTTCGTTGGTATCTTGAATGTTTCTTAAGTAGATGTGTTTATCGATATCGGTTTTAAAATCAATTAATTGGCGATAAGCACGTTCAACTTGCTCTTCGATAGTTTCAACTTGCTCAGGCAGTAAGCCATGCAGGTTGAAGTTCGCGCGCTCTTCTTCAGTGAACGCACTGCCTTTATTCAATAAAGGGAATTCAAGTAAAATTGGGCCAGCGTAGGGGATATAGAGAGGGCGTTTTGTTTCGTATTCATGTTCCATGAAATATCACTCTTCGGACGATTAATCAACAAAGTCAGGGTAGATCCTAAGCTAAACAGGAAATATGTACAGTAAATAATGATGCAAAATCGTTAAAAATTTTATAGACATAATAAAGAATTTAGTTAAGGAATGAAACTAAAGCGTACTTTTACGTTGTGATTACGACGGGTAGATCACGGTTAGCAACGTAATGGTTTTAATCAACTTTTTAAATTTAAAGGTGTAAATACAGATTTCTTTATTATTTTCTGAATTTGTTAATTGATGTTTATCTTTAGTCTAATAAATGAATTTTTAACTAAATAGCTACAAAATTATATTTTAAAATATCATATATTGCTGCATGTTTTTATTTTTCATAACTTATCAACGTTGTTATTTCTTAAATTACCTTTGATAAGGAGCATTACGTGTTTGGTTTAATTTTGAAATATAAAAAATCGGTGTTATTAACAGTCATTTTCTTCTTGAGTGTTTTTAATTATTCAAAAGCCAATTCTAATTCAGTAGAAACAATCAGAGCAGTCGACCAATATCTTTATGAGAACAAATATGGTTCACCCATTTTTGGCCGCATTGTGGCAGATTACTTTTATTTGGTAATGAAAGAAAAAGGTAAGCCTATCAATAAAGGCTTAATGGATAAACTACATTATGACCATGCGTTAGAAACTCTCACCGTATTAAATAGTAAGCTAATAAAGCAAAGTGCTGGGGAAAAAGTCGCTCGCGATATGACTTACAAAGAAGCCGATGAGTTACATTATTTAGTCATGTTACGTAATAAAATCCCAGAAGAGGCTTGGGTATTAGGCGTCGTGTTTTCTGTATTAGACGAAAAACAAAAAGAATTCTACTGGCAAAAAATCATGGAAGCGTCAGGCGATAGAGGGCAAGAATTATCGGTGATATACAGCTTAATGAAAGTGATGTTAGAAAAAGAAAAAAAAGTAAACGACAAAGAAAAAATCATAATTAATAAATGGCATAAACGGATTGGTAAAATATTATCCATGGCAAAGTATTGACCATATATATGAATTAATCAATCTTGAGGTATAAGAAAAATATGCGATTGAATATTTTTTTAATATTTCCATTATTATTATTTTCGTGTGCTATTAATGCAAACAATCGGCCCGGCTTTGTGTGTGGGAAGTTTAATCATACAATAGTTGAGGTGCCGAGTGACTATGTGTATAACTTTGCAGAATATGAAGGGTATAGCTATTTTGACTCAAGGTTTATTGAAAATAAAAAGGGGTGTGAGGCTAATTTTAGGGTGTTACCATTGAGGATGAGTTGGCCAGAAATGAAACCTGTTAATTATGATGAATATACAACAAAGAAAAAAACGATAAGAATCTCTATTGAAGCATTAAATGACAAGGTAAAGGGGTATCTAGAGCATAAACGTTATATATACCTTGACTGGGGAGAGGAAAAAATAAAAGGAGATGTTGTATATGATGAAAAGCTAGGATTATATTTTAGTGAAGTTAAATTAAAAAAACTAACTAAATATAGTGATTCGGAAAATGATAAGTTTGGCTATTATTGGAAAATAGATAATGATGAGATAACAGACTTTTTCAGATGTATTTGGGTTATCCCTAAGCAAAAGTACAGTAGATGTAATGGGGTTTTTCTTGTTCCTGAATATAAAATAAAAGTAGAGGTTAAGTTAAGTATAGAAGAGTTAATTATTTGGGGTGAAATGAAAAATACGACAATAAATTTTATCAACCAACACATAAAAAATAGGAGTAATATATGGAAAGAGAAACTCACAGGCAAGGGAATATGAAATTAAATAGACATGATATATCTATGGCTTCTAGAATATTGAATGTGACCAATAACCCAGAGATAATGTATACATATTTAGAGGCCAAAGGGGATCGCTATGCAGTATTGGCAAATAGTGTGGTAAAAGGGGACTCATTTTCAGGTGCTTTTGCATTAAATTACTTAGAAGAAGTAATGGAAGAAAATGAACTGGAAATTAATAGTAATAGTCTTAATAGAATAAGGATGGATATGGCTTATGGTTATATAGAAACACTCAAAAGTCGATTTAAAGATGGCGAAATAGAAATAAACGGAGATATAAACCATGAGGAAGCAATGGTATTTCATGAAAATGTTTTTAACAAACATGGATTGCCGGTGGAAGCGTGGACCTTACAACTTGTTTTTGATGTACTCCCTGATGAAGAAACGCGAGAAGTATATTGGCAAAAAGCATTAGAAGCGGTAGGGAATACAGAAAAAGAAGCTGAATTAAGTCTAGGTATCTTAAATACGATGGTTGATAGTATGTATGATGCACCTGCTAGTAAGCAGCCTCAAATACATCGTTGGCTTCGACGGATTGCGGATATAGACAACATTTATGACAGTGGAATTATTACTTTAAAAAATACTTATGATTTTTTTGACTCACCTAAAGTGTATGTAGATATGGATTACATTAAAGGGTTAACATATGAAACAGGTAACCCATTAATCGATAGGGGAACTAACAGATTTTCATTCTGGGATTTTCCATCTGGCGATAATAACCGATTTTCTGTACAAACTGATTGGCGAGGGCAAACTGAATTTGAACATAAAAACCCTCTTTCAGATTACTATCTTGAAAAACCTGATTATATGTTGCCTGAAACGGGTTTATTTGATTCACCATCGATTAATTATAATATTATGATCGTATGATTGATAATTTAAGAGATAGTATGTCATCAATGAATAATTCAATGAGCTCATTTGACGATAGATACTCAATGCCTTCAATGCCAAGTGTACCGGAGTTTAGTTATAGTGGTTATTCTTCTGGTGCATCTTTCAGTTTTAACTGAAATTTAAAATTGATAATAATAAAAGATAAATGTGTACTATGATCGCTTGCAACAATAAACGGTTATTGCTTTCTATTCATCTTATTAGCAATAACCGTTATTTTTAAATAAGTATAAAACTAATCCAAATAAACCAATTCCACTTGTCGGCAACCTAGTGCACTTAAGGTATTTTCAGTGGTACACCATTGTTTCACTATCGCATCTTGCTTTTCAACCAACTTAGCTTGTTCAATGGCATGGATATCTTTACCAGCAAGGTTAATCATAATTAACGCGGCTTGTAGTGGTGGTAAGCTTGGGTTGAATGCCGCATTTTCAGCGTAGCGCCCTGTAAACAGTGAACCATCTTTGAGCTGCACAGCAATACCTGAATGGGATTGACTATAAGGTGCATGGGATTGATTAGCAGCCTCAATAGCGGCACTTAACAGCCTGTCACGGCTTTGGTTGTTATAACCATGCTGAACAGAATCAAGCAATAGTGTCGTAATGTTTAAATCGGCTGGGCCAAATGAATCAGGTAAATAATGGTGTAGTACCGCTGGCTCACGACCCGGTAAATGCACCATAATTTTACCACCTTCGCGTAATTCATTCATAAATTGTCGGCAATGGCCACATGGGGTGTAATTCACGGTGATCGACGTAATTTGCTTTTCGCCTTTCATCCACGAATGGGTGATCGCACATTGCTCCGCGTGGATCACTTGCCCCATCGAAACATGGCTAAACTCCATATTGGCGCCGAAATATAAATTACCACTAGCGCCGCAAGCGATTGCACCAACGTGGAAATGGGAGATTGGTGTAACGGCATAGGCCGCTGCAAAAGGGAGTAGTGAGAATGCTAATTCTGAGTCGCTAACACCGCTTTGCGCTTTAATGTGTTGTACTTGCTCAGCCGTTAGCATTCCGGCGAAATCGGATTTATCAATGATAGGTCTAAGTACAGACTGTAGCTTCTCTGGAAGCTCGGCCCAAGCGGCCTTAAATCTTGAATGCATGAGTTACCCTCCCTATTTAATTGCTTTCATTCTATTCAATAAAGCACATAATGAAATGTGATTTAAATCACTAATTCAAATGAAACATATGAAACAAATTCTTTAATTGAGAGATATATCTCATGTTTTTAGTGTTCAATGATAAGTAAGAGAATATCGTTTTCCCTTACTCATCATATTAACGGGGTGTGTAACTAATAAGATTAGCTAAAAAGATGCAAAATGACAGGAAATATAAATGGAGCACTTAATGAGGTGATCACCCCACAGGTCATCAATGCGAGTGAACTATAAGCCCCCTCAATGTAATTAACTTCAGCGCAACGTGCGGTACCTAATGCGTGGGAAGCCGTTCCCATCGCAAGCCCGCGAGACGCATGGGTGCGAACACGTAGGGCATCAAATAAACTGTGCCCGAACATTGCGCCTAAAATACCCACAAACAGCACGCAAGCAGCGCTAATTGCGGGGATCCCACCAATTGAATCAGCAACCGCCATCGCTATGGGTGTCGTGACTGATTTCGGCAATACGGAGGCGGCGATATCTGGCGTTGCCCCGAGCCAAAATGCAATCGCCGCACCGCTAAACATCGCGACGATACTACCCGCAAAGCAGATACTAAATAGGGATTTCCATTGGGCACGAATTTGGTGCATTTGCTCGTAAAGAGGGAAAGCTAATGCCACAACGGCAGGTTGCAGTAAATCATTCAGGATTTTACTGCCCGCAAAATAATGCTCATAAGAGGTATTAGTGATAACCAATATGGTAATAAGCACCGCAATGGTAATTAATAATGGGTTTAATATTGGCAGTTTAAATTTTACTGACAGTTTGCGAGCAAGATAAAACACCACAATTGTCAGCGGTAATGACCACCAAATGTGCGTTAACATTATTCGTTCCCCTTAGTTTTATCATTATTAATTACCGAAGAAATTGGCTCTTCAGGGGGAAGGGGAACTTCATCAGGTTTAGCGCCGATGACAGGGCGTTCTTTGTGAATATAGTTGGAACTGATAGCGACTACTATCATGACTATTAAGGTGCTGACCATACAAGAAACCACAATCGGGATCAGTTGCTGGCTCAATAAGTCATAGTAATTCATGATCCCCACACCGATAGGCACAAACAGAATGGTCATATTTTTCAATAAAATACTGCATCCGGGTTGCGCCCAATGAGCAGGGATAATTTGCAGTGCCAGTAGTGCAAACAGAATGAGCATACCGACAATACTGCCGGGAATGGCAAAAGGAAGTAGGGTAGAGATAAGGTTTCCGACAATCAGGCAGAGGTAA
The DNA here is from genome assembly GCF_019343475.1 of Providencia sp. R33. Taxonomy (NCBI): domain Bacteria; kingdom Pseudomonadati; phylum Pseudomonadota; class Gammaproteobacteria; order Enterobacterales; family Morganellaceae; genus Providencia; species Providencia sp. R33. Next base: position 2,460,911 of record NZ_CP072453.1, on the reverse strand, counting down.
AGTATTGCGAAAGCGCGCAAATACTGCCATCCCGTTATCAGCACCTGTTTAAATGACATGAGATCCGTCCTGTAGCTTGACATCTATTCATCATACAATTAACTAAAGGAATGTGCTATAGATCACAAGAAAATATCTTAACATTCTGAGATGGAAAACTGAAATACACAGACTGCCAATGTACTCACGAAGGCAAAGTTTTAAGCTAATATCTTTGAGGTATATTATATTAAATATTTATTACGTATATCACAGTTATTATTTTTTATTTTAAAAGTAGTTGAACTATAGTGTTTAACCGATAAATTAAATAAATAATTTAAGAGTGTTTTAGAATAATTCCATGGTCAAGTAATAAACAGGGAAATAAATGGATTATATAGATCTCAGAAGTGATACATTAACTAAATTGTTACCCAATGATTTAAGTAACATAGATTTCTGTAAGATAGGAGATGATTGTTACAATGAAGATGAATATGTTAAAGCGTTAGAATGTTTTGCAGCAACGTTATTTGGAAAAGAATCAGCATTATTTATGCCATCTGGAACAATGAGCAATCAAGTTGGTCTTAGGGTATTAGCAAATCCTGGCGATGAAGTAATTACTGAAACAGGTTATCATGTTTGTTATTTTGAATCTTCTCCAACATCAGCGCTTAGCGGGCTTGTTATTAATAATATTAAAACGAATAATGGAATATTAACGGTTAAAGATATCATTGAAGCTATCAATAATAAATCAAGGTGGTCATATTTATATGCAACTCCTAAGGTCATCTCGATAGAAAGTAGTATTGGAACGTATGGAGGAAGTATATTCCCTATTGAAGAAATTAAGGCATTAAGAAAATTATGTGATGATAGAAGAATTTCATTATATCTTGATGGCGCAAGAGTTTTAAATTCATGTGAGGCACTTAATATTTCACCAGAAAGTTATGTAAAAGACATAGACCTACTCAATGTTTGTCTTTCAAAGGGAATTGGTGCACCCTTTGGTTCAGTGCTTATTGGAAAAGAGCGGGATATCCAAATTGCAAGAAAGCTTAGGAAGTGGTATGGCGGTGCATTACATCAATCTGGCCTAATGGCGTTTATAGCGTTAAAAAAATTAAAAGAGTACAAAGTAAATATAAAAAAAGACCATGAGAATGCCCAGTATTTATCTAAAATATTAGAGCCGTTTTTTGAAATAAGATACCCAGTTGAAACCAATATTATAATGGTAAATAAAAAAAACGCACATGAGTTTGCTTTACAACTTAAGGAGTTTGGTATTTTAGCTACAGCATGGACGAATGAAATTATTAGGTTTGTTACTAGTTCAAATATAAATAAAGATAAATTGGATGAATTAAATAGAGTGTTTAATTCAATGGGGGTGGCTAGAAAATAAAAATATGAAAAATAAAATATTAGCGCCAAGGTTTTTATCTGGTGTTTCGTTTTATAGTTTTTTACCTTTCTACTCTCTTTATTTATTGAACTATAAAGAACTTATAAAAGAAGATATTGCAATTGTATTATTTGTATTCTTATTTGTAAGTAGAGGTTTTTCTTTGCTTTCACACTATATTATTTTTTCTCTAGGCTATAAGATAACATTCATTATGAGATATTTACTAACATCATTAGCGATAGCTATGACCTACCTTTTAAGTAATTTCAGCTCATTTATTATTTTTTCTGCAATTATAGGTGCAGGGTTTTCAATTGCAAATATATGTACTAGTTTGTATTTGGCTGAAAATTCTTTGCATTCAAATAGGATGAAAAATTTTTCTATTTTAAATGTTATCGTTAATATATCTTCAGCATTAGGTGGTGTTTTAGGCGAGTTTTTTTACAATAAATTATATTCTGGTGTTATTTTATTCCCTGCATTAATTATGTTTCTTTCAGCTATATATTTAGTGGGAGTAAAAAATAATGAAAAATATAATAAAAGTAATAATGATAAAATAAGAGTATCTACAAGCTTTAGTGAGTGGTGTGTTTTTGTTTTGTATAGTGCTGTTTCTTTTTTCATGATAGGTGTGATACTAAGGAATCTTGCATATCACTATGAGTTATATTCTAAGATGGAAATGGAGTATATTTCAGTTTCATTACTTTTCGCTTTAAATGCAGGGGTTATTATTACTCTACAAATGAAAATGACAAATTTTTTAGCCAAGAAAAATCTGTTGACTCAAAACATAGTTTATAAAATAAGTTTGTTGTTAACAGTAAGCGTTCTATTTTTTTTGGATTTTAATTCATCGATAAATTTATATCTATTAATTGGCTTATTTTCTTTATGCGAGTTAGTTTGGAGCCCGTATAATAATAGCCTTTCTATTATTAAATGCCCATTTGAAAATAAAAAAATGTCATTATCTTTATGCGTTTTTTTCTGGGGTATTGCAGAATCATGTGGTGCTTATTTTGGTCTTATATCAGAGCTATATCAATTAAATTATGTATTGCCTTTTTTTATTATAATATTACTTATATTTTTATTCGGGTTTGAGCATTTTTTAATTAAAAGGAATAAATATGAAAACGATAGTTTTTGTTGAGTGTAATATATCAGGCACAGGAGTTAGTGCGTTAAAAATTGCCAAGCGTTTAGGTTATCATACGGTATTATTCACTAAGGAATATGCATTTTATCGACAGATACCAGATAATCCGACATTGTATGTCGATGATATTATTGAGTTAAATACAAACTGCATGGTTTCTATTTTACATAAAGCAATGCAGTATAACACAGTCGGAGTCGTGGCATTTGATGACTATCGTTTAGTGACGGCGGCAGCGGTATCTCATGCCCTAGGTTTGCCATCCCCAAGTATTAAAGCTTTGGTTTCGTGTCGATATAAAAATATATCGCGAGAAATACTTTCTAATAACGAAGAAAACGTTAAATTTAAAGTCTGTCAGATTGAAGACAATATAGATTTTTCAGAGTTTGCATTTCCCTTAGTTATCAAACCTTGTGATGATAGTGGTAGTAGTAAGGTGACGATTTGTTCTAGTATTGAAGAGGCTAATATTGCCGTTACAGAACTAATAGATTTTCGAATTAATAATCGAGGTTATAAATTATCATCATATTATTTAATTGAAGAGTTTATTCAAGGTCGTGAATACAGTGCTGAAGTGTATTGGGATATTGTATTAAACCAATGGGAAGTTTTAGGCATAACTGAAAAAATCACTACGCAAGGGAAATATGCTGTAGAAATAGGACATAATTTCCCTTGTGAATTGGAATTAAAAAATGAAATAGAGAAGACAATTGTTGGCTGGTTAAACCGACTTGGATTATCACATACTGTTGCCCATGTTGAGTTTAAAATCGATAATAATAAAATCAGGTTAATTGAAATAAACCCAAGAGTTGCGGGAGGGATGATTGATAACCTTTGTGAGAACGTAACAGGTTTTAGTTTAGTTGAATGTTATTTATCGCTGCATGTGAAGGAGATGTCATATATACCGCAATCTGTTGTTGAAAATCGATTTGCCTCAATCCGTTTTATAACACCTACAAAATTAGGAACGATTAAAACGATTTCTACAGCGCTGGTGTTATCACCATCATTACTATACAAATTTGTTTCGACTCCTATTGATGCTAAAGCCCTTAAAGATAGTTATAGCCGTCTTGGTTACATCGTAGTTTATGGAACTTGCGCGGAAGAGGTTATTACTTCGGTGGAGAGCAACTTACAGCAAATAAAAATTGAGTATATTGAGTAACATTTGAGGATAGAAAACAACCCTAATGACTTAGTATATAAGTATTAGGGTTGTTATAGCGTTTAATTAATAGATGCGAATATAGGTGTTACTTAACTTGCATGCCCGGTTGTGCGCCGCTATCAGGGCTGAGCAGATAAATATCTTTACCACCAGGGCCTGCTGCCATGACCATACCTTCGGAAATACCAAAGCGCATTTTACGAGGTGCAAGGTTAGCGACCATCACCGTTAAACGGCCTTCCAACGCTTTTGGATCTGGATAGGCAGAACGGATACCTGAGAACACTTGGCGCGTCTCGCCACCGATATCTAACTGTAATTTCAGTAGCTTGTCCGAACCCTCAACAAAATCAGCGTGTTTGATTAGCGCAATTCGCAGATCGATTTTTGCAAAATCATCAAAGGTGATTGTATCTTGGATTGGGTCATCAGCCAGCGGGCCAGTTACTTGCTGGATTGGCTTGATACTTTCTTTTGATGCCTCAACCATTAAATCCACTTTTGTCATTTCAATGCGGTTAAACAGAGCTTTGAAAGGTGCAACATTGTGGTCAAGTAATGGTGTGCTAATCGCATCCCAAGACAGTTCAGTATTTAAGAACGCTTCTGTACGTTTGGTCAGACCCGGTAAAACTGGCTTCAGGTAAGTCATCAGGATGCGGAACAGGTTAATACCCATTGAGCAGATATCTTGCAGCTCTTGGTCTTTGCCTTCTTGTTTAGCAACCACCCAAGGGGCTTTTTCATCAACATAACGATTAGCGATATCAGCTAATGCCATAATTTCGCGGATCGCTTTATTGTATTCACGATTGCTAAAATCTTCACCGATGACTTTTGCCGCATCAACAAATTGCTGATATAGCTCAGGCTCTGCTAAGTTTGTAGATAACTTGCCATCAAAGCGTTTAGCAATAAAGCCTGCGTTACGAGAAGCTAAGTTAACCACTTTGTTCACGATATCGCTATTGACGCGCTGAACGAAGTCTTCAAGGTTTAAATCGATATCATCGATACGTGAAGACAGTTTTGCTGCGTAGTAATAACGTAAGCAGTCTGCATCTAAATGGTCTAAATACGAGCGTGCAGTGATAAATGTACCACGGGATTTAGACATTTTTGCTCCGTTAACCGTGACATAACCATGGACAAATAGGTTAGTTGGTTTACGGAATTGGCTGCCTTCTAACATCGCAGGCCAGAACAGGCTGTGGAAATAAACGATATCTTTACCGATAAAGTGGTAAAGGTCCGTTTTCGAATCTTTATTCCAAAACTCATCGAAATTCAGGTCACCGCGTTTATCACACAGGTTTTTAAATGAACCCATGTAACCAATTGGTGCATCCAACCAGACGTAGAAATATTTGCCCGGTGCATCTGGGATTTCAAAGCCGAAATACGGTGCATCACGGGTAATATCCCACTGTTGCAGGCCAGATTCGAACCATTCTTGCATTTTATTCGCCACTTGCTCTTGCAGTGCGCCTGAGCGAGTCCATGCTTGTAGCATGTCGCTAAATGCAGGTAAATCAAAGAAAAAGTGCTCTGAATCACGCATTACAGGCGTTGCACCAGAGATGACCGAACGTGGGTTGATTAATTCTGTTGGGCTGTAGGTTGCGCTACACACCTCACAGTTATCACCGTATTGGTCTTCTGCTTTACATTTCGGGCAAGTGCCTTTAACGAAGCGGTCTGGTAAGAACATGCCTTTTTCTGGGTCGAAAAGCTGAGAAATAGTGCGATTTTTAATAAAACCGTTATTTTTCAGTTTTCCATAAATCAGTTCTGATAACTCTTTATTTTCTTCACTGTGTGTGGAGTGATAATTATCATAGCTAATGGAAAAACCCGCAAAATCGTTCTGATGTTCTTGGCTCACTTCTGCAATCATAGCTTCAGGTGTGACACCCAGCTGTTGTGCTTTAAGCATAATTGGCGTTCCGTGCGCGTCGTCGGCACAGATAAAATGAACCTCTTTGCCGCGCATTCGCTGATAACGGACCCAAATATCAGCCTGAATGTGTTCCAGGATATGACCAAGATGGATTGAACCGTTAGCATAGGGTAACGCACAGGTTACCAGTAATTTATTCGCGACTTGAGACATAGTAACTTTCTTACTTCCATTATTTGAAAAGGGTCTTTGATGTTAACCGATCAAAACCATCGCTGCTAGGGGTATAAAAGATTAATTGGAAATTTGTTGGAAAAAGAAATTTTTGCCTCTTCGTGGCTTTTCCTGCGCTTGGCAATCACTATTTTTCGTGTTCTCTGTTATGATTAACCTCAGTCAAAGTATATCCGTCTAATCTCAGGTAGTTTATCGAGTTATATAGGATATCTATAGTTCAAAAATATAAATAAAGGAGCCGGGATGAACGATAAATCCCCCGAGCAGAACAAACCAGAACTGCTGACTGAACAAGTCTCCAAAGTTTTGGCTTCATTTACACACCCAACGCTGCAACGTAATCTGATTTCTATCAAAGCGTTACACCATTGTGCGATGTTAGACAATGTGCTGCACGTCGAATTAGTCATGCCATTTGTTTGGAAAGGTCCTTTCCAAACGCTGATTAGCGAAAAAACGGCAGAGCTAAAACAACTCACTGGCGCTCACGCAGTTGAATGGAAATTACGCCACGATGTGACAACGCTAAAACGCGCGAACGATTTACCAGGCATCAAGGGTGTGCGCAATATTCTGGCGGTGAGTTCAGGTAAAGGCGGCGTGGGGAAATCCAGCACTTCCGTCAACCTCGCGTTAGCACTGGCGCAAGAAGGGGCGAAAGTCGGTATCCTTGATGCGGACATTTATGGCCCGTCGATTCCAAATATGCTAGGCACAACATTAGAGCGCCCAACGTCTCCTGATGGCCAGCACATGGCGCCAATTATGGCATATGGTTTAGCGACTAACTCAATCGGTTATTTAGTCACTGACGATAACGCGATGGTCTGGCGTGGCCCGATGGCAAGTAAGGCATTAATGCAAATGCTGCAAGATACCTTATGGCCAGATTTAGACTATTTAGTTATCGATATGCCACCGGGAACGGGTGATATCCAATTAACACTGTCACAAAACATCCCTGTAACAGGTGCGGTTGTGGTGACAACACCACAAGATATCGCCCTGGTTGATGCCATGAAAGGTATTGTGATGTTTAAGAAAGTGAATGTGCCAGTGTTAGGTGTTATCGAAAATATGAGCGCGCACATTTGCAGTAATTGTGGCCATGTTGAGCCAATTTTCGGTACTGGTGGTGCAGAAAAACTGGCTGAGAAATACAACACGAAACTGTTAGGCCAAGTTCCGCTGCACATTTCTCTGCGTGAAGACCTCGACCGCGGTCAGCCGACCGTTATGCGCGACCCTGAAGGTGAATTTGCGGATATTTACCGTGAAATCGCATCGGGTATTTCTGCATTAATGTATTGGGAAGGGGATAAAATCCCAACGGAAATTTCATTCCGTGCGGTGTAATTTAGCGTAATTCAATAGGGGCTATTTAGTGTTTAACATTAAATAGCCTTTTTTATGCATAGTGATCTCTGCACTCTCAATTTCCCTTTTTCTGATTTATCCGTGGATTGTTTCTATATTGAGAAAGGATAGCGTAGAATAAAACAATATTGTTGTTGATGAATTCTTTTCCTATGGGTAAGCCCTAAAAGGTGATTATGAAATTTTTAATTTTTATTGTCGTAGTGGTGCTGATCGTTATTTATTTTTATAACCGTATCGTGGCATTACGTGAAGCCGTAGTTTCCAGCGAAACTGAAATTTCAGTTCAATTAGACAGACGCGGAAAAGTGTTTGATAGTTTACTTGCGACGGTAAAAAAATATTTAAGCCATGAAACGGAAGTATTCAGTAAAATTACTGAACTGCGTACTCAGGCTCAAAATGCAACGGGCGATAAAGCACGTGAAGCGGAAGATGAGTTATCTAAAATGGTGAGCAGCGGGGCGATTAACGTCGCAGTTGAAGCTTATCCAGAACTGAAATCTGACGCAATCATGGCAAATCTGCAAGAAGAAATCGTATCTTCAGAAAATAAGCTTTCTTTTGCGAAACGCGGCTATAACCGTACATTAGAAACCTACAATGCTTATATTGCATCGATGCCTGCCGCGCTTATTGTTGGCATTATTCCTAGCTTAAAAATATCGAAAGAATACTGGCGTCTTGATGAAGAGACGATTAAGTCTGAAGAGTCACGTCGTATTAATTTCGACTAATTATCGATTAATTGCCATTTGGAAAATTATCGGAACAACTTAGGGCGTTCCGATAATTATCTGTGATAGAAAGCAGGGTATTTTTATGGATTTCCGTAACGTCATACGTAAAAACAATATTCGAACTCGTTTTGTGGTGATGAGCTATATTTTTATTATGCTTATCATTGGGTTATTAGCGGATATTGCCACGCATCCAAATGAACAGTTAGATTTGTTTGATAATGCAATGGAATTTGTGACGTTAAAAGAAATGCCAGTTGCGACATTTATTGTTTTAGGTTTGACATTCCTTGGATTGATTTATATTCATTTTCGGGGCCATAAAATGATGTTGGCAGGGATGAATGCGAAAGAAATCAATCCAGAAAATGCCACCAGTTCAGAAGAAAAACAGCTGTTTAATATTATTGAAGAGCTTAGTTTAAGTGCAAGTTTGGGCTATATTCCGCGTTTATATATTTTAGAAAGTGATGAACCAAATGCATTTGCTGCGGGCTGGAATGGCCGTAATGCATTGGTTGGGGTGACGCGCGGTCTGCTTCAAACGCTGAACCGCCAAGAAGTACAAGCTGTTCTTGCTCACGAAGTTGGCCATATTATACATGGTGATTCGAAGCTGACCCTGTATGTGGGTATCTTAGCGAACGTGATTTTGACGGTAACCAACGTATTTAGTCAGATTTTTATTCGTACAGCAGGGCGAAGCCGTAATAATGCGGCTAATAAAGCCCAAATGATTTTAATGGTTTTGAACTTTGTGTTGCCGTGGATCACGCAAATTCTGTATTTTTATTTATCCCGTACTCGTGAATACATGGCGGATGCGGCGGCGGTTGATCTCACTTCTGATAACCAAGCGATGATCAGCGCACTAAAAAAGATATCTGGGCAACACGAAACGCATGAATATGATGAGAGCAGTACAGGGCAGGCTTACCGTAAAGCGGCCTATATTTTTAATAAAGGAGATTCTGTGTTTTCAACACACCCCTCTATTGAAAATCGCATTGCTGCATTAGAAGGTAAAAAGCCATTTTAGCCCTATAGATTAAAGGGCTAATTAGAAATTCACCGCTTTTCATCGAATATTGGCGTTTTTTTTTAGCGAACTTTGTTGAGGGACGCTGGAACAACACGCCATTACCCCCTATAATTCCGCCAACGTAACATTTTGATGTTATGTATTTTCATTTCTAAAATATTTAACCAGGTTATCATTTTATGACTGACATAGCGCATCACTGTACCATTGTAGGTATATCGGGAGCCTCTGCATCTGGCAAAAGCTTAATTGCAAGCACTCTATATCGTGAATTACGAGAAAAGGTCGGTGATCATAATATCGGTGTTATTCCAGAGGACTGTTATTATAAAGATCAAGCAGACGTACCAATGGAAGAACGGCTTAAAGTGAACTATGATCATCCTAACTCAATGGATCACAGTTTGCTTTTTGAACACCTCAGATCACTAAAAAGTGGTCAAGCAGTAGAAATTCCGCAATACGACTATGTCGCTCACACTCGCAAAGAAAAAACCATTACATTTAAACCTAAAAAAGTCATTATTATTGAAGGCATTTTATTGTTAACCGATAAACGCCTACGTGGTGAGATGGATTTTTCGATTTTTGTTGATACACCACTCGATATTTGCTTGATGCGCCGCATTAAACGTGATGTAAATGAACGGGGCAGAACATTAGATTCCGTGATTGACCAATACAATAAAACGGTTCGCCCAATGTTCTTACAGTTTATTGAGCCATCGAAACAGTATGCCGATATTATTGTCCCTCGTGGTGGGAAAAACCGTGTGGCAATTGATATCTTAAAAGCGAAGATCGGGGAATTCTGCCAAGATTAATCAAGGCAGAAACTAACATTATGAAGGGGGATACAGCCATGCGTCTTTGTGACCGCGATATTATTCAATGGATGGATGATGGTAAATTAGTGATTAGCCCGCGCCCACCTGTTGAACGGATCAATGGTGCGACCGCAGATGTCCGTTTAGGAAATCAGTTTCGTGTTTTTCGAGGACATACCGCGGCATTTATCGATCTTAGTGGCCCAAAAGATGAAGTGAATGCTGCCTTGGATCGTGTAATGAGTGATGAAATAGTGCTTAGCGAAGACGAGCCATTTTTCTTACATCCAGGGGAATTAGCACTTGCAGTGACGCTTGAGTCTGTTACGCTCCCTGATAACCTTGTGGGTTGGCTTGATGGTCGCTCATCACTAGCTCGATTAGGCTTGATGGTACACGTTACCGCGCATCGCATTGACCCCGGTTGGAAAGGGCAAATCGTGCTAGAATTTTATAATTCAGGTAAGTTACCATTAGCATTACGCCCTGGTATGGTCATTGGGGCGTTAAGTTTTGAGCCATTATCGGGCAGCGCAGACCGCCCTTATAATAGCCGCCAAGATGCAAAATATAAAAACCAACAAGGGGCTGTTGGTAGCCGTATCAGTGAAGACTGATATTAGCTAAACTTCGCGGAAATTGTGTCATTAATGGATTTTAATGGCGTAATTTTCGCCCATTTTCAGGGAAAGTAATGGTGTGAGTTCACGTTGGTGATGGTCGCAGGCAGAGTTTAAGAGAGGGAAGCATGAAACGTTTTTTAACGACACTGATTATCTTACTTGTCGTCATTGTTGCGGGTTTAACCACATTAGTGATGTTGGTAAATCCGAATGATTTTCGTCATTATATTGTCGAGCAAGTCGAGAAGAAAAGTGGCTATCAACTTGAATTTAATGGGGATATGCGTTGGCACGTTTGGCCGACGTTGAGCATTATCACAGGCCCCGTCTCTCTGACCGCACCAAATGCATCCAAACCTGTCTTAAGCGCTGAAAATATGCGTTTAGATGTTGAACTGTGGCCTTTGATTTCCCACCGTTTGTCAGTCGAACAAATTGTGATTGATGGTGCTGTTATCCGTAAAACACCAGAAAGTGAACCTCAAGCGCACAGTAGTGACCCTATTGCACCTGGGGGCCCTACCTCTCAAACTGCTTCTGTTGATAAGAGCAATTGGTTATTAGATATCGAAAAAATTGATATCTCTAACAGTTTAGTAATTTGGCAAACGTCAAAAGATGAATTTAACCTGCGCAATATTAACCTGTCACTGAAAAAAAATAATGACAAGCAAGTCGCGGTAAAATTCAGTGGTAACTTAAATAAAAACCAGCAAGAGTTTGTGTTTGATACTCGTGCGGATATCGATTTATCGGCAATCAACCAAAAAATTAGCGGTCAATTAACCCAGTTTGATTATTCGCTTAGTGGTGTGGATTTACCTGAAAACGGAATATCTGGGCAAATCACCACAGATTTTTTATATAACAAAGGGCAGGAGCCTAATGCGAATTTAACTAATCTATCGATTAAAGCCAATGAAAGCCTATTAACAGGGAATGTTAGCGTAAAACTGAGTGAGATCCCGCAGCTGGCGGTTGAATTAATATCTGAAAAATTAGATTTGGATAATTTGATAGGGACAGTACCAACTGCGACAACGTCTGAGGCGGAGACAAATAATAATCGTGTGGGGGTCAAGCCTGTTATTTCAGGGGCGAATACGCAACGATATGATTTGTCAGGGTTAAAATTATTTGCAGGGAGTTTTGATTTATCTGTAGGCAATTTAATTTACCGAGGAATGTCGGTAAATGATGTGGTGATTAGTGCCCAAAATCAAACTCCGCGTTTAACGGTTTCTAAATTACAAGGTAAAGCGTTTGGTGGGGAGTTCTCATTACCTGTTACGTTAAATTATAGCGCGGTGCCAGCGACGGTTTCGGCAAAACCCGACTTTAAAAATATCGATTTAACACCGTTATTAAAAGCCTTTAATATGCCACAAAAACTCAGCGGCATTATCTCCCTCAATGCGGCGTTATCGGGTGTTGGTTATGATGATTATGCGGTGAAAAACCAATGGCAAGGGCCTGTTAATTTCGAGCTTAGAAATGCGAAATTACATGGGTTGAATATTCCGCAGTTAATTCAGCAGTCTATTTCCCGTGTGACGAATAAAATTAACGCACCCGTGAATACAGGGAATTATACAGAAGTTGAATTATTCACAGTTAAAGGCTACTTGAATAAAGGCAATATGAATATTTCATCAATGAATGCGAAATCCGCTTTGGTGAATATTAACGGCCAAGGCCGTGTAAATATTCCAAATGAAAGTATTGATGTGAATTTAGGTGTCAATATTTTTGGTGGCTGGGCGGGGGATTCACGCCTAGTACAGCAATTACAAGGCATGAATATTCCACTGCGTATTTATGGTAATTGGCATAGTTTGCAATATCAGCTTGATGTGGAGAAATTGCTGCGTAATGAGTTACGCACCCAAGCTAAAGAAGCCATTGGTAATTTCTTGAAAAAAGAAGAAAATAAAGGGCTGAATGACTTATTGAATGCGTTGTAGGTATGAGACTAACCGTAAACATGTTATTGGATGTTTGCGGTTAATCTTGCCTGGATTAAAGATTCTCAGTTTGCTTAGCCATTTTAGCTTTCTCGTTTAACTTTACCTGTGTTTCGCGCGACTTTGCATAGTCATCTGAACGGTTTTTTTGATAGTCATTTTTCTTTTTCATTGGGGCTAATTCATTCTGTCGTTTCTCTATTCTTTTTTCGAACGCCTCAAGTTTTTTGAGCTTTGTTGATTGTCCCTTAGTGAGATTACTTTTAATTCTAGGATTAAAATCCTGAATTTTATTTTTTATATTGAGTAGGTTAAGTGAAACATCATTCAGTTTTTGGGCTGATTGCCAGCTGTCTTTCCCCACCATTAATTCACGGATACTATTTTTGATCTTTGAAATTTCACTAGATAATACATTTAAATCTTTCATTGTTACTTTACGTGGATCTGCTGTTGCGGCAGATTCATTTGTTTTTACCTCTGTATTAGCACTTTTAGTCGTAGTTTCTTGTGCGGGTAAGTTAAATGAAACACGTTTCTTGGTTGCACTATTTTGATGGCTATTTGTTGATTTTAAAATAGATTTAGTAGGCAATGGCGTGGATGAATTATTGACGCTTTTTGCTGAATTTCCTAAGGTTCCGCTTGTTTTTTGATTTGCTTCGCAAATGCTTGCGCTTTTAATCGTACTTTCTTGTGCCGGTAAGTTAAATGAAACACGTTTCTTGGTTGCACTATTTTGATGGCTATTTGTTGATTTTAAAATAGATTTAGTAGGTAATGGCGTGGAGGAATTCTTGACGCTTTTTGCTGATTTTCCTAAGGTTCCGCTTGTTTTTTGATTTGCTTCGCAAATGCTTGCGCTTTTAATCGTACTTTCTTGTGCCGGTAAGTTAAATGAAACACGTTTCTTGGTTGCACTATTTTGATGGCTATTTGTTGATTTTAAAATAGATTTAGTAGGCAATGGCGTGGATGAATTCTTGACGCTTTTTGCTGAGTTTCCTAAGGTTCCGCTTGTTTTTTGATTTGCTTCGCAAATGCTTGAGCGAGGAATAGTAATGGTATTTTGTGCTATTTTGATTGGCATAATTGTTCTCTCATTAAAATTTTGGTTATGAAACTGACTTAATTATTCAATAGCCAAATAATTATTGCTTTTAAAAAACGATGTTGATTATGTGTGCTATTGGTTTTTTGTTTGAATGGGCTGCGGTCGTTTGACTTGGAACTCAATAAAACCCAGTTGGTGGTTAGTGATAAGCACTTTGCTTTTTAGCAATGTTAATGTTGCTTGCTTATTTTTATGGTGGTGATAGCTCGAGCTGTTTAATAAAGCTTGATAGGTATTTAGGCTCGTAGTAATAGAATTTAACTCTACTTTTAATTGTGTAATTTGCGTTAACTGTGCAGAATTTTGATCTGCTTCTATGACAGAAGTTCTCTGGTTAATGTCGTCCAATTTTGCGATAACACTTTCTTTTAATTGTTTAATATCCTCCATTTTAACGGTTTTTTGCTTTGTTTTAGCGAAGGATACCTTTTGGCTTGGCTTTGTTGGTGGTAAAAAAAGCGAGCTTTCATTCTGATCAAAAAATTTGATCTTACTCACCACGGAAAATTTAACGTCTTTATTTTCCAGCGAATTTTGTGTTTTATGACCAGTTGATTTTAAAATTGATTTAGTTAAGCCAGCGTGCTGATTACTGATCTGCTTTGTTTGGTTAGCGATTGTTTTTTTCGTGATAGGTATGTTTATGGGTTGAGACGATATTGCTGTGGCAGAAGGGGATTTTGAAATTGATGGCATGATTAAATTCCTTATGAATATTATTTAATGATGATAATTATTCACAAAGAAAATGGGTTATCTTGCAAAAAACGCGATTGAACGGAGTTTGGTATAAACCTAATAAATATCTCGTAAGGTTATAGGCAAAAAAATACCGACCTATTGGCCGGTATTTCGGAATTTAGTTAAGGTTAATCATCTTCATATTCATAACCCTCCCCTTCACGAGCAGGGGGAGTGATTAAGACTTTATTGACGCGGTGGCTATTCACTTCAAGTGGCTGGAAGATGCAGCCATTAATGGTGACTTGCTCGCCGACTTCTGGAACACGTTGTAAATGTTCCATTAAGAGACCTGCGATGGTTTCGTATTCACGTTTGTCATCTAATTCCATCGGTACAAACATGATTAAGTCTTCCAGTGGCATAAAGCCATTGGCAATCCACGTACCGTCATCAAGTTTTTGAATATCATGACGTGAATCATTCTCTTCATCGCCAACGGGTAAGTTACCGGCGATGGTTTCCATCACGTCGGTCAATGTCACAATACCTTCAATAGAACCAAACTCATCGACCACAAATGCAAAGTGAGTGTGCGCTTTACGGAACTGTTCCAATGCTTTGAGCAGTGATAAGCCTTCAGGGAAGATCAGCGGTTGAGTGATTAACGCACGTAAATCCAGTGGTTTACCATTTAGTTGCTGCTTCACTAAATCCATCACATGCACAACACCAACAGGTTCATCGCTAATGGTCTCATCAATCACCACAAGGCGTGAGTGCGGGTTTTTCTCCATCAATTGCAATAAATCGCTAGAGGATTTATTGATATCAAGATAGTCCACATCGTGGCGTGAGGTCATGATACTTTCAACGTTACGCTGCGCCATCCCTAACACACGAGCAATCATTAGGCGCTCTTGCGGGTCGAAGACAGATTTGTTGTCAGCGATAAGGTCAGAAGTCCGTGGGTCTAATTCACCTCTTTCGTTATTACCGCTTAAAATGCGCAATACCGCTTCAGCTGTACGTTCACGCAGTGGGCGCGAACCAGTCAGGAACTTACGACGGTTAAATTGTGCAAATTGGTTTAGCACCTCAATCATGATTGAGAAGCCAATTGCCGCGTACAGGTAGCCTTTCGGAATAGCGTAGCCAAAACCTTCTGCCACAAGGCTGAAACCAATCATCAACAAGAAGCTTAAACACAGTATGACAATGGTTGGGTGTTGGTTAACAAAGCTAGTTAACGGTTTACTTGCCCAAATCATTAATGCCATTGCAATGGTCACTGCCGCGATCATAACGCCAATATGGTCAACCATACCTACCGCAGTGATCACAGAGTCCAGAGAGAATACGGCATCAAGAACAATAATTTGTGCAACAACAGCCCAGAAATTCGATGTCTTTCTTTGGGTATTAGTGTGTTCGTCTTTACCTTCTAGCCGTTCGTTTAGTTCCATCGTTGCTTTAAACAAGAGGAACAGCCCCCCGATTAGCATAATCAAGTCTCGGGCACTAAATGGGTGCTCGAATAGCGTGATTATCGGTTTGGTGAGGGTAATGAGCCACGACAAGCTGAATAGAAGCACAACACGCATAACTAAGGCTAATAAAAGTCCAGTTACACGGGCTCTATCACGCAGCTTTGGCGGGAGCTTATCTGCCAGAATGGCAATGAAGACGAGGTTATCAATACCAAGAACGATTTCTAGAACGATTAGGGTAGCGAGGCCCGCCCAAATCGAAGGATCTGCGATCCATTCCATACAGTTTGTTTTACCTTCTGATATGACGGCTTATACCGACTGGAGAATAATGCGGTTTGTTGAGAGAAATATCAATAAAAATTCACTTTATCCTCGAAATCCTTCAAGTTGCAGCGGTGTTGACTACGCTACGCTCGCCGAGTCACATAGTTTATCTATGCTCCCCGTCTATCTTCGCTTGTCGCCTACCTGCAACTCGAATTATTTGGAGTATAGTCGGACAATTCTTGACAAAAATGGCGTTGTGTACGTCATCGATTGCATCAATAACTACCATGCTGCACAATCCTAGGTTAATATGTGATCCCGTTAACAGAATGTCAGCACATTGAGGCTGACTTGGTCCTAATCAGACAGGAGTTGTTCATGTCAAAGCAGCAGATTGGTGTTGTCGGAATGGCGGTCATGGGGCGTAACCTTGCGCTCAATATTGAAAGCCGCGGTTACTCAGTGTCTATCTTTAACCGTTCTAAAGATAAAACAGACGAAGTAATTGCCGAAAATCCAGGGAAAAACCTCGTTCCCAACTATACAATTGAAGAGTTTGTTGACTCTCTGGAAAAACCACGCCGCATCTTATTGATGGTTAAAGCGGGTGAAGCAACGGACAAAACAATTGCCTCGCTGACTCCTCATCTGGACAAGGGTGATATCCTTATCGACGGTGGTAACACGTTATTTACGGATACAATCCGTCGTAACCGTGAATTATCCGCACAAGGTTTTAACTTCATCGGCACAGGTGTTTCTGGTGGTGAAGAAGGCGCATTAAAAGGCCCTTCAATTATGCCGGGTGGACAAAAAGAAGCTTATGAACTGGTTGCGCCAATCTTAAAAGAAATCGCAGCGAAAGCGGAAGGCGAACCTTGCGTGGCTTACATGGGGCCAGACGGGGCAGGTCATTACGTTAAAATGGTTCATAATGGTATCGAATACGGTGACATGCAGTTAATCGCTGAAGCTTATTCATTGTTAAAAGGTTCATTAAACCTGAGCAATGAAGAGCTGGCAGGCACTTTTGCAGAGTGGAACAAAGGTGAATTGAGCAGCTACCTGATTGAAATCACTGCCGACATCTTCAAGAAAAAAGATGAAGATGGTAAGTACCTTGTTGACGTGATCCTAGATGAAGCGGCAAACAAAGGTACGGGTAAATGGACAAGCCAGAGCGCGCTGGATTTAGGCATTCCTCTGACATTAATTACAGAATCTGTTTTCGCACGTTATATTTCTTTCTTAAAAGACCAACGTGTTGCAGCATCTAAAGTCTTAACAGGCCCAGTCTTAAAACCCGTTGAAGGGGATAAGAGCGCGTTTGTTGAGAAAGTACGCCGTGCGCTGTACTTAGGTAAAATTGTTTCTTATGCGCAAGGCTTCCAACAGCTAAAAGCGGCATCAGATGAGTACAATTGGGATCTTAACTACGGTGAGATTGCGAAAATCTTCCGTGCAGGTTGTATTATTCGTGCGCAATTCCTGCAAAAAATCACGGATGCTTACAATCAAGATGCGAAAATTGCCAACTTGCTGTTAGCGCCGTATTTCAAACAAATTGCTGATGAATACCAACAGGCATTGCGTGATGTTGTATGTTATGGTGTCCAAAATGGCATTCCAACACCAACATTCTCTGCCGCTATCTCTTATTATGATAGCTACCGTTCAGCGGTATTGCCTGCTAACTTAATCCAAGCGCAACGTGACTACTTTGGTGCTCACACTTACAAACGTACGGATAAAGACGGTGTTTTCCACACGGAGTGGATGGAATAATTCCCACATCATAATTGTCTATGATGCGAAAGGCGCTAGGTTTAGCGCCTTTTTTGCCTTTTTGATTGCTATAAAATACGTTTAAATTCATTTTGTTATGTCTTTTTAGGCCTTATTCATGCGTAAATTTCTTGTTTTGCTGCTTTTATTAGTTTTACTTGGCCCATTGGGCATTGATTTATATCTGCCAACGATCCCTGATATTGCGAAGGATTTAGGGAGCAGCGAATCGGTCATTCAATCAACTATTGCGCTATTTATTTTAGTTCTGGGCTTAGGTCAATTAATTTCAGGGCCGATGGTAGACAGATATGGGCGTAAGCCAGTCGCGATGGTTGGCATGGTGCTTTACATTATTGGTGCGGGTGTTGCTATTGCCGCCACGACACCAACGCTATTCATTGCCTCACGTTTATTACAAGGGGTTGCAGTGTGTTGTACCTCAGTGGTGGCATTTAGCTGTGTTCGTGACCGCATGAACGGTACTGAAGCGGCTCGCGCATTCGGCTTTCTCAACGGCACATTGAATATTGTCCCTGCACTCGCCCCGTTATTAGGCGGCCTACTGGCTGAAGCATGGGGCTGGCGTGCACCGTTTTGGTTCCTTGCGTTATATGCCGTCATTATATTGGTATTAATCGCTGTATTTTTACCCGAGACACGCCCTGCAAATTTACCTAAGGTGAAAGTGATCCCAGTGGAAACCTATTGCCGTGTCTTAGGGAATCGCCAATTTATCATTTTTGCACTCGTTAATGCAGGCACTATGGGGATGGCATTGACTTATGTTTCCCTCGCACCAACGGTGTTGATGGGGGATGCTCAATTGAGTCCATTAGCGTTTTCCATTGTGTTTGGAATTAACGGTTTTTGGATCATGTTTGCCAGTTATATTGCCAATCATTTTATTCATAAAATTGGGCGCCCTGCGTGTTTGTTGGTGGGCAGCTCCATGATGGCAATTGGCAGTTTAGGGTTGATATTAGGCTTTGTGGTGTTGCCAGAAGCTATTCAAAGCCATTGGGTTGTCTACATGTTACCTGTGGCCTGTGCGTGTACTGGGCTTGCCTTTATGATGGGAACGGCAACTAGCTACGCTTTGGAACCTTTTGGTAATGAAGCGGGTACGGCATCTGCGTTAGTGGGGTTTGTCCAAATGGCTGGCGGTGCTGCTTTGGGTCTATTGGCTATCGCGTTGCCCATCGCACCAAAATTATCGTTAGCAATCGTGATGCTAGTTGGTTGTATTTTTGGCTTGGTGGCGAGAAAGGCCAGTTTGAGGTTAGCAGAGCCCCATTAATGATGTAAGAGCAGGTCGATAAGCCTGCTCTTATTCATATTAGTTTAAATGGTTAGCCCATTAATGGTCGTGGGTAATTTAAGTTCTCTAATTTCAATATCTTTAGATTCTTTTAGCTCACCTTTAATAAAAATTTTAACTTTAACGGGCTTTAGGTCTCTCTCAATATTCACATGAAAACGGTTCATATGAGATGTGTTGAAATTGGTACCATGAAGTTTGTATTGTCGCGTTGTTCCATCTTCAAGATCGAATTCCAAATAAGAAGAACAAGAATCTAGCTTCTTATTGTCATCATAAACCATGCCTGAAGAACCATATAAAACATCTTGCACATGGTTTGATTTTTGTTTTTCAGTATTGGTGACTAAAATTTGCCCTTCGGGATCATAAAAACCGAGTACGGTAATAACGGGAACATCTTGTTTTATTGGTTTTCTGTGTAACCCGTGGAGATGAGATTTAACCCATGACTTACCATCGGAAATATAGGTTATTTTTTCATTTTTTTTAATTTTTTCAGTTTCACCATTAAGATGAACAGTCGTATCCCTGTCAGCACAAGTTTCTATTATGATGGTATCTTCCGCATTTCTAGACGATGCATCAGGCAAGTGTATATTTTTACTATGATAGCCATTACCTAATTTTATTTTTAGCACATCGTACTTTTCGAGTGCTTTACATAATTTGTATAGAGAGATATCTTCCCCATTTTTAATTGGTACATTAAATTGGAGAAAACTTGGTAATTCTAAATAGGCATCTTCCATTTTGCTTGTTTCAGAATTCCATTTTTGATAACCCGTTGAGGAATCATTATTAAAAGCGTGAAGTTTTTCTAGTCGCTGTTGGATGGCGGCTAATGTATTTGGCGTATAGAGTGAATAAGCATTATTTTTTTCATCTTTCGGGCTTCCACCATTCATTGCATCGTGGTCTGCTATCCCAGACCGTTCAAAATTTGGGATAAACATATTGTTATCCGCGTCCCAGCCCCACGTTGAGTTTTTATGATGAGCAGGGCGATGGATACCAAGTTCTGTACGTCCACCGTAAAAGTCAATAATATCAAAGTTATGACCTAATTCATGGCTAAACTCATTGCCTATCGAATCCTCAACAGAAGCGAGCCCACCGGTATAACTACCCAGCCCCCCATGGATAACTCTACCATTTTGATATTGGCCAACAGAGTTATAGACGACTATTTGCGGGGTTGGGACAAATGTGGGGCTATCATCTGGTTAACTATTAATGCCAGACGTTGCCATATGAATGCCTTCCCCATATGCCCAGCGAGTCATTTTTGAAATTGACCTTTCGTGCCAACCACCATTTTCAGGAATAACCTCTTTTAAAATCGTTCCATCACCGAAGACAAATTGATTGACCCGCGTTGATTCATAGCGGTTTACGAGGAGTGTTGAGGCTGGAATTTGTTGATAATATTGCCGATTAAACTCGGGTGTATCCCTAAAATCGAATTTATCTCTCGGCTCAGTGAAAATACCAATATCCAAAAGATGTAATCTTAACGTCGTTGGTGCGCCTATAGTGGTCTTTGGTAAGATGCCCATTTTATTTTTATGTATAAAGTCAATTTTTATATTAGGCTGAATATATTCACCGGGAATCGTTGTTGACCAAGTATTCTCCATATACTCAAGGTTATTCATATGTTCAGGTGGGACTATTAATGGGTTATTTCTCCATTTCTGAGTCTTAGTGACAAAATCGAGATTGAGGAGTTCCCCTTTTTTTAGCTCTAAATAGGTTCCATCAAAATGAATTTTTGTGCTCTTGCTTGCCGTCGTATTAAAGGTGATATAGCAATAACGATTTCCATTTGGTAATTTGATGGAATCAACCCAGTTTTCATCATTAATATCTATTCTGATTTGTCTTTGATTTCGTAATAGTAAGTTTTCCATAAACTGAGTGTTTTCTTGCATTTGCTCTAGTTTTTCTTTTTCATTGATGACTTCATCATATTCGAAACTTCTCCCTAAGCTCAGTTCTGATGCCTCGGTATTGATTGGCAGTTTTTTCCAAACCCCTTTTTTATCACAGACAAAATAAAGAAAATCCCCTTTTTTTAAAGTTATCTCTTTATTATTAAAATCAATTTTTTTCTCGTCCATAGACTTCGAGGAAAATTGTATTATCTTTGATGTATATTGTTTATTGTTTATTAATTTAAATTTTTTGACGTCATAGTTATCGTGGATATTTATTTTTATACTTGAGTATCTTGTTAGTAAAAGGGGGAGCTCAGTACTATAGTTCTCTATTTTATCTTTTTCATTTAATTCATAATCAAAAATTTTAGGGATTTTTTTACTCACAGACAGCTCTTTTAGCTTTTTGGTTTCAGATTTTGTCAGCCACCTCCCGTTATTATCACAAATAAATTGGATAGAATGATTTTGTTCTAGTGTATGATATTTATTACTATATCTGATAATAATGTTTGAATTGGTACTATTATGGAAAACTGTATTTTTACCTTGATATTGTGGGTTTGAGTTAAGATGAATAGACTTAGTCCAATTATCGAATTTTATATCCCTGAAATTAAATTTTATATTATCTGACTTGGAAATAAGTTGATTAAAATAGTTGGGGTTTTCTAGTACCTTATTTAGTTGATTTGCATTTCTGACTTCTAAATCAAAAAAGCTAGGTTTTTTAAAGTCTCGAGGCCTTAGATTTGTTTCATAAATGCTTAAATAGGATAACTGGGGGAGTTTTGATGGAGGCGAAAGTTTTTTAAGATATGACCCTGTTCCCTTACTATCTGTTATTTCTATATAAACATCGTCGTTATCGGGGATTATATGTTGGGGTTTAAACATAATTAAGGTTTTTCGATTAGGCACTAATGTTGGTTGTATGTCCCCTTCAATTCGATTAACAGCAGGAATGATTGAATTCTGTGCAAAATAAACACTTCCTTTTAGATCTCCATATGTGTCACTGCTCTCTTTTTGTGTTGAATTACCAATAAATTTATTTTGATTATAATAAATTTTTTTGTCTTCTTTATTATAAATAGCAGGGTTAAGGGGATGATAAATTTCATTTGAATCTAGATTGACGTACGGACGTTCGGGGGAAAAATCAGACGTCATACTGTTTAGAATATCCACACAACCATAAAAATAATCTATATTATCGATTGAATAATTGTTAGTTGGAATCCCAGTCATTAAGCTGCTTATGAATGTACTGAGTAAATTTGTGTTTTCAGCCATGGTATTCCTTATGATTTTATTTTTATCATTAAATTTTAAAGTTCAGTATTAATTTATTAAATATTTAATTAAACGTTAAGTGTTTGTTTTTGAATTTAGTCTGAAATAAAAATGAATAATTATTAATTTTTCGATTATTAATTAATTTATTATTATAATGGCATTTATTTCTATTAATATGATATTGTGTGATGGGTTTATAGATAGCCTATGAGAGGGCGTTAGATGTTAAATTCCTTATTAAAACAGCCTCGAGTGGCTAAAGGTGATGTGTTTTGAGCGCGAATACATCACCATAGAAAGCGTTCTATGGTAATCATAAACAACTAAAATAGGTTTATTACCATGAATAAGAAACATTGGTCAAAATATCAGTTATTACATGAAGTTGTGAAAAACCCGAACATTCATATTAAAGGCTGCCATAGCTATTACAGTGATTGTTGGGATGACGGTTTTGAAAATTCCGTTGTGCGTTATTTGCAAGGGGATGAGCAAAGTCGCGATTGGCAGCTTGCGTGGGATGTTGACCAACTGTATATCGGCGATTATGTCTGCATTGGCAGTGAAGCGGTGATTTTGATGGGGGGAAACCATACCCATCGAATGGACTGGTTCTGTTTGTATCCTTTCCTTGAATTTATTGAGGAAGCTTATATTGGCAAAGGGGATACGGTTATTGGGGACGGTGCATGGATAGGCATGCGGGCGTTTATTATGCCCGGTGTCAAAATCGGTGAAGGTGCCATAATTGCCACTAACAGTGTGGTTGTTAAGGACGTCGAACCTTATTGCATTGTGGGGGGGAACCCTGCAAAACCAGTTAAACACCGGTTTGTACCTGAAGTGATTACCGAACTATTGGCGCTGAAAATCTATGATTGGCCAGCAGCAAAATTCACCGCATTAAAGCGTGTGATTTGTGGTTCTGATTTTCAGGCTCTAAAACAAGCCAGTATTGAGTACGATCAACAACGTCATTCGTAATTGTTATAAGGGGATTCTGCGGGGTCCCCTTTTTTGCTATTAGACGGTTAGCTTTCTTCTGTACGAATAAATTCAACCAACGTAGGCTGTGCAATACGTTGATAATCTTGTGTATTTAAAATAATTGAGCGCTCTAACGTCCCTGCATTAAATGCTAGCTCATCAAAACGCGCAAACAATAACGGATCGGCAATAAGCAGTAAGTTAGGGTGAAAGCTAAACGGGGGGATTGCGCCAAATACACACTGAGTTAGTTCATCGACTTCTTTTGGGCTTGCCAGTGATGCGCGAGTTCCTCCGATAGCGATGGCGATTTTGCTTAAATCGGCTTGCTTGTCCGCAGGTAAAATGGCTAAAACATGTTGCTTCACTCCATTTCCTTTTACATGGCAAACTAGACCCTTCGCTCCTTGCCCTAATTGTGTTCCACGAATTTTCGCCACTTCTTCCGATTTCCCTGCGGTGGAGTGCTCCATCACACGGTATTTGGCTTGGTTGTCATCTAATAACTGAGTTAACTGCTTAAAAATTACGTTCTCTGACACAGTCTTTTCCCTTTAAAACCCCATCAATATCAGGGAATGATAACAAGTTCATTGGTAGATACAACCGCAAAACGTAAGAGGCGATAAAGGCGCAAATTTGGGAAATAGTATAAATTGCATATCAGATGCGGTTTTTACCTGTTTTGTCCATCCGTCCACGGATTTTATTATGGTATATTCTGGCCTATTTTTATTATTTATTAAATTCAATAGGTTATAAACAATAGCCTCATGTTAATAATGAGAATGGATATTGTTAAGAATTGAGCTTGATCATTTACGCTCTGTTTTATTCTCGGTAATATAAACTTTTATATAACGAAAATAGATAACATGAAACGTAAAACTCACTTATATGTCATAACGTCCTTGATCGCAGGGATTGCGCCATCCATCGTTGCTGCTCAAACCTCCGAACAAATCAGCAAACCAAAACAAGACAAAATGTTAGTCACAGCAGCACCAACAGATGTCACCGCTGAAGCCCAAGCTGGCGCAGGTTTCTTTACTTCTCAAATTGACCTTGGGCCATTAGGTGATGTGGAATGGATTGATACACCTTATTCCACCACGACAATCAGTCGCGAAATGATTGATAACCAGCAAGCCAAAAGTGTCAGTGAGCTGCTGAAATATGCCCCAAGCGCACAGATGCAAGCACGCGGTGGGATGGATGTCGGTCGTCCGCAAAGCCGTGGTATGCAAGGTAGCGTTGTTGCCAATAGTCGCTTGGATGGGCTCTATATGGTGTCAACAACGGCATTCCCGGTAGAGATGCTCGACCGGTTAGATGTCATCAACAGTTTAACAGGGGCATTGTATGGCCCAGCAAGCCCCGCAGGGCAGTTTAACTTCACCGCCAAGCGCCCTGAAGATATTCAACGTTTATCATTAGGTTATCAAAGCCGTAATGCCTACAGCGGGCACGTTGACCTTGGGGGGTATTTCGATACCGATAAACGCTTTGGTTACCGCTTAAATTTAATGGATGAAGAAGGGACGGGGAACTTAAAAGACAGCACCTTACGCCGCAAGCTGGCATCGGTTGCTTTTGATTGGAACATTCAACCTGGTACACAATTACAACTGAACGCCAGCCACTATAATTTTGTGCAAAAAGGTTATGTTGGCAGCTTCAGTTATGGCCCTAAAATAGAATTACCCAAAGCGCCAAACCCACAAGATAAAAACTTAGCTCTGCATACCGCGGGGAATGATTTAACTACTGATACCGTTAGCACTCGTTTAATTCATGACTTCAATGAAGATTGGAAATTGACAGCTGGTGTTGGTTTCCAGCAAGCGGACAGGGCGATGCGCACGGTTTCAAGCCAAATTACCAATAATCAAGGTAGGATTGAGCGATCATTGTCAGACTCCCCTGCATCAGGGCGTTTTCGCGTCCTGAGTAACTCTGCGGTACTCAATGGCCATGTGGACACGGGCTCCATTGGCCATGATTTATCATTTGCCACCAATGGCTATGTTTGGTCAATTTACAGTGCTAAAGATGGCAGCATTAAACGGGATTTAGGCTCAAGCAATATGTTCAACCCTTCACCAATGGAAGAGCCATCTGATGGGCGAATTCATACGGGGGGCTCTCGCTACAAAGCCAGCGAAAACCGTCAACAAAGTATCACGGTGGGTGACACTATCACTTTTGACCCGCAGTGGTCGGCGATGTTTTATTTGAGCCAAAGCTGGATTGAAAGCCAAAGCTTTGACAAACAACACCATAAAACCAGCCAAACCAATGATAACGGGCTAAGCCCGCAAGGGGCGGTGATGTATAAAATCACCCCGCAAGTGATGACCTACGTGAGCTACGCGGACTCTCTGGAAGAGGGGGATACCGCGCCAATGAATCAAAATATTAAAAATGAAGGGCAAACACTCGATGCTTATCGTAGTAAGCAATATGAAATTGGGGTCAAAGCGGATGTGGCTGATTTAAACCTCGGTGCGGCACTGTTTCATTTAGAGCGCCCATTCGCTTATGTCGATAATAATGATGTATTTCGCAAACAAGGGGAACAAGTCAACAGGGGGCTTGAACTCACCGCTACAGGCCATATTTGGCAAGGGTTGAATGTTTATAGTGGGATTACTTTCTTAGACCCGAAATTAAAAGACACGAAAAAAATCGAAGCGCGTGATAAACGTGTTGTGGGGGTGCCTAAAGTTCAGGCGAATATGTTAGTGGAATATGCTCTGCCATCTATGCCTGAATTAGTGTATAGCGCCAATGTGCATTACACCGGTAAACGTGCCGCTAATGATACCAATACTAGTTGGGCGGGAAGTTACACGACGTTAGACCTTGGCACTCGCTACAGCACAAAAATCAATCAAACTCCAACAACGGTTCGTTTATCGGTGAATAACGTTACTGATGAACGTTACTGGGCATCCATTTTCCCATCAGGGATCAATGGTGAAGGCCGTGGGGGGAGTGCCTTCTTAGGGGCAGGCCGTGAAGTTCGTGCAACGGTTACGTTTGATTTCTAATTATAAACGTCTAGGAGCACGCCGTTTTACATCAAGGTAAAGCGGCGTGATAAATATGAGAAAAACTATTTTCCTGCAATCGGTCGTTTTACTGTTTGGGCTGCTAATGGGCAGTGCAATACAGGCGAAGACAGATAACCCGCAATTGCGCATCGCGACGCCTTGGCCTGCACAAAATACTATTATTATGATGCTCGGTTACGGCGAGCAAATTGTCGGTACCTCGGTGATTGCGAAAAAAATTCCGTTGTTTCGTCAAATGCTGCCAAATATTGATGATGTCCCGGTGATCAGTATTAGCAACCAACTAAGCCCAGAGCAAATCATTTCATTACGTACGGAATTACTGTTTGTCGCCAAAGGAATGGAAGTCCCACAGCGAGATCTATTAGAAAGTGCAGGGGTAAAAGTGGTTGAATACCCTGCTAACTCTTTAAAATCGTTACAAGAAAGAGTACAGGCTACCGCAAAAGAGCTGGGCCCTGATGCACAAAGCAAAGCGATTGAATACCAACGTTATTTTGACCGTAATGTGGCATTGGTCAATGCGCGGCTGGCGGGCTTGACGGAAGCGGAAAAACGCACGGTTTACCACAGTATGGGAAGCACGTTGTTTACCTCGGGGCGACCATCGTTAAATCAAGATTGGATGGATTTAGCAGGGGCAAAAAATGTGGCAGAAACATGGTTTGCAGATAAAAAAAATAACTCTGGTGAGGTATTACTGGAAACGATTATTGCAGCGAACCCCGATGTGATTGTGGCGATGAACAAGGAAGATGCCAATATCATCAAATCGTCCTCCCAATGGCAAGAGATGGACGCGGTTAAAAATCAGCAAGTGTATGTGAACCCGAAAGGCATGTTTTGGTGGTGTCGTGAAACGTCTGAAGAAGCGTTGCAGTTCTTATGGCTAGCTCAAACGCTGTACCCAGAGCGTTTTGCGGATATCGATATGCAGCAAGAAACGGCCGATTTCTACCTGAAATTCTTTGGTATTTCACTGAGTGAGGCGCAAATCGATAATATTTTGCACCCATAAAACAAAACTGCCAGCGAGGCTGGCAGTCAGACTGCTGACAAACCGATTAGGTTTGACTGCAGGTTAGATAGGTTTTGAAAATGAACGAGGAAAATCAAATTATTGATTTTCGGCTGATAACACAAAGCAGGAAAAACCACGCTTTTATCCTGCTTTGTCAACAACCTCACTGCCAGCGAGGCTGGCAGTGTTTAGATTACTGATGACGCTCTTTTAAGCGTTTGATAATCGCGCTTAAATCGAGGTCTTGGTCTTGCAGTAACACCATTAAATGGTACATCAAATCCGCAGCTTCGTTTGTTAATTCAGCACGGTCATTAACGGTTGCAGCCAGTGCGGTTTCAACGCCTTCTTCACCGACTTTTTGTGCGATACGTTTTGTGCCGCTGGCATAGAGGCGAGCAGTATAAGAGCTTTCAGGCGATGCCGTTTTACGCTCTTTTAACAGCGTTTCCAGCTCAAATAAAAAGCCCCAGTCACTTTGTGCTGGTGCAAAACAGCTTTGTGTACCGTTATGACATGTTGGGCCATCTGGCAGGGCGAGGGCTAATAAGGTGTCGCTATCGCAATCAGGGTAAATATCAACTAAATTTAAAAAATTATTGGATGTTTCCCCTTTTGTCCACAAACGCTGTTTGGTTCTTGAATAAAAGGTCACTTTGCGGCTGTCTAAGGTGACTTGCAGCGCTTCAGGGTTCATGTACCCCAGCATAAGCACATCCCCTGAAACTGCGTGTTGTACGATAACCGGCATTAGGTTATCGACTTTTTGCCATGCCAGTTGGCTACATTGTTCTGTGGTTAACATACTCTAATTTGAACTCCATTTTCGGCTAGGTATTGTTTTAAGTCACCGATATTAATAATTTGTTTGTGGAAGACGGAAGCGGCTAAGGCACCATCAACACCTGCATCAGCAAAGGCATCAAGGAAGTGAACTTTTTCACCTGCGCCCCCTGAAGCAATCAGTGGCACTTGGCAAACTTCACGCACTTTTTTCAGTTGTACCAGATCATACCCTTGGCGTACACCATCTTGGTTCATCATATTTAATACGATTTCGCCCGCGCCACGTTGCTGGGCTTCTTTAACCCAATCCAAGGTTTTCCAGCGGGTTTGGGTGGTGCGTTTTTCATCCCCCGTAAACTGGTACACTTGATATTCATTGGTACTGTCATCGAACCACGTATCAATGCCCACGACGATGCACTGAACGCCAAAGCGGTCGGCTAAACGGGTGATTAAGGTTGGGTCAGACAGTGCAGGGGAGTTGATGGAAATTTTATCTGCGCCAAAAGACAAAATCTGCGCCGCATCTTCCACACTCTTAATACCACCTGCCACGCAGAACGGAATATCAATCACTTCAGCGACTTTAGCGACCCAGCTTTTATCGACAACACGGCCATCTGATGACGCAGTAATATCATAAAAAACCAGCTCATCAGCACCTTCTTGTGCATAGCGCTGCGCTAATGGCACGATGTCGCCGATAATTTCGTGGTTACGAAATTGCACACCTTTAACGACTTGCCCGTCGCGAACATCCAAACAAGGAATTATGCGTTTTGCCAACATTCGATTGCCTCCGCAACGGTAAATTTACCTTCAAGTAATGCTCTGCCCACGATAACCCCAGCAGCGCCTGACGCTGGAATAGCCGCGATATCTGCTAAATTACCAATACCACCAGAGGCCTGAAACTCAATATCAGGGAATTTCTGGCTGATTTCTTGGTACAGATTGACGTTTGAGCCTGCCAGCGTGCCATCTTTTGAAATATCGGTACAAAGGACGTGTTTTAAGCCATAAGGGCGATAAATTTCAATGGCTTGCTCTAAGGTTAAATTAGAGTTTTCTTGCCAGCCGCTAATGGCGATTTCTTTCACGCCTTCGGCATTGATCCGCACATCTAACGCCAACACAATTGCTTCACCGCCGTAGGTTTCAAACCAGGTTTTCACCAGTTCAGGCTTGGTGACAGCCGTTGAACCAATCACCACGCGAGTTGCACCCGCATCTAATAACGCTTTGACGTCGTCTTCGGTGCGAATACCACCGCCCACTTGTACGGGCACACTCACGCCTGCTAATAGTTTTTTTAGCAGCGGAATTTGGCGTTTTTGCGGGTCTTTTGCTCCCGTTAAATCTACAAGGTGCAGAAGCGTCGCACCTTCTTTTTCATATTGTTGTAAACGCGGTAGTGGGTCAGTGCCGTAATCGGTTTGCTTGGCGTAATCCCCCTGATGTAACCGCACTACAGTGCCATCAATTAAATCTAATGCAGGAATGATCATGGTTCTTACATCTCCAAAAAGTTTTGAATCAAGCGAGCGCCAGCGGCACCTGAACGTTCAGGGTGAAATTGCACGCCGAAAAAGTTGTCGCGATTCACTGCACTGCTAAATGGGTTGCCATATTGAGTTTGCGCGATGGTATTTTCTGAAATTGGCATCGAATAGCTGTGCACAAAATAGAAATAAGCCTCATCACCAATCCCTTTAAATAACGGGTTACCCGCGAGGGCTTTTACTTGGTTCCAGCCACTGTGGGGAACAGGTAAGCCATTGGCGTCCATTTTGCGCACTGGGCTATCAATCAGGCCAAGTAATGGAATTTCTGTTTGGCCTTCTTCGCTGATGCTACCCAGTAATTGCATGCCCAAACAAATCCCTAAAACAGGTTGAGTTAATGCTCTGATTAAGGGCACTAATTCACGTTCTACGAGTTTTTCCATTGCCGCGCTTGCTGTGCCTACACCAGGTAAAAATACCTTGTCGGCTTGTAAGATAGTGTTGGTATCACGGCTCACTACGGGGCTATAGCCTAGGCGTTGCACTGCATAAGTGACCGACGCTAAATTGGCACAGCCTGTATCAAGGATGACAACGTTCATCAAAGAACCCCTTTTGAGCTTGGTAAAGTATCCCCTTCAACACGGATGGCTTGGCGCAATGTGCGACCAAACACTTTAAATAAGCTTTCCGCTTTGTGGTGGTCGTTTTTCCCTTTGGTTTTCAAGTGCAACGTGCAGCCCATAGCGTAAGATAGAGAACTAAAGAAATGCTCAATCATTTCGGTGCTTAAATCGCCCACGCGTTGGTATTTAAATTCGGCTTTATATTCAAGGTGAGGGCGCCCTGAAATATCCAGTGCACAGCGTGCTTGGCATTCATCCATCGGCAGTACAAAACCAAAGCGCGCGATGCCGCGTTTATCGCCCAGTGCGACTCTCAGTGCTTCACCTAAAGCAAGGCCTGTGTCTTCGACAGTGTGGTGGTCATCGATAAATAAATCCCCTTTGACTTCAACATTTAAGCGGAAACCACCGTGGGTTGCGATTTGGTCTAGCATGTGGTCAAAGAAGCCAACGCCGGTGTTAATTTTGCTGCCACCTTCTTGATCTAACCAAACTTCCACCAGAATATTAGTCTCTTTGGTGACGCGCTCAACACGTGCATGGCGGTCGCGTTTGGTTAATTGGGCAGTGATGGTTTCCCAATCGAGGTCGGTCGCGCTATAGCGTAACCCTTTGATCCCCATGTTTTTAGCCAGTTGGATATCTGTTTCACGGTCGCCGATGACATAGCTATTGTCGCTATCGAGCACATTGCTGTCTAAGTAACGCTCAACTAATTGAAGTTTAGGTTTGCGACAAGCACAGTTATCTTCAGGCTTGTGCGGGCAAATCAGCACTTCATCAAATTTTACGCCTTGTGATTCAAAAACTTGCATCATCAAGTTGTGTGGTGGCTCAAAGTCTGCGGTCGGGAAGCTATCGGTGCCTAGGCCGTCTTGGTTGGTTATCATCACTAAACGATAATTGGCTTTTTGCAGTGCAAGTAAGCTTGGAATGACGGCCTTTTCGAAGGCGAGTTTACTTAAGCTATCCACTTGAAAATCGGTTGGTGGCTCGGTAATTAATGTTCCATCACGGTCGATAAATAAAATTTTCTGGCTCATGAGTCATTCCTAATTAGCATAGTGCTTCAATAGCTTCAATAACACGGACATTTTCAATTTCTGTCCCAATAGTAATGCGCAGGCAATTTTCCAGTCCCGGCTGCTTGCTTTGGTCACGTAAGATAATGCCTTGATCCCACAGGGCTTTAAAGACTTTATTACCGTCAGTAAAGCGCACCAAAATATAGTTGGTTTCGCTTGGGTAAACTTTTTCGACAACCGATAAATCACGCAGAGCTTCGGACAGAGCAATGCGGTTTTCCGTTACGGTTGCTACACGGCTTTTCATGGTGGCGATGCCTTGTGCATCAAGTGCTTGCGCTGCAATCATCGCAACTGGGGTTGATAATGGGTAAGGGGCGATAACTTTTAATAAAACCTCAATGACTTCAGGTGATGCGAGTGTGAAGCCACAGCGCAGGCCTGCTAACGCAAAAGCTTTTGATAACGTTCTTAATATTACCAGATTTGGGTATTTTGCTAACCAGCTTGCGACACTGTATTGTGGGCAAAACTCAATATAGGCTTCATCGACCACTACCAGTGCGCGACCTGCGGCCATCTCTAACACTTCCAGTAAGTCTTTGTTATCGATAATGTTGCCCGTTGGGTTATTTGGGCTGCAAATATAAATCAGTTTAGTATTCGTTAGGTTTTCGCGAATAGAGGCCATATTTAATGACCAATCTGGCAGTGCCATGATTTTTTTCTGTTCGACGCCAAAAGTTTCTGCACTGACGCTGTACATGCCATATGTCGGAGGGCAGAACATCACAGCATCTTTGCCGGGTTCGCAAAATGCGCGGATCAGCAATTCAATGGACTCATCCGCACCACGGCACACTAAAACTTGCTCAGGGGTAATGCTTGCGTAGGCCGCATAGTTATTGATTACAGCCACAGGTTGGCATTCTGGGTAACGGTTTAGGTTGCGCTCGCTAAATTGATAATCAGGGGCAATAGGGTATTCGTTCGCATTGAGCCAGACGTCTCCATTTCCCCCTAAACGTCTCGCAGACATATATGGAGTCATGGTTTTGACATTTTCACGCGCAAGGCTGGCGGCATTAAATTTTTGGCTCATGACTTACTCCTGATTTTGTTTGTTAAGTTCTGCGACGCGTAAAGTCACCGCATTTTTGTGGGC
This sequence comes from Providencia sp. R33, assembly GCF_019343475.1. NCBI lineage: Bacteria > Pseudomonadati > Pseudomonadota > Gammaproteobacteria > Enterobacterales > Morganellaceae > Providencia > Providencia sp. R33. Next base: position 2,428,353 of record NZ_CP072453.1, on the reverse strand, counting down.
AGTCAGCTGTTCCGCCTGCGCTAACGTTTCAATGGTGTTGGCTAAGCCGAGTAAACCTTGTTTAGACAGCTTTTGCACCGTCATGCGTTTCATAAAATCCGCAAGGCCGAGGCTTGAATAGGTTGCTGTGTAACCATAGGTCGGTAAAACGTGGTTGGTGCCTGAAGCGTAATCCCCAGCAGATTCTGGTGACCAATCACCTACAAACACAGACCCTGCACTGGTAATGCTGGCGACTAAATCATCGGCATCACGAGTTTGTAAAATCAAGTGTTCTGGCCCGTAACGGTTACTGATTTCCACGCATTGTTTGATGGAGTCAGCAATAATGACGCGGCTGGCGTTCAGGGCTTCTCGCGCAATCGCAGCGCGAGAAAGCTGTGCGAGTTGTTTTTCTGTTTCCGCTATCACGCGCTGGGCAAAGTTGTCATCATCGGTTAATAAAATGACTTGAGAATCTGGGCCATGCTCCGCTTGAGATAGCAAGTCAGAGGCGGTAAACGCAGGGTTCGCTTGGCTATCTGCAATGACTAAAACTTCAGATGGGCCCGCTGGCATATCAATTGCGGCACCTTCGTGGCTTTGACTGACTTGGCGTTTTGCTTCGGTCACATATGCGTTGCCTGGGCCAAAAATTTTATCGACCGCAGGAATGCTTTGTGTGCCAAAGGCCATGGCAGCAATCGCTTGCGCACCACCGACTTGGAAAATCTCTGTAATGCCACACAGTTTTGCCGCATACAAGATTTCATCAGCAATAGGCGGTGGCGAACATAAAATAATTTTACGGCAGCCTGCGATGTTGGCTGGAGTGCCTAACATCATGACTGTTGATAATAACGGTGCTGAGCCACCCGGAATATACAAACCAACCGCATCAATTGGGCGTGTGACTTGCTGGCAAACAACACCCGCTTGGGTTTCTACTGTAATGGGCGCGGGGATCTGCGCTTCGTGAAAACGGCGAATATTGCTAATCGCGGTTTTCATAGCCGTTTTAATCTCATCGCCTAAGCGTGTTTCGGCCTCATTGACGGCATTTGGCGCAATACGCACAGTATCAATTTCGGTTTTATCGAAACGACGGCTTAAAGCTTGGAGGGCGCTATCACCCTCACGACGGACTTGGTCGATAATGTCACTAACCGCGGTACTAATGCTGCCAGAGGCAGCAATAGCAGGGCGCATCAGTAATGTGCTTTGTTGTTGTTCGTTGCAATCTGCCCAGCGGATCGGCTGGTTGAATCCCATTTCCATGACGACTTACTCCATCATTTTTTCGATTGGCAGAACAAGAATTGAACTTGCACCTAATGCTTTCAGTTTTTCCATGGTTTCCCAGAACAAGGTTTCTGAGCTGACCATGTGCATAGCGACACGGCTGTGGTCACCCGCTAATGGCAGGATAGTTGGGCGTTCAGCACCCGGTAGCAGCGCAATAATTTCATCCAGCGTTTCACTTGGCGCGTGCAACATAATGTATTTGGATTCACGAGCTTGGATAACGCCTTGAATACGGGTCATCATGCGGTCGATAAGCTGTTGTTTATCAGCAGACATTTCGCCATCACGCTGAATTAAACAGGCTTTAGAGCGATAAATGACTTCCACTTCTTTCAGTCCGTTGGCTTCTAAGGTTGCACCCGTTGAAACGAGGTCACAGATGGCATCCGCTAAGCCTGCGCGAGGGGCGACTTCGACTGAACCGTTCAGTAAGCAAGATTTAAACTGAATACCTTTTTGGTCGAAGTAGCGTTTTAATAAGTGTGGGTAAGAGGTGGCAACGCGAGAGCCATTTAAGCATTCTGCACCTGTGTAATTAAAATCTAATGGCGCAGCTAAAGACAGACGGCATCCACCAAAATCTAAACGACGCAATGTTTTGTACTGCGGGTCTTCCCCTTGAGCACGGCGGTTTAATAATTCTTCTTCAAGGACGTTTTCGCCGATAATACCTAAGTCCACAACGCCGTCCATAACCAGCCCTGGGATATCGTCATCGCGAACGCGAAGTAAATCAATAGGCATATTTTCTGCATAAGCAATCAAACGTTGTTGTTGTAAATTGATTTTGATCCCGCAGCGAGCAAGTAACTCTCTTGATTCTTCGCTTAAACGACCTGACTTTTGAATTGCAATACGTAAACGTGATTTATCCAACATAACCTTACCCCATATTCCTTTAGTAACTTTTTGTTTTAATATAAAAAAACCCTCGGAAGATTATCTTCCGAGGGTTCTCTCATTTGCATTTCAGCCACCGGAAGATTCGTTGATCGTCTTCCAGCACACATCGCCCGAAAGACTAATCAGGATGATGGTGATGATGATGGTTGCGTGAAATACGATTCATGATGTCTTCCGTTCTCTTATTTAACTGAATGACTAAACATTCACTGTGCTAACTAAATACTCATTGGTATCCAACCTATCCGATTTCCCCCTATGAATGCAACCTTTTTTTAAAAAATAACCAATAATAATTCGTTGAGCAGTTTTTACAGTGATTAATCCCCCCGAAAATCTATTCGGAAGTTTTATGGTTTTCAGCTAATCTAAGAAAAAATTCAGCGCCTTAGAAGATTTGGAGTCGAAACATGAAAAAAGTCACGATTATTGGATTGGGGTGGGTGGGGTTGCCACTTGCGCAGGCTTTATTAGCTAAGGGCGTTCAAGTGGTGGGCACCAAAACGACACCAGATGGCATTGAGGCAGCTCGAAGTGTGGGTATTGAGTGCTACTCATTGAAACTGACGCCTGAACTAGAATGTGACACTGATGATTTAACACAATTGATGGAAGGCAGTGATGCGATAACTATTTTGTTGCCACCCTCTAAAGTGAATGTGGAACACTATGTGTCAGCAATTGAGACGCTGGTAAACAGCGCTATTATTTTCAAGGTTCCCAAAGTGATTTTTACTTCTTCTACGGCGGTGTATGGGGAGCAAAATGGTGAAATGACGGAAGATTCTCCGTTAGAAGGTGTAACGGCTTCTGCACAGGCGTTGATTGATGCCGAAAATTGGTTACATCAATTGCCAAATATTTCAGTGGATATACTGCGTTTAGCGGGGTTAGTGGGGGAAAAACGTCATGCAGGGCGTTTTTTAGCTGGCAAAACAGGGGTTAAAGGTGCCATGCAGCCTGTGAATATGGTGCATCAAGATGATGTTATTGAGGCGATTCTTGCATTACTTAACCAACCAGAGGGGGGGCATATTTATAATTTGTGCGCGCCTATTCACCCAACACGACAAGCGTTTTATACCCAAGCGGCAAAATCACTGGGGCTCGCTCCTCCTGAATTTATTGACTCAGTGGATGAGCCTGAAGGTAAAGTAATTAACGGCAATCGTATCTGCCAAGACATCGGGTTTGAATATCAATACCCAAACCCGAATAGCATGTTGATGACTATTTAATTGGGATCATCACAATTTTTTGGAACGCAGGGCGTGTGGTGAGCTGCTGATACCAGCGCTCTAAGTTTTTAAACTCAGGGCGTTCAGTGACAATTTCGTGCCATGGGTAAAATAATGGCGCAATGGCGATGTCGGCAATACCGAATTTATCACCACTGAAATAAGCCTGATGGGCTAAGGCGTCATCGGCAATTTGCAGTAATTTGTTGATATTGGCATAAATGATTTTTGCTTGTTCTGGGTCTCTGTCTGCTTCTGGGACACGGACGATTTTGTTCATCATCTGTTTGATGTGATCGAATAAATTCGCATTGCTCCAATCCATCCATTTATCCGCTGCTGCTCTTTCTTGTATATCCTTGGCGAGTAATAAGTGAGAGTGATCAAACTTTTCCGTAAGGTAACGTAAAATCGCATTTGATTCCCACAGCGCAAAGTCATCATCCTGTAGAGTTGGGATTGTGCTGTTTGGATTCATTTTTTTATATTCAGGTGTATCAAGCCCACCAAATGGGCCACCCACATCTTTTTGATTATAAGCCACATTTAATTCTTCTAAGCACCAAAGCACTTTTTTAACATTGGAAGAATTGGCACGTCCCCAGACAGTTAACATTGCAGTCTCCTAATTGATTTTTTGTCATTAGCCATATCATTAACCATAGCTAAGATAGATTAAATTCGCTTTCAGGCAAATCTTTATTTCCTATCGGTGGTCATAGTGGAAATAAAGTCTTATATTATGATGAGTTAGCAATTTTTATCACGGCGAGGGTTCATCGTTTAGTGATGGTGAGTAAGAAGATAGTCATTTTAAATGTTTAGCATTAAGTGAAGGAATAACCGATGAATAAAAAAATGTTGCCCCTAAAAACCCGCCGTGCAGGCATTGGGTTGAGTCTTTTGATGGCCGTTAGTTCAAGTGTTTACGCGGCTGAGACACCGGTTGCTCCTCAAGTGGATGTTAAAGCGTATGTCCTGATGGACTACAATAGTGGGAAAGTTTTAGCATCAGGTAATCCTGATGAGCGTTTAGATCCAGCCAGTTTAACCAAGATTATGACAAGTTATGTGATTGGGCAGGCTGTGAAGGCGGGGAAAATAACCACGCAAGACATGGTAACCGTCGGGGAAGATGCATGGGCAACAGGAAACCCTGTTCTGAAAGGCTCTTCGTTAATGTTTTTGAAGCCAAAAGACCGTGTTTCAGTGTTGGATTTAAATAAAGGAGTTGTTATTCAATCGGGTAACGATGCCAGTATTGCCCTTGCGGACTATGTTGCAGGGAGCCAAGATTCATTTGTAAGCTTAATGAATCAATACGTTCAACAGATTGGTTTGAAAAACACACATTTTAAAACAGTTCATGGTCTTGATTCTGAAGGGCAATACAGCACTGCACGTGATATGGCGTTATTAACACAAGCAATGATCCGCGATGTCCCTGATGAATATGCGCTGCATAAAGAAAAAGAATTTACTTTTAACAAAATTCGCCAACCTAACCGTAACCGTTTGTTATGGAATCAAAATTTAAAAGTAGATGGTGTGAAAACGGGTCACACGAGCGGTGCAGGCCATAACTTAGTGGCATCGGCAACAGAAGGGGATATGCGGTTGATCTCTGTTGTACTTGGTGCGCCGAGTGACCGTGTGCGTTTTACTGAAAGTGAAAAACTGCTTACTTGGGGCTTCCGTTTTTTCGAAACTGTTACTCCAATCAAAGCAGATGCAACGTTGAAAAAGCAGCGAGTTTGGTTTGGTGATACCTCTGAAGTAGCACTGGGCGTAGCCGATGATGTTTCTGTGACCATTCCTAAAGGCCAACTGAAAAACTTGAAAGTTGATATTCAGATGACTAATGATTCGTTAGAAGCGCCATTAGCGAAAAACCAAGCAGTCGGGACGATTAACTTTATTCTGAATGATGAAGTGATTGAGCAGCACCCACTTGTGGCAAAATCCGCGGTTGAAGAAGCTGGCTTCTTTGGGCGTATCTGGGATTACATCATGAAAACCATTAGTGGCTGGTGGAGTGCGATTTTTGGTTAATTCAGTCTTTATATCCAATTAATGAAAACGCCTGCAATTGCAGGCGTCAGACTGCTGGCAAACCGATTGGGTTTGGCTGCAGGTTGGATAGGTTTTGAAAATAGACGAGTAAAATCAATTTATTGATTTTCGGCTGATAACACAAAGCAGGAAAAACCACGTTTTTATCCTGCTTTGTCAACAAGCTCACGCCTGCAATTGCAGGCGTTTTTTTATCAGTCAGTGAATGAATTATTCACAATGCGCTAATTTAATTGCTAAACCGCCTTGGGAGGTTTCGCGATATTTAGCGTTAATGTCTTTACCCGTTTCATACATCGTCTCAATTACTTTATCGAGACAAACACGTGGGTCACTGACGCGGCGTAGTGCCATACGTGCGGCGTTAACCGCTTTAACAGATGCAATCGCGTTTCGTTCAATACAAGGGACTTGGACTTGGCCGCCAACAGGGTCGCAAGTAAGACCGAGGTTATGCTCCATCGCAATCTCAGCGGCGATGCACACTTGCTCAGGGCTACCCCCCATTAACTCTGCAAGTCCCGCAGCCGCCATTGAACAGGCAACACCCACTTCACCTTGGCAGCCCACTTCAGCCCCTGATATGGAGGCATTCATTTTATACAATGCGCCAATCACCCCAGAAACAAGGAAATAGCGGGTGTAGGAGTTTTCATTCACAGGGCGAATGAATTTATCGTAATAGGCGAGTACAGCAGGAACGATACCACAAGCACCGTTAGTTGGCGCTGTCACTACACGCCCACCCGCGGCGTTCTCTTCATTGACAGCAAGGGCGTACATATTGATCCAATCAATAACCGCCATTGGGTCCATGTTAGTGCTATCTGAGGTAACTAGCTGACGGCGCAATGCTGCTGCACGGCGCGGAACACGCAGTGGCCCGGGTAATAAACCTTCCGTAGTCACGCCGCGTTCAATACCCACTTTCATTACGTCCCAAACAGAAGACAGGTACTGATGAATTTCTTCTTTACTGCGTAGCGCTAATTCATTTTGCATAACGAGCGCAGAAAGTGATAACCCTGTTTCTTTGCAATGTTTTTGCAAATCAGCCGCATATTTAAAAGGGTAAGGGACTTGAACTGCGTTTTCATCGGCTTGACCAAAATGGTCTTCATCGACGATAAACCCGCCGCCAATCGAGTAATAATTTTTGGTATACAGAACGTCATCACCCGTAAATGCGGTGATTGTCATACCATTTTCATGGAGTGGTAAATTTGTGCTGTGAAAATTCATGCCACCATCGACAGGAAAATCGACTTCATGTTGCCCTTGAGCAAGCAAAAGTTTACCTGTTTGTTCGACGTTGCGCATAAATGCAGGAATAGCGTCAATATCAATAGTATCGGGCAAGTTACCCGCAAGACCTATGATGATAGCCATATCGGTGGCATGGCCTTTACCTGTCAGAGACAGCGAACCATAAACGTCAACGGCTATGCGCGTTGTTTTAGCCAGTAAATTTTGTGTGATAAGGTCATCAACGAATTGTTTGCCCGCTTTCATTGGGCCGACGGTGTGGGAACTTGAAGGGCCGATACCGATTTTGAAGATATCAAATACACTAATCATATTCAGTGCTTCCTTTTGTAGAAAGTCATTGAAATCAGGTAGCTATCATTATTAATAGCTACCTGGGGCTTCAATTAGAAGAATAATTTATATGTTGCTGCAGAGATAGCGACTAGACCCATAATTACGATAAATACATTGCTGATTTTGCCTGAGTATTTACGCATCGCAGGGACTTTGCTGATAGCATACATTGGCATTAAGAACAGTAAGATAGCAATAACAGGGCCACCAAGGCTTTCGATGATATCCAGAACACCCGGGTTTAATGTCGCAACAATCCAAGTGGTCACTAACATAAAGATAGCGGTGCCGCGATTTAATTTACGAATATCAACCGTTTTACCTTTTGCACGGTATGCACGTTCAACTAAGCCATTGAAACCTTCACGAGCACCTAAGTAGTGACCTAAGAATGATTTGATAATAGCGATGAATGCAATGATTGCAGCTGCGAATTTGATGAATGGTTGATCAAAGTAGCCAGACAGATAGTCAAGGATACTGATATTTTGTGCTTTTGCTTGTGCAAGGTCAGCTGAAGATAATGTAAACACACAGCTAATCACAAAGAACATGACTGTCAGAACCATCAGAATGTGTGCTGATGCTAAAATACGTGAACATTTTTGTTCTGCTTCATCACCGTATTCTTCACGTTTTGCGACAGAGAATGCAGAGATAATTGGTGAGTGGTTAAATGCGAATACCATGACTGGGATAGTCAACCAAATGGTGATCCAAATACTTTGACCGCCAGTATTTTTAGTCGCTTCTGCGATACCTTCGAAAGTTAAGGTATTCAGCACATCACCAGACCAGTGAGGGATCATATATAAAGAGAATGCAACCAGTACCGCAATGAATGGGAATACCAGCATACTCATCACTTTAACGATGTATTTTTCACCGAAAGAAACGATAGCCATAACGCCGCCGACCAAAATTAAGGCCAGTAACCAACGTGGTGGTGCACCAACACCTAATAATTCGGTTAGGAATTTATTGACGTTATTGGTGATAGAAACACCATAAACGAGCAGAATAGGATAAATGGCAAAGAAATACAGCAGGGTGATCCAGTTACCTGCGGTGCGCCCAAAGTGTTCTTCAACAACTTCAGTAATATCACCATCTTTTTTAGAACCTGAAAGAACGAAACGTGTTAAGCCACGGTGTGCAAAAAAGGTCATTGGGAAGGCTAGAACAAGCATCAATAGAACAGGAAGTAATCCGCTCATACCTGCGTTGATAGGCAAAAACAGAACACCAGCACCGATAGCTGTGCCATATAAACCCAGCATCCATACTGTGTCAGTTTTGCGCCAAGCTTTACTATTTCCTGTTTGCGAGGCTGTTTTGTCGATGGAACCAACTTTAGTTGTATCCATAATAGTCTCCAAAAATAAAAGTCAAAAAATTCATTTAAAGTAACGGCCAATGGCGTTACTGGGTTTTAATCTTTTGGTACGAATAATCACTTAATAACAAGAGTTTTCTTTTACGTAACAATCCGATTGGAAATAAAACTAAAATCGATACTAAATTCATTTTCAATCAGTTTTGTAATTTTATCAGTATTTTTTAAATCTGGTTTTTGAGGGGGTGAATTTATATTTTACCAGAACAAAATGCCGTGATCATTATCTCAAAAGAGAAATATCCCCTGAGATTGAATAGAAACATCAGATTTTATAAAATTGTTAATGAAATTTAACTTAAGTTTATTAATTGTCATATTTTTTATGTTTAAAAAATTCAATTCATTAAAACAAACAGGGGCAGAATAATATTCTGATAGAAAAATATTATTATATTAATGAATATTTTTACGTTGTTTGATTTGTAATCTATATTAATCTAATTATTGAGCTGTACTGCGATACTGCTACATTGTACACATGAAAATATCAAGCTAATACATTGATATTTATGCATTAATTTGATGTTTAAATAATAGTTTAGTGAGTGATTAGTTAGGCGGTTTTACGCTAAACTTAGGGGCACATATTAATTAATTTTTGGTTTTTAAGATAGTATTTAGTGAACTTTTTTTGCGTCGAAAAAAATAATTAAAAAAGGTAACAAAATATTTGTTACATAGTTGTTTATTAATTAATTTGATAATTTAAAATTAATTTTATATGGCGATAAAAAAATAAAAGAAAAGTTTGATTTGGCGCAATTTTTTAAAAACGAAAAAGTACTGGTGTTTATGACCACCAGTACTTAAAAATAAATGATTAAGGTTGGAACCAACCTTTGCGGATGAATGAACCAAAGATTAAATGATAGAGTTGGGTGATTGGTGCTTGGATTCTATTAACGCCAAGTGACCACAGAATTTGGGCTAAACCACAGGCAACGATAGCAAGGATAAACGCACCTGCCATATCTAAAGGCCAGTGAACACCAAGGTAAATACGTGACCACGCAATGACAATTGCGGGGATCATCATCACAAGGCCGACCCAAGTTCGTAACCAGAATAAGAAAGCAAATGCAAAGGTAAATACAATAGTGCCGTGGTTGCTTGGGAATGATGGCGTTGCGTCGTGATCAGAGAAATTAGTGCCGACTCCCATCACAAATGGGCGGTCATGAGGCGCAAAATAGCCAATTAGCCATGAGATAGTGAGCCCTAACGCAATGGCTATCGCCGCTTTACAGGCAAAAGCACGTTGGCGAGTCATGTTAGGCTGGGCACCCCAAAACCAACAAGCGACAGTAAATAGTGGGAAAATAAGCACTAAGCGTTTAGCAATCACATTTGCTATCGCAATCGTTCCGCTTGCAGTTTCTGGTGTGGCATTGATCAGGTTAAATAGATCAAGATTGAGTTGTTCCAGCACAGTTTCGTACCTCAGACAGAGAATGGGTCAGTAAGACAAAGAAAAACAGAGCTTAAAGTCTCAAGCTTCACAGGTAAAGTCCCTTTGTCTTATTATTGATAGCATTACGCGACAAATTTACGTGTGGTTTAAGAATTACTCAATAATTATTTAACTTATATGATGTTGTGCTCATTGAAAGAAGGAAAAAGGGATGTGGTGGCAAAAACAGATACAGCTTAATGCGCGAGAAAGAGGGTTCCATTTAGTGACCGAGGAAATTTTAAGGCAAATTCCTGAACTGAGTACAGTACGTATAGGAATAGTGAATATATTTATTCAACATACTTCTGCTTCATTAACGATTAATGAAAACGCGGACTATACAGTGCGGGAAGACTTTGAAAGCTTTTTTAATAAAGCGGTACCTGAAAATGAACCTTATTTTAAGCATGATTATGAAGGTAGCGATGACATGCCTGCGCACCTAAAAAGCAGTTTATTAGGGGTGAGTTTAACAATTCCTGTGACTAATGGGCGTTTGAATATGGGAACGTGGCAGGGAGTTTATTTGTGTGAACACCGAAATTTTGGTGGAAAGCGTAAGTTAATCATTACATTGCAAGGTGAGACCATTAGCTAAAAAATAGGCAATAAAAAACCCGATAGCATTAAAACAAAGAGTTGGCTATCGGGCTCCTCAATATGGGGACATCAAAGAAAAGCAGTGGCATAAATTAAGACTCCATCTAAAAAGGAAAGTTCTCAGCACTGATGAAAAAAGTGCAATTTTAGGTGAAATTTAAGTTAAATAGCACAAAAAGAACAAGCAAAGCATTTTTTCAACCTAAAAGGCGAGATGCTTTGCTTGCGGTAATACAAAATTAGCTGGGCTAATTATTTGTAAAGATTCAAATTTTCTTTTGCGTAAGCTTCGAAATCAGTGCAGCCACCAATATGTTTCTCATCAATGAAAATTTGTGGGACAGTTTCTACCGGTTTGCCAACAGTTTTAGATAAATCTTCTTTTGAAATACCTTCAGCTTGGATATCGACATAACGGTAGTCAAAATCTTCAAGTTCGTTTTTCAGTTTTTCAGCCAGTTCTTTCGCACGAACACAGTATGGGCAGCCTGGGCGACCAAAAATAACAGTATACATAGTATCTCCTTTTTATCTCAAACTCAGATTCTAATCACAATGCTCAATACTATGCCTATATAAGTTATGAAATAAAAGTCGAATTTTCCTTTTATAGCTATAGGTATGACATATAATTTGTGAAGTAAAACGTCAGGTAACGGGAAAAAGGGTATCAAATGGACAACAAACCACAATCAAAGAGAACCATGCGTTCATTGGCGGATATGCCAAAACCTGTCTTAATCTTAGAAGGCGTTGGGATAATTCTTTTGATTTTGATTTTACTCACGTTAAATGGCTATATAGTGCTGCCAGAACCCCTGATGCACCAAGGGGTGATAGTCACCATTATTATGGTGGCAATCGGGTGTTTAATCCCTGCAATGATTAATATTGTGTGGCGAGCTATTCATGGGCTCACTTTTTTAGGGATTGATAATAATCAGTCAGAAAACCCAAGAAACAAAAAAAATAATATTCAAGATGATAAACAGGATGAAAAGCCCGAATAGCCGTGGTTTTACTGGTATTTTCCCTAGTAATGTGTGAAAATTATCCGCTTTTGTGTTAGGGGATGATGTCATCCTCTGACAAACTGTTTTTGCATTATTATTGTTGAGTTGAAGAAGGTTATTGCCCATGGATTCTATTCGTTACCCTGACATTGCACAATTACGTGAATGGTTAGATCAACTCAAAACATCTTATTTCGAGTGCGACTCTTGTGCTGCACTGCACTTACCTCATATGCAAAATATTGAGGGGATTTTTGATGCGAAACTCGATATCGTCAATAATGTGCTGGTATTGTCTGCGCTAGCTGAGCTAAAACCTACTGCGATTATTACATTGGTCGCCAATATCAGCCAAATTAACGCCAGCTCATTGACAGCAAAAGTTTTTCTCGAAATTAATGATGAAAACCTACCTAAGTTAGTGGTTAGCCAATCATTTTCATTAGAAGCAGGGATGACCTACCGCCAATTTTGCCATTTTGTTCAACAGGCAGAAGACCAAATCTCAGCGATTGTCTTTGAGATCTTCAGTAATAATTTACTGTATGCCAATCAAGATGATTTTCTTGAAGATGAAGATAACGGCGAAGACGAGCCCGAACTCACTCCAGATGATAAACCCGCCATTATTATTCATTAAGTTGTAATTATGCACTGTGAAAAATACATTGCGGGTGAATGCCGCTCTTGCCAATGGTTAGAACTTTCCCCTGAACAGCAAATTGCCCAAAAGCAGCAGCAGCTTTTGGCGTTATTGCCAACAATCGACCCTGCTATTTTTGCCGCGCCTGTGATTGGTCCCCAAACAGGCTTTCGCAACAAAGCCAAAATGGTGGTGAGTGGGAGTGTTGAAAGGCCAACTTTAGGCATTATTGGTAAAGATGGGGTGGGTGTAGACTTAACGGATTGTCCATTATATCCCGCGTCGTTTTCTGACGTATTCAGTGTGATCACGCCATTTATTGCTAGGGCGGGGCTTACGCCATATAACATCGAACGCAAGCGTGGCGAACTCAAGTATGTGTTATTAACACAAAGCTGGCACACTGGTCGGTTTATGTTGCGCTTTGTATTGCGCTCAGCGAAAAAACTCGAACAGCTTAAAAATGCATTACCTTGGTTGCAAGAACAACTACCGCAACTTGAGGTGATCACTGCAAATATTCAGCCTGTGCATATGGCAATATTGGAAGGCGAGGAAGAGATTTTCTTAACGGAGCAACGTACGCTACGTGAAGAATTTAACCAAGTGCCTTTGTTTATTCGTCCGCAAGGTTTTTTCCAAACGAATCCTATCGTGGCAGCTAAATTGTACCAAACAGCGAGGGATTGGGTTAACGCGTTGGGTATCGATAGCTTGTGGGATCTGTTTTGTGGTGTGGGTGGCTTTGGGTTGCACTGCGCTGAAAAAGAGACGTATTTAACAGGTATTGAAATCAGCGCGCCAGCGATTGCCAGTGCACAGCAATCCGCGAATGAACTTGGGTTAAAACATGTTGAGTTTAAAGCCCTAGATTCAACACATTTTGCTACTGCGAATCAGGATATCCCACAGCTTATTTTAGTCAATCCACCAAGAAGAGGCATTGGCAAAGAGCTGTGCGATTATCTTTCCCATATGCAGCCTGAATATATCCTCTATTCAAGCTGTAATGCACAAACTATGGCGCAAGATTTGCAATTGTTGTCTGGCTATCAAGTGTGTAAAGTGCAGCTGTTTGATTTATTTCCACATACGGCGCACTTTGAAGTGCTGACGTTGTTAAAGCGAAAGAATAATTAAAATGAAGTTATAAAAAAAGCTTGGTGTTTAGCCAAGCTTTTTTCTTTATATATTGAATGATAAAGTATTAATTTCGGTGTTCGAAGGCAAGAGCCTTACGTTCGATTAAACGCATTAGAATGGTTAAAGTTGCATTAACCACTAAATAAATAATCCCCGCAGCAACAAACGCCATTACATCCCATGTCTGACCAAATACTTGGCTACTGTACCCCATGATATCTAACATGGTGATCGTACTGGCCAGTGAGGTACTTTTAAACACTAACACCACTTCATTAGAATAAGAGGATAGAGAGCGTTTAAAGGCATAAGGCAAAATAATGCGCATGGTTTGCACTTTACTCATTCCTAACGCTTGGCAAGATTGCCATTGCCCTGATGGAATCGCTTTGACGGCACCATGGAACAACAACGTTGAATAAGCAGCACTGTTTAATGCTAATGCAATCATTGCACAGAACCAAGGCGTCGATATTAACTCCCAAAATAAAGGATAGTTTTGCAGCGACTTAAATTGGCTCGGGCCATTATAGATTAGGAAAAATTGCACTAATAAAGGCGTACCAGTGAAGATGGTGATATACACCTTCACAATTTGCGAAATGACTTTGGTTTTAAGGGATAAAATTAACGTAAATAATCCCGCTAGCAGAAAAGCCACAATTAATGCACAGAATGTTAGTGATAAACTGGTTGGTAGCCCTGGGAGAATTTTGAGGATCATATCAATCATTTGCATTCACCTCGCTCAAAGCGCGTAGTTCGCAGTTCAATACGCTTTAATACCAGTTGGCTAACTAGCGTAATGGCAAGGTAAATCAGACCGACGATAACGTACCAAGTAAAAGGCTCACCAGTACGGTTAACAATGGTTTTTGTCTGTAGCATCAAATCGTTCACACTGATTAAAGATACTAACGCAGTATCTTTTAACAGAACTAACCATTGGTTTCCTAAACCCGGCAGGGCATGGCGCCACATTTGCGGCATAATAAAACGAAAGAAAATCGTACGCTTTTTAAGGCCAAGTGCAAAACCCGCTTCCCACTGACCATAAGGTACCGCTTTGAGGGCACCCCTTAGGGTTTGTGAGGCATAGGAGGCATACAATAGGGCGAGGGCAATGACACCACAAACGAACGGAGTGTAATCAAATTCGCCGCTATCGGCAAAGAAGATGCTGGGGTCAATTTGTATGGTGGTTTGCCAAAACCCGAGGTTAATATCAAAACCATCCCCGAGTAGGTTGATCAACTGTAATGTCCCAAAATAGACGAACAGGACGACCAGCAGTTCAGGTAACCCACGGATCAGCGTCACCCAGCACGTGCCTAAAAAGGCAATTGGCTTAAAGCGGACAGACTCCCATGCGGTAAATAGCATGGCAAGAATCAAACCCAAGATCAGGGCAGAAACAGCAAGGCCGACGGTGATACCGGCGGCACTTGTTAAAAATAGAAGGTTGTTCATTAATTATATCGATTACTGTTGAAACCATTTTTTGTGGATAGCATCATAAGTGCCGTCAGCTTTAACTTCTGCTAAGGCTTTATTCATTTTATCCAACAACTCTTTATTTCCTTTACGCACAGCGATACCTAAACCGATACCGAAGTATTGTGGATCTGTAACTTTCTCACCCACAGCGACTAGGTTTTCATTGCCTTTGGTTTTTAACCATTCGTCAGCAACGGCAGTGTCACCGAATACAGCATCAATACGGCCATTTTGCAGGTCTAAAACTGCAGATTGGTAGTTATCGTAAGGCACAGTGGTCATGCCTTTGTGTTGTTCCATGATGTATTTTTGATGCGTGGTTCCGTTTTGGACACCGATTTTTTTGTCTTTCAGTTGGTCAACAGAGCTAATTTTTTCTTTCACTGCGATAAATTCCGCAGAGTTAGGGTAATAAGTTTCAGTGAAATCCACTTGTTGCTGACGCTCAGGGGTAATGTCGATACCGGCCATTAATGCTTCAAAACGACGGAATTTTAAGCTTGGGATTAAGCTGTCGAAAGATTGGTGAGTAAATGTGCAAGTGGCATTCATTTTTTCACACATTGCATTGGCTAAATCAACGTCAAAACCGACGATTTGATTGTTTTTATCAAACATTTCAAACGGGGCGTAAGTCGCTTCAGTCGCAAAACGAATGGTTTCTTTTTCTGCAGCAGTTGCCGATAGGGTTACAGCGCCCAGCAGCGCAGCTAATATAATTTTTTTCATTGCTTAATCCTATATCTATTAATGTGACAGATAATTTGCAAATGCGTCAGTTTGAGGTGCTGCGAAATGGCTAGCATCCCCCTGTTCTACGATATGGCCGTTTTCCATATACACCACACGGCTAGCGGTTTTGCGAGCAATCTCCACTTCGTGAGTGACGATAACTTGCGTAATACCTGTCGCAGACAATTCACGAATAATATCCACAACTTGAGCGGTAATTTCTGGGTCAAGCGCTGCGGTTGGCTCATCAAATAACAGCACTTTAGGTTCCATCATGAGCGCCCGTGCAATCGCCACGCGTTGCTGTTGACCACCCGACAAGTGCAGTGGATAACGGTCTGCAAATTGGGATAAACGTAAACGGCCTAACAATTTAGCCGCTTTGGCGTGCGCTTCTTGCTTAGAGAGTTTTAAGACGCGGCAAGGGGCTTCAATTAAGTTGTCCATCACACTAAGGTGCGGCCATAAGTTATATTGTTGGAATACCATGCCAACATTTTGGCGTAAGTCGCGAATAGACTTTGCATCTGGCGTCGATGAAAAATCAAATTGCTGCCCAGCAATATTCAAATGACCTGAACGTGGCATCTCTAATAAATTGAGAACACGTAATAGCGAACTTTTACCTGCACCACTTGGCCCGAGTAATACCATAGTCTCACCAGCAGAGCACTCTAGATTGATATCAAAGAGTGCCTGATGGGAACCATAGAAACAGTTTATGTTTTTTAATTGAATGCTCATGCTTACCAATAATATCCTTTTTAACTACCAGCGATATTAATCCTGTAAGCATATTTATGCAATAATTTCTGCATAAAAATTTGGTTTTTACGCTAAAATTAGTCAGGTTTTTCGGTTGGATGAGCTGCTTGCTGTTGCTTAGCGAGTTGTTTATCCCGTTCAAACGCGAGGTCGCTAATCCGTTTTGCCATTCCTTTGAAGATAAACAGGTGGGCAGGCATCATAGCAAACCAATAGAGTAGGCCGCAAAAACCCGCTGGATGCCACCAAGCACGTACATCGATAGAGCGTCGGCTGCCACTGTCATGGATAGTAAAGGTTAAACGACCGAGCCCCGGCGCTTTCATGCCAAACAGTAAGCTAAGCTGCTTGTTGGGTTCAAGATTGATCACTCGCCAGCCATCAACTTCATCGCCAAGTCGCAGGTCTTCTCTGTCAGGACGGCCATATTTTACTTTATTCAACATCATGTCATCCATGATGGCGCGGGTTTTCCACAGGCCATTGGCGTAAAAATAACCGTCTTTGCCACCAATTTGTTGCACCGTATGCCATAGGGATTCCGAGCTTGCTGTTGTGCCAAGGGTTGAGCCCGCTTGTTTTGGGTAATAACCATAGCCTGGGCGCCAGCGTTTTCTTACCTCAGGGTCATAACCCCAATCCGCATTGTCTACTGCGTCCGCTTCTTCAGCTAACGTGGTTCTTACCGCATCGTCAAAGGAAATTAACGTTTGTGGGATAAGCTTTCGTAGCGCTTTATCGTCAGCGGGAAGGTCGTGTTGTAACCCTTGAATCAGCTCTTTTGCAATAGTCGGCGGTACTGAGGTGATCAAGCTAATAAAATGCACAGAAATCATACTAATTGGGATTGGGATAGGGATCAGTAAGCGGCGTTTGCCGCTGACTTTGATAAATCGTTTGAAAAGCTCTTGGTAACTAATAAATTCAGGGCCGCCTGCATCAAATATGCGGTTTTCATTTGTTGGCGTTTTGGCAAGCTGGGTTAAATAATAGAGGATATTCGATAGCGCAATAGGCGATGATTTTGAGCGCACCCAGCGTGGCGGGGTTAGAATCGCTAAGTTGTAAACCATATCCCGCATGATTTCGAATGCTGCAGAGCCTGAGCCAACAATAATAGAAGAGCGGATTTCAGTGACAGGGATATTGCTTTCACGCAGGATATCCCCTGTTAAGCGCCTTGCAATCAGGTGCGGGGAATAAGTATGCCCATGTTGTAGTGCGCTGAGATAAATAACGTGTTTAACATCTGAGCCTTCAAGGGCTTGTTGAACATTACGGGCAGCGCTACGTTCCCGCTCAATCAGATTGGCTTGATCAGCCATGCTGTGCACGAGGAAATAGACAATATCGATTTCCTTCATGACATCTTTTAAGGTCTCAGGGTCATGCAAGTCAACAAAGATACAGCGTGTATCTTGCCAGCCTTGGGAAAGCATCCAATCAACACGACGTGCAGCCGCAGTAACGTCATAACCTTGTTCAATCAGTTGGGGAATAAGATTCTGCCCAATATAGCCGCTAGCGCCCAACACTAAAACACGTTGTTTTTCTGTCATGTTAATTTCCTGTTTCACGCAAATTAACGGCTATTGTGACTGAAATTTTACCTATGTAAAGAAGGCCATAAGAATTGGCGTAATAAGACTAAGTACGAAGCCGTGAACAATGGCGGCAGGCACGATGGAAACGCCGCCACTGCGTTGTAAAACAGGGAGGGTAAAGTCCATCGATGTGGATCCACAAATGCCCAATGCGGTTGAGCGGTAGCGATTAATAATGATAGGAATCAACATAATAGCAGCTAGCTCGCGGGCTAAATCATTAAAAAAGGCGGCACTTCCCATTACAGGGCCGTAGGCATCCGTTAGAACAATCCCTGTGAGTGAGTACCAACCAAAGCCTGAGGCGAGAGCCAGCCCCATTTTAACGGGTAAGCCAAGCAATAATGCTGCCAGTGCTCCACCCGCTAACGCGCTTACCCCCATCACAAAAGCGATAGTTGTCCCGCGGCGGTTAATTAAAATTTGTTTAATGCTCATTCCGCTGTTACGTAATTGAATTCCAACTAATAACAACAGCAACATTAAAGCGATTTGGCTACCTTTATCTGCGTAATGTAGAAAATCGAAACCCGTTAAGCCCACCACAAAACCTAAAAGTAGGACGCCACACAATTGTAGGGATTCAAGCACCATTTTGATACGAGATGGCGGTTTTTCTTGTTTATGTTGCGGAATTTTCCACGGATCTAGCTTATCGAGTAATAACAGCGAGAGAACATTGAAGGAAAAAATACAGCCAAAAAATGTAATGGCATAAATTAAGATAGAAAAGAGGTGCTCACTTAAGTTTTCAAGCAGTGCGAGGGTGATCCCCATTAAAAATAAAATCACATACACCATCGAATTTAGTGATTGGTGAATACGATGGAGAACCTGCTTGTTTTTAATAGGAATAAGATAACCGAGTGTTAACGGTAGAAGAATAATTAAGAGTCCTGAATACATCGCCGCGTCCTTAGTGGTTATCCCATTAACTTGATTAATATAAACAACGAGTTATATTTGTTTTTTTATTTGCGTTATTGAAAATTTAACTCGTCGTGCTAAAGCATTTTTTCACTATATAATTTTATTATTGGTGACTGAATGAAAAATAGGTCAAAAACACTAAAAAAGAAAGTTTTACTATTTTATAACACTGCCATTGCTAGCTCAACTTAGTTAGCTATTTTGTTGTGAAGATTTTTTATTCTGCGGACATACTTATAGTAAAACCATTGGTTAATCGATAAGCTCTAAATGTGCGTTTTGTCAGCAAAAACATTGATAATCTAAATGCAAATTGACGAGTTTAGGGTATATTAAAGAAAACATGACAAGGAGTGAGATATGTATCTGGAACGTGTTGAAATATACGGATTTAGAGGGATCAACCGCCTTTCTTTAGAGCTCAATAACAGTACTGTTTTGATCGGGGAAAACTCATGGGGTAAGTCCAGTCTACTCGATGCGCTCGATTTACTTCTCTCACCAGAACATCAAGATTACCAATTTAATCTGCATGATTTTCATCACCCTATGGGTGATGACGCCTCCCGTTATCGCTCATTGCAAATCGTATTAAAATTTTGCGAAAGGCATAAAGGCCGCCATCAATCTTATCGTTTTCATAACCTTGGTTCAGTTTGGGTCGACAACGGTGATGACTTAAAACACATTTTTTATCGGGTGAGTGCTGAGCTGCGAGATGACAATACGATTGCGGTGGATAAAAGCTTTTTAAATTCAGGGGGAAATAAACTTTCTCTGGATAACGTAGGCAAATATATCAAGGAAATTATTAGGCTATATCCTGTTATTCGTCTGCGTGATGCGCGTTTTTTACAATCTCTCAACCCTGAAACCATTGTTGTTGGTGAAAAAGAGTTTCGAGATTCATTTAATGTTCGCATCAAGGAATTAACCAGTGCCTTGGTGAATAACCCAGAGCGTTTAAGTGATGATGACTTAGTTGATGGTGTAGATGCCATGCAACAGTTATTAAGCCACTATTTTTCAGGGCAAAGTGCTCATATGATCAAGCTTAATGACAATACGGTCAATATTGAACCGCGTAAGCAAGGCTGGAAAGCGCTGGATAACATCAGTCGTTTGATTGCAAAGCCCAACCAACGCAATATTCGTCTGATTATCTTGGGGATGTTCTCTTCTTTATTGCAATCCAAGGGGAATATTCATCTAGATAAACATGCTCGCCCGCTCATTATTGTTGAAGACCCCGAAACGCGCCTACACCCGATTATGCTGTCGATTGCATGGGGGCTATTGAGTTTGTTTGCGCTACAACGGATTACCACGACAAATTCAGGGGAATTGCTTTCTCAAACCCCTCTTGAAGACTTATGCCGTTTAGTGCGGGACACAAATAAAGTCTCATCTTATCGTTTAACGCAAAATGATTTAAGCACGGAAGAACTGCGAAAAATTTCGTTCCATATTCGCTTTAACCGACCATCATCGTTGTTTGCGCGTTGTTGGTTATTAGTGGAAGGTGAAACAGAGATTTGGTTGATGAGTGAATTTGCTCGCCAATGTCACTATTACTTTGAAACAGAAGGGATTAAAGTCATTGCATTTGCACAAAGTGGCTTGAAGCCGCTGTTAAAGTTTGCCAATAAAATGGGCATTGAATGGCATGTTTTAACCGATGGGGACGAGGCAGGGCGTAAATATGCTGCAACAGCGACCCATTACGCCAATAAAATCAACTCACCAGATAGAGACCGTTTAACCATGCTTACCGCGCCAGATATGGAACATTTCCTATATCGCGAGGGCTTTAAAAGTCTTTATCATGAAATTGCAGATATTCCTGAAAATGCACGGGTATCAACACGCCGCGTGATTATTAAAGCAATTTCCCGTACTTCAAAACCTGATTTAGCCTTAGCCACAGTGAACCGCTCCGCAGAACTGGGGCCTGATAGTGTTCCATTGCAGTTAAGAAGTATGTTCTCAAGGGTAGCATGGCTAGCGAGGGGTAAAGCGTATTGATAACGCCAATGAATATATTGTTGATTGAATATTTATAGATATCGGGTATTTATCTGTAGTATGTTTAATTAAACGATAACTTAAGTTATATAGCATAGTATTTCGAAGAGGGCATCGCCCTCTTTTTAATTATAGGAAGTGAAGAACGATGAAGGTAAAACCGAAAAAAAAGTGGCCGATATACTTGGTGATATTAATTGTTGCTGTTGGTGCTGCTGCATTTCTCTTGAATGGAGAGAAAGAAGAGGTTTTCCAAACCGTTGACGTGACCCGTGGTGACTTGGATAAACAAGTCCTCGCAACGGGTAAATTAGATGCTGTACGTAAGGTTGATGTGGGCGCACAGGTAAGCGGGCAGTTACAAACCTTATATGTGAAAGAAGGCGATTACGTTAAAAAAGGCGATTTACTGGCAGTTATCGACCCGAAAAAAGCGCAAAATGATGTCACCGAGTCTGAAGCGACCACTCGTGAGCTTGAGGCCAATTTGTCATTAGCACAAGCCGAGTTGAAACTGGCGCAACTGACTTACCAGCGCCACTTGAGTCTCGCTAAATTGCAGGCTGTTGCACAGCAAGAGTTGGATAAAGCCAAAACTGATGTTGACGTAAAAAAAGCGCAAGTTGCGACGTATCAAGCACAGATAAAACGTAATCAAGCAACGCTAGATACAGCTAAAACTAATTTAAAATACACACAGATCACGGCGCCGATGGATGGTATTGTTACATTTATCAAAACGTTACAAGGTCAAACTGTGATTGCTGCACAAGAAGCGCCAACCATTTTAACATTGGCAGACTTAGACACCATGTTGGTTAAAGCGGAAGTGTCTGAAGCGGATGTAATTTATTTAGAACCGGGGCAAGAGGCTTCGTTTACGGTGTTAGGTGCGCCAGATAAAAAATTCTCGGGTAAGTTAAAGGATATCCTGCCAACCCCTGAAAAAATCAATGATGCTATTTTCTATTATGCACGCTTTGAGGTCCCCAATCCTCATCATCTGTTAAAATTACAGATGACCGCACAGGTTAAAATTGAGCTTGATTCACGTAAAAATGTGCTGATATTACCCCTTTCTGCGTTAGGAGATGAAGTCTCACCGCAAGTGTATGATGTGGAAGTGCTAGAAGGGCAAAAAGCAGAGAAAAAGCAGATTGAGATTGGTAGTCGCAATGATGTGTCGGTCGAAGTAATTAAAGGGCTGAATGAAGGGGATAAAGTCATTATTGGGCACAGTGGTTCGGAGAGTTAAGATGACCGCACTCATTGAGCTTCAAGGGATCACTCGCCGTTATGGTGAAGGCGAAAATGAAGTCACCGTTTTAAAAAATGTTTCATTGCAAATAAATGCAGGTGAAATGGTTGCGATTATCGGTGCTTCTGGCTCAGGTAAATCCACCTTGATGAACATTATTGGCTGTCTCGATAAGCCGTCATCGGGGGAGTACCATATTGATGGGCAAAATATTGCGCTATTAGATAACGACCAACTTGCGGAGCTTCGCCGCGAACACTTCGGTTTTATTTTCCAACGCTACCATTTATTAAGCCATCTGAGTGCTGAGCAAAATGTTGAAATCCCGGCCGTATATGCAGGTTCTGGGAAAGCCCAGCGGCGGGAACGAGCGGCACAATTACTTCAGCGATTAGGGTTAGGTGAACGAGTTAATTATCGACCAAGCCAACTATCAGGCGGGCAGCAGCAGCGAGTCAGTATTGCACGCGCACTGATGAATGGTGGGCAAGTGATTCTTGCCGATGAGCCAACGGGGGCGTTGGATAGCCATTCAGGCGAAGAGGTAATGAAAATCCTCAAAGACCTTTGTGCTCAAGGCCATACAGTGATTATTGTCACACACGATCCAACCGTCGCCCAGCAAGCTGAACGTATTGTCGAAATCAAAGATGGCGAAATTATTCGTGATTCAGGTTCAAAAAACAGTAAATTAGCCAAGCCGTTATCGAAAGCCCCTGCAAGGAAATTGTCGCTTGGGCAGATTTATGGGCGATTTAGTGAAGCATTATTAATGGCTTGGCGTGCCATGGTGGTCAATAAAATGCGTACCTTGTTGACCATGTTAGGCATTATCATCGGGATTGCTTCTGTGGTGTCCATTATGGTCATCGGTGATGCGGCTCAGGGCATGGTACTTAATGATATCAAGTCGATTGGTACTAATACAATTTCGATTTACCCCGGTACTGATTTTGGGAGTGATGATGCGCAAAATCGACAATCTTTAAAAGCCTCGGATATTGATGCACTTGCTAAACAGCCTTATGTTCACGCGATTTCAGGCCAGCTCAATGGCTCCGCACGCTTAAGGAAAGGTAATTTGGATGCACCTGCACAGCTAACAGGTGTTGGCCGCGACTATTTTAATGTGTATGCCTTTAAATTTTCGGAAGGCATGAATTTTACACAAGATATGGCAAATAGGCGCGCTCAGGTGGTCATTATTGATGAAAACACGAAACGACGTTTTTTCCCCAAGCAAGCTAATGTGGTAGGGGAAACCTTGCTTCTAGGTAATATGCCAGCGACAGTCATTGGGGTACTTGAAGACCAAAAGTCAGTGTTTGGCTCCAGTAAATCGTTGTCTGTTTGGTTACCCGATACCACGATGAACAGCAA
This sequence comes from Providencia sp. R33, assembly GCF_019343475.1. Lineage (NCBI taxonomy): Bacteria > Pseudomonadati > Pseudomonadota > Gammaproteobacteria > Enterobacterales > Morganellaceae > Providencia > Providencia sp. R33. The sequence continues at coordinate 2,404,811 of NZ_CP072453.1, read as the reverse complement.
AATTTTAAATCGACCATATTATGACAGTATTACGGTGCGCGTTAAGGATGGTTATGACACCAAAAACGTGGAGCAGCAACTGACGCGTTTATTAACGTTACGCCACGGCAAAAAAGATATTTTTACCTATAACCTTGATACCTTTGTGAAAACAGCAGAAAAAACCACGCAAACCATGCAGCTATTTTTAACCTTAGTGGCGGTTATTTCATTGGTGGTCGGGGGGATTGGCGTGATGAATATCATGTTGGTTTCGGTGACAGAACGAACCCGCGAAATTGGTATTCGTATGGCAGTTGGCGCGAGAACCAGTGATGTGATGCAGCAGTTTCTCATTGAAGCAGTATTGGTGTGTTTAATGGGGGGATTGATGGGAATTGCACTTTCTTATGGGATCAGTTTGCTGGCTCAAATGGCGCTACCCGGTTGGACGTTCGCGTTTGACCCTGTCGCTCTAATTAGTGCGTTTGTTTGCTCAACCGCGATTGGGATTATTTTCGGCTTCTTGCCCGCACGCAGTGCCGCACGTTTAAATCCGATTGATGCATTAGCGAGAGAGTGATTTTTGAGGGTTATTTACCTCTGCATTCTCAATATATGCAGAGGTAATCGGTCATTAATATTTTGAAAGTCGGTTTAATATCTGCCCCTTCCAATCGATATAAATATCATTCCCCATATAATTTGGGAATTCCTGCATAGAATAGTTAATTAAATCGACCGTTTTGTTGATGTCGTTGAGTTCAGAATAAATGGTGAAAGTTCGCTTACCTAACTGTAGTTTAAGCGTCAATTCATCATTTTCTTGATAATATCCTTCAAAAGACAATTCTACACCCTTGTTAAGTTTAATTACTGTTTTGCTATTAACAAGGTGCTTTTTAGTTAGGTGACCTTTATCAATTATAACAGGAAGGTGTAATTTCTTTGACGGTGTATTTGATTTTTGAAAGTTTCTTATATATCTAATAAATAAAGGATTAAATTTTCTTTTATACCCATTGTATGTTGGTATTTTCGTTAAAATATCAAAAAACTCTTTTTTAGATTCAGTTTGTATTAACCCTTTATTTGGTTCAAAAAAGCTAAATATATAACAATTTTTGAGCATGTCATACCGATAAGTAATAGCCATTGCATGGTCTGTTGTGCTAAATATGCAAGAAAAATCTTGTTTTTTCGTTATACAACCAGTTATGTCATTTTTTAAGTCTTCTAATGTGACTGTCCTCTTACGGTGGTAGATATTGTTAAATGAAAAAGCTGATTGGTCACTATCAGGAGAAACCCCTAAGTTAACATTTGTTGAGGCTGTTTCACTCGCATAATGTAAGTAGCAATAGTTATAAGCAGCTTCAATAACAACTTGTATCTCATAGGGAGTTAAGTTTTTTTTATGCCTAATTTTATTATAAATAGGCGTCATTTTCTCGCTATTGCCTGAAACAGGCATCTCTGCATTTGATTCTATCTTAGTATAGAAGTCTTTAATTAGTTCTTTTTCAATCTCAAAATTAATATTACATCGAGATGAGAAATATATGCTTCTATCATTTTTAAACTTCTCTAAACAATGAAAAATATAATCAAAGTGAGTGCTGTTTTCAGGCCGAGGAGGTAACGTGAACGAATAAAGTTTATTGGCCATATTATAATAGTAATTGTAATAAGATTGGTTTATTTGCAAGTTAAATATATCAGTACAGAGATAATTGAGTACATTTTCTAGGATTGGGTTGTATTCTATATTTAATTGATTAATAGGACTTTTAATCTCATCGTAAGGTGACTCCATAGTTGTAAATGAATTTTTAGATAATTTTAATAAGTTAATATAATGAGCCCCAAGCCCCTGTTTTTCATAAGCAATAAAAGTGTGAGATAGGCCTCTACAGACGCCATCAGTGCATGAAGTGGCAACATTTTCGATACTTTTAAGCTGATGTATAAGCTTTCTTGCTACGTTTTTGTTTGTATATACATAACGTTGCAAATCAGATTGATGAAATTTTATGGGGTAGTTTATTTCAGTTGGCATTCTATATTTCCATTTCCGATGTTAACTATTTATAGCAGCCTAACAACTCACCACTTCCATTTCTTTCATAAATCATTTATCCCAACTAAAGCTAAATTTTTTTTCTAATCGTATAACTTCGTACTCGGATACCCAAAATTGGAGTGAATATTGCTACCTAGAAGTAAATTTATATCAGAGAATAGTCCTATTTTATGGAACTTAGTTCCTCACTCCAATTCTGCTAATTAAACACGTAATTTTTAACCTATTCATTTATCGATAAATTTTTTTACTAGTACGGTATTTCCTCACTCCGTGAAATATTCCATAATAAAAAAGTTATCTGAAAAGATAAATTCTGCTTGCGATTCGATATCGATCATGGATATTATCTGCATGTAGAATAAATGAAACCTAGTTCCATATAATGGAACAAACAACTAAAGCCAGTAAAAACTAAGCAAAGACAACCACACAGCAGGTGCAAAATGGCGAATAAAGCAGGTGAAGATTATTCTTTGGCTCGAGTACCCCAAAGTGCTCGTAGGCCGTTCTATGAAGTGTTAATTCTACGAATTGGCGCACTCGCTTGTGTTTCACAAGTGATGTTAGGTGCAGCCCTCGGTTATGGGTTAACTTTTTGGCAGGCGTTTTGGGCGACCATCCTTGGCTCTGTAATTTTACAGGTTGTCAGTTGGGGACTCGGGGCGGCTGCATGCCGTGAAGGAATGTCAATCAGTCTACTTTCAAGGTGGTCTGGTTTTGGAAAGTTGGGTTCAGCTCTTATTGGTGGCGCGATTGCCATCTCCTTGATGGGCTGGTTCGGCGTCCAAAATGGTTTCTTTGCGGATGGCATGTATAAAGCGACTAATGTGCTAACACCAGGGACTTGGTCACTTATTACAGGTATTGCGGTGACGGTTATTACGGTATATGGGTATCGATTTTTATCTATTACCGCCAATATTTCAACGCCGCTATTTTTATTCGCATTAGGCTGGGCAACATATAATTTATTATCGGGTCAGGACATTGGTACGCTTATTAATGACACTGCCCCTGCCGGGTCACTGATGACAATGCCTGCGGCAATCACCATGGTTGCAGGTGGTTTTATTATTTCAGCGGTTACAACACCAGATATTAGCCGCTTTATGAAAAAACCGAAGGATGTATTTTGGATGACGTTAATCGGAACATTTTTCGGTGAGCTTTTAGTCAATATGATAGCGGTACTGATGGCATTAGCATTACGTACTAGCCAAGTATTTGATTTGATGATGGCATTAACGGGCTTATTAGGTGCTTCGATTGTTATCTTTGCCACCATAAAAATGAACGACATTAACCTATATTCATCATCACTAGGCTTTTCAACGCTGCTTAACGCTATCTTTAATAAGCGTTTTGACCGTCGTTATTTAACATGGGTTATTGGTGTTTTCGGCACGATTGCCTCCATGTTAGGTATTTTAGACAATTTTATTAGCTTTTTGATTTACTTAGGCATCGCTATCCCGCCTGTTGCAGGGATCATGGTTGTCGACTATTACATCTTAAAACGCGACCGCAAAGAGCTTGATATCACCCGTGAGCAAGGTGTGCTGCCATCCAGTTGTGAAGCTTATAACCCTATCACACTCGTTGTGTGGTTGTTAGCCGTCATCGTGGGTTGGGGAACATCAGAATTAGGGCCATTCCATGCTGATTATGGTATTCCTGCTCTTAATTCTTTAATTACAGGTGCGCTGGCTTATTGGATTGGTATGTGCTGGCAAGCAAAAGTAAAAGGTGTCGATACTGTGCATTTTCGCAAAGTGGCTCACTTAGATTAAGGAAAGCGCAATGTCAGATAGCAAGGTCAAAGTTGCCCTTGCTCAGTTTGATTCTGAGCTGGGAAATAAACAAGGTAACTTGCAGCGCATGGCGCTGTTATGCGAACAAGCGGCAGCGTCTGGGGCGAAATTGATTTGTTTTCCAGAGTTGGCCACAACAGGTTATCGCGGCGATTTGCTGAATACAAAGCTGTGGGATCTCAGCGATTCTACAGGAAGTGAAACGTATCGCTTATTTAGTGAACTTGCGACACGCTTAAATATCACCATTGTGAGCGGTTTTGTTGAACGTGGTGATTACCTTGGGGATATCTATAACTCAGTTGGCGTTTGGAACCCAGGATGTGAAGGCATCAGCGGTGTGTTTCGAAAAGTTCATGCTTTTGGCATAGAAAAACAATGGTTTAGCCGCGGTGATAGCTTCCCTGTGTTTGACACGCCAATTGGTAAAATTGGCATCATGATTTGTTATGACATGGGTTTCCCTGAAGTTGCGCGTATTCTTACACTTCAGGGGGCAGAGCTACTCATCGCACCTTCTGCATGGTGTGTGCAAGATAAAGACATGTGGGATATTAATACTGCATCCCGTTCTTTGGAAAATGGCGCACATTTACTGGCGGTTAACCGCTGGGGCCATGAGGGGGATCTGTATTTATTTGGTGGCAGTAAACTGTTAGGGCCACGTGGACAAGTACTTTGTGAAGCAACCTGTGATGGCGAAGCGTTGTTGATGGGCGAAATTGATTTTGTTTTACAAGCCCATACCCGTTTAACCATTCCTTATTTACGTGATAGAAAGCCGCAAGATTACGGTGTTCTCACTCAAGGTTTTGATGCATGAGTATTTTAAACAGCGTCGTTGATGTTTATCAGTTATTTTTACGTTCAGGTAATGAGCTTACCGTTACGACGTTAGTCAATGAATTAGGCATGCCGAAAAGTTCTGCATCTCG